>NZ_JBQFZR010000001.1:0-1767458 GCF_056542345.1 Ruegeria sp. AD5
GCGTCTCTTCCCACGCCCCCGCAACAAAATGACCCGCATGAAACCGCTTCCCCATCAAACGGCCCTGCATGTCAACCAGACAAACCAATACGGTGTCGATTTCCCCGGCAGAAATCTGCGCCTTAAGATGCTCGAATGTCAGCATGCAATACCTCTGTGATATGCGAGAATTTTCGACGAAAATTCTTTGTCCCTGTAACGACCGGCCCGCGAAAGAACGGGCCGGTCCAGTGTTTTATCCGTAACGATAGGGCCGCCCGGCCTTGAGCATTTCAGCGTTGTAGCGCTTGAAGATATCCACGACCTTTGCCTTGGTCTCGGATTCCGCAGCAATTTCGTCCCAGAACTTAACAGCAGCTTCTTCAACCGTCGCCCACTCTTCATCCGGGATGGTCGTCAATTGCATCTTGGTACCGTTAACCCGCAGGTTGGCCTCGCCGCCCCAATACCACCACTGGCGGTAGTAGTGCGACTGGTCACAGCAGACCTTGAACAGAGTTTGCAGATCTTCCGGCAGCTCGTTCCAGCGATCCATATTGGCAAAGAAGTGGCCGGCCCAGGCCCCCGAAATGTTGTTGGTTAGGAAGTAGTTAGTCACATCCGCCCAACCCACGGTGTAGTCTTCGGTGATGCCCGACCAGGCAATACCGTCCAACTCGCCGGTTTGAACTGCAACTTCGATGTCTTCCCACGGCAGCGTGACGGGAACAACGCCAAACTGGCTGAGGAACCGGCCTGCTGTCGGGAAGGTGAAGATGCGTTTGCCCTTCATATCCTCCAGCGAATTGATCGGATCCTTGGTCGCAAAGTGACACGGGTCCCACGCGCCGGCGCTGATGTGTTTAACGCCAACCTTCGAATACTCTTCGTCCCAGATTTCGTTCAAGCCCCACTGGTTGAACAGCACCGGTACGTCCAGCGAATAGCGCGAAGCGAACGGGAAGTAGCCGCCGAAAACAGTGACTTCGGTGGGCGAAGCCATCGAGTCATCATCCGATTGAACCGCGTCGATGGTTCCCTTCTGCATAGCGCGGAACAGCTCTCCGGTCGGGACCAGTTGATCGGCGTAGAACAGCTCGATCTGCATACGGTCACCAGCGATCTGGTTGAACATCTTGATAGCCGGGTCGATCACATGCTCGGCCAGTGCAGGACCGGCATATGTCTGCATCCGCCATGTAATCGTGCTTTGCGCCAGTGCAGGCGTTGCCAAAGGTGCCGCCGCAACCCCTACCCCCGCAGTTTTCAGAAACTTACGTCTTGTCGTCATGTCAATTTCCTCTCCGTTTAAGTTTGGGTACCCGTGTGTCGGGCCTTCTGGTTAATTTCCGTAAACATACCCGGGCAGCCACAAGGCGATCTCGGGGAATATCATGATTATTGCGAGCGCCAGGATCATCACCCCGACAAAGGGCACGATTGAGCGGTAGATGTCGCGCAGGCTGATTTCTGGCGGAGCCATTGCGCGCATCAGGAACAGGTTATAGCCGAAGGGCGGCGTCATGTACGCGATCTGGGTGGTGATGGTGTAAAGTACACCGTACCAGATCAGATCGAAACCAAGCGCCCCCACGAGCGGCACATAGAGTGGCGCCACGATGACGAGCATTGCGGTGTCGTCCAGGAACGTGCCCATGATGATAAAGCTGAGCTGCATCAGGATCAGGATCAGCCACGGTGACAGCCCCAACTGCTCGGTGAACAGGTTCTCGATGGCCTTGACCGCGCCCAGCCCGTCAAACACCGCGCCGAAGCCCAGCGCCGCAAGGATGATCCACATGAACATGCACGAGATAGCCAATGTTTGCTTGGTACAGTCCTCGAAAATCTTCCACGTCATCCGACGTTTGAGGACTGACGCCACAAGCGCCGCCAACGCTCCGATGGCCGAACTTTCTACCAATGAGGTCCAACCGTTCACGAACGGCAGCATCATCGCAGCGAAAATCATCAATGGCAGTGCCCCGGCCCAGAGCAGACGGAGTTTCTCGGACCTCGGGACCTCGTGCGCGTCTTCCATCGCTGGTCCCAGATGCGGTTGAAGCCGGCAACGAATCCAGATGTAGAGGATGAACAAAGACGCCATCAGCAGCCCCGGCACAATGCCTGCCAGCCAAAGTTGACCGACGGGTTGCCGCGCGATCATGGCATAAAGCACCAGAACTACCGAGGGCGGCACAAGAATGCCCAAGCTCGACCCGGCCTGAATGACCCCCGTCACCATGGTCTTGTCGTATCCGCGCCGCAGCAGTTCAGGCAGCGCAATCGTCGCCCCGATGGCCATACCTGCCACGCTGAGCCCGTTCATCGCCGAGACCAGCACCATCAGGCCGATGGTGCCGATGGCAAGCCCACCGTTCACCGGCCCCATCCAGACGTGGAACATGCGATAGAGGTCATCGGCCAGACGACTTTCGCTCAGGACATAGCCCATGAAGATGAACATCGGCAGGGTCAGCAGCGGGTACCATTTCATCAGCTTCATCGCCGCCGAAAACGGAATATCCTGCCCGCCTGTCCCCCAGAGCGCCAGTGCCGCAATAGCTGCGACGGCACCAATTGCACCAAAGACGCGCTGCCCGGTGAACAGCATCAGCATCATCGAAGCGAACATGAAGATTGCGATAAATTCCTGGCTCATGCCCGCGCTGCCCCGATCTCTTGCCCGTTGATCCGCGCAATGTCTTTGAAAAATTCTGATATCGCCTGCAGCAGCATCAGGAAGAAGCCGAAGACCATGATCGCCTTGACCGGCCAGATGTATGGCCGCCACGCGGTGGAGGATCGTTCTAGCCGTCCGACCTCTTCGCTGGCGGTCAGAAGGCCTGTGAAATAGGCGACAGGCTCATCACCCCAATAGCCCAGGCTGTACGCCGTGGATCCAAGCCCACCGTAGAACAGTACACCCAGATAAAGGATCAGCAGCAGTACCGTGAAGGCATCGAACCAGGCTTTCCGGCGATGGCTCCAATTATGATAAAACAGATCCATTCGCACGTTCGAACCCAGTTGGATCGAATACGGCCCCCCCATGATGTAATAGGTCACCATCGCAAACTGCGCCATTTCTAGCGTCCAGAGCGAAGGCAGAAAGAAGGTCTTCGAGATCGAGGACCACAGCAGGATGCCCATCATCACGAACAGGCCCCACATCATGACCCGCCCGATCCGGTAGTTCACCGCATCGACTACACGCACATATGCTGACATTGCCTTGATCATTCGCCCACCCCGCTACAGAACGGAGCAATGGTACGATTGATCCACGGGGCCAGACAATCGGCCATGACCCGCTGCTGCTCGGCTGTCTGAATCAGATCATTCCGGATCTCGATCATGACGTTTAACAATCCGTTGGGCGCTGCGTGAAGATCCAAAGTGTGCGCCACCCCGTCTGCCGCCGAATAGGGTTCGTTCAATCGAGTAACCAGGGGCAGCTCGTGCGCGGCGCTGGCCAACATCGCCTTGGCAAAGCGGGCGTCCTGGCCATGCAGCAAACCAAGCTCAACATCGCGCGGTGTTCCGCGGTATATCGGCGTGAAACTATGAACCGTCACCATGAGTTTTAGCGTGCGGTGATGACGGATCAGAACATCCTCCAGCCCTTGGCAAAACGGCACATATACGCCTTCGATCCGCTGCTGACGCGCATTGGCGCTCAGTTCAAGGTTCGCCGGGATCGGTGTGTCTTCACTGCATTCCGGCATAGCATCGGGGGCTTCGGGAGGGCGGTTGCAGTCATAAACCAGCCTCGACACCCCGCCATGCACCAGCACGCCGTTCAACTGCTGGGCCAGTGCCTTTGCAACCGGCAGCGCGCCCGGGTCCCACGCGATATGGCTGCGCAGGGCCTCGGCACTTAGTCCCATGTCCCCCAGTCCGTCCGGGATACGATGTGAGGCGTGTTCGCACACCACCACAACCGAAGGCTCTTCCGGCGCGTCGTCGATGTGAACGACGGGACCGAAATCAGGCTGAGCAGAGGTGAGAGTGGCGCTACGTGATTCCATTTGGAAAAAATTCCACAGAGGTTCTTAACCTGTCAATAAATTTCCTGTATAAAATTCCCCAAGTCAGATTGCATTGTCAAATTTTCCACATAAACATGGGTAGAAAGGGAAAGGAGTATTCCGTGCGAGTGACAGAAAGGCTCCTTGCGCATCGCGAAATGATGACACCGACCGAGCGGCAGTTGGTCAACGTGCTGCTGGATGATTACCCCATGGCAGGGCTTGGCAGCATTACCGAGCTGGCCAGTATCGCCTCGGTTTCGACCGCCACGGTTGCGCGGATGCTTCAGAAAACCGGCTTTGATGGCTATCCGCAGTTTCAGTCCGCGATACGCAGCGAAGTGAAAGAGATGATCTCGGGGCCCGTCGCCAAACGGGATGTCTGGCAGAATGACTTACCTGAAGAACACATTCTCAACCGCTACTCCCGCCAAGCGCTTGAGAACCAGCGGCGTTCGATTGATGAGGTCGACCCGGATGAGTTTGACAGTTTCTGCCGTATGCTTTGCGATCCCAAACGGCGTGTTTTCATCACCGGCGGACGCATAACCGGGACCCTGGCGCAATATCTCTACCTCCACCTGCAGATGATCCGTCCTGATGTGAAGCTGCTGTCAGATGCAGCGTCGTGGACTCACGATCTGCTCGAAGTGCGCGAAGGCGACGTGCTGGTGGCCTTGGATGTGCGGCGCTATGAGAACACCACTTTGCTGATCGGACAGCTTTGCCATGAACGCGGGGCCGAGGTTGTCCTGCTGACGGATCAATGGCGATCCCCCATCCACCGGCTGGCCAAACACACCTTTGCGGTAAGGATCGCAGTGCCTTCGGCCTGGGATTCCATGACTTCGCTGATGGTGCTATTGGAATGCGCCATTGCCGAAATGCAGGAACGTCTCTGGGACAGTGTCAAGCAGCGCACGGACGAGTTAGAGCAGGCCTTTGACCGGACGAAGCTGTTTCGCAAGTTCGGCCAAAGCTCGGGGTCCTGACGTCAGGTAGCGACGTTTCATAAGGTACAACTGCGCGTGAGCCCTGTTGTCAGATGCTGCGCAGACCGTACACTCCGGCGTATGACATTCATCGCTGAAAACCAATTACCTCTGCTGATACTGGCCTTTATGATCGGCCTGTTTGGCACAGGATTTCTGTTCCGCAAACCTGCAGGGCATCGGGCGTGGAAACTGGCGGATCTGGTCTGGGTCGTATTGGGTGGGATCGGTGCACTGGTCGCCGTGTTGGCCGGGCTTTACACCTCGGACAGTTCGCGGCTGGACCGGCAGATCGACGTTGCTTATGCCGCCACGCTTGCATTCGACCGTGATGCCGCGCGGTTTCGGCTGAGGTTCTGTGACCCCGCTTACGACCCGGATACAGCTGTTTTGTGCGAAAAGGTAGAGTTTCTGTCCGCCTCAACCGCAAGCAATGCCGATTTACCGTTGTTTATCGCGGTCACGAACGAAGTAGCCCCGCTTCAAGGCCTGCATTTTCTATTCGGCCGCACGTCGAGTGATGACATGGATGAGGCCCGCGAGATGGCCGCGAAAGCGGATGCCTTCAGCATCGATCAATTTCTCGTCTTCACATCTCTGGACGATGATACACAAACCGCAATTGACAACATGCGGCGCAAGGTGCCTGCGATTGCTGGTGATTATCTGATCCTGGCCCAAAGCTATGACGATCTGATCGAACAGGTCGGCAAGCTCAAGGATGAATGGGAATATCTGCAGGCGAATGCGCATATTTTGGTACTGCAGATCATTGCCCTATGTCTGGTAAGTTTTGCTGCACCGTTCCGTCTGGGCAAATCCATCGTTGAACTGCGCACCGCCTTCAACGCCGATACGACTGCGCCAGCAGATGCGGATCAGCCCCCAGAAAGTACCGCGCCAGAGTCCAAAGGTTCCGCGCGCCCCGCCGAATCCAACCCTGACGGATATAGCGTTCCGCACTCGTAACCGCGTCTGCTTTCAACAGCACCGGGCGCGGCAAAGCGCGGATCAAGGCGACATCCTCCATCAGTGGCTGATCTGGGAATCCTCCGACAGAGTCATAATCCCTGCGGCGTACCAACAGCCCCTGATCGCCGTAGGGCAAACCAAACACTCTGCTACGCAGGTTGGCCCAACCAGCAACCCAGCGGGCACCAATCCCACTGACGCGAAACCGCAATCGGAAGGCTGCTGGTCTGTGCGAACGCAGATGCTCTGCCACGATGGCGCTCCAGCCTGACTGCAACTCGGTGTCGGCATGCAGGATCAGCAGCCAGTCGCCAGATGCTTTGGCACACCCCCTTTGCAACTGCCCTCCCCTTGACGCCGGACCTGTTACGATCATGGCTCCGGCTTCATCCGCCATCTCAAGTGTTGGGTCATCTGAGCCGCCATCGGTCACGATTAACTCTCGGATCAGGCCTGAATGAAGCCCTTCCATCAAAGCCTGCAGCGTTCCCGGCAGGGAATGCCCCGAATTCAGGGTCGGAATCACGATGCTGATCGGGGCGGACACGTCTGAAACCCTCTGGTCATGGCGGCGCGATTTCCTATATCACGAAGCCAGACGAATTGACGAGGATCAACCCATGTCCAATCGCCGCATTCTGCGCCTGACCGGCAACGATACTGATAGCTTTCTGCAGGGGCTGATCACAAATGACGTGCAGCGGCTGGACGACGGGCTGGTCTACGCCGCCCTTCTGACCCCGCAGGGCAAGTACCTGGCTGACTTCTTTCTCAAACGAGACGGTGAGTCGGTGCTGCTGGATGTGGCCGAAGTGCTGGCCGACGGGCTTGCCAAACGACTGACGATGTACAAGCTGCGTGCAGATGTGACCATCGACCAGACCGACCTGAACGTACAACGCGGCACCGGCCCCGCGCCCGAGGGCGCCCTACCCGACCCGCGGCATCCTGATCTGGGATGGCGCGCTTATTCTACCGCTCTGGAAAGTGATGACGGTACGGACTGGGATGCGATCCGCGTCCGTCACTGTATCCCCGAAACCAGCATCGAACTGACGCCAGACAGCTATATTCTTGAGTCCGGGTTCGAGGCGCTGAATGGCTTGGACTTCAAGAAGGGCTGCTATGTCGGACAAGAGGTCACCGCGCGCATGAAGCACAAGACTGAGTTGCGCAAAGGTTTGCGCGTTGTCGAGATCGCGGGCACCGCTCCGGTCGGGACCGAGATTCACTCCAGTGGTAAACCCGCCGGGGTGTTGTTTACACAGTCTGGCGGAAAGGCGATCGCATACCTTCGGCTGGATCGCGCGGGGGACGACATGCAGGCGGGTGGCGCGACGCTAAAACTGCCAGGTTGATTTTGTTGCTGAACCGGCACGCCCATTCTTTTGAAACTGTTTGCGTATTTGACGCCGCCGGGCCGCGCGGTATCACTGACTGCAATTGGCCTAACGGGATACTTGCATGTTTCGCCTCTATACCGCGATATGGCGTGTCAGCGCCGGACGGCAAATCATCCTTATTCTGCTGTCATTGGCGGTGGCTGCGCTGGCGGCCGCTCCGCTTGAGTTCCAGCGCGACATCGTCAATCACCTGACATCTGATAGCATCGAAGTGGATCGCCTGCTGTTGCTGGGCGCCGGGATGATGGGCGTCATCCTGTTGAGCCTTACGTTGAAATGGGTGCTCGGGTATCGCTCTGGAACGCTGGGCGAGGACATCATCCGACTGATCCGGGGACGGTTGCTTGCCCGATCAATCGATCTCAGCGAAGAGGGGCAAGACCTTCGTTCGGGCACGATGACAACGGCCGTATCCGCTGAGGCGGAAGAGCTGGGCAAGTTCGCAGGCGGTGCATTTTCTGACCCCGTGGTGCAAATCGGCACATTGATCAGCGTAATCGGCTACATCTCTTCCACCCAACCGGGGTTGGGCTTGATTGCACTTTCCATGATCGTTCCGCAGATCATTATCGTTCTGGCCTCTCAGCGAAAAGTGAACATCTTCGTGGCCGAGCGTGTTCGAATCCTGCGCAGCGCGACCGACCGCTTGACGCACGAGGATATTGAGGCGGCATCGCGAGCGATTGAGAAACAGTTCGACGAGATATTCGAGACCCGCCGCAAGATGTTCATCTGGAAACTCTCGGCCAAGTTCCTGCTGAGTGTCATCAACGGCGCAGGGACTGTTGGGATTCTGATGCTGGGCGGCTGGCTAGTGTTGCAGGGTAAAACCGATGTCGGCACCGTCGTGGCCGCGATAAGCGGTCTCGGACGCATTCAAGGCCCGACCGCTTTCTTGATCGCGTTCTACCGACAGGTCAGCGCCAATCGCATCAAGTACGAACTGATGCTGGAGCTGTTTGGAGATCATCCCGAGCGCTATCGCATTCGGACCTAAAAAAGGGCCGCAGAGCGACCCTTTTGCACCGAACTATCGTCCGCTTACGCGCGTTCGGAATATTCCATGGTCTCGGTATTCACTACGATCATCTCATCCTGCCCGATAAAAGGCGGCACCATGACCTTGACGCCATTGTCCAGAACCGCTGGCTTAAACGAGTTCGCCGCAGTCTGACCCTTCACAACCGGCTCGGTCTCGACGATCTTGCAGGTCACTTTTTGGGGCAGCGTGGCGTTCAGCGCCTCGCTTTCATAAAACTCCACAACGATAGTCATGCCGTCCTGCAGAAACGGGCGGCGCTCACCCAGCAGTTCCGAAGGCAGTTCGATCTGCTCGTAGGTCTCGGAGTCCATGAACACCAGCATGCCATCGGATTCGTACAGGAACTGCTGATCCTTCTGCTCAAGGCGCACGCGTTCGACCTTGTCGGCCGAACGGAAGCGTTCGTTCAGCTTTGAGCCATTGCGCAGGTTGCGCAGCTCGACCTGGGCAAAAGCTCCGCCTTTGCCGGGCTTTACGTGATCCACTTTGACCGCCGCCCACAGTCCGTCATTATGCTCAAGCACATTGCCGGGGCGAATTTCGTTCCCATTTATCTTGGGCATGACTTAAATCCTTCACAAACGGTTGATGCGTCAGTTCTGGTCCCTATATCTGGCGTGACCACACCTGACAAGACAACGAAACCTAGTGCTGCACCTGCAGCGAGCCATGCAAATGACGCAACGCAACTATGCATTTTAGGTGTATCCGAATCGCATGTAATAGGTCATAAGGACCGTCACGCCGAAAATTGCAAGAGCAAGAAAAACAGGAAAGACGAGATGAGAGATTTCGTTGACGGCACTGCCTTTAACAACGAACAAGGCAATCGTGCACGCAAACTTTTCGCAGCCGTTGTACTGGCTGCTTTGGATGATGCCATCGCCGACGACAAGAAGTATGGCAACGGACCGGAACAAATTGCCCGTTGGGCGCGTTCGCGCGATGGGCGCGAAGTACTATCGTGCGCCGGCATCGACCCCAATGAGCGGGTTGTAGGCGGGCTGATGGAATTTGTTGGTCGCGGCGTACGGACGTCTGTCGCCCTGTCCCGCGAAGAAAGCGAACGCCGGAATGCGGCTCAGCAGGCCGAAGCTGCCTGATTGTTCCCCGCATCCGATTGAAAAAACGCGCCCTGACATCGGGGCGCGTTTTTCTTTGGGCTGATTGGTCAGATCAAAAATACATGATCCATTGCCACGCCACCCAAAGCTCGGCCGCCAGTAACAGCGCAAAGAACAGTTTTGCCGAAACCGACAGGCCGCGCTGCCAAAGCACCACATAGGCGGCAATGCAAATCGTCACTGAGATCGGCGCGATCCAAGCCGCATGATGTGTGCTGTCCCAATAGCTGATCGGACTGTGAAAGACCCATGAACTGATCGGCCAGAACTGTGGTCGGCCATCGCCTGCGTGCAATAAGAAATCCATCACCAAATGAAGTATCCCTGCGGATGCGCCAATGGTCAGCAGGTGCCAGCCGCGCCACAGCCCGAGTGCAAGTGCCACTCCCCACAAAATAAACGAGTTATCGATGGCGAATACGGTTTGCCACGCGGGTGAAAAGTAAAGCTGATCAAACACCACCTGTGCCGGGATGTTCAGGATGTGCAGCGAAACGCCGGCCATCAGGTATAGCGACAAATCCGGCAACAAGGACCCAAACAGAGCTGCCCATAGCGTCGCGCCCCGGGCCGGGCGGGCAAAAACAGCAGCACCAATCAAAAGATGCGCAGGCGTATTCATATGGGGCTTTTCCTTTGGCCTTAAATCAGATCATCTGCGCCCGAGCATAGGAGACAGGCCATGGCGCGGTCCATCATGATTCAAGGCACCGGCAGCAATGTCGGCAAATCGGTTTTAGTGGCCGGGTTGGCCCGCGCCTATACGCGACGCGGGTTGCGCGTGGCTCCGTTCAAGCCGCAGAACATGTCGAACAACGCCGCTGTTACGGAAAACGGCGGCGAAATCGGGCGCGCGCAAGCCCTGCAGGCGCGGGCGGCCAAACGACCGACGCATACGGATATGAACCCAATCCTGCTCAAACCCGAAACTGATACCGGCGCGCAGATCATTCTTCAGGGCCAGCGCGCAGGTACAATGAAGGCGGGCGATTATCGCAAGGACAAGTCTAAGCTACTGGGGGCGGCTCTGGAAAGCTTTGAAAGGCTTTGCTGCGACGCTGATCTGGTGTTGATCGAAGGCGCGGGTAGTCCGGCAGAAACTAATCTGCGCAAGGGTGACATCGCCAATATGGGATTTGCCTGTGCCGCACAGGTTCCGGTGGTTCTGGTGGGCGACATTCATCGGGGTGGCGTGATCGCTCAGATCGTGGGGACGCAAGCCGTCTTGGAGGCCGAGGACCTTGCGATGATCCGGGGTTTTGCAATCAACCGCTTCAAAGGCGATGTCTCCCTGTTCGATGAAGGGCGCGACGATATCGCATCCCGGACCGGCTGGCCCTGTATGGGCGTGGTGCCCTGGTTCCATGATGCATGGAAGCTGCCGGCAGAAGACATGATGGACATCCGCTCTCATACCGGAGGGGCATGCAAGATCGCTGTGCCTCAGCTTGAGCGGATGGCCAATTTCGACGATCTCGACCCGCTTTCCGCCGAACCGGGCGTTACGGTCGAGATCATCCCAGCAGGCCGTCCCCTGCCCGGAGATGCCGATCTGGTGCTGTTGCCGGGCAGCAAGTCTACAATCGGCGATCTGGCCTATTTCCGGGCGCAGGGCTGGGATATCGACCTTTATGCCCATGTCCGCCGCGGGGGTCATGTTCTGGGCCTGTGCGGGGGTTATCAGATGCTGGGCAAAACCATCTCGGACCCCGATGGCGTCGATGGACGCCCCGGTCAGGTCGAAGGGTTGGGATTGCTGGATGTCAGCACGACAATGGCCGGAGAAAAGCAGGTTATCCTGCGCTCAGCAACCGCCCTGCCCGGTCATGAACCCGTCAGCGGATATGAGATCCACATGGGCCGTACTGATGGCCCGGATTGCGCTCGGGCCTGGCTGCAGATCGAAGGTCGCCCGGAAGGTGCCGCCAGCGCCAATGGGCGCATACGCGGCAGCTATCTGCATGGGATTTTCACCTCGGACACGTTTCGCGCCAGCTATCTGGCAGAGCTGGGCGTGACATCGGAAACAGCTTACGAAGACGGCGTCGAACAAGTGCTGGACGACCTTGCCGACCATCTGGAACAGCATATGGATCTGGATCTGCTTCTCGCGATGGCGCAGACGCCACGCACCATTTAGACCTCAGTCAACATCCGCTGCGGCGATCGCCCGCGTGATCTCACGCCGAACCATCTTGCGCAGGTTTTTCGTGATCCGTTCGCCCAGCGCGCCCTGCAGCTCTTCCCGGACGATCTGGGCGACGAGTTCGCGCAATTCCTCTTCTCCGATTGTCACATCGGTCGGCTTCTGTGCCATATCTTCCACCACCTCCGGGTCGCGAATAAATGTGGCTTCGGGTTTTGGTTCAGCCGCCTGAGACTGCGCAAAAGCTCTGTCTGCCGGCCATTCAACAGCCTGCGTCTTAGTGCCAGAGTAGTCGTCATCGCTCTCGCCATCGGGCTCCCACTGATCCTCGGTGCGCGCGATAGCAGCTTCCAAAGCTTCAATCTTGGCGCTGAGGCTTCCCGCTAGGTCGCGCTTTGGTGCGTCTGCCTTGGCGTCGACATCACCAGCGCGCACAATATCGCTGGGTTGCAGCCGCATCGGTTCGGCAGGGTTACTTGGCGCATTTGCGGCCTGCTTTGGGGTACTGTCACCCGCGCTATGCTGGGGCATCAGTTTCAAGGGCCCGGCCTTCTTGGCGATCAGCGGTTCATTGCTGACGCGCAGCGCATCCGTTAAAACCAACCGGCCCGGCTTGGCAGCCGGGGCCGTCGGAACAAATATGAATTCTGATTCGTCATGCGCGTCCTCGTCGACCATTCGCTTAACCGACGAAAGAACGTCCTGAATATTGGCGCTTACAACACGATCTGACATTATTTTCTACCGCTCTAACCTAGGCCCGATTGTAGCCAATCTGAGCCAGCGCCACAACAGGTAGCGATGCCCTTTAGTCGCGGCGCAATGCCTTGAGCACTCGATCCAGATCGCGGCTTTGCTTACTGACCTGCGACGGCGCCTTTTTCACGAGGTTGTAATACAGGGTCGGATCATAGATTTGCACTGCAAGACCCAAACGCTCTGCCGTCAACAGCCCCTGGGCCTGCAGCAGTTCATATGCCGCCCGCGACCGCTCGGTCCGGGATGCTACCTCGGCCAATTGCGCGTCCAGCAAATCCTGCTGGGCATTCAGGACGTCCAAGGTCGTCCGTGCACCCAACGTTGCTTCTTCACGAATACCGTCAAACGCCACCTGCGAAGCACGAACCCGTTCCGTTGACGCCCGCAGGCTTGCAGTTGCCGCCTGAAACGCAGCATAGCGATCGGCAACACCTTGTGTGATGTCTTTCTGAACGTTCAGAAGGTTGGCACGCGACGCATCACGAGTTGCCATCGCACGACGCACCGCTGCCGCCAGACCGCCACCAGAATAGATCGGCTGATTGAAGTTCAGTGAGATCGTCGCATCGTTGATGTAATCGTCATTGTCGTAGCTCTCGGTAATGCCCGCATCCGCATTCAGGCTGACATTCGGACCCAGATTTGCACGCTGCTGCTGCACGATCAGGTCCAGCGCACGCACCTGATGCTGTGCGGAAAGAATCGCAGGGTGGTTACGCTGAGCCAAATTCACCGCATCCGCCTCTGAACGCGGCAGGTTGGGCAGCCTTGGCTGACCAGCTGTCCGCCCAGGTGTCTTGCCAACGGCGTTTACGTATTCAGCCTGCGCAATGCTCAGGTTACCACGTGCGACCGCCAAATCGGCCTGAGAGCTGGCCAATTGTGCCTCGGACAGGGCAACGTCGGTACGTGTAACCTCACCTACTTCAAAGCGATCCTGTGATGCGCGCAGTTCTTCCGCCGACACTTCCACGTTGTTCTGGCGGATCGCAACCGTTTCTTCCTGCAGCAGAACACCCAGATAGGCGTTCGCGGCTCTGATCAGGATTTGTTGTTCAATATCAATAAGAGACTGACGGGTGGATAGCACAGTTTCCTGCGCCGATTGCTTGCCAAGGATGGAAGCGCCACCGTCATAGATCAACTGGCTCAGCGTGAGACCGGAAAAAAAGCTCGAAGGCTCGCGCGTCGTGATCAAGCTGCTCGTATTGGTGCGCGTGTAATCCCGGCTCACCCGCACGGTCCAGTTGATGATCGGACGCAGCGCCGAGAGCGCAATGGCGACATCTTCATCCGCTGCGCGTAACAAGGCACGGTTCTGCTCAAGCAGGCCGCTGGTGTTATACGCGCCGATGAATGCATCGGTCAGATTATCTGCCCAAACCGACCTTCCGGGCATCACACTTAATGCAACACCAGCAGCCAAAGTCAGGCCTTTGACCAGCTTTCCTGTCGTCGTCCCGCGCATAACTAAGTCCTCTCAAATCGAAATTACGCAACCACCAGCGCAGTTTGCGCCGGTGTTTTCAAGTAATCAAGGCATCAAAATACTTCTATTACCAACTATAGCGAAAATGCACACTCAGCGCAAAATGCGGGCAAAATCGGTGCGCTAGCATTGAATGCAAATCGCCACGAGACACGGCCTGAGGACTTGAGACCCATACGAACCGTGCCAAGATCACCCTCCATGAACAGGCAAATGATCCGGCCCCCATCCTTGAGTTGATCCAGCAAAGTGTCTGAAAGCTGCTCGACCCCACCCTGAATCATGATCACATCGTAGGGTCCATGCTCAACCGCGCCTTGTTCAAGCGGTCCTTCATGAACAATGGCGTTGTCTACATCAGCTTCCATCAGAAGCGTCTGAGCTTCAGCCGCCAATGCCGGGTCGGATTCCACGGCCACAACCAACTCTGCCATTCGCGCGGCAATTGCGGTTGAGTAACCCAGCCCCGGCGCGATATCCAGCACCACTTCATCATTGGAAATGTTGACTGCGTCCAACATCTTAGCCAGCGTCCTGGGCTCAAGCAAACAACGTCCATCACCCAACTCGACCAGATCACCAACATAGGCTGCCTCACGTTGCGCATCAGGCACGAAATTTTCGCGCGCAACGCTCAGCATCGCATCAATGATAGGGAACTTGGTCACATCCGAGGGCCTGACCTGAGTATCAACCATCGTAAGGCGCCGGGCTGCGAAATCTGTCATGTGATCGCTCATTCCTTATCAGACTGTTATCTGGCTTTTGCCACATCCGCCTGCCTGCAGCAACGGGCCAGATTGCATTTCCGGGCGCGGCAAAAACGTACCATTGGGGTATTGTCAAATTTCCAAACAAGACAGAAATAATCGCCCTCAAGGCTATGGACGTTCAACCTGAAAGCTGATAGAACGCCCCTCACACCACGGCAAGTTATTGATATTGCTTAAAAAGGCGAGTTGGCGGAGTGGTGACGCAGCGGATTGCAAATCCGTGTACACCGGTTCGATTCCGGTACTCGCCTCCAATTCAATCTAGATCATTGACTTAGGGCGATTACGTTTTCCGCCTTGTGCGCATTTTCCTGGAAAACGACAACACGCTATGCCAGTCCTAACTGTGTCAGCTGCGACGTCACTTCACCCAAATTATCCAGCTCCTGTACTACGCAGTTCTGGACGGTGTTGGCTGCAAGGCGAAGGCGCTGGCGACAAACTATGTCGCCGTGTTTCAGAATCTGGATAAAAGGAATCCGAAGCCATGAGGAACGACAGGCGGCATACCTCAACTTCAATCGCCTAGATAAGTCCAGCGGTAGTGGGGCGGCGTAGGACCTTTGTTGCGTCCCCCTTGCTGGGTCTGCTCCCAGGCATGGGCCAGAATACCGACCGACCGCGAAAGGCAAAACAAGCCTCGTGCCAATGGCGGGGCAAAGCCTAGCTCTGCATAGATCACTGCCGTGACACCATCGATATTCATCGGCACCGGCTTGCCTTTCCGGCGCATCAGGTCGGTTTCCAAGGCTTGCCCGACTTTCATGAACCGACCCTCACAGGCGTCCTGTTCGACCGCATCAGCAACCAGGGCCATTAGCCGGGGTGCGCGCGGGTCCGTCGGTGTATGGAACCGATGCCCGAAACCCGGCAGTATCTTCCCTCGTTCGGCGATCCAGTCGTCCAATGCCTGTTCTGGGCCTTCGGCATGGGCGTCTACAAAGTGATAAAGCTCCATCGCCTGCTCGCCGGCACCACCATGGATGTCACCCAGCATGTTAACAGCACTCGCCATCGCGTTGTTAAGAGACAGCCCGCAGGTCACCGCCATTCGTGCAGCCGCGATCGAGGGGGCTTGCGGGCCGTGATCCACGGCGGCGACCAAAGCGGCCTCGAACAATCGAGCCTGCGCAGGTGTCGGTCTGTCACCCCGCACCATCAACCAAATCATTTCAGCGAAACCCAGATTGCCGATCAGGTCTTGAATCGGCTGGCCACGCAGTTCAATGCGCCCGGGCTCCATATCGATGATGGCGGTGTGCCACCAATCGGCAACATCGCTCATATCACCCTCTCATGTCGCAACGTTTCGATCTCTGCGTCCGACAGTCCAAGCTCGGCCCAAATCGAGAGGTTGTCGGCCCCAATATCCGGTGGTGCGGATCGTGGCATGCAGCGTGCGCCATCAATGACCACTGGGCTGCCCGCAAGGCGTAAACTCTCTCCGTGCGCCGACAGAGTTCCAATCAGCCCGCGACCTGAGAGTTGGTCGTCGGACAAAGCCTGCGGCACCGTCATCACCGGCCCGGCCGGTACACCCAACGCATTCAACTCTTGGACCCAATCACTGGCTGGACGGGTAGAAAGAGTGCGTTCCAGTTCTTGGCGCAATTCATGCCGGTTGGTCTTGCGATCCTCGCGGGTTAGATAGTCCGGATGCGTCAAAAGGTCGGCGCGGCCCAGATGTTGGGCGAGCGCATGCCATTGTTCGTCGCGATTGGCGGCGATATTAATAGGGTTGTCGGATGTGGCAAAAGTTCCGGACGGGGCCGAGGTTGTGTTTTCGTTCCCATGCGGCGCAGGAGTCACACCACCGACCAGATAGTTGGACACCACCCACCCCATGGTCGAAACCACCGCCTCGCTCATTGCGACATCAAGGAATGCCCCGCGCGGGTTGGCATTCAAGGCCGCGCTTATGGCAAAGGCCGCCGTCATCCCGCCGACGGTATCTGCCAGAGGATAGCCGACCCGGTAAGGCGCGGTATCCGACGCACCTGTGATTGACATGACACCGCTGATCCCCTGCACGATCTGGTCATAGGCCGGGTCATCCCGGCGTGGTCCATCCTGACCAAACCCGCTGATGGCACAATAAATCAGTCTGGGGTTCTCGGCACGCAGAACCTGATACCCCAGCCCAAGCCGGTCCATCACGCCGGGCCGGAAGTTCTCGACCAGCACATCGGCAGTCTTGACCAGCCGATTGAGCAGAGCCTTTCCCCGATCAGCCTTCATATCCAAAGTCACGGATTTCTTGTCTGCATTCTGCGCCAGAAAGCTGATGCCCATGCCGGCCTTGTTCCGATCAGGATCCGCCCCCAGCACACGGGCCAGATCTCCGCTGCCGGGGCGTTCGACCTTGATCACTTCGGCCCCCATCAGGGCCAGTTGGTAGCAACAATACGGCCCGGCCAGGACATTAGTCAGGTCAAGAACCCGGATGCCTGAAAGTGGCTCAGTCGCCATCGGCCACGCCTGCCGCTCGAGCCTTGGCGCGACGTGCGCGGTAACTGGGCAACAGCACCAGAAGGAGGGCAATCACCAACAGGCCCAGCGTCATCGGACGTTCCCAGATAAAGGCGATGCCGTCATACAGCTGCATGGAGCGGGCAAAGTTATCCTCCATCATGCCACCAAGGATGAAACCGATCAGCAGCGGTGCCAGAGGGTAATCGGCAAATTTCAGTGCCGTGGCGCAGACGCCAAAGCCCACCAATATCAGCAGTTCCGTGGCATTGTTCTGCCCGATATAGGCCCCCATGAGGGTGAAGAACAAAATGAACGGGATCAGATAGTTGCGCGGTACTGCAAGCACCTTGGCGATATAGGGGATCAACGGCAGGTTCAGGATCAGCAGCACCAGATTGCCAATGAACATCGACATGATGACAGCCCAGAATACCTGTGGCTCGTCGATCATCAGGCGCGGACCCGGTGTCACATTCAGCGCGATCAGTGCGCCCAACAAAATGGCCGTAGTTCCGGAACCTGGAATGCCGAGCGTCAGCAACGGAACAAAGGAACCGGTACAGGCAGCATTGTTAGCTGTCTCGGGTGCTGCCAGACCTTTGATCGAGCCTTTGCCGAACTCTTCCTGCTCTTCTTTCGGGGCAATATTGCGTTCAACCGCATAGCCAAGGAAACTGGCAATCGTTGCCCCCGCCCCCGGAAGCACACCGATAAAGAAACCCTGCACAGATTGGCGACCAACCACCGGAGCGATGGCCTTTGCCTCGGATCCTGTGATGCGCAGGTCCTTGATTTCGCCTTCGTCGCCTTGCAGGTCCTTGGGTTTGAGAACCAGAAACAGCGCTTCGGGCAGGGCAAACATCGCCATTGCAAGCGTGATGAAACCAAAGCCGGACTGCAGATCCATGATCCCCATCGTGAAACGCGGCAAGTTGAACAGCGCGCCCTCGCCGACGGTGGCCATGATCAGCCCGAGAATGGTCATGACAATTGCCTTGGCCACCTGTCCGGTTCCCGCAAAAGCGGCGATGGCGGACAGACCCACTACCATCAAGGCAAAGTACTCAGCCGAGTGGAACAGCAGTGCGACCGAGGATAATGCAGGCGCAAAGACCATCAGTAGCAGCGCGCCTATCGTACCCCCGGCGAAACTGGCGATAGCGGCAACTGTGAGCGCCTTCCCGGCTTTGCCCTGACGAGCCATCGGATAGCCGTCGAAGCTTGAGGCCACGGTTCCCGCGACCCCCGGCGCGTTCAGAAGAATGGAAGATGTCGAGCCACCAAAGATCGCGCCGTAATAGACACCGGCAAGCAGGATCAATGCGGCGGACGGATCGCCCATCGAAATGGCGACCGGAATCATAATGGCGATGATCGACATCGGCCCAAGACCGGGCAGCATGCCGATGAATGTACCAATCAGACAGCCCGCTATGACCATCAACAGGTTTTGGATGGAGAATGCCGTTTGTAGGCCGATCAACAATCCTTCAAGCATGTCAGCCTCCGAAAACGCCCGGCAAGGGTCGCATGTAGATGCCAAGAACCTCTTGCACGAGGTACCAGACTGAACCTGTAGCGATTACGGCAACCGGCAGCATGACGTGCCATTTGCGTTCGCCCAGAATGAAAGAACCGAGGATCAGGAACCCGGATGTCGAGATCAGAAATCCAACCGGACGCAGGCACAGCGCATAGGCAACCATCAAAGCCAGTAACAGCAGCGCCTGGCCTAGGTGATATTCGCCCAGCCTCCGATAATCGATATCAGCCTCTTTGGGCTCAGCCTTTTCAAAGCCCAGCAGAATAATCGTTGTGGCAATTATCCCCAAAATCGACAGCACCTTGGGAAAGGTGCTCGGCCAAATGGGGTTGCGCTGCATGAAGGGGGGCAGACTGCCATCCATCGTGAACCAGGCGGTGTAGCCATATGTCAGGCATATGCCCAGCAAAACGAGCGCGATCCAGCGATCCAACGCCATGTTTCCCCCTCCTTTGATTTATTGTTGGTTGAGGCAGAGCGGTTGCCCGCTCTGCCCGAGGTATCCTTACAGGAAACCCAACTTTTTCATCAGATCGCCGATCTGCTTTTCCTGCTGTTCCAGGAACGATTGGAAATCAGCACCCGAGTTGTGGATGTTCACCCAACCGTTACGGGCGCGGACCTCTTCCCACTCAGGTGTGTCATACATCTTGGCGATGGCTTCTTGATAAGCGACCAGCTTGTCCTCGGGCAGACCAGGAGCAGCAAAGAACCCACGCCAGTTCACGAAAGTTGTGTCGATGCCCTGCTCTTTCATGGTCTGCGCATCAGGGGCTGCATCCACGCGCTCTTCCGCGGTGACGCCAATGATCTTCACCTCACCCGCATTCGCCAGATCGACAGCCTCCGAGAAACCGGTCGACAGCGCGGCAATCTCACCGGACAGAAGCGCGGCCATCGCTTTGCCACCTGCATCATAGGGGATGTACTTCACGCCCAAAGCGTCCTTGCCTGCCGCTTCCATAACCATGGCCGCGACCAGATGGTCCATCCCACCCGGCACAGAACCGCCGCCAATGGCCGTTGTACTTGGATCGGCGTCATACGCGGCTAGCAGGTCCGCCATTGAATTGATGGGGCTGTCTTTGCCCACAACAATCGCGGCGTAATCGCCAATCGTGCCCGAGACCAGTGTCAGGTCGCGGAAATTGTGCGGGAACACTCCGGTCAGAGAGCGGATCACGATCGGGGTCGAGTTGACCATAAGCGTGCCGTGGTTGCTGTCGGCGTTTTCGATCAGATATCCTATGGCTTTACCACCGCCGCCGCCCGACATGTTTTCGTAGGATGCAGTTCCCACGAGACCCGCATTCGTCAGCGCCTCACCGGTGCCACGGGCCGTGCCGTCCCAGCCGCCTCCTGCGCCACCGGGGATCAGAAAGTGGATGCTATCTACGACCTCTTCAGCGAAAGTCGGTCCAGCCAGACCAATAGCGGTCACAGCCGCGATCAGGGCGCGACGGCCCAGTTTGATTGTCGTCATGAATTCCTCCCGTTTGACAACCGGCCGCAGTGCGGCTCAGATTATTCGAAACCTAAACACATCAACCTGACATCAACCTGTCATGGGTGAAATTACTATTGGATCCCGATGAAATTCCTCTTGGTCGAAGACAATCTGGACCTCGCCAATGCCATAAGTTCGCGCATGCGACTGGACGGGCATGTGGTTGATCACGCAGAGAAAATAGAAGATGCTGTGGCCTTTGTTGAAATCGATGAGTATGACCTGATCCTGCTGGACATCATGCTTCCCGACGGGGACGGGCGCGATTTCCTCAAACGGCATCGCGCCAGCCATCTGGACACACCTGTCATCGTTCTGACCGCCCGCAGTCAAGTGTCGGATCGAATCGGCTCACTCGATCTTGGGGCGGACGATTATGTCACCAAGCCCTTCGACCATGCCGAACTTGAGGCGCGCTGCCGCGCAGTGCTTAGACGCAAATCCGGCAAGACCAAAACGACGATTGAAATTGGCGGCGTCGTCTTTGATCCGGTTGCGGGTCATTTGACGGTGGGCGACGACATCGTCTCGCTTCGCAACCGCGAACTGCGCTTGTTGGAACTGCTGATCAACGCCCCCGGTCAGGTGTTTTCTAAGCAGAAGCTGGCGGACCGGTTGTTCTCCTACGACGACAATGTTTCGGACAATGCCATCGAGGTCTATGTCGGCCGACTGCGAAAGCATCTGGAAAAATCGGACCTCAGGATCACAACGTTGCGCGGTTTGGGCTACAGGCTGGATCATGGCAACTAATCCAAACGTTTCCGGATCACTACGAAACCGTCTTGCGCTAACGCTAATCGGCGGTGCCGCGATTCTGGCCCTTGTGCTGTTCTTTGCTGTCCGCGACTATGCAGTTCAGGTTGCCCAGCAAGGTCAGGACAACATTCTGGGTGCCTCAGTCACCTCGATCCTCGACGCCGCGGCGCTGCGCGGAGGCGAGCTTGAAGTCGATATCCCCTATGCTGCCTTTTCAATGCTGAGCACGCCGTCGGACGACCGGGTGTTTTATGCGATCTTTCAGGATGGCGAGTTCCTGTCCGGCTACGAAGACCTGACCCCAACTCAAGGACCCGCTGATGGAAAGTGGACCTTTCGCTTCGGTGAGGTGCGTGGTGAAAACGTTCGTCAGGTCAGTGCCAGCCGCACACTGGTCGGGCTGGGAAATCAGACAGAAATCGAAGTGGCCTTGGGACAGACCCAAGATGCGCTGTCGGAGACGCTGGATCAAATCTCACGCAATGCCGGCCTTTTGGGATTGGGGTTCTTTGTGCTTGCGGCTGTATTGTCCTTCTGGGTGAGTTCGGCCACCATTGGTCAGCTCGACAGATTAACGACATCCGTCACCCGTCGGGGACCGCAAGATCTCAGCCCATTCAAAAAACCAGTACCGCGTGAAATGGCGCCTTTGGTGTCATCGCTGAATTCGCTTATGGGACGCCTGGACCAGTCTCTCAGCCAATCCGAGGACTTTATCGCCGAGGCCGCCCATAGGGTCCGCACCCCGCTGGCAACGGTCAGGTCTTATGCCGAGGCGACGCTGCAACGGGTCGAGAGAGAAGACAACCGCGAGGCGTTAAGATCAATGATGCGCGCCATCGACGAAAGCTCTAGGGCTGCGGGGCAACTACTGGATCACGCCATGATCACATTCCGCGCCGACCATCTGGAGCGCGAGGATATCGATCTGGTGACTCTGATCCGAGAGCTTGTCCAGCGCTTGACGCCCATCGCTGAAATGAAAGACCTTTCGCTTGCTTTGACCGGCGATCCGCAGGTCATGTATTCGGGCGACCCCATCCTCATCCAAAATGCGGTGCGGAACATGGTAGACAATGCGCTTAAATATGCGCCAGCGGACAGTACCGTGGTCATCGATGTCGCAGGATCACCCAGAGCCCGGATCACGGTCAGCGACCAGGGGCCAGGCTTTCCGCCCGATGAAATCGAAACGCTCACAAGACGTTTCGAACGTGGTCAGAACGCGGCAGGAACCATCGGATCGGGCCTCGGGCTAACCATTGCCCAGGACGTCGCGGTCGCCCATGGTGGCACGCTGGTACTGTCAAACAAAGCGGAGGGCGGCGCATGCGTTATCTTGTCACTCTGATCCTATGCCTGTTCGCCAGCGGCGCAGGGGCTCAGGATTGGGAAGACCGACAAATATTCAACGAAAGTGCCGACGGCCCCCGACTGCGGGTCATTTCCAGCACCGATACCGCCCTGTTTGCGCCGCTGATCGAGGATTTCGTCGCCCAGAATCCAGCGATATCGGTCGAATATCTGGTGACCGGCACGGCCGATATCGACCGACGCGTCCGAGCCACGCCAGAAGCGTTCGACATTGTCGTTTCCAGCGCGATGGACCTGCAACTGAAGCTCGCGAATGACGGATATGCGCTGGCGCTTAACGATCTTCCGCACCCCCCTTGGGCGCAATGGCATCAAAGCCTGTTCGCCTTCACTTCGGAACCCGCAACCATCGTTGTCAACCGCACCGCGTTCGAAGGACAACCAATGCCGCAAACGCGGCAGGAACTGATCGAAGCGCTGCGTGCCCGCCCGGATGATTTTCGGGGCAAGGTCGGCACTTATGACGTGCGCCAGTCGGGATTGGGCTATTTGTTCGCGACGCAGGACGCCCGCGCCTCGGAGACCTATTGGCGACTGATGGAGGTATTGGGCGGCCTGGATGTGCGGCTTTATTGTTGTTCGGGCGACATGATTAACGACCTGGCGGATGGTACAATCGCGGTGGCCTACAACGTGCTTGGCAGTTATGCGGCGGTACGAACAGAAGGAAAGGATGCCCTTCAGATCATTCTGCCTTCGGATTTTCAGACGACGATGATGCGAACCGCCATGGTAACTGGCAAAAGCCGCTTGCCGGAGGAAGCGGAAACCTTTGTCCGGCACCTGACCACGCTGAATCCGGAATCACTGGCAGCACTGCCACTTCTGGACACGCAGGACTCCACGACCGAAAGCGCAGCGATAGCGCTGGACCCTGCGTTGTTGACGTTCCTCGATGCGCTGAAGCGCAGAAAGTTCCTGTCTGCCTGGGAAAGTGCCGCTATTCAAAGATGATCGGACTTAGACAACAACCCTATCCGTCATCGCTGAACTTGTTGCTTAACACTGTTGACGCTGGAAGACACTAGCCAGCCTGGGTTACGTCGCACGAATCTATAATCAGAAAAATGATCTCGGCTCAAAGTTTCTCGACGGCCACCTGCGCCCCCATGATGGCCTTGAGCCGCAGCCCCGCAGAATTTGCCCCGAGGAATTCGTGGAACGCACGCATCACGTCATCTTTCCACCAACCGCGCCTGTGATAATCGTCAAGCATGATTACGCCGCCTTCGATCATCTTGGGCAGCAAAGCATCCAGATCCGTTTTTACGCCCTCGTAGGAATGGTCGCCGTCCAAATAGGCAAACCCGATGCTCTGATCTTCAAACAGGCTTAGCGCCGGTCGCGAATAGTCGCGAATGATCGAAATTTGCCCCTTGGCGATCTCGGTGCTGTATTTACCCGTTACTGCCTCGTATATTCGATCCATATCCTTCTGCGTGCGCGCTCCGGCAAGCGAAGCACCGCCATCTGGGTCTTGCTGTACTTGCCAGGGATCGATGAGGCACAATTTCGAGGGCTGCAGCTCTTCCAGCAGAATCCGCGAAAATTCGCCCTTCCAAACGCCAATTTCAACGCTCAGCCGTCCATGCGGCATGGTCTTGAGCATTTCGCGCCGCAGGGAATCCTTCCGCTCGCGCTGCTCAGCTTGCTTCTTGCGGCGATCCTCAGCAGATACAGCTTCACCCATAGACGTCTTCTCCGGTTGAGGAATTTTGCAACGCTTCAACCAGATCAACCCAGTCCGGTCTGGCTCTCAATTCTTCGGCTTTCGACCTGTGCCACTCACATGCTTGGTGATGGAGGTCTGCCAATTGCGGATCTGCCATCATCTCAGCTTTGATGTCGTGCATAGCCGGCATATGTTCCAGAATTGAGCGATCCTCAACATCATTGTGGTTCATCATGAGCCAGTATTTGAGCCCTTGATCCTGCCCCACATGATTGGTGCGCCCACGGTCGCGCTTGACCAAAAAGCTATCAGTGCTGCGCACAGCATAATGATGAATGCGCGCGAATTCATGGCTGAAACCACGCCATGCTTTCCATTTCACTTGGTCTGCTGGGTAGAGGTTCCCGCCCGAATCCCGCCACAACACGCCTTCGTATGGCGCGTCAGGGTTCGGTGCATCTTCTGGATTGATCCTGGGACGATGGGCGCGAAAACGGCTGAATTTTCCGTTGTTGCGGAACAGCGTTTTGAACCCTTTGGTCCGGTGATGCGGATAGCCGTCTTCCGTGGCGGCCAGAAAGAAAGTCTCAGGTACAGGTCGATCAACGAAATCGTTCTGACCCGCGTTTCCGAACATGCGCCAGCAGATCGAGATCGCATCCGCCACGCCGCTGGCCTCAACGAGGCTTCTTATATCACTATTGGGCAAACGGATATTGATATACTCGTCCACATCCAAACTTAGAATCCAATCCGATGACAGATAGCTTGGGTGATTCCGCGCAAGCGAAAATGCACGAACCTGCGGCGCAGCGCGCGGACCCAGTCTGTTTCGTTGGTGGTGAGCCCAGCCAAGCACTTGCAACCGTTCGCCCATGGCATCGGTACCATCAGCGCAATCATTGGTATAAATCAGAATGTCATCAAAGCCGATTGCGTGGTTGTAGGCCACCCAATCGATCATGAAAGGCCCTTCGTTTTTCATCGTTGTTACGATGAGAAAGGTCTCATTCGTCATAAGTTGTTCTCTTGCCTGTGCCGGTGTCGGACTCCTGTCGACCTATTTAGAATAGCACCAGAATTTTGTCCAACCAGGTCGCCAGACAGCCGCAATGCTTGCCGATTAATCTATCTACCGATTCTGTGGGATCACCTCGTAACCCGGTTCTTCTGGCTCGTCGTCCAGCATCTCGGTTGGAAACCCTGGCGCCTGGATCTCCAGTCCGGTCGCGTCCTCTAGCCGCCTGATGATGTTCGGGGACAGTTCACGCTCACCATATCGCGCGATGCCATCTTCGAAAATCTTGATCATCAATGGGTTTATCTCAAGGGGAACTCCGGCACGGTCGGCGACCTCCTGAAACAGACCGATATCTTTTTTCACCAGGTCCATGGTGAAGGAAATATCGCGCGAGCCGTTCAGGATGACCTGACTTTCGGTCTCGTGCACGAAGGATGTGCCTGACGATATCTTGATCGCCTCATAGGTGGTTCCAAGGTCCATGCCGGCGGCCTTGGCTGTCACCAATGCCTCGGCGCAGGTGATCAGGTTGGCGGTCGCCAGATAATTGGTCAACACCTTCAGAACAGAGGCCGAGCCCAGATCGCCCGTGTGCAAAATGCGCCGCCCCATGGTGGTCAGGAATGGCAGGATACGTTCAAAAGTCTCGCGATCACAGCCTGCGAAGATCGAGATATTACCCGTCGCTGCCCGGTGACATCCGCCCGAAACCGGGCAATCCACCGCTGCGCCGCCTCGTTCGATGACCATTGCGCCAAGGCGTTTGACTTCGGCTTCGTCAGTGGTCGACATTTCCATCCAGATTTTGCCAGGGCCGACCTCTGGCAACATTTCCTGCATCACCGCATCCGAGGCCGCAGGAGAAGGCAAACAGGTTATAACAGCATCGCAATCGCGCATCAGTTGCGCCGGGCTTTTGGCGGCTTTGGCACCCTTGGCGACGAATTCGGTCACCAGATCCGGGTTCAGGTCATGAACCGTCAGATCGATACCGTTTCGTAGCAGCGATCCAGATAGCTTGCCCCCTACATTCCCCAGCCCGATAAACCCTACTTTCATGCGCGGTATCCTCCTGTTCGCATCTTGCTGCCATGCCAGCACGTCGTTGCAGAAGTATCATGCCGCCCAGCGACCCCGACAGGTCGCTTTTTATCCGCTTTTTCACGGATCGGCGCGACTCGCTTGACAAGCAACCCTGCCCTGCCGCATGTCCCTTTCGTTGGTGTCTGCGAGAGCAGATGAAAAGGGAATGCGTCAGCGGTTTTTGCCGTCAAACGCAGCCGCCCCCGCGACCGTGACCGGAGAGGGTGCCCAAAGCCACTGGCAGTATGGCCGGGAAGGCGGGACATCCGACAGAGGCCTCCTCTGACATCCGCAAGCCGGGAGACCTGCCAACGCCCGAAGATGAAACCGGACGGGGTGTTCCGGTGTGGGGCTGTGATCGGCCCGCATGAAACCCCGTCCCCCACGAAGAGGATTTTGGGGGGATGAGAGACATGACCGAGACCGCACCGGTCGAACTGCTGGTTTGCACTACCTGCCGTCGCGGGCTGCCTGTCGAGGATGACGCCCAGCGCCCCGGCACGTTGCTGCACAAGGCGCTTGAACAGGCGGGCCTGCCCGAAGGCATTACCTTGAAAGCTGTGGAATGCCTGTCGAATTGCGATGAAGGCTGCTCGATCGTGCTACGCGGAGGACCGGATCGCTGGACTTTCGTGTATGAGCATCTGAACGAGATCGACCATGTCGAAACCATCGTCGAAGGCGCAGCCAAATACCTCGCCACCGAGGACGGTTTGGTCAAATGGCGCGAACGTCCCGAACATTTCCGCAAAAACTGTGCGGCCCGCATTCCCCCGATTGGAGCCCTGAAATGAGCAATCTCGAGAAACTCCCCGTCACTGTGATCACCGGCTTTTTGGGCTCGGGCAAAACCACACTGGTGCGCCATCTGATGCAGAACCCGCAGGGCAAGCGTCTGGCGGTGGTCGTCAACGAATTCGGCGATGTCGGCGTCGATGGCGATATCCTGAAGTCCTGCGCCATTCCTGATTGCCCCGCGGAAAACATCATGGAACTGGCCAATGGTTGCATCTGCTGCACCGTGGCCGATGATTTCATCCCGACCATTGAAGCCCTGATGGCACTAGAGCCGCGCCCCGATCACATCCTGATCGAAACCTCCGGTCTTGCCCTGCCTAAACCGTTGTTGAAGGCGTTCGACTGGCCCGATATCCGCTCGAAAATAACCGTCGATGGCGTGATTGCTCTGGCCGACGCCGAGGCCGTGGCCGCTGGTCGGTTCGCTCCGAATGTCGAGGCGGTGGATGCGCAACGCATGGCAGATGACTCGATTGATCATGAAACTCCCTTGTCCGAGGTGTTCGAGGATCAGATTTCCTGCGCCGACATCATTCTGCTGACCAAGCCTGATCTGGCTGGCCCGGAAGGCGTTGCGAAAGCGAAAGAGATCATCGCCGCCGAAGCGCCCCGCCCCCTGCCCGTAGTCGAAGTGGCTGAGGGTGCCGTGGACGTCCGCGTCGTGCTGGGTCTAGAAGCCGCGGCCGAGGATGACATGGACGCGCGTCCCAGCCATCACGACGGCCATCACGATCACGAGCATGACGATTTCGAAAGCATCATCGTTGAACTGCCCGAGCAAACCGATCCGATTGATCTGGTCGCCAAGATTGAACGATTGGCCAACGAGTTGAATATCCTGCGCGTCAAAGGCTATGCCGCCGTTCAGGGCAAGCCCATGCGCCTACTGGTTCAGGCCGTCGGTGCGCGCGTGCGTCACCAATATGACCGCCCATGGGAGCCCCGCGAAGACCGTCGCTCGCGCCTTGTGGTCATTGCCGAGCATGACGATATCAAAGAGGCCGAGATCCGGGATATCCTCGTGGGTGTAACCGAGGCTGCCGAGTAAGACTTATGCACGTCGTCTTCCGCGAAAGCCATGGGCTCGAACAAACCGAGACCCCGACCGATCTGGGTCAGAGCCCGGCGGACCTGGTGGTGCTGTCCTTTTCCGACAGTGACCTTGGCGCTTTCGCGGCGGGATGGCATCGTGGAGGTGGGCCTGAAAGACGCATGCCAACGATGCGGCTGGCCAATCTGACGGCGCTGAAGCATCCCCTCTCAGTCGACACATATGTCGAGCAGACACTGGAGGGCGCAAAGGGCATTCTGATCCGTCTGATCGGTGGAGTGCCCTATTGGGCCTACGGCTTGCAGCAGGTTCTGGCGCTGGCGCAGGCCAAAGGGATTGCACTGGCCGTGCTGCCCGCAGACGGTCGCGAGGATACGCGGCTGGATGATTACTCTACCCTGCCTGTCTCGACCCTGCGGCGGCTGGCGCATCTGTGCGAAACCGGCGGAGAGGTCGCAGCGCAGGCCGCACTGGCGCAGATGGCACTGGCTGCGGGGTTGTATGCAGGTCCGGTCATGGGCGCGAAGACCATCCCCGAATGCGGCGCCTGGTGCCCAGATCGCGGTGTGATCCCGGCAGAAAACGCTCTGTCAGGTGATACGAAACGTATCATCGTGACCTTTTATCGCGCATACCTGACCTCGGCAGATACCGCCCCAATTGCGGCGTTGATCCGCAGCTTGCGGGCGCGGGGTTTTGAGGCCGTCGGCCTGTTTGCCCCGTCGCTCAAAGCACCAAATGCCGCCGATTGGCTGCGCGAGACTATTGTGGCGCTGAAGCCTTCGGCGATCGTCAACGCCACCTCATTCTCAGGCAAGGGCGCATCAGGCACCTCACCTCTCGATGTGGCAGAGGTGCCGGTCTTTCAGGTGGCGCTGGCCACCTCACGCCGCAAAGCGTGGGCCGAAGCGGAACGTGGCCTTTCACCAGCTGATCTTGCCATGCATGTGGTCCTTCCGGAAGTGGACGGGCGGATCAACGCGGGCATCGTATCCTTCAAAGAGCCGGGCAAACGCGATCCACATCTCGAATATTCCCGTTTTGCTCATCGGGCTGAACCGGAACGGATCGAAGCCATCATCAACCGCATCTCCGGCTGGCTGAACCTTCACGACAAACCCAAAGCGGAGCAGGTTCCGGCGCTGGTGCTATCGACCTATCCCGGCAAAGACTGGCAGATGGCCCATGCGGTGGGTCTGGATGCGCTGGCCTCGGCCGAGGCAATGTTGCTCGATCTGCAAGGCGAAGGGTATGACACCGCACCTGCCGAGCCGATTGCTGAAACTCTTCTTGATACCCGGATTTCATGGCCGCTAGAGGATTATCAGGCGGCGCTGGCGGCGCTGCCGGAAACACTCCGCGCCGATCTCAATAAGGTTTGGGGCACTCCCGAAGACGACCCTGCTTTCACAAACGGCGCGTTCCATTTCACGGCACTGCGTCGTGGAAAAGCGCTGATCGCGCTGCAGCCCGAGCGCGGTACACCCGAACTGCGCGATGACGACTATCACGATCTGTCGCGCACACCGCGCCACGCCTACGTCGCCTTTTACTTATGGCTGCGCAAAGGATTGGTCGCGGATACGCTGATCCATATCGGCGCGCATGGCACGCTGGAATGGTTGCCGGGAAAATCAGTCGCCTTGTGCAACGAGTGTTGGCCCGAGGCGTTAATCGGCGATTTGCCGGTGATCTATCCCTTCATCGTCAACGACCCCGGCGAGGCCGCGCAGGCCAAGCGTCGGATCGGGGCGGTCACGTTGGGCCATATCCCACCCCCGATGAAGGAAAGCGGCACACCGGATCGCATGGTACGGCTGGAATCGCTGTTGGACGAGTTCTCGAACGCGGACGGGCTAGACCCCAAACGCCGTGATCGCCTGCAGGAAGATATCCGGGACGAGGCGCAGGCCATCGGGCTAGAAAGCGATCTTGGCCTCGATCAGGCCACCTGTACCGCCGAGGCGATCACGCGCATTGACCGATTTGTCTGCGACATCAAGGAAAGCCAGTTCGGTGATGGGCTGCATATCTTTGGGCGCGTCCCCGATGAGACGGGCAATTTCGACGCTGCCCCCTCAGCCCAAGCTGAACGCTCTGCCCTGATTGACGCTTTAGCGGGCAAATGGATCGAGGCCGGGCCGTCCGGATCCCCCTATCGCGGGCGTACGGATGTTTTGCCGACCGGGCGGAATCTATATACGACCGACCCACGCTCGGTTCCCACGCGCGCGGCCTACACACAAGGCGTCAAGCTCGCCGAAGAGCTGGTTCGGCGGCATCTGCAGGAAGAAGGCGACTACCCCAAGGGCTTGATCGTCGATCTATGGGGTTCGGCCACTATGCGCACAGCGGGCGAGGAATTCGCCATGGCGCTACACCTGCTGGGAGTGAAGCCGGTTTGGGATAAAGGGTCTGAGCGGGTCTCGGGCATCGAAGTGTTGCCGATCACCGATCTCAGCCGCCCGCGTCTGGACGTAACACTGCGCGTCTCTGGCCTGTTCCGGGACGTGTTCCCGACGCTTTCAGCGCTTTACGGTCAGGCTGTCCGCGCATTGACCAAACGAGATGAAGCACCCGACTGGAATCCTTACGCCGGTCAGGAGCCTGCGGCGCGGGTCTATGGGCCAGCCCCCGGCAGCTATGGTCTGAACATGACTCATCTGTCCGAAACCTATACGGATGAGGCACGCGTGCAAGCGGGTGAGGCTTGGCTTGATGCCAGTTCCTTCGCTTTGGAAGGTGAACACATCGCGCAGGATAAGGACGGTATCTCGCAACGCGTCGCCAACGCCGACAGCTTTGTGCACCTACAGGACCTGACCGAGACGGACTTGCTGCTGGCCAATGATTATGCAACGCACGAGGCCGGATTTGCCGCCGCCAAGAAAATCACCGGCGGTACTGCGCAGCTTTATCATCTGGACAATACCAACCCGGACAACCCGCGCGCCCGCACCCTGCCCGAGGAAATCAGCCGCGTCGTCTATGCCCGCGCCGCCAACCCGGGCTGGATTGCCGGAATGCAGCGGCACGGGTTCCGGGGCGCCGCTGAAATCGCGGCGACGCTGGATCATATGGCATCTTTCGCGCATCTGTCCGGCACAGTCGCACCGCATCTGTTCGATCTGTACCACGACGCCACGCTGGGCAATGAAGAGGTCGACGCCTTCCTGCAACAGGCAAACCCGCAAGCACATCAGGCCATGCAGGATCGGTTCCGGGCACTGCTGGAGGCAGGGCTATGGCATACCCGCCGGAACTCGATCCGCGCCGACCTGGAGGGGTTGGGATGAGTGCGCCCATCGTGCAGGGCTGGTGCCCCGGTGCCCATCGCCCGATGATGTCCGGTGATGGGCTGGTCGTGCGTGTGCGCCCTCGGCTGGCGCGCCTGGATGCCCAACAGGCGATAGGGCTGTGCGAATTGGCGGAACGGTTCGGCAATGGCACGATCGACCTTACCAACCGCGCCAACCTTCAGCTGCGTGGAGTAAAGGAAACCGACCATCAATCCTTGTTGGCCGCGCTTTCCTCGCTGAACCTGCTGGACGCCGAACCCGGAATCGAAATTCGCCGCAACATTCTGGTCTCGCCACTCTATGAAGCCGGTGATCTGACCGCTCGGCTGACCCAGGAATTGATCCAGCGTCTGGCCGAGCTTCCGGATTTACCTGCCAAGTTCGGCTTTGCCATCGACACAGGTTCCGAGCGTTTATTGGCCGATGACTCGGCGGATATCCGGCTTGAACTCGGTTCGGGCAGCCTGATCCTGCGCGCGGACGGGGCCGAAACCGGGCGAGTGGTGTCGGAAGCTCAAGCCATCGACCAAGTGATCGCGTTGGCGAAGTGGTTTGCGCAAACCCACACAACCGAGACCCGCCGCATGGCGCGGACCGTTGCCACATATGGTTTGCCCAACGAGTGGCAAGGCAGCGCGCCCGGCCCCATTGGCGTGCCTCTTCAACCGGGAGCCTGCGTGCAGGGGACACTCTATGGCGCTGCATTTGGGCAGCTACCGGCGCGGCAACTCCATTTGCTGATCGAAAACAGCAACGCCACTGCCCTGCGGGTCACACCATGGCGGCTGTTCCTGTTGGAAGGCGGGGCGGCGATACCCGCCCTTGACTTTGTCACAGATGGCACCGACCCGCTGAGAACAACCGACGCCTGCCCCGGCGCGCCATACTGCCCGCAGGCGCAGGTCGAAACCCGCGGTGTGGCGCGCGCCCTGGCCGCGCGCGTTGCAGGCAGCCTGCATGTATCGGGCTGCGCCAAGGGATGCGCCCGAATGGGTCCGGCCGATGTCACTTTGGTTGGCAATTCCGGACGATTTGACCTTGTCAAACAAGGCCGTGCGGGGGATGAGCCCTGCCAACGCGGCCTGACCGAAGAAACACTCATGACCATGGACTTCACCTGATGCCCTATGAATACGAAACCGACGGCGCGGCGATCTACAAGCAGAGCTTTGCCACCATCCGATCCGAGGCTGATCTGGCCCGGTTCGATGCCGATGAAGAACAGGTCGCCGTTCGGATGATCCACGCCGCAGGGATGGTCGGGCTGGAAGAGTTCGTCCATTTCTCGGACGGTTTTGTCTCGGCAGCGCGTTCCGCGCTGGAAAATGGCGCGCCGATCCTGTGTGATGCCCGCATGGTCAGCGAAGGCGTCACCCGCTTTCGCCTGCCCGCTGATAACGAAGTGATCTGCACCCTGCATGACGAGCGCGTGCGCCCTCTGGCTGCCGAAATGAGCAACACGCGCTCTGCCGCCGCGCTAGAGCTGTGGCGTCCGCATCTGGAAGGAGCACTGGTCGCGATCGGTAACGCCCCTACCGCGCTTTTCCACCTGCTGAACATGTTGGAAGATCCCGACTGCCCACGCCCCGCTGCCATTATCGGCTGCCCGGTGGGCTTCGTCGGAGCGGTCGAGTCCAAGGATGCCTTGTGGGAAGCGCAGCCCGTACCCTCCTGCATCGTCAAAGGCCGTTTGGGAGGCAGTGCGATCACAGTTGCTGCCATCAATGCTATCGCGAGCCGCACGGAATGAGCGGGGGTAAAATATACGGCGTGGGCCTCGGCCCCGGCGATCCGGACCTGATGAGTGTCCGTGCGGACCGCCTGCTGCGCAATGCCCGCCATGTGGCGTTTTTTCGCAAACCTGGCCGCACAGGTCAGGCCCGCAAGATCGTCAATGGAATGATCCCCGGCGATGCCATCGAGTTTCCAATGGAGTACCCGGTAACCACCGAAATCCCGGTGACGGATCCAAGGTATAATGAACTCCTTTCGGTGTTTTACGAAGACTGTGCCGCACATCTGAAGTCGCTTACCGAAAATGGTGAGGATGTAGTGGTCCTGTGCGAAGGCGATCCGTTCTTCTATGGATCATTTATGCACCTTTACAATCGACTACGAGACATATCTGAAGTCGAAGTCGTACCTGCCATAACCGGGATGTCCGGCGCTTGGACCGCGACCGGTGACCCGATAACTTGGGGCGACGATGTCCTCACGGTTCTTGTTGGAACCTTGCCCGAGGATACGCTGACTGAACGCATGACCCAGACCGACGCGCTGGTTGTCATGAAGATCGGGCGGAACTTCGACAAGGTAAAGCGCGCGCTGAGACAGGCCGGGCTTTATGATCGCGCGTGGATCGTCGAATACGCTCAGATGCCGAACCAACGGGTCTGCAAACTGTCTGACAATTGCGAAGGGATCACGCCCTATTTCTCAATCATTCTGGTTCATGGACAGGGACGCCGACCATGAGCGGTTGGGTCAAGATCGCTGGCATTGGGCCTGGAAACGAAGCACTGGTCACTCCCGAAGTCACTGCCGCGCTTGCAGAAGCGACAGACGTGGTTGGCTACATCCCTTATGTTGCTCGGGTGGCCGAGCGTGAGGGGTTGACCCTGCACGCCAGCGATAACCGGGTCGAGATCGACCGCTCTCAGCACGCTTTGCAAATGGCAGCCGACGGTAAACGCGTCGTTGTGGTTTCATCTGGCGATCCCGGCGTGTTTGCGATGGCCGCAGCGGTGTTTGAAGCGCTTGAAAACGGGCCGAATGACTGGCGCGACATACAGATCGAAGTGTTGCCAGGGATCACTGCGATGCTGGCGGCTTCGGCCCGTGCCGGGGCACCGTTAGGGCATGATTTCTGCGCCATCAACCTGAGCGACAACCTGAAGCCATGGCCACTGATCGAAAAGCGCCTGCGACTTGCCGCGCAGGGCGATTTCGCCATGGCGTTCTATAACCCTCGCTCGAAGTCTCGACCGGAAGGGTTTGAAAAAACGCTGGAAATCCTGCGGGAAGAATGTGAGCCGGAACGCCTGATCCTGTTTGCACGCGCTGTATCCCGCGAGGATGAGGCTTTGCGGATTTCAACTCTGGAAGAAGCCACGGCAGATATGGCGGACATGCAGACCGTCGTCATCGTCGGCTCGTCCCTGACCCGCATAGTCGAGCGCAACAGCGCCCCGATCGTCTACACCCCGAGATTCACGCTGGCCAAGGATTAAGTATGCGCCAGCCAGTCCAAGACCTGCGTGGCATTTGCCAACTCGGTCCGCTTCGGCAGGGTCGGACGGTCTATCATCAGAACCGGCAAGCCCAGCGCCCTGGCGGCATCGAGTTTGGCCCGCGCGCCGGTGCCACCCGCATTCTTGGATACAATCAATTGCGTATGGTGACGTTCCATCAAGGCCCGGTCCTCTTCAACAGAAAACGGGCCCCGCGAAACGATCACATCGCTTTTCGGAAGCGGCAATGCGTCCGGATCGTCTACAAGCCGCAAAAGATAGTGATGCTGAGGTTGGGCTGCGAAGTCATGAAGATGCATGCGGCCAACTGCCAGGAAGACGCGGCGGGCTGGACCGGCCAGAGCTTCAACCGCACCTTCAATATCCGGTACGTGCTGCCAGTTGTCCCCGTCTTGCGCTACCCAAGCAGGTCGCGTCAAAGCGGCCAAGGGCGTTGCGCCCCCCGCACAGGCTTCCACCGCATTTCGGCTCATCTGCGCCGCAAAGGGATGAGTCGCATCGACAACATGGCTGACGCCGTGCTCGTGAATGTACCGCGCCAGTCCCGCTGCACCGCCAAACCCGCCCACGCGCATCGGCACGGGTTGCGAGCGCGGGTTATCGACACGTCCAGCGTAGGAATATGTAGCGGGAATGCCTTGATCGGCAACCGATTTTGCCAGAGCATTCGCCTCGGTCGTGCCACCAAGAATCAGGAGGTTGGGCATGTCTGAAACTCCGTGGCTGACTGTATTGGGTTTGGGCGAAGATGGACTGGATGGCCTGTCCCCTGCAAGCCGTCAAGTGCTGGACCGCGCTGAGATTGTCATGGGCCCGACACGCCACCTGTCGTTGATACCAGACAGCGCGGCGGAACGGATTGAATGGCCGGTCCCATTTGCCGATGGCCTGCCAATTCTGACCGGATTGCGCGGTCAGCAAACCGTTGTGCTGGCCTCGGGTGATCCGTTTTGGTTCGGGGCCGGGTCCGTTATCGCGCGTAATTTCGATGCGAACGAATGGATTGCCCTACCCGGCCAGTCGACCTTTTCGCTTGCTGCTGCGCGGCTTGGTTGGCCGCTTGAAAACACGTTGACCTTCGGGCTACATGCCGCGCCTCTTACGCGCCTTCGCCCTCACTTGGCACCCGGCCTGCGCGCGATTCTCTTGCTGCGCGACGGCAAAGCCGTAGCTGAGCTTGCGACCTATCTGGGCGAAACCGATTTTGCCGATTGCACTCTGCACGTCATGGAAGCGCTCGGTGGCCCCCGTGAACGCGCGCGCAGCGTGTCGCTGACCGAGGCGTTGCTTGGAACATTCGAACATCCGGTTTGTGTCGGTCTTGATGTCGCGGGTACTGGGCGTGCCTTTCCCAAAGCCTCGGGAAAGCCCGATGACATCTTTGAAACCGACGGCCAGATCACCAAGCGCCCCATTCGCGCGCTAACCCTGTCGGCGCTTGCTCCTCAGCGGGGTGAGCATCTGTGGGATATTGGCGGCGGCACCGGTTCGATCAGCATCGAATGGCTGATGTGCGATCCGACGCTAACTGCAACGACTATCGAGCCGCGTGCTGATCGGGCCGAACGCATTCGCCGCAATGCCAATACGTTAGGGCAGGATCGGTTGTGCGTTGTGCACGGTTCTGCACCAGAGTCGTTGGCTGATCTTGACCGACCCGATGTGGTGTTCATCGGTGGCGGTCTGAGTTCGGATCTGCTGAACTGGCTACACGCTAATCTTCAGGCCGGCACGCGGCTGATCGCCAACGCGGTGACATTGGAAAGCGAAGCGTTACTAGCTGAATGGCACGACAAGCTGGGCGGAGACCTGCTGCGTATCGAACTTGCGCAGGCAGCTGCGCTTGGTCCGCGGCGAGGATGGAAATCTGCATATCCCGTGGTGCAGTGGAGCCTCACGTTATGATCGTCGCGGGGTTAGGTTTCTCATCCTCTGCTACGCTGGCCAGTCTTCGTGCCGCTTTCGAGCTTGCCTCGACAGGAAAAACTGTCGATGCCCTTGCGACTGTTGCGGACAAGGACGGACACACCGCACTTGCCGCGCTTGCAGAAGCAACTGAGCTGCCGGTACATTTCATTCCGGCAAATGATCTTGCCGAACAACGCACACTTACTTGCTCAACCCGCAGTCGCGCCACATATGGCACCGGCAGCGTGGCCGAAGCATCCGCTCTTGCTGCCGCCGGACATGGCGCGCGGCTGATTTCACCCAGACAAATCTCGGACGACCGGCTTGCAACCTGCGCCGTCGCCATCGGAGGACAGACATGACCGTTCATTTCATCGGCGCCGGACCGGGCGCCGCCGACCTGCTAACCCTGCGCGGGCGCGATATCATCGGCTCCTGCCCGGTGTGCCTCTATGCGGGTTCATTGGTACCCGAGGAGATTCTGGGCCACTGCCCCGAAGGCGCGAAGATCGTAAACACCGCACCCATGGATCTGGATCAGATCATGGCCGAAATCGAAGCAGCGCATAAAGCTGGACAGGACGTGGCGCGGCTGCATTCCGGGGACCTCTCGGTCTGGTCGGCGATGGGTGAGCAAATCAGACGTCTGAAAGAGATGGGTGTCCCGGTCAGCGTCACGCCCGGTGTACCCTCGTTTGCGGCTGCGGCTGCAGCGCTCGGGACCGAGCTGACATTGCCCGGTCTGGCGCAATCAGTGGTCTTGACCCGCACGCCCGGGCGTGCGTCTTCGATGCCGGAAGGCGAGACACTGAAAAACTTCGCTAAAACAGGTGCGACTTTGGCTATCCACCTTTCGATCGGAAATCTGGACAACGTCATCGCCGACCTGACACCTGCCTATGGGGCAGACTGCCCGGTCGCCGTGGTCTACCGCGCTAGTTGGCCAGATGAGAAGATCATCCGCGCAACGCTTGCCACGTTGAAGGAGGCGCTGGACAACAGCATCTCGCGCACCGCACTGATCATGGTTGGTCCGGCGCTTGCAGGTGAAGGGTTTGACGAAAGCTGTCTGTATTCCAAGACATATGACCGCCGCTATCGCCCTCAAAGCGCCGACAGTCCGTGGTCGAGCTGGAGCCATGGTGATGACTAACCCCCCCGGAATACTGATTTCCGCTCCGTCGTCGGGTACAGGCAAGACCACTGTCATGCTGGGATTGCTCCGGGCTTTGGCCGAGGACGGCTTGACCGTACAACCGTTCAAAAGCGGACCGGACTACATCGACCCGGCTTTTCACCGGGCTGCGGCAGGCCGTGCCTCGTTCAATCTGGATAGCTGGGCGATGGGGGAGCCGCTGCTAAGCGCGATCTCTGAGCAGGCGACGGGCGCGGATATTGTGGTGGCCGAAGGCTCAATGGGTCTGTTTGATGGTGTCGCCAATCCCGGAGAGCTGGGGCATGGGTCAAGCGCTGAAACGGCGCTGCGCATGGGATGGCCGGTCGTTCTGGTCCTGGATGTCGGAGGACAGGCGCAATCGGCGGCGGCGACCGCGCTTGGCTTTCGGATGTATAACCCCGATCTACCTTTTGCCGGGGTGATCCTGAACCGCTGTGCCAGCCCAAGACATGAGCGGCTGACGCGGCTGGGCATGGAACGGGCTGGATTGCCGGTTCTGGGCGTTCTTCCGCGCCGAGGTGATCTGACCCTGCCCGAAAGACATCTAGGCCTGATCCAGGCGGTTGAGCATCCGGATCTGGAAACGGCAATCGCCGGATATGCCGCATTCCTGCGTGAACATGTCGATTTGGTTGCGATCAAACGGGCGGCCTCCTCAGGCCCTGCTGGGCCATCGTCAGCCGCGCTGCCGCGACCCCCGGCGCAGCGGATCGCACTGGCCCGTGATGCAGCGTTTTCATTTACCTACCCGCATCTGCTGGAAGGGTGGCGCAGCGCCGGTGCAGAAATACTGCCCTTTTCGCCACTGGCAAACGAAGCGCCAGCTGCAGACGCTGAACTGGTCTGGCTACCAGGGGGCTATCCCGAGCTTCACGCAGGAATATTGGCGGCAGCAGATACTTTCTTGTCGGGGCTGCGCAAACACGCGGAAACGCGGCCCGTGCATGGTGAATGCGGGGGGTACATGGCATTGGGGGAAGTTCTGGTCGACAAGGAAGGCGCGCCACATCAGATGGCGGGGTTGTTGGGTCTGCAAACCTCATACCAAAAGCGCAAATTCAACCTTGGCTATCGTAGGGCTGAACTTTTGGCGTCGATGCCTGGCTTTGCCAAGGGTACCGCCTTGCGCGGACATGAGTTCCACTATTCCTCGATCATCGAACAACCTGACGCTCCTCTTGCGCGAGTCTTCGATGCCGAGGGGGCCGAAGGCCCTCAGACAGGATCGCGACGTGGCAATGTCACCGGCACATTTTTCCATCTTATTGCAGAGGCCTCGGCATGACCGGTTTTGTCTCTTTCATTGGCTCCGGTCCGGGTGATCCGGAGCTACTAACGCTCAAGGCCGTGGACCGGATGCAGAAGGCCGATGCAGTGCTGTTTGATGATCTCAGCAGCGGCCCGATCCTGACCCATGCGCGTAACGATGCTGATCTGGTTGGTGTTGGCAAACGCGCCGGTCGCCCTTCGCCCAAGCAGGATCACGTCAGCCGATTGTTGGTGGAGTATGCGCAGACCGGTCAGCAGGTGGTACGCCTGAAATCCGGTGATGGAGGATTGTTCGGTCGACTGGAGGAAGAACTGGTCGCGTTGCAGGCAGCCGGCATCAAGTACGAGATTATTCCCGGCATCCCCTCTGCCGTCGCGGCGGCAGCTGCAGCTGGTATTCCTCTGACCCGACGCCTGACTGCACGTCGTGTTCAATTCGTCACCGGGCATGACGTAAGTGGCAAATTGCCGACCGATCTGAACCTTTCAGCCCTGGCTGATGCTAGCGCGACGACGGTCGTATTTATGGGCAAGCGCACTTTTCCCTTGCTGGTCGAAGCCCTGAGCGCGCATGGCTTGCCTTTGGAGACGCCTGCATTGATGGCCGAATCTGTTTCAACTCCCGAGCAATCCTTGCATCGCTCCACAATCGGAGACCTGTCCGACAAGCTGCGATCCGAGGTTGGAACCGCCCCGGCCCTGATCCTGTATGGCCCGCTGGCAGAGTTCGAAGATGTTTGAACTGATTCTGATCGGAATCGGCACGGGTAATCCCGACCACCTGACCTTTCAGGGGGCGAAGGCGATCAGATCAGCGGATCTGATCCTGATTCCGCGAAAAGGAGAGAATAAAGCCGATCTGGCCGGTTTGCGCGAAGACATCATCTCGCAGGTCACCGACAAACCTGCACGGATCGCCTATTTCGACGTTCCCAAACGCCGGGCAGATGACGGTTATCTCCGAGGCGTCGACGAATGGCACGACGCAATTGCCCTGCGCTGGCATGAGGCGATTTCAGCCTACCCGAACGCGCAGAAGGTGGCGTTGCTGATCTGGGGTGATCCGTCGCTGTATGACAGTTCGCTAAGAATTGCAGCACGGCTGGACCCGCAACCGCAAGTCCAGGTTATGCCGGGAATCACAGCGTTACAGGCGTTGACTGCAGCCCATGCGATCCCGATCAATGATCTGGGCGCGCCCTATGTCGTGACCACAGGCCGTCGCATCCGCGATGATGGATGGCCTGAAACGGCGTCGAAAGTGGCCGTAATGCTGGATGGCGAATGCTCGTTCCAGAGCCTGAAGATGACCGATTATGACATCTGGTGGGGGGCATATGTGGGCATGAAAGAAGAGATTCTGATCAAAGGCCCATTGGCGGATGTGGCGCAAGACATTCTGGATACCCGCACGCAGGCCCGCTCTGATCACGGCTGGATCATGGATATCTATCTGCTGAAGAAACGAGCGGCCTGAGGCGCGCACAGGATTGTGAGCCCCGTTTCAGCGCTTTTCTGTCATCAATTCCCCAGTCAACAGGAAGGGAAAGAACATGAGGGCGCTTTGGGCTGCAATCTGCCTGCTGACGATGCCTGCTTGGGCCGGCGGCATCGAACCTCTTACTGGATGGGCGGTTTACTCCAGCGGAAAAAGCTATGAGACCCTCGTGGAAGACACAAAGGCCTCGGTAAAGGAAAACGGCCTGATCGTTGTGACACAAGCTGGGCCGACCAAAGCGGCGGCCTCGCGCGGTATCACCATTCCGGGCAATCGGGTGATTGGCGCATTCAACAACGATTACGCAGTTCGGGTTCTTGAAACCTCGACCAATGCGATGATCGAAGCGCCCATCCGTTTCTACGTGACCGAGAACGAGGACGGCACTGCAACCCTTTCTTACAAGACACCAAGCTTCGTCTTTGCCCCTTACGCAGACGAGGGCGGAGACGCTCTGCGCGAGATTGCCACAGAATTGGACGCAAAGTTTCAGGCCGTAGCGGAAAACGCCGTCAAATAGTCACACTGACGTGAACCTGCTTGCGTCCGGACGCGTCCTCCGCAATCTGCTGACAGATAACTTTGTCGGAGCTTGATTAATGCAGGACCTGTCTCCCCGCGCTGCGGATTTGTTGGCACAACGCCTTTTCGAGGCCGGATGCCGCCATGCGTTCGGAATGCCCGGCGGCGAGGTTCTGACATTGGTGGATGCGCTGGAAAGCGCGGGCATTGCTTTCCACCTTGCAAAACACGAAAACTCTGCAGGTTTCATGGCCGAAGCAGTCCACCATCGCGATGGTGCACCTGCAATCCTCGTGGCCACACTCGGGCCCGGAGCGATGAACGGGATCAATGTGGTCGCCAACGCCCTGCAGGATCGGGTGCCGATGATCGTGCTGACCGGATGCGTCGACGCGGATGAGGCGTTGACCTACACCCATCAAGTGATGGATCACGCGCAAGTCTATCGCTCGATCACCAAAGGCAGCTTTATGCTGACGGCCGACGGGGCCGATATCATCGCCGACAAGGCGGTATCGCTTGCCAACCAAGCGCGCCCCGGCCCGGTACACATCGATGTGCCTATCTCGGTGGCCGATACGCGCGTATCAGGGGTTAAACGTCGTCGACTGGCAAAAGTTGCTCCTGTCGCGCCTGGCGCGGAATGTCTGGAAAAGGCCCGCCGCTGGGTGGCCGAGGCTGAGCGACCTTTGGCGATCATCGGTCTTGATGTTCTTTACGACGACTCGCGCTGTGTGGTGCGAGCATTTTTAGAGCATTTCAACATTCCCTTTCTCACCACCTACAAGGCCAAGGGGGTGGTGCCCGAGGATCATCCACTCTGCCTGGGCGGGGCGGGTTTGTCTCCGCTGGCCGATAAGCACCTAGTCCCGCTGGTGGAACAGGCTGATCTGGTACTGTGTTTGGGATATGACCCTATCGAGATGCGCCCCGGCTGGCGCGAGATCTGGGACCCAGAAACCAAGCGCGTGATCGACATATCAGCCGTGGTGAACGATCATTACATGCATCAGGCTGGGCTAAATCTGGTCGCCGACACCGGCGCAACGCTTGAGGCCATTGCCAAGGGCAACCCTGCCGGCAAGACTTGGCCGAATGGTGAGCCTGAACAGGTCAAGGCTGCGCTGGCGAATGCTTTTCCGACAGATGAAGACTGGGGACCGGCGGCGATCATCGCAGAAACTCGTGCCGTTCTGCCACCCGAGACGCTCGCCACGGCCGACAGCGGCGCGCATCGCATTCTGCTCAGTCAGATGTGGGAGTGTTCGGAGGCACGAGGGTTGATCCAGTCCTCGGCGCTCTGCACCATGGGGTGTGCCGTTCCGATGGCGATCGGTCTGAAATTGGCCGAACCGGATCGCTCCGTGATCAGCTTTTCAGGCGATGCCGGGTTTCTGATGGTTGCCGGAGAGCTGTCGACTGCCGCCGAATTGGGTGGCAACCCAATCTTTTTGGTCTTTGTCGATGCCAGCCTTGCGCTGATCGAGCTGAAACAACGCCAGCGCCAGATGGGCAATCGCGGAGTGGATTTTGACCGCCATGACTTTGCGGCTTTAGGCCGCGCATTCGGCGGTTATGGTCACACAGTTCGTAGCCGCGACGATTTGCGGGCTGCATTGGATCAAGCGTTGAAAGCAGACAAGTTCACTGTCATTGCTGCGGAAATTGACCGTGGAGGATATGATGGCCGCATCTGAAGGACCGCTGAAAGGCGTCAAGGTACTGGACCTGTCTCGCATTCTGGCGGGACCCACTTGTACGCAGTTGTTGGGCGACCTTGGCGCTACCGTCATCAAAATCGAAAACCCGGCGACCGGTGGTGATGATACGCGGCAATGGGGCCCTCCTTACGCCGAGGATGCGGATGGCAACCGCTCAGACCTGAGCGCATACTTCATGTCCTCCAACCGCAACAAGAAATCGGTCGCATTGGATATCGCAACACCCGAAGGACAGGCAGAAGTCCGACGCCTAGCCTCGCACGCTGATATTCTGATCGAGAATTTCAAGCCCGGTGGACTGGCAAAATACGGGCTCGACTACGCAACCTTGTCCAATGAGTTTCCTGACCTCGTCTACTGTTCGATCTCAGGCTACGGGCAGACAGGCCCAAACTCATCGAAGCCCGGATATGATCTTATGGCGCAAGGATATGGCGGGATCATGTCTCTGACCGGAGACGCCGACGGCGCGCCGATGAAAGTAGGCGTCGGAATTGCTGACGTGATGTGTGGTATGTATGCCTGCGTTGGTATTCTGGCTGCGCTGCGTCATCGCGACATGACTGGCGAGGGTCAGCAGATCGATCTGGCGCTGGTGGATGCACAGATCGCTTGGCTGATCAATGAAGGCGTGAATTATCTGACCTCGGGCGAAGTGCCTCAGCGGCGCGGCAACGGGCATCCCAATATTGTGCCTTACGAGGTCTATCAGACGGCGGATGGGCACGTGATTCTGGCCGTTGGAAATGACAGTCAGTTCAAAAGATTTTGCAGCTTCATCGAAAAGCCAGAGCTTGCCGACGATCCCCGATTCGCCACCAACCCGGCCCGTCTTGAAAACCGGGACGCGTTGAATACAATCCTGCGCCCGGCAGTTCAGGCGCTGGATACAGGCAGCATCATCGCGGGGCTTGAAGACCTGAAAGTCCCTGTTGGCCCGGTGCGGACGCTCGATCAGGTTTTTGCCTCGGATCAGGTCGCTGCCCGCCAGATGCAGATCTCGATGCAAGCTGAGCCTGGCGAGGTGCAACTGATCGGGAATCCCCTGAACCTGTCACGCACGCCTGTAACATATCGCAGCGCACCACCGGTCTGTGGGGCTGACACACAGGCTGTTCTGAACGCGGAAAACCCCTTCGAAGATTGAAACACTCTGCCCGTTTAGGCGGCAAGTTGCTGAAACATGCCCTTGAATCGGCGGTTTTTTTCGCGTTTCTCACACACGGGATTTCACCAATTCGAGAGCAGGGTCGATACTGTTACGACCCGGCTGCACACTCTGTTACATCGAACAGTGTAGAACGTCGCAATCAGATTGGATCCGAGTATGAAACAAGACGTCTTTGGACAGATGAACACCCTGAACCAGCCCGCAAGCGTCGAGGCATGGGATGGTGTTCTCCTTGGGTTCATGGCGCATGCCGCTGTAACACCGCAACATCTGGGCAAGGTGCTGGAGCTTGAGCCGGACTTTGCGCTGGGCCATGCGGTCAAAGGGTTGTTCATGGTTCTGCTGGGCCGGCGTGAGATGATCGCGGTCGCTGCCGAAGCGCTGAGTGCCGCGAATGCAGCGATGGAGCGTCAGACAGTTTCAGCCCGGGAAAGGCGATATGTCGAGGCGCTTGGTTTGTATATGGCCGACCTTCCATCACAGGCCGTTCAGAAATTTGAAGAGATTCTGCGAGCGCACCCAACGGATACTCTGGCCATGAAGCTCAGTCATGCGACGCGTTTCGTTCTGGGCGATGCGGCGGGGATGCGTCGGTCGATCGAACGGGTGATGCCAGCGTATGAACCCGACCACGCCGGACGTGGATACTTGCTGGGATGCCACTCGTTCGCGCTGGAGGAAACCGGCGCCTACGAGAAAGCCGAAATCGCCGGTCGTCAGGCCCTATGGATGGTATCGGACGACGCCTGGGGATTGCACGCTGTAGCGCACGTGCACGAGATGACGGGCAACGCGCAGCTGGGACTGGACTGGCTCGCGGGACGTGAGGACGCTTGGGCGCATTGCAACAATTTTCGCTATCATGTCTGGTGGCACAAGGCGCTGATGCATCTGGATTTGGGGCAAGTCGATCAAGTTATGGCGCTTTACGATCATCACATCCGCCAGGACAAAACCGACGACTATCGCGATATCTCGAATGCAACCTCGCTGCTGTCCCGGCTAGAGCTTGAGGGCGTTGATGTTGGCAACCGCTGGGAAGAACTGGCCGATCTCAGCGCAGCACGAACCGAAGACGGATGCTTGATCTTCGCCGATCTTCACTACTTGCTGGCATTGACCGGGGACAATCGTTCGGAGGCTACAGCAAATATGCTGCAGCGTATTCAAAATGACGCCCAGCGCAATCAGGGTGACACGCCGATCCGCATGTCCGACCCGGGCATTGCCGCCGCCAAGGGGCTTGAGGCCTTTGGAGAAGGCCTTTACGGCCAAGCCTTTGATTTTCTTTCAAATGCCCGGGGTGGGATGCAACTGGCGGGTGGCAGCCACGCCCAACGTGATGTATTCGAGCGTATCACCATTGATTCCGGCCTGCGCGCTGGCCGCCTGGATGCTGTCGAGCGCATCCTGGACGACCGCCGCGCCAAACGTGCCGGGGGAGAGGACAATTACGCCCTCGCCCGCCGAGAATTGATCGAGGCCGCACGCGACAGCGGCGACGCACAAAGCGTCCCCGCCGAATAACAACAATAAAAGACCAAGAAGGACAGAAACCGTATGGCGACCGCATCGCCCGCTTCTGATTTTGCTCCGGTGGCGTCTCAGGTCGCCGCCCCCGCCGCTACGCGCGATCCGCGGTTGGATTTCTATCGCGGCATCGCGATGTTCATCATCCTGATTGCCCATGTTCCGAACGATCCGTGGGCCAAATGGATACCTGCCCGCTTTGGCTTTTCGGACGCAACCGAGATCTTCGTATTCTGTTCAGGCATGGCTTCGGCAATTGCTTTTGGGGGGGCGTTCATGCGCAAAGGCTGGTGGATGGGCACCGCACGCGTGAGCTTTCGCATCTGGCAGGTCTACTGGGCGCATATCTGCCTGTTCTTCTTTGTCGCGATGACAATGGCGGCCCTGAACCAGAGTGGGCTGTTCGAGAAAAACTATATCTCCTCTCTCAATCTACAGCATTTCTTCAACGATCCGGCGTCACAGATCGTCGGACTGTTCACCCTGACCTATGTGCCGAACTACTTCGATATTCTACCGATGTATCTGGTGGTACTGGCGATGATGCCCCTGTTTATGGGGCTATATCGGATCGGATTCTGGGCGGTCGCCATGGCCTCGGTCACGATCTGGCTCGTTGCACAATTCGACTACCTTGACCTGCCGGCCGAGCCCTGGTCAGAGCGCCAGTGGTTCTTCAACCCATTCGGGTGGCAATTGCTGTTCTTCACCGGCTTTGCGTTCATGCGAGGTTGGATTCCAGCGCCGCCGGTGTCGAAAACTCTGATCTGGGCGGCAGCATTGTTTTTGATCTTCTCGATGCCGTTCGGCTCGTGGAAGGTATTCACTTGGATCAATGCAGCAGCCCCTGATCTGGCTGAAGAGATTCGCAAGGTCTGGCCAGTGACCAAAGAATTTCGCGATAAGACCGACTTTGGTCTATTCCGGTATCTGCATTTCCTGTCACTTGCCTATTTGGGTTGGGTTATCGCTGGTGAGCACGGCCACCGCCTGATCGCGACTGGTCAGGGGGCAGCTGCAAAAGTCTGGCAGTTCCTGCTGACCATCATCACCAAAGTGGGTCAGCAATCGCTCGCGGTGTTCGTATTTTCTATGGCAGCAGCACGACTTATCGGCGTCGGACTGGACCTGAGTGGGCGGGATGTTGCCAGTGTGTTCATCGCCAACATGATTGGCTTTGCCATGATCATCGGCGTGGCTTATCTGGCCGCCTGGTTCAAGTCACAACCTTGGAAATCAAAGAAATGAACTTTACACGTCGCGCTTTTCTCGCCTCATCAACCGCTCTGGCCTTCGCCCCAGCGGCATATGCCACAGGTGGAGAGACCCCGTTCAGCCGAGACGACGTCATCGCAATGGCCCGCGACCTGGCCAGACGTGATTATGCCGAACGTGAGATGGTTCCGCAGGAGTGGCAGGACCTGACGTATCAGCAATACCGTTCAATACGGTTCCGGCTGGATCGCGCGCTGTGGTACGAGACCGAGACGCCCTTCAACGTCGATTTTTTCACGCCGGGCCTGTATTTTCCACGCACAGTGAAAGTATCGACCGTCGAGGACGGTATGACCAAGCCGGTCGCCTTTGATCTGGCCATGTTCGATAAGTCTGAAGACGTACCTGAGCTGCCCATTGACGACACGCTGGGCTTTTCAGGTCTACGCCTGCGTACTGAGATGCACCGCCCTGGCGAGACAGACGAGTTCTGCGTTTGGCAAGGGGCCAGCTATTTCCGCGCCATCGGTTTGCACGAAGTCTATGGCCTTTCGGCCAGAGGGCTCGCCTTGAAGACCGGCGATCCAGATGGCGAGGAATTCCCCGAATTCATTCGTTTCTGGTTGGAGCGTCCAGAACCGGATCAACGTAACATGGTCGTTCATGCGCTCATGGACAGCCCAAGCGTTACAGGGGCCTATCGCTTCCACGTTACCGCCGGTTCAGATTGCGTGATGGATATTGAAGCCACCCTGTTCCCACGTACCGAACTGCCCCATGTCGGCATCGCGCCCGGCACATCTATGTTCCTGTTCGATCAGACTAATCACAGCCGTTTCGATGATTTTCGCCCCGCAGTGCACGACAGTGACGGGTTGATGATCCGCAACGGCGCAGGAGAGGTTCTGTGGCGCCCGCTTGCGAACCCGACTCGCCTGCAGATCTCGTCTTTTGTCGACACAAACCCCCGCGGCTTTGGCCTGATGCAACGCAAGCGCAAGTTCTCGGACTATGCGGATCTTGAAGCCAATTATCACAAACGCCCAAGCTTGTGGGTCGAACCCAGCGAAGACTGGGGTAAAGGCACTGTCACGCTTGTCGAAATCCCAGCGGATCAGGAGATTTATGACAACATCGTCGCCTATTGGCGCCCGATGGAACCCTACGCAGCAGGCAGCCAGATTGATCTGTCCTATCGCCTGATCTGGGGCGAGGAACCGCAGCACACCCCTATGGCCCGCGTGATCAACACCGCGATGGGCGACAACACGTTCGGCGAGGGCCGTTTGGCTGTGATTGATTTCGAAGGCAGTGAGCTGCTTGACGATCCCGAGGCCATCACGGTGTTTGTCGACTCGCCCCATGCCGAAACTTCAGAAGGCGTTCTGCAGCGTAACCCAGACACGGGCGGGTTGCGGCTGGCGTTCTCATTCGAACCAGGCGAACGCAACCACGTGGAACTGCGCGCGCAGTTGCTGAAAGACAAACAACCAGCCTCTGAAGTCTGGCTTTACCGTTGGACCATATGAACCGCGATCTTCATATCATGCCGCCCGAGGCCCCTCTAGCGATGCCGGCCCAGAACTTTGCGCAGGGATTCCGCGATGCGCAGGTACCTGCCGGGGGTCGAAATCCCTCTGTCGGGTTTTGGCGCGCGCTGGTCTTCTCACCTGCCATGGCGGCGGCTTTGGGTCTGCTCTGGGTCATGTCCGACTGGTTCAGCGCCGAAGGGATCAATCTGGTCGAAGGTATCCTGCTGACGCTAATCTCGTTCAATTTCTTCTGGATTTCCTTCACGGTCTGCACCGTACTGCTGGGCATGGTCTCGCTGTCCCGGCAAGAGCAGCCAAAGCGTGAAGGACGCTCGCAACCGTTGCGCGTGGCGCTGTTGACGCCTGTCTATAACGAAGTGCCGTGGAACGTGCTGGGGAACGCCCGTACGATGCTGGAAGACCTGCAGAAACGCGGTGGTCAGCACCACTATGCCATGTTCATTTTATCCGACACGCGCGACCCCGAGATCGCCGCGCAGGAACAGGCCAGCGTTGAGGCGTTGCGGACCACGCTGGCACCGGGGCTTGAACTCTATTACCGCCGCCGCCCCCAGAATACGGATCGCAAGGTCGGTAATATTGCCGATTGGGTCAGCCGCTGGGGCGCGGACTGGGATGCGATGTTGGTGCTGGATGCCGACAGCCTGATGACGGGTCGCGCGATCTCGCGCCTGACCGATGCTTTGGCCCGCGATCCCGGCGCAGGCCTGATCCAAAGCTATCCGCAGCTGATTGGCGCGCAATCGGTCTTTGCCCGGATGCAGCAGTTTGCCAACGGCGTCTATGGTATCGCCTTTGCCGAAGGCCTCGCGCGCTGGTGCGGGCAAGAAGGCAATTATTGGGGCCACAACGCCATCATTCGCACCTGTGCATTTGCTTCTAGCGCAGGTCTGCCCAAGTTGCGGTCGCTCAACGGACAAGACAAGCTGATCATGAGCCACGATTTCGTCGAGGCCGGATTGCTGCGCCGCGCAGGATGGGCCGTGCGCTTTCTGCCGCGCATACGCGGATCATATGAGGAAACGCCCCCCACCCTCATTGACCACGCAATGCGCGATCGCCGCTGGTGTCAGGGCAACCTGCAGCACCTGAAACTGCTGGGTTCGACCGGCTTCCGCGCAGTCTCGCGGTTCCATATGTTCCACGGTGCGGTCGGATATCTGATGTCGCCGCTATGGTTCGCACTTTTGGTGATGTGGGCCTTGATCGGTCAGGGCAAGGACGCCTCGGTCCTGCATTACTTCAGCCCGGACAATCCGCTGTTCCCGCAATGGCCAGAAATGTCCGAAACACGCCATGTGCTGATCATTCTGGTGATGTATGCGATGCTATTGGCGCCCAAGGTTTTGGGCGTCGCTGCCCTGCCCCTCAGCGGTGTGCGCTATTCCGATTTCGGCGGAACGCGAAAATTCTTCACTTCATTTCTGTCCGAAGTCATCCTGTCGATCCTCTATGCCCCTATACTTATGGTGCAGCAGATGATTGCAGTGTTCCGCACCGCGTTGGGCATTCAAAAGGGCTGGTCCCCGCAAGCGCGCGATGGTGGCAGCTACGGGCTGCGCACGCTGATCCTGTACCACAGCCTTGAGACTATCATCGGCGTCGCGCTTAGCGTTGGCATCCTCGCCGGTCTGGTCTCGGTCTGGCTGGCCCCGATTGCGATCAGCCTGGCACTGGCGATCCCACTGTCCGCGCTCAGCGGCGTATCGGCAGGCACCGCGCGCCGTATGGTTGGTATGCGCGAAGATGTCAGTGAGCCTGCAATTACGCGCTCGGCCCGGCGCTATCGCGATGAGTTGAAGCGATTGATCGAAGGCAAGGGCGTGGTCACACCGGCGGAATGATCACCCGCCGGGCAGGCCCTCGTACCAGTCTACCATCATATCGGCCCAGCCGTTTGGCACGGTATGGCCGCCCGGGAACAGCGCAAATTCCAAGGCGCTACCTTCGGCACATCCCATCCAGTTGCGACGCATAAACTGGCCCGTGGTAGAAAACCCGCTGGGCTTGGTATCGGCACACTCATTGGCGACCCGCCAGATTTCCAATCCGGCAAAGATATCGCCCTGGTGGAAACGGCCTCCGCCCAAAAGGCGGCCCTCCAGCGGTACCACATTGTCCGTCCAACCATGGGTGTGGAACATGCGTACCGGACCATCACAGCTTTCGGGATGTGGCCGCCAGAACCCGCCTGAAACCGGGACATAAGCAGAAAATGAATCCGGCGCAGCGCAGGCGAGGTAATAAACCATGAACGCGCCAGCCGAGAAGCCGCCCAGCACCACGCGATCCGGGTCGATATCAAACCGGTCGGCAGCGTCCTGCACTACTTCACGAAGAAACGCGGGTTCATCCCGACCTTCCCAACCGGGAAAGAAGTTCCAGCTTTTTCGGCCGTTTCTCTCGGACCCTTCCGGTGCCATCACCGCGTAGCCGCGCGCCAGCAGTGGCTCGACCATGGATCGGTTCTTGAGCGTACCGGTGGCGCTGCCGCCATAGCCGTGCAGGAACACAACCAGCGGAGGGTTCTCCGCTTTCGGCAGTTCGATGTGATATCCGCCTGATGCGGTTTCGCACATCCCCTCGGTATCGCCACAAGCCGCAAGGCCGGGTTGCCCGGCAAAAACAAAGCACGCGGCCAACCAGTGTCTGACACTCATCCCGTTTCCTCTTCATAAGCGTTGACAGGCAACCCAGCCCGCACCCAACCGGGCCCGGCCGCCGAACCCAGCATGCCCTCGGGCACGTCGATGATATTGGTAAATCCAGCCTCGGTCAGTCGATTGCTTAATCGGGCCGAGCGCACCCCGCGTGCACAGATCAGTGCGACAGGTGCAGATCGGTCCCCCCCGAGCAGATGGTCCAAGGCCTGCACGAAATCCTCACGGCGCATGTCGAGCGGATGGGCCGCTTCGGCGACCCCGGTCGCCCGCCATTCGCGTGGAGTTCGGATATCAATAAGATGGATCGCGCCGTCGAGAGCCTGTTGATGGGCTGTGGCCGCCGCAATCTGACCACCAGTATAGGCCTGCGGGATCAGCCGGTATTCGCGGATTGCGAAACCCGCTGCAATGGCGGCCCCTCCGCCCAATAGGACCCATCTGCGGGTTCGGCGTTTCCCTTCTGCCATGCGGCACTCTCCTGCATTGTCAGATCGGTATTATCATATGGCAATTCGCGACGCTTTCAGGAAATCCAACCCTCAGATCAAGTTCGCGTCATAGTTACACAGGTGGATCCCGTCCAATATGTGCGCTTTAGGACCTTTCGGAACCTTGCAATTTCCGAACAGTCAATAAATTATCCCTAGCAATTCAGTCATATTGACCGCACAGACCGGAGTATCGCACTTGTCCCTATTCCTTATCGCGGCCCTTCCCTTCCTCGGAGCTGTCTTTCCGGCCCTCCTGATCCGGGCAGGACGAAACGCAGCAGCATCAGCGGCTGGGTTGACCACCTTCCTCGCGTTGATGGGATTGCTGATCCACATTCCCAGCGTCATGCGCGGTGATGTTGTGACCGCGCGGTTCGACTGGATACCCGGGCTTGGACTAAACGCGAACTTCATGCTGGACGGCCTGGGTTTTTTGTTCGCCCTGCTGATCCTGGGCATCGGTCTTCTGATCATCCTCTACGCACGATTCTACTTGTCGCGCGAGGATCCGATGGGGCAGTTCTATACCTATCTGCTGCTGTTTCAGGGCGCGATGGTGGGAATTGTTCTGTCTGACAATATCCTGCTTCTGCTAATATTCTGGGAACTTACGTCGCTCAGTTCATTCTTGCTGATTGGTTATTGGAAGCACCTGCCCGAGGGTCGTCAAGGCGCGCGTATGGCTTTGGCCGTGACCGGTTCGGGCGGGCTGGCGATGATCGCAGGGATGCTTATCCTCGGCAATATCGTGGGATCTTATGACCTGAGTGTCATTCTGCAGAACAAAGAGCTGATCCAGTCCTCGCCGTACTACCTTCCTGCGCTGATCCTGATCTTGCTTGGCTGTTTCACCAAATCGGCGCAATTCCCGTTCCATTTCTGGCTGCCGCACGCGATGGCGGCTCCGACGCCAGTGTCGGCCTATCTGCACTCGGCCACAATGGTGAAGGCAGGCCTGTTCCTGATGGCCCGGATGTGGCCGGTTCTGGCGGGTACGGATGCGTGGTTCTACATCGTCGCCACTACCGGTTTGATCACCATGCTGCTGGGTGCCGTGATTGCGCTGTTCAAGGATGACCTAAAGGCGCTGTTGGCGTTTTCGACGGTGTCCCATCTGGGTCTCGTGACGATGCTACTGGGCTTTGGCACGACGATCGCCGCTGTTGCAGCCGTCTTCCACATCATCAACCACGCGACGTTCAAGGCGGCCTTGTTCATGACCGCCGGGATCGTGGACCACGAGACCGGCACACGCGATGTCAAACGGCTGGGTGGTTTGCGGCATCTGATGCCGATCACGTTTACTATCGGCACAATCGCTGCCCTGTCGATGGCCGGTCTGCCACCGCTGAATGGTTTCCTCTCGAAAGAGATGATGCTGGAAGAGACAGTCCACACGACTTGGCTTAACTCGCCTTACTTGGTACCCGGCTTGGCGCTTTTGGCTGCGCTATTTTCAGCGGCCTACTCCTTTCGCTTTGTCAGCCATGTCTTCCTTGGGCCCGAGCGGGACGATTACCCCGCGCATCCGCATGACCCGCCTGTCGGTCTTTGGTTGGCGCCGGCGTTCCTTGTGGTGCTGGTTGTCCTGATCGGTCTTTATTCCGCAGCCATCGTTGGCCCGCTTGTCGCGGTTGTCTCCAGCGCGGTGATCGGGGGCGAGAAGCTGCCTTATTACTCGCTGAAACTGTGGCACGGCTTTACACCTGCGCTTTACATGTCGGTGGTCGCGACGCTGGGAGGCCTGTTCCTGCTGTCGTTGCACAAACGCGGCGACCAGATATGGAACGCCCTGCCCCGGCCCGAGGCAAAGGTGATCTTCGAGGCAATCATCGACGCGCTGACCCGTCTCAGCCGCTGGATTACGGACGAACTGCATAATGGTGTGCTCAGCCGGTATGCGATCATCTTCGTGGCTTTTGTCGTTGGGCTTGGCTACTACGCCTACACCACCGGCACCATTGGCGTTGAAACACGCGTACCGCTTGAGGCTCAGGTCATCCCGATCATCGGCTGGATCTGTCTGGTGGGTGCGACGCTGGCGATCATGTGGTTCCACCGCAACCGTCTGCTGTCACTGGTGTTGATCGGGGTGGTTGGCCTGATCGTTTCGATGGCATTCAACTACCTTTCTGCCCCCGATCTGGCGCTGACACAGATTTCGGTCGAAGTGGTGACGATGATCCTGCTGTTGTTGTCGCTGAACTTTCTGCCGACCGACACACCCTGGGACAGCAGCGCGGCACGGCGTTGGCGTGATGCGGCAATTTCGGTGGTTGCCGGGATCGGCTCAGGCGCTTTGATCTATGCGCTGATGATGCGGGATTTTGCTTTCCCAACGATCTCGGAATTCCATCTGGCCAATTCGTACAAAGGTGGCGGTGGCACCAACGTCGTGAACGTGATCCTCGTCGACTTCCGGGGTTTTGATACCTTTGGCGAGATCATCGTGCTGGGCATCGCAGCCCTGATCATCTACGCCCTGACCGAAGCAGTGCTGAGCACCAACGTGCGCAGTTACTTGCTAAACCGTAAACCACATTGGCCGCAGTCGGGTGACTCTCACCCATTGATGATGGTGGTCGTCACCCGCGTGATGATGCCCATCGCATTAATGGTCGGGGCCTATATCTTCTTCCGAGGCCACAACCAGCCCGGCGGCGGCTTCATCGCAGGCCTCATCGTCGCGATCGCCTTCCTGATGCAGTACATGGCCAGCGGCTATACCTGGGCGATTGAACGGCAGAGATTCTATTATCACGGCACCATCGGCTGGGGCGTATTGATCGCTGCTGCCACCGGTTTGGGCGCATGGTTCAATGAACGCCCGTTCCTGACCAGCGATTTCGGCTATATCCACTGGCCCCCGCTAGAAGAATTCGAATGGGCCACCGCCATCCTGTTTGACACGGGCGTGTTCCTCGCTGTGCTTGGGGCGGTGATGCTGGCGCTTGACAGCTTGTCACGGTTCGCCTGGCAGCCGGGAATGGCACAAGAATTCCCGATGGATATCAACCCGCTGCGGGATAGCCCTCAGGATGAAGATAACGAGAAGGAGCAGGCCTGATGGAAGCGCTCGTAGCCTCTGCAGTCGGCGTCATGACCGCCGCCGGGATATTTCTGATCCTGCGCCGCCGTACATTCCCAGTCATTCTGGGCCTGTCCCTGATCACCTATGCGGTGAACGTGTTCCTATTCGCCACCGGGCGGCTGGCGCTGAACGCACCTGCCGTTCTGAACAAATATGAAGATGTCCCCTATACCGACCCGCTACCGCAGGCGCTGGTGTTGACGGCCATCGTGATCTCATTCGGGATGACGGCGGTGATCGTGATGATCTCGCTGTCTGCCTATCTGTCCTCGAAGGATGACCATATCGATATGAGCGCAAGCGATAGCGTGGACGCGCCGGGAGAAGACGCATGAACCATTGGATCGTCGCGCCGATCGTCCTGCCCGCGATCCTGGCCCCGTTTATCATTATGGTGTTGCGATATCATTTGGACCTTCAACGCATCTTCTCGGTCGCCGGCGTCGTGGGATTGCTGGGTATCGCCTTGACCATTACCGCCCAGGCATCGGGTGGCGAGGTTCAGGTCTATGAGCTCGGCAACTGGCCCGCACCGTTCGGCATCGTAATGGTGTTGGACAAACTTTCGGCCATGATGGTGTTGTTGACGGCCCTGCTGGCCCTGCCGGTTGTCCTTTATGCCATCGGCTCTGGCTGGGATGAGAGAGGCAAACACTTCCATGCTCTACTCCATTTTCAGCTAATGGGTGTCTGCGGTGCTTTTCTGACCGGCGACGCCTTCAACCTCTTTGTGTTTTTCGAGGTCCTGCTGATTGCCTCTTACGGCCTCATGACGCATGCAGGTGGCGCAGTGCGGTTGAAGGCCGGTGTTCAGTACGTCGCCTATAACCTGCTCGGCTCGACCTTGTTCCTGTTTGCATTGGGCACGATTTATGCTGTGACCGGCACGCTCAACATGGCTGATCTGGCCGTTCGCGTGGCCGATATCCCACCCGAAGACACCGCCTTGCTGCGGGTTGGAGCAGTCTTGCTATTACTGGTTTTCTGTATCAAGGCTGCAGTGTTGCCACTGCATTTCTGGCTTCCTGCAAGCTACGCAAATGCGCCGCTGCCCGTTGCGGCGCTGTTCGCGATCATGACCAAAGTCGGTGCTTATTCGATCCTGCGGGTCTATACGCTGGTCTTTGGGCCCGATGTAGCCGCAACCGAAGGGCTAGTCGGTAGTTGGCTACAACCTGCAGCACTGCTGACATTGGCCGTTGGCGCTATTGGCATTCTGGGCTCGCAACATATCGCGCGAATGGTGGCCTTTTGCGCCATCGCGTCGATGGGCACATTGCTGATTGCGATCTCGTTGTTTAGCGAGGCCGCGACGGCGGCAGCGCTCTACTATATCTTCCATTCGACGCTGGCGACAGCCCTGCTGTTCCTTGTCGCGGACATGGTAATGGAGCGCCGTGGCGGAGCCATAGCCCCTTCGACGCCGATGCCGCAATCCGGTCTGATCTCAGCCCTGTTCTTTGTCGGCGCCATCGCGATGGCTGGCATGCCGCCACTATCGGGCTTTGTGGGCAAGCTGCTGGTACTGGACGCCTCACGTGACGCGCCCGATGCAAATGCGGTCTGGGCCGTGATCTTGATCGGGTCGTTCGTCACAATCGTGGGTCTGGCCCGCGCGGGAACGCTGATCTTCTGGAAAAGTCACGACGCCCAACATAATGTGACGCCTGAGCCAACCGAAGAAGCCGGCCTACCAACCGCGCCCGAGCCCTATCCGGGCCTCGCCTTTACTTCGGTGTTCGGGGCGGTTCTGGGACTTGTGCTGCTGACACTGTTTGCAGGTCCGGCGCTGCAATATGCCAGCAACACGGCCGTGCAACTGTTCGCGCCGGAAGATTACATTTCGGCCGTGCTGGGAGGGGAAGAATGATGAAGCTTCTGCACCGTATATTTCCGCATCCCCATCTGACCGCACTACTTACACTGGTGTGGGTGTTTCTGGCAAACACCGGGTCTTTGAACTCGGTGGTCTTTGGCCTGCTACTGGGCATCATCATTCCGTTTATCACTCAGCCCTATTGGCCGGATCGCCCGAAACTGCGCAATTGGCCGATGGTGGCGGAATACATGTTGGTTGTCTTATGGGATATCGTGATGGCCAATATCGCGGTGGCCCGGATCATCCTGTTCAAACGCGACGCAGACCGCCAGCCAAGCTTTGTCAGCGTCCCGCTGGAACTGCGCACGCCCGAGGCCATCACAGTTCTGGCCGGAACCATCACCATGACCCCCGGCACCGTCAGCTGCGATTTGTCCGCACAAGGGCACTACCTGCTGGTTCATTGTCTGGATGCACCGAACCCCGAAGAGGTGCGCGACCAGATCAAACAACGCTATGAGCGCCGCCTGAAGGAGATTTTCGAATGATCACCTATGCGATCTACTTTGCTTTTGCCTGCTTCGGCGCTGCGATCATGATGTGCTTGTGGCGTATCATTACTGCCGACGGTGTCGGTACCCGTGTTCTGGCCCTAGATACAATGGTGATCAACACCATCGCTCTGCTTATCCTTTACGGCTTGAGTATCGAGACCGAAATCTTCTTTGAATCCGCCATGATCATCGCCATGCTCGGCTTTGTCTCAACCGTGGCTTATGCGCGCTTTATGCTGCGTGGCAATATCATCGAATGAGCGTGGCATGACCTTTATCTTCGAACTGCTCATCGCATTCTTCCTGATCGTATCGGGCATTTTCGGCTTTGTCGGATCATTCGGCATGATCAAGCTGAAAGACCCCATGTCCCGCCTGCACGCACCCACCAAGGCAACTACGCTGGGCGTGGGCGGCGTCCTACTGGCCTCGATCGCGCATTCGGTTTTGCTTGAGGGCAAACTGTCGATGCACGAGTTGTTGATCACGCTCTTTCTGTTCCTGACGGCCCCGATCACGGCCCTGTTCATTGCCAAATGGCACATTCATCGCCATGAAAAACCCAGTGATCTACCAGACGCAGGCGAGGATGAGCTTTGGGCCACCCACGCGGTCGAACAGGTCGAGGACGTCCCGGACCACAGTACGAACTGAGACCTATGCACAAACCTCTGCTGCCCCTAACCCGCGATCTGGTTCTGATAGGCGGAGGACACACGCACGCGCTACTGCTGCGCAAATGGGGTATGAAACCACTGTCCGGCGCGCGGGTTACGGTGATAAACCCCGGTCCCACCGCACCCTATTCGGGCATGTTGCCAGGATTTGTCGCTGGTCACTATCAGCGGTGGGAGCTTGATATTGATTTGGTGCGTCTGGCCCGCTTTGCCGGTGCGCGGGTGATACTGGGCGCAGTTGAAGGTATCGACCCGGACACACGCCAAATCCATGTGCCCGGACGCCCGCCGGTGGCGTTTGATGTGGCCTCGGTCAATGTCGGGATCACCTCGGATATGCCAGCATTGCCGGGATTCGCCGAGCATGCCGTTCCGGCCAAGCCGCTCGGCCTCTTCGCCGCGCAATGGCAAAGCTATCTTTCAGGGACGGGCCGCGCCTCGGTCGCCGTGATCGGTGGTGGCGTTGCGGGAGTAGAGCTAGTCATGGCGATGGCCCATGCACTGCGTTCCAAAGGACGTGAAGCGCAGGTTACTTTGATCGACAGTGCAACGGCCCTGACAGCGACTGTCCCGAAGGCATCCGCCACCATCCGGCAGGCGATGGCGCACCTGGGGATCGAAGTTCTGGAAAACACATCAATCCAGAAGATTTCTGCGGGCGAAATCGAGCTAACGGACGGTCGCCAGATACCAGCCGATTTCATCACCGGTGCTGCAGGCGCGCGGCCCTATGAGTGGATATCCAATACCGGCCTCGCGCTGCATGACGGTTTCATCAAAGTGAACGCGTCCCTGCAATCCAGCGATCCGGCGATTTTCGCCGCGGGAGATTGCGCCCATCTGTCCGAGAACCCGCGCCCCAAGGCAGGGGTCTACGCAGTGCGCGAGGCACCAATATTGTATGACAATTTGCGCGCCGCGCTAGGGTCTGGGAATATGCGGCGTTACGTGCCGCAGAAGGATTACCTGAAACTCATCTCTCTGGGTGGAAAATCCGCACTGGCCGAGCGATTGGGAACATCATTCAGCGGGCCGCTCATGTGGCAATGGAAAAACCATATCGATCAGAAGTTCATGTACCGGTTCCGTGAACTGCCCCAAATGCCCACCACCGCATTGCCCCGTCATCACGCAGCAGGGCTGCAAGAGGCGTTGGGAGAAAAACCAATGTGCGGCGGGTGTGGTGCAAAGGTGGGTCGAGGCGCTTTGCAGGCCGCATTGCAGGAGTTGCCGCAGCTCGACAGGCCCGACATTACACCCCTGCCCGGTGACGATGCGGCGGTGCTGCTAACCGGTGGCACGCGACAGGTTATGACATCGGATCACTTACGCAGCTTCACCAACGATCCCGCCTTGATGACGCGTATCGCCGCTGTCCACGCGCTTGGTGATATCTGGGCAATGGGCGCTCGTCCGCAGGCTGCGACAGCAACGATCATCCTGCCGCGCATGTCAGCTGAGTTGCAGCAGCGCACAATGGCTGAGATCATGCATATTGCCAGCGACGTCGTGCACCAAGCCGGGGCTAAGATCGTCGGCGGCCATAGCTCAATGGGTGACGAAATGACCATCGGGTTCACTCTGACCGGGCTCTGTGATGCTGAACCGATCACGCTGGGTGGCGCAAAACCTAATGACGCTTTGATCCTGACAAAGCCGTTGGGCAGCGGTGTTTTGATGGCGGCCGAAATGGCGGGCAAGGCGGAAGGCGCCTGGGTCGTGGCAGCTTTCGCGCAAATGATACAGCCGCAGGGTGAGGCGTCCCGCATCCTGAAAAATGCCCATGCGATGACGGATGTCACCGGTTTTGGTCTGGCGGGTCATTTGCATGGGATATGTGAAGCGTCAGGCTGCGGGGCAACGCTGTCTTTGGACGCGATTCCAGCTCTGGAAGGTGCGGCAGAGCTCAGTGATCAGGGCATTCGATCTACAATCTACACCGACAACCGTGCCATCGCCCCAGGCCTTCCGACCGGCGGCAAGGCGGATTTGTTATTCGATCCTCAGACTGCGGGAGGTCTCTTGGCGGCCGTCGATGCCAACGAAGCCGAGCAAGTATTCTCGGAACTACGCGCCGCCGGTTACCCTGCCACCCTGATTGGTTACATCGACGCGACAACGGGCCTGCGTGTTCAAAGCTGATGCAGAACATTCTTAATCCGAGCCACCGTCGCCGACAGCCCGGTATCATCAAGTGACGGTGCCTCAATCTGCGCGATCACTTCGGCACGCTGCGCCTTACGCGATTTGGCATAGGCCGGGTCGTAATGCTGTTCCATCAATGCCTGTGTCAGTCCACGCTTGTCGCCGGCATTGATCAATTCCAGCCAACCATCCACAACCTCATGACCGCGATGAATGCGCAGTGGAGACAATCGATCACGTAGCCGTTCGCTATCCGACAGGATGTCATCGTAGGCAGACACCAGATACGCGGTGCGCGCAGCAATCGGTGCTGTGATCTGGATGCGAGGTGCAGAACACAAGGCCGACCACAGGCTGGGCGGGAGGATCAGGTTTCCGATCTTGGATGATTCTGCTTCAACAACCACCGGACGCGCTGCATCCAGCTCGCCCAAGGAAGCGGCGAGCGCGGATTCGAAGGCTTTCTGACTGGGTTGCCCACCCGGCATTTCGCCCAACAATGAGCCTCGGTGATTGGCCAACCCTTCAAGGTCCAGCACTTGCGCGCCTTGCGCCTTTAGATGGCCCAACAGGTCTGTCTTGGCCGTCCCGGTATAACCATCCAGCGCGACTAATCGATATGGCAACACTTCATCATAGAGGAACTGCTTTACCAGTCGGCGATAGCTGCGATAGCCGCCTTCAACCACCTCGGCGCGCCAGCCGATTTGTTGCAACATCCAGGTAAATGATCCTGATCGCTGCCCGCCACGCCAGCAATAGACCAGCGGTTTCCAGTCGCCCTCATGATGGCTCAGGTGATCCTCGATATGGCCTGCCGCGTTGCGAAACACCAGCGCAGCACCCAGCTTGCGGGCCAGAAACGGGCTTTGCTGGACGTAGATAGTACCGACCCGTGCCCGTTCTTCATTGTTCAGAACCGGCAGATTGATAGCGCCCGGCATATGGTCTTCGGCGAACTCAGCCGGGCTACGCACGTCGATAACCGTATCAAACGTGTGGTTGTAGAATTGCTGCAGGCTGGAGACTTTCAAAACCATATCAACGGTCTATCCCGCATGGTGCCGGAAGAAAACCCAAGCCGCTGTTGAAGGTACCAGACCATAATACGGAACAGCCATTGCAAACCATCTTCGCTTGGGTAATGAACCATCGATACTGGTTTCTTATTGGCATGGGACGTGCGCACAAATGGCACAGCAGACCGCAAATTCCCTCAAGAGCAAAGCATTGGCCGATCTGGAGACAGGGAAGTTGCCGCAGGCCTTGAAAAAAGCGCAGCTTGGCATCAAGAAACACCCCAAGGATGCCGATTACCAAGCAATCGCAGGCTTTGTCCTGACCGAGATGAAGCGGTACAAGCAGTCCATTCCACACTTCGCTGAAGCATCGCGAATGAAACCGGACGATGCTCAATTTGTCGAAAACCTCGCCAACGCGTTAATGCAGACAGGTCAAATTCCGCGTGCGCTGTCTTATGCCGAGCAGAAACTTGAACGCTTCCCGAATAACAAAGAACTGGTCCGCGTCATTGATGAAATTCAGCTCAAGGGACAGAATTGGCGCCTGATCATCGACCATACGACGAACAAACTGGAAAAAGACCCTAACAATGCAGATTTGCTTTGGTTGCGGGCCCGCGCCTACGGAGAGGTCGGGTTCTCCGATCACAGCTCTCAGGACATTGCCCGCGCTTATGGGATCGCACCTGAAAATGAAAAAATCGCATTGTCGAAAGCCGTAGACTTGTATCAAACGGGCGACAAAGAGGGCTCAAAAACCATTTTGCGCGCTGTACTCGAGAGAAACAAGTTTTGCGCGGCGGCACTCTACCAAATGTCTCTAATGGTGGACAATGACCATGCCGAGAGCCTTGCGCGTGCTGTCGACACCGCAATTTCAGAAAGTGATCACGCCAACTCGGTGCTTGAATTCGCAAAGGCGCACTTGATCTCCAAACGTGATGGGCTGTTTTCGGCGCTCCCCCACTTTGCGCGGGCCAATGCCATTCAACACAACGTGAATCCCTATGACAGTACGCAAGAAGAGAAACGGTTCAAAGAAATCAGCACGTTTTTTCCCCTGAATGCACCCCCTGCGACTGCAGGCGTAAGCGATGGGCCCAAGCCGATATTCGTGGTCGGACAGCCACGATCAGGCACAACACTGATGGAAATGATGCTTAGTTCGGCACCGGATATCGCCGGCTGCGGAGAGCTGACGATTGCAGGTGAATTATCCCAGAAGGTCAGAGAGAGCGGCAAACCATTTGACGCAGACGCAGCTGCTGAATGTGCAGCAGAGTTTCGCAGGCTGATGCCACCCTTACCCGAAAGTTCGACTGCATTCGTTGACAAGATGCCACATAACTATCAGCGGCTCGGCTTCATAATGTCAGCGTTCCCGAATGCCCGCGTGATCAACATGTTGCGCGATCCAAGGGATGTGGGGCTATCAAAATGGATCAGGCGTTTTCACTCACCGGGTATGCGCTATGCATCCAATCTTGAATCGATTGCCCACTCAGCCAACCTGTACCGGCGCTATCTTTCTCATTGGGAAAAGCTGTTCGGTGATCGTATTCTAACGGTTCGATATGAGGACCTGGTAGTCGACCCCAAAACCTGTATCCAGCAAGTCGCCGCCTTCTGCGGTATCGACTGGGATGAGCGGATGATGACCCCTGAGAAAAATACCAGGAAAGTCCGCACCGCCAGCACCGATCAGGTGCGCAAGAAAATCTCAACCGGGTCAATTGGTGGCTGGCAAGAGGTTGCGGATCAAATTCAGCCGATGTTGGATGGGCTGGATCAGGCGTTGTGGCCCGAATACAGGTTCGATTGACCAAAAAAAGGCCGCCCCGAGAGACGGCCTTTTTTTTGCTTCTCCGGTCACATCACTTCTGTTTGATACGCCCGTCCAGATAAGGCTGATACGGGGCGTTCTCGGCCAGATATTCCGCCGTAACATCCGCCAGATCAGGCCCGAAATCATAGGCGTTCTTGTCATCACCCGAGAACACAGAATAACCATCGCCGCCATTGCGGACATAGTTGTTTGTCACCACCAGATATGTCGCCGCGGGATCGATAGCTTCGAAACCGCCATCCTTGGCGACCATGACCTCAACAATCCGGCCCTCATTCGGGGCAACCGATGGATCCCAGGTAAATGTCATTCCTGCCACCTGAGGGAAGCGGCCTTTGACCTCTTCAACTTGGCTCACCCCATTTTCAAGCGCATCGATCACGCCCTGACCGCTGATCTCGAAGGTCGAGAGCGTGTTCTGGAACGGCAGTACTGTCAGCACCTCACCCATGGTCACCTCACCCGGATCGATCGAGGCGCGCAGCCCACCCGAGTTCGCAATCGCAATCTGGGCGCCCTGATCGGCAACCCGCGCCAACATGGCATCCGCAACAAGATTGCCCATTTCACATTCCTGCACGCGACAAACGGAACGGTCGCCTTCAATCGAAGCTGACGCTTCCGCGACAACCTTGTTGCGAATTTCATCCAGCGGAACGGCCAGCTCGGCGATGCGGTCCAGCGCGGCCTGATCCTCGGTCACCGCATTGTCCATGATCAGCGGTTCACCCTCAGCGGATACAACATTTCCGTCATCATCGAATGTCACATTCAATTCACCCAGAAACTTGCCATAGGCATAGGCCTGAACGATCTGCACCCCGTTTATGACGGTCGGGTACGGCCCGGCGGCCTTGTCGGATGTGTTCGAAAGATATGTGTTCGAATGCCCACCCACGATCACGTCAACGCCCGTGGTCTCCTGCGCCACGCGCTGATCGACGCCATAGCCTGAGTGGCTGAGAACGATGATCTTGTTCACACCTTCGCCGGTCAGCTTGTCGACCTCAGCCTGAACGGCAGGAACTGGATCAGAGAAGGTGATGTTTGGACCGGGTGACGCGATATCGTGCGTGTCTTCCGGTGTCAGTCCGATCAGACCGATCTTTTCGCCGCCCACTTCGATCACAGCCGATTTCTTGATCTTGTCGGTCAGCAGTTCCTCATCCGCATAATCGGCGTTGGACATCAGCACCGGGAAATCGACCGAGTCGATGAAGCCGCGCAGCACCTCAGGGCCATCGTCGAATTCATGGTTGCCCACAGTCATGGCGTCATAGCCCAGCTTGTTCATGAACTCAGCCGCAACCTTACCCTTGTAGTAGGTATAGAACAGCGAGCCCTGGAACTGGTCGCCCCCATCAACGAGGATCGAGTTATCGGCCCGTCCGCGGGCCTCTTCGACTGCCGTCACAAGGCGCGCCGATCCACCAAAGCACTTGCCTTCGGCATTGTCTTCGTCGCCACAGGCGCTGTCGTACTTGTTGATCGGCTCAAAGCGCGAGTGGAAATCGTTTGTATGCAGAATCGTAAGCTTGTATTCGGCAGCCGCCATACCGGCGCTTAGCCCCAATACCGCAGCCGAAGCCAGAAAACGGGTGAACATCGTGAAACTCCCTATGATTGTTTTGCGCGATGGTGCGCGTTGCGTGGCGAAGAGTCAAAGGGGGAAATCCGGCTTGATTCTACCCGTCGTGCGGGGCATCAGGACTTCATGCTGATTTACAAGATCTTCCGCGCCGATGAATGGGCAAACCTGCAAGCACAAGGGGCTTCGGATGGTGCACCGATTGATGTTTCGGATGGATATGTTCATTTCTCAACCGCAGAACAGGCCGCTGAAACCGCTGCCAAGCACTTTGCCGGGATCGAGGGCCTGACCCTCTTGGCCTGTGATAGCCAAGCAATGGGCGATGATCTGAAATGGGAGGTTTCGCGTGGTGGCGCATTGTTCCCCCATCTCTACCGCCAGATTAAAATGTCGGATGTGGTCTGGTCACGCGATCTGCCCTTTGACGGTCAGGCGCACCAGTTCCCGCAGGAGATGGAATGACCCGCTTCATCGATCCCGAACGCGAACAGTTCGAGGCGTTTAAGGCCCTCGATCGAGACCATCCTATCGAGATGCTCAATCTGGTGAAGTTTCGCGAAACAGCTCAGTATCCGTCCGATCACGCACTGGCCGGCGCACATCTGACCGGCGCACAGGCCTATGGCAAATACGGGTCTGAAACCGCGCCTATCGTCGCCCGCATAGGAGCGTCGATCCTTTGGCGCGGCGCATTTCAGACTATGCTGATCGGTCCACAAAATGAGGCTTGGGATGCTGTGTTCATCGCCCGCTACCCCACCGCCCACGCATTTCTTGAGATGGTGACCGACCCTGCCTATCGCGCCGCGGTGATACACCGGCAGGCCGCCGTTGAAACCTCGCGCCTGATACGTTGCGCGCCGACAGAGGGTGGAGATTCCTTCGGATGAAACTGACCGAAAAACTTGGGCTCGCTGCGCTGCACCGTCTTGACCCGGAAACCGCGCATGGGCTTTCGATCAAGGCCCTGACCTCGGGGCTTGCACCGACGCCTGGGCCGGTCACATCGGACCGGCTGAAGACCCGAGTCGCGGGTCTGGATTTGCCCAACCCGGTCGGACTGGCCGCAGGGTTTGACAAAAATGGTGAAGCACTGTTGCCGCTTTCGCGTGCCGGGTTCGGGTTTATCGAAGTCGGGGCGGTGACACCCCGTCCGCAGCCCGGCAATCCTAAGCCGCGCTTGTTCCGCCTGACCGAAGATCGCGCCGCCATCAACCGCTTTGGCTTCAACAACGAGGGAATGGAGGTCATGGCCGCGCGTCTGGCGCAGCGTCCAAAGGACGCGATGATCGGTTTGAACCTGGGGGCCAACAAAGACAGTGATGATCGGCCCGGAGACTTCGCAAAAGTGCTTGCCCATTGCGCTGCGCATTTGGACTTTGCCACCGTCAACGTGTCCTCGCCTAATACCGAAAAGCTGCGGGACCTGCAGGGCAAAGCGGCGCTGAGCGCGTTGCTGAGCGGTGTGATCGAAACCCGAAACGCCCTGTCCCGCCCGATCCCGATATTCCTGAAGATCGCCCCGGATCTAACTGAGCACGAATTGCAGGATATCGCCGCTGTCGCCCGTGAAACCGGCGTGGACGCGGTGATCGCCACCAACACCACGCTGTCGCGCGATGGCCTGCGCAGTGCGCACAAGGATCAGGCCGGAGGCCTGTCCGGCGCGCCGTTATTCGAGAAATCGACGCGGGTGCTGGCGCAGCTCAGCCAGTTGACGGGCGCAGATATCCCGCTGATCGGGGTCGGTGGCATCAGCACGGCAGAACAGGCCTATGCCAAGATCTGCGCCGGAGCGTCCGCAGTGCAGTTCTACACGGCGATGGTCTATGGCGGGATTTCCCTGGCCGCTGACATCGCACAGGGGTTGGACACGCTGCTGCAGCGCGACGGCTTCGATTCGGTCGCGCAAGCGGTGGGCAGTAAACGAGAGGACTGGCTATGATTGAATATTGGCACAATCCGCGCTGTTCCAAATCCCGCGCTGGATTGGCGTTGCTGCAGGAAAACGGCGCAGATCCTGAGGTGCGCAAATACCTCGAAGACGCGCCCTCGGCCGATGAAATCCGGACGGTTCTGGCCAAGCTGAATATCCCGGCGATCAGCATGATGCGCACCGGAGAGAAAACGTTCAAAGAGCTTGGTCTGGCCAAGACCTCGCCCGATGAGGAGCTTGTTCAGGCCATGGCCAACCACCCGATCCTGATCGAGCGTCCGCTGGCCATCGCGGGCGACAAAGCCGCTATCGGACGCCCGCCCGAGAACCTGCTGGACTTGCTTTAGGCGATCTGTGCCTCAAGTCGCGGATAGCGCCAACCAAGTGTAAGGCCCCGTGCGATGTTCAACACCATCAGCGCGGCCCAAAGCCCATGATTGCCCATCGTTGGCACCAGCACGAACAACGCAACCACGTACAGCGCGACTGACTGGATCATCGCGTTGCGCATATCGCGGGTCCAGGTGGCGCCGATATAGATACCGTCGAACATCCAGCTTGCCACTCCGATGATCGGTGCCAGAGCAGCCCAGAGCAGATACTCGCGTGCCGTCATACGAACTTCAGGCGATGTCGACATCAGATCGATCAGCGCGGGCCCTGCCAGGTAAAACACCAGCCCAAGCCCGATGGCCCCGCCAACGCCCCATTGAGACGCCATAACCGACGCGCGCCGGACCTTCCGGCGGTCGCGAGCACCGACGGCTCCTCCGACAAGAGCTTCAGCCGAGAAAGCAAATCCGTCCAAAGCGAACGCGGTGATTTCGAGAAACTGCAATAACACCTGATTGGCCGCCAAATTCACGTCGCCCAGATCGGAACCGACAAACAAAAACGTGGTGAAAGCCCCGGTCAATAGAACCGAGCGCACCATGATATCGCCATTCACCTGCATCATCCGGCGCAGCCGTGCGGCATCAAAAATACGCGGCCAATCCCGCCACTGCTTGCCGCCAAACGCATCACCACAAAGCCACAAACCCAGGGCAAGACCCGTCCACTCGGCAATCAATGTCGCGATGGCAACGCCCTCGACACCCCAGCCCAGGCCAAGCACAAACCATAGATCCAGCGCTATATTCAGCCCATTCATCCATATCTGCAGGATGAATACACCTCGCGTGCGTTCGACTGCGATCAGCCAGCCTGTCACCGCATAAAGGGCAATTGTGGCCGGAGCGCCCCAGATGCGAATCTCCAGATAGGCGCGCGTCAGAGACTCGACTTCGGCGCTGGCGGGCGACAGTGCAAAAGCTCCAAGGAATACCCAAACCTGCGCGGCAATGAAGACCAATCCTGCTGTTCCGCCCAGCAGCAAGCCTCGCATGAGCAACGCTCCGGTTTCTGCAGTGTCACCTGCACCACGCGCCTGTGCCGCCAGCCCGGTGGTGCCCATCCGCAGAAAGCCGAATATCCAGTAGATCGCCGACAAGATCACCGCGCCCATACCCACAGCCCCGATGGGGGCGGCCTGCCCCATCTGACCGACAACGCCGGTATCCACTGCCCCGAGGATCGGTACGGTCGCGTTCGACAGCACGATCGGCAACGCGATTTTCAACACGCGCCGATGGGTAATGGGCGCTGAGGCGTCCTCCATCCTTAGTCTTTCGATGTCGGAGATTGCGGCATCAGGAAGTGCCCCGTACCTTGCGCAAAGAGTTTGGCGTGATTGTCTTGCCAGGCTTCGACCCGGACAGAGGCATAACGTCGACCCGAGCGGTTGATGAAAGCGCGCGCATAGGCGTCTCGCGGCAGGCCCGACCGCAGGTAATCGACCGTGAAGTCGATGGTTTTGGGAAAGCGGATATTCACGTCAGTCAAGATGTCTTCCGCACCGATCTCACCGCTTTCAATCCTGGGAAACATATGTTCCCAACTCAGCGTGATAACGGCAGTGACTTCCAGAAACGCCGCTGTCACCCCACCGTGGATAGCGGGTAGAAAAGGATTACCGATCAACTTCTCATCGAAATTCAGAACGCCTGTCAGTTCGTCCCCCCGCCGGTCGAATGTTATATTAAGGAACCGAATATACGGCACACCTTCGACCAGCGCGGTCAATGCGGCATCACGGCGTTGCTTGACCACCTGCATAGGTTCTGGGCGAGGTCTTGCCATCTTAGCGACCCTCCACGGTGAAGGCACCTGAAGCGGTGGCAACGGGACGGTCGCTGTCATCATCCGTCGCCGTAGCCCGCACAAAAGCCACGTTGCGCGTGATGTGATAGCAGGTCGCGCGGGTCCGGATACTTTGACCCGGCGTTGCGGCCCGCATGTAATCAATACGCAGATCGATGGTGGCGGTTCCTCCCGGGGCCGAGGGGTGGCTCATCACTGCCGCACCGCAACAGGTATCCAGCATGGCCGACACAGCCCCGCCATGGATCACGCCAGTCCGAGGGTCGCCGATCAGTTGCTCGTTATAGGGCATCGAGATTTCAGCCTCACCCTCTCCGATGTGGGTCAGATCAAGCCCCAAGGCCTTGGCGTGCGGAATCGCCTCGATGAATTGCCGCGCTAAAACTGTCTTATCGACCATGGGGTTGGGTCCTGTCCTTGTACCTGCCCCTTTATGGGCCTGCGTTTACACCAAGGGCAAGCCCACCTGTTGCGCTTGCCGCAGCGACGCCCTAGGTTGCTGCCAAGGAGACCCGGAATGTCCGACACCCGTTTGTCATTCAAAGAAATGTGCGCCGAGTTCGACGTGACCCCACGCACCCTGCGCTACTATGAGTACATCGAATTGCTGCAGCCTGACCGTGAAGGCAGGTCGCGGTTTTACGGGCCTCGTGAATGCGCCCGGATGAAACTGATCATGCGTGGTCGAAAGTTTGGATTTCCTTTGGAAGAGATTCGCCAGTGGCTGCTGATCTACGAAGATCAGGGCAATCAGGCGCAAATGGCGACCTTTATCGAGATGGCCGATCGTCAAATGGAAGAGCTGCGCCAGCAGCGCGCGCAGTTGGATGAAGCAATGGATGCGCTTCAGCAATTGCGCGATCAGACCGTCGGCCTGCTGAAATAGCTCCTTCCCCTACGGCAAGAAAATTGCCGAAACCCCTGCTTACGCGACTGGATGTTACGTCAACTATTTTGTGACGCAGCGTCCGCATTACGTAAACGTCACTTGTGTGTTGTAAAACGCTCATCGACTGCGCAACTCAGATTGCATGACGCCAGTGATGAGAGTTTGAACCATGACCGAAGATCTGCTGACCATCCGCGAAATGTGCGAGACCTATGATGTCACGCCCCGCACATTGCGGTTCTACGAGGCCAAAGAGCTTTTGTTTCCGATCCGCGAGGGCCAAAAGCGCTTGTTCACCAAACGGGATCGTGCACGCCTGAAACTGATCCTGCGCGGCAAGCGCTTTGGCTTCAGCCTCGAAGAGATCCGCCAGCTTCTGGACCTGTACCACGTGGGTGACCAGCAGCTGACCCAGATGTCCCGCACTTATGAAATCGCGTGCGAACGCCTTGCTGACATGGAATCGCGCCGCGAAGAGCTGACGCAGGCCATTGACGAACTGAAAGAGCAGTTGCGCTGGGGCGAAAAGGTTATCGCCTCGATGAAACAGGAAAAGAAGGCCGCCGAATAAGCCCGGCCTTTCGGACATATGAATTAAGGGAGCTTCACATGCCCGTCTATAACGCGCCAACCAAAGATACGCAGTTCATCCTGCACGATGTTCTGAAAGTCTCGCAGTCGGATATCCCCGGCTATGATGAACTGGAGGCCGAGTTTACCGGTGCGGTTCTGGAAGAAGCGGGCAAAGTTGCCACCAATGTGTTGCACCCGCTGAACGTGGTTGGGGACATCGAAGGGTGCCGGTTGGAAAACGGGATTGTGTACACCCCAACAGGTTTCAAAGATGCCTTCGAGCAGATGAAAGAAGGCGGCTGGACTGGCCTCGACATGCCGGAAGAGTATGGCGGCCAGAACATGCCTTATGTGATGGGTACTGCGGTAGGCGAAATGTTCTCGGGCGCGAACCAGGCGTTTGTGATGTATCAGGGCCTGACCCACGGCGCAGCCTCGGCAATCCTCGCGCATGGTTCGGATGAGCAAAAGAACACGTACCTGCCCAACATGGTCAGCTGCGAATGGACCGGCACCATGAACCTGACCGAACCGCATTGCGGTACCGATCTGGGCCTGATGCGCACCAAGGCGGTACCTCAGGGCGACGGTAGCTACAAGATTTCCGGTCAGAAAATCTTTATCTCGGCGGGCGATCACGACATGGCCGACAACATCATTCACCTGGTGCTGGCCAAAATTCCAGGCGGACCCGAGGGCATCAAAGGTGTGTCGCTGTTTATTGTCCCGAAGTTTATCGTGAACGAAGACGGTACTCCTGGCGAGCGTAATGGTGTTTCGGTCGGCAAGATCGAGGAAAAGATGGGCATCCACGGCAATTCGACCTGCGTCATGAACTATGACGAGGCCACCGGCTGGCTGCTGGGCGACGAACACAAAGGCATGCGCGCCATGTTCACGATGATGAACGAAGCGCGTCTGGGTGTGGGCATGCAAGGCCTGTCTCAGGCCGAGGCAGCGTATCAAAACGCCGTCGAATACGCCAAAGACCGCCTGCAGGGCCGCGACGTAACAGGTGTGAAGAACCCGGATGGCCCGGCCGATCCGCTGATCGTGCACCCTGACATCCGTCGCAACCTGATGGATCAGAAAAGCTTCACCGAGGGCGCACGTGCGTTCATCCTGTGGGGCGCGACCATGATCGACAAGGCGCACCGCTCGGGTGACAAGGATGCCGACGGGCTGATCTCGCTGCTGACACCGGTCATCAAGGGCTTCCTGACGGATGAAGGTTACGACATGACCGTTCAGGCGCAGCAGGTCTATGGCGGCCATGGCTACATCGAAGAATGGGGCATGTCGCAATACACCCGCGACGCCCGCATCGCGATGATCTACGAAGGGGCAAACGGCGTTCAGGCGTTGGATCTTGTTGGCCGGAAGCTGGCGCAGGATGGCGGCAAGCATGTCATGGCGTTCTTTGAGATGGTTAAAACCTTCTGCAAGGAAAATGCCGGCAAGGATGAAGCTTATGACAAAGCGTTCATCGAACCGCTGAAGGCCGCGTCCAAGGACCTGCAGGCCGCTGGCATGTATTTCATGCAGGAAGGCATGAAGAACCCTAACAACGCGCTGTCCGGTTCGTATGACTTCATGCACATGTTTGGTCATGTTTGCCTGGGCCTGATGTGGGCTCAGATGGCGAAAGCCGCTCGCGAAGCGCTGGATGGTGGCGCCTCGGACAAAGAGTTCTACGAGACCAAGATCAATACCGGTCGCTTCTACATGGCCCGTCGCTTGCCCGCGACAGCCATGCATTTGGCGCGCATCCAAACCGGAGCGGACACGGTAATGGCGCTGGACGCAGCGAACTTCTGATCTCAGTGTGGGCTTGGGCGTCGTAGCCCGAACCCACCCTTGGAGGAGACAAGATGCCAAAACGCTTTCGCCTGACCCGCCGCTTTCCCGTCGCCATGACCGAGGATGGCTATCGCAAACTCCGCGGTTTCGCGCGAGAGGCGGGATTGGATGAAGGTGAGGCTTTGTCGTTCCTGTTCGAGAATTTCAATAGCGTGATTGATCACGAGAACCTGACGCACAGATTGCGCATCTTCAACTCCGAACTGGACGCAAGAAAGCGCTGAACGCGCAATATGCCTTGGGAGGGGCGCCCAAATGACCATCAAACTGCATTGCTTCGGTGAAAGCGGAAACAGCTACAAAGCCGCTCTGGCGCTTGAGATGTCAGGTCTGGAGTGGGAAGCGGTCTTTGTCGACTTTTTCAACGGCGCAACGCGCACCCCTGAATTCCGGGCCGAAGTGAACGAAATGGGCGAAGCACCCGTACTGGTCGATGGCGATTTTCGCACCAGTCAGTCTGGGGCAATCCAGGCCTATGTCACCGAGAAGTCCGGCAAATTCGGCGGCAAGGATCGTGATCAGAACTACGAGATTTTCCGATGGGTTCTGTGGGACAATCACAAGCTTAGCTCGATGGCCGGGCTGACCCGTTTCCTGATTAACTTCCTGCCCGAAAAGCACCGCAACCCGGATGTGATCGCGTTCAATCAGGGTCGCCTCAAGGCTGCTTATCAGACACTGAACGCCCATCTTGAAGGCCGCGACTGGATCGTTGATGACGGCGTGACCAATGCTGATATCAGCTGCTGCGGCTACCTCTATTATCCCGAACCATTTGGCTTTGATCGCGCCGACTGGCCCAACATCGATGCCTGGCTGACGCGCCTTAGCGAACAGCCCGGTTGGAAACACCCCTACGACCTGATGCCCGGCAACCCGTCGGATCGAGCTTAAGGAGAAGACCCCATGACCGAAGCTTATATCTATGATGCCCTGCGCACGCCGCGCGGCAAGGGCCGCAAGGATGGCAGCCTGCACGAGGTAACCTCGGTGCGCCTGTCCGCCCTGACCCTGAACGCAATGAAAGAGCGCAATAATCTGGAAGGTCACGCCGTCGAGGATGTGATCTGGGGCAACGTCACGCAGGTGATGGAGCAAGGTGGCTGTCTGGCGCGCTCGGCAGTTCTGGCTTCGGATCTAGATGAATCGATCCCCGGTCTGGCGATCAACCGTTTCTGCGCCTCGGGCATGGAAGCCGTGAACTTGGCTGCAAACCAGGTCAAAGGCGGCGCTGGAGAAGCCTATATCGCTGGCGGTGTCGAGATGATGGGCCGCGTGGCCATGGGTAGCGACGGTGCGGCGATTGCCGTTGACCCGTCTTTGGCGATGGAAACCTATTTTGTGCCGCAGGGTATCTCGGCAGATATTATCGCGACCGAATATGGTTTCAGCCGCGATGACGCGGATGCGCTGGCCGTTGAATCTCAGAAACGCGCTGCAGCGGCGTGGGAGGACAACCGGTTCGAGAAATCGGTCATCACAATCAAAGATCAAAACGGCCTGACCATTCTGGACCGCGACGAATATATGCGCCCCGGAACAGATATGCAGAGCCTCGGCGCGCTGAACCCGTCCTTTGCCATGATGGGTGAACAAATGCCGGGCTTCGACAAGGTTGCGATGATCAAATACCCGCATCTTGAGCGGATCAACCACATCCACCACGCGGGCAACAGCTCGGGCATCGTCGACGGTGCGGCGGCTGTGCTGATCGGCAATAAGGAGTTCGGCGAGAAATACGGCCTGAAGCCGCGCGCGCGCATCAAAGCAACTGCCAAGATCGGCACTGATCCGACCATAATGCTGACCGGTCCGGTTCCGGTGACTGAGAAAATTCTGGCCGACAACGGAATGAAAATCGGCGATCTTGACCTTTTCGAAGTGAACGAAGCCTTCGCCTCGGTCGTGCTGCGCTTCCAGCAGGCGTTCGACGTCGATCCGGCGCTGGTGAACGTGAACGGCGGCTCGATCGCGATGGGTCACCCGCTGGGTGCAACCGGCGCGATGATTATCGGCACGCTGCTGGACGAGCTGGAGCGTCAGGACAAGGAAACCGGTCTGGCCACACTCTGCATCGCATCCGGTATGGGTGCGGCAACAATTATCGAGCGCGTCTGATGCCCAAACTGGATCTTTCTCAGATACCGTTCAAAGGCGGTTCATCTTATCCCGGCAAGTTAGCCGAGGCCACCGCGGGTCGTTTTGTCCAGCGCGTCGGAGATGCAGGCGGGCTGACCCAATACGGGGTCAACATCGTACGTTTGGAACCCTCGGGGCTATCCTCGCTGCGCCATTACCACATGGAGCAGGACGAGTTTGCCATCATGCTCAGCGGCAAATGCATGCTGATCGATGATGATGGCGAGCATGAGATGCTGCCCGGTGACTGTGCCGCTTGGCCTGCAGGTGAGGCCAATGGCCATCACCTTGTGAACAAAACCGACGCGCCCGTAACCTTTCTGGTGGTGGGCACCCGGACCCCGACCGAGACCGGCTATTACAGCGATATAGACATGATGGTGAAAGATGATGAGAACGGATTCTCTTTCACTCGCAAGGATGGCAGCCCGCTGACGGCTGACCAAATTGGAGATGACAATGACTGATTTCACCCTCAGCAAAGACGCCGATGGCGTCGCCTTCATCACCTGGGACGTTCCCGGCAAATCCATGAACGTCCTGTCGCGCGAGGCCTTCACTCTGGTCGGTGATCTGATCGATCAGGCGCTGGCGGATGATGAGATCAAGGGCATCGTTATCACCAGTGGAAAAGAAGGGTCGTTTGCAGGCGGCATGGACTTGAGCACGCTCGCCACGATCCGACAGGAGGCCGGCGACGAACCCGCGCAGGCACTGTTCGATTTCGTCATGAGTGGCCATAACATCCTGCGTCGGCTGGAACTGGCAGGCATGGACCCCAAGTCCAAAAAAGGCGGCAAGCCGGTCGCCTGTGCCATCAACGGCACCTGCGCAGGGATCGGGACCGAGATCGCATTGGCCTGTCATCACCGTGTGATGACCAGCAATCCGAAATCCAAGATCGGCCTGCCTGAGATTCTGTTGGGTATCTTCCCCGGTGGAGGCGGCACCATGCGCTACAGCCGTATGGTCGGCGCAATGGCAGCGGCACCCGTCTTGCTTGAAGGCAAGATGATGGACCCGAAGAAGGCCAAAGGCGCACAACTGATCGACGCGGTGGCGGATGATCCGGTTGCGGCGGCCAAGGAATGGGTACTGAACGCCAAGGAAGCTGATCTGGTAAAGCCGTGGGATGCCAAGGGCTACAAGATGCCCGGCGGCGCACCCTACCACCCCGCAGGTTTCATGACCTTCGTCGGCGCAAGCGCCATGGTGAACGGCAAGACTCAAGGTGCCTTCCCAGCGGCCAAGGCTCTGTTGAGTTCAATCTACGAAGGCGCATTGGTTGACTTTGACACCGCCTTGAAGATTGAGGCGCGCTGGTTCACCAACGTGCTCATGAACCCGTCTTCGTCAGCGATGATCCGGTCGCTGTTTCTGAACAAGGAGGCGCTGGAGAAAGGCGCAGTGCGGCCCAAGGACGTGCCCGATCAGCGGGTCAAGAAGATCGGCGTTCTGGGTGCCGGCATGATGGGGGCTGGTATCGCGCTAGTCTCGGCACAGGCCGGGATGGAGGTCGTTCTGATCGACCGCGATCAGGCGGCTGCCGACAAGGGCAAAGCCTATAGCGAAAGCTACATGGATAAAGGGATCAAGCGCGGCAAAGCGACGGCTGAGAAGAAAGAAGCCCTGTTGGACCGCATTACCGCCACGCCCGATCTGGAGCACCTGAAAGGCTGCGACCTGATCATCGAAGCCGTGTTCGAAGACCCCGGCGTCAAGGCTGAAATGACCAAGAAGGTCGAGGCGATCATCCCCAAGGATTGCATCTTTGCGTCGAACACCTCGACCCTACCGATCACAGATCTGGCCAGGGCCAGCGTACGGCCCGAGCAATTCATTGGCATCCACTTCTTCTCACCGGTCGAGAAGATGTTCTTGGTCGAGATCATCAAAGGCAAGGAGACCGGCGATCGTGCTGTCGCCAAGGCGCTGGACTATGTGCGCCAAATCCGCAAGACACCGATCGTGGTCAATGACGCGCGCTTCTTCTACGCCAACCGCTGCATTATTCCGTACATCAACGAAGGTCTGCGGATGATCACCGAAGGCGTCAGCCCTGTTCTGATCGACAATGCGGCGCGTCAGTTGGGCTTCCCCGTAGGACCCATTCAGCTGAACGACGAAACCTCGATTGACCTGGGGGCCAAGATCGCCCGCGCTACTAAGGCAGCTATGGGCAACGCTTACCCGGAAAATCCGGGCGATGATCTGATCTTTTGGATGGAAGAACAAGGTCGTCTGGGTCGCAAGGCCAATGCAGGATTCTTCGACTATGACGACAAGGGCAAACGCGTCGAGTATTGGAAGGGCCTGCAGGACAAATACCCACATGCCGCAAACCAGCCCGACCTGATCGAAGTGCAGGAACGTCTGATGTTCGCGCAGGTTCTGGAAGCCGTCCGTGCGCTGGAAGAAGGTGTTCTGGAAGATATCCGCGAGGGCGACGTGGGTGCGATACTTGGCTGGGGCTTTGCGCCGTGGTCCGGTGGCCCGCTCAGCTGGTTGGACATCATTGGTACGCCCTACGCCGCCGAACGCTGCGATCAACTTACCGAAGCCTATGGTGAGCGCTTTACCTGCCCGCCGCTGCTGCGCGAGATGGCGGAAAAAGGTCAGAGCTTCTATGGCCGCTTCAACCCCGAAGCACAGGCCGCCTGAACAGACAAAGCAGGCGCATGAACCCATGCGCCTGCTTTATTCTTATACACGTACTATTGCAGCTGCCATTCAGGCCGCAAGAACAGCGCAGGCATATTGGGCCGCCCCGGTCGCCCGGGTCGACGTACGCCCAACGCAGGCCGAATCGGGAAAATCGGTTCTTGCGGAATGGGTGCAGGTAACGCGGCCAACGGGTTGGTCAAAGCCGAAAGGTTCCCTTTGCCGGTCACGGCCTCGATCAGAAGATCGGCGTGTTCAGCATCCGCGACTTCATAGGCCTCAGGGTTTCGACTTGACCCGGTATTCATGCGACCGGACGGGCAATAAGCCTGAAATCCGCCCTCGATAAAAACCAGCTCATCCTCGTCAAAGAATAATGACGTGACATCGAATGACTGCGCAGGCGTGCTGGATTCAAGACGCCCCACCCCGCTGAGCATTCGAGCTGGAATGATCGAGACCCCCTCGATTCCAACACCAAGCTTGCCTTGATCCAATGCCATACCCTGTTCCGGCATCAGCCAGACTGGGCGCCCATTATAAGCTGCTCGGGATGGCACAAGGATCGGCAGATGCTCGGGCCGACGCTCGTCTCCAGCCACAACAATGCGGTCGACGCAAACGCGCCTCAGTTCTTTGAACCCATGGTCCCGTGTCCGCACCAGATCACCTGCAACCAGTCTTTCGACCCGTTTCCAGCCCCCTGTTGTGGACACTTTGGTTCCGTGCAGCAATCCCCCACGACGCGCTGATGCGGCCTGTCCCACAAAGGCCTGTCGGCCTTTAACTTCACGTTTCGAATACCCCGAAACACTCACTAACTCTAACACGTGCCGTCCCCCTGTTGGCACCTTCAAACAACTCAGAAGGTCTTAGAGTTGTGCCTCAATTGGACTTAGTTTTGCCACATTTGAGGCCAAATTAGGTCAGTTTCGCCGCAATTTACTGGTTTTGAATAAACAAATCAGTATTCCGAACGGGCTTTGATCTGCAAATCGAAACGATACTATGACGGATACAAGCCGATTCTATTCCGTTCTTACTGCGCCGCCTGCTGTAGCGAGGATATCCGCCGCTCCCGCCACCCAAGCAGCACTCCGGCAGAGGCGATCATGCCAATACCGATAATTTGCATCTGCCCGACGGACTGCCCAAACGCCACCCAGGCAAAGAGCGGGCCAAATATCATGACCGAGTATTCAAAGACTGCGACATATGATGGCTCACCCAGTTGATAGGCTTTGATCAGCATAAAAACGGCAATTGTTGAGCCCACGGCCTGAACCACTACCCAAGGCAACGCGTCTTGCATCGGCCAAACCCAACCGCGCATCGCGAAGCCATCCGGCCCGACTGGCACGCCAACCGGATACAGGGCAAGCCAGATCAGTCCGACTGCCCCTGCAAGCCCCAGCGTGACAACCATCGCCGCAAGCAGCGCAACAGTGCTTTCGTCCGAACAGTGGGTACGCGTTACAACAGCGCTGAGTGCGTAAAAGAAGCCACCAGCGACTGGCAGTAGCGTCTTTACGTCAAATGATGTCGGGTCCGGCTGCAATACGCACAGAATTCCCGAAAACCCCAATAAAACAGCCACGATCCGCCAGGGACCTATGCGCTGCTTCAACAAAAGGGCCGAAATCAACAGCACGAATATCGGCGATGTGAATAACCCGGCAAGCGCCTGAGCGATGGGCATCAATGCCAGCGCGCTGAAATAGAAAAGCATTGCCAGCGTGATCAACACGCTGCGCACCGCGACGACACCAATCCGCCGGGGCCTCAAGGTGCCCATACCCAATATCGACAACACCGCGATCAGCGGCAGCATCAGTAAGGCGCGACTTAGGTGAAACTGCCATAGCCCCACGCTCTCGGCCACGCGGATCACGAAATTGTCGATCACGCCGATAATGGACATGGCCGCAACCATCAGCAACGACGCCATGATTGAATGGGTTTGTTGTTGTGACTGCATCCGCGCCTCTGCCCTTAATCAGCCCGTTCTGGCCGAAACTTACCCGGCACACTCAGCACATTTCACAAACACTGCGCAACAGGTTTGCGCCGCTGGTTTTCGCCATGCTAAGCTTGGCGCAAAATAATATTCGAGCAGCATTACCCGATGACCGCACTCAAACAGTACCAGCGGATCGAAGCCACCGGTCTGTGGCGTCCCTCGCCCGATGAGCAACGGCGCGAAGTAGTCGTATCGATTGGTGAAGCCACTCTGACGATTTCTGACTTCAATGACAGCGCGCTGACCCATTGGTCGCTGGCGGCGCTAGAGCGACAAAACCCCGGAACCTACCCTGCAATATTCAATCCCGACGGCGATCCCGGCGAAACACTGGAACTTGCAGAATCTGAAACCACAATGATCGAAGCAATTGACCGGCTGCAGCGCGCCATCGACCGTGCCAGACCACATCCCGGACGGCTGCGTTGGCTCAGCGTTGCAGGGGTTGTGCTGGCGGTTTTGGCGGTGCTTTTGTTCTGGCTACCCAGTGCATTGCAGCGCCATGTTGTTTCGGTAGTGCCAGAGGTCAAGCAACAAGAAATCGGCGATGCAATCCTGCAGCGGATCGAAAGGGTATCAGGCAAGGCTTGCTCTTCGCCTGATGCGCAAGCGTCGCTGGATCAGCTGGCGCGCCGCACCGGTGTCCGCCAAATCGTGATCCTACCAGCAGGTCTGCCTGACAGCCTGAGCCTGCCGGGTGGAACCGTACTGCTAAACCGGGCACTGGTCGAAGATCACGAAGACCCAGCCGTTGCCGCCGGATACATCATAGCCGCGCGCGCGCGGGCAACTCAGCAGGAACCGCTGGACGATCTGTTGGACCGTACTGGCCCGAGTGCCGCATTTCGGTTGCTGACCACCGGCGAATTGACGCCCGAGATCGTGGACACCTACACCGAGCAGGTTCTATCCGGTCCACAGCCGCAGCTAAGCGATGACGTGCTGCTCGCGGTTTTTGCACAGACCGCACTGCCCTCGACCCCATACGCCTATGCGCTTGATATCACAGGCGAGTCCGTTCTTGGATTGATAGAAGCCGATCCGATGGCGGGTCGTACTTTGGAACAGGTACTGCCCGACCGCGATTGGGTCCGGCTACAGAATATCTGCGGGCAATAGCACCTATTTGGTCCCGAACATCCGATCCCCGGCGTCACCTAGTCCAGGCATAATGTAACCCTTTGAGTTCAGTTCACGATCCAGCGCGGCCGTGACGATTTTGACATCCGGGTGCGCCTCTTTCATGCGCGCGACGCCCTCGGGGGCAGCCAGCAGGCACAGAAAGCGGATATCTTTTGCCCCCTGCTCTTTCAGCAAATCAATGGCCGCAGCCGAGCTGTTGCCGGTTGCCAGCATCGGATCAACAGCAATGACCAAACGGTCCGTCAAACCCTCGGGAGCTTTGAAATAGTATTGGACTGGCTTCAGCGTCTCTTCATCCCGATAAAGCCCCACGAACCCCACTCGGGCAGAGGGGATCAGCTCCAGCACGCCGTCCAACATCCCGTTTCCGGCCCGCAGGATCGATACCAGCGCCAATTTCTTGCCCGCCAGAATGGGTGCGTCCATTTCTTCCATCGGGGTTTCGATATGGCGGGTGGTCAGCGGCATCTCGCGGGTGACCTCATAAGCCAGCAAAAGCGTGATCTCGCGCAGCAACTGCCGGAACACAGCGGTTGAGGTGCCTTTGTCCCGCATGAGCGTCAATTTGTGCTGCACCAATGGGTGGTCGACGACGGTCAGGTGATCGCTCATGATGTCTCCAGTCTTTTCTTGACCCGCGCGCGGGTCTCTTCATCGCAAAAGGCCGCGTTCAGGGCTGTTTCATTCAAGGCAGCAAAATCTTCGGCTTGCCAGCCGAACGCTGCATTCAGCATCTCATATTCGCGCCGCATCGTGGTATGAAAAAACGGCGGATCGTCAGTGGATACCGTGACGTTGACGCCTGCATCACGCAATTTCGCGATGGGATGGGCGGCAAAATCAGGAAATAGGCCCAGTACCACGTTTGAACCCGGGCAGACCTCAAGCGTTATGCCCCGGTCAACTAACTCGTAAACAAGATCCGGGTCTTCGATGGCGCGGACGCCATGGCCTACGCGCTCGACCCCCAGATCACGGACGGCATCCCGAACACTCTCAGGACCGCCAAATTCACCGGCATGGGTCGTCAATCGCAACCCAGCCTCGCGCGCGCAATCAAAGGCCCATTTGAAATCGCCCTGCATTCCGACGGATTCGTTGCCGCCCATACCAAATCCGGTAATCCAGTCACCTGCAGTTTCAGCCGCACAATGGGCGCTGGCCTTGGCTTGCTCGGGTCCAAAATGGCGCACGCAAGTGATGACACCACGCAGGGTGATCCCGAATTTGCGCTCGGCCTCGTCTGCGGCGTCCTGAATCGCAGTCAGGTAATCCTTCCATGCATGCAAATCGCCACCGCCGCAGAAATCCGGGCTAAGGAATGTTTCGGAATACACCACACCATTCGCGGCGCTCTCTTCCAGAATGGCCAGTGTCAGGCGGCGGAAATCTTCGGGCGTTTTCAGCACCTCGCACGCAGCCTCATAAACGCTAAGGAAATGGGCAAAGTCGCGGAAATCATAAGAGCCGTCGGGTTTGAATATCCCGCTCAGGTCCACTCGTTTCTCATGGGCCAGTTGGCGTATGAAGCTAGGCGGAGCGGCGCCTTCATGGTGCAAATGTAATTCGATCTTAGGCAGGTCAGCGACTGTCATATAAAAGTCCTTCCCGGCCCTTGCGCCGGTATGTTCAGGTGGTGCGCGATACTGGCGGCGATATCGGCAAAGTTCACGGGACCGATCTCGCCCGTGCCCTGCCCTGCGATCAGCACGGGCACTTGTTCACGGGTGTGGTCAGTGCCGCTCCAACTGGGGTCGTTGCCGTGGTCTGCGGTCAATAGCATCAGATCACCGGGGCGCAGTTTTTGTAGGATCGCGCCAATTTCACGATCGAACCATTCCAGCGCACGGGCATAGCCGCTGATATCGCGCCGATGGCCATACAGACTGTCGAACTCGACAAAGTTTGCAAAGGTCAGGCTGCCCTCTTCCGCCTCATCAACGAGGTCCGACAGGTGACGCATCAACTCTGCGTCCGAACCCTTTCGCAGCGTGTCGATCCCCTGCATTGAGAATATATCGCCAATCTTGCCCACCGCATGCACACGGCGACCGGCATCCTGTGCCCAATTCGTCAGAACGGGTTCTGGCGGAACGATGGCAAAATCCTTGCGGTTGGTTGTCCGGGTGAACCCCTTTTCGGGCGTTCCGACAAACGGTCGGGCGATAACGCGGCCCACTTTCATCTCGTGCAATCGAGGCGCCAGTGAGCGGCACATATCCAGCAGTCGGTCGAGCCCAAAGCTGTCTTCATGCGCGGCAATCTGGAATACGCTATCGGCAGACGTGTAGCAGATCGGCCAGCCGGTACGTATATGCTCGGCCCCCAGTTCTGAGATGATCGTCGTCCCCGAGGCATGGCAGTCGCCTAATATTCCGTCGGTCCCCGCTACCTCGGCGGCAGCCTTGCTTAGCGTTTCGGGAAACGCTGGCTGGCGATCCGGGAAATAACGCCAGTCCCATGGCACAGGTAAACCCGCCAGTTCCCAATGCCCTGATGGCGTATCCTTTCCCGGAGAATATTCACGTGCGCAACCCCACAAGCCCGTCGGCGCGGCCTCAAGGCCCGGCGTCGGTGCGCCCGAGGCCAGACGGGTCGCCGCCCCAAGCCCCATGGCATCCAGGTTGGGCAGTTGCAACGGTCCGCTCCGCCCTTCTTCCGCACGCCCCTCGGCACAAGCTTGTGCTATGTGGGCCAATGTATTCGCGCCTGTATCGGGTTTGGTGCCGTTGTAAAACTGATCGGCATCCGGCGCGCCGCCGATACCAACCGAGTCCATTACCACAAGGAAAGCGCGGCTCATGCGCTGATCCTTTCATGGATTTGAGGCGGCTGTGCTACCGGTTCGTCACTCAGCGCGATGGCATCTAGCACCACCGCGGCAGCCCGTTGCGCTGCATCTTCGCGCCCCGCATGAACAACCGCCAACGGAGCGCCTTTGGTCACCTTATCTCCGACCCTCAGAATGCCCGACAGGCCAACCGCCGGATCAATCTCATCGCTCTCGATCTGGCGCCCACCGCCTAGGGCCACGACTGCGAGGCCCAGCGCCTCGCCATCAATAGACGAGATATATCCGCCATGCGGAGCGTGAACTTCCCGGATCACATTGGCCTCCGGCAAAAACCGATCCCATGTGTCAACGAAATGCACCGGTCCACCCACGGCAGCCATCATGCGTCCGAACCGTTCGGCTGCACGGCCGTCGCGGATCACTTGGGTTATTCTGGCGCTCCCTTCCTCTGCCGAAGCGCACATACCTGCATCCGCCATGAGAACGCCCCCCAACTCGGCCGAGATTTCCGCCAAAGGTGATCCCTGCCCGCTGGTCAAAGCTTTCATCACCTCGGCCACTTCCAGCGCATTGCCCAGCGCGGACGCAAGGGGCTGACTCATGTCGGTGATCACTGCGGATGTACGGCAACCAGCGGCATTAGCCGTTTCGGTCAAGGCCTGTGCCAAATTGCGTGCCTCATCCAGCGTCTTCATGAACGCGCCGCTGCCCACCTTAACGTCCAGAACCAACGCATCCGGGCTCGCCGCCAGCTTCTTGGACAGTATTGATGCCGTAATCAGGTCAAGGCTCTCCACCGTCGCCGTCACATCGCGCACCGCATACAGCCGCTTGTCCGCAGGGGCGATCTGGCCCGTTGCCCCCACGATGGCTGCCCCTGTGTCTTTCAGCACTTGCGTCAGTCGCGCCTGACCGATCTGAGTGGTCACTCCCGGTATGGCCTCGAGCTTGTCCAGAGTGCCCCCGGTATGGCCCAGACCACGCCCCGAGATCATCGGCACATACGCCCCGCATTCCGCCAAAGCCGGGGCAAGCAGCAGGCTGACGCAATCGCCGATCCCACCGGTCGAATGCTTATCGACCACCGGCCCGTCCAAATCCCACGTCAGCACCTCGCCGCTGTCGCGCATGGCAACAGTCAGATCAGCCCGCCCATTGGCCCCCAGACCGCCCATACAGACAGCCATCGCAAAGGCCCCGGCCTGCGCGTCACTGACGCCACCATCGGCCAGGCCTTGCGCGAACCACATTAGTTCGTCACCAGATGGCACCTCCTGACGGCGAAGTTTGGCGATGATCGAGCGCGCATCCATGAAGTCAGACATCCTCCATATGCGACGCGTCGAACGCACCGGGCAATAGATCGGCAATCGTGGTTTTGGTTTCCAGACCATCAACCGTCGCCATTGTAACGACCACATCCCCATTGCCGAATTCGGCCAGTTTCTGACGGCATCCACCACATGGGGGCACCGGCTGCGGGCTGCTGGCGACCACGTAGACCTCGGTCAGTTCTTTTTCACCAGCGGCGACCATTGCCGCGATTGCCCCGGCCTCGGCGCACGTACCTTCGGGGTAAGCAATATTTTCGACATTGCAGCCAAAATAGATCACACCTGAACTGGACCGGATCGCCGCCCCGACCTTGAAATTCGAATAAGGCGCGTGGGCATTTTCCCGAACGGCCAAAGCTGCATCTTTCAAAGACATGGCGAATCCCAATTTTTGATCATCTGGTCAGAATATCATACCCTACTGGAAAGCGACGGGGGAATTGAAGCCCCCTTGACGCCATTTTCCACTTCTTCATGGCCCTAACCCAACGTCGTGTTGAAGGTCCCCGGCAAAGTCACCTCAAGCAGTTCCACATCCTGCGAGGGCTCCGACAGCCGCGTTCGCATTCCCGGCGGGATGACGAAGGCATCGCCCTGTTCCAACGGATAGGGCTCGCGCCCTTCACCCTCAAGTGTCACCTTGCCGGTTATCACGAAGGTAAAGTGTATGTCGGTGTCGTGGCTGGCCCATTGAGGGTTACCCTCGCCCCGGCGCACGACCTGAACGCCTGCCACGCCTTTGGTATTCTCGGCAATCGTCGTGTCACGGCAGATGTAACCGGGCAAACGGAATGGCACCCAGTCGGCATCATTGGCCTGATTGTAAACGAACCGCTGCCCATCCCATTCCCGATCCGGACGGAAATGCGGGGTGGGCAGTTCCATCTCATGATCAATTTCAGTGACATGCTCAGCCGGGACACCAATCTCGATCACTTGCACGTTGTCCGAGGCTTCAAGCACACGGTGGCGGATTTCGGGCGGCTGGATAAAGCAATCGCCCGCCGTCAGGCGCATCTTTTCGCCCTGATCTTCGTAGACCACATCGACCCAGCCGTGGATGCAGAAGATCAGCTGAAACCCGACTTTGTGAAAATGCACCATATCCGGCACAGGGCCGCCATCGGGAATGCGGATATGGCTGGCGATGATCGACCCGCCCAGCCGATCCGGCACGAGATCGCGATAGTGCATCCCTGCCCGCCCTATGATCCACGGCGCCTGATCCTTGAGCCTGCGGACAACAAATGAGTGGACCGTGTCCGGCATGACCAGCGGCGGGTTCAACTCATCAATCTCGATCCGGGTGCCGTTCGGCGCAACAAGGCTGCGTTGCCCCTCGGCAAAACCATCTGGATCGTGTGTCAGGATGCGCAGCGTTCCCGCCGCTTCGGGTGCGTCTTTCTCGACCCGCAGACGCAGACCGTGGCCGGAGAACACAGCAACCCGAGGGTCATCTGCCGGATAGATCATATCCATCCGCATCCCCAACACCTTGGTATAGAACGGGATATCGTTGCGCAGTTCCTGTGTTGGCAGGCGGATTTCAGCGCGCGTGAGGGAGTCGCCGGTATTGCTGGTCATTCTGTTTCTCTTCGGATTTGGATTTTGGCCATCCGATCAGAACAGCAGCCAAAATGCCAATCGAAAAGTACATCTCCAGCGTTTCTTCCATCACAAACAGGCGTGTAACCATCGCCACCGTAATGTATCCGCCGAACAATCCGCTGATTTCTTCAAGAAGCTGAGCCAGCACTGCAACACCTCCGGCCAAGACGAAAACCATCAAAAAGGGCGCGCGCATCTTAAGTGCCCTAATTCCGTTCGGAACCCCATGCCAAAGCAAACCACCAATGACGATCGCAGCCAAAACGATCCTTACTGCGGTCACATCAAGCACTAAATCGATCCAGCTTAGCACCACGAACGGCGCGCTGCCTTCTGTGTATACCTCCGCTTCCAATTCGCGCTCGGCCAACAGCAGGCAGACTAGCGCAATGTACAGTCGCGAGATACCTCGGTAACGCACTAACGCGACCAGCCCGGAAACCAGTAACGCAGTGGCTGATGTCGTCTCAATCAACCCACCTTCCTGGTTGAAAGCTGCTGCCGCTTGGGGCCAAATCATAACCACACAAAGAAATGAAACCGCCGAAACAAGCGTAGCAAAGATGACAACCTGATTGGCACCAAACCGGATTGAAGGGTTCGCAATATGCACATCTGCAGAAGTTTTGTCTTCATTGCTCATGATGAGGTTCGCCGCTTCCGGTTTAGGTCAAGTTTCCTAGAATTGGCCGTACATAAAAACGATGCAGCAAATCTCAACCGGCATCTCGTTAACATATCCGCGAGGTCTGAATTCGACCGCATACCGAGGCGACATAGCCAAGCGCTGCGAAATGGTTTAACCATCAAACAAATTCTGGAACGGAGTAGAATTGCCGATGTCTGACACACCGAACCTGAGACAGGCCGCGCTTGACTATCATGCCTATCCAAAGCCCGGAAAGCTTGAAATCAAGGCCATCAAACCGATGGCAAATGGTCGTGACCTTGCGCGGGCTTACTCGCCGGGCGTCGCCGAAGCCAGCCTTGAGATCAAAGACAACGCCGCCAATGCCGAGAAATACACAGCACGCGGCAACCTTGTTGCGGTTGTCTCAAACGGCACGGCAGTCCTGGGTCTTGGCAATATCGGTGCGTTGGCCTCGAAGCCGGTGATGGAGGGCAAGGCTGTCCTGTTCAAAAAGTTCGCAGGCATCGATTGCTTTGATATCGAAGTAGATCAGCCCGACCCCGAAAAGTTGGCGGATATCGTCTGCGCCTTAGAACCCACCTTTGGCGCGATTAACCTTGAAGACATCAAGGCACCTGATTGTTTTATTGTCGAAAAACTGTGCCGTGAACGAATGAACATCCCGGTTTTTCACGACGATCAGCACGGCACCGCCATCGTCGTTGGTGCCGCAGCCAAGAACGCACTGCATGTGGCGCGGAAAAGTTTCGAGGATATCAAAGTTGTTTCGACCGGCGGTGGCGCTGCCGGTATCGCCTGCCTCAGCATGTTGGTTAAGCTCGGCGTCAAACGCGAGAATATCTGGCTGTGCGACATTCACGGGCTGGTCTATGAAGGCCGCGCCGAAGATATGAATCCGCACAAAGACCAATTTGCACAGAAAACCGATCTACGCACTCTGGATGATGTGATCGGGGATGCCGATCTGTTTTTGGGGCTGAGCGGGCCAAATGTCCTTAAGCCCGAGATGGTCGAGAAGATGGCCAAGGCTCCGATCATCTTTGCGCTGGCCAACCCGACCCCTGAAATCCTGCCGCAGGCGGCGCGCGAGGTTGCCCCCGACGCGATCATCGCGACCGGTCGCAGCGATTTCCCCAACCAGGTGAACAACGTCTTGTGCTTCCCATTCATCTTCCGGGGTGCTCTGGACGTCGGCGCGACTGAAATCAATGACGAGATGCAGATCGCATGCGTCGACGGCATCGCCGACATGGCGCGCGCGACGACCAGTGCCGAAGCCGCAGCGGCCTACAAGGGTGAGCAACTGACATTTGGGCCAGATTACCTGATCCCAAAACCCTTCGACCCGCGCCTCGTGGGGGTCGTTTCCTCATCGGTAGCACAGGCGGCTATGAAGAGCGGGGTCGCAAAACGACCCATTGATGACCTCGAAGCCTATAAAGAACGCCTGAACCAGACCGTGTTCAAATCTGCGCTGCTGATGCGGCCAGTGTTCGAAGCCGCAGCCGTTGCATCGCGTAGAATTGTCTTCGCAGAAGGCGAAGACGAACGTGTTTTAAGGGCTGCGCAAGCGATATTGGAAGAAACCACGGAAACCCCGATCCTGATCGGGCGACCGGACGTGATCAGCGCACGGTGCGAAAGGCTAGGCCTGACAGTACGACCGGGGCAGGATTTTCAAATCGTGAACCCTCAGGACGATCCCCGTTACTACGATTATTGGAATTCGTACCATCAAATAATGCAGCGTCGGGGGGTCACTCCGGATCTGGCCAAGGCCATCATGCGCACCAACAACACCGCCATTGCAGCAATCATGGTGCATCGCGGCGAGGCGGACAGCATGATCTGTGGCACTTTTGGTGAGTATCGCTGGCATCTTAACTATGTCGAACAGGTTCTGGATGATGGCGATTTGCGCCCGCATGGCGCGCTTTCGCTGATGATTCTGGAAGATGGCCCTCTGTTCATTGCAGACACGCATGTAAGACAATTGCCGACACCAGAAGAACTTGCCGAATCCACCATTGGAGCTGCTCGTCACGTGCGGCGGTTCGGGTTGGAACCCAAGATCGCATTTTGTTCGCAATCGCAATTCGGCAATCAGGCCGAGGGATCAGGCAAGCGGCTGCGGGCTGCGCTTGAGATTCTCGATTCCGAGCCACGCGACTTCAGCTATGAAGGCGAGATGAACCTTGATCTGGCTTTGGATCCTGAATTGCGTGCACGTATCTTCCCGAACTCGCGTTTGGAAGGCTCTGCAAATGTCCTGATCTTCGCCCATGCGGATGCGGCAAGCGGTGTGCGCAATATCCTGAAGATGAAAGCGGACGGGCTTGAGGTAGGTCCAATCCTCATGGGAATGGGAAACAAGGCGCATATCGTAACGCCCTCGATTACGGCCAGGGGACTGCTGAACATGGCGGCCATCGCAGGTACGCCAGTCGCGCACTACGGATAAGCCCAGCGCCTATATCATTACGTATACATGACCGGGCACCAGATTAGGTGTCCGGTTTGATTCTGTTAGCGCCAGAACATTTGCAGCAATAAATTTGCAGATTTGCAAATCTTTGCGTGTGACACTCAGAAATCTGCTCAGATCAGAGGATTTGCAAAAATTTGCAAGCCAAACTGCAAGGTTCTGCAAAGATTTTGCGATAAACTGACGCGCCGTTATGCGCATCGCTTGCTCGAAACATCCACGATGCCTAACACATAGCTCAAGGAATTTGGGAGGAGGCCATCATGGCATATCAGGACGTCTACGAGAGCTGGAAGAACGACCCCGAAGCATTCTGGATGGATGCAGCCAAGGGGATCGATTGGGTTCAAGCGCCCAGCAAAGCTCTGTTTGACGACAATGCGCCTCTTTACGAATGGTTCAGTGATGCCAAGGTGAATACGTGCTGGAACGCCGTTGATCGCCATGTGGAAAATGGTCGTGGTGAGCAAACCGCGATCATCTATGACAGCCCCATTACTCATACCAAACGCGAAATCTCATACGTCGAGTTACGCAATCGGGTTGCTAATCTGGCTGGCGCGCTCCGTGCAAAAGGTATTGAGAAAGGTGACCGCGTCATCATCTACATGCCTATGATCCCTGAAGCGCTGGAGGCAATGCTGGCTTGCGCCCGGCTAGGAGCAGTGCATTCAGTGGTATTCGGCGGCTTTGCCAGCAACGAACTGGCCGTACGTATCGACGATGCGAAACCCAAGGCGATCATCGCTGCCTCATGCGGGATGGAGCCGGGACGCGTTGTGCACTACAAACCTCTGCTGGATGGCGCGATCGATCTGGCCGCCCACAAACCCGAATTTTGCGTAATATTCCAGCGCGAGCAGGAAGTCGCACAACTAATCGATGGGCGCGACGTCAACTGGCACGGTTTCCAATACGGTACCGAGCCCGCAGAATGTGTACCAGTCAGCGGCAATGATCCAGCCTATATCCTCTATACATCCGGCACCACTGGTGCGCCCAAAGGCGTCGTGCGCCCGACTGCCGGCCATCTGGTCGCACTGAACTGGACGATGAAAAACATCTACAATGTCGATCCTGGAGATGTGTTCTGGGCGGCTTCGGATGTCGGCTGGGTCGTTGGCCATTCCTATATCTGTTATGCCCCGCTGATCCACGGCAACACGACGATTGTTTTTGAAGGCAAGCCCGTCGGAACACCTGACGCCGGAACTTTCTGGCGCGTGATATCCGAACACAAGGTCAAAAGCTTCTTCACCGCCCCAACCGCCATTCGTGCCGTAAAACGCGAAGACCCAAGCGCAGAATTGATGGCGAATTACGATCTATCCTGCCTTAAGGCTCTGTATCTTGCAGGAGAGAGGGCTGATCCAGATACGATCATCTGGGCGCAGGATGCGCTGAAAGTTCCGGTCATCGATCATTGGTGGCAAACCGAAACTGGCTGGACCATCGCTGGCAACCCGCTCGGAATCGAAGAGCTTCCGGTCAAGCTGGGATCACCTGCCAAGCCTATGCCGGGCTATGACGTTCAGATTCTGGACGAGGGCGGCCATCCTATGAAACCGGGCGAGTTGGGCGCGATCGCAGTCAAGCTCCCGCTTCCGCCAGGCACATTGCCAAACCTGTGGAATGCCGAGGCGCGCTTCAGAAAATCCTACCTTGAGCATTTTCCCGGCTATTACGAAACCGGTGATGCGGGCATGATCGACGAAGATGGGTATCTCTATATCATGGCCCGTACCGATGACGTGATCAACGTCGCCGGGCACCGACTTTCGACGGGCGGGATGGAAGAGGTGTTGGCCGCTCACCCCGATGTGGCAGAATGCGCTGTCATTGGGGTATCTGATCAACTGAAAGGCCAGATGCCTGTCGGTTTCCTGTGTCTGAATGCCGGTTCCGATCGGAATCACGCGGAGGTGGTAACCGATGTGGTCCAGATGGTTCGTGACAAAATCGGCCCAGTCGCTGCGTTCAAGAAAGCAGTGGTGGTGGATCGTCTGCCCAAGACACGCTCGGGCAAGATCCTGCGTGGTACGATGGTGTCGATCGCGGATGGCAAGGCGTATAAAATGCCTGCCACAATCGATGACCCAGCAATTCTGGACGAGATCACGGTGGCCCTGCAAACTATCGGCTACGCGCAGTAATTTCACGGTACGATCAAGCGGAGCGCCTTACGGCGCAACCGATTTGCGCTGTCGCGCGTGTGCGAGGCTCTGCCTCGCGCTCCGAGATATTTTTGGCCAGATGAAGGTTGGATCCGTTTTGCGATTGCGGGGCTTGTCATTGGGTCCTCCTCACCTCAGTTTGAGGTGAGGAGGACGAGCATGACACAGGGCGATATCTGGCGTTTTGATGCAACAGAATTGGCTGCGCTGACCCAAGCTGGCGAGTTGAGCGCAGAAGAGGTGATCAGTGATGCATTGGAGCGGATGCATCAGGTAAATCCCTCGCTGAATGCTGTCGTGGACGATCTGGGCACAGAAGCGTTAGAGCGTGCATCTGCGCTTGATCAGGCGCGCCGCAAAGGTGCCTCGGTTGGGCCGCTGCACGGCGTACCGGTGACCATCAAAGTGAATGTCGACCAGAAGAACCATGCCACAACAAATGGTGTGGTTGCCTTGAAGGATGTCATTGCCCCTGATGACGCCCCGGTGGTTTCAAACTTGCACAATGCGGGGGCCATTGTCATCGGGCGGACCAACACGCCCGAATTCTCGTTCCGCGCTGACACGGATAATCCACTTCATGGGCGCACGCACAATCCTTGGGGCCGCCATATCTCGCCCGGTGGGTCGTCCGGGGGCGCGGGGGCTGCGGTCATGGCGGGCATCGGCGCACTGGCTCATGGCAACGATATCGGAGGTAGCTTGCGGTTCCCTGCTGCAGCCAATGGTGCGGTTACAGTGAAACCGGGGCTGGGCCGCGTACCGGCCTGGAACCCCAGCCAGAATGCAGAACGCGGGATGCTGGCACAATCGATGTCGGTACAGGGCTTGATCACAAGAAGCGCAAAGGACTTGCACCTTTCGATGCCCATCCTGATCGCCCCGGACGCCCGCGACCCCTTCCATGTGCCAATGCCTTGGCGCGGCGCGGGGCCGGACGTCCCAATCAAAGTTGCGTTCACCAAAAATACGTTCGAATACGCTTTGCACCCCGAAGTGGACAAAGCGCTAAGTACTGCTCGGGAGGCGCTGGTAGATGCCGGATATATAGTTGAAGACATTGATCCGCCGGATGTGTTCGAATGCGGGCGCATCGGCTATCGCGCGCTGATGGGTGAAGTGCTGACGTTGATGAAAAACGATATCGAGGCAGCCGGGTCTCAAACCATTCGTGATATTTTCGAGGTTTATTTTCAGGAGTTTCCTCCTATCATAGGCGACGAACTGATTCAGGCGTTGGCGCAACGCAGCCATTATGCGCGCCAATGGTCGCTATTCATGCAGAAATATCCTTTGGTCCTGTCTCCATTCCTGCCGCAGCCGTTCTTTAAACCTGATCGCGATACCGAAGGTGCGGAAGGCGTTCATGAGGTGTTAGGATGCGCGGTCTATTCTTATGCGATGAATTTCCTCGGGCTGCCCGCCGCCAGCGTTCCCGCACGCTTGGCCGAATTGCCGAATGGGCCGCAACCGATCAATGTTCAGATTGCTGCTCGACGCTGGTGTGAGGATATGGCGGTGGATGCAGCGGTCGCGATCGAAGCGCGTGTGGGGCAGATGGCTCCGATTCTGTGGGATCGAATGAGCGCGCAAACCTGAGACATCGTCACTCAGGCCTCACAAATGAAATAGACCCCGGGATTTTGTCCCGGGGTCCGCATACTAAAATATGCCCGGATTAAGATGACGAGCGTAGCACCACCCACCCTCGCCAGCGCGAAAACTGCGCAACCATTCGAAAACACCTTTAGATGGCCACTCACTTCCACCTCGGCGTGTTCTCCGGGCATCTTGAAGTTAGCAAACCCTTATCGCGTTGCATGTGAACTGGTTCACACAAGCGGTGGAAAAATGATCAACACGCTGAGATTTAAGTAAATTGTTCAGAGATCAACCGTTCTTCCAGGCCGTGGCCAGGGTCAAATAAAATACGATGCTGGATCGCAATCTCAGACCTGATCTCGACCCAATCGATATCCGGAAACGATATGGAGTCGGCCGCAACGATAACCGGGCGTTTGTCAGCCTCGATCACATCGAATCTGACTTTCGCAACTTTCGGCAGCAAGGCGCCACGCCACCGCCGGGGGCGAAACGCGGCGATTGGCGTCAATGCCAGAACGTCCGCGCCAATGGGTACAATGGGTCCGTGAGCGGAATAGTTATATGCGGTTGAACCCGCCGGCGTGGCAAGCAATGCACCATCACACACGAGTTCGGCCATACGTACCCGCCCATCCACGCTGATCCGCAGCCGCGCTGCCTGCGGCCCCGCGCGAAGCAGCGAAATCTCGTTGATTGCAAGTGCTTGGTGCTTTTGGCCCGCCTGGTCAATTGCAGTCATCGCCAGTGGATTGATGACTTCTTCCTCTGCCTCTGCTAGCCGGGCCATCAGATCAACTTCGGCATATTCGTTCATCAGAAACCCGATGGTACCGCGATTCATTCCGTAAACCGGCTTGTCCAAGTGCTGGACGCCCTGCAACGTCTGAAGCATGAAGCCATCACCACCCAGCGCCACCACAACATCTGCGTCTCTCGGCGCTGCATTTCCGTAGCGCGCGACAAGCGCATCCCGGGCGGTCTGCGCAACCTTGGCATCGCTGGCCAGAAAGGCGATTCTCTTTGTCATGTTTTATAGTTTCCAGTGCTGCACATTTGGTTCCGAAACAAACATACCTTTCCGCAATAGGCCAGAGTTGACGCCATAGAGGGCCATTTCGTCGCTTTACAACCTTTCTGACACACGTCGTTTCCGATAGGAAATCCGCCAGATACACCCCAGCCATGCGGAGCGCACATGAACGCCAATCTTCGTGACAACGGATTTTTCACCCAGTCCCTCGCGGATCGTGACCCCGAGCTGTTCGGCTCGATCACATCTGAATTGGGCCGCCAGCGCGACGAGATCGAACTGATCGCCTCGGAGAACATCGTCTCTGCCGCCGTGATGGAGGCGCAGGGCTCGGTCATGACCAACAAATATGCCGAAGGTTATCCGGGCCGCCGGTACTATGGCGGTTGTCAGTTCGTCGACATTGCCGAGAACCTGGCTATCGACCGTGCCAAGCAGTTGTTTGGGTGTGAGTTTGCCAACGTCCAACCGAATTCGGGATCGCAGGCGAACCAAGGTGTATTTCAGGCGCTGATCAAGCCCGGTGACACCATTCTAGGAATGTCGCTGGATGCAGGTGGTCACCTGACCCATGGTGCGGCGCCGAACCAGTCGGGCAAGTGGTTCAACGCGGTACATTATGGCGTGCGCAAGCAGGACAACCTGATCGACTATGATCAGATCGAAGTGCTGGCAAAGGAACATAACCCCAAGCTGATCATCGCCGGAGGCTCGGCCATCCCGCGCGTCATCGATTTTGCCCGCATGCGTGAAATCGCCGATATGGTCGGCGCCTATCTGCATGTGGACATGGCCCATATCGCCGGTCTGGTTGCCGCAGGCGCGCACCCTTCGCCCTTCCCGCATGCGCATGTGGCCACCACCACCACGCATAAAACCCTGCGCGGCCCGCGCGGCGGCATGATCCTGACCAATGATGAAGCGATTGCCAAAAAGGTAAACTCGGCCATCTTCCCGGGCATTCAGGGTGGCCCACTGATGCATGTGATTGCTGGCAAGGCCGTTGCCTTTGGCGAGGCACTGCGTCCTGAGTTCAAGGACTATATCAAGCAGGTCGTTGTGAATGCGCAGGCCCTTTCAGATCAGCTGATCAAGGGTGGCCTGGACACTGTGACCCACGGCACCGATACCCATGTGGTTCTTGTCGACCTGCGCCCCAAAGGCGTTAAAGGCAACGCAACCGAGAAAGCTTTGGGGCGGGCACATATCACCTGCAACAAGAACGGTGTGCCGTTCGACCCCGAAAAGCCGACGATCACCAGCGGTATCCGTCTCGGCTCGCCCGCCGGAACCACCCGCGGTTTTGGTGAGGCCGAGTTCCGCCAGATCGCAGACTGGATCATCGAAGTGGTCGACGGTCTGGCCGCAAATGGCGAAGACGGAAACGGTGCGGTCGAAGCCAAAGTTAAAGCCGAAGTCGCCGAACTTTGCGCGCGCTACCCGCTTTATCCGAATCTCTGATCCAATACGGGTCTTAGAACAGAAAACGGCGCCCTCATCGGCGCCGTTTTTCTTTGAGGCGTGCAGCGGTCAGATATACCCGCGCCATCGTAGTACGAACACAGCCAACGCCGCCAACACGATCAGGCCCAACGCAAGCGAACCAAGAAAGCTCAGGAACCATCCCCAACGTCGATCTGCCAGATTGATCGCGTTCAGGTGGCCTTGCACCTCGTCCGACGCTTTTTCGAGCCGGGGCATATCCAAAACCATCCGCAGTTTGGGATGCTCGGCCATCTGCTCGGCCTCTGCCAGAACCAAGGCCTGTTTATAGACCTTGCGCGGCAAACGCCGCTTTGCGCGCCGGACCGAGGCAATCAGGGTCTTGTCTTTCACGCCAAGCTTTTTACGCAGCAACCGAATGGTCTCTGCGATCCGGGTCTGGATATCGATTTCCTGTGTCATTGGCGCCTCCTGACGGGACAATGTAGCCGCGCGTCACACCGGCGACAATGGGGCTGGTTGTTCCGCGCGGTGACGCGTATCACAGAAGCATGCTGAATACGATCATCCATGGCGACCCGACCGATCATCCGCCCCTGCTGATAGCGCATGGCCTCTATGGTTCGGCGCGCAACTGGGGAGTCATTGCGCGGCGACTGTCGGACGAAAGACAGGTGATCGCCGTCGATATGCGCAATCACGCCTACAGCTTTTGGGATGCTCAGCATGGCTACCCGGAATTGGCGCATGATCTGGCAAAGGTCATCGACAGCGTTGGCGGCATCGCCGATATCGTCGGGCATTCCATGGGTGGAAAAGCTTCGATGGTGCTGGCGCTGGAATATGGCGAGCTGGTGCGCAAGCTGGTCGTCGCAGACATCGCACCAGTGGCATACAGCCACAGCCAGATTCAATTCATCGAGGCAATGCGGGCGGTCGATATGTCCCGCGTTCAGCGTCGTTCAGATGTCGAAGCACAGCTGGCCGATCTGGGCGTCGAAAAGGCGCTGCAGAGCTTTTTTACGCAGTCTTTGGATGTTGAGGGAGGCCGCTGGCGGCTGAACCTAGATGTACTGGCCAGCGAAATGCCAAAGATCATGGGCTTCCCCGAGATTTCGACCCATTGGGACGGCCCTGCTCTGTTCCTGTCCGGCGCAGCATCAGATTATGTGCAGCCCGAACACCGAGAGCAGATTCGCACCCTGTTTCCTGCAGCTCGCTTCGCCAAAATTCCCGGTGCGGGGCACTGGCTGCACGCCGAGAAACCCCGCGAATTCGAAGCTGCAGTCAGGACCTTCTTTAACGCTTAATCAAGCGCCTTGATACAGGCGTTTTGCCACCAGCCACGACACCGGCGCGGCAACAACCGCCCCTGCTGCTGCGGCGGAAACGATGGCCATCCAGGTCACCATTCCAACCGCTAGGACCGCAATCACGGCAGAACCCGCGATGGCTGTGGCGATCAAAGAATAAAGCGTGGCTGCTAGGCGTATCATGGCCAGTATCCTGTGTTTAAGCTTCTGGCCTTTACATTACAGCAACGGAATATGTGTGACTTTGATTTGGGTCAGATATGTAGCTACATCCCGCGATCCATTGGCCCGGTCGCCTCGCCGCCGCCATTCACCCAATCCGCAAACCCGCCCAGATTGTAGACGTGTAAATACCCCATATCCTTAAGCAGTTTCCCAGCCAGCGCCGCCCTGCCACCCGATGCACAATGCAGGATGATCACCCGGTCCTTGCGCAGTTCCGCGTCATGGGAAGGCAGCTCGGGATCGGCTCGAAACTCCAACATCCCGCGCGGGATATGATGCGAGCCGACCGCGCGCCCTGTCCTTTCAAGTTCAGGCGCATCGCGAATATCCAACAACAAGGCACCCTGCCCGATCAGTTCTTTGGCCCGGCTGGCATCGATACGCTCAACCACCGCGTTTGCAGCTTGCATCATGTCTTTGACCGTCAATGGCATTTGCGCCCCTCCAGGAAATGAATCCGTGAAAGGCTAACATGCAGAAAATTGAAGGTGTAGACACTCAGGCGCTTAATGTTCGCGGAAAGCACGCGACATACTGTCAACCACCGGCTTGGCGATATAGGCCGCAAAGGTGCGTTCCTCGGTCTGGATCATGATCTCGGCGGGCATTCCGGGTGTCGGCACGAAGCCCCGCACGCGACCCATCTCTTCCGTGGTCAGAGAAATGCGCGCCAGATAGACCTCTTGCGGCATACCGGCAGAATCCTCGACAAGCGAGTCAGCCGAGACGTAATAGACCTCGCCCTCAAGCACTGGGGTTGTCCGTTGATTGAGCGCGACTAGGCGCACCGTCGCGATCTGCCCGGTGACCACGCTGTCGATCTCGGTACGCGGGATCTGCGCTTCGATGATCAATGGCGCATCGGCGGGCAGAATCTCAGCAATCTGTTCGCCAGTTTCGATCACCCCGCCCGGCGTGTGGTGATGAAGTCGCACCACTGTGCCTGTCACCGGAGCACGCACAACGGCACGGGCCAGAACGCTACGGGCCTGACGGGCTTTTTCACGCACACTTTCAAGATCGGCTTCAATAACGCCCAACTCGTCCAGCGCAGCCTCGCGGTAGGCTGAGCGGGTGCGCAGAATCTGCTCTTCATACTTCAGCAGCATCTGGTTTACCTCAGCCGTTTCTGCGCGCAAACGCGCCAGTTGACCTTCGGCTTCGGCCTGCACCCGGCGGATCGTGTTCAGATCACCTTTGCGCACTAATCCTTTTTCAAACAACGAATATTTGGTCTCGTATTCTTCCTCGAGAATCTCTGATCGCCTTTCCATGCTGACCAATTGTGCTTCAAATCCTGACGCACGAATTTTCAACGCCTCCATGTTGCGCTGCAGCAAAGCAATATCGTTCAGCAGTGTCTTGCGCGATACATCAAAGCTGAGTTTCTGATTGTCGAGGATCGTCATGACCTCGACGTCGTCCGATGCTTCGATCAATCCGGGCGAAAACACGAGGGTTTCCTGTTCGCTATGCTCAGCCAGCAACCGTTCGGTCATGGCTTGAAGGCGAAGTTTGCGAATGAATAATTCGCGTTCACTCGCCTCGGCCGAGGTCTGATCCAAAGTCATCATGATCTGTCCGGCTTGAACAGATTCACCTTCCGAGACCAGAATGTTCTCGATGATACCGCCTTCCAAATGCTGCACGATCTTGTTGCGGCCGGTCGCGACAAAGCTGCCTTGCGCGATGACTGCAGCGGCCAGAGGTGCACGGAAGGACCAGACGCCAAAGCCGCCAAAACAGACAATAAGCATGATAAAGCCAATCACGATGAATTTGGTGATCGAGCGCGGAACCTCAGAGTACCAAAGACCGCCTTCATCGGTGCGTGCCACGTCGTTCATCGCTTAATCCCCCTTGCCCTGTATTTCGGGCGGTTGCTGGCGCGGCCCGTTGAGCTGTTCCAGCACCTGTTCGCGCTGCCCGAACAGCGCCACGCGCCCATCGGTCAGCAGCATGATCTTGTCGACAACATTCAACAGAGTCGGCTTTTGCGTAATCACTACAACGGTGATCTTGCTTTCCTTTGCTTGCTGAATTGCGCGCGCAAGCGCCTTGTCACCTGCCACGTCGAGGTTCGAGTTCGGCTCATCCAGAACAACCAAACGCGGGTTGCCGAAGAAGGCACGCGCCAAAGCAATACGCTGCTTCTGGCCACCTGAGAGAGGTGAGCCGTCGGCGGCCACAACAGTCTCATACCCCTGCGGCAGCGTTGCGATCATGTTGTGCACGTCGGCCAAAACGGCGGCATCGTGGATCTGCTCATCCGTGGCATCGGCACGCATCCGGCCAATATTGTCTTTGATGCTGCCGGGGAACAGCTGTACGTCTTGCGGCAGATAGCCAATATTTTCGCCAAACTGGCGGGGATCCCAGTTGCGGATATCCATCAGGTCCAGCCGCACACTGCCCGAGGTCGGCAGGATCGAACCCACCAGCGTTTTACCAAGTGTCGTTTTGCCTGCGCCTGAATTCCCGATGATCGCCAGAGTTTCACCAGGGTTCAGCGCAAAGGTGATTCCGTTCAGAACCACCCGCTTGGTGCCGCCGGGGACATATAGCAGGCGTTCGACATCCAAGCGCCCCTCAGGCCGCGGTAGGCGCAGTTTTTCATATTGCAGGGCCGAGTTCGACAGCAGAGCCTTGATCCGCCCAAAAGCGCCGCGCGTCAGCAGGAAGGTATTCCAACCCTCAATCGAGCCTTCGATCGGCGCAAAAGCCCGCCCTGCGATGATCGAGGCGGCGATGACCATACCGCCGGTAATTTCACCTTGAAGGGCCAGAAAGGCGCCCCAGCCCAGAATGCCGATCTGCGTCAAAAGACGGACGGCACGCGAAATGGCCGCGAAGATCACGTTGCGATCCTGCGCCTTGACCTGCCATGTCAGCGATTGTGCGGTGTCACGCCCCCAGATGCGCACTGCCTCGGGGATCATCGCCAAAGCGTTGATGATCTGACTGTTGCGCGACATTGAATCCAGATGCTGGTTCGCCAGGGATTGCGCCTGGTTGGCCTTGGCGAAGGGCTTGGCAGTCATTTTCTGGTTGATCAGCGCGATAATCATCAGGATCACAGCGGTCGTCACCACAATCATCCCAAGTTGCGGATGCACCAGAAAGATCATCAGAATGAACAGCGGTGCAAATGGTACATCCAGAAATGAGATCAGAGTGCCCGAGACCAGAAAGCCCCGCACCTGTTGCAGATCCCCAAGTGTCTGATATTCGCGTCCGTTGCCGTGCAGCGAGGCATGGGCCGCAGCGCTAAGAACCGGGGCCCCAAGACGGGCGGCGACCTCGACCGCTGTACGCATCAGCATGAACCGACGAACGGCATCAAATGCGGCTTGAAAAATGACTGCTCCGGCAACGATTGCCGTCAGCATGATCAACGTATCCAGCGAGCGACTAGTCAGAACGCGGTCACTGATCTGAAACAGGTAGATCGGGATCGCTAGGATCAGGACGTTGGTCGCGCAGGTCAGCACCAGCACAAAAGCCAGATTGCGCCAGATGGCGCGCAGTGAGGTACGCAGCGTCTTCTGGAAATCCTCAGGCGGCGTGCGTTTGTGGAATGTTTGGGGTGGCCCCTTGCCATCGCCACCACCCGTCCCCGGGCGCAGCAAGGGTTGGTTGGCCTTGGCCTCGATCGTGGTGCCCATGCGGTCTTTACCATCCGACGGCGCAGAGGGGGTCATGCGTGCAGTCGATTGGTCGGCGGTTTCACAATCGGGGGCTTCGGTATCGGCCACCCCAGTGTCGCCACCCGCAGGATCCTTATCTTGCGCGGGCCGCGACGACGCGCGCCGAAGGGGAGAACCAGCGCGCGGTTGTGATGTTTGATCCAACTGCTCTGCCTGGGTCTGCCTCGGATCATCCGGTTGTGTCGTCGCCTGAGGCGCTTCTAATTGCCGCGATCGTTTCGCGGGCCCGGCAACCGGGGTGTCACTTGCTTCCGGGGTCTCTGGTTTGGTTTCGGGTTCTGCCAGTTGCATATCACTTGTCAAACGCAGGCGGGACGCTGTTTTTGCAAGTTTACTTTCATTTGGTTTTGCTACCCGATTTCGGGGTTCCAGGGTCAATGGGCCTCCGCCTCCGTGCCGGTCCAATGGACTTGCAAAACGGGTGCGGCGCGACGAAAAAACGATCGACATAAACTAACCTTCCGGTCACTCGTAAATCAGGAAATATTAGGCCAGCATGGTCTGCAGGCCATCAGAGGAATTCGCCATTTCGCTTGGCGTGAGATCGTTACCGTTAGGTCCAATGCCATTGTCGTGACCTGGCATACCCGCCTCTTCCATGATGGCGGCGATTGCCTCGTTGGTCATCTCGGCGATGTCTTCATTCGTGGGCATGTCAAGCAGGCTTGCCTGATGCAGTAGCAGGTCAGAAAATGCCCCATCCTGAGCCATAACAACCGAATCCACGCCGGCCTTGGTTACATTGGCGGCGTTCAGCATCGCATTGCTGCCTGCCAGAACCTCGGTCTCGTCCGCGTGGGGACCATTCAGATATACGTCATCCTGATCGGCAAGCATCGTCGATTGCTCGGCCACGTTGACCTGAACCAGCGATCCATCGATCTTGAGGACCCGCATCTGCTCCATGCCAGCAAACATCGGATCGTTCATTAGCGCCTCTTCCAGCGCTGCCATGTCGTCCTCGCCCATGGTCATGGCGTCGGCCATGGAGTCGTGCATCGCCTGATACGTATCTTCGCCTTCTTTCTTGAGAGAAACCTCGTTCATAACCAGGTTCTCGTCCGATCCATCGATGGGTCCGGGCAATCCGCCCATCACCACATCGTCATCCAATAATACGTGCGTCTGGACAAACGCATCGACCGATATCATGTCACCTTCGATCATGATCAGGTCATAATAACTGCCAAGTTGAAGAATATTGGTGACATCAATCAACTCGTTGTCGCCCAATGCGTACAGCGTGGTCGTCGCGTTAATCTCGGTATCAATATGATCGATATCCGTTGCGTCGATGTCCTGCTTGACAAAATTAGCAACGATCAGGTCGGTCGTAATCCAATCAACATGCACATATGCCGGGGCATCGTCTTCACTTGAACCTGTCTTAAGCCAAGGGGCTGAGTTGCCTTCGACCTCGATCGTCGACGAGTGCACCACATTGGTGCCCGAGCCGCCATTCGTGCCCTTGTCTGTGTCAGATACAACGGCGACCTGGCTCACCATGGCCAGTTCGATTGCTTTTCCACCGACCGCAATATAAGGCGCATCGACCCAGGCCACAGTTGCGTTCATCTCGTTGATCGCAAGGTTGCCGCCTGCGATCACCGTGTGACCTTCGGCAAATTCGTCTTCCTCGTCCTGAGCCCATTCTGCGGGCATCATATCGGGTGTTTCGTCGTCCTCTTCCTCGTCCGGTCTATGATGCGCAGGCAGAAGATCTTCCCATTCCGGGGCTTCGTCCACATACTCACCATTGACGATCACGCCCATCGCGTCTTCGCTGTGGAACTGATAAACAACCGCGCCTTCAACTTCGACATTGATCGGGGCCAACATCGCTTCGGCCAAAGACTCGACGTATTCAACCGACAAGTAGTCCGAGATCGAGAACGAGGGCACGGCAAACGCGTGCATCGATGCTGCGACCTGCGCAGCCGCCTCGGCCAATGCGATCAACTGATCGACATCGCGGAAATCTCCCTCGCCGACAACGTCATTGTCGCGTAGGAAAATCGTCTGGAACGTGTAGGTCACAGCAGACCCGATAAGCTCTGTCACAATCTCCAGCTGCTGCTCGATCACAAACGTTGCACCTAGGCCGGTTGTCGCTTCGGGTAACGGCGGACCGTCTGAGAGTGGTGGTTCAAGTACAACGACCGTTTCAAATTCAGGGCCGTCGGTTGGGGGTGGAAGTTCAGGAGTGGCGGGGGGGGTGTCAAACCGATAGGAAAGCGGACCATATTTGCCTGGGTCCAATTCAAGATCTGCCTTGATCCGGATCTTTGCGGGTTCTTCCAGTTCGTCCAGTTCCGCCTTGCGCCGCATGGCGGTGAACTCTTCGTACTGATCCCTCAACCGGGCTTTTTCAATCGTAAGATCAAAAGATCCAATAAAGTGTGCAATCTTTTCGGTAACACTATCGAATGACATTTCGATGATCCCTTACCCCCTTGCCGACTAAAATTTCCGGTTCGGGATTTGCTGGGCCGAGGCCACATTACGCGGCCCCGGCGATTTCATTGAACGGGGGCCGATAATGCGGCTCCCGCGAATTGGTCTTAGACCTCGGTGTCGTCGCTCGAATAAGTCGAGGTCATCGAACCGCCAACCATGGTCGTATCGACCGAGTTACCAAGCACGTTGGCACCCTGTACGATCGATTGGTTGAACGCGTTCGTATCGACGACTGCCGCTGCGGATGCATAAGACTCGCCGTTGACGATACCATCGCCACCATTATCCGAGCCCCAGGTACCGCCATTACCGCCAGCACCACCGGCACCCGAATATGCACCGGATGCTTCACCACCGGTGTTCATTGCACCTGTGGTTGCACCACCAGTAGACGAGCCCATGACGTCGCCGCTGGTACCGCCAGTCGATGCCGCTGCACCACCGGCACCGCCGTCACCTGACATCGCAGTACCTGTTGCATCACCTGAAGCCATCGAGTCCGCATCATTATCGGACGAAGCATCTCCACCGTATCCGGCGATCGCTTCGGCAAGGCTTTCGGCATAACCATCGTTGGCTGAATCGGCCCATGCTTCTGAGTCACCGCCGTTTCCGGCTTCGTTGGTTGCGTCAGCTGAACCAGCACCGCTTCCGGCCGAGCTTGCCTCGGGGTTGGCCGTACCGCCAGCGCCACCAGTACCTTCGGCCGATGCCATTCCATCGCCGCTGGCGTCTGCTGATCCATTACTTGTGTTGGTACCACCATTACCACCAGAACCATCAACGTCTTGATCATTGTCGGCAGAGCCATCGATATCACCAGGTGACTGCGTGATTACAGGGCCGGCAGCATCTTGGTCACCAACACCTTGCGCATCCGCATCCGTGTCAACGTAGCCGCCGCCTGCGCCACCGGTTCCTGTACCGCCAGCACCCGGTCCGCCAGTACCTGTGCCACCAGTACCAGTACCTCCAGTACCCGTACCACCAGTACCTGTACCGCCAGTACCCGTACCGCCGGTACCTGCACCACCAGTACCACCGTCTCCGCCGGTACCGTTCGAGTTACCAGCTGCTGCAGCTTCTTCGTCTCCGTCAGGATCTTCCTCTTCCACAAGGAGTACCGGGAATGGGAAGGCTTCTTCTACCGAGCCGGAATCTCCGCCGGTGCCGTCGCCACCGTTGGCATTGCCACCGGAGCCTTCGCCACCAGTGCCTTCACCGCCTGAGCCTTCACCGCCTGAGCCTTCGCCCCCGGAGCCTTCGCCACCGGAGCCTTCGCCGCCGGAGCCTTCGCCGCCGGAACCGCTACCGCCATCGGCATCATTCCAGCCCATCGCGCCAGCGCCAGCCAGACCCAAACCAATATTGCCTCCAGAGGAAGACTCGTTGGCTTCGTTGGTTCCGTCGCTAGAGTTGTCTGCCGAACCATCGTTATCGGCATCACCAGCGCCACCATCGGCACCGTCGTTGGAAGCATCGGTGCCTGCCAGACCAAGGCCAGCAGCTAATGCCCCAGATGTATTGTCACCACCGTCTGCATCGCCATCGGCGTTCGCTCCGGACAAACCAAGACCAAGACCAAGGCCAATCGATCCGGCATTACCACCGTTACCACCAGTCGAGTCACTATCGGAACTCGCTTCGCCGTGGTTGTCGGCATTAGACTCGCTGTCTGCTGCGCCGCCTTCGCCGCCGGTGCTGTCACCGTCTGCGCTGGCACTCGAATGACCAAGACCCAGGCTTGCGTTATAGGTATCACCCGAAGATGCGCCATCTCCACCTGTCGCAGCGCTATCAGCATTTCCTGAATGACCACCAAAGGCCAGCGAATGGCTGCCATTGGTGTCGCCATAGGCTTCACCACCATAGCTCATGCCGCCATCGCCAGAGGAGCCACCGTCGTTATTTACGTCGATTCCGTCTTCGGCATTGGCTTCGCCACCATTGGCGTCGCCATTTTGCTGGAAGTCACCATAGTTTCCGACTTCAGCATTCGAAAGGGTGTCATTGTCCTCCAGGCTTGCAAACTGCTGGTTGATTGATGAGAAGTCGTTTCCGGGCCCATCCAGCGCGATATCGATATTTACGTCATCGCCGGGGTCGTAATTTACATCATCGCCAGCGGTAATAATGTCACCGACATCACCATCAATGTCCCGAACATCCACATCAACCTTGTCATCATCGCGCGGGATCCACTCACCACCACCGAAGTCGATATTTACTTCGTTGTGGTTCGAGTTGTCGTTGTCGTTGTTGTCTTCGCCGCCATTGGTGTTTTGCTGTTGTTGATTTTGGTTCTGGTTCTGATCCTGGTCATTGTCGTTGCGTGAACGCTGTGACTGATCTTGGTCCTGTGAATCTGAATTGTTCGCAGAATTTTCGACATCTTGCTCTTGCTGCTGTTGCTGAGCGTTGATGTCCGCTTCGATATACGCTTCGTCTACTGCGATATCGGTATCAAAATCAGCGTCCAGATTGTCGATTTGAACTTCGTCGACTGTCGTCACTGTGGTCGTCTGATTAGGTTGACGTCTCATAATAAATTCCACTTTTACTGAAGCACCGGACCGCCATTCATCTACAAAGCGGTAACAGGCGCGGTTGAAACAGATTTCGCGCACAGGGTGTCAAACTGGACACTCGCGCGGCAGTGAAGGTCTTCTGTTTGGTTTGCCCCCCTTTCTCGGCTAAGCCGATTCCGTGACCACGGGGATTTCGCTGAAATACGCGGACCGCAGGCACGTCAGGTTCAAGTTCACTTCACAAATTGAAGCTTGAGCATGGTCGCAGCGATAGCAGGGTGTGCATAGCTGGTCGAAAGCATTGGTTTCCGTAACAAACTGTTTCCGATGTATTTTTTTAGAAATCTGACCTAATTCACGCCAAAAATTGCATGGAAACAATCATGCACAAAAAAAATAGGATTATTAACGCTTTTATTTCATCAAGTTACGCTAAAAGCAGATGTGCAAAACCTGATCAAAGGTTCTAGTACGCGGTATTGCGGAACCCGCCTTTGGTTGCTGAAACACGTACTTTCAGCTATGATAAGGTACTATTTGAGTTCAAAGTTAATGTTTCGCGCCACCCAGTTCTGTGCCCGATTTAAAGTTTCAGAGGGCGGCGTTTGTATTAGTGGGGGGAAGATCAATGAATATTTCATTGCAAGAAGACGCCCGTGATCAGATTGAATATCCCGAAGAGCTGTCGATCATTTTTATCGGCAAGGAATTGTTCTACTCGAACCAAACCCTGAGAAGTGTTCAAAGCGAATTCGGCGTTCGTGCGTCAAGATATGAGAGCCTTGACGACCTGCTTTCCGAGAGTGGGAACCCTATTCCCTCCGAGCGCATCATTGTCGTGGATCAGATGATGCTCGAAGATCTGTTGGCGCGGCCCGCTGATTACTCCCGGCTCGCCGAGACAGGATGTCTGGCCTTCGCCTATCGCAAGAAAAGTCCGGCCCGGGTTCTGTTCGAACGCTGGGATCGTACCCGTTTCGGCAGTGTCGGGTATTTGCCAATGAACGTGGCGCCGGATGTTTGGCGCGCAATACTGCGCCTTCTGATGCACGAAGAGCTACACCTGCCCTGCTTTCTGGCCGACAGCATGACCGCAACACAAAGTGCGCCAGGCACACCTATCGAAAAACAGCCTGCAACCAGAACCCGGTCGCCTGACAAACTGTTGCGATACTCAAAGCTAACGCGCCGCGAAAAGCAAGTCCTGAGGCTGGTATCGCAAGGCAAGAGCAACAAGACCATTGCGTCGAATCTGGGCATCACCGAACACACCGTCAAACTGCATATGCACAATGTCTCGGGCAAGATCGATGTGAGCAACCGGACTGAAGCTGCGCATTTCTACTTTGAGGTCGCGCCGAACGAAGCGCGCAACGCGCCCGTTGGATGAGGCATTCGAAACCCGGTTCGACCGGCTCATTCTGTTGGTGGGTCGGCTCAACTATATGTGGACGAACACGGAAAGCCTGCTGATCCACCTGATCGCAGGTCTGACCGGGGCCAACAAAGATGTTGCGGTCATCATATTCCTGACGCTTAACACCACACGTGCCCGTATCGATCTGGTCGAACGTCTCGCCAAGATGGAGGGTCGCCCCCCTGAAATCCGCGATCCGATTCTCGAACACACCCAGCGGTTGTCGCGCCTGTCCTCTATTCGAAACAAGTACAATCACTGCATCTATTCTTTCGATCAGGAAAGCGGAAATCCAAAGACCATCCTGATGCGCATTGCTGATCGCAAGACCGACATCAAACTTGGTCGTGAAGACACAGTTGACGACAAAGCAATGAAAGAAATCGAGGATGTTGTCACTCAGCTCTCGAATGCCAACAGGGATATCTGGAAATTGATCACCCAGCTGGGTTTCCCTGTCTGAGATGGTACTGGTGCGGGCGGTGGGACTCGAACCCACACGGCACTAAGGCCTTCGGATTTTAAGTCCGATATGTCTACCATTCCATCACGCCCGCACATCATCGTCGAAGTTTTGTCTCACCGCGCCGATGTCGTGTGCAGACACTTACAACCAACCAAAACGATTGAAAAGATACTCATTCATCAGATCCAGGGATGCATGCAGAACACCAACACAATCCTGCTGAATCAAGGCCGAGCTTGACAGCCTTTGGCCAATTCGTTCACGTCGGCGCAACACAAGATCAGGGAGCGAGCGATGAAACTAGTCAGTAACCCGTTTCGAGGTGGTTCTAAGCTTTCGGATCAGGCCCCTTATCCCTCCGTAGAGACAGATGGGTTGGGCCGGCATCGATTCTTCTGCCCTGACTTTGTCGAAACGCCCCTTGCGGATGCATCGGCGCTGGCACCCGTTGCGAATCTTTGGGTTAAAGATGAGCGGAGCCGCATGGGCCTGGGGTCGTTCAAAGCACTGGGTGCGGCTTATGTGATCGCCTGCCAAGCAAATGACATCTCGGTAACGCCAGATGGTAACACGCTCAAAGGGCGCACCTATGTTACGGCAAGCGCGGGCAATCACGGGATGAGCATGGCCGCGGGCGCGCGCGCCTTCGGAGCTGATTCAGTTGTCTACATCGCAGAAACAGTGCCAGAGAGCTTTGCAGATCGCCTGCGCGCTCAAAACGCACAAGTGGTCCGGGCGGGTGCGGATTACGCCGCCAGCATGGAAGCAGCCAGTCAGGCGGCTCAGGACAATGGCTGGACTTTGCTCTCGGACAGTTCCTGGGAGGGGTATACTGAACTACCGTACTTGCTGATGGAAGGGTATCTGCAAATGGCGGTCGAAGCCGCCGAGCAATGTACTGAGGCACCAACGCACGTTCTTTTGCAAGCCGGTGTTGGCGGCATGGCCGGAGCCGTCGCTGCCTATGCGCGGGTCGTTTGGGGAGATGCTCCGCAGATCATTGTTGTCGAGCCAACCTCTGCCCCGGCGCTGCAGGCCAGTATCGAAGCGGGGTATTGTGTGTTTGCTGACGGGCCCGACAGCATCATGGGGCGACTGGATTGCAAAGAGCCCTCGCTGATCGCCTTGAACGGCTTGGCCCGAGATGCCGATCTGTTTGTGACAATCGAGGATGACACTGTCGAAGCACAGCTTCCGGCCATGGCGAAGGCCGGGTTGGAAACCAGCGCCTCGGGCGGTGCTGGCATTGCGGCCGTTCTGAACGACGCGATCCGTATTGAACTGGGTATTGGACCGAATTCCAAAGTGCTCTGCATCTTGAGCGAGCAACCTGCATGAGAGGTTTCGCAACAGAGGAATTCGCGACCCGCGTTGCGCGCGCCCAGCATCGGATGCAAGAAACCGGTCTATCGGCCCTGTTGCTTACGACTGAGCCCCAGCTTCGCTATTTCACCGGTTATCTCACCCGTTTCTGGGAAAGCCCAACGCGGCCTTGGTTTCTGATCGTTCCGATTTCTGGCAAGCCGGTTGCAGTAATCCCATCCATCGGTGCTGCATTGATGGCACAGACATGGATCGACGACATTCGAACCTGGAGTGCACCCGACCTTGAAGATGATGGGGTATCCCTGCTGGCCGATACACTGAGAGAGTTGACGCCTGAAAACGCCTCAATCGGCTGCCCCGACGGGCATGAGACCCATGTAAGGATGCCACTGGCCGATCTAAGGCATCTCGAATCCGCAATTGGAGCGCGCCAAATTACGGGTGACCATGGCATCCTGCGGGCGCTGCGGATGGTGAAATCTGACGCCGAGATCGCAAAGATTCGAACTGCCTGTCAGATTGGTGCCCACGCCTTTGCACGAGTGCCCGAGATTGCCTCAGCAGGGACACCGCTGGATCAGATATTTCGAAACTTTCAGAGACTCTGCCTTGAAGAGGGTGCCGACTGGGTGCCCTATCTGGCCGGAGGGGCCGAGCAAGGCGGGTACTCGGATGTAATCTCACCCGCGACACAGACCCCGCTTCGTATAGGCGATGTGCTGATGCTCGACACCGGCCTCGTCCACGATGGCTATTTTTGCGACTATGATCGCAATTGGTCCGTCGGCCCAGCGAGCAAGACGGTACGCGATGCACATGCCAGATTGGTCGAGGCTTCGGATGCAGTGTTTGATCAAGCCCGTCCAGGCGTGACGGCTTCTCAGCTTTTTCATACGATGAACACCATACTCACCGATGGAAGCGCGGGAACCGATGCAGGGCGTCTGGGCCACGGGTTAGGAATGTCGTTGACCGAATGGCCTTCGCTTATTCCGGATGATCATACTGAACTGCAACCAGGAATGGTTTTGACGCTTGAACCGGGTATTGCGGTCGATGGCAAAATTCTCGTGCACGAAGAAAACATCCTGATAACCGAAGGCGCGCCCGAATTCCTCAGCCCCCGGATAGGACCGGAGATTGCCGAGATATGAGCACGTTGCCGTACACACTGGATCCTGACGATCCCTCGGCCGTACCAATGGGGCTGATCGTTTTACAGACTGACGAGACAATCGAACCTGAGTTTCGTAGCCTTTTTATCGATGACAAAAGCCCGCTTTATGTCAGCCGCATTCCCAGCGGGGCCGAGGTTAACACCGACACTCTGGCGCAAATGGAAGCCGACTTGCCCGCCGCGGCTGATCTGCTGCCAAAGGCGCGGCCCTATCGAGTTGTTGGCTATGGATGCACATCAGCCAGTTCGGTAATCGGATCGGATCGGGTTGAGCAGATGGTCATGCAGACCTGTAATACAGCGACCGTCACCAACCCGTTGCGGGCAGCCTCTGCCTGCGCGAGACATTTGGGCGTCTCAAAATTTGCACTGCTGTCGCCCTACATTGAAGAAGTAAACACTCCGTTGCGACGCGCGTTTGCAGAACAAGGCATCTCGATGGATGTGTTTGGCACTTTCGGCGAATCCGAAGAAGCCAAAGTTGTGCGGATTTCAACCGATTCCGTGGTCGATGCCGCCGTGCGACTGGGAAGAGATTCAACAGTCGACGCCTTATTCCTTAGTTGTACGAACCTTCGGACACTGACGGCTATCCCAAGGATCGAAGCGCAGATCGGCAAGCCTGTCCTGTCAAGCAACCAGAGTTTGGCCTGGCATATGAAACAACTGAACGTGTCGCAAAATTAGGCAAATGCGGCGTTTACGCGACTCCAATTGCTTTACGGGCTTGCGACCATTTGTTAGCCTCGTCATCAATGCACGAGAAGATCAATGAGGCCCGGACCAACCGGGTAATCATTTGACGCAACAGGGGGTCTTGTGACCGACACAAATAGCGACGCCGCGTTTGTTGAATTTCAACGCGTTCAAAAGTCTTATGATGGCGAGAACCTCGTCGTCAAAGATCTCAACCTGGCAATGCCAAAGGGCGAATTCCTGACCATGCTCGGGCCGTCCGGATCAGGTAAGACGACCTGCCTGATGATGCTTGCCGGATTCGAAACCGCCACACATGGCGAGATTCTTCTGGATGGAAAACCGATCAATAATATCCCTCCGCACAAACGTGGCATCGGGATGGTGTTCCAGAACTACGCTCTGTTCCCGCATATGACTGTGGCCGAGAATCTTTCATTCCCGCTGGAAGTCCGCAAATTGGGCAAGTCCGAGCGCGAGGAGAAAGTCAAACGCGCGCTGGACATGGTGCAAATGGGTGCCTTCGGCAATCGTCGCCCCGCACAGTTGTCGGGTGGTCAGCAGCAACGGATCGCACTGGCACGTGCGCTGGTTTTCGAGCCCGAACTGGTGTTGATGGACGAACCGCTGGGTGCGTTGGACAAACAACTACGCGAGCATATGCAGTTCGAAATCACCCGTCTGGCGCATGAACTGGGCATCACCACCGTTTACGTGACCCACGATCAGACCGAAGCTCTGACGATGTCCGACCGCGTGGCAGTGTTTGACGATGGTCGCATTCAGCAATTGGCCCCGCCGGATCAACTTTATGAAGAGCCCGAAAACAGCTTCGTCGCGCAATTTATAGGTGAAAACAATACGCTAGAAGGCGTTGTTAAATCGATAGACGGTGACACTTGCCTTGTACAGCTGGATGACGGTTCGGAAATTGATGCAGTTCCGATCAACGTGCACAATCCGGGTGAGCGCACCAAGGTCTCGATCCGGCCCGAGCGTGTGGAATTCAACAAGGACCGTCTGCATGCCGATGCGCATACGCTGAAAGCCACGGTCAAGGAATTCATCTATATGGGCGACGTGTTCCGCTTCCGCATGTCGGTGGCGGGCAATGACGAATTCATTGTCAAAACACGGAATGCCCCCGACGCCATTCGCCTGCAACCGGGGCAGGAAATCGAAATCGGATGGTTGGCACAGGATTGTCGTGCGCTCGACGCATAGACCAAGCCGCGCGATACAAACGTGGTTTACCGAGGGACCAGCTGGCGAAAACCCGTGCGTCAGCTGACCAAACAACAAACGGGAAGTACTGGGAGTAACACATGAAAACTACCAAAACACTGCTGACAGCAGCTGCTATTGCGACAGCGGCTGGCGGCGTTTCCGCCGAAGAGATGACCATCGTCTCGTGGGGCGGCGCCTATTCCAAATCACAGCTCAAGGCTTATCACGAGCCCTATTCGGAGAAGACCGGCGTTACCATCCTGAACGATGACAGCTCGAACGAGGCCGTCGCCAAACTGCGCGCGATGAACGAAGCGGGCAACATCACATGGGACGTGGTTGATGTGGTTGCGGCGGACGCGATCCGCCTCTGCGACGAAGGTCTGGCACTTGAGATCGATTTCGACACTCAACTGGCCCCTGCCCCCGATGGCACGCCTGCCTCCGAAGATTTCGGTGACCTTCTGGTCAGCGACTGCTTTATCCCGCAGATCGTCTATTCAACCACTTTCGGTTATCGCACAGATCTGGTCGGTGATACTCCGCCAACCGACATCTGCGCAGTATTCGATCTTGAAGCCTATCCCGGCAAGCGCTCGCTGGAAAAGCGCCCGATCAACAACATGGAATGGGCGCTGCTGTGTGACGGCGTCGCAAAAGACGACGTCTACGACGTTCTGGCCACTGCTGAAGGTCAGGACCAGGCCTTGGCCAAATTGGATACCATCAAGGACAGTGTCGTCTGGTGGTCTGCCGGTGCCGACACGCCACAATTGCTAGCCGATGGTGAAGTTGTCATGGGTTCGACCTATAACGGCCGCCTGTTCAGCGTGATCGAAGAACAAAAGCAGCCGGTAGCGATGCTGTGGGATGCTCAGGTATTCGATCTTGATGGCTGGATCATTCCGGCTGGCCTGAGCGAAGAGCGTCAACAGCGCGCGCTGGACTACATCATGTTCGCAACTGACACGCAGCGTCTGGCAGATCAGGCCAAGTACATCTCGTACGGCCCGGCTCGTGCCTCCTCTGCACCGCTGGTAGGTCAGCACGCCGATCTGGGCATCGACATGGCACCACACATGCCGACCGATCCGGAAAACGCCAAGAACACGTTCCTGTACAACTACGAGTTCTGGGCGGATTACCGCGACGATATCGACGCCAAATTCCAGGCTTGGCTGGCGCAATAAGCGTCTGATTTCCTGAGATTGTCGGGGGCGGCCTATCGCCCCCGACCCCAAAAATACCCAAGGGGTAACGATGACTGACGCCACCCAAAATACTGGTCCCATGCTGGCCGCGGACGGCACGCCACTCAAGCAATCGCTGGCCCGGTCTCTGCGACGGCAAAAGCTGCGGGCCCTGATGCTGGTCGCCCCACTGCTGCTGTTCGTTATGTTCTCGTTCATCGTGCCTATTGCGGCGATGCTGTTCCGATCTGTGGAAAACAGCATCGTACAAGAGACACTGCCCCTGACGGTTGAAGCATTGCAAAGCTGGAATGAAACCAGCGGCGAGTTGCCCGACGAAGCCGTTTATGACGCCTTTGTCCGCGATATGGTCGTGGCCGTCGATAACAAGACACACACCCGGCTGGGTTCGCGTCTGAACTACGAAGAGACAGGCATGTCTTCGATGTTCCGCCGCTCGGGTCGGAAAATGGGTAAGCTGGACCCCGAAACCGATGGGCCGTTCAAAGACCAGGTCATCGAGATTCACGACGGCTGGGGTGAACCGCAGACATGGGCGGTTATCAAGACGCATTCGCCCGCTGTCACCAATGGCTATTTCCTGAACGCTGTGGACATGCGCCGCACGCCCGAGGGCGCGCAGGCGCAGCCCGAGGACAAGCAGATCCTGATCAAGCTGTTCGGGCGCACGTTGTTCATGTCGCTGGTGATCACCGCGTCCTGTATCCTGCTGGCCTATCCGGTCAGTTATTTGCTGGCGACGCTTCCGATGCGGGTGTCGAACCTGCTGATGATCCTCGTGTTATTGCCCTTCTGGACGTCATTGTTGGTGCGAACCTCGGCGTGGAAGGTGATGTTGCAGCAACAGGGCGTGATCAATGAAACGTTGGTCTGGCTGGGACTGGTAGCCGACGACGCCAGGCTGGTGATCATCAACAACCAGATCGGCACGATCATAGCTATGACGCATATCCTGCTGCCGTTCATGATCCTGCCCATGTATTCGGTGATGCAGACCATACCGCCCTCGTACACCCGCGCTGCAAAATCCATGGGCGCAACCAACTGGACGACATTCTGGCGCATCTACTTCCCGCAATCCATTCCTGGCATCGGCGCGGGCTCAATCCTCGTATTCATTCTGGCGATCGGTTACTACATCACGCCTGAAATCGTTGGCGGCACCAAGGGTGTCTTTATTTCGAACCGGATTGCCTATCACATCTCGTCCTCACTGAACTGGGGGCTGGCCGCGGCATTGGGAACGATCCTTCTGGGCGTCGTACTGCTGCTCTACTGGTGCTACGACAAGATTGTCGGCATTGATAACGTGAAGCTGGGATAATCGACATGGCCGCACTTACTCCGATATCCCGCAAACCTTTGTCCATGGTCTTGCCAAGCGTTGCGCTGGCAGGCGCCTTCGCCGGTATCTTTGTTGGCGCGGGCAATGGCTCGGTCTTCCTCGGCATCATTGGCGGTGCAGCCTTGATCGCCGCTGTGGCCTGGGTCTACATCACGTTACTCAAGAACGAAAAGCTGGCACGATGGATCAATATCCTTGGCTTTGGCATCGTCGGTTTTCTATTCTCTGGCCCAATGGGCGGCGTTCTGGGCCTGTTGGGTGGATGGTTCTTCGTCTGGTTTATCTTTTGGCTGTACGAAGGTCGATATCGCCAAAAACTGTTGCCCTATCTGACCGCGAAGCAAGTGTTCTATCACTACCTGTTCCGGGTGATCTGCGGCGCGATCTTCGTGTTCCTGATCACCCCGATCCTCGTGGTTTTGCCGCTCTCGTTCAACGCGCAGGACTTCTTTACCTTCACGCCAGAAATGCTGCGTCTGGACCCGGAAGGGTACTCGCTAAAGCACTACCGCGATTTCTTCACCAACAATGAATGGCAGCGTAGCTTCAAGAACTCGCTCATCATTGCGCCGATTGCGACGATCATCTCGGTCTCGCTGGGCACGCTGGCGGCCATTGGCCTCAGCCAGAGCCACGTTCCAGGCCGCCGCGCCATCATGGGCATCCTAATCTCGCCAATGATCGTGCCGCTGATCATTTCAGCCACAGGCATGTTCTTCTTCTACAGCGATATCGGCCGCTTCATGGAGGGAACACTGGGCATGAACAAGAATTTTGTGGGCTATGTGAAAGTGATCCTCGCTCACGCCGTTCTGGGTATTCCATTCGTCATCATCACCGTGACCGCAACGCTAGTGGGCTTTGACCGCTCGCTGACGCGGGCGGCTGCGAATATGGGCGCGGGTCCGGTGCGGACATTCTTCAAGATCCAGATGCCCTTGATCCTGCCGGGTGTGATCTCAGGCGGCTTGTTTGCCTTCATCACCTCGTTCGACGAGGTTGTCGTGGTGCTGTTTGTCGGATCGGCCAGCCAAAAGACCCTGCCATGGCAGATGTTCACTGGCCTGCGCGAACAGATCAGCCCGACCATTCTGGCGGTGGCCACGATCCTCGTGGTGATCTCGATTGCGCTGCTGACCACGGTCGAGCTGCTGCGCCGTCGGTCCGAGCGCCTGCGAGGCCTTTCCCCCGCTTGACGCAGGCCTAGGTCTGATCTAACGATTCACCTGTTCATCCCAGCCGCGATGGCGTCGCGGACGCACTGGGATGATCGGCTCTCGGACCCCGAGACCGCCTGTCCTGAACGCCGGGACAAGTGGCCGGGTTTGCCGCCCGGCAATGATGAGAGACCTAGTCATGACAGACACAACAAAACGCCCCGAATTCTTCACCTGCCACAATGGCGACAAGGCGCCCCTGCCGTTCAGCAAGGGCGAATACGACCGCCGCCTTGGCGCCCTGCGCGCAATCATTGCCAAGCATGACATCCCCGCCGTCCTGCTGACCTCGATGCAGAACATCGCCTATTATTCCGGCTTTCTGTACTGCTCTTTCGGCCGCCCCTACGGCTGCGTGGTAACACAGGACGCTTGCACCACTGTCTCGGCAAACATCGACGCGGGCCAACCGTGGCGGCGCTCGGTTGAGGACAACGTCATCTACACCGACTGGAAGCGCGACAATTACTGGCGCGCAGTGGCCAGCCTGATCGGCGGGGCCAAACGGATCGGGATCGAAGGCGACCACATGACATTGGCGGCGCGCAACACGGCGCTGGACATGCTGGGCGGACCGGAACTGATCGATATCGCACCTGACACGATGTTTGCCCGCATGGTGAAATCCGCAGAAGAGATCGAGCTGATCAAAGGCGGCGCGCGCACCGCTGACGTGGGTGGGGCCGCCATTCACGCAGCTATCCGTGAAGGCGCCACCGAGATCGAGATCGCCATGGCTGGACGCGACGCGATGGAAGAGGAAATCGCCCGCGCCTACCCGGATGCCGAATACCGCGACACATGGGTCTGGTTCCAGTCGGCGCTTAACACCGACGGCGCACATAACCCGGTGACTAAACGCGCGCTGCAAAAGGGCGATATCCTGTCGCTGAACACCTTCCCGATGATCTCGGGCTATTACACCGCGCTGGAACGCACGCTGTTCCTGGGCGAACCCGACGCCGACAGCCTGCGCCTGTGGAAGGCCAATGTCGCGGCGCATGAGCTGGGCCTGAGCCTGATCAAACCCGGCGCGACCTGCTCGGGCATCACGGCTGAGATCAACCGCTTCTTCGCGGATGAGGGCCTGCTGCAATATCGCTCGTTCGGGTATGGCCATTCCTTCGGCATCCTCAGCCACTATTACGGGCGCGAGGCCGGTCTGGAGCTGCGCGAAGATATCGACACGGTGCTGGAACCCGGCATGGTCGTCTCGATCGAGCCGATGCTGTGGATCCCCGAAGGCCAGCCCGGCGCGGGCGGCTATCGTGAACACGATATCCTTGTGGTTGGTGAAGACGGGGCCGAGAACATCACCGGCTTCCCCTATGGTCCCGGCCACAACATCATCGATGCATGAAAAAACGGGTGGGGCGACAAGCCCCACCTTCTACCGCTGGGCTCGTTCGTGAAAGATGAAGCCCAGAAAGTTCAGCAATAGCTGCGCCGCCAGAATTTGGGCACTTTCCGTCGGGTCGTAAGCAGGCGCGACTTCGACCAGATCGATGCCCACAACATCCCCGCGTTTGGCCAGACCTTGTAGAATTTCCAGTACATCGTAGTAGAGAAACCCGCCATGGCTGGGCGTACCTGTGCCCGCCGCGATTGAAGGGCAAAAAGCGTCGATATCTATCGTTACGTAATACCGTGCCCCCTGCGGGATACGCGCCAGCACTGCCTCGGCCCCCAGTTTGCGCACCTGCCGCACAGACAGGATGTCCGACCCGCGCGCACGGGCGTCGTCATAGCCTTCCTTCGCGGTGGATGAGACATTCCGGATGCCCAGCTGCGTCATGCCTGAGACATAGTCTTTCTCAATCGCCCGCCGCATCGGGTTTCCGTGCCCGGCAGTCACCCCGTGGCGTTCATCGACAAAATCCAGATGCGCGTCGATCTGCACCACATGGATCGGGCCGTTCTGCGCGCAATCCTCGGCGAAGGCATTGATACAGGGGATGTTGATCGAATGATCGCCGCCGATGGTCACCGGCAGCGCGCCTGCTTTCAGGATTTTGCCCACGCCCAGTTCGATATTCGCATGGCTTTCCTCGGTCTTGGTATGGATAATATCCGCATCCCCCAGATCAACGATCCGCACGGAGCCATCCAGATAGGTTGCGTCATCTTCGTGATCATAAGCCCCGGCGTGGCCGAAACTGAACAGGGTCGAGGCTTCGCGCACGGCCCGAGGTCCAAACCGCGCCCCCGGTCGCCATTGGGTCCCGAAATCGAAGGGCGCGCCGAGAACGGCGATATCCGCCTCTATCTCATCCCAATTCTCAACATAAGGAGATTTGGCGAAGGTTGAGATGCCGACAAAAGGCAGGTTTAGTCGCCCCGCCTTATAACCATGGTCTTGCATGGGTATTTCCTTTTTCATTGCCACTGTCACGTTCGATGACATCAATCGCAGCAGCATCTTGTGCTCAGGATGGACCAATGTCGAGATGCCCGGCGTGCAGCTTCAGAAATTCGAGCCACTCACGCGAGTGTTGCGTGTATGTGATCTGCTTTGCGGGCAAGATCGAATATGAACCCGATCGGAGGATGCCATGTCGATTCCACGTCGCAGCTTTGTCGGCCTGTTGGGGGCAAGCGCTGTAGCACCTCGCGCTCTTTGGGCGCAGGATGACCCTGTCTACGATGCCGTACGTTCAACTTTGTATGGTAGTCGGACCGATTTCGAAGCCGGGATGGCGTTCCTGACCGAGCGCGGCAACCCGGACGTTGTGCCCGCGCTTTTGACGGCGATGCGCTATGGCAGAAGGCGAGAGCGAGACATTGCCAAAGTCATGGAAGCATTGAGCGGCGCGCGCCACGACACAGACTGGTTCGAATGGATGCTATGGCAAGAACGGAACGCTCAGATTGTGCCTCATCCATCTTTGATACCGTTCAAACGCGAAGTTCTTTTGGGCATCGATCAGAACTTCGACGTTTTCCTGAAACCCGAATATTTGCAACGCGACAAGATGAAGATTCGGCTGGAAGAGATCAGTTGGGGTGGTGTGCTCAAGGACGGTATCCCTTCGCTGGACAATCCCAAGCTGATCCCGGCGGCGCGGGCGGACTACATGAAAGACGACGATCTGGTCTTTGGCGTCTCGATCAACGGCGATGTACGCGCTTATCCGCTGCGCATCATGGGCTGGCACGAGATGTTCAACGAGGTGATCGGAGGCGTTCCGCTAGCACTGGCCTATTGTACGCTGTGCGGATCGGGGATTTTGTTTGAAACGCAGGTCGAGGGGCGGCGGAAGCCGTTTGTATTTGGCTCGTCCGGGTTCCTGTATCGGTCGAACAAATTGATGTTCGACCGTGAGACGCATTCGTTATGGAACCAGTACACAGGTAAGCCCGTGGTCGGACCGCTGTTCAACAGTGGGATCGAGCTGAAGCAGCGTCCTGTGGTGATCACCCGCTGGGACAGCTGGAAGGCGTCGCATCCAGATACGCAGGTGCTGTCGCTCAGCACCGGTCATCGGCGCAACTATGGCTCGGGCGTTGTGTATCGCGATTATTTTGCCTCACCCGATCTGATGTTCCCGGCCTTGGTCGATCAAAGTCGGCATCGCCAGAAGGACTACGTGTTCGCCGTGCGCCAGTTCGGCGCGGCGCGGGCGTGGCCGTTGGACGCGTTCAAGGGAAAGCCGGTGATCAACGATGCGATTGGCGGGCGGGCACTGATGCTGATGGGCGACCCGGACAAGCGCAGCGTGCGCGCCTACGAGCGTGGATCGCGCCAGTTCCGTGCGACCACTGATGGCGGGCTGCTGGATGAAACGGGCAAAAAGTGGCGCGTCACCGAAGAGGCACTGATTGGCCCGGATGGCGCAGAGTTGCCGCGCGTCGCGGGACATATCTCGTATTGGTTTGCCTGGGACAATTATCTGGGCGACGCAGCCAGCGTTTACGGACGCTGATCAGGAATGTTCCTCGGCCGCTGTGGCGGCCAGCGCGCGGTTGTAAGCTTTCAGCGCGTCGATGTGATAGAGCGCGCCAACGGGGTTTTCACAGCCGTCCTTGTCGATGATCACCACCGGGATGCAAGGGATGTCATCGCGGTCGAAATATGGCATTGCAGCCTCAAGCGTGGCGCTGGCCTTGACGCATAGGCCTTGTTCGATCAATGCCTGCGCGTCTTCCTTGGAGATCGAACGCGCGTCCCCCAGCGGGCGCATCACCGCGCCTGCCCGCAACATTGCCAGCAGGTACGCCTGCGGCCCGGCGGCCAGGTGCACATTGCGCCGTTCCAGCTGGGTCAGGAAGAAGGACCGGTCCACAAGGCGCGAGGCCAGCGCAGTGGACATCGAGACCGAAACCATCACGGCGAGGCCGATCTGCCAGTCTCCGGTCAATTCAAACACGATGAGCGTGGTCGAGATCGGCGCGCCCAGCACCGCCGCCGCCACCGCGCCCATCCCGGCAAAGGCATAGAGCGTATGGGTGCCTGACACATCTGGCAGCAATCCGGTGGCGATCAGGCCGAAGGCCAACCCGGTCAGCGCTCCGATCATCAATGAAGGGGAAAACACACCACCACCCATGCGACCGCCCATGGTAATCGCCACTGCGACGGTCTTGATGACCGCGAACAGGATCGCGGTCGTCAGCACGAGGTCCCCGGTCAAGGCACGGATCGTGGTTTCGTATCCCACGCCGATGATGTGCGGAAACCAGACCGCCAACAGGCCGAGCATCGCGCCCGAAACACCGGGGCGCAGCCAGCGCGGCAGAGACAAGCGGTTTTGGATATGCGTGCCGATATCCTCGGCGAAGAAGATCGATCGCATCAGCAGTAGCGAAACCAGCCCGCAAATCAGGCCTAGGATCAGAAAGGCGGGCAACTCGACATAGAATTGCAACGACCCGGGCGTTTCGAGCGTGAATTCGGTCACGTCACCATAAGCCAGCCGGTTGATCACGGTCCCCGCGACCGAGGCGATGACAATGGGCGCAAAGGCATGAACGGCGAAGTGGCGCAACACAACCTCAAGCGCAAACAAGGCCCCGGCGATAGGGGCGTTGAAACTGGCCGAAACAGCAGCGGCCACAGCGCAACCCAATAGGTCGCGCCCGGTGATGCCGTCGGCGTGGATACGGTCGCTGACCCAAGTCGAGATGACCCCGGCCATATGCACAACAGGTCCTTCCCGCCCCGTGGATCCGCCTGAGCTGAGCGTGATCAGCGAAGCGAAAAAAGATGCGATACCGGCCTTCTTTTCAACCCGTCCATCAGTGATGGCCGCACCCTCGATCACATCAGCTACCGAACGCACACGGCCATCATCGGTGTACCTGTTCAGGATGATCCCGACGACCAACCCGCCGACCACAGGTGTAAGGAAAATCCAGAGCCAATGCAGCTTCTCAGCATGGCTGTGCAGGAATAGGATATCTTCGGTGTTGTAGAGATAAGCCTGCAACGACGAGATCGCCATCCGGAATCCCAGCGCCATGAAGCCTGCAGCGATCCCGATGACCAGAGCAATAAACCAGAACTGAATCTGGCTGGGGCCACGATGAAGCATTACCCGCCATGCATCCCGCAGCGCCGAGAGGGCTTGATTGAGCTGATTGCGCAGCACGGTGCGGGTCGATTGGGTCATTGGCCCTCGTTGGGGTGGTCGCCTGACCCTTAGTAAGCCACGCGCGCGCCTTAGAAAAGTCGGTTCACGACAAGATGCTCACAGAATGCGCGTCATGCATCCAACAGGGCACGGGCAGCGGCACGTGCCTCATCCGTAATGGTGTCGCCTGCGACCATCCGGGCGATTTCGTCGACGCGATCGGGGTCGGCCAGCGGGATCACGGTGGATAGGGTCTGATCGCCGGTGACCTGTTTTTGCACCCGCCAGTGATGCGCCGCCCGTGCGGCCACTTGCGGCGAGTGGGTGACGACCAGCACCTGCCCGCCCTGCGCGAGTGCGGCCAGACGGCGGCCCACCGCGTCCGCCGTGGCACCGCCGACACCGCGGTCAATCTCGTCAAAGATCATCGTGCGGGCACTGTCTTCGCCCGTTAGGCAGACCTTAAGCGCCAGCAGAAAGCGGCTGAGCTCGCCGCCCGAGGCGATTTTGTTGAGCGGCCCTGACGGCGCCCCCGGGTTGGTGGCGACGGTGAAGGCCACCGCGTCGGTGCCTTCGGGGCCTGGGTCGGTCGCGGTGATGTCGGTCCGGAACACGGCGCGTTCCATTTTCAGGGGCGCGAGTTCAGCCATTACTGCGGTGTCCAACGCACTGGCGGCCTTACGGCGCGTTTCGCCGAGTGCGGTGGACGCGTTGTCATACGCAGCTTGTGCCGCGTCCACAGCAGCGCGTTTGTCGCTGAGATCGGCATCACCCGCATCCAGCCGGTTCAGGCGGTCGCGCAAGGTATCGGCGAAGGTGCCCAGATCATCGGGGGCCACATCGTGTTTCCGGGCCAGCGCGCGAATGGCAAAGAGGCGTTCCTCGGCCTGTTCCAGTTCCGCTGGGTTGAAATCGAGCGCTTGCAGACAGGCGTTGACGCCGTCCTGCGCCTCGCCCAGTTCGATCAGGGCGCGACCCAGCGCTGCAATGGGGCCTTCCAACTGGCCACCCGCATTGTCCGACACGCCTTCCAGCCAGCGCACGGCATCGGCCATCGCGCCCTCAGCCCCGTCGCCGCCCAGCAAGGCAAAGGCACGGGCCACGTCGTCGCGAATCCGTTCGGCCCCTTGCATCATGCGGCGGCGGGCGTCGAGATCTGCATCCTCGCCCGGCTGCGGGTCAAGCTGATCCAACTCGGCAACGGAATGACGCAGGAAATCTTCTTCGGCACGCATAGCCTCCAGCGCTGCCTCAGTCTGCGCCAGAGCTTTGCGGGCGATGGACATCTGGCCCCACGCGGCACGCACGGCGGCCAACTGATCCCCTGCCCCGGCATAGGCATCCAGCATTGCGCGATGCCCGCGTGGGTTCAGCAGGCCTCGGTCATCATGTTGGCCGTGCAGTTCGATCAAAGTATCCGACAGCGCCCGTAACACTTCGCCCGAACAACGGCGGTCATTGACCCATGCAGTCTTACGTCCCTCGGCCGTGTTGACGCGGCGCAGGATCAGCTCCTCGCCACCGGGCAGACCCGCCTCGGCCAGAATCGAATGGGCAGGGTGATCGTCAGGCAGTTCAAACTCGGCCACAACTTCGCCCTGTGCGGCCCCCTGACGAACCAGCTCGGCGCGCCCTCGCCAGCCCAGCACAAATCCCAGCGAATCCAGCAAGATCGACTTGCCCGCGCCGGTTTCACCGGTCAAAGCATTCAAGCCCGGCTGAAACGTCAGCTCCAGCCGGTCGATGATCAGCATGTCGCGGATATCAAGGGCGCGCAGCATCGGGTCTTTAGCGTCCCAAGCCTTTAGCCATGGCCGTTACAACCACTCACCCTTGACGGTCTGGCGATAGATCGTGCTGAGCCAATTGTTACCTCGGCTCTTTAGATCGAGACCACGCGACGTCAGCAACGTGTACCCCGCGTCGTACCATTCCGAGGACTGATAGTTGTAACCCAGAATCGCACCCGCGGTCTGCGCCTCGTCCACCAGTCCCAGCGCCAGATACGCCTCGATCAGGCGATAGAGCGCCTCGGCGGTATGAGATGTGGTCTGAAAATCTTCGACCACCACGCGGAATCGGTTGATCGCCGCAGTGAAGTGATCCTGACGCAGATAATAGCGCCCGATCTCCATCTCTTTGCCAGCCAGATGGTCAAAGGCAAGGTCGAATTTCAGTACGGCAGATGTGGCATACTCACTGTCTGGGTAGACTTCGATCACCGTGCGCAGCGCCTGCAGTGCCTGAAAGGTCAGCCCCTGATCACGACCCACTTCGTCGATCTGATCATAGTAGCTGAGCGCCAGAAGATACTGGGCATAGGCGGCGTCTTCGTCAGTGGGATAGAAATCGATATAGCGCTGCGCGGCGGCGCGGCTTTCTTCATAGTTCTGGTCCGAATGGAATGAGAACGCCTGCATGATCAGCGCACGTTTCGCCCAATCGGAATAAGGATAAAGCCGCTCTACTTCAGAGAAATACCAAGCCGCATCGTCCGAGCGATTCTGCGACAGCTCGTATTCACCGCGGGTGTAAATCTGTTCAGGCGTGAAACCTTCGAGGTTTTGGCTGCGGTCTGCCCCACGGTTACCAAACAGACCTCCGGCATTGCCACATGCCGTCAAAGTTGCTGCCAGAAGAAGCGCACCTGCGATTCTGACTGCCGCTTTGCTGCCAACCATTCCGCCCATCCTTGTCGTCTACTTAGCGGGAATTACCCCTGATCGGGCCTCGGTCTAGCACATAAAATTCCAGTGCAAAACGCCTTATCCACCCTCATGGCGCAAATGTCGTCAGAGTTGATCAGATCACGCAACCTGCGGGATTTCGCTTCGCACAAGGCCCTGGCCGGGCAGACGCGCGGCTTGTTCAGGGGTACAAAGGATCGGACGCACAGCGCCCGGTGTTTCGAACAGTTTGCGCAGCAATGTGTTGGTCATCGAATGCCCCGACTTCTCGCCGACAAAGCGCCCCAGAATCGGACCACCTGCCAGATAGAGATCACCCAGAGCGTCCAGCATTTTGTGGCGCACCGCTTCATCAGTGTGACGGAAGCCACCCGGGGTCAGGACTTCGTCGCCCTGTACGACTACGGCATTGTCCAATGTGCCGCCCAAAGCCAATCCATTTTCACGCATCGCTTCAACATCTGTGCGGCGACAAAACGTGCGACTGTCGCAGAGTTCACGCGCAAACGAACCATTGCGCATGTCCAAAACTTTTGTCTGGCTTCCAATGGCGTCATCTTCGAAATCAATGTGGAACTCGATCTCCAGACCTTCCGCAGGCGCGATAGATGCCTTTGCGCCCTCGCGTTCAACAGAGACGGGTTTAAGCACCTCATAAGCCAATACCGGACTGGCCTGACGACGAACGCCTTTGGCCATGATGCCCTGAACAAAGGCCACGGACGAGCCATCCATGATCGGGACTTCGGGACCGTCGATTTCAATCAGTGCATTATGCACACCACATCCGGCAAGTGCCGCCATGATGTGTTCCACAGTCGATACCGACACATTCGCATCGTTAACCAATCGTGTGCAAAGAGGCGTCCGCTGAACAACATCATAGATAGCGGGGATCAACGCATTGCCCAGCTCGATATCAGTCCGTTTGAACCAGATTCCATGACCTGCCGCTGCAGGCTTCAGAACCATCGTCGCAGGCTTGCCGCTATGCAGCCCAGTGCCCACAAACGTGACTGAAGATTTGAGCGTATGTTGCAATGTGAGCCTCGGTGAGTTGTGTCCAGCCTATCAGGGGCTGTGTTGCACCCTCAACTAAGGAAGGGGGCGTTAAGGCTCAACTCACCTTTTGCAACCGAATGAAACATGAATGTGACACATCGGCAAATCCCTGCTTACACCAGCTCAACACTTTGTGTTTCCACAAAAAAGGGCCGCGCGATGGCGGCCCTTCGGGATGATTTTGTTACCGCGATCAGTTGGCCTGACGCCGTAGGAAGGCGGGAATTTCGATGCGCTCCTGATCAGGATCGGCTTCATCCTGAACAGGTGCCGTTGCGTCAACCGACCGCATCGCAGGCTGTTGGCGTACCGGTTGAGCGGGCGTATCGGCCGCATGGCCGGTCATCCGGTCAATCAATCGGTTGAAGCCAAAACGCGGGCGATCCTCGGTCGCTTGCTGCGGCTGAGGGGCCGGTTCGCGAGGTGCCTCAGGCGTCGGACGCAGCCGGTTCGAAGGTACTTTCTGAACTGCGGCCTGCAACCGCTGCATCGCTTCCGGAGACGGTGTGCCGGGGGTCTGGGCACGCGGTGCGTCGTAGGAGTCGACTGTCTCTTCGACTTCGGGTTGCGGTTCGAACTGTGCAACCTGAGGCTGATAGGCGGGCGGAGGCAGCCCGTCATCATCCTGCTCGGCAGCGGGTTGTTCGTCTTGCCAGCCTTCATTGAACTCGACATCTTCGATGGACTCGAAGAGCGTGGGCGCAATGTTGTCCTCAGCCGGGGCCTCATCTGCAGCGATTTGTTCAGGCGTGGAGTCTTCTGCCGAAACCGTGCGTGTCAGCGGAGCCGACATCGAACGGCGGGCGACCGGTACATCTTCGATTTTCTCGCTGGCATCGATACCGGTGGCAACAACTGAAACGCGCATGCCGCCTTCCATTTCGGTGTCCAGGGTCGAACCGACAATGATATTGGCCTCCGGGTCCACCTCCTCGCGGATGCGGTTGGCGGCCTCGTCCAGTTCGAACAAGGTCAGATCGTGCGCACCGGTGATGTTGATTAGCACACCCTTGGCACCCTTGAGGCTGATTTCGTCCAACAGCGGGTTGGCAATGGCCTTCTCGGCTGCCTGAATGGCGCGATCTTCACCGGTCGCTTCGCCTGTGCCCATCATCGCCTTGCCCATCTCGTCCATCACGGCACGAACGTCGGCGAAGTCGAGGTTGATCAGACCCGGACGCACCATCAGGTCGGTCACGCCTTTGACGCCCTGATACAGGACATCGTCGGCCATCGAAAACGCCTCAGTGAATGTGGTCTTTTCGTTGGCCAGACGGAACAGGTTCTGGTTCGGAATGATGATCAGCGTATCAACGACTTTCTGCAGCGCATCAACGCCGTCTTCGGCCTGACGCATACGCTTGGCGCCTTCGAACTGGAAGGGTTTGGTGACAACCCCAACGGTCAGGACACCCAGCTCCCGCGCTGCCTGCGCGATGATCGGGGCTGCGCCGGTGCCTGTGCCGCCACCCATGCCGGCGGTGATAAAGCACATATGTGCGCCCGCCAGGTGATCGACGATCTGTTCGATGCTTTCTTCAGCTGCTGCAGCACCCACGGTCGGACGCGCACCTGCACCTAACCCTTCGGTGACTTTGACGCCCAGCTGCACCCGCGCCGACGAACGGCTTTGCTGCAGCGCCTGTGCGTCTGTGTTGGCGACGACAAATTCTACGCCGTCCAACTGTTTTTCAATCATGTTGTCGACAGCATTGCCCCCAGCGCCGCCAACGCCAAATACGGTAATCCGAGGCTTGAGTTCGTCGTGCCCGGGCATCGAAAGATTTAATGTCATGCTCTGTCCGCCTGTTTTTTATGTTGCCGCAAAATGCGGTTTTTCTGACCTATCCACAGTCGATTTTACTGTGTCATTTCGGAAACGTCACCAGAAAAATCGCACGAATCCACAAAATATGGAGGAAATAAGGCAGCAAACAGCGGCATTTCGCTGTTACCGCGACATGTTGCGGCGAAAGGCTCATGCGCCACTACACACGGAAAGACCCCACCCGCCTTGAGGGGATGCGAAAACTTTTAGTCACTCGTTTGGTCGCGGAAAACTGCTCAATGTCCTGCCGCTGGGCCTCTGCCGGGCCTTGAACCTTATTTTGCGGCAATTTGGCAGTTGCCGCAACTGATTTCTTTAGCCTACCGGGGCACTTGGGCAATTCAGGCCATCTTCAGAGATGCTACGGACCTCTTGCGTTTCGCTGCCGACGAAGCGCGCCAGCCGCACCATCAGCCGGTCATTGTACAGGTAGGGCCACCAGCAGACTAGCAGGCCATCGGGCGCATCATCGTACAGAAAACAGATCTGGCCATTTGGCGTGGTGATCTGGCCATAGACACAGCCCCGCCCCTCCATCCGCCAGACCGAGAGAGTCGGGCTGAGAAATTCCTCAGTTCCGACCAACATACCGCTTCGGATTTCATGGAAGGTGATCGTTTTGCCAACGACGGCGCTCAGAAACGCCTCTGGCGTAATCAGGGTTTGAGCCGGGGCCGCAGCGGGCCCAAGGGCCGCGCCAACGGCTGCACCACGCAGGGCATTACCAATTGTCACGGAACCAGCGCACGGCGCGCTTGAACGGGCGCGCGGCATAGGTGTCGACCGGGATCTCAAAATCCCACCATTCGTCCTGAGGATGCGCCGCAAACAGGCTAAGCCCCACTGCCGAAGAAAAACCGGGCCCGGTCGCGGATTGCGGCAAGCCATGAACGCGCAGCGGGCGGCCCAAACGAACACGCTGACCCAGAATCCGGCTGGCAAGCCCGTCTAGCCCCATGATCTGGCTGCCACCACCAGTCAGAACGATCTGCTGGCTTGGCAGGTGGTCGAAACCGGCAGCGTCCAGACGAGTACGCACCTCTTCGAGAATCTCCTCGACGCGGGGGCGCATGATGCCGATCAACTCGGCACGGCTGACGGTACGGCGGTCATGCTCCCAATCGCCAGTATCGCCACCGATGTCGATCAGGTCGCGATCATCGGCTCCGGTCGCGTGAACGCCACCGTTAAAGGTCTTGATCCGTTCGGCCACCGCTGCGGGCACGCCGAGGCCCATCGAAATGTCGCTGGTCACGTGATCCCCGCCCATGCGCACGCAATCGGCATAGATCATGTGTTTCTTCATGAAGATCGAGATGCTGGTGGTGCCGCCGCCCAAATCAATACAGGCCGCGCCCAACTCCTGTTCGTCCTCGACCAATGCGGAAATGCCCGAGACATAGGCTGAGTTCGCAATCCCTGCCAGCTCCAGATCGCAGCGCTTGATGCAGCGGACGATGTTCTGGATCGCCACCGCATCGACGGTTAGCATGTGCATATCCACTGCAAGGCTCTGCCCCAACTGTCCACGCGGATCGATTAGTCCCGAGCGGTTGTCGAGCGCGAAATTCACCGGTTGCGCATGCAGTACCTCGCGCCCTTCGCCGTAATCGGGCACGTCGCAGGCGTTCAGGACACGACCGACCTCGGCTTCGGTAACCAATTGGCCTTCCAGATCAACCTGCGCATCCAGCCCGTAGGAACGCGGGTTCGCCCCTGAGAAGGATGCAATCACGTGATCGACGCGGATATCGGCCATCTTCTGCGCCGCCTGCAGCGCGGTGCGGATGGCGCGCTCGGTTTCCTGCATCGCGGTAACCTCGCCGAACTGCACCCCGCGCGAACGGGTGGTCGCAGCGCCAATGACCCGGAAACCGGTTTGTCCGGCCATCGAGCCGATCGAGTTATCCTCGGACAACCGCCCCGTCCCGTCGAAGCGCAATACAAGGCAAGCGATTTTGGAGCTGCCGACATCCAGGATAGCAACTACACCGCGTTGCATTGCCTGTCGGCGCATCTGCCGCATAGCCCTTTGGGACTGATAAAGATCGGTCATCATGGTCGTTACTGCCCGCTACTCACATCTACTTTTGTGTTCCACCAGTCTTCGCTGGCCGTTTTGTTCATTCGGATGGTCGGTCGCTGCCCCAGTCGCATGTCGACCACGGCCACGTCACGTTCCAGAAGGTCCTGAACCTCGTTCACCGCCAACACGCGTTCCAGCGCGCGCGCCGGACGTTCGGTCGGCAACATGATGCGCTGGTTTCGATCCAGCACCAGATCCCAGCGCCGTTCGCCAACGCGCACCAAACCGCGCACGCGTTCGCCCAAGCTGCGGGCTGTGGTCAGGATTTGCAGCGCCTCGGGGACATGTTTGTTCGCGCCCTTCCCTGCGATCAGTGGCAGGGCTGCGTGATCGGCGCGTGCTGAAACACGGTCAACATGAGCTCCGGTTTCATCCAATAGCTCGATCCCGTCTCGGGTGCGCCAGACGATGACCGGCTGGCGTTCGACCACATCAACCTGAAGAATCCCGCCAGGGCGAATGCGTACGGTTGCCGATTTCACCGGGTCAAGCCCGGTGATGGTGTCGCGGATCAACTCCACATCCAGATCCCACGAGCTGAGCGGGAAATCGAGCGGCACGATCTCGCGGATATCCTCAGACAGTGCGGTTCCTGCCCCGTCGATGGCCATCAAGTTGACCATGAATTCGGGGCGCTCCTGGATCGAGGTCTTGATGTCGGCGATATAGGTACTGACCGCCTCACGACGTTCTTCGGCGGCAAAGAAGCCACCCACCAAACCAAAGACGGCCAGAACCGGCAGGCCAATTTTTAGCCCGCGCCGGATGCCGGGGGTGAGCATCCAGCGCTGAAAGCGGTAGCTGAGGCGCGAGGGCGCGGGGTCCGCGTTGCGCGCGCGGCCAAAAAGACGCGCCCCGCGCAAATGCAGCTTAGGTTCGGTTTTGGGCTCGGGCCTTGGCGCGGCGGTGAAATCGGCATCCGGCCCCGCCAACGGTTTGGTCCGGTGGATCACCGGCGCGCGGGTGGCGGTCAGCGGTCGCATGAGGCATCCTCCACCATCCAGGCGCAGAGCTGGCCGAAACTGATGCCAAGATGCTCGGCCTGTTCGGGCACCAGCGAAGTCGGCGTCATGCCGGGCTGGGTGTTGGTTTCCAGCAGGAACAGCCCGTCGGCACCCTTGCTGTCATCCCAGCGGTAATCGGTGCGGGACACGCCGCGACACCCCAGCGCAATATGCGCCTTAACCGCATAGTCCATGCAGCGGTCAAAGATATCCTGCGGGATCTCGGCGGGCAGCACATGCCACGAGCCGCCGGGCTTGTACTTGGCATCATAATCGTACCAACCGCCATCGGTCATGATCTCGGTCACCGTCAGGGCGCGATCGCCCATCACGGTCACGGTCAGTTCCCGGCCCGCGACGTATTTCTCGACCATCACCTGATCAGGCATCGCCTCGTCCAGTTGCGGCGGGCCGTTGGCATTTTCATGCACGATATAGATGCCGACGCTGGAGCCTTCGTTGTTGGGCTTGGCAACATAGGGCGGCTCCATCACATGGACCTCGACCACCTCGACCTTGGGAACGATCAGGCTGGGTACGATGGGTAATCCTTCGGCGGCGTAGACCTCTTTGCTGCGTTGCTTGTCCATCGCAAGGGCCGAAGCCAGCACGCCGGAATGCGTGTAAGGAATGCGCATCCATTCCAGTAGCCCCTGCACACAGCCATCCTCGCCCCAGCGTCCATGCAGGGCGTTGAACACCACATCGGGTTGGATATCGGTAAGGCGAGCAGCAAGGTCCGGACCTGCGTCCAGTTCGACCACTTCAAAGCCTTCACCCACAAGAGCGGCTGCGCATTCGCGCCCAGAGCTGAGAGACACCTCGCGTTCCGCCGAGGGGCCACCCATCAATACCGCCACTTTGAGGTTTGTCCTGCTCGACATACCCAATGTGCGCCTCAATGTCCCCGGACCTTATGTGGTGGTCCGTACTGCGTTTATGCCTTTGATCCGTCGTCCTAATTTGCCTGTTATGGTCTGACGGTCGGGGCTTTATTCTTCCAGCGGATCACCGACCCGCATGATTTCCCACTCTAGCGTGATGCCGCTTGTTTCGTAAACCTTTTTTCGCACCTCTTCGCCCAGACCTTCGAGGTCTGCGGCGGTGGCGTCGCCTGTATTGATCATGAAATTCGAGTGTTTGGGACTCATCTGCGCGCCACCTTTTGTGGCCCCGCGCATACCCGCGTCATCGATCACTTTCCACGCCTTGAGGTCATGCACATCGTCCGCGCGCCCAGTCGACGAGAACCCGGCTGGATTACGGAAGGTCGACCCGGCGCTGCGGTCCTTGGTGGGTTGAGTTTCGTCGCGCTTTTTTAGCTGCGCCTCCATGCGAGCGTGCAGCTCAGCTGGATCGCCCGAGGGGCCTTGAAACGTCGCCGAGATCAGCACCGCGCCTTCGGGCAGGTCGGACTGGCGATAGCGGAAGCTGAGGTCTTGCGGGGTCAGGTCCACGATCTCTCCGGCGCGGGTGACCACGGTAGCCTTTTGCAGCACATCCGCCGTATAGCTGCCGTAACAGCCCGCGTTCATGCGCACGGCCCCGCCGATCGAGCCTGGTATCGTGCGCAGGAAAGTCAGGTCCACACCTCCATCCGCTGCTTTACGCGCCACATGCGCATCCAGCGCGGCGGCACCCGCGCTGACGGTATTGCCGTCGACCGAGATACCATTGAACCCGCGCCCCAATCGGATCACCACCGCCCGCAGACCACCATCACGTACGATCAGATTGGATCCGACACCCATAGGAAAGATGGGAACATCCGCAGGCAGATCACGCAGAAACGACTGAAGGTCTTCGGTATCGGCGGGTTGAAACAGATAATCCGCTGGTCCGCCGACGCGCAGCCAGGTGAGTTCGGAAAGAGAACGCGCCGCGGACAGGCGGCCACGGACGTCGGGCAGTTCGCTCATGCGCCTTCCCGCGATGCAAGGCTGCGCCCGCCTACTCCCCCCATGATCACCGCAAACAGGAAGGGCAGGACCGCACCGGTCAGCCAGACGAAGGGTCCGAACGCCTGTTCTTCTTCTCCTGTCCCGACACCGGCCAGCACTATGATCAGTACCAGACCAAGGGCCGAGGTCAGCCCGATCAGCCACAGCAGTGCCTTGAGGCCGATCCAGCGCGCGGCGACAAAACCCGCAAGCGTCCCGAGGATCAGGGTAATCAGCGGCAAATAGGCGAAAGTGGCGATGTCGACCATGGGGGCCTCCTGAAAATGGCCAGTTACTTGTTCGCCGCCTTCATGCCCTGCATTTTCGCCTTTGTCCAACGGGTGAGGTAAATCACCGGCCAACGCAGAACTGACATACCTGCCGCCAGGACCAGCAGCCCGATCCATGGACCATTTTCATAGGTGACATAGCCTAGGATGGGGACGCCAACGGCGATCAGGAAATAGGCGCGCCGCCAATGGTTGTCCTTGCTGGGCAACATCGCCAACACGTTGGCGACAACACCCCACAGACCGGCAAGCGCAATCGACCAGTTCATTCCGACACCTCTTTACCCGTCCACTTGCGCCAGTAGTAGCGGATCGGGTTGCGGTACATCGAAACAAAACCGCCAGCAGCCAGGACTCCGACGAACCAGCCATAGTCTAAACTCAGCCACAGAATCAGAGCAGGCGCGCTGGCAAACAGTACAACACCCGGTGGGAATTGCAGGTGCATCGGCAGCATCGCCACAATGGTGGAAGCGAAGACCCAGACGCAGGCGAGTATGAGCGATAGCGCCACGAGGTTAGCTCGCTTTGGCGATTAACCGGTCAGGCAAACCGTTGGCCCAGGTACTGATCGTACCTGCGCCGAGGCAGACAACCATATCGCCCGGGCGGGCCTGTTCACGGACAAGGCGGGCCAGGTCTTCTTCGTTCAAGATCGCGCGCGCGTGGCGGTGGCCGTGGCGGATCAGGCCCTGCACAAGATCGTCACGGCTGGCACCTTCGATCGGATCTTCGCCTGCAGCAAAGACCTCCGCAATAGCGACCACGTCGGCGTCGTTGAAGCAGGTGCAGAAATCGTCGAACAGGTCGGACAGGCGGGAGTAGCGGTGCGGCTGGTGGACTGCGATGACGCGGCCCTCGGTGGCCTGACGTGCGGCCTTGAGAACGGCGGCGATTTCGACCGGATGGTGGCCGTAATCGTCGATGATGGTGACGCCGTCAATTTCTCCAACCTTCGTGAAACGGCGGTTGACGCCGCCGAAATTGGCCAGCGCGTCGCGGATTTCACTGGCCTTCATGCCCAGATGACGGGCCACGGCCACGGCGCTCAGCGCGTTAGAGACATTGTGGTCGCCGGGCATTGGCAAGGTGCAACCTTCGATCACCTTGTCTTCATGGCGTAGGTGGATGTCGAAATGGGCGACGCCACCCTTATAGGTCAGGTTTTCGGCCCGCACATCGGCCTGTGCGTTGAATCCATAGGTGCGCACACGACGGTCCGAGATGCGGCCGACCAGAGCCTGCACCTCGGCATGATCTGTGCAGCAGACGGCCAGGCCATAAAACGGCAGGTTCGAGACGAACTCGTAAAACCCGTCCCGCAGCTTATCGAAATCGCCCCAATGCTCCATGTGTTCAGGGTCGATATTGGTGACGATGGCTATGGTTGCAGGTAGGCGATTGAATGAGCCGTCGCTCTCATCCGCTTCAACCACCATCCATTCACCCTGCCCCATGCGGGCGTTGCTGCCATAGGCGTGGATGATGCCGCCATTGATGACAGTGGGGTCGAAATCGCCGGCAACCATCAGTTCGGCCATCATTGTGGTCGTGGTCGTTTTTCCGTGGGTTCCGGCGATGGCAATATTCGAGCGCAGCCGCATCAGTTCGGCCAGCATATCGGCGCGGCGGACAACCGGCAGGCCCTGCGCGCGTGCTTCGTCCAGTTCCGGGTTCCCCGGTTTGATCGCGGTCGATACCACGACCACGGCGGCATTCTGCAAGTTCTCGGCACGCTGGCCTTCGAAAATCTCAGCACCCAGCCCAGCCAGCCGGTCAGTAATCTTCGAGGTTTTCAGGTCCGAACCTTGTACCTGGTAGCCAAGATTCAAAAGCACCTCTGCGATACCCGACATCCCGATCCCACCGATGCCCACGAAGTGGATCGGTCCAACGTCCTGCGGCAGTTTGGTTGCTGGATTCATGAGGTCTCCTTCTGCGCCAGTTGCTCGACAAGGGCGACCAGACGCTCGGTGGCGTCCGGTGCCCCGACCGATAGCGCGGCATGGGCCATTTGCTGTGCGGCTTCGGGGTTGGTGAGAACCGTGGTCATTTGCTGTGTCAGCGCGGGAACGTCAAGGGCGTTTTCGGGGATCATGATCGCACCGCCTGCCTGAACCAATCCACGCGCATTGGCTGTTTGATGATCTCCGGCAGCCGTGGCAAGCGGGATCAAAATCGACGGGCGGCCAATCACGGAAATGTCGGCGATACTGGAGGCACCTGACCGGCTGACAACCAGCTGCGCGTCGGACATACGGCGAGGTACGTCGTCAAAGAAAGGCTGTACATCGGCGCGTATGCCGTGATCGGCGTAAAAGGCCTTGACCCGTTCACCATCCTCATCGCGGGCCTGATGCGAGACGCGGATATACCCGCGCAGATATTCAGGCAGCGCAGCGATGGCCCCCGGCACCACGTCACTGAGGATACGTGCGCCCTGTGAGCCGCCCATCACCAGGACAGACATCGGGTACTCCCCAGGCGGGATATAGGGGGCAGCAGCGCGTTCAAGAACGGAGGCGCGAACCGGGTTACCAGTGTGTATGCCCTTGGACCCTTCAGGCAGATCGGTGGGCCAGACACCACAGGCCACTTGAGCCACACGCGTGGCAAACAGTTGGTTTACCCGGCCCAGAACGCCATTTTGTTCATGGATCATACGCGGCAGCTTCAGCAGGATGGCCGCGCCCAGCGCCGGTATCGACGGATAGCCGCCAAAGCCCACCACCACATCCGGCTTGTCACGCATCATCTGCGCAGCCATGCCAGTGACTCCAGCAGCAATCTTGGGTCCAACCAACATCTTGGCAGCCAAACCGCCTCGGGCGAAGGTGGCCGAGGATGCCTCGACAATCTCGACGTCTGCAGGAAACGCGCCGGTATAGCGCGCTCCGCGCGGGTCGGTGGACAGGCGCACACGCCAGCCTTTCTGCAGCATCGCCTCGGCCAACGCCTGCGCGGGGAACATGTGGCCCCCGGTGCCACCTGCTGCGATTAGTAGATAAGGTTTGCCCATCAGCCTCGTCCGCGCAGAATGTCGCCCAGCTCGCCCTGCGGGCGGGTTCGGGTGAAGGCCAGCAACATGCCAACCGCGATGCCGCCTGCAATCAGGGACGATCCGCCATAACTGACAAACGGCAGCGTCATGCCCTTGGCGGGCAGAAGACGCACGGCGACGCCCATGTTGATCATAGCCTGCACGCCAAACATGCAGGCTAGACCAGTGCCAGCCAGACGGATGAACATGTCGCGTTCGCGCATCAGTCGCAGCAGCGAACGCACAACGATCAGCGAGTACAGCGCGATGATGATCAGCACCAGAATCAGCCCGTATTCTTCGGCCGCGACCGCGATGATGAAATCCGTATGAGCATCAGGCAGAGACCACTTGACCTGCCCCTCACCCACGCCGACGCCGAATAGACCGCCTTCGCGGATGGCATTGGTGGCATACCCAAGCTGGGTGGTCGGATCGAGTTCCTGATTAAGGAAACCATCGATACGACGGGCAAAGTGCTCGGAATTGGAATAGGCAAACATGCCGCCCAGAACGACCGCCCCGGCCATGCCGACCAGCAATAGCATCGGGGCTCCGGCAACAAAATACATCACACCCCAACCAAAAAGGATAAGGCAGGCCTGCCCGAAATCGGGCTGCATCACCAGCATTGCCACGATGGACATACACAGTGCAAAGGACCACAACCGCCCCGGCGGGCCGTTGATTTCCTGTGATGCGGCCAACAGCCATGCGGCCACCACGACAAAACCGGGCTTGAGGAACTCGGATGGCTGCAACGAGGCAAAACCCAGCGAATACCAGCGCACCGCGCCTTTGCCAAAGTCTGTACCGAAGACCGGCAAGAAGGCCAGCGCCACGAACGAGGCCAGAAAGCCCAGAATCGCCAGCCGCCGCACCAGTGTCGGCGACATCATTGAGGTCAGCAGCATCGCGACCAGCGCCAGCCCGCCAAAGATCGCCTGACGTTCTACATAGTGGAAAGGATCGAACCCGTTACGCCCCGCTAGTGGCGGCGACGAGGCTAGCCCCAGCAAAAGCCCGATGACAAACAGGATCAGGACGCAGGACATCGTCCAGCGATCAATCGTTCGCCACCACTTCGGAAGAATCGGTTCGCCGCGCTGGTCCTGGACCGCGCCATACACCATCTCAGTCATGAGATACCGCCACTATCTGCCTCGTTAACGTCCCGTTTTCGGGATCTGATTGAGAGTCTACAGGGATTTTTACATTTGGGCTAGCAGAATGACAGGCAGAACTGGAATTCCGGAACGATGAGCCGCCGTTGACAAACGCGCATGCATTCAAGCAGCGCATGCTGCCTGTTCTGATCGACGGCCCGTTGAGGCTCGGTTTGAGTTCATCCAACTACCAACCGCGCCCAACGTCATTGTTCAAAAAGTAAATCGTCAGTCTTTGATGGGGTATCTGTCAGGCTCTTCAAACACATCGATCACTCGGGAACCCGCCTTGATGCGCCCGCCATGCTCCACTCCGGCTGGGATAGAATAGCTGTCGCCGGGCAGATAAACTTTCGTCTCTCCGCCAATGGTGAGTTCAATTTCTCCTTCCACCACCGTACCCCATTGGGCACCATGTGAATGTAGTGGGAGTTCCATTTCTTTAAGAAAAGTAAAAAAGGCGACCAAACCAGCATCAGATCGAATGACTGCCGTCTGCACGACGTCTTCGGGAAATGGCACGTCTAGTCTTGGAAAGTCTGTAATGAAGTTTGGAAAGCGCATATTTTTATCCCTTTAAATGGATCTAACCGGCAAGCATTAGCACAGAGCCTAGCATGTCAGGATGCACTACGACTAAAAATCCACATACCATATGGCACAAACCCAAGTGCTGCTGAGAAATTCCGTGGGCCAAACCCACACCGTTTTTGGTCTGCGCTCTTGCCATCGCTCACAATCCACGCCATGCGCAGCATATGGATTTCGAGACGATCATCCTCGGTGCTGGCGCGGCCGGCATGATGTGCGCAGCCCATTGCGGTGGCCAGGCGCTGGTGATCGACCATGCAAAAGCTCCCGGAGAAAAGATCCGCATCTCGGGTGGTGGACGATGCAATTTCACCAATATGTATGCGGGACCGGGCAATTTCCTGTCTCAGAATCCGCATTTCAGCAAATCAGCGCTGGCGCGATATACACAGTGGGACTTCATCGAACTGGTCGATCGCCATGGCATTGCATGGCATGAAAAAACGCTTGGGCAATTGTTCTGCGACGGGTCTTCGAAACAGATCGTCCAGATGCTGCTGAATGAAATGGTCAAGGCCGAGGCCGAGCTCTGGGTGCAGACGTCGCTGCGCAACTTGCGCAAAACCGAAAGCGGTTTCGCTTTGGATGTCGAACGCGATGGCAAGCACATCCCTCTGACCTGTCGTAATCTGGTTCTGGCCACGGGTGGCAAATCGGTCCCCAAAATGGGCGCGACGGGGTTGGCCTATGACATCGCGCAGCAATTCGGGCTGCAGATAACCGAGACACGAGCGGCGCTGGTGCCGTTCACCTTCTCGGACGGTCGGTTCAAGGATTTGTCCGGCGTCTCCCTGCCCGCTCGACTGTCAAACGAGCGCAGCAGTTTCGACGAGCCTTTATTGTTCACCCATCGCGGGTTGAGCGGTCCTTCGGTGCTGCAATTGTCTTCGTACTGGCGCGAGGGTGAGGCAATATGGGTCAACCTGATCCCTGATTTGCCTTTATACGATCTGCTTCGCGATCAGCGGCAGGCTGTTGGGCGCAAGGCGCTGACCACCGAATTGGCACGCCACTTGCCTACGCGTCTGGTGGAATACCTCGCACACCATATCCCGATGAAGGGCAATCTTGCGGATCAGTCCGACACGGCGCTGTCGGAACTGATCGCCGCATTGTCCAACTGGCGGCTTACGCCGTCGGGCACCGAGGGCTATCGCACCGCCGAGGTCACTCTGGGCGGAATCGACACTGACGGGCTGTCGTCCAAAACGATGGAGGCCAGGGATGTCCCCGGCCTCTATGTTATTGGTGAAGCGGTGGATGTCACCGGCTGGCTTGGCGGTTACAACTTCCAATGGGCGTGGTCCTCGGGCCACGCCGCCGGAAGTGCCATCGCAAGCCGTTAGCCTACGACGTTGTAACCCCGTCCGCGCATACAGTTGCGCACGATGACTTCCTTGTTCTGGTTCTTGTTGATCACGTCAGCACCTGCACCAACCAACGCACCGGCAACGGCGGCGCGACCCAGGTTGTCGCTGCTGTCCTGAACGATGCCGGTGACGGCTGCAGCACCTGCGGCGCCGATTGCGGCATTACCTGCGGTCGATCCGTCAACGCTGGCCTGCGAGGCTGCAAGTTGCTGGCACTGATACAGGTCCGAGTTGTAGTTCGGGCCTACTGGGCCATCGATCACGGGCTGATAGTTGGCCCCGGTATTGGTGCAAGCCGCAGCAGCCAGCAGCGCTGGAACGACCAGAAGAAGTTTACGGTTTGGCATATTCATGACCTCGTGTTGAATTTCCTGAAGGCAAAAACCAATGCAGGCAGTGCGTCAAGCAGATAGGCCCACAGCTTCGCCGAACCGGCGATCTATTGCAAACGCATTGCTTTCAGAGGCGTTTTTTAACCTGAGCCACGAAGTCATCGCCACGTTGTTCGAAGTTGTCATACTGGTCGAAACTGGCCGCAGCAGGTGCCAATAGAACGGTTTCACCGGGCTGCGCATCGGCCATGGCCTGCATAACCGCCGCTTCCATAGTGGTGCAGACTTGCGCATCGGCCTGCAACTGCATTGCAAAGCTAGCCGCCTCACGCCCGATGACGTAGGCCTTGATTACGTGGTCCCCTGCCCCGTTCAGCGCCTCAAGCCCGCCTTCTTTCTCAAGCCCGCCACAGATCCAACGTATCTTCTTGAACGCGCTCAACGCTTTGAGGGCGCTATCTACGTTGGTGGCTTTCGAGTCGTTCACATAGGTCACGCCATCCGCCTCGGCGATGATCTGGCTACGATGCGGCAGACCGGGGAAACTGTGCAGCGCATCTTCTATGACGCGCGGCGCAAGGCCCAATGAGCGACAGGCGGCATAGGCAGCACATGCGTTCTGATGGTTATGCGCACCGGGCAATCCTTTGATCTCTCGCAGATCAATCGCACCCGCCTGACGGCCCTTGCGGTATTCCGACAGGAAACCCTTGCGGGCAAAGACCTGCCAACCCGCCCCGGTCAGCTTGCGCGCCACCGAGACGCGGATCACCCGGTCATCCGACGGCCCCTCGGCCAGTTGCCCGGCCAGAAACGCGCCCTCGGCTTCATCGATGCCGATCACGGCGCGGTCCGGGCCGCCTTCGGCGAACAGGCGACGTTTGGCGGCAAAGTAACCACCCATTCCACCATGTCGGTCCAAGTGATCAGGTGAAAGATTGGTGAAAACCGCCACATCCGGCGTCAGTGCGCGGGCCAGTTCGGTCTGGTAGCTCGATAGCTCCAGTACCACGACCGATCCATCGCCACCTGGGTCGATGTCCAGCACGCCGCGCCCAATGTTACCCGCCAGTTGCGAGTCGCGCCCGGCCTCGGTCAGGATATGTTGGATCAACGCAGCGGTGGTTGATTTGCCATTCGATCCCGTCACCGCGATGACGCGCGGTGGGATGTCGTAGTTGTTCCATTCAGGGCCTGCGAAAGAGCGAAAGAACAGACCTATATCATTGTCGACCGGAACTCCGGCTTCCAACGCAGCGGCCACAACCGGGTTCGGCGCGGGGTAGAGATGAGGGATGCCGGGCGAGACAATTAGTGCGGCAATATCGTCAAACGCCCCGTGGCGGCGCAGATCGACACACGAGAATCCCTCGACCTCTGCCGCTTCACGCGCGGCGGGGTTGTCATCCCAGCAGATCGGCTCAGCCCTGCCAGCGCGCAGCGCTCGTGCGGTGGTCAGACCCGACCGACCTAGCCCCAGAACCGCTACTTTCTGCCCTGAAAACCCTTTGACCGGGATCATTGCCATACACCTTCTATCCGAGCCGCTCTTCCAGCCAGTCCGCCCGCCAAGAGACCGGCCCTTTTGGAACGATTTCTATTACGAACCCATAGTCTGGTAACCGGTCGCACAAAGCATCGTATTCCGCAATAGCTGCGGCCAAGTTGTGCCGCCGGTCATCATCCTGTTCGAATATCTCAGGCCAAGGAGGAAAGAGAAACACGCATGGGTCGTAGCCCAAGTGCAGTATCTGTTCACGCACTTTGGTCTCCAACGGTGTACCGGTTCGATCAAACCAAATCAGCGCGTCCAATGCCGAACGATCAAATAGCACAAGGTCATCTTTGGCATTGCTGAAGTCAGATATCGCAAGTTCAATGATCCTGCGGCAGAATACCTCGGAGTTGACCCACGGCAGAGCGCGACCACCACCTTGTCTTTCCTCGGCAATGACACGACGACCCGGCTCGGAAACTGTTGAATATCCGCGACGGGCCATCTCCTCCAGCAGTGTTGATTTACCACCACCGGAGCATCCAGAAAGCACGACGCAACGCGGGCTCATCTGACTTTCAGCGTCGCCAGCCCGATCATCGCTAAGATCAGTGAAATGATCCAGAACCGGATCACGATGGTGGGTTCAGCCCAGCCCTTTTTCTCATAATGGTGATGGATCGGTGCCATCAGGAACACGCGCTTTCCGGTCCGTTTGAAATAAAGAACCTGGATGATCACACTCAAAGCTTCAACCACGAACAGCCCGCCCACGACTGCCAATACCAACTCGTGTTTGGTAGCCACGGCGATCGCGCCCAGCGCACCGCCCAGAGCCAGTGATCCGGTATCACCCATAAAAACCGCCGCCGGAGGGGCGTTGTACCACAGGAATCCCAGCCCCGCACCAAACAGCGCTGAAGTGAAGATGAAGATTTCACCGGTGCCAGGCACATAGTGAACATCAAGATACTCGGTGAAGTCGACCCGCCCAACCGCATAGGCAATCACACCAAGGGTCGAGGCCGCGATCATCGCGGGCATGATCGCCAGCCCGTCCAGACCATCTGTCAGATTCACCGCGTTGGCCGCACCCACAATGACGATCACCGCAAAAGGGATATAGAAAAGGCCAAGATTGATCAGCGTATCCTTGAACACCGGCAGAGCCAGTTGGTTTTGCAAATCGCTGGGATGGTGCAGCGTCGCCCAGAGTGACGCCAGCACGGCGATGATGATCCCCAGCGCCAACCGCATCTTACCGGAAACGCCCTTGGTGTTCTGCTTTGAGACCTTGGCATAATCGTCCGCAAAGCCGATGGCCGCATAGGCCAGCGTCACGAACAGTACCATCCAGACATATGGATTGTCCCAGCGCGCCCAGATCAGGGTCGACGTGACCAGAGCGCCCACGATCAGCAGACCGCCCATGGTAGGGGTTCCAGCCTTGGACAGATGCGCCTCGGGGCCGTCATCGCGGATCGGTTGACCTTTGCCTTGCCGTTTGCGCAATACGTTGATCAAGGGTTTTCCGAACAGAAACCCAAAGATTAGCGCAGTCAGAAAGGCGCCCCCTGCCCGGAAGGTGATATAGCGGAAGAGGTTCCAGAAATCCCCTCCGTCCGACAGGGCGGTTAACCAATAGAGCATTACAAAACCTTTCTCACAATACGGCGGCTCTCTGGCGCGCTGCCATGCCCCATTTGCCGCAGACCGTCAACGATCTGCGCCAGAGCCATGCTGAGAGAGCCCTTGGCCATCACTACATCGCCGCTACGGATCAATTCCGGCAGATGGGCGGCCATCTCATCGCTGGTTTCCGTCCACAACCCGCGCTTGCCCTCGGGCAGAGCCTGATGCAGCGCTTGCATCAAAGGGCCGATGCAATGAACATGATCGACATGCGCCATCGCAGGCACCTCGGCCATGGCGGCGTGCATCGCCTGCTCTTGCGCACCAAGCTCTTTCATGTCGCCCAGAAACGCGATCTTGCGTTTGCTCGCCGACGCAGACAGCACGTCGAGAGCGGCCTCCATCGAGGTTGGATTGGCGTTGTAGCTGTCATCGAGCAGTTCAATCTGCCCGCCATCTGGCAGCGCGATCACCTCGCGCACACCGCGCCCTTTGACCGGAGACCAGCCGCGCAGACCGGCAATCGCCTGATCCAGATCGACCCCCAGCGCGACACAGGCCGCCAGAGCGCCCAGCGCATTCATAGCAAAGTGAGTTCCCGCGGATTGGACATCGAATGTGATGTCTGCGCCGCCGACAATACCGTGTCCCCGCACCGAGTCAGGGCCTTGGAGCACGTTGGTAAGGGCATAGTCCCGCGCCGTGTGGCCAAATTCGACGATCCTTGCACCATGCGCAGCGGCGCAGTCGCGCAAGATGCCCGCGTGTTCGATATCGGCATTGACGATAGCAGTGCCGCCCTCGGTCAGCCCGTCGAAGATCGCAGCCTTTTCAAAAGCAATACCCGCAACCGAGCCGAAGGCTTCGAGGTGGACGGCGGCTACTGTGGTCACCAGCCCCACATGCGGTTGCGCCTGACGCGCCAGCGGAGCGATTTCGCCCGGATGATTCATGCCGATCTCGATCACCGCGAACTCGGTGTCGCGCGGCATTCGCGCCAGCGTCAAAGGCACGCCCCAATGGTTATTGTAGCTGGCGACGCTGGCATGAGTTTTGCCTTGCGTCTCCAGAATGCTGGCCAGCATTTCCTTGGTCGAGGTCTTACCCACGCTGCCAGTCACCCCCACCACGCGCGCACCTGTCCGGGCGCGAGCCGCCTGCCCCAACGCCTCTAGACCCGTCTGCACATCGTCGACGATCAACAGCGGTGCATCTTCGGGCACGCCTTCGGGAATATGCGACACAAGCGCTGCGCCTGCGCCTTTTACAAGCGCTTGGGCGACGAAATCATGGCCGTCGCGGGCAGCCTTCAACGCAACGAACAGGTCACCCGGCTGCAGGGTGCGCGTGTCGATGGAGACGCCGTTCACCTGCCAATCGGTGGTGGCGCGCCCGTTGGTGGCCTCTGCGGCCTCGGCTGCGGTCCAGAGCGTCATGCGACCCTCCCGTCCAGCGCGGCAACGCTGATACTGGCCTGTTCCACATCGTCAAAGGGCAGGACCTGATCTCCGACGATCTGGCCGGTTTCGTGTCCCTTGCCCGCAATCAGCAGAGCGTCGCCCGGTTGCAGCGCGTCGATGCCGCGCAGGATGGCCTCGGCCCGGTCGCCGACTTCCGTGGCTTCGGGTGCGCCCAACATGACAGCACCGCGGATGGTGGCCGGGTCTTCGCTGCGTGGGTTGTCATCGGTAACAAAGACCAGATCAGCGTTTTCAGCAGCGGCCCGCCCCATCAATGGGCGTTTAGTGGCGTCTCGGTCACCGCCTGCACCAACAATGGCGATCAGACGTCCCATGACATGCGGGCGCATCGCCTTCAGTGCAGTGGCCACGGCATCCGGCGTATGCGCGTAATCGACAAACACCGCCGCGCCGTTGTCGCGGGTGGCAGCCAGCTGCATCCGTCCGCGCACGGTGATCAGGTGCGGCAAGGTTTCGAACACGCGGTCGGGGTCCTCGCCCGCCGCGATGACCAATCCGCAAGCCAGCAAAACGTTCTCGGCCTGAAAGCCGCCGATCAGATTCAGGCGGGTTTGATAGGCCTTGCCTTTCCATGAAAAGCGCAAATCCTGCCCGGTCGCGTCAAAGCGTTGATTCAGAAGACAAAGATCAGAACCCTCAGGGCCCACGGTGATGATATTCTGGCCGCGTGCCTCGGCGATCTTGCGCATCTCGGCACCCTTGGGATCACCAAGGTTGACCACAGCGACCCCGTCTTCGGGCAGCACACGATCAAACAGACCCGCCTTGGCTGCGAAATAGGCCTCGAACGTGTCGTGATAGTCCAGATGATCCTGCGTGAAATTCGAGAACCCGGCAGCGGTCAGATGCACCCCGTCCAAGCGACGCTGTTCAAGCCCGTGCGAGGAGGCCTCCATCGCCGCATGGGTCACGCCATTTTCGGCAGCCTCGGCAAGACAGCGGTGCAGAGTGATCGGCTCGGGTGTGGTATGGGCCAGCGGCGCAGTCCATGCGCCCTCGACCCCAGTGGTGCCCAGGTTGACGGCGGCAAGTCCAAGCTCGGTCCAGATCTGGCGGACGAAACTGGCGACCGAGGTTTTTCCATTGGTGCCGGTGACCGCCACGATGGTCTGCGGTTGCGCGCCAAACCATAGGGCGGCGGCCCCTGCCAGTGCCTGACGGGGGTCTTCCGTGACGATCAGCGCAGCATCGGATGCGGCCAGTTCGTCGGTGGCGATCTCGGCCCCTTTCGCGTCCGTCAGGATCGCGGCGGCCCCCATGCGCAAGGCGTATTGGATGAAGTCTCCACCATGGACTCGGGTGCCGGGAAGGGCTGCAAAGAGGAAACCGTCTTTGACCTCGCGGCTGTCGACAGCCAGACCGGTGATTTCGGGATTGGCCCCTCCCCGTGCGGTCAGGGCCAGTTCGCTGAGTTTCTTTGACCGATTGCCCATGACCCACCTTTCGCTGGACAGCCTAATTTGAGGTCAGCGTTATAGCAGCGCGCGCCTCAGGCTCAAGCCGGGGTCTGAGACCCAATAGCGGCGCCACCCGTCCAATCAGTTCGGCAGCAACGGGAACGGCAGTCCAACCCGCCGTGCGGCGCTTTTCGCCATAGGCCACGATGGACGGTTCATCCAGCGTGACGATTAGCACATATTTCGGATCATAAGCCGGGAAGATGGTGGCGAAGGTGGCAATCACCTTGTCCTCATAGTACCCGCCACGCGGCTTGGGTTTATCGGCAGTACCGGTTTTTCCCGCCACGTCGTACCCTTTGACATCACCAAAGCTGGCGGTGCCATCCGTGACCACTTTGCGTAGCATATTTTGCGCCTGCTTGGCGGTGTTTTCGGACATCACGCGAGGGCCGTATTGCGGGCCATTGCGGCGCAGGATCGTGGGGCTGACATAGTACCCGCCATTGGCAATCGCTGCGTAACCAGCGGCCAGATGCATGGGGCTGGTCGAAAGGCCGTGGCCATAAGAAATCGTCACGGTGCTCAACTCACCCCATTTCTTGGGCTTGAGCGGTTGCCCGCCCTTGGCCTCGACAATCTCGAATGGGGTTGGGTCGAACATGCCCAGCGCGTTCAGAAAATCCTGTTGCCGGTCGGCCCCGATTTGCAAGGCCAGCCGCCCGGTGCCTCGGTTCGAGCTGTACTTGATTACATCCGAGACACTGATCTCACCATAATTCTTGCCGTTAAACTCGCCAATCGGGAATCGCCCGATTTTCATTGGGCCGGAAGTGTCAATGATGGTGTTGGAGTTCACCAGACCTAGCTGCACCGCCTGCGCGGCGGTGAAGATTTTGAACACCGAACCCAGCTCATAGACACCCTGTACATAGCGATTGAACAGCGGGCTGTCCGAGGGATCGAAGCCCGAGGTCGGTGGGCGCGGACGGTCATTGGGGTCAAAAGACGGCAACGACGCGGCCGAGACGACCTCGCCCGTATGGGCGTTCATCAGAACCGCCGAGGCTCCTTTGGCGTTCATGATCTTCATGCCGCCATAAAGCACCTGTTCCACCGCCGCTTGAACGGTCAGATCCAGCGACAGTTGCAGCGGCTTGTTGCCGTTGGCCGGGTCGCGCAGATAGCCGTCGAACTGTTTTTCGACGCCAGCTACGCCGATCACCTCGGCTGCGCTGACACCTTCGCGGCCAAAGCCCGAGCCGCCCAGAATATGCGCCGCGAGTCTGCCATTGGGATATAGCCGCATTTCGCGCGGGCCGAACAGGATGCCGGGATCACCGATGTCATGCACCGCCTGCTTCTGCTCGGGCGAGATGCGCTTCTTGATCCACAGGAATTTTCGCTTACCGGTGAAGTCTTTGACCAAACGCTCTTTTTCCAGATCAGGGAAAATAGCGACCAGTTGCTCGGCTGCGGCGATCGGGTCAATCATCAGCGGTGGCTGCGCATAGACAGAATAGGTGTCCAGATTGGTCGCCAGAATACGGCCTTCGCGATCCACGATATTGGCGCGTTGCATGGCGATGGAGGCCCCCGGCGCACTTGCCAATGGTTCTTGCGCCTCGGATGTCGCCAGAACGCCCATACGAAAGCCTACGACCGAAAAGGCGCAAAAGAAGAAAAGACCCAACACCAACAGGCGGCCCTCGGCGCGCGCACGGGCGCGGTCTTTCATGTCTTCGTGGCGTTTGCGGATGTTCTCTCTCTCAATCGCCTTGGGGTTTTCACCCTTTGCACGGGCGTCGAGGATACGGGCCAGAGGGCGAAGTGGTGTACGGGTCATGGAACCTGCACCTCGATCAGTGCCTGAATGTCAGTGACGTCCTGTATTTCAAGCGGGTCGACGATGGGCAGATCCGGGTCCTCGCCATAGGAAATCTGATCGGCGCGACCAAACTGCTCAGCCCGCAGAGGCAGCAAGCTGAGACGTTCGAAATTCAAGTCCGCCAGCTCACGCAAACGATCAGGCCGGTTTAGATAGGCCCATTCGGCATTCAGCACGGCGAGTCGCGCCTGCGCCATACCGATCTGGCCTTGCAGCGACTGCGTTTCCTTCAGCACCTGCTGCGTGCGGTAGTTCTCTTGATAAGCCCAAAGCGCCAACCCGAACACGGACAGTGCAGTCAACACATACAGAATACTCTTCATCTTGCCCTTCCCCCCAATTGCGGCATGCCGATGGCCCGGGCCTCAATTTTCCCTGCCGGGGCATCCGTTCTTATCGCGACACGCAATTTTGCAGAGCGTGCACGTGGGTTTTCTTCAAGTTCCTGCTCATCCGGCCCAACGGCCTTGCGGGTCTTGAGTGTGAATTGCGGCTTCTCCTGCTCCATCTCAGGCGCATAACGGTTGGCGCGTCCGGTTTTGCCCGCGCGCGATTGGAAGAACCGCTTCACCATCCGGTCTTCTATGGAATGGAAAGTCACAACGGCCAGTTGCCCCCCCGGCTTCAAAGCGCGCTCGGCGGCCATAAGCCCCTGAAACAGTTCTTGGTATTCTGCGTTCACCGCGATCCGTAGCCCCTGAAAGCTGCGCGTCGCCGGGTGCGATTGGCCCGGTTTGGGGCGCGGCAGGCAGGATTCGATAATCTCGACCAGCCGCAGAGTTGTTTTGATCGGTTCTTCGGCCCGCGCCTTGACGATGGCCTTTGCTATACGACGACTGGCGCGTTCCTCCCCGAAATGGAACAGGATGTCGGCCAATTGCGTCTCGGTTGCCGCATTCACCAGATCAGCTGCGCTTTCACCATCTTGGCTCATCCGCATGTCCAACGGACCGTCTTTCATGAAGGAAAAACCGCGTTCAGCCTGATCCAACTGCATGGATGAGACACCAAGGTCCAGCACCACGCCATCCAGGTCCTTTGCATAATCATCCATGCGAGAGAACACGCCCTGCTGCATCACCAGCCGGTCACCATATTCCCCAGCCCAGTCAGCGGCCATTTCAAATGCCAGTGGGTCGCGATCGACGCCAATGACTTTCTCGGCCCCGGCCTCCAGCAATGCACGAGTATAGCCGCCTGCGCCGAATGTGCCGTCCAGCCAGGCACCGGATACCGGCGCCACAGCGGCCAGCAACGGGCGCAGCAGTACGGGGATATGAGGTTTGTCCGATGAGGTCTGAGCGCCGGCCATGCCGTCACCCATCCCCGATGCCATCGAGATACTGCATCGGATCGAAATCATCCGGCAGATCGTCCAGCCATTCCTCGGTCGTGGCCAGTTCCTCGGCCTCGTATGTCTCGGGCTTCCAGATCTGGAAGGTATCACCGGCGGCGATAAAGAACGCCTCGTTTTCAAGGTCGATCTTGTTGCGCAGCTTTGCGGGCAGCACCAAACGACCCGTTTCGTCCACATTGGTCGGGAAGGACTGACCATGGAACATCCGCTGAAGCATCCGACGCTGCATCGAGCCACGTGGCAGCGCATCGATCTTGGCATCCACCTCGTCGATCGCTTCCATGGTGTAACATTCAAGGTATTTGCGGCGGTGGTCGCCATAGACAATCACGAGTTCAGGATTGTCACCGGGTTGCCAGCTGGGGTCCGAGGCCTCAAGCACACGACGAAACGAGGCCGGGATCGAGACCCTGCCCTTCGTATCCACCTTATGCTGGCTTTCGCCTCTAAACCTGCGCGCCAAGACGACTGTCCCTTTCGCTTGCGCCCCACCTCAAAATTCACGTTCCCCCGGAAGTAAAACGGCGGGTTGATCTGCTGCCACTGATCAACCCGCCGCATTGACCCGCTTTGCGGGATGTCCAGCTGCGCGCGCCACCTGGGGGGATGTCTGCTCGCCCGCGCGCCGGATCTGTTAAGTGATGAAAGCGAGATGCCTGTATGAAACCTGTTTTTGTATTCTTGGTTCGGGGTCGTTTGGCGCCCCTTAACTGTCCTCGCCCTCATCGGGTACACAAGGGATGCCATGGGAATTCATGGAAATCAATAGGAAATTTGCATATGGAGGCCTGATGCAGACTTCAGATCAAGACTAATACAATCGAAACTTGGATCAAATATGCCACAAATTGTGCCCCTGATGCTCACCAACACTAAATATGTAAGAATTGACGCCTAAATTATTCCTCCCATGAATTCCCAATAATTTTCAGAATTATGGATTATTTGGCGCAGACACTCATGAATGACAGCCGAAGAGGACGAATCGCGGTCCCTTTACAGGGCCTTTCCCATAGTCGCCCCATGCTTTCCCATAGCACCATCACCCCAGGCGCCGGACCTGCCGTGAGAAGATTTGCCCCTCTTGAGTTGACACAACATGCCCAAACAAACACCAATTCCGCTCAATAGATAAGCGGTCACCATCACAGGGTCTGGACACACGAAACGTCAACCACACGTGAAAACCAGTATTTTAAAGGCAATTATTGGGGCGTACCGGATTATCCTGCCAATCCATGCATTTGCTGCATAGCAGCATTGACGACGCGAACTATTGTGCAATCGCAGCATTTGCCTATCTTCAGTCTCAAGCAAACGCCGGACGATGCCGGCAACAGTAAGAATGAACGGATCATGAAGATGGCAGTCGCAAGCACACAAACGGCTCTGAAAGGCACACCGGCAAATGGAATCTCAACGCTGGTTGAGACCGTGAAAACCCGGGTTGCTCGTTATCGCCTGTACCGTCAGACAGTCAACGAATTGTCGGGACTGTCAGATCGGGAATTGGCTGATCTGGGCTTGCACCGCTCGATGATCCGCCGGCTGGCCCAACAGGCCACCGAAGAGCAGATCGCGCGGTAAGCGCAACAAGAACACCGAGATCAGGTCCGTCCTCCTCCCTTTCGGACCTGTATTTCAGCGGCAGCGTCTCTCCTCCTCCCTGACGTTGCCGCACCTAATACCGGCCCTGACCGCCGGAACCTGATACATCGGGGCTCTCCTCCTCCCTGCCTCGATGTTGAAAGCGCGCGGCGACGTCTTCCTCCTCCCTGACGTCGCCGCGTCTTCCTCATACCGGGATCAAACCCGGGTTCGGATACATCGGGGCTTCCTCCTCCCTGCCCTGATGTAGAAAAGAACGGCGGTTCCCCTCCTCCTCCCTGGGAACCGCCGTTTTTCGTTTTTTGCGCACAAGATGTAGGCTGGGGTCGTGAACGATTTGTCAGGAGTCTCCCATGGCCGCTTATTTCATCGCCCAGATTTCCATTCATGACCCGGATGGGTACCAGAAATACCTCGAAGGATTCATGCCGATCTTTGACCGGCATGGCGGAAGGCTTCTAACCGTATCCTCAAAACCCGTTGAAGTGATCGAAGGCAGTTGGGAAGAAGATGGGATCGTCCTGATGGAGTTTCCGGATATGGCTGCCGCAAACGCGTGGAAGGACGATCCGGACTATGTCGAATTGGCCAAGATCAGGCAAAAAACGGCGACGGCGAATCTTGTGCTGGTCGAAGGGTTGTAAGCTTCAGAACGGCACGTCATCCTTGTTGGTCAGAAAGCGCGAGACCACTTTCTTCACCCCTGCCTTGTCGAAATCGACCTCGACTTTATCACCTTCGATGCCGATCACTGCGCCATAGCCGAATTTCTGGTGAAACACTCGCTCGCCCAGCGTAAAGCTGGCCACGGCGGTCGCATCAATCACAGTATTCCGGCTTTCTTTTGGCTGAGACATGCCATATTGCCCCTGCCGCGCCTGCATCCGCTTCCAGCCCGGAGAGTTATAGACATTCGCCTCGGCTGCGCGGGTTTCGATCCCGGCTGCCTGCTGACCACCACCATAGAGCCCCGGAGGTGTCAGCACTTCCACATGATCTTCGGGCAACTCATCAATGAACCGGGACGGCATCGAATTCTGCCATTGTCCGAACACCCGTCGGTTGGCTGCAAAGGAAATTGTACAGACTTCTTCTGCACGGGTAATACCGACATAGGCCAGCCTTCGTTCTTCTTCGAGGCCTTTGAGACCGGATTCGTCCATCGAACGCTGAGAGGGGAACAATCCATCCTCCCACCCCGGAAGGAAAACCGCGGGAAACTCCAGCCCCTTGGCCGCGTGCAGCGTCATGATCGAGACTTTGGCCCCGTCGCTGTCCTGCTCGTTATCCATCACCAGACTGACATGCTCCAGAAACCCCTGCAGGTTCTCGAAATTGTCCAGCTGGTTGACCAGTTCCTTAAGGTTTTCCAGCCGCCCCGGCGCCTCGGGCGTCTTTTCGTTCTGCCAATGCGCGGTATAGCCGGATTCGTCCAAGACGATCTGCGCCAGCTCGATATGCGTATGCTCGGGCGCGCCGTATCGGATCGGTGAAACACCGTCATCAATCACCGTATCATCGTCCACCTCGATCCGAGGCCCGCGCGTCATTGCATTCCACCGCGCCAACCCGTCGATCAGTTCGCGCAGCGCCTTGCCACCCTTGCCCTTGATCAGGCTGTTATCGACCGCGATCCGCGCCCCTTCGACCAAAGACACGCCATTCTCGCGCGCCACCACCTGAATCGTCTGCTGCGCTTTGTCGCCGAGGCCGCGTTTGGGCGTGTTTACGATCCGCTCGAACGCCAGATCATCCTCGGGGCTGACCACCAGCCGGAAATAGGCCATGGCATCGCGAATCTCCATCCGCTCATAGAATCGAGGGCCGCCAATCACCTTGTAAGGCAGACCAATGGTCAAAAACCGATCCTCAAACGCCCGCATCTGGTGCGAAGCGCGTACGAGGATCGCGATCTCATTAAGGTTCATCGGCCGCACACCGCGCGTGCCACCTTGCATCGCGTCGATCTCTTCCCCGATCCAACGCGCTTCTTCCTCGCCATCCCAATGGCCGATCAGACGGACCTTTTCACCCTCTTCGCGGTCGGTCCAAAGCTCTTTGCCCAAGCGGCTTTCATTGCCACGAATGACGTTGGACGCAGCGGCCAGAATATGCGGGGTCGAGCGGTAGTTCTGTTCCAGCCGGACCACGAAGGCGCCAGGGAAGTCCTTTTCGAACCGCAGAATGTTGCCCACCTCGGCCCCGCGCCAGCCATAGATCGACTGATCGTCATCGCCGACGCAACAGATGTTCTTGTGGCCCCCTGCAAGCAGACGAAGCCAGAGATATTGGGCTACGTTGGTATCCTGATACTCGTCCACAAGGATGTAACGGAACCAGCGCTGGTATTGCTCCAGCACGTCCGGGTGGGTTTGGAAAATCGTGACCATGTGCAGCAACAGGTCGCCGAAATCCACCGCGTTCAGCTCGCGTAGGCGAGTCTGGTATTGGGCATAGAGCTCAACACCCTTGTGATTATAGGCCCCGGCATCTGCGACAGGCACCTTATCGGGCGTCAGGGCTCGGTTTTTCCAGTCATCGATGATCCCGGCCAGCATCCGAGCGGGCCAGCGCTTGTCGTCAATGTTGTTGACCTTCAGCAACTGCTTGAGCAGTCGAAGTTGATCGTCGGTGTCCAAGATGGTGAAGTTCGACTTCAGATCGACCAGTTCTGCGTGGCGGCGCAACAGTTTGACGCAGATCGCATGGAATGTACCCATCCATTGCAATCCGCTTTTTACGTCAACTGGGTACTGCTGCACCCGATCCTTCATTTCTTTCGCAGCTTTGTTTGTGAAGGTTACCGCTAGTATTTCGTTAGATCGCACACGCCTAGTATGCAGAAGTTCTGCAATTCTCGAGATAAGCGCTCTAGTTTTGCCAGTTCCTGCGCCAGCAAGAACGAGTACCGGGCCATCCAAAGCCTTAACCGCCTTAAGCTGCTCATCGTTCAACCACTCAAGATGCGATGAGGAACGGGCGGGCATCGCCCGCGCCGACAGCGATGCGCCTTCGAAGGCGTCCATTTCGTCAAAACTGCTCATGCCAATAAACTACGTCGGATGAGCGCGGAGGGAAAGGGTTTGTTCACGGCTTGTTCGCTCAAATCAAATAGAATCATCCCTCCAAAGGGCGCAGCGAGGATATTCGGAGAAACGGGCATTATTTGCTCTTTCCCACGGGGGATTGATGCCGCAATGCAGCATGTGCAATAAGTTTGCGCAAAAGGGCGGCGTTTGCGAGCGTTAACATGCCGGTTCTACCCAGAACTACATATGTACGTGGCCGTATTGTCCGCCTATGCACAAGGCCACAGCCATTAAGACCGGGACCTGAAATGACAGACTTCAAGAAAATCCTGATTGCCAATCGCGGCGAGATTGCCATCCGTGTGATGCGGGCAGCCAACGAGATGGGCAAGCGCACCGTCGCGGTCTTCGCCGAGGAGGACAAGTTGGGCCTGCACCGGTTCAAGGCGGATGAGGCCTATCGCATTGGCGCAGATCTGGGACCGGTTGCGGCGTATCTGTCGATTGACGAGATCATCCGGGTGGCCAAAGAAAGCGGTGCAGATGCGATCCACCCTGGTTACGGTTTGCTGTCCGAAAACCCGGATTTCGTGGATGCCTGTGTTCAGAACGGCATCACCTTCATCGGACCAAAGGCCGAGACCATGCGCGCGCTTGGCGACAAGGCTAGCGCTCGGAAAGTGGCGATTGCCGCCGACGTTCCGGTTATCCCGGCGACCGAGGTGTTGGGCGACGACATGGTAGCCATCAAGGCCGAGGCAGCCGAGATCGGCTATCCGCTGATGCTGAAAGCGTCTTGGGGCGGTGGCGGACGCGGGATGCGCCCGATCCTGTCCGAGGATGAGCTGGAAGAGAAAGTGCTGGAAGGCCGCCGCGAAGCCGAGGCCGCCTTTGGCAACGGTGAGGGCTATCTGGAAAAGATGATCACCCGTGCCCGCCATGTTGAGGTACAGATTCTCGGCGATAAGCACGGTGAGATCTACCACCTCTATGAACGCGATTGTTCGGTCCAGCGCCGCAACCAGAAGGTCGTGGAACGCGCGCCTGCCCCGTACCTGACCGAAGAACAGCGCGCCGAAATCTGCGAGCTGGGCCGCCGTATCTGCGCCCATGTGAACTATGAATGCGCGGGCACAGTCGAGTTCCTGATGGATATGAACACCGGCAAGTTCTATTTCATCGAAGTGAACCCGCGCGTGCAGGTGGAACACACTGTCACCGAGGAAGTCACCGGCATCGACATCGTGCAGGCTCAGATCCTGATCGCCGAGGGCAAGACCCTGACCGAGGCCACCGGCAAGGCCACGCAGTCCGACATTCGCCTGAACGGCCATGCGCTGCAGACCCGCGTGACCACCGAGGACCCGCTAAACAACTTCATCCCCGACTATGGCCGCATCACCGCCTATCGCTCAGCCACCGGCATGGGCATCCGTCTGGATGGCGGCACCGCTTATGCAGGCGGGGTGATCACGCGGTATTATGACTCTCTGCTGACCAAGGTGACCGCTTGGGCGCCGACACCTGAGAAAGCAATTGCGCGGATGGATCGCGCGTTGAGGGAATTCCGTGTGCGCGGTGTTAGCACCAACATCGCATTTGTCGAAAACCTGCTAAAGCACCCGACTTTCCTGTCGAATGAATACACCACCAAATTCATCGATGAGACTCCGGATCTTTTCCAGTTCAAGAAGCGCCGCGACCGGGGCACCAAGGTTCTGAACTATATCGCCGACATCACTGTGAACGGGCATCCCGAAACCAAGGACCGCCCGATGCCGCGCCCCGACCTGAAAGAGGCCAGGCCCCCCGCGCCCAAGGCCGAACCGCAGATGGGCACCCGCAACCTGCTGGAGCAAAAAGGCCCGCAGGCGGTTGCTGACTGGATGAAGGCGCAGCGTCAACTGCTGATCACCGACACCACCATGCGCGACGGGCACCAGTCGCTGCTGGCAACCCGGATGCGCTCGATCGATATGATCAAAGTAGCACCCAGCTATGCTGCGAACTTGCCGCAGCTATTCAGCGTCGAATGCTGGGGCGGTGCAACTTTCGATGTCGCCTATCGCTTCCTGCAGGAATGCCCTTGGCAGCGCCTGCGTGATCTGCGTGAGGCGATGCCGAACCTGATGACCCAGATGCTGCTGCGCGGGGCGAACGGGGTTGGCTATACCAACTATCCCGATAACGTGGTGCAGGAGTTTGTGCGTCAGGCGGCCAAGGGTGTCGACGTGTTCCGCGTGTTCGATTCGCTGAACTGGGTCGAGAACATGCGCGTCGCCATGGATGCTGTGATCGAAAACAACAAGATCTGTGAAGGCACCGTTTGCTATACCGGCGATATTCTGGACCCGGACCGCGCCAAGTATGACCTCAAATACTATGTCGGCATGGCCAAGGAACTGCGTGACGCGGGCGCACATGTGCTGGGCCTGAAGGATATGGCGGGGCTTCTGAAACCGGCCTCCGCCAAGATCCTGATCCGGGCGCTGAAGGAAGAGGTCGGGCTGCCGATCCACTTCCACACGCACGACACCGCTGGCATCGCCAGTGCTACCATTCTGGCCGCCTCCGAGGCCGGTGTGGACGCGGTGGATTGCGCGATGGACAGTTTCAGCGGCAACACCTCTCAGGCAACGCTCGGCACCGTGGTCGAGGCGTTGCGCCATACCGAGCGAGACACCGGGCTGGACATCAAGGCCATCCGTGAGATCAGCGACTATTTCGAGGCGGTGCGTGGCCAATACGCGGCCTTCGAGTCCAGCCTGCAGGCACCGGCCTCCGAGGTATATCTGCACGAAATGCCTGGTGGTCAGTTTACCAACCTCAAGGCACAGGCGCGTTCGCTTGGACTGGAAGAGCGCTGGCACGAGGTTGCTCAGATGTATGCGGACGTGAACCAGATGTTCGGCGATATCGTCAAGGTGACGCCGTCGTCCAAGGTGGTCGGTGACATGGCACTGATGATGGTCAGCCAGAACATGACCCGTGCGCAGGTCGAAGACCCTAACACTGATGTCGCCTTCCCCGACTCGGTGGTGGACATGATGCGCGGCAATCTGGGTCAGCCTCCGGGCGGGTTCCCCGATACAATCATCCAGAAGGTCCTGAAGGACGAGGCCCCCAACACCGAACGCCCCGGCAAGCATGTCGAAGCGGTCGATCTCGAGGCCACCCGCGCCGATTTGTCCAAACAGCTTGAGGGCAAAGAGATCGATGACGAGGACCTGAACGGATATCTGATGTATCCCAAGGTGTTCCTCGACTATATGGGCCGTCACCGCACCTATGGCCCGGTCCGTACCCTCCCCACGCGCACCTTCTTTTACGGCATGGAGCCGGGCGAGGAGATCACCGCCGAGATCGACCCAGGCAAGACGCTGGAGATTCGCTGTCAGGCCATCGGCGAGACGGACGAGAATGGCGAGGTTCGCGTGTTCTTCGAACTCAACGGTCAGCCCCGCGTGATCCGCGTGCCGAACCGTTTGGTGAAAGCATCAACCGCTCAGCGGCCAAAGGCCGAAGTTGGAAACCCCAACCATATCGGCGCACCAATGCCCGGTGTTGTGGCGACTGTGGCCGCCGTCACGGGCCAAGAGGTCAAAGAAGGCGATCTGCTGTTGACGATCGAAGCCATGAAGATGGAAACCGGCATCCATGCCGAGCGCGACGCAGTGGTTAAGGCCGTCCGCGTCCAGCCCGGTGGCCAGATTGACGCCAAGGACCTGCTGGTCGAACTGGAATAACCGGTTTAGCCTTCTATGCTATCAAGGGTCGCTCGGGGAACCGGGCGGCCTTTTCGCGTAAAGGAGGATCAGAATGATCACCCCAATCTATGCCGCACTGCTGGCGCTGTTATATGTCTGGCTCAGCTTCAAGGTCATCGGCCAGCGCCGCAGCGACAAGATTTCGTATGGGGATGGGGGCAATTCTGACATGCTCAAGGTAATGCGCACGCATTCCAACTTTGGCGAATACACACCCCTTGCCCTGCTGTTGATCCTGATGGTCGAGCTTCAGGGCGCAACCAGCCTGACGTTACATCTGCTCGGGCTGACACTGCTGGCCGGGCGGCTGCTGCATGCCTATGGCTTCGGCCGCAGCCCCCAGATCGTCATTCTGCGGCAGCTTGGGATGGGGCTGACCTTTACGGCCATATTGCTGGCGGCCATGGCGAATCTTGTTCTGGCTGTATGAGAACGCTTATCCCGCCAGAACCTGCGTCTCGACCGATGGGGCCTGCGGGAGGTCCGGCTGGACCTCTGCCAGTGTTTCATTGCTTTGAGCGCAGATCACGGTGGTCAGAACAATCAGCGCTGCCAATGCCGCCATTTTAATGTCTGCAATATCTGTCATTTCCTGTGCCCAACCCCTCATTTCGTTCACTGCTATAGTTCTTAAACACGCCAGCCCCGAATTTCCGTCGAAAGATTTTTGCTGTATTTTGTGTTTTTCCGCTTGCAGCCTCGTTTGGGAATTTATACATCCCTCCTCACTCAACGGCGCGGGCGTAGCTCAGGGGTAGAGCATAACCTTGCCAAGGTTAGGGTCGGGCGTTCGAATCGCCTCGCCCGCTCCATTGAGAGGTCTTCGGACCACATATGTATCTGATGCGGGCGTAGCTCAGGGGTAGAGCATAACCTTGCCAAGGTTAGGGTCGGGCGTTCGAATCGCCTCGCCCGCTCCAGATACCAAACTCTCCGAACATGCTGGTTCTTTCGCGATTGCTGCGGCATCTTTGCTGCACATGAAATTACGACGGAGATGCGGATATGCCCGATTACGTCATTCGCGCCTTAACAGCAGACGAACTTCAAACCGCTGTAGATTGGGCGGGACAGGAAGGCTGGAACCCCGGGCTGCACGACGCGGTCTGTTTTCGCAGTTCGGACCCCGAAGGATTCAAGGGCGGTTTCCTGGACGGCCAGATGATCGCGTCCGCATCCGCCGTGAACTACGATGATGCCTACGCGTTCCTAGGCTTCTACATCGTGCGACCCGAGTATCGCGGCTCGGGATACGGATTGCAGGTCGCCGAAGCGGTCAAGGCACATTGCCAGGATCGTAACATGGGCATGGATGGTGTGGTCGAACAGCAGGACAACTATCGGAAATTCGGTTTTGAACTGGCGTATGACAATTATCGATTCGCGGGCACCGTCGGCGGCATCCTGGATGCCCTGGGTCGCGTGGAGGACACTCGGGTTCGTCCAATCAACGCACTAACCGATGATCTAAAGTCGTATGACCGAGGCCTGTTCCCCGCCGCGCGCGACACGTTCTTGCGCGGCTGGTTGGAGGCACCCAGCCACGTTTCGCGGGTGTTTGAGGAAAATGGGCGGATCAAAGGCTATGCAACGTTGCGGCGCTGCCTGAGCGGGTACAAGGTCGGGCCTCTGTTTGCCGACAATCCGCAAATCGCGCAGGCGCTTTTGGTTTCCCTTCTGACGACGCTACCCGCCGATCAGGCAAAGGCCGAGGTATTCATCGACAAGCCTAATCCAAACGCACAAGCCATGGAATTGGCCAAACAGTTGGGGCTGACCAAAGTATTTGAAACGGGGCGCATGTATTCCAGTCACGCGCCAGACATCGACCTTGACCGGATATATGGCATCACGACGTTTGAACTGGGCTAGAACGCCTTGAACGTCATCGTGGTCAGCGAGCGTTCGATGTTGGGAATCACCAGCAGGTTTTCGTTGATGAAATGGCCCACATCCTCGGTTTCGGGGATGTAGAGCTTCAGCAGCAGGTCGTATTCGCCGCTTGTGGAATACAATTCGGAATGGATTTCACGCAGCGCGATCTCTTCGGCGACTTTGTAAGTGGTGCCGGGTTTACAACGGATCTGGATGAAAACGCAGGTGGACATGGGCCGGGCCTTGTTGGTTCGTGTTGCCCGCAGGCTGGCACGGGCCGCGCCCAGGTGCAATCCCCTGCAACAGTTTGCAGCGAAGGCTTAAAGCGGTCTGGATAGGCCGTTCATCCGCGTCTATAAGCGCCCTGTAGCAAAAGGAATTCGCCCATGCGCAGCGCTAAGATCAGTCGTCAGACCGCCGAGACCGAGATCTCGGTCGAGGTCAATCTGGACGGCACCGGCCAGTATGACAACCAGACCGGTGTCGGGTTCTTTGATCACATGCTGGACCAGTTGGCGCGCCATTCGCTGATCGACATGACGATCCGGGCCAAGGGTGATTATCACATCGACGACCACCACACGGTCGAGGATACCGGAATCGCGCTGGGTCAGGCGCTGACGCAGGCGCTAGGGGACAAGAAGGGTATTCGCCGCTATGGCGAGTGCCATCTGCCCATGGATGACGCACAAGTACGCTGTGCGCTGGACTTGTCGGCTCGTCCGTTCCTGATCTGGAATGTGGACCTGCCGACGCAAAAGATCGGCACGTTCGACACCGAGCTGGTGCGCGAGTTCTTTCAGGCGCTCAGCACCCATGGCGGGATCACCCTGCATATCGATCAGTTGCATGGTTTCAACAGCCACCACATTGCCGAGGCCGCCTTCAAGGCCGTTGCCCGTGCTTTGCGCGATGCGGTCGAAACCGACCCACGCAAGGCGGATGCGATTCCCTCGACTAAGGGCGCGCTGTAGATGCTGACAACCATCATTGACTACGAGAGCGGTAACCTGCACTCGGCGGAGAAGGCGTTTCAACGGATGGCCCGCGAACTGGATGCGGGCGAGGTCGTCGTGACATCCGATGCAGATGTTGTCGCGCGGGCTGATCGATTGGTTCTGCCCGGTGATGGCGCTTTCCCGGCATGCGCCGCCGAGTTGCGCGGCCACAAAGGCATCTATGACGCTATGGTAGAAGCCGTCGAGCAAAAAGGCCGCCCGTTTCTGGGCATCTGCGTCGGAATGCAGCTGATGGCGACCAAGGGCCATGAATACGCTGAGACTGACGGTCTGGGCTGGGTCGCAGGTGATGTTGTGAAGATCGAGCCCTCGGACAGCGCGCTCAAGGTGCCACATATGGGCTGGAACGATCTGATTCTGGAAAGCGACCATCCGGTCTTTGACGGGATAAAATCAGGCGATCACGCCTATTTTGTGCACTCCTACCACTTCCGGGTGATGGATCCGGCGCAACGGTTGGCCTATGTGGACTACGGGCAAGAGGTCACGGCCGTGATTGGCCGCGACACGATGGTTGGGATGCAGTTTCACCCTGAGAAAAGCCAAGACGTTGGCCTGCGGATGATCGGCAATTTCCTGACCTGGAAGCCCTGAGGTTTACTGCACCCGCGTCCAGACCTGCCCCCGGCAGACCAGACCACCCACGGCACACCCCTTGACGGTCAGCTTGTTCTGGCTGTCCAGTGTCATTTTCGAACTATAGGTTTTGTCGCGATCCGGGGCCCAGATTTTGCCGTCGTCATAGCTGCCGTCACCCTCGGGGATCATGTCCCAGATGATTTGCTTGCCAAGGTTTTCGTACTCCAGCTGTTGGTTGCCTTGGGCATCAAATGCGCTGTCGATAGTTCCGCAGATGGCGCTGCCACATTCCGAAATCGACACATGCAAATAGCCGCCCGTATCGCCCGGAGCGGTCTTCCACAGCCCGTCTACCGGATCGGCAGCAAAGGCGGTGGTGGCCATCGCAGCGAAGACCGCTGCAAGAGAATATGTCTTCATGGTTATCTCCCTGTCTTTCCGGTCAGTCTGACCTGCCGTTCGGCACCGGGCAAGAATGACTTAGCGTCGCGTTGCGCCCCTGCCCTGCCTGTGCGATATCCCGCGCGTGTAACAGTGATATAGGGCCGCCCGACATGATCCTCTACCCCGCCATCGATCTGAAAGACGGCAACGCCGTGCGCCTGCTGCGTGGTGAAATGGATAAGGCGACGGTCTTTAACGAAGACCCTGCTGCGCAGGCCCGCGCCTTTGTCGAGGCTGGTTGCGAGTGGCTGCATCTGGTTGATCTGAACGGTGCTTTTGCCGGGGAGCCTGTTAATGCGGCACCCGTTGAGGCAATTCTGAAAGCCTGTAACGTGCCCGCGCAGCTTGGCGGCGGCATCCGCGATATGGCCACGATCGAAACCTGGATCGAGAAAGGTCTGGCGCGGGTGATTCTGGGCACCGTTGCAGTCGAAAATCCTGATCTGGTGCGCGAAGCTGCCAAAGCCTTCCCGGGCAAGGTAGCCGTCGGTATAGATGCGCGAAGCGGCATGGTTGCCACCAAGGGCTGGGCCGAAGAGACCGACGTACAGGTCACCGATCTGGCGCACAGTTTCGAGGACGCTGGCGTGGCAGCGATCATCTATACAGACATCAACCGCGACGGTGCGATGCAGGGTCCGAATATCGAAGCCACGGCGGCGCTCGCGCAGGCGGTTTCGATTCCGGTAATTGCCTCGGGCGGCGTCAGCTCACTGGACGACCTGATCGCCCTGCGTGATTGTGGCGTCGAGTTGAACGGCGCGATCTCTGGCCGCGCGCTATATGATGGCGCGATTGACCTAAAAGAGGCCATTCGCGCCCTGAACTGAGTTATTGAGCAGCGGCGGCGGTCAGTTTCGCCAAAGCGCCGCGCATCTTTTCGATGATGGGGGATTTCTCTACTTCGTCGAGCTCGTCCATCGTCTCTTTCGGATCTTCATAAGCCAGCCAGACCTGTCCGTTTGCGTCTTCGTAGGCCTGCACCTTCAGCGGCAAGAACAGCCCCGCGCGCGGGTCGATCTGCATGGCGGGAGTGCCCAGAGCCGGGTTGCCGAAAATCAGCACCTGATTGGCCGGGATCGGCGTTCCGACCTTTTCCGCCCCCGCCGCGTGATCCACGCGGGCAAACACGGTGGCGCCCGCATTACCCACGGCGGCTTCCAGCGCGTCCAGCGCCTCGGCCACGGATTTGTTGGTTTCCACTTTGATGATGTCGTCAGCCATGGCGGACAGGGCGCCTCCGAATGTGAGAATTGAAGCCAAAAGAAGTTGTCGCATCTGCGTAATCCTTTTCATAAATTTCACCCCTAATTTCCATGGCTTCGCGACAGATCACAATCACAAGTCTGGCATCGGCGGGGCTTTGCCGGTACAGGTGCCCCGAGCAAAGGAAAGCCCATGCTGAAAACCCGCATCATTCCCTGTTTGGATGTCGCCGATGGCCGTGTGGTCAAAGGTGTGAATTTCGTTGGCCTGCGCGATGCTGGTGACCCCGTGGAATCGGCCAAGGCATACGACGCCGCCGGAGCGGATGAGATCTGCTTTCTGGACATCCATGCGACGCATGAGAACCGCGGCACGATGTTCGATGTGGTCCAACGCACGGCAGAGCAGTGCTTTGTGCCTCTGACTGTAGGTGGTGGCGTGCGCACCAAAGATGACGTGCGGGCGCTGTTGCTGGCGGGGGCTGATAAGGTCAGCTTTAACTCGGCCGCCGTCGCGAATCCGGACGTCATCGCCGAAGCAGCGGACCAGTTCGGCAGCCAGTGCATTGTCTGTGCCATTGACGCCAAGACAGTCAGCCCCGGCAAGTGGGAGATTTTCACCCATGGCGGACGCAAACCAACAGGCATCGACGCCGTTGAATTTGCCAAAACCGTCGTCGCCAAGGGCGCAGGTGAAATCCTGCTAACCTCGATGGATCGCGATGGCACCAAGGCCGGGTTCAACCTGCCCCTGACCCGAGCGATCAGTGACGCGGTGGAAGTGCCGGTCATCGCCAGCGGGGGCGTAGGCAATCTGGACCATCTTGTCGAAGGTGTGACCAAAGGTGGGGCCAGCGCGGTGCTTGCCGCCTCGATCTTCCATTTCGGCGAATACACCATCCACGAGGCCAAAGAGCATATGGCCGCCGCTGGCATACCGATGAGGCTGACATGAGTATTTTGCACGATCTGGCGGCTACGATTGAGGCCCGTAAAGGGGCAGATCCAGACAGCAGCTGGACCGCCAAGCTGTTGGCCAAAGGTCCCGAGAAATGTGCCGAGAAATTCGGCGAAGAAGCCATTGAAGCAATCATCGAAGCCGCCAAAGGGGACAGGGGAAAACTGACCTCCGAGGCGGCTGATGTGCTTTATCACCTGCTAGTGATGCTGGCTGCGCGCGATGTTGCGCTGGATGATGTGCTGGGCGAACTGGCCCGTCGACAGGGCACCAGCGGCATCACGGAAAAGGCATCCCGACCAAAAGACTAAGCGGGTTTCGTGCGATGACCCGGCCCGCTATACTCCGGGTTCGGATGCATTGAGGCAAAGGGCGCGCAGATGATCAGAGCTTTGGTGTTCGCGGCAGCGCTTGCCACCCTCGCCGCCTGTGCCACCCCTCCCCCGTCTTCCGGAGATGAGGTCCAGCGGCTGGCGGCTGAAATCCAAAGCCTCGGCCCCGATATCGACCCGGAAGAGGCCACCCGCGCCGCCCGCATCGCCTATGCCTATACTGCGCAACTGGCGCAGGAATACGAGATCACCGACCCTCCGCTTATCCATAACGCCAAGGTCAACAAAGGTCTGCGTCCGCGTGGTCTGTGCTGGCACTGGGCTGAAGATATTGAGCGGCGACTGGATCAGGAGCAGTTCCGCACTCTGGAAATGCACCGCGCCATCGCCAACGCGGATAACCCGTTCCGCATCGACCACAGCACTGCCATTATCAGCCGCAAGGGAGAGAGCATGTACGAAGGCGTCGTCTTGGATCCCTGGCGCTATGGCGGAGTGCTATTCTGGTCGCCCCTGGTTGAGGACACCCGTTACGAGTGGGTTCCACGCGAAGTGGTTCTGGAAAAGCGGCGACAGGAACAAGCATCCAGCCTGTGAGACTGAGCTTCTGCGGGCAGCGATCGAAGCGCCACAGCGACCCGACGAAAGCGTTACCCGTCGCGCCCAGGCTCGTTTGGATTGCTGGAAAACAGCGCGATTTTGTTGCCCTGAGGATCGCGCAGATAGCCAACATAGAAATTCGGACCATACGAGGCGCGAAAGCCCGGCTGGCCTTCGTCAGACCCGCCTGCGGCAAGCGCAGCGGCGTGAAGGTCGCGAACCTGCTGTTGGGTGCGCGCCTCAAACGCCACCATGGACCCGTTGCCAGCCGAAGCCGCGCCTCCATCAAAGGGTGATTTTACATAGAACTCGGGCTGAACCGGGGATTGCCCCGGCGGCACTGGCAGCGCATAGCTCAAGTCTCCGTGATACCGCTCCAACGCATAACCAAGGGCTGGCAGGAACGCCGAATAAAACCGCTCGGCACGCGTGATATCGTCAACACCAACAGTCACATAAGCAATCATTCCGCATGGTCCTGTCTTATTGGTTTGCTGAATGGGTATAGGTCAATTGGACCTCCCCCTCAACAAATGCACCATTTCTGTTCAATTCAGGCCGGGACGTAGACACAAACGTCAGGGCCGTCACAGCTTGGACGAAATCACTCCAGTCGCAAACCCACCCATACGCAGTTCGCCAAACAAGCGCTGATATTCGATCTTGGGGCAGCGGTTCATGACTACGTCGATATCGCGGGCCTGCGCTTTAGCAGCGGCCTCGGCATGTTCAACTCCGATCTGCATCCAGATGGTGCGCAAGTCGGGAAACGCATCCAGCGCCTCGTCGACAATGGGTGGCACGGCCTCGGAGCGGCGAAAGATGTCAACCATATCGACGGGCTCGGGAATGTCGGACAGCGAAGCCTGCACCGTCTGGCCAAACAGCATCTTGCCTGCATGGCCCGGATTGACCGGTATCACCCGATATCCCTTGAGCGACAGATACCGCGCCACGTAATAGCTGGGCCGCACCGGGTTCATTGAAACCCCAACCACCGCAACCACTTTGGTGCGCCTAAGGATTTGGGTCAGAACATCGTCGGAGTAGTCATTCATGAGCACACCATAAGCAAGCGCATGCAAAGAAAAAAGCGCCCAGGAAACTCCTGAGCGCCAGTTGTTGGAACGAGGGACAGTGAAATGACCCGCGGCAGTTCCATTCCGCGGTCACTGTGACATTTAAGCATGAGTTTTCTAAAAAAAAGAGGTCGCGCGCATTTTTGTGATGACACATCACAAAAGGCGGAATGCCGCCGAATGGGACCGTGCGCATTTCCTTCGGCGATCATGGTCAGAACGGCTCGTTACATAAGCCGCGCGCCGATCTTAAGCCAAGAGCAATAGGTTTTATTGGTAAAGAACCGCAGGCCAATGCCCCTCGGCCTCGCGGATGTAATTGGTGACATCGCGTTCCCAGATACGTTCGATCGCTTCCGAGTGGGTCAGATATAACCGCCCATCCACAATCTGCCATGCCTTGGGATCGGTACTGCTTAGCAGGCCTTTCGCCATCGCATAGGCGCAGTAACCACCAAACTGCGGGGCATAGGCGCGCGGATTGCGTTCAAATCGATCGCGATTTTCCTCTGACGCAAACCGCCAAATCGCACCCTTCCACATCAGCGCTATGTCGGGCTGACCCAACTCTGGTGCTCCAGCCTTGAAATAAGAAACCGCATCATAGCCTGAGACCGCCATCCCATCGTCCACGTAGAACATGGGCATTTCCTGCGCACCGACGACAGAGGCAAACGGGGTACAAAAGAGACTGATCAAGAAGGAACGTCGAGACAACATAGGTAATTCACTGGATTGCGGTTAGAGGGCTTCAAGATGCATATTTCAAACCGTATCTGAAACCCCCATGACGCCGATGTGAACGGGCGTGTGGTTGTTAATCGAAAACGTCTTCGATCACGTCCCAGGCTTCGTCCAACACCTTTGAGAACAGGCCCCGCTTTTTCTTCTTCTTGTATTTTTTGTGCTTCTGTGCCGGCTGGTAACTTTTGATCGGCCGATCTGCCAGTTTGGCTTTTGGCACCATCTTGAGATTATGCAGGGGTGCGCCGCAGCTTGCGCAACTCAGCTCGTGCTGTTGCTTTCCCCGAAGAACCAATGCGGCACGGGTACCGCAATAGCAGCAGGTGGCAATTTTATGTGGAGTGGATATGGGGGCCTCCTGTCATCTGGGTTTGGATGCATATAGTGCGATCGCCGCGGCATTTGAGACGTTCAGAGAACCAAATCCCCCCGCCGCGTCAATTTTTACCAATTGATCGACGGTTTCTTTGGTTTTCTGCCGCAACCCGGGCCCCTCGGCCCCAAGCACCAGCGCCACCGGGCGATCACGCTTGTCGCCCAGCGTGGCTTCTATCGTCTGTTCAGCCTCACCATCCAGACCCAAGACTAAATACCCCATGTTCTGCAGCTCGATGATCGTATCGGCCAAATTGCGCACGCGTAGATAGGGCTGTCGTTCCAATGCACCGCTGGCGGTTTTAGCCAACGCGCCGGTCTCAGGCGCCGAATGGTGGCGGGTGCCAATAACGGCGCTGGCGCCCAGCACTTCTGCCGAGCGTAGAATCGCCCCGACGTTATGTGGGTCTGTCACCCGGTCCAGCAGCAACACACGTGGGTTTTCCTGCCCGATACAGTTCTCGGCAAGCCCACCCCATTCCAGCGGCTTGACCTCAAGTGCCGCGCCCTGATGAACCGATCCCGGATCAATCGGTGCGGTGAATTTTCGCGGATCAACCATCTCGGGCGTGATCGCTGAAAATTCAATGGCTTCCAGCAGTTTGTCCCGGGCATTGCGCGTCACAATCAGGCGCAGCTTCTGCCGTTTCGGGTTCATCAGCGCGTCGCGCACGGCGTGTAGACCGAACAGCCAGACGGTTTCTGCCGCAGCCGCTTTGCGCGCCTGTTCCTTCTCAACGACCCACTTTGGTTTCTTCATAATACGGGCCTCCGGGCCGGGAATTCGGTTTCCTGCGTCAAAGCGGTATTTTCCTGTTGACGCCCTTTAGACGCGCTAGTAATCACGCCTCCACGTCAGGTGCAACGCCTGACAGTGGGCGACAGGCCGCAAGGTGTGGCAGGGGACTGTAACTCCCTCGCGGAGACGCACGCCTGGTTCGATTCCAGGGTCGCCCACCACTTACTCACCGATAAATTTGGGCCATTCGTTCAGGCCGATATCTGTTTGATTGCACCGCGCGCTGTCAGTTGCCATGGTCCCCGCGCTATTGCGTCACAGGTCCAAATGACAGCGTCATCTCTTCGTTGTTGTCAAAGCGGTATGGCGCAACCAAGGTTTTCACCTGTGCTGGGTCGACGTCCTTCGGGACATTTCGAGCCGATTCCCAAACCCGAAGAGCAGCATTTGGCGCGCGCGGGTCCCGATCGCTGTAAACAGGATGATCGGGCGCAAAATAGGCCATGTTTCCGGAAATCCAATTGTCAGCAACAATTGCACTTTCGGGCGTTGTTTGCGCGATTATCTCAGAGGTCAAAGTAGCGAAAGGGGCCGCACGTTTGGCATCCCCTGCCAGATTGTGATGCAGCATCGCCAGTCCAATAAACACCGCCAGAACGGCGCTGACCTGGGCAAATCGCTTTACGCCTTTACGACCTGCATTCGGTAACAACCACAAACACAGTACGGGGCCGGCATAAATCAATATCGGTTGCAGCCAGCGATCCTTCACGTTGGTGCTTCCGCTCACAAGCACTACAGCCGCCAGAAGTATCAAGGCCCAGACCAGAGTACGCGTCATCAATCGCCTCAGATCATCGCCTTTGGCGGCCACCCCTTGCCTGAGATAGATCGACCAAAGGACGCCCAGTACGATCAGCAAGAGCGATACAAACCCAGCCGACGCCAAGGCCAGCTCAACCAAGCCTTGCAGCGCGATCAATGTGGTTGGGCCATCGCTGCTCATGTCCAACTTGCGCGCGCTTGCAAATGCGTGTTCGGGATTGTTCAGAACCCATAGCATCGGTGGTGTGACAAGCAATGCGGCGACACCCAACGAAAGCAGCAGTCGAGGCGACCAGAGAGGCTTGCGCGTCTCAGATGCACTGAAAGCCGCCAGCAACATGGCCAGCAGCGCGATCGCATAGTTGTATTTTGACAAACTTCCCATTGCCACGACTACGCCCAGCAAGACGAATCCCCAAGTCGTCGGTTTGCGAATTAGCCCCCAAATCACCGCGAAGGTCAGAACCGAGCAGAGATTGGCCAGAACGGTATGCGTCAGCGCGCGTTGCGCCTCCCAACTAAACTGATAGAGCATCAGAAGTGACAGGACCGACAGCCCTGCCCACAGTGGCGCATGACGGGTTCGTATGGTCAGGTACAGCGTGACAACCGTCGCCAGCAGCATCCCGTTCTTCAGCAGTGACAGCCCTAATATGCCGGGACCGGTTATCTGAAAGATGCCCCATTGCAGCCAGGCGTAAAGTGGCAGTTGCGGGCCGTAGCCCCATTCCAAGCGGCGCGCATCAAGAAGTATCTCAGCCTCATCCAGACCAAGCGCGCCGCCGGTTGCAACTCGCAATACGACATGAAGCAGAAAGTAAGCCGTGACTATGCTTAACCAGAAGCGATCTGTCGACATCAACCCATCGAGACGGGATTGCTTCGCTGCCGGGTCATCGACCCCGCAAGCGGCTTCCAGAGATCGCTCATCTGAGACGCACTGATCTTCGATCATGGATAAGCCCATTTCGTCGGCACTCGCCCAGGATATCTGGCCGCCGGATTGCAACTTTGACCGAAGCTAGACCCGATGTGTGGGCTCAAGTCCACCATTTTTGCGGCAGTTGGGCGCGCGAGAAACAATGCGCGCAGCTCAGCAGATGGATGCCTGGGCTTCAGCCGCCAGATGCCGCGGCGGGTTGAACGTCAGTTTGGGATATTTTGTCAAACCACTCAGTCAGGCTGCTGACATCGGGGCCGAGCGCCTCGGCTATGCCGCCGGCGAATTCCTGAAACTTTTCAATGTTCAACTGATTGACGCCCACCAGGACGGGAATTTCACGTTCAAGAGCGTCGGCGATAATTGGGCGAAAGCCCCGCCCATCCGCCTCGTGCTTTCCGAACTTGTTGATGATCAGCAATTGAGGGCCATCCTCAAGCGACCGCGTCACGAGGCCGACGGCCCGTTCCAATTCAGCCGGATCCAGTCGGCAACCCCGAGCGTTCTTACCAAGAGATTGTGAGATGCGAATGGTTTCCCCGGTCGGCAAGACTTTCAGATCCATATCGCATTTATATCCGTCGGCACATTCGGTGTTGGTCTGCACAACCCCGGCAATCGGTGTACCGGCCTGCACAAGACCATCCGCAAATTCGCTAAGCAGGCGATCGGTTGCGCCGCGATCGGTTGTCGTAACATAGGCCAGATGCATTTTTTGGACCTCAAAGTTCAATTGGTGACGTTTCAGATAGCACGCGTTGGCTTGTCCGACCACCTTCATCCATCAAGGCAGTGGAGAAAGCCCGATCACCGATGCGTGCAGGTGGAGGAGAACCGCGTAAGAAGCCAAAGCAGTCAACCAGACCCAAAGGCTGGGCCAAGGGCGGGGCGCGCTGAGTGACAGGCGCGCGGTATTGCGGGAAAGGCGTACCCATTCCGTCCCCAAATTCCGCGCAGTGCGGTGATCAACGAGCGCCAAGCCCATCAACGCAAAGCCAGCAAACAAGCCGAACAGGATGACATGCGACAGGCTTCCATTGGCCAACAGATGTGCCAAAGCCCATAGCATCAACGCCACAAGTATCGGATGACGCGTCGTGCGCAGGATTCCAGGGTTTTCGGGATCGAACGGACGGTGCCCCAGCCCTCCGAATGAGAACGGGTTCCGGATCGACAGACCCGCAATGGCCAACCAGCAGACTATAGGCATGACCAGCAAAGGCACCCAGCGAAAGATTGGAAGCGGCGGGATCACTTCGACATAGGGTGCATTTGCGGCGGCGATGATCAACCAGGCCAAAACTGCTAGCGAAATCATTGAATAGCTGGCGAAATATGCGCGCTTTCCCATCGTACCGATCAGCCAGCCGCGCACTGCTGGGCGTGCTGGAATCATGTGGCTAAGAAGGAATGTGGCAAGTGCTGCGAGGAAGAGGCCCCAACCAGTCATCGTAATCTCCGAACGTGTTGCGCCCGGTTTAGGCCGTGACAGCGCGCTGGTCTTTGTCCGAAATCAAGTGAGGGCAAAGGGGCGGTTACCCGCCCCTGCCCTGTCTTACAGGCCCAGCGCCTTGCGGCGTTCCTCGGCAAAACCCTGCACCATACGATCAGCGATCAGTGCTAAAATCGCCATGGCGGCACCGGCCGAGATGCCAAGCCCCACATCCGCCTGCCCCAGCGCCAGATAGATCGACTGGCCCAGACCGGTTGTCCCGATCAGTGCCGCAATCACCAGCATGGCGAAGGCATAGAGGATGGTCTGGTTCAGCCCCAGTAGGATGGTCGGTGCGGCATAAGGCGCGCGGACGTCGCGCATGATCTGCCATTCGGTCGCGCCGCTGGAGATTGCGGCTTCCATCATTTCCTCGGGTGTGTTGACCAGCCCGTGTCGCGTGTAGCGGATCATCGGGACGATCGCGTAGGCACAGATCGCCAAGAAGGCCGAGAACTCACCGATCTGAAACACCATCAGAACCGGGATCAGGAACACAAACAGTGGGATCGTCTGCAGCATATCACAGATCGGGCGAACCACTTTCCAGACCGGCCCCCAAACTGCGCTGGCAAGACCGATCAGCCCTCCGACCACTGCGCAGGAAAACACTGCGGCACCGCTGAGGTAGAGCGACAGGAGTGCCCGCTCCCACAGGCCTGAAACGAGGATGGTACACAGCAGCCCAACCGACAGCGCCGCAAGACGCCAGCCACCCGCGACCCAACCCAGCGCAGCCGCGCCCGTCAGGACAAACGGCCAAGGCAGGTTTGATATGCCGGTTTCCAGCATGCCGATCAGGATAAGAACGATCAGACCGCCGGTCAGATGCCCGCGCCACGCCATCAGCAGAGCGATAGCCGCACCGGCGGCGAACAGACCCCAGCTCATGCTCGGGGTCCACTGGAACCCCCAGGTGAACGGTAGTACAGCCTGGTCCAGACCGATCCGCAAGGGCAACAACACATAGAACAGAGAATTGTTCTTGAGTGCGTCCAGCCAAGGCCCGTTAGCCTGCGTAAATGAGGTCAGGCCGGTGTCAATCGCCTCGGCCATCGGGTCCAGAACTGTAAGGTCAGACGGGTTCGGCAACCGGGACCAGAAGGCAGCGGTAAACAGCACTGCAAAGCCCAGCATCGCCCAGACAACGCGGCTGTCATATCGCTTGCGCTCGGTCGCCAAAGTGCCGCTCATCCGGTCGATGATCACTGCGAAGACAACGATGACCAAACCGGCCATGAGGGATTCACCAAACTGCGCCTTGCGCATGGTCAAAAGGACTTCCCAGCCGATGTCGTTGAAGCCGCCGATGACCGCAGCGATGATCACCATCGACAGGGCGGCCATCAGGCATTGGTTCACACCAACCATGATCTGAGTCGTGGCAGCAGGAATTTCGACCTGAAAGAGCTGCTGCCAGCGCGTCCCGCCGGACATGATCGCAGCTTCTTTGATTTCGGGCTCTACCCGTTCCAGCCCCAGCATAACGTTGCGAGCCATAGGTGGCGCGGCGTAGATGGCCGAAGCGATCAGGCCGACCACCGGACCGAAGCCAAACAGAAGCAGCAGCGGCGTCAGATAGGCAAAGGTCGGCACCGTTTGCATGATGTCCAGTACTGCCTGAACAAAGGCCTTCACACGTGGCACTTCATTGGCAAGAATACCGATAGCCCCGCCCATAATCAGCGCCACGGGGACAGATACGGCGACAAGGGCCAGCGTATTCATGCTCTCGGCCCAATAGCCTGAAGCCAGAACGAAGCTGAGGCCAAAGAACCCCAGCGCCGCCATCGGCAGACCGCCCAGATACCAACCCAGCGCAGTGACGACCCCAATCAAGATCGGCCAGGGCGTGCTGCCAAGCACGTAGTTTGCAGCATTCATCGGATAAGTCATCAGGTCCGAAAACAACCGCATCGCCGGTTTAATGCCATTCAGAAACCAGTCGAGAAACGCACCAACCCATTGCGTTGCAGGCAGTTCCCATTCTTTGGGCCATGTGACCAGCCATGGGGCGACGCCTTCCAGCGCAAGGCAAACCGCGCCAACGACAAGGGTAATCAGCGCGGCCTGCGTCCCAGCCGTCAGGCGGGCCTGCCGCGCGGGGATATCCGTCACAGCGGTCATGCTTCATCCACCTGCAAAGCTGCGGCGAGATCGGACGGATGAACCGTACCGACAATATTGCCGTCTGCATCACGGACAGGAACGGGTTCATACAGCTCCATGCAATGCGCGAGCGCCGCGTCGAGCGTCATGGATGTGGTCAGGCCCGGATCATCCGGCCCACGCTCAGCATCATCACGCATGACCGAAGCAACCTTAGCATGCTGGCCTTTGGCGACGTCCTTAGAAAATTCGCGCACGTAGTCGTCTACCGGACGCAGCACGATATCCGTCGGCGTGCCGATCTGAACGATCTTGCCATCGCGCATGATGGCGATGCGGTCTGCCAGTTTCAGCGCCTCTTGAATGTCGTGAGTGATAAAGACAATGGATTTTTTCAACGTCGCCTGGATGCGTAGGAATTCATCCTGCAGCTGGCGGCGGATCAAAGGATCAAGGGCCGAGAACGGCTCGTCCAGAAACCAGATATCGGGATTCACCGCAAGGCTGCGCGCGATCCCCACGCGTTGGCGTTGACCACCCGAAAGCTGCCGGGGAAAGCTATCTTCGCGGCCTTCCAGGCCGACCAGCGAGATTACTTCCTGCGCACGCGCCAAACGTTCCTTTTTGCCGACGCCTTGCACACGTAGCGGATAAGCCACGTTTTCAGCCACGGTCATATGAGGGAACAGGCCAAAATGCTGGAAAACCATGCCCAGCTTCTTGCGCCTTAATTCAGTCAGGGTTTTCTTCGATGCACCGATGACATTCTCGCCATCCACACGGATCTCGCCGCCCGTACCGGGCAGAAGTTGCGAAATGCAACGAATCAGCGTCGATTTGCCCGAGCCGGACAAACCCATGATGACAAAAAGCTCGCCTTCTTTGACCTCGAAATTGGCATCCTGAACAGCAGGGATAAACCCCAGTTCGCGCAAATCGGCGGCGGCTTTGTCAGCGTCACTCCCTGACCGAGACAGCGCGTCGGTCAGAGCTTTGTCGGCACCTTGGCCAAACACCTGCCAGAGATTCTGGCAGGCGATGGCTGGCGTATTCGCTTCAGTCACTTAAGCGGACTCACTGCGTTGCCGCGTCAACGACGGGGCGCCATTTGTCTTCATTCTCGGCCATCCATGCCGCGACGACTTCTTCGACCGCGCCACCATCTACGTCGATCGCCCCCATCATTGGCTGCTGGTCTTCGACCGAAAGCTGATAGTTAGTCAGGATTTCATAGGCAGCGGGCCACTTGTCTGCCATGCCGCTCCAACCGGCCTTGAAGATACGTGACGGCGAGAAATCGCAATCATTCACTGCGTTGGGGTTCGGGCCCCAAGACGGATCGTTAAAGCACGCCTCTTCGCCTGCAGGCAGTTCGACAAACTGTACGTCATATGCCGACATCGCCCAATGTGGCTGCCAGAAGGTGATCAGCAACGGCGACTTGCGCTCGGTCGAGGCGCGCAATTCGGCGATCAAAGCGCCCTCGGAACCCGCGGGGACCGCTTTGAACGGCAATTCAAGACCGGTCATACGATCCGCGCCGGGCGTACCCCAATCCGCTGGGTAATCGACCAGACGGCCACCGGGCAGAGTTTCAGCCGTAGCAAAAACTTGCGCACACTCTTTCAGCGCTTCCCACGCAGGCAGGCCCGGGCACAGCTCCGCTACATGTGCCGGGTAGGCAATGCCTTCCTTGGCATCAAGCCCTAGATCGCCGATTTCAACAACGGTGCCTTCGTCAATCTTCTTGGCATATTCGTCGGACACGTTGGACGACCAAATTTCCAATGTCGCGTCAATGTCCCCATCGGCCAACGCCTGGAACTGATTCATCATCCCGGCGGTCACGTATTCTACGTTATAACCGGCGGCCTTCAGCATCTCACCTGCCACATGGGTGGTCACATGTTGACCGGTCCATTCGTTGATCGCCAGCTTGATCGGTTCATCGACCGCGCCCATATCTGCGGCATGGGCCGCCCCGGCCACTGCGATAGCCAAAAAGCTTACGCTTAGCTTTTTCATAACAACAACTCCCTGTTTTTTACGTTTGCCCCATGGCGATATCGAGCCCGCCCAGGATCATTTGTGGTCACAGCACATTTCGCAACATGCACAAGTTTAGCCGAAAAAGGAAAGGGAACAGTTGTTCCGGGTCCGACGCGCTTCATCAAGCGTGAAAACACGACCCATCCCTGCTGCTCCACTCGGCAATACACACACTTAACACCGTCAGTTCGGAACCGTCAAAGATATTGATTGACTAGTCAATATAAAACACGCGCTTCATCTCAAGATCTGATTTGCCTTGTCAAATCTTCTTAATAAGGCAGCATCTGGATAAGGGAGGGTCTGGGAAATGCGTCACTTTGAAAAGATCTACCAGATATCGGCTGATCGCCACGGCGGCCCCGCCGAACTGGAAAGCAAGCTAAGCAAGCCTAAACCAATCGCCGAATTGGTGGCGATGTCAGATGATCGCTGGTTATCGCTTATTACGAAAACCGTGTTCCAGGCAGGGTTTAACTGGAAAGTGATCGAATCGAAGTGGGACGGATTCGAAACGGCATTTGACGGCTTCGACATTGGACGCTGCGCATTCATGGATGACGAGAAATTCGACGCACTGCTGCAGGACACCCGCATTGTCCGCAACGGAACTAAGATTGCCACAGTGCGCGACAATGCCGCGTTTCTGCTGGAACTCCGCGCGGAAGGTGGCGTCGGGCAAATTCTGGGCGGGTGGCCATCACAGGATTATGTCGGCTTGCTACAGATGCTCGCCAAGCGCGGATCGCGGCTTGGCGGTGCTTCGGCGCAGTATGCTATGCGATTTGCCGGTCGGGACAGCTTTATTCTGTCCCAAGATGTAACAGCTCGTCTGATCGCTGAGGGCGTTATCGACAAACCTGCAACCTCCAAAAAAGCAATGGCCGTGGTGCAGGCCGCGTTCAATACATGGATGGGGCAATCCGGGCGATCGCTGACGGAAATCAGCCGGGTTCTGGCGATGAGCCTTTGAAAACGACTTGCAGCGCCGAGCTGCCGCATTAGGCTTAATGCCATGATCCGCCCCCTGTTGATTTCATTGCTGTTTCTATTTGTAGCCTGTGGTCGACCTCTAACCGATCACGAGCGCGCATTTGTCAGTAAAATCCACGGAGACACATTGAATCTGGATCGTGTGCGATTGGTAGAGGGTGCCCCCGTCGCAGCGGTTACATTTACCCGCAAAGCCCGCCCTCGGGTTGCCTGCCGTGAACGAATCTTACCACCTGTCAAAGAGGAAACCGTGACCGGCAAACCCGCGGGCGTTGCGCTGTTCAATCATGTATACTTCACGAAGGACTGGTATCTGGACGACTACATGAGCCAGTACCCCGATCAGGTGAACCTGATCGGGGCAATGTTGCTTGCGCATGAATTAACCCATGTCTGGCAGTGGCAAAATCGCAAGACAACTGGTTATCACCCGTTCCGCGCTGCGGCAGAGCATGGCCGGAAGGACGATCCTTACCTGTTCGACCTTGATACTTCGCCCGATTTTCTGGCCTATGGCTACGAACAGCAGGGCGCCATCGTCGAGGAATATGTTTGCTGCCGGGCGCTCGACCCCGACGCACCTCGAACCAAGCGTCTGCACGATATGCTAAGCGCCCAATTCGAAGTCTCGAAATTGCCCGGTAACAGGCGCGAAAGCTCCGTCCTGATACCCTGGGCGGGCGCAGAGATTAATGGCATCTGTCGCTGAGCTTGTTAGTTTACTTGCAGGGTCTTCAGGTAAGCCACTAGATCCACGATTGGCTTGCTGGTCAGGATTGGCTGCCCTTCCGGCGTTTTGATCGCGGTGTCGTTACCTTCGAAATAGGGGCCATAAACCGGCATCGGGCTGCCATGGCTGACCAACGGTTCGCGCCCGTCAATCCGCGCCACGACGCGCGCTGTCGGAAATACACCATTTGCATCGGCCAGCGTTCTCAGGTTTGTCGGCTGGATCACCAGCACCCCCGCCATTGGCCCATGCCCCGTTGCATCCAGCCCATGACAGGTAGCGCAATAGTGCTGATACAGCTCGGCCCCGGTCTCCACGTCCTGAGCTGAAGAGGCCTGTGGTATCATGGTAAGTACAGTCAGCGCGCCCGCGCCAAGTATTGATCGGATCATCACTTTTCTCCCTCCTGCCTGGCAAATCGAGACTTGCCGGGAGTTCACGCTGGCGCAATGATCCAGATCAACGAAATAGGCGCAGGGACAAAAGGCAATGACACAATACGCAGCCATCATGCTGGCCGCCGGGATCGGCGTTCCCATCCTCGCCGCTCTGAATGCAGCCTTGGGCAGGTTGATCGGCTCACCCAATGCGGCCGCCGTCGTCCTGTTCGCGATCGCCTTTGTCGCTTCAGCGCTGGCGCTGTTGTTACTCGGTGGATCCGATGCCTTTGCCAAACTCACCCAAGCCCCCAAACATCTGCTGCTGGGCGGCGTATTAATCGCCTTCTATGTGCTATCAATCACCCATGTGGCCCCACATTTTGGCGTGGGCAATGCGGTGTTTTTCGTCTTGCTCGGCCAGTTGATCAGCACAGCTGCGATTGACCATTTCGGTCTGTTCGGCGCTCAGGTTACGCCGCTGACATTCATGCGGGCAGGAGGCATTGCAGTAATGGCAATCGGGGTCGCCATCACTCAGCTGGCCTGAGCACGCCCCCTTCCAGCCGCAACATCCGGTCCATCCGCGCCGCCAGATCAAGGTTATGCGTCGCGATCAGCGCCGAAAGCCCTTCATCCCGCACCAGCGCCATAAGGGCCGCAAACACCTGATCCGAGGTATCGGGGTCCAGATTGCCGGTTGGCTCATCCGCCAGCAGCACACGTGGCTGATTTGCCAGTGCCCGGCAGAAGGCCACGCGCTGTTGCTCTCCGCCCGACAAGGCTGCTGGCCGGTGATCTGCGCGCGGAGCGACGCCAACGCGATCAAGCAACTGCATCGCACGGGCTTGCGCTGCTTTCTCGGAAGCACCGTTTGCCAGTTGCGGCAACACGATGTTCTCCAGCGCCGTAAACTCAGGCAACAGATGGTGGAACTGATAGACGAAGCCAACATCGCGCCGACGGATCGCTGTGCGCGTGCGATCCCCTTTGCCCGTCGCGCCCTGCCCTGCGACTTCGACTTCGCCGGTATCTGGGATATCCAGCAGGCCCGCGATATGCAGCAGGGTCGACTTGCCCGCCCCGGATGGCGCAACCAATGCCACAGCCTCACCCGCGCGCAGCTCCAGATCGGCACCGCGCAGAACCTGCACCTCTCCTGGGGTGCCTTGCAGATAGGTCTTGGTCAGACCGCTGAGCCTTAAAGTCACATCACTCATAGCGCAGCGCCTCAACCGGGTTCAGCCGCGCTGCGCGACGAGCCGGGAAATAGGTGACAAGGAAAGACAGGCCAAGTGACAGACCCACCGCTTTCATGACGTCAGACAGGTGCAATTCGGCGGGCAATGCGTAGATGCCGCGAATGGACGGGTCCCAGACGCCGCCACCCATGACGTAGTTCACGAAGGAAAAAATCGGATCGATATAGATAGCGAAGAGGCAGCCCAGTACGACGCCCATCGCTGTTCCGATGATTCCCGTAAAGGCCCCGCAAATGAAGAACACCCGCAGCACTGATCCTTCGCTGAGCCCGATGGTGCGTAAGATACCGATGTCGCGCCCTTTGTTCTTCACCAGCATGATCAACCCCGAGACGATGTTCATTGCTGCAATCAGCACGAGGATCGACAGGATGATGAACATCACATTGTCTTCGACCTCCAGCGCCCGCAGGAATCCTCCCGAGGCATCCTGCCAAGTCCATATCTGGCTGCGCTCACCTGCGGCCTCAAGGATCGGAATCAGGATCGGGGTCAGCTCTTCGGGGCGCTCGACCATCACTTCGATCTCGTCCGCCACGCCCTCACGGTTGAAAAAGCTTTGCGCCTCGGCAAACGGCATGTAGACGCGCGTGCGGTCGATGTCATAGCGCCCGGCAGAAAAGACATAGACCACCTCATAAGCGTTCACGCGGGGAGATGTGCCAAATGCGGTTTTGACACCGTTGGGCGAGGTCAGTTTGACCCGATCCCCCACCGTTGCCCCGATGGCCCGCGCCACGCCCGAGCCGATGGCGATGCCGTCCGGGAACCGGGACAGGTCACCATAGGCCTCTTCGCTTTCTGCAATACCGGGCAACTCGGCCAGATCGTCGGGGCGAATGCCAAAGACCTGCACGCCCGAGCTGCGGTCCGCTTTGGTGATCAGCACCTGACCTTTGACAAGTGGCGCTGCGCGCTCGACCCCCGGCACCTGCGCGATCCGCTCGGCCATACCATCAAATTCCGCGATGGTGCGATCCAGCCGCCCCTGCGCGTCGATTTCTCCGGCGGAAAACACGGTGACATGCGCGTTGGCCCCAAGAATGGTGCCTACAAACTCTGACCGGAATCCGGACCGGACAGCCAGCGTGGCGATCAGAGCAAACACAGCAAGCGTAATCCCGATCAGCGAGATCCAGGTCATCACGCTAACGCCCCCTTCGGCCCTACGGGCGCGGAGGTATCGCCAGGCGATTTTCCATTCGAAAGGGGCAAAGGGCGGGGGAGATTTGGACATTCCTGCCTCGGGTTCAGATTTTTCGCGACCCTTTCGACATTTCACCGGATGGTCAAGCCAGTTATCGTGCGTACACCCGTTCGGCGTTACTGCGCCCGTTAAAGAGCGAAAAGAACGGTTTGAAACGAATCATTTGCCCCATGTGCCAAATCTTCACTGGCAACGCGAGAAATCGCTTTCTGCAAATTATACCAATGGTTGTGAACCCCTTCACAGACAAGGGCTTATTGTTTCAGTTATGAAGTCAATGTGAGATATCAGCACCCGACTGAGTCACAATCGCAACATTCAGGTGCGAAATATTGTTTCACAAATTGATTAGTGTGAGAAACTTTGTCACCCTATTTGTGTGGGGGACACATTTTAAGAGTTTAAGGGCGGAGGCACGCTCATGGGTATTCAAGAACATATGGAAGGTACGGGCCCCATTATTGCCCGTTCAGCAGCTACTGAACTAGATTGCGAAAGCGCCGCATTGTTGCGGGCAGCGATCAGGCCAGTTTTCACAAGCGCAGCAAGCTGGGCTGGTTTGGCCGACATACTGCGGGACAAAGGCTATCGCCTTGCTTTCCGGCAGGGGCGGCTGTGCATCACGGATCGCGCCACTGACGAACGCGTCTGTGGATTGCGGTTTCTGGGCTTCGAACTGGCGGAACTTGTACGCCGCTTTGGTCGCCCGATCGTGGTCGCACGCGGCAGCGAAGCGGACGGCGATTTCCTGACCGCACGTCCGACCTCAGCTTCCTGAGCTAAACCGCCGAAGGTTGCACCGCCTTGTTCAGGCGATGCCCTCATAGATTTCTGCGATCTTGGTGACGGCCGCTTCGGGGCTGAGTTCCTCACTTTCGCCGGTACGGCGGCTGGTGAGTTCGACCACACCGTTCTTCAGACCACGCGGGCCCACTGTGATGCGCCACGGCAGACCGATCAGGTCCATGGTGGCAAACTTGCCTCCTGCCCGTTCATTCCGATCATCATAAAGCGGCTCAAGCCCCAACGCAGTCAACGCGCTGTAGAGTTTATCGCACGCCGGGTCCGCCTCTTCATCACCTTGCTTCAAGTTCACAATGCCGCAATGGAATGGAGTCACGCCTTCGGGCCAAATGATGCCCTTATCGTCATGGCTGGCTTCGATGATCGCACCGATCAGGCGGCTAACGCCGATGCCGTGGCTGCCCATATGCACCGGAACCGGCTTGCCATCGGGGCCTTGCACAGTCGCTCCAAGAGCTTCGGAATACTGGGTGCCAAAATAAAAGATCTGCCCCACTTCGATACCACGCGCCACGCGGCGGCGGTTTTCGGGGATTTGGTCAAACAGGGCTTCGTCGTGGGTTTCGTCCGTTCGGGCGTATTTAGAAGTGAACTCTTCGAGGATCGCCTGACACTGTTCGCGGTTATCATAGTCGATCTCACGATCGCCGAAGGTCAGATCTGTGACCGCGCTGTCATAAAAGACCTCGGATTCGCCAGTATCGGCCAGTACGAGGAACTCATGCGTGTAGTCACCGCCGATAGGTCCAGAATCAGCGCGCATCGGGATGGCTTGCAGACCCATCCGCTCATAAGTACGCAGATAGCTGACCAAGTGGCGGTTATAGGCGTGCAGCGCGTCTTCTTTGGTCAGATCGAAATTGTATCCGTCCTTCATGTAGAACTCGCGCCCCCGCATCACGCCGAAACGTGGGCGGATTTCATCGCGGAACTTCCACTGAATCTGATAGAGCGTCAGCGGAAGGTCTTTGTAGCTGCTCACGTGGCCGCGGAAGATGTCGGTCACCAGTTCCTCGGCGGTTGGCGTGTACAGCATATCGCGACCGTGGCGGTCCTGCATGCGCAGCATTTCCTGGCCATAATCGTCATAACGACCGGATTCGCGCCACAGGTCGGCTGATTGCAGAATCGGCATCTGGATCGCGATGTGCCCAGCCCGCGCCTGTTCTTCATGCACAATGTTCTCCAGCTTGCGCAGAACCTTGAAGCCCAATGGCAACCAAGAATAAATCCCGGCGGCGGCCTGTTTGATCATCCCGGCACGCAGCATCAGCCGGTGGCTGACGATCTGAGCCTCCGAGGGGTTTTCCTTAAGAACGGGCAGAAAGTAACGGCTGAGGCGCATAACGTAACCTTACGGGTGAGAATTTCGCTGCAAGGTGATTATTCCAAAGCCTAGCCGGGGGCAATCGCACATCGGTGTTTTGCGACCCATGCGCAGTCGGTTTTTTGATTGACCCGAGCGTTGGGGTTTTCAATGTTGGCGCAAACGTTAAACCGCGAGGCAGCAATGCAAACAATCACCGAACCCGCCCGCCAGATCCCCGTTGTTCATCAGACAGACGTATTGGTTGTCGGCTCGGGCCCCGCTGGATTGTCAGCAGCGCTGGCTGCCGCACGCGCTGGGGCCGAAGTTTCCTTGATGGATAGATTCGGTTGCATGGGTGGGAATATTACGGCAGTCGGCGTCGAAGGCTTTGCCTGGTATCGCCACGAACAAACTGTCGAGGCCGGAGGCATCGGCATGGAATTCGAAACCCGCGCCAAAGAGATGGGTGCAGCAGTGCCTGAAAGCCAATCGCTCAGCTACGAACTGGACAGCGAGGGTTTCAAGCTGGTGGCCGACAAGCTGGTCGAAGAGGCCGGCGTTCACCCGATGCTGCACCGTCAATTCGTTGCCCCAATCATGGAAGGGGATCGCATCACTGGGGTGATTACCGAATCCAAAGCGGGGCGTGAGGCGATCTTGGCCAAGGTTGTCATCGACGCCACAGGGGATGCAGATGTAGCGCATCGCGCGGGCGCCCCGACGCACAAGACGCCGCGTGAGGACATGATGGCAGCCTCGGTCATGTTCCATCTGGCCGGTGTCGACAAACGGGCGTTTATGGAAGGCATCAAAGCCGATCCGCAGACCTACAAGGACTGGGGCGGCGGTGGCGAATGGAATATCGAGACCTCTGGCAAAGAGGACGACATGTTCTCACCCTTCGTCAAGAAACCCTTCCAGCAGGCGATTGATGAGGGCCTGATCCCGGCGCATCTGAACACGATTGCAGGCACGTGGGGAGCGATGCACGATACCGGAGAGCTGACTTATATGAACCTGATTCATATGGACCAGATCGATGGAACCGACCCCGAAAGCCTGACCTTTGGTGAAATCGAAGGCCGCCGACAGGCGATGCTGGCCATTGATGCCCTCCGCCGTTTCATGCCGGGGTGCGAAAACGCACGTCTACGCAATTTCGGAATGACCATCGGCATTCGGGATACGCGCAAGATCGATGCCGTCTACAACATGACCGAAACCGATGCCCGACATCAGGGCCGGTTCGAGGATTCCATCGGTATCTACCCTGAATTCATCGATGGCTACGGCATTCTGATCTTGCCGACCACGGGGCGATATATGCAGATTCCGTATCGCTCGATGCTTCCCAAAGGGATCAAGGGCCTGTTGGTTGCGGGCCGGTCCCATGGCGCGGATCGGGTCGCTCACGCCGCGACGCGCAACATGTCCTGCTGCGCAGTGATGGGTCAGGGCGCAGGGATCGCGGCGGCCTTATCGCTGAAAAGCAATCAGGAGCTCGACAGTATGAACCTTGCTCCTGTGCATAAGGAACTGGAACGGCAAGGCGTGAGAATTACCTAATGGAGCATATTCCGACCATAGATATCAGCCCGCTGACTGATCCTTCTAGTCCGCTGTATCAAGCAACGGTCGCGCAGATCATGGATGCCTGCACCAGCATCGGGTTTCTGTCGATCACAGGGACAGGCATCGCGCCTGAGCACATCGAGCAGGTGCGCGAGTGTGTCAGTGCGATCTTTGATATCGACGAGGCCCGAAAATGGGATCAGGCCATCACCCGCGATAACTATCGCGGATACATTCCGATGGGGTTCTTCACGCCCAATGACGGCTCGGGCGCGGCGGATAAGTACGAAGGGTACAAGCTGCATTTCGAAGCAGCCGAAGATGCGCCGATCCGGGTTGAATGCGCACTTTACGGCCCGAATATCTGGCCCCGAGAAGTGCCCCAGGCCCGCGCGGTAATACTGGATTACTGGCTACAGCTTGATGGCGTGACAGATCTTTTGCTGGGTGCATTGGAAGTGGGGTTAAAAATCCCGCCCAACAAACTACGCGACGCCTTCCGCGACCCGATGACCAACATGACCCTGCTACACTATCCGCCACAATCCCCGGATGAGCTTGGCTATGGAATTCATCCGCATAAGGACACCGACGCGCTGACAATAATCGCTCCCGATCCGGTCGGAGGACTTGAGGTGCAGACCCGCACCGGCGGCTGGATCACACCGGACTGCCCGCCCGGCGGCTTCGTGGTCAATATCGGCGACATGCTGGAACTGTGGTCGGGCGGGCGGTTGAAATCGACCCCGCATCGCGTGGTTAATCGATCCGGGCGTGAACGCTATTCCTTCCCTTATTTCGCCGTTCCGCGCCACGATGTGGTGGTTGCGCCACTGCTGCCTGCCCTGCCCGGCTTTGATCGCCCGAAGGTACATTGCGGACACTGGTCGGCGGAAATCTGGCGCACCAACTGGCCTGATGAAATGGCCACAGGTGAGACACCGGAACTGGGTACTCTGACAGACTAGGGTATAAAAACCGCGCGCCATGAACCGCTTGCATCGCCGGGCGTCATGGGCCAAGAACACGGCAATGCTGTGCAAACGAGGGATTGCGCCATGGCCTTGCCGGTGAAGGATCAGCTTAGATACTGGGGCATTGCCGCCGCTGTTTTCGTGCTGCTTTTGTACCTGTTGGGCGATGTCTTGCTGCCCTTTGTGATCGGTGGTGCGATTGCATATTTCCTTGATCCCGTTGCGGACCGCCTGGAAACACTCGGCCTTTCGCGCATGGCTGCGACCGGGATCATTACCGTTGTCGGCGTGTTTGGTTTTGTTTTGATGATTCTTATGGTTGTGCCCGCGTTGATCACACAGCTACTGGATCTGATTGATGTTTTGCCAAGCCTTTTTAAAGAACTGCGCGCCTTTATTGAGAAACAATTCCCGGCTTTGCTCGATCGCGAATCAAATACCCACCAGATGCTGGTGTCATTTGGCGAGACGCTGAAATCAAAAACCGGCGATGTGCTGCAAACCGTTCTGGCCTCATTGGGTTCAGCAATAAATGTCGTCGTCCTGCTGGTTATCGTACCGGTTGTCGCGGTTTATCTGCTGATGGATTGGGATCGCATGATCACCCGGATCGGAGAGCTCTTGCCGCGTGATCACGCCCCCACGATCAAACGACTTGCTGGTGAAATCGACGCCGTTCTTGCCTCATTCGTGCGTGGAATGGGTACCGTCTGCCTGATCCTCGGCACCTACTATGCTGTCGCATTGATGCTGGTCGGTCTGCAATTCGGCCTGATCGTCGGCTTCATTGCAGGACTGGTAACCTTCATCCCCTATTTGGGCGCCCTGATCGGAGGCACCCTGGCCATAGGCCTGGCCCTGTTTCAGTTCTGGGGGGATTGGGCACATATCGGTTTGGTCGCCGGTATTTTTGCTATCGGACAGGTGACCGAGGGCAACTTCCTGACGCCCAAACTCGTCGGTAGTTCGGTGGGCCTGCACCCGGTCTGGCTGCTGCTGGCCTTGTCGGTCTTCGGCGCGCTGTTCGGCTTTGTTGGAATGCTGATCGCAGTACCTGTAGCGGCTGCCTTGGGCGTGCTGGCACGGTTTGCGACCGAGCAGTATCTGCACAGCCGCCTATATACCGGGCTTGAAGGGCTCAATCAGGAAGACGAATAAATGGCCATGCAGCTCAGCTTTGATCTGCCGTCCAAGACTGCCTTGGGCCGCGAAGACTTTTTCGTCTCGCCTGCTAATGCGCTAGCTGTTGCGATGATCTCTGCCACCTCATGGCCTGGCAACAAACTGGTGCTGAGCGGCCCTGCAGGATCGGGCAAGACCCATCTGGCGCATGTCTGGGCCGGCGAGACCGGCGGTCGAATCGTACAAGCCGCCGCGCTTCGATATGACGACGTGCCGGACCTGGCGCGCGGTCCGGTGGCGGTCGAAGATGTGCCAGTAATCGCGGCGGACGTCGAGCAGCAGAAAACACTGTTCCATTTGCACAATCTGGTTCTGGCCGAGGGCCACGCCTTGCTGATGACCGGGCGCACGACGCCGAAACTGTGGCATCTGCCGCTGGCCGATCTGCAAAGCCGGGCCGAAGGTGCGCATCATGTGTCGCTTGAAGGACCGGACGATGCGTTGCTGGGCGCAGTGCTGGCGAAGCTATTCACCGACCGGCAGCTCAATCCGGGGCCTGATGTCATAGCCTATCTGGTCAAGCACATGAATCGCAGCTTTGAAACCGCCGCCCGCGTCGTCGAACAGCTGGACGAAATTGCGCTGACCGAAAAACGCGACATCACCCGTGCGCTGGCGGTGCGTCTATTGAACACAGAAGCCGAACAATCGGATGCCTGCAATTGACCGGACAAGGGTGATCTCGCATCCTGTCGCGCAAAAGACCTGGGGACACCATGACCAAGATTGCCGAGACTGATTTCCCGGATCACGGGCTGTTCGGAAGGCCGCTGTTCGAAGATCCGGGCGCCCGTGCACTTTCCCGGGTCGGGGTTGTCGATATCGGATCGAACTCGGTCCGGATGGTGATTTTTGACGGCGCGGCGCGCTCACCGGCCTATTTCTACAATGAAAAGGTGATGTGCGAACTGGGCGCCGGCCTGTCAGAGACCGGCCGACTGAACCCTGAAGGTCGCAAACGGGCGCTGGCTGCCTTGCACAGGTTTCAGCATCTTGCCAGAGACCTCGGCCTGCCCGCCCTGCACGCGGTCGCCACCGCTGCGGTGCGCGAGGCCAGCGATGGACCGGATTTCTGCGCGCAGGCAAAAGCCGAAACCGGCCTGATCATCAACGTTGTCGATGGCGAGGAAGAAGCACGGCTCTCAGCTCAGGGCGTGCTGCTGGGTTGGCCCGGAGCTTATGGGCTGATCTGCGACATCGGTGGCTCGTCCGTCGAACTCGCTGAGATCGGAGGCGGCAAGGTCGGACGTCGCATGACTTCGCCCCTGGGGCCGCTCAAGCTGCGCGATATCAAAGGCGGTCGCCGGGCGCGTAAGGAGCATATCAAGAAGACGCTGGAAGAGATGCGCGACCGGATGGGCCCTCAACGTGATCGGCTGTTTCTGGTCGGCGGCAGTTGGCGCGCCTTCGCACGTCTGGACATGTTGCGCCGAGGCTATCCGCTGAACGTGCTGCACGAATACCGCATGACACAAAGTCAGGTACGCGAGACCATCAAGTTCATCGAACAGAATGATCCTGATGAATTGCGCGCATTGGCCGGTGTGTCGGGATCGCGTATGGCATTGATCCCCTATGCAATGGATGTGCTTTCACGCCTGATCCGCACGTTCAAACCAAAGGACATCGCGATTTCAAGCTACGGCATCCGCGAAGGATTGCTGTATGAACAGATGCCGCAACGCCTGCGCGACCGGGATCCTTTGATCGAAGCCTGCCGGTTTGCCGAAGCGAAAGACGCGCGCTTGCCCGGTTTCGGCAAACACCTGTTCGATTTTGTCATGCCCTTGTTCCGTTCGGCGCCGGAACCGATGCTGCGCCTGATCAAGGCAGCTTGTCTGCTGCACGACGTCAGTTGGCGTGCGCATCCAGATTACCGGGCCGAGGCTTGTTTCGAATATGTCACCCGCGCCAACATGAGCGGGATCAAACATTCCGAGCGGATCTTTATCGGGCTCGCTTTGCAACACCGATATCGCAACAAACGTGAAGGGAGCCGCTTTACCGAGCTTTACGAACTGCTCGACGAACGCGGTCAGGAACAGGCCGAAATCCTGGGCAAAGCACTACGGTTCGGAGCGATGCTTTGGATGCAGCACGACGCAGCCATGGGCAAGATGCGTTACTATCCCAAAAAACAAAAGCTCGAACTGCGTCTACCCAAGTCTGCGGGTCCTCTGTTCACCGAGGTTGCCGAGGCGCGCTATAACTCGCTGGCTGCCGCGCTTAAATCAGAACCCAAAGTGATCATTCGAGGATAATCAGATTTCGGTGTAACCGTCAGAGTGTTCTTCCTCTGGCCCCACCTCTTCTTGTTGATCCTTGGGCTTTTTGCGGATGATGATGTCGCCGTTTGGTAACATCTCGGGCGCTTCATATGCGCTCCAATCCTGCACCTGAGCAGCCAAATCAGCCAGCGCCGGACCCATTTCCCGCATGAAAGACTGCAAAGCCGGACCAAATTGGTCCGCAAATCCACGCAGGTCTTCGATCGTGGGCTCCATCTCTTGCCGCAAGCCTTCCAGAAACAACTCGGCACCCCGCTCCATCAGCGACTTACCTGAATCGTCCTGTGCTTGGGCAGGCAGGGCCAAGGCGGTACATACAGCGCTGATCAGCATGAGACGTAGCATAGCTTGAATATAAGTGAGCGTGCCGAGTGTTGAAAGGTCAGAGGTCGATATCCAACGTCACCGGGAAGTGGTCGGATGCGGTTAGCAAGGCATCCCTCAGCTCGGGGTTGCACCAGCAGGCGGCATCGCGAAACGGATGCCAGATGCGCCAGTTCGGGCGGTGGGCGCGCAAATCCTCGCTAATCATGATGTAGTCCAACAACGCCTCAAGATATCGTCCCTCACTAGGCCGCGCAAATCGTGCAGTTGCTGGGACGGAACCGGGGCGCAGTTCCAATGCCCTTGCTGCATGAGGATCATAGAGCCCCGCCTGCAACAATATCTCGACCGACGATCGACCGAAGAGGTGTTCGAACTCATCCAGTCCGGGTCCGTCATTGAGATCGCCCAGCAAAATCACCGGCTCTCGCTCCGTCAAATGATGTCGGACCCGTCGACCCAGCCATACCGCCTGCGCCAACTGCTTACGGCGATTGGCAATCGAAATTCGTATCATCTCATCCCGCGACGCAGCGCCATGGGGCGCTTTGGACTTCAGATGCGCCCCGATCAGTCGAAACTCCTGCCCTGAGGTTGTTTGGATCGCCAATTCCATCGGAGGCTTTGAAAACCGAACAAGATCCTCGGTCGCATCCACATCCAGGTCGATCCGGAACTCGGCATTGAAACGCGGCGCGTTCTCAGCCTCCCTTGCGTCGTGTTTGGCTGTAAGAATTTCGGGATCATAAAGCAGGGCCAATTCCTGATGTGTATCATTGGGAAATCCCATGATTGCATGACTTGTACGCAGACCGAACGCCTCGGCAAATCGCTGCAAGGCACGGACGGTATTCTGAGACTTGCCTGTGTTGGGGGCTTCGACGATCAGCATCGCATCGGCATCAATCGCCGTCAGCACCTTTGCGATCGCCTCAACCTGCCGGGCCTTGGTCACATCGTGACGCCCTGACCAGCTGTCATCGACAATCAGGCTGTCATTGCGATCAAACAGGTTGGCGAACCATTCGATATTGTAGGTCGCCAACCGCACGGATCAGACCCGAGCGCCATTGATTTCATCCCAGGCGCGGTTGATATCGATCATCTTTTTCTCGGCCAGCCGTACCGCCTCTTCCGGAACGCCGCGTGCCAACATCGCATCGGGGTGAGTTTCTCGCACCAGTTGCCGCCAAACCTTGCGAATTTCGGTCAGAGGAGCGTCGCGGGGAACGCCCAGAACCGTATAGGGGTCTTTCGGCGCATCCGGTACGAAACGCGCGCGCAGGGCCATGAACTGAGCGTCGGTCTGGCCGAAAATGCGGCTGACTTCTTCCAAAAACTCGTTTTCGTTCGGGTGGTAGAACCCGTCCGCCATGGCAATGTGAAACAGCCCTTCCATCAAATCGCACAGGGTGGTGCTATCTTCGGCGAACATGCGGGCAATCCGGCGGGCATAGTCCTGATATCCAGCGACGTCTGTCCGCGCCATGTCAAAGACCTTGGCCGCCCCATCTTCATCTTCGGGCGCGATCTGGAACACTTCACGGAAAGCCGTCACCTCATCCCGCGTCACCTGACCGTCGGCCTTGGCCATCTTGGCGCCAAGCGCCACGACAGCAATCGCAAAGGCCACCGAACGTTCTGGCGGCGTGCGCAGTTTCTCAAACACCGCAGTCAGGCTTTCGCCCTGGGCAAGCGCGTTCAGCGCGTCGGCTATTCTGGACCAGATCGACATGGGCGCACCCTAGCGTGCCTTGTCACGACTGTCAGGTGCGACAGATGACTGCGGGCCGAGTATTTTCTGCATCAGGACAAGATCCAGCCGCTGCCCCCATTTGAACCCCACTTCAGGCATGCGTCCCACCTGCTTGAAGCCAATTGCCTTATGGAAGGCGATGGCTGCGGGGTTGGCCGATGAAATGCCCGCCACCAAGACATGCACGTTATCCTCCCGCGCGATGGCTTCAAGAGCCTCCATCAACGAACGGCCAACATTCTGGCCTCTGGCTTCGGGTGCCAACTGTATCGAATGTTCGCGGCACTGCGCATATCCCGGTCCCGAGCGGAAGGTGCCATAGGTCGCAAACCCCTCGACGGCACCACTGCGCTCGGCGACCAAGAAGGCGGGACCTCTGGTTTCGATCTCTGCCACCACGCTTTCAACGCTGCGTTCATCGGTGGTGAAAGTGACCAGCGTATCACGGATAATCACGTTTGCTATCGCCGCAATCGCGGATGCATCGTGGGCTCTGGCCTGCCGGATGTTCATTCCAGCACGCGCAACCCGTGCGGTGTTTCGATTTCAGCGCGCAATGCAGCCGGGCCGCTGTCAAACGCGACATACTCCAACGCCCCCAAACCTTTGGCTAAGTCGATTGCATCCGGATGGCACACTATAAGGCGGCGTAACCGGCAGCCACTGTCCTGAAGCATTTGCGCCGGATGCAGATCACCCTGCCACTCGATAAGCGCCGGAAAGAGGTTGTCAAATGGCAGACGTCCATTTGGGGGGACTGCCATACGCCAGCGCAGCGCGCCTCGGTTCAGATCGATAGGTTGTCCGACGCCGTCGGGGAAAACGGTCAGTGACGCTTCGATATCCGGAACCCGGCAAATCCAGTTGGTCAGGCGGGGTGATCCGGTGAACCGGTCCAGATCGAACCAGCGCGTCCTTTGCGGTTTGGAGGCTTCGGGGTCGATCGCAATCGCCTCCAGATAGAGCCCATCCCGCAAGCCCAGAAGTCGATTATACGTACCGAATTTTTCGTGCTTGCCGCCGTCCTGAAGCCGCACGCCCAGCGCCTGTTCGATATGGTCAGAAGCTTCTTCAAGCGTTTCGCCCGCAACAGCCAGATGATCCAGTAACATGAAGACGCCTCCTGATGACAAACGACCAGACCATTTGGGTCTGGTCGCATGTTTTCCGCAAAGGGGCGAAATCACAAGATTTTTCGTACGAAAAATCTTGGCGCCGGCGTCAGGTTTTGGCTTCGCCGATCAAACGCAAGATGTCTTGGGCCGCTTCAGGGATGTTCGTTCCCGGACCAAAGATCGCCTTCACACCGTGATCGTAAAGGAACTGGTAATCCTGTTGCGGAATGACCCCACCGCAGATGACTATGATGTCTTCCGCCCCGGCCTTTTTCAGCTCCTCGACCAACTGGGGTGCCAATGTCTTGTGCCCTGCAGCCTGCGAAGAGATCCCGATCACATGCACATCGTTGTCCACCGCGTCCTGTGCGGCTTCTGCAGGCGTCTGAAACAGAGGGCCGACATCCACGTCAAACCCGATATCGGCAAAGGCGGTGGCAATCACCTTGGCGCCCCGGTCGTGGCCGTCCTGCCCCATCTTGACCACCAGCAGACGCGGGCGGCGGCCCTCGGCCTCGGCGAACTTTTCTATGGAATTCTGAATCGCGGCAAAACCTTCGTCACCCTCATAGGCCGCCCCATAAACACCGGCCAGGGTCTTCACTTCGGCGCGGTGACGACCGAACTCTTTCTCCATTGCCATGCTGATCTCTCCTACGGATGCGCGGGCTCGGGCGGCCTCGACGGCGGCGGCCAGCAGGTTGCCTCCCTCGCGGGCGGTTGTTGTCAGGGCGTCCAGCGCCTGTTGGCAAGCCGCCTCGTCGCGCGTTGCACGGATACGCTCCAGCCGCGCGACCTGAGCTTCACGCACGGCCACGTTATCGACGTCCAGAATATCGATCGGGTCTTCTTGCTCTTTGCGATACTTGTTGACACCAACGATGACCTCTTCGCCCCGGTCGATCATGGCCTGACGGCGCGCAGCGCTTTCCTCGATCCGCAGCTTGGGCATGCCACTGGCAACGGCCTTGGTCATACCGCCCATTTCCTCGACCTCTTCCATAAGAGCCCAGGCTTTTTCGACCAGCTCGTTGGTCAGGCTTTCGACGTAGTAAGAGCCCGCCAGCGGATCGACCACATCGGTCACGCCGGTTTCCTCTTGCAACACCAGCTGCGTGTTTCGCGCGATACGTGCCGAGAAATCGGTTGGCAGCGCGATCGCCTCGTCCAGTGCGTTGGTATGCAGTGACTGTGTGCCGCCCAGAACCGCGCTCATGGCCTCATAGGCGGTGCGGACCACGTTGTTATAGGGGTCCTGTTCCTGCAGCGACACGCCCGAGGTCTGGCAATGAGTTCGCAGCATTTTCGACCGTTCGGATTTCGCCCCAAACTCGGTCATTACCTGATGCCAAAGGGTGCGCGCGGCGCGCAGTTTCGCGATCTCCATGAAGAAATTCATGCCAATGGCGAAGAAGAACGACAGACGACCCGCGAACTTATCCACGTCCATGCCTGATTCCGTCGCAGCGCGCACATATTCGCGCCCATCGGCCAGCGTATAAGCCAGTTCCTGCACCAGGTTCGCCCCGGCCTCTTGCATGTGATAGCCCGAGATCGAGATCGAGTTGAACTTGGGCATCTCATTCGAAGTGTAATCGATGATGTCCGAGATGATCTTCATCGAAGGCTCGGGCGGGTAGATATAGGTGTTGCGCACCATGAACTCTTTCAGAATGTCGTTCTGAATGGTGCCTGAGAGCACGGCCTTGTCATGCCCCTGCTCTTCACCTGCAACGATGAAGCTGGCCAGAACCGGGATCACCGCCCCGTTCATCGTCATTGAGACCGAAACCTTGTCCAGCGGGATACCGTCGAACAGGATTTTCATATCCTCAACGCTGTCGATGGCCACACCGGCTTTGCCGACATCGCCCACCACACGGGGATGGTCACTGTCATAACCCCGGTGAGTCGCCAGATCGAAGGCGACCGAGACACCTTGCTGGCCGGCCGCCAGATTGCGGCGGTAAAATGCATTCGATTCTTCAGCCGTCGAGAAGCCTGCATATTGACGGATCGTCCAAGGGCGCCCTGCATACATTGTCGCCTTTACGCCGCGCGTAAACGGACCGAAGCCCGGAAGCGAGCCCATATGCGGCAGATCAGCCGTGTCTTCCTGAGTATAAAGCGGTTTGACGTCGATGCCTTCCAGCGTCTCTTTGGTCAGATCGCCCAAAGGTCGGCCGCGCAGCTCTTTTTCAGCCAGCACCTGCCAGTCGTTGGTGTCGGTCATGTCGATTTCCTCTGTTCAATTCTGGTTTCGGCGGGGGCGACCCCACGTGCATTGCTATCTGTCCGGCAGATCAGTTCAGCCCTCCCATCGGCGCCCGAGGCAAGCCATTCCAGATCATTGGCATAATCAGCCCAAAGCTGCATCGCCTGTTCAGCGGTCAGACCATGGGGCGCGGGTTTGGGCGCAGCATTCAACGCAAGGCCATCGCTGAATTCGGGCGCGGTGCGACCCGTCAGCGCCTGAAGCTGCGCCTGTTGATGACCCGCAAATTCCTCAAACGGCAAAACGAGCAATGGGACGCCCGGGAAGGCTTGGCTAATGTCGGTGATGACGTCTCGCCAGCTCCGCTTGCTTTGCGCGATGCGTGTCCACTTTGTGGGCTCTATTGGGGCGCTGCCACGTTTGAACTTATAGGCGGCCACGGAAGACCAATACATATCCAACGCGCGTATATTCAAAGCAATTTTGGTGACTCTTCCATCAAATGCCCTTGCCAAAAACTGCCCACGTTCCTGCATACCTGGATAGAGCGAGGCAAAGGCAATATTGCGCTCCATCGAGCCCACGAAATTCTCTTGGCTGACCAATAGCTGCGTCGCGCCGTCTTGCTGACATGCGTCCAACTCGCGGCGTAATCCATCACAGACCTCAAGCGTCAATTTATTCAAGCTGTTGAGGCCATTGGAGCGTGTTCGCTCCGGCCCCCAATACGCCAGACCTTGATCTGCAAGGAGCTGCACGTTCCGGCTCAGATAGTTCTGGAAACTGGTGCTTGCACATCGATGTGCGCCGCAATGCAGGATCACTTCCATCGGCCTACTCTCCCAACGCGAAGGCCGCGGGAACGGCGCGTTTTGTAGGCAAATTGATAAGTACGCATGGGTGGGTGCGGCGTCCACGAAGCAAATTTTTGGTGATCACACGCATTTCGTCAGTCGCATTCGCCCCAGCAGAGGCTATATTCATCACAACAGGAGGCCTCATGACACGCACGCTTGCCTTTGTTTTCTCGGCACTATTCCCGTTGGCCGCCTTGGCCGCCGACGCGACTGCCCCTGCGGATGACAGCTTTGTTCGTCCAGTAGCTGACAACGATCTAAGCGATTTTCTCTGGACGCATCGCCCGATCGTCGTTTTTGCCGATACCCCGGCAGACCCAAGATTCCAGCAACAGATTGACATGTTACTCGAAGGCGAGGACGCAATGCGGGATCGCGACGTGATTGTCTTGACCGATACTGATCCGGCGGCGCGATCATCGATCCGATCAAAACTGCGACCGCGTGGTTTCCAGATGGTGTTTGTCGACAAGGATGGTGTCGTCAAACTGCGCAAACCCAGCCCATGGAGCGTGCGTGAGATTGGCCGATCCATTGACAAGACGCCTTTGCGCGAACGCGAAATCCGCGAACGACGTGAGGGCGGCTGAGCACCTGCGACATGCCTCAAGATCCCGGCGGAAGCCGCTGGGAACCTTGAAAGATATGTCGCAGGTGCGCGCATCATCACTCGAACTCGATGATCACATCGTCAACGGCCAGACTGTCGCCGGGGCCCGCGTTGATCTTGGAGACAACGCCCTTTTTCTCGGCGCGCAGGATGTTCTCCATCTTCATCGCCTCAACGGTACAAAGTGCCTGACCTTCCTGCACCTCCTGACCTACTTCCACATCAATCTTCACGATCAAGCCCGGCATTGGGCAGAGCAGCATTTTCGATGTATCAGGCGGCAGCTTCTCGGGCATCAGGCGGGCCAGTTCGGCCTGACGCGGGGTGCGCACATGTACCTTGAGGTCAGCCCCTCGGTTTCGGATACGGAACCCGCCCGATACCTTTCCAACCTTCAAGACCAACGGGCTGCCATCCACGTCCAACACCGCAAGTTGGTCACCCGGCGTCCAGTCAGAGGACACACGCAGAGCTGACCCGTCTTTGAATTTGACAGTCGCGCCCTGTTTGTCAGCCTTAACCTTGACTCTGAAATCCTGCCCTTGCAGAGCGACATTCCAACGTTTGCCGACTTTCCGTTCATGGTTGTCCATCCGGCCTGATACGCGGGTGCGTCGGATTTCGGCAACCCGGTGCATGGCAGCGCACGAGGCTGCGATGCGACGCAGATCTTCTTCGGGAAGGTCGACGCCTTCAAACCCGTCCGGATACTCCTCGGCGATGAAAGCGGTCGTCATGTCACCACTTACAAATTTCGGGTGATCCATGACCGCTGACAGGAATGGCAAATTGTGACCGATGCCTTCGACTTCGAAACTGTCCAGCGCCACGCGCATCGCCTCAATCGCCTGTTCGCGGGTCGATGCCCAGGTACACAGCTTGGCGATCATCGGGTCGTAATACATGCTGATCTCGCCGCCCTCATAGACGCCGGTATCGTTACGCACAGCGCTATCCCCTTTAGGCGCATCACCTTGCCATTTGTCATTCACAAGCAGCGGGCCTGCTGCGACCTCCTGCGGCGGGCGATAACGGGTAAGGCGGCCAATCGAGGGTAAGAAGCCACGATACGGGTCCTCTGCATAAAGACGGTTTTCAATCGCCCAGCCTGTCAGGGTGACGTCATCCTGCGTGATCGACAGTTTTTCACCAGCGGCCACACGGATCATCTGTTCGACAAGATCGACACCAGTGATCAGTTCGGTCACCGGGTGTTCCACCTGCAGGCGGGTGTTCATTTCGAGGAAGTAGAAGTTCTTTTCGCCATCCACGATGAACTCGACCGTACCGGCGCTGGCATAGTTCACAGCCTTGGCCAACGCGACCGCCTGTTCGCCCATCGCCTTGCGGGTTTCAGGGTCAAGGAACGGCGATGGCGCCTCTTCCACAACTTTCTGGTTCCGGCGCTGGATCGAGCATTCGCGTTCCCCGAGATAGATGCCATTGCCGTGACTGTCACAGAGCACCTGAATCTCGATGTGGCGCGGCTGAGTCACAAATTTCTCGATGAAAATCCGGTCGTCGCCGAAGGAGTTCGCGGCCTCGTTCTTGGATGACTGGAAACCTTCCCGCGCCTCTTCGTCATTCCACGCAATCCGCATGCCCTTGCCACCGCCGCCAGCGCTGGCCTTGATCATCACCGGATAGCCAATGTCGTTCGAAATCTTCACTGCCTCATCGGCGTCTTCGATCAGGCCCATGTAACCGGGCACCGTCGAAACCCCGGCCTCCTGCGCGATCTTCTTCGAGGTGATCTTGTCCCCCATGCTTTCGATCGCACCGACCGGGGGGCCGACAAAGGCGACGCCTTCGGCATCCAGCGCCTCGGCGAATTTGGAGTTCTCGGACAGAAAGCCATAACCGGGATGGACCGCCTGCGCGCCGCTTTTACGGATGGCATCCATCACCTTGTCGATGACGATGTATGACTGGTTGGCGGGCGGCGGGCCGATATGCACGGCCTCATCCGCCATTGAAACATGCAGGGCGTTCTTGTCAGCATCTGAATAGATGGCAACCGTGCCAATGCCCATCTTGCGGGCGGTCTTGATGACCCGGCAGGCAATCTCGCCCCGGTTTGCGATCAGGATCTTGTTGAACATGGAACGTCCTTTGGCTTGATGTTCTGGAAACGCAAAACGCCGCCGCGGGGCGTTGACCCCGCGACGGCGTGATGCGCAATGACGGACGGGACTTTTCCAGCCCCGTTAAATTCAGCTTTAGTTACAGTTGTTCTGGGTCTTGCAGTAAAGCACGTTGCCCGCAGCCCCGACTGCCGCCCCAAGCAGCGGATCTGCACTGAGGACCGCCGCCCCCAGAGCCCCCGCACCGCCGCCAAGGATCGCCTGTTCACCGGTCGAGCCACCGCAGGCCGCCAAACCCGCGCAGGTTGCCAACGCAAGGGAAATTCGTTTGATTCGCATGGTTTCTGCCCTTCTAAATTTTTTGCAGTCTTTGAGAGCAGATGCCGATTTCGCGCCTTGTTATGCAATAACACGGACCACAAACTTGCGAATTGCGCAGGTTTTTGCCGCTTTTTGTCCAAACCTGACAAAAAGAAAACCGCGGACAGAACTCTGTGGGGAACACAAGCCTGCCCGCGGAAGGAAGGGGTACGGAATAGTAGGTGCTTGTGCGACGCAGGCAAAGTAGAGCCGCACGGCCCAATCACTGTGCACAGCACAATTCTGGCCGCCAACCAGTTATTGTTTCCATCTGAGATTCCGGCTGAAACCTGCCCATCCAGCGTGGCACCACGCAGATTTGCGCCGACGTCGTAATCGCCCGGACAGCGACGACTACGTCTGAAATCCGTCACGTTCCTGTTACAAATCGAAGACTTGTAGCGAGGCAGTGCGCGAGGCACCTCACGCAACATTACTACAAACTCACGCAAAAATCCTTCCGGTGACAGTAACTTAGATTCCGGTTTCACCGCAGCGTGAAACGTCACATGTCTACCGACACTTTTGCTTGAAAAATTGAGAGCATCTTCTCTCAACTTGGTGATTTCCCAAGAATTCAGTTGCGTGGAACGGTGCCCCTGCACACTCGCACACAAGGAACTATCCATATGATAACAAAGGGTAAAACTGCTAGCCTGCTTGCTGCCAGCGCGCTTTCCGTGACCGGTATGCAAGCCTTGGCGCAAGATGCACAAACTCAGGCTGAACTGGATGCACTGCGCGCCCGGGTCGAAGCGCTGGAATCCTCCAATCCCGGGTCTGGCACTGGGGATCTGCAGATCGGCAACACCACTCTGGACGTCTACGGTTATGTCAAAGCCGACTTCTTCTATGACTTCGAATACGATCAGGGCGACACCGCATTCGTAAACGTGATTGGTGAACCCTCGGCCGAGACAGATGGTACGTTTGGCGCCACAGTCCGTCAGTCTCGTATCGGCCTGCGCACCAGCACGCCTTCGGGAATCGGTGACATTCAGGGCCAGATCGAAGTCGATGCCTTCGGCTCGGACGGAACCGCCGAATTCCGAATTCGTCATGCCAATATCCGAATTGGGGAACAATGGCTGATCGGACAATACTGGACCAATTTCCAACCTCTGGACACCTACCCGACCTCGGTGGAATTTAACGGGCCGGTCGGGATCGCTTTCGCGCGCGTTCCGCAGGTGCGCTACACCAACAATATCGGATCGAATACCACCTTCGCCGTTTCCGTTGAAGAAAACGTCGGCGGCTCGGATTCGGATGATCCCGTGCTGACTGGTTCGGTCGAATACAACGATGGCAAATACATCGCTCGTGCCTCGGCGCTCTACGGCAAGGCGCAATCCGGCGACGTCGAGGTCGATCAGACCGGTTTCTCTTTGTCGGGCTCGATCCGACCGTGGGAAGGAGGGTTGTTTCAGGTCAACTATGTCAACGGCGAGGCACTTGGCCCCTACCTGATCGGCTTGGGCGATGCAATCGTCGGGGGTCAGGCCAACGATGTTGATGGCTACACCATCGAATTCCGTCAGGACCTGAGTTCCAAATGGAACGTCGGCATCGCCTATGGCAAGGAAGACTACGACCTGCCTACATCGACCGGTACTTTGTCGTTCACCGAGCTTGAGACGATCCACGTCAATGCCTTTTACAAGGCGACAGACAACCTGACGCTCAGCGCCGAATACATCTATGGAGAGCGGAACGACACAATTTCCGGCGACACATTCGACGGCAATCGTGTCCAGTTGGCCGCGCAACTCAACTTCTGATGAAAACAGCCTACCCTGCCCATTAGCGGGCAGGGTTCCAGTGTCACTGATCATCTGAGTGTTATGTGCGGCAGCCCCGGTCACAATCAGCGCGCTCCGTCGAACACGTCAGGGAAAGATAGGCGCGCGGCGTCCAGATTGATCACCAGCAGAGCATCATAGCTTGCAGGATCAAACGGGTCTTCGGCGGCGACAACCTCACGCCCGAACAGCCAACTTAGACGGCCCGCGTCCAGATTGCCCCGCTCAAAGGGTTGATCACCAAAATGCGCCCATAACGCCTCGATAAACGCGACATCTGCGCGCTTGTCGGCGGGTTTGCGATCGCGAAAGCGTTCTCGCTGGGTCAGCGGCGTAACGCCCTTGGGATTGGCCCGCCGAATGGTGAACTGGAAGTCTGTTCCGGGCAAACGTCCGGGGAAACCGCGATGTTTCAGCATTGCGAAACCTCAACGGACAAGTTCCAGATATGGCAGGCCATCGGACATGCCTGCGGGATTGAAGTGATCATGCGAACCTCCAGAGCTGCATCACTGTATCGGGACACTCTGAGACCGTGACATTGTTGGTTCATGGTCAGAGCCCCTCCCAGATACACCGGGATTGATCCAGCCGGTAGGCTTCGAAGAACTGCGTTGCGTCAGGTTCGGAGGTGCCGAACGCTACCGGTCTGTCCGAAAACGAAATCACAATCCGGGCAGGCTGCAATTCGTGCTGGGCCACATAAGGCACCGCCAGTGTTTCACACAAATGCTCCATGTCGACTACGGCGACATCATATGTGATACGACCTGCAGTCGATCCGATCTTGGGTGCAATGAACCGAAACCGCACCCAAAGCTCACCCGGATTGGTGTCCAGAAGCACATCGCTAAGCTCGACCGGTTGACCCGATGGCACGGGCAGCAGGTTTGAGGCCAGCGCCGAACCTACTCCGACCAGCAACGTAAAAACCCCGGCGCATCCCCGGATCCGCCAGCGGCGGTTTCCTTCCTCCGAGGGAGCGTGCAGAGCTGTTGCAACCTGCGCGGTCTTATGTCCGGTCAATCGGGGCATTTACGGCTCGGGCCTCCTCGGCGGGCATTTACAGCGGGATATTGTCGTGCTTTTTCCAAGGGTTCTTCAGTTGCTTGCCGCGCAGGCTCGCAAATGCACGTGATACACGGCGGCGGGTCGATTGTGGCATGATCACCTCGTCGATAAAGCCGCGCTCGGCCGCGACGAAGGGATTTGCGAACCGGTCCTCGTAGTCCTGAGTGTGTTTCGCAATCTTGTCGGCGTCGCCCAGATCGGCGCGGTGGATGATTTCGGTCGCGCCCTTTGCGCCCATCACCGCGATCTCAGCCGTGGGCCACGCATAGTTGAAGTCGCCGCGCAGGTGTTTGGAGGCCATAACATCATACGCGCCACCGTAGGCCTTACGCGTGATTACGGTGACCTTTGGCACGGTCGCTTCGCCATAAGCAAATAGCAGTTTCGCGCCGTGCTTGATCACGCCGCCATACTCCTGCGAAGTGCCCGGCAGAAAGCCCGGAACATCAACAAGCGTCAGGATCGGGATTTCAAAGCAATCACAGAACCGCACGAACCGGGCCGCTTTTCGGGAACTATCGATGTCCAAACATCCTGCCAATACCATGGGTTGGTTGGCCACGACGCCCACAGTCTGCCCTTCAAGCCGGATAAAACCGGTGATGATGTTCTTAGCGTAGTTTTCCTGAATCTCGTAAAAATCACCCTCATCCGCCACTTTGGTGATCAGTTCCTTCATGTCGTACGGCGTGTTCGGATTGTCCGGGATCAGCGTATCCAGCGATGTCTCGACCCGGTCAGGGCTGTCAAAAAACGGACGAACCGGCGGTTTCTCGCGATTGTTGAGCGGAAGGAAGTCGACAAGACGGCGCACCTCGGCCAGCGCCTCCACATCGTTTTCAAACGCGCCATCAGCGACCGACGACTTTTTGGTGTGGGTCGAAGCCCCTCCCAGTTCCTCCGCCGTCACGACCTCATTGGTGACGGTCTTCACAACGTCTGGGCCGGTCACGAACATGTACGAGGTGTCTTTGACCATGAAGATGAAGTCGGTCATTGCAGGACTGTAAACCGCACCACCTGCACACGGCCCCATTATCACGCTGATCTGTGGCACGACGCCTGAGGCCATGATGTTACGCTGGAACACCTCAGCATATCCGGCCAATGAAGCGACGCCCTCCTGAATCCGCGCCCCGCCTGAATCGTTGATCCCGATCACCGGCGCACCGTTTTGAACTGCCATATCCATTATCTTGCAAATCTTCTGCGCATGGGTTTCGGACAGCGATCCACCGAACACGGTGAAATCCTGACTGAAGACATAGACCATGCGGCCATTGATCGTACCCCAGCCGGTCACGACCCCATCACCCGCAGGCTTTTGTTTTTCCATTCCGAAATCGGTGCAACGGTGGCTGACAAACATGTCAAACTCTTCAAAGCTGCCTTCGTCTACCAGCAACTCGATCCGTTCGCGTGCCGTTAGCTTTCCGCGGGCATGTTGTGCGTCGATGCGTTTTTGCCCACCGCCCAATCGCGCGTTGTTGCGACGGCCTTCGAGCTCGGAAAGGATGTCTTTCATGTCGATAGTCTCCCAAGAGAATTTGCGCGACCATAACGAGTGGGGTACAGCGGCTAAAGAAGTTTTCGGCAAATTTGCAAATTTTTGGCAATGCTATTTTAGATAACTGCAAATCTGTTAATTAACACAACAAGTCAAACTGCCGATGGCATTTCGCGCCATCAGGGTCTAAAGGTAAACCATGCAGTTCAGTTCGCCTTCTGTCAGCCGCACACCCCCCACGCTTGCAACACTTGTTTTGTTGTCGGGACTATCAGCGCTGAGCATGAATCTGTACCTGCCCAGCCTTCCCTTTATGGCGACCTATTTTCAGACTGACTACAAGGTGATGCAGCTTTCGATCGCCCTGTATCTTCTGGTGAATGCGGCCCTGCAAATCCTGATCGGACCCATAGCCGACAAAGCCGGGCGTCGGCCTGTACTGTTGTGGGGACTCGCCCTGTTTCTGCTTGCAACACTGGGGTGTATTTACGCCTCAAATGTCGAGATGTTTCTGGCCTTCAGAATGTGTCAGGCGGTCATTGTCGTTGGTATTGTCCTTAGCCGTGCGGCTGTGCGGGATATGTACGAACAGGACCAGGCGGCCTCGATGCTTGGCTATGTCACCATGGGGATGGCGGTCGTTCCGATGATTGGTCCTGCGGTCGGCGGGCTTCTTGAAGAATCCTTTGGCTGGAAAGCCAATTTCTGGCTACCGTTTGCCCTTGCGGCGCTAGCGTTGGTGCTGACCTACCAAGATTTTGGCGAAACCGCTGCCGCAAGTGGCAAAACGCTGATGCAGCAATTTCGCGAATACCCAGAGCTGCTGACTTCGCCGCGTTTCTGGGGCTATTCCCTGTCCTCGGCTTTCTCTTCGGGCGCGTTCTTTGCCTATCTCGGGGGCGCACCCTTTATCGGGACCGAGGTGTTTGGCATGACTGCTGCCGAGGTCGGCATCTATTTCGGCGCGCCCGCGATTGGTTATTTCTTTGGCAACTTCATCAGCGGCCGGTTCTCGGTTCGCTTCGGCGTCAACCGTATGGTCCGCTGGGGGTGCTGGTTGAATGCCATCGGCGTGGCCTTGTCGGCCCTACTGTTTCTGGTGGACCTCGGAACGGCGCTCAGCTTCTTTGGCCTGATGACCTTTGTCGGTTTGGGCAACGGCATGGCGATCCCGAATGCAACCGCCGGTTCGCTTTCGGTCCGCCCACATCTGGCGGCCACAGCCTCGGGTCTGAGCGGTGCAATCATGTTGGGAGGCGGCGCGGCACTCAGCGCTCTGGCAGGCGCATTGCTGACGCATGAAACTGGCGCGATGCCACTGCTGTGGCTGATGCTGGCAACCGCCGCGCTGGCAATCTGCGCGATCAGCGTTGTTATTTGGCGCGAACGGCAATTGGGCCTGTAGGCGGCTTGCGCGACCGGGTTTGCAAAGTTAGCCTGCAGAGTCAGTAAAGCTGCAAAGAACCGCCATGGCCACTCAGAAACTATACGCTGGCGCCAAGCTGCGCGAGATGCGCACACGCCTGACCCTCACGCAGAAGGATTTCGCCGCAAAACTGGGCGTTTCACTGCCCTATCTGAATCAGATGGAGAACAATAACCGCCCGATCTCGACGACGGTTGTTCTGGCACTGGCGCAAGAGTTTGGTATGGATGTGACCGAACTCAGCACAGGGGATAGCGAACGATTGGTTTCGGACATGCGCGAAGCACTGGCCGATCCGGTGTTTGCCGAAACAGTACCCCCTCTGGCTGATCTCAGGCTCACCGCTTCAAATGCGCCCGCGCTTGCACGCGCGTTCATCGAGTTACACCGCGCCTATCGTCAGACCCATGAACGCCTCGCCTCGCTCGACGAGGCATTGGGCCGCGAGGATGCCCGTATTCAGGCCAGCCCATGGGAAGAGGTGCGCGATTTCTTTCACTACTGCGACAATTATATTGACGCCGTTGACCGCGCCGCCGAACGCTTCGCCAGCCGTGCCGATGAAACCAGCGATATTCGGCAAGTCGCCCTGAACAGCCTGTCAGAACGCGGCATTCACGTCACTTTCGCCGACACAGAAACCTTACGCAGCTACTATGCTGGTGACAAAACCCTGCGCCTTTCCTCGCGCGCCGCACCACAAACGCAGGTCTTCCAACTGCTGCTGCAGGTGGCGTTGATCAGTCAGGATAAGCTGCTTGAAGCAACGCTGGATTTCGCCCGTTTCCAAAGCGATGAGGCCCGCGCCATCGCCAAAATTGGCCTCGCCAACTATTTTGCCGGGGCTTCGCTGATGCCTTACGGCGCTTTCCTGTCCGCAGCGCAAGACTATCGGCATGATTTGGAGCTGCTCAGCAACCGGTTCGGGGCATCGATTGAACAGGTGGCGCACCGCCTGTCCACGCTACAGCGCCCCGGCGCAAAGGGGATTCCGTTCTTTTTTGTCCGTGTCGATCAGGCCGGAACGATCACCAAACGCCATTCAGCTACGCGCTTGCAATTTGCCCGTTTCGGCGGTGCCTGCCCACTCTGGAATGTCCACCGGGCATTCGAGACCCCGGGTCATTTCCTGCAACAGCTAGCCGAGACACCGGATGGCGTCCGCTATATCTCATTGGCTCGTGATGTTTCAAAATCCGGAGGCTCGTTCGGTGCTCCTGTCCGCCGCTATGCCATCGCCTTGGGATGTGAGGTTCGTCATGCCGAAGCATTGGTCTACGCCGATAATCTCGACATAAACAACGCGAGCGCTTACGAGCCCATCGGCATATCCTGCCGCATCTGCGAGCGCCAGACCTGCCACCAAAGATCGGTCCCACCGTTAGAGCGCCGCCTGACCATCGACGCCCATAGCCGCGGCACCCTGCCTTATGAGGTCACCTGATCTTCATCTGGCCATATATATCCTGCGAGTCCGGGGGCAGAGCCCCCGCCTAATCCTTAGCTTTTTGACAAGATCGCCCAGATCTCGTCCTTGAGCGCCGCGCGTTTCTTGCGCAAATCAACCTCGGCCAATTCCTCCATCGGCTCAACATTGGTTTCAGCCCGATGCACGGTGCGGTTGACCTCATGATACTCATCCGCAAGTCGGGCAAAATGCGCATCCGTTTGCTTGAGCTGGCTCATCACTTCGAGCTTGTCGGGGAACTCTTCAGCCAGTTCATGCGGGGTATGAGACATCCAGTTGGCTCCTTGTTTCAGCGTTACATCCCAAGGCTAAACATGACTGTCGCACTCCGCTTTGACGCCGATCAAATTCTGAGCGCAATCAACCAGCTTTCAGGATAAATGCACACCGTGGGTTTTGGATGTGTCAGCGCTGTGCCGTTGCCCATCTCGGACTTATCCAGGGCTGGTCGTTCGCTTTGGGCAGAGGGTCTTTCTGCAGCAAATGGTCCGACATCTTTTCACCCACCATGATCGACGGCGCGTTCAGATTGCCATTGGTGATTTGCGGGAAAATCGAGCTATCGGCGACGCGCAATCCATCCACCCCAATCACACGCCCCTGCGGGTCGACAACGGCATCCTTGTCATCCGCACGTCCCATGCGGCAAGTCCCGCAAGGGTGATAGGCGCTTTCGGCATGCTCGGCGATAAAGGCATCTAGCTCATCGTCCGACTGAACCTCCGCCCCCGGTTGGATCTCTTTACCGGCAAAGGGTTTGAACGCCTGCTGTCCAAAGATCTCTCGGGTCAAGCGAATGCAGGTTCTGAAGTCTTCCCAATCCGCGTCATGGCTCATGTAGTTGAAGCGGATCACCGGCGCGTCTTCGGCTTTGGCGGATCGCAGAGTCACAGCGCCGCGCGAGGGCGACCGCATTGGCCCCACATGCGCCTGGAATCCGTGCCCTTCGGCTGCCGCCTGCCCATCATAGCGAACCGCCATCGGCAGAAAATGATATTGTATGTCAGGATATTCCACACCCGGTTTCGAACGCACAAAGGCGGCGCTTTCAAACTGGTTCGATGCGCCAAGGCCTGTTTTGGTAAACAGCCATTGCGCTCCGATCATCCCCTTACTGATCAGGTTCCAATGCTTGTAAAGCGTGATCGGCTGGATCGAGGCCTGCTGAATATAAAGCTCTAGGTGATCCTGCAGATTGGCGCCGACGCCAGTGCGGTCGGCGACCACTTTGATACCGTGCTCGGCCAGGTGCGCCGCAGGTCCAACCCCCGAAAGCATCAGCAGTTTAGGCGAATTGATCGACGAAGCTGCCAACACAACCTCACGCCGTGCCGTGATCACTTCCCGTTTGCCACCCCGGATCAATTCGACCCCGGATGCGCGCCCGGATTCAATAATCACGCGCGCCGCAAGACCCCGGATGATTTCGCAGTTTTGCCGCTTGAGCGCTGGCCTAAGGTACGCATTCGCCGCCGACCAGCGCCGTCCTTTCCAGACGGTCTGCTCCATCGGCCCAAAACCTTCTTGTTTCTCACCGTTGTAGTCGCCAGTGACCTCATATCCAGCCTGCTGACCTGCATCGACGAACGCCTTAAACAGCGGATTTTCACGAGGCCCTCGCGACACGTGCAGAGGTCCATCCGTGCCTCTCCAGGTGTGATCACCGCCATGACCACCATCATGCCAGGTTTCCATGCGTTTGTAGTACGGCAGCACATCTGCGTAAGACCATCCATCTGCGCCCATCTCGGCCCAGGTGTCAAAATCTCGCGCGTGACCGCGCACATAGACCATGCCATTGATCGAAGAAGACCCTCCGATCACCTTGCCCCGAGGGCAAGCAAGTTGACGATTGTTCAGATGTGGTTCGGGTTCGGATTTGTAGCCCCAGTCATATCGCGACATATTCATCGGATAGCTTAGGGCGGCAGGCATTTGGATGAAGGGTCCGGCGTCTGTGCCGCCATGCTCGATCACCAGAACCGAGGCTCCGGCCTCACTCAGACGGTAAGCCATCGCGCAACCAGCAGAACCGGCGCCAACAATGACAAAATCTGCTTCCATATTCGTGTCTCCGTTCACCTTCGGGGCAAGATTTTTCGACGAAAAATCTCTGCACTTCCGACGGGTGCAATTTCAAAAATGTAAAGGATTACTCGCCACGCGGATAACGCTGGCTATCCTCGACATCGTTCAGGTCCATATGATTGCGCATGTACCGTTCAGACGCTTTCTGAAGAGGCTGATAATCCCAAGGATAATAGCCACCCTGCCGCAGTGCCTCATAAACCACCCAGCGCCGGGCTTGGCTGGCCCTCACATCGGCGTCAAAGCGATCCAAATCCCATCGCGCCTCGGATTTAGCACGCAGTGTTTGCAAGGTGCCTGCATGTTCGGGCAGGCCAGCGAGATTTTCCATCTCATGCGGATCAGCCTCGAGATCGAACAGTTGATCGGGGTCCAATGTACAGCGATTGTATTTCCACTTGCCATAACGCAAAGAAACTAAAGGAGCGTATGAGGCCTCGGCGGCATATTCCATTGCAACCGGCGCGGTTCGGTCTGTGCCCTTTGCCAAAGGCACAAGATCCTCACCATCCGTCCAAGGTGAGATTTCAGCCATATCGACGCCCGCCAACGTACCAAGCGTCGGTGTCACGTCGATCGTCGAAACTGGTGTATCGATGCGACCAACTGGAAGATCGGGGGCCGAAATCATGAGCGGCACGCGGGAAGAGCCTTCGAAGAAAGTCATCTTGAACCACAACCCGCGCTCACCCAGCATGTCGCCGTGGTCGGACACGAACAGTATGATCGCCTCTTGACGCGTCGTTTCCAGAACCTCCAGTATCTCACCGATCTTGTCATCCAGATATGAGATATTGGCGAAATAGGCGCGACGGGATTTGCGAATATCCTCGGTCGTTATGTCGAAGCTGCGCCAGTCATTGGCATCGAAAATACGTTTGGAATGCGGGTCCTGATTGTCATATCCCAGATCCGCGATCTGTGGCTCAAGATGCTCACAATCTTTATACAGATCCCAGTACTTGCGTCGCGCCACGTAAGGATCGTGTGGGTGCGTGAAGCTGACGGTCACACACCAGGGGCGATCATCCTTGCCGCGTGCAAGGTCATATAGCTTGGCCTTGGCGTTATATGCGACCTCGTCATCATATTCCATCTGGTTGGAAATCTCGGCAATGCCTGCCCCAGTGACCGAGCCCATATTGTGATACCACCAGTCGATGCGCTCACCGGGTTTACGATAATCCGGCGTCCAACCGAAATCTGCCGGGTAGATATCAGTAGTCAGACGATCTTCGAACCCGTGCAACTGGTCTGGGCCAACAAAGTGCATCTTGCCGGACAAGCAGGTGTAATATCCTGCACGACGAAGGTGGTGGGCATAGGTCGGGATATCGCTGCTGAACTCGGCGGCGTTGTCATAGACGCCAGTGCGCGATGGCAGTTGACCCGACATAAAGCTCGCACGTCCCGGAGCACAGAGCGGCGAAGCAGTGTATGCATTTGCGAAACGCGTTGATCTTGCCGCCAGCTTCTTCAGGTTCGGCGCATGCAACCATTCTGCAGGACCGTCGGGGAAGAGGGTCCCGTTGAGCTGATCCACCATCAGGATCAGAATATTCGGCTTTGTCATTTTTCGGCCTCTAGGAAAACTCTCAGTACCCGCAGCGCATGGGTGACTGCCCGCTGCGGCTCTTGTGGGGAATTCAGTGCAGAGTGGATGTACAACCCATCGATCAGCGCGATCATACCTTCGGCAGCCTCGCTCGGGTCACTCATATGTGGACGCAACGCATGGATCAGGTTCGAGCGGATGCGCGCCTGATAGATTTGCCAGAGCCTCAGCGCATCATCGTTGGTTTGCGCCAAAACATAAAAAGTCATCCAAGCTGCGATAACATCCGGTGTGAAACATGATGGCGCGAAACAGGCACGAATGATGGCCTGTGCGCGCTCTTCCGGATCTGCCGTGCTGAGTTGTGCGCGCGCTTCAGATCCAAAATCCGTCAGGATACGCCGCATCGCGGCTAGGAATATCTGTTCTTTGCCCCCAAAGTAATGATGCGCCAATGCACTGGACATCCCTGCGCGTTTGGCGATCTGGCTAACGGTGACATCAAGGGATTTTTGCGCGCCAAGCTCGGCGATCGTCGCCTTGACGATCGCGTCCCGCCGGATCGGCTCCATTCCGAGTTTTGGCATCTTCGCCTCTTCGCCATACCTGAGTGCAAGGAAGGCTAAGCGGTTTTTATTGACTCGTCAATCAATAACGGTTCTTGGTTTCGCCGGTGGGGTCTCAGAACCTTGCGGCGGTGTGCCGCCACGGCTCAGCACGGCTTCACGCCAGGTGATGAAGCTGACGGCAGCCAGGATCAGAGTGCCTCCTGCAATTACCCAAATGTCGATGCGTTCATGGAAGGCCAAAGCGCCGAGCAAAGTGGCCCAGATCAGCTGCAGGAACGTCACTGGCTGGGTCACTGCCACCGGGGCAGCCTGCAATGCAAGCGTCATGAAATAGTGCCCCGCAGTCGCAAAGCTGGCGACGATGAAAAGTATACCAAGATCGCGCAGGCTGGGCGGCTCCCAAACCGCGACGGCGAAAGGGATAAGCGCGATTGTGACCCATATCGAAAGATGGGCAACAACGGCTGAGGGACGGATATCACGGACCATGACTTTGGCCAGCAGATAGGAACCACCAAGCGCTAGTGCAGCCCCTAGCATCGCTATGTGGCCGGGCAAAATTTCGCGAAAGCCCGGGCGCAGGATGATCACTACTCCAATCACAGCAACACCAATCGCGGCGATACGACGAAAAGCTAGCTTTTCACCCAAGAACACTGCCGCACCCACCGTGACGTAGATAGGTGTCATGTAATTCATCGCGGTCACCTCGGCGAGGGGGATGCGCGTCATCGCAAAAAACCAAAGCATGACGGCGATGGCGTGGACCATTCCGCGTAGTCCAAACAGCGTTAGATTGCGCGGGGTCAATGGAGTTCCGAGGATCGCCCGGATTGCGGGCAAAAGAAACACCAGACCCAGGACATAGCGCAAGAATGCCGCTTGAATGGGGTTCATGCTGGTTCCCAGCACCTTCACCAGCGCATTCATGCCCACAAAGGACAGCCCGGCCGCAAGCATCCAAAACATGCCAACAAGCGGGCGGTGCTGATCATTAGGTGAGGTCATACAAACGGTTGAACACCGAATTCTGATCCGGGACAACCCTTCACATGATAACAAGTTTCAATGCGATCATAAGCATCGCGATTCCGATGATAAAATCAAGAATCTGCCATGCGCGCGGGCGTGCAAAAATCGGTGAAAGCACTCTGGCACCGTAGCCGAGCGAAAAGAAGAAAACGAAACTCGAAGTCATCGCCCCTATCGCAAACCCCATGCGATCTGAATATTGGGCCGATATCGACCCGATCAATACGACCGTATCCAGATATACATGGGGGTTGAGCCAAGTGAAGGCCAGCACAGTTAGCATGGCCGCACGCAGGCTGGTGCGCTGCCCTGTTGCGGTATCCATCACCGCCCCTCCCTGCCAGGCAGACCAAAAACTTCGTAGGGCGTACCAAATCAGAAACACCGCCCCACCATAGCGCATCACCGTTTCAAACCACGGCGCGGCCTGAGCCAGGGTGCCGAACCCTGCAACACCCGCCCCGATCAGTATCGCGTCAGACACTGCGCAGGTCAGACACAGTGCAAAGACGTGCTCGCGCCGCAGGCCTTGGCGCAGAACAAAGGCGTTCTGAGCGCCTATCGCCAATATAAGGCTAAAACTCAGGGCAAACCCGGCAATCATTGATGGGAACATGCAGCCTCCTGTCGATGCTCGTTGACTACATGGCCAGTGTGAATCTATCAAATTAATGATGATTACCCAGATTAAGTAACTCTAATGCTCCTCGACCCTCATCAGCTCTCAGCATTGGCGGCGATCTTGCGACACGGCAGCTTTGAGGCCGCAGCCGCAGAGCTATCCGTCACCCCGTCGGCTATTTCGCAGAGGATCAAGGCGTTGGAGGATCGTGTTGGTGCGGCCCTTATTCATCGCGGCACCCCATGCATCGGCACTCCGGCGGGTCTGCGGATCGCCCGTCATGCCGAAGATATCGGTCTGTTGGAGGCAAAGCTGGCGCGAGAGCTGACTTTGGATCAGCGTGAAGGTCCGGTACGGGTTCGCGTCGCGCTACCGGCTGACAGTCTGGCCACATGGTTTATCGACGCGATGGCGCGCGCCGAAGACATACTGTTCGACCTTGTAATTGACGATCAGGACCATTCGGCTGACTGGCTGCGGCGTGGCGACGTAAGTGCGGCGATAACGGTGGGTGGTCAGAACATTACCGGATGCGATGCCATTGCGTTGGGCACTTTGCGCTATTTGCCGACCGCGAGCCCTGGCTTCATGCAACGGTGGTTTTCTGATGGGGTTTCCGCCAAATCCCTGGCACAGGCCCCCTGCTTGACCTTTAACCGCAAGGATAATCTGCAGAAATCCTGGATATATGCCCAGACAGGCAGCCGTCTTTCACCACCGTCTCACTTTCTGCCGTCCACAAATGCCTTTGTTGACGCGGCAATCGCCGGATTAGGATGGGGTATGAACCCCGAAAGCCTTGTAAGAAGAGCGATCGCAAATGGGCAGATCTGCGAAGTAATCCCCGATGCGCCGCTCGATATCGAACTGACCTGGCAGATCGGGCGCGTCCTTGCCCCCGCCCTTGCACCCTTGACCCAAGCGGTACGCCGCGCGGCAACGCAGCAACTGATCACACCGGCGGCACATTAGGCCTGCGACTCTGAAGCCTTTTGCGGTTTCGCGATGCGGTAACAGCTAAATGCCGCCCAGATGCTGGCCAGCACGATAAACACGATGGCAGCTGCAACCTCGTGCATATGTGCAACCGCGGCCAAAATTGCGGACAGTGCAACGGCAGCGAGTCTGCAGATGGATTTGATGGCTGCTGCGACCTGAATACGTTGTTCCTTGGGCGCAACGTCTAAAAAATAAAGCTGGCGCGCACTGGAAATTCCAGTTGTCGCCACCGAGACGACAAACAGAGCAATGGCGTGCAAGTGAACTTCGTGATCGATACCGGCATAGTGGAACGCCAACAAAACGATCCCTGTCACTGCGACCAACAAGTTGCCCGCGACCATCACGGTACGGTGTGATTTCATGTTCACCAGTTGCCACAAGGGTGCCGAGACCAGATAGCCGGACGCGGATGAGATGATCATGGCCGTCAAACCCTTGGCCGAGTTGTGATGTGCCTCGGCAGCGATGAGCGCAAAAAACGGAACCGACAGCGACACGACAACCAAAGGAAGCCGCAGAGCCATATAGCGCCGGAACCATGGCTGTTCGAACATACTTACGATTCCGGAGATGATGTTCTGCAGCGATTGACGTCCTGCACCTTTAGGTTTTCCATTACAGGACTCATCGGGGGCGATCTCGGCCATGCCGAGAATGCATAATGCTGAAAACAAGAAAAACACGACCGAGGCCGCAATCACCGCGGAATGCCGCGAGAATGGCGGGTACTCTTTCGTGATCTCGTGTATCAGCAATACCAAGCCGATGGCACAAAGACCTCCCGCGCCCAATTGGAGATAACGGATAACCATCCGGGATTTCGATTTCAGATGATCGCCCAACAAGTCAGACAGCATCAGGGATTGGCTTTCTTCAATAAGCCCAATCATGAAAAAGGCGATCACAAAGGCAATGGCCGTCAATGAGACACTGCCGGTGGCCGCGATCAAAAGGGCCATCAGAAGGCAACCACCAATTCCGATCTCGGTCAGGGCAATCCCGCGTTTCTTCCGCGCCTGCGCAGCAATGGAGCGGGCGAAAAACACGTCCGAGATCATGCTGCCAACCATGCGGATCGACACCAATGCACCGGCAAGGAACATCGGTAACTCCAGCGAGACCGCAAGGAATGGCAATACGATAGACGGGCTGCCCAAAGTCCACGCCACTTGGGAAAGGATACTTTGGCTAGCCAGAACCGGGACATTTCGTCGGGCCGGATCAGTCGATTTACTCGCCATTTGCGATGCTCTGCATGATGTGCCTACGGTTGCCTTTCAGGTCCTTCAGCCTCAATGATCTGAGTTTAATCGCAAGAGGCTGCAGGACCAAGGCTTGTGTAAGACGCGCAACTGCAACAGAAAAACCCGGCCGCTGGGCCGGGTTTGTTTCATCTGGCGTTTGTCCGGTACATCAGAGCTGCGCCATAACCTCGTCGGTCGCTTCGAAGTTAGTGGTCACGCGCTGAACGTCGTCGTCGTCTTCCAATGCATCCACCAACTTCATCAGCTTTTGCATGTCTTCCAGACCCAACTCGGTCGTCGTTGTCGGCTTCCAGACCAGCTTGGTGGATTCGGATTCGCCCAGCGCCTCTTCTAGCGCGTTCGACACATCGTTCAGGTCCGTATCTGCACACCAGATGATGTGACCGTCATCCGAGCTTTCGACATCCTCTGCCCCGGCCTCGATCGCGGCTTCGAAAATCGTATCCGCATCGCCTGCGTCTGCCTGATACACAACTTCGCCCTTGCGGTCGAACATGAACCCGACCGAGCCGGTTTCACCCAAGTTTCCACCATTCTTCGAAAAGGTCGAACGAACAGTCGAGGCGGTACGGTTCCGATTATCGGTCATCGTTTCAACAATCACGGCCACACCGTTGGGACCATAGCCCTCATACCGGATTTCTTCGTATTCATCGCCCTCGCCTGCTACGGACTTCTTGATCGCACGGTCGATCACGTCCTTGGGCACCGAATTCGACTTGGCCTCTTTCACCGCCAGACGCAGGCGCGGGTTCTTGTCGGGATCGGGGTCGCCCATCTTGGCGGCGACCGTGATCTCTTTCGACAGCTTGGAAAACAGTTTGGACCGCGCGGCGTCCTGACGTCCCTTGCGGTGTTGGATATTGGCCCATTTGGAGTGGCCTGCCATGGTGCGTCCTCGTCATCGTGATTGCGTGTTTGGCGCTCATATAGACGTTTGCGGGGCAAAGGATCAAGAGAGCGGCTTGCCCTGTCTTCGCCCGTGACTATGGTGGCGGTATGACGACAGATCAGATCATTCTTTTTTCCCTTTTCATCGCCGTTTTCGGAATGCTGCTCTGGGGGCGTTTCCGCTATGACCTTGTAGCATTTACCGCCTTGATGATCGCGGTCACGCTGGGTGTGGTGCCCGTTGACAATGCCTTTGCCGGGTTCGGGCACCCGGCCACGATCATCGTGGCGTTGGTGCTGGTGGTTTCTGCCGGTCTGGTGCGCTCGGGTGCAGTGTTCATGATCACGCGCACGCTGGTCGATGCATCGCGCGGATTGGGCGCGCATATCGCGCTAATGGGCGGCATCGGGGCGATCCTATCGGCCTTCATGAACAACGTCGCGGCGCTGGCGCTACTGATGCCAGTCGATATCCAGACCGCGCGCAAAGCGGGGCGCCCGGTCGGCCTTAGCCTGATGCCGCTCAGCTTTGCGACGATCCTGGGAGGGATGGCCACGCTGATTGGTACGCCGCCAAATATCATCATCGCCTCGATCAGGGCTGAAACACTGGGCGAACCGTTTCACATGTTCGATTTCGCACCGGTGGGCGGATTGGCTGCAATTGCGGGGCTGGCGTTCGTCGCGCTGATCGGCTGGCGCCTCATCCCCAATCGCGGCGCGCAGGAAGAAACCTCGGAAGTTTTGGCCGAATACATCGCCGAACTGACGATCCCGCCTGAATCGCCCCATATCGGGAAACGGGTCAGTGAGCTCTATGAGGCCGCCGAGAAATCTGACGTCGCTATCATCGGCCTGATCCGGGACGGAAAGCGACGCTATGGTCGATCAACCCACGCAACCCTGCATGAAGGCGATGCGCTTGTTCTGGAAGCACGCCCCGAAGCGCTGGATGAGTTCCGCGCCGCGCTCAATCTGGATTTCTCGGACGCCCGTCGGCAGGAGGTTTTGACTGCCGAAGGCGAAGGGCTGGAAGTGGTTGAAGTCGTTGTCCCCGAAAGCGCGCGCATCACTGGGCGAACTGCGCAGGCGTTAGGACTGGCCTGGCGACAGAGTACAGTCCTGATGGGCATTTCACGCCAAGGGCGCCGGATCACCAGTCAGGTTCGCAAAACCGAGGTCGAGCCCGGCGACATCTTATTGCTGCTGTGCCCGCGCGACCGAGCACCCGATGTCACCGAGTGGCTCGGCTGCCTGCCCTTGGCCGAGCGCGGCTTGAATGTAACCGCGAATGAGAAAGCCTGGCTTGCCATCGGCCTGTTTGCGGCAGCCGTGTTGGCGGCCAGTATCGGGCTGATCTATCTGCCGATCGCACTGGGGTTCGTGATCGTAGCCTATGTGCTGACTAAGATCATGCCGATTGCGGATATCTACAACCACATCGAATGGCCAGTGGTTGTATTGCTGGGGTCAATGATCCCATTGGGCAGCGCGCTTGAAACCTCGGGCGGAACCGAGTTGATCGCCAACGCCTTGATTCAGCTGACCAACGGCCTGCCCGCCTGGGCAATCCTGACCGTACTGATGGTCGTGACGATGACCCTGTCCGATGTGTTGAACAACACAGCCACCGCCATTGTCGCGGCCCCTGTTGGCATTCAGATGGCGCGCACGCTTGAGGTGTCGCCAGATCCGTTTCTGATGACGGTGGCCGTTGCGGCGTCTGCCGCGTTTCTGACGCCCATTGGGCACAAGAACAATACGCTGGTGCTTGGTCCCGGAGGATACCGCTTTGGCGATTACTGGCGCATGGGACTGCCGCTGGAAATCCTGATCATCGCGGTCTCGATCCCCGCGATCCTTGTGTTCTGGCCGCTTTGATGGCTAAAGGCTGCCTATGAAACGCTTTCTGATCCTGCAACTGCGCCCGGAAACCGATGCATCGGATGCCGAATATGCCTCGATACTGGACAAAACCGGGCTGAGCCCTGCGCAAACTCATCGCATCCGGCTGGATTGCGAAGACCTGCCCGAAGGGCTGGATGTCGTCGATTACGCTGGTGTCATCGTGGGTGGGGGTCCCGGCTGCGTCAGTGACGATCCGACCACCAAATCCGCGCTGGATGCAAAGATCGAAGGCGCGATCATGAGACTGATGCCCCAGATCACTGCGAAAGATCACCCGTTCATGGGCTGCTGCTATGGCTTGGGTATTCTCGCCGTACATTTGGGCGGAGATGTCAGCAAACGGCAATTTGGCGAACCGGTCGGACCGTCCGACTGCCGTCTGACAGAGGATGGCACCCAAGACCCCTTGACCGCAGGCCTAAAGCCGAAATTCGAAGCGTTTGTGGGACATAAGGAAGCCGTACAGTTACTGCCGGATGGCTGCGTTCATCTGGTAGCGTCTGACCCCTGCCCGTTTCAGATGATCCGCTGGGGGCAGAATGTCTATGCCACCCAATTCCACCCCGAAGCGGACGCCAAAGATTTTGAGCAGCGGATTAACATCTACAAGGACCACGGCTATTTTCCGCCGGAGGATGCGCAAAGCTTGATCGATATGTGCCATGCCGCAGACGTTACGGAGCCGGGTGAAATCCTGCGCCGGTTTGCTCAACGCTACGGGTGACCCAACGGCGTTGTTGCCTGATCTACGACCCCTCGCATAGGCTGGCCCGAATGACTTTGGGAGGAGTTGTTCTTGGACCTGCTTATCAACGTTGGCCTGCCCATTTCGCTGGCTATTATCATGTTGTCACTGGGGATCGGGCTAGAAGCCGCCGATTTCCGCCGGGTTTTGGCGCGGGGGTACCCCTTCGCCATCGGCGCCATCAGTCAAGTTGTGCTGATACCAATGGCTGCCTTCGCGACGGTCACTCTGTTCGGACTGCCCGCTGAAATCGCCGTGGGTGTCATGCTTTTAAGCTTTTGCCCCGGTGGGGTCACCAGCAACATCCTCGCAAAATTTGCCAAAGGTGATGTGGCGCTGTCGGTCAGCCTGACAGCGGTGATCAGCCTGCTGTCCATCGTGACCGTCCCCATTCTGGCCGCATGGTCCATAGATCATTTCATGGGCGAGGCCGCACCCAAAGTTTCGATCAGCGCATTAGCCACCGCGCTGTTCCTGATCACGACCCTACCAGTCGCAATTGGTGTCGCCATACGTCACTTTGCAAGGGGGTTCGCCATTCGGGTCGACGGCCCGCTTTCGACGCTCGCATCGATACTGTTCGTGCTGATCGTCGCGGCGGCACTGGCCGGAAACTGGCAGTTCTTCATCCAAAACCTCAGCTCGATTGGGGCAGCTCTGATCGCGTTGAACGTTGCGCTGTTGCTGATCGGTCTGGGGCTGGCGCGCATCGCCAATCTGACATGGAGTGAGGCGAAAACGATCTCGGTCGAGACTGGCATTCAGAATTCGGCGATGGGAATTACGCTGGCAGCTTTGATCACCGGCACCACGACCGGCTTCAGCCCACTTGCCGTTCCCGCCGCCGTTTATGGTATCACGATGTATGTGGTCGTAACCCCCTTCATCCTTTGGTTCCGCAGCCGCTGAAAGGACATTCGATGACCAATAACACCGCAGATGCGATCGTGATCGGAGGCGGCCTTGCGGGCCTCTCGGCGGCGGCCGAATTGGGCGACCGGGGCAAGCGGGTGATCGTGCTGGATCAGGAGCCAGAGCATTTTCTGGGTGGACAGGCGTTTTGGAGCCTCGGCGGCCTGTTCATGGTCGACACCCCCGAGCAACGTCGCATGGGCATCCGCGACAGCCACGATCTGGCGCTGCGCGACTGGATGGGCAGCGCGCAGTTTGACCGCGACGAAGACAACTGGCCCCGCAAATGGGCTGAAGCCTATGTCGAGTTCGCCGCAGGTGAAATGCGTCCCTGGCTGCATGACATGGGGCTGCGCTGGTTTCCCGTCGTGGGCTGGGCCGAACGCGGAGGGTCTTATGCGGACGGCCATGGCAACTCGGTCCCGCGCTTTCACATCACTTGGGGAACCGGCCCAGGTGTACTTGAGCATTTTATTCGCCGCGTCCGCGCGCATGTCGACGCCGGGTTGATCCAATTGAAGTTCCGTCACCAAGTCAGCCACATCATTATGCAAAATGGTTCTGCCAAAGGCGTGTCAGGGGAGGTCCTGGCCGATGACGGCATTCAAAGAGGTGGCAAGACCAACCGGGACGAAGTAGGCGAATTCGAAGTCTATGCCCCTTCGGTTATTGTCACCTCTGGTGGGATCGGTGGGAATTTCGAGATGGTGAGACAGAACTGGCCCCGCGACCGGCTGGGTGAACCGCCCAAAGATATGGTGGCTGGCGTTCCGTTTCATGTCGATGGCCGCATGATCCCGATCAGCGAGAAAGCTGGCGGACATGTCATCAACGGCGACAGAATGTGGCATTACACTGAAGGTGTGCGCAATTGGGATCCGATCTGGCCCGCGCACGGTATACGTATTCTACCCGGCCCAAGTTCGATGTGGTTCGATGCGCGCGGCAATCGCCTGCAACCCCCTTGCCTACCGGGGTTCGATACGCTGGGAACGCTGAAAGAGATCCTGAAAACCGGATATGAATACAGCTGGTTCGTTCTGACCCAGAAGATCATCAAAAAGGAATTTGCACTATCGGGGTCCGAGCAGAACCCGGATTTCACTTCGGGCAGCTGGAAAGAGGTGATCCGTCAGCGCATCCTGTCTGGCACCAAGGCGACCGGCCCGGTCGAGGCGTTCAAGGAAAAGGGCGAGGATTTCGTCGTCGCCAACACGCTGACTGAATTGGTCAGCGGCATGAACCAATTAGGCGGAGGTCTGATAGACGAGACGCATCTGCGCACCCAGATCGAGGCACGGGATTCTCAGGTCGACAATCCGTTTTCCAAAGACGCCCAGATGATGGCCATCCTTGCGGCACGCAATTATCGGGGCGACAAGCTGATCCGGACGGCCAAACCGCACAAGTTCCTCGATCCATCAAACGGCCCGCTAATCGCGGTCAAGCTGCACGTACTGACCCGCAAGACACTGGGCGGGCTGCAGACCAATCTGGACAGTCAGATGATCGGCGCCAATGGACAAATCGTCCCCGGCTTGTTTGCAGCCGGAGAGGTCGCTGGCTTTGGCGGTGGCGGCTATCACGGGTACAACGCGCTAGAGGGCACGTTTCTGGGCGGTTGCATCTTCTCGGGTCGCAACGCAGGAAGGTCCCGCGCAGTGGCCTGATTACTGGGTGCGCACGAATTTCAGTATCGGCTCACCTGCAGCATCGAGCAAAACCATGCTGTCGCCGGCAACGGCATAGTTCGTCACGTTTTGCAGGGCAGCAAAGAACTGATCCTCGACCTCGTCCAGTTCTGGCGGGCACGCCATTAAAGTCGCGGCCATATTGTCTGGAAACTCAAGGCTGTTGCCGGTGATCTCGGCTTGCCCAGAAAACCGGTTGCAACCGCCCGTGCCACCGAACGCACCACCTTGAGCGAAGGAAAGTTGGGGCGGCCGTTTTGTGTCGAGCACGGTTCCACCGATACCGATGGCTGTCCACTCGGTCCCTTCCAGGGTCGCGGGGCTCTGAGCACCGGCCTGCACCAGCACAAGATCAGCCGAATTGCCTTCGCCGTTGGTCAGCACGGGATGGACCGTATCCGTCGTAAACAACAGCTCACCCCCGCGATAGATCGACCCGCGTACGGCATAGGTCATCCCCTCGCGGATCAGCGCGTCATCAAAAGTCAGTTCAAATTCCGAGGGCACTCCGTTCAACGCATAGCGTTGCGCCGCCAGCGTGACCGCTGCCGCATCGGCCCGAGAGATATCCTGCAATTCGACAAATAGCGTCGCATCCGGTGGCAGGGCGATCCGTTCACGGTAGGTTGCCGTGCCAGTGACTGTTCCTGCCGAGCTTTGGCTGCCCAGCAAAGCCAATACGATTGCTCCGGCCACAATGGCCTGCCCGAGTTTTGGAAAAGGCATGATCCCATCCTTTCACATTCATCTTAGGCAAAAAGATTGTGACGATATCGACATTTACAAGCCCCGAAACACCAAGTCGGCGAATCCGTGCCAGTGTTAGAGCGGCCAGATGAACGGAATAAGAAGCGACGCCAGCAGACCCACAGTCAGGTTCAGCGGCACACCAACTTTCAGAAAATCGGTGAATCTGTACCCACCCGGGCCATACACCATCATGTTGGTCTGATAGCCTATGGGCGTCGCGAAGGATGCCGATGCCGCCACCATCACCGCGACCACCAGCGGGCGCGGATCAATTCCTACGGCCTGAGCCAGAGAGATCGCGATCGGTGTGACCACCACTGCCACGGCGTTGTTCGAAACCAATTCGGTTAGCACCGAGGTCAACAGATATACGGCCCATATGATCAAGAAAGGCGGCAGCATGCCCAGCGCCGGTGCGACCGCTTCGACAATCAGTGTAACCGCGCCCGATTTATCGAGCGCAGCCCCAATTGCGAGCATGGAGAAGATCAGGGCTAGCAATCGGCCTTCGACAAATGAGAACGCCTCATCCGCGTCGATACATCGGGTCAGCAAAACCACAGCAACGGCGATGATCGACAACAGCAAAATCGGTGCCACGCCCAACCCCGCCAGGGCGACGATCCCGACCAGCGCACCGATGGCTATGGGCGCATGGCTGCGGCGAAACGCTCGTGCCGAAGGTTGCGTAACATCGACCATATCCATATCGGCGGCCAGCTTCTGGATATCCGCAGGCGAGCCCTCTAACAGCAGCGTATCCCCGACACGCACGGTCAAAGCATCCAACTGACGCCCGATATTCTGGTTCCTGCGATGAACCGCCAGGACGTAGACACCATATCGGCGACGTAACCGCATCGCACCCAGCGTTCGACCAACCATGCGGCAGCCCGGCGTGATCAGAACCTCAACTGTCTTGGTCTCAACGGCTGAGACCTGATCCACGCGCTTGAGTTCCTTGTTGCTTTGAAGACTCAGCAATTCGGTCATCTCGGTGCGCAAAACTACCCTGTCGCCCACTTGCAGCGTCACCCCCTTGAGGTTCCGCCGCAGTGAATCATCGCCTCGGATGACGTCGATCAGGCGCACACCGGGGCGCTTGAACAGCTGAACACCGGTCACTTCGCGGTCGATCAGATTGCTGTCGGGTGGAATGACCGCCTCGGTAAAAAATTTCATCTTGGAGCGGTCGCTGAGCATCTCGGCCATGCTGTCACGCTCGGGTAGCAGTCGTGGCGCAATGAAGCGCAGGTACACCATACCGTAGATCACCAGCGCGATGCCCAGCGGGGTAACCTCGAAGATTGAAAACGCCGCCATACCCTGTGCGCGGGCCACACCATCGACCAACAGGTTAGTCGAGGTGCCAATCAGCGTCAGCGTACCCCCAAGGATCGCCGCATAGCTGAGCGGGATCAACAATTTGGACGCCGAAACGTTCAGCGTGCGGGCGATCTGGATAAAGACCGGGATCATTACAACGACAACCGGTGTGTTCGACACCACCGCCGAAGCGACGACGACAAACGCCATCAATAACCCGATGGCAAACCGAGGGTTCACCTGCGCCTGCTTCTGCGCGAGCGAGGTGAAGGCATCAAGCGCTCCGGTGCGCACCAAGGCACCCATGATGATGAACATCGCGCCGATGGTCCACGGCGCGGGATTCGAAAGGACTGCAAGCGCACTTTGATAGGGCAGGATACCGGTTGCCAGCATCAGGGCCGCCCCGCCGATGGCGACAACTTCGGTCGGATAGACCTCGCGCAGAAACATGATGAACATGCCCGCTACGATCATCAGCGCCAGAATTGCGCTGCCCATCTCTGTCAGTTGAAGGAATTGCATTCTTGGTATTCTGTCCGAACCCTGATCTGGCACACGCGCCTAATAGGTAGTTTCACGTATTGCGTGCGGCGGGGCAAGTCTGACGTGCTTTTCAGGGTCTAGACTGCTGCAACCGCCCGCCAACACGAATCATCTGCACGGATTTTGCGCTTCCATCGCGGTCATCGGTTTCGACAAAAACTCCGCTCAAGGTCGCCTCACCGGTCGCAGGCGTAAACCGCGCCTTGGGCATCCCGGTTATGAACCGGCGCATCGGTTCCTGCTTGTCCATTCCGATGACCGAGTCATAGTCGCCGCACATCCCGGCATCGGTCAGATATCCTGTACCGCCCGGCAATACCTGCGCATCTGCCGTTGGAACGTGCGTATGCGTCCCAACCACAAGACTCGCGCGTTTGTCGCAATAATGGCCCATCGCCATCTTCTCGGACGTTGCCTCGCAATGCATGTCGACGATGATCGCCTGCGCCTGGCCGCCGCGTGGGTGCGATTTCAGGATCGGTTCAATGGCCGAAAAGGGATCGTCAAAGGGGCGTTTCATGAAGACCTGCCCTAACACCTGCACCACCAGAACCTTGCGACCGCCCGGCGCGGTGAACAGTCGATGCCCCCGCCCCGGTGCCCCTTTGGCATAATTCAACGGACGCACGATGCGAGGTTCTTTCTCAATAAACTGCAGCATGTCTTTCTGGTCGAAAGCATGATCGCCCAAGGTGATACAATCGGCCCCCGCGTCCAAAAGCAGCTTGGCGTGGTCCCCGCTCAGCCCCATTCCGTTCGAGGAGTTCTCGCCGTTGACAACGACAAAATCCAGCCGCCATTCGTCACGCAGGCGTGGCAGATGCTGCTGGATGGCGGCGCGACCCGAGCGCCCCATGACGTCACCAAGAAACAAAATCCTCATGATTGCGGTCCTAGGGGCTGGAAGTGGCAATAACAAGGCAGAAGCAAACAATCACTCAGCCTGAAGCCTGCCAATGTAAAGGAAATCGCGATCGCGCATAGCGAGGGATAACTTAGAAAGTTAGCACCCGGCTTTCAGTAATCACCATATCGAGTGCTTGATCGGTCGGCTCCAGCGGCAGATGTTCGGCTTCCTGCGCATCAAACGCAAATCCTATGGCAAGCGTCGGGCGCTTGGCGCGCAACCCTTCAAGCGTGCGATCATAGAAGCCGCCGCCATAGCCCAAGCGGCCACCCTTCGCATCAAACGCAACCAGTGGCACGATCAGGATTTCCGGGTCGAAATAGTCATCGATCTCGGGCACTTTCGCGCCGAAGGGTCCATCTTTCAGTATGCCCTCAGGCGTCCATCGAGAGAAGCGCAACGCCTGCCCTGCGGCCTGAATGGCAGGCACGCCCACTGGACCATATGCAGAAGCCTCGGCCATTGCAGGCAGCGGGTCGATTTCGGTGCGGATCGGCATGTAGCCAGACATGGGAACACCGCGATGACCCGCCAGAACCTCGGACAAGCGCCCGGCCGCGCCCGGGATGCGCATATCAAACGCTACCTTGCGTCGCGCGAATGCCGCCTTGCGCGCTGCGGCCTTGATTTCGGTCAGATCGGTTGTCTCGTTCACAATAGCACCACGCTGGCAAGCCCCAGAAAGATGAAGAACCCCATGACATCCGTTGTCGTGGTCACAAAGGTTCCTGACGCCAGCGCCGGGTCAACACCCAGACGGTCCAGCACGACCGGTACTACCGTACCAGCAAAGCCCGCGATGATCATGTTCACGACCAGCGCAGATCCGATCACGACACCCAGCAGCGGGGAGTCGAACCACATCATCCCGACGGTTCCCAACACGACAGCGAAACACAGCCCGTTGAGCATTCCCACCAGCAGTTCTCGCCGGATCACGCGCCCTACGTTCGAGCCGGTCAGGTCGCGTGTTGCCAACGCCCGCACTGCAACGGTAAGTGATTGGGTCCCGGCATTGCCCCCCATCGAGGCGACGATCGGCATCAGAATCGCGAGCGCCACCAGTTGATCAATCGCGGCCTCAAACTGAGAAATCACCAGCGATCCGCAAATCGCCGTAACCAGATTGACACCAAGCCAAGGCAAGCGGCGCCTACTGGTTGCCGCCACACTATCGGACAGAGAGCTTTCGTCCGAGACGCCCGCAAGACGCAGCATATCCTCTTCGTATTCTTCGTCCAGGACCACCATCGCATCGTCGATAGTGATAACACCGACCAAACGACCGTCGCCATCCACGACCGGAGCCGAAATCAGGTGATACTGATTGAACGCATAGGCCACGTCCTCTTCATCCTGTTCGACGGGGATGGTGTGGAATTCATCTTCGGCAATGTCCTGCAGCGGCACCTCGCGCCGGGTTGCCATCAACTTGCCCAGCGTGACCTGAGCAACCGGTTTCAATCGCGGGTCAACAAGTATGACGTGATAAAACTGTTCCGGCAAATCGTCGTTGGCACGCATGAAATCGATGGCCTGCCCCACGGTCCAGTGATCGGGCGCCATGACCACCTCGCGCTGCATAAGGCGGCCAGCAGAGTTTTCTGGATAAGATAGGGCTTGCTCTGCCGCGACGCGTTCGGAGTCTTCAAGCGCGCCCAGGATGGTTTCTTGCTGCGGCTCTTCAAGGTCTTCCAGAAGGTCAACAACGTCATCACTTTCCATATCCCGAACGGCTTCGGCCAGAACGTCCGGTTTCAGGACATTGATCACTTCTTCCCGAACTGACTCGTCGAGCTCCGACAGGATATCGCCGTCGAACTCTTTGTCATACAGCCGGATCAGGCGCGCACGGTCGTAAGGATTGATCTGTTCCAGAAGGTCAGCGATATCGGCCGCGTGTAGCGGCTCCATCAGCTCAATCAGCTTGGCACGGTCTTCGACATCAACCGCATAAAGGATGGCCGCAACGGTTCGCGGGTCCAGCGCATAGGCGTCCTCATCGCGGGGCTGATCGGGTCTGGCTTCGTCGTTGCCTGTCGTCATGCGCTGCCCCTCTTTCTTGTCGATTGCCCCTAGATAGAAGAAGCAGCTACCGGAAAACAATGACAATGGTCCAATTTACCCGCATCTTTCGCGCCCCTATGCTGGTTGGCGGTCCAAAACAGGCGGAGAACAGAACAAATGGCGCAAAAGACGCTTCTGAAGGGACGTGTGCTTAGCTTCAACGGATCACCGTTCGAAGGTGAGCCCACCGATGCGACCAAAATTCACCAAGCCGTCCTGATCGAAGATGGCCGCATCGCGGCACTGGGCCAGGCGTCCGACCTGTCTGACGCGCATCCCGAAGCCAACATTAAGGATTATGGCGATCAGCTGATCATGGCGGGATTTGTGGATTCTCATGTCCACTATCCGCAGACGGCAATGATCGCGAGCTGGGGAAAGCGGCTGATCGATTGGCTGAACAGCTACACGTTCCCTGAAGAGATGAAGTTTGACGACCCCGCCTATGCCGCTGAAATTGCAAACAGATATCTAGACCTGACCGCAGCCCATGGCACCACAACCATGTGCAGCTTTTGCACCATTCATCCAGAGAGTGTTGATGCCTTCTTTACCGCCGCGCAGGCGCGTGGGCAGCGGGTCGTCGCGGGTAAAACCTGCATGGATCGCAATGCGCCTGAGGGGCTGCGGGATACTGCACAAACCGGGTACGACCAGTCCAAAGCTCTGCTTGAAACGTGGCATGGGGTTGATCGCATATCTTACGCCATCACTCCACGATTTTCGCCGACATCGACGCCAGAACAGCTGGAGGCGATGGGCGCGCTTTGGGCCGAGCATCCCGACTGCCTGATGCAAACCCATCTGAGCGAACAGACCGATGAGATCGAATGGGTCCGATCCCTGTTCCCCGACGCGCGCGACTATCTGGACACCTATGAGCAGTTTGGATTGCTGGGCGGAAATGGCCTTTATGGGCACGCAATCCATCTGGAAGACCGAGAGCGGGATCGTCTGCGCGAGGTAGATGCAGCTCTGATCCACTGCCCCACATCAAACACGTTTATCGGCTCTGGCCTGTTTGACATGAATGGTCTGATCCACTCAGGGCACCGCGTGGGCTTGGCCACCGACACCGGAGGCGGCTCAAGTTTTTCAATGCTGCGCACAATGGCTGCGGCCTATGAGATTGGTCAATTGCGGGGCCAACCCTTGCACCCGTCGCAATTGCTTTGGCTTGGAACGGTGGGATCGGCTCGTACCCTGCGGATGGATGACCGAATTGGAAACATCGCCGTGGGCATGGAAGCCGATCTGGCGGTGCTGAACCTCGCATCGACGCCTGCTATCGCCCAGCGCGAAGCTCATGCTGATGATCTTTGGGAAGCGGTGTTCCCGACCATTATGATGGGTGATGACCGTGCCGTAATCGATACCTGGATCGCCGGACGAGCCGTTTCTGATTGATAGGAATGGGCCTATGGCCCATGTCTCCGGCGGAGGTATTTTTAGCCAGATGAAGAGCGGATCCGCTATTCTGCCAGCGCGCGTGCCAGAAGATTCTGGGTTTCTATGACCCTTGGCAGGTCGATCGTGGCGATCTGACTGTTACGAACAATCTGGCGTCCCTCGACAAAGAGGTGTTTGACACGCGTCGGTCCGGCCAGAAGGAGCGCAGCGGGGTCCCAACTGCCTGCACTTTCAATTCCTTGCACGTCCCAAATGGCAATATCAGCTCGTTTACCGGGCATAAGCCGGCCGCAATCGGGCCGATTCAACACATCCGCCCCGCCTCGGGTGGCGATCTCAAGCGCCTCACGGGCCGACATGGCGTCAGCGCCGTTTGCGACTCGTTGCAGCAGCATAGACTGGCGCGCCTCGGCCATCAGATTGCCGCTGTCGTTGCTGGCTGATCCATCCACACCCAACCCGACTGGCACGCCTTGATCACGCATTTTTCGGACTGGCGCGATACCTGAACCAAGACGACAATTGGAACATGGACAGTGCGCAACGCCGGTTCGGCTACGTGCAAACAGGTCAATCTCGGCGCTATCCAGCTTGACACAATGAGCGTGCCAGACATCTGAACCGGTCCAGCCCAATTCTTCGGCGTATTGGCCGGGTCTGCATCCGAACTGATCTTGAGAATAGGCTATATCCTCATCGTTCTCCGCCAGATGCGTGTGCAGCATCACACCTTTGTCGCGCGCTAACAGCGCGGCATCGCGCATCAGGTCCCGACTAACCGAGAACGGCGAACATGGCGCCAAACCAACGCGACACATCGAACCCTCAGATGGGTCGTGATAGGCATCTACTACGCGGATCATATCCTCCAGAATAGCCTGCTCGGATTCGACCAAAGCATCAGGAGGCAGTCCACCATCACTTTCGCCAATGCTCATAGCTCCACGCGTGGGATGAAAACGCAGCCCCAGCTCTGACGCTGCATGGATCGTGTGTTCAAGCCGCGCGCCATTTGGATATAGGTAAAGGTGGTCAGAGCTAAGCGAGCAGCCGGACAGTGCCATCTCGGCCAATCCGATCTGGGCAGATATAAACATCTCGTCAGGACCAAAGCGGGACCAGATGGGATAGAGCGTTCGCAACCAACCAAACAACAATGCGTCCTGCCCGCCGGGAACCGCGCGGGTGAGCGTTTGGTAGAGATGGTGATGGGTGTTCACCAGACCGGGGGTCACAACACACCCATTTGCATCATGTATTTCGCCATCGCTCGTAAGGCGCTGGCCAATCTGGGCAATCTTACCATCCCGAACCAGCAGATCAGCGCCTGCAAGCTCTTGCCGATCATCATCCATCGTCAGGATCATATCGGCGTTACGGATCAGAAATTCTGTCATTTTCGCACTCCCGCATACTGCCCGTCTCATGCATGGAGTGATGGGCTGGTGGAAAACGGGCGTAAGAACCAGCCGTGATCAGTTTAAAGTCGCAAAGAAGGGTCGGCAACCCGTTTAGTATTGCTTCAGAATTTCTAGCGCTGCCGCATGAATCTCAGTATTGGCTGCAGCGAGCGCACGCCCACCATTATGAGCCGGATTGCCCTGCCAATCCGTCACAATACCACCCGCGGCCTCGATCACCGCGATTGGAGCCTGGATATCGTAGGAATTCAATCCGGCCTCGACCACTAGATCGGTTTGACCTGCAGCGAGCAACGCGTAGGCATAACAATCCATCCCATAGCGTGTCAGCTTCGTTTTCTGAGAAACCGCCTTGAATGCGGCGGCCTCGACCGCGCTGCCAACCTCCGGGAAAGTGGTGAAGATGATCGCCTGGTCCAGAGATCGAGTGTCACGCGTCCCAAGTTCTGTGCGTCCCAAAGGGCCTTTGACAAATGCGTGCTCTTTATCTCCGATAAAACGTTCGCCGATATAGGGCTGATCGATCACACCAAGCTTCGGTCCAGTCTCATCGCTTAGGGCGATCAGAACACCCCATGTGGGCGTACCACTTATGAAACCGCGCGTGCCATCAATTGGGTCCAGCACCCAAACTCGTCCGGTAGTTCCCTCGGAATGACCGAACTCTTCCCCCAGGATACCGTCCTCAGGCCGGTGATCAGCCAGCACCCTACGCATTGCTTTTTCTGCTTCGCGATCAGCGGCTGTCACCGGATCAAAACCGGCATCGAGTTTGTTGTCTGTCTTCAGGTTAGATTGGCGGAAAAACGGAAGAATGGCCGCCCGCGCAGCGTCGGCCATTTCTTCGGCAATCTCTAGATCGCTTCGTAGGGTGTTTTGCATTGCTTACCCGTGCGCCCCACACCCCGCGAAGTCAAGCGCTTGTATCAGGCGACGTCGCTCAGCACGCGTGCCAGTTCAAACAGGCGGCGACGCTGGTTTTCCGGGATCGCATAATACGAGCGAACAAGATCAAGCGCTTCTTTGTCACCCATCAAATCCGCAGGAACCGATTTCTTGTCTGCATCCGACTTCTGAGCCTCTTCAAGACCCTCGAAGAAAAAGCTGACGGGAACATCCAACGCTTCGGCAATGTCCCACAAACGCGATGCGCTTATCCGGTTGGCCCCTGTTTCGTATTTTTGGATTTGTTGAAACTTGATACCAACTTGCTGCGCCAACTGCTGCTGAGTCATGCCAATCAGCCAGCGGCGATGCCGGACGCGTTTGCCCACATGGACATCGACGTGATGGGTCATTGGTAGTCTCCTTTACACAAACACCTGTCCGGGAAACCGCGACAGCAGCCATCGCCGCTTAGTTAGCGGGTCGCTGCTTAAGAACTCCCTAATTCGGATCGTGCCCCCCGAACAGCACCATAGTACAATATTGCCGCAATCCGTTATTTTTTCAAGCTGGTTGAATCAGAGAATTCGAACAGTGGTTTGTGGTTGTACGGCCAACATAGAGATTGATAGTTTCTAAATGGGAAACAGTTGATCCACCCTATTCAGTTTAACGCTGTGAAGATTGCGAATGGAATTGACAAACGGTCAAGCCAAACGGCCTATGGCGACAAAAGAGCGGAGACCAATGATGCAGGCATTTCGTATCGAGACCAAAGGGGCACCCGCTCAGCTATGCGAAACACGCGAAGCACCGCTGCAAGAGAACCAAGTTCGTATCGCAATCCGCGCCTGCGGCCTGAACTTTGCAGACCTTCTGATGCAGAAAGGAACGTATCAAGACACCCCCGAAGCACCGTTTACGCTGGGCATGGAGATTGCAGGGATTGTCACCGAAATTGGAAACAATGCTACGCATTTGAAGTTGGGCGATCGTGTTGCAGTCTATTCAGGTCAAGGCGGCCTGGCCGAATCAGGCGTTTTTGATGCGGACCGGGCAATTCCCCTTCCAGATTCCATGAGTTTCGAAGACGCGGCCGCGATCCAAATTGCCTATGGCACCAGCCATATTGCTCTTGCGCACCGGGCGCGACTGCAACCGGGCGAGACCCTACTGGTCACCGGTGCTGCCGGTGGCGTGGGATTGACCGCAGTTGAAATCGGAAAACTGATGGGTGCGACAGTCATCGCCCAAGCCCGCGGGCAGGACAAATTGGCCGTGGCACAAAAAGCTGGTGCAGACCATCTGCTTGACGCAAGCGAAGACCTGCGCGACCGCGTTCTCGCTCTGGGTGGTGCTGACGTGGTCTACGATGCGATTGGTGGAGATGTCTTCAAGGCCGCCTTCCGCGCGACCAACCCGGAAGGCCGCTTGTTACCGATCGGATTTGCCGGAGGTGAGGTGCCCCAGATCCCGGCCAACCATCTATTGGTCAAGAACCTGACCGTGATCGGCGTATATATCGGCGGCTATCTGAATTTCAGACCCGAGATCGTGCGCGACAGCTTCAGCACCTTGTTCCGCTGGCATTCTGAGGGCCGGATTAAGCCTCATATCAGCCACGTCCTGCCCTTGCAGGATGCAGCAAAAGGTTTGGAACTGCTGCGCGATCGCAAATCCACTGGCAAGGTGGTGATCCGCATCAACTCGCCACTTTAAGCGGCTGCGCCGTTGGATGACTGAAGTTCTGGCGCAGCAGGTTCGCAAGCTCTGATACATATTCCTCACGTACCCGCTCTGCACCGTAGAGGTTGATGAACTGCACCGGCAGGTCCGGCAGCACTCCGGCATGGTCAATCAGTTCCTGATGGCTGGGCTGGGTGCCTTCCAGCAAAACTCCCACAGCCAGATCAGCGCTGACGGTGGCTTCAACGGTGCGGTCGGAATCGCTGTCGATGCTCATATCCCATTCGATTCCCGCATCATCCAGCGCCGCTGTCGCAACCGGACGGAAAATGCAATTCCGGCAAAACCCCAGCCGCAAAGGCTTTTGGCGCCAGGCAGATCCGTTCAGCGCGCCAACCCAACGCAAAGGCATATGGTGCAGGGTTTCGGCACCTTCGCCCGCACCCGATTCCGTAGTCACAATCAGATCGAAGCTTCCGCGTGCGAACTCTTCTTTCAAGTGCCGCGTGTTGGAAGTGACCAAGTTCACGCTGACCCGAGGAAAGCTGGCATTGAAACGCTTCAACACGCGCGGGATGAACGGATGAACGACGTCATGCGGTACGCCTAGCACGACCTCGCCCTCAAACGCCTGATCCGTCAACCGCCCGATTACCTCATCATTCAACGCAATCATCCGCCGCGCATAAGCCAGCAACTGCTCTCCGGACGCCGTTAGCGCGATGGTTCGGCCGGATCGATCCAGTAATTCCAGGCCCAAAAGCTCTTCCAGCCGCTTGAGCTGCATTGAGACTGCAGATTGCGTGAGGTGAAGAAATCCAGCGGCACGCGTCACGCCACCATGATCAGCAACAGCCACGAAAGACCGCAAAGTAGTGATGTCCAGATTTCGCATGTTCAAGATTCCTTATGAGACTCGTCATAAACATTCATTTCCAAAATATGTCAGACTGCTCCATATAGATCAAGGAAATTGATTGAAACGCCACGTTTCATCAGACAATCAGGAAAGGGCAATACTCATGACCCATATAGCCATCTCAACCCCTCGTCGCATCAAGCGTAAGGCAATTGGCGACCGGATACTTGACCTGCTTAGCCTCGCTCGTCAGCGTCGCGAACTCGCCCAGCTTGATGATGATGCACTGAATGACATCGGCGTTTCACGCAAAGACGCGCGTAACGAAGCAGAGCGCCCGTTCTGGGACGCGCCCGACAGCTGGCACAAACATCTGTATTAATTCGAAAATACCGGCGGCTTGAGGGATTTGGCGACCAAGCCGCCGGTTTTTTGGCGACAGTTGCAAAAATTGCCGACAGTTTTGCTGAGTTTCAGGCTTAAAACCCTTGAAACGTGGGCCACACTCTCCGATATTTACCGGGAAACCGGCTCGCATCCGTGGGCTGCGAACAGAATATTGAAGGGAGACCCCTATATGGCACAATTCGACACGATCCGGACGGCGTCCGGCGCGCGCGCTGCCGAGATAGACGAGGGCCTGCGCGCCCATATGAACAAAGTCTACGGCACGATGTCCGTAGGCATGCTGATCACATTTGCCGTGGCATGGGCCGTGGGCTCGAGCCCGCAACTGCTGTCGATCTTCCGTGATCCGGTCACGCTGAGCCCCAATATCCTGGGCTGGATCGTGATGTTTGCACCTTTGGCGATGGTGTTTGGCTTTGGCGCTGCGATCAACCGGCTGTCTGCATCTGGCGCACAGCTGTTTTTCTATGCATTTGCAGCAGTCATGGGCCTGTCGCTGAGCTGGATCTTCGTAGCCTTTACAGGCATTTCGATCGCGCAAGTGTTCCTGGTGACTTCGATCGCGTTTGCAGGTCTTTCGCTGTACGGTTATGTGACCAAGAAAGACCTTTCGGGCATGGGCACCTTCCTGATGATGGGTGTGATTGGCCTGATCGTTGCGATGGTCATCAACATCTTCCTGCAATCACCAGCGATCATGTTCGCAGTGTCGATCCTGGGTGTGCTGATCTTTGCCGGCCTGACCGCCTATGACACGCAGAAGATCAAAACCACCTATCTGCAGATGGCTCATGCTGGCGATCAGGAATGGCTTGGCAAAGCGGCGATCATGGGTGCATTGAACCTGTATCTGGACTTCATCAACATGTTCATGTTCCTGCTGCAACTACTGGGCAACAGAGAATAAAACCGCTTCCAACAGAATACAGAAAGCCCCGCTTGGCACTCCGCTAAGCGGGGCTTTTTTTTATGTTGCTCTTCAAAAGCCCATACCAAGCCTTGGTGAAATCGCATGATGTTCCGACCAGTTTCTTTTGCCTCCACAAATTTTACACGCCCTCATAGCCGGCTGTCGCCCGTATTTACGCATAGTTCTCATGCTCGACTCACCGATTCCCATCAAAGCTCGGCGAACAATGATCTGCGTGCAGTTACTGTAGCAGTTGGCAGTCATCCTTCTTGGCGCAACCCTAATTTTGCACCACTCTGAAAGCCGCATTTGCAAGTTAGCATGTGCGTTCATCAGCGCCTTTCACCATTGGTACGTTCGTGTACTTGGTCGATCCAATCAAAGAATTTCATAATTTTGATTGCCGAAACCGGTTTCGGAGAAAACAAATAGAAGAATGATGACGAATCCAAATCTCCAGCAACCGCAGTCTCGCCCCCGGAGTCATTCTGGCCCCGGCAGGGTAAAACTGGATCAATTGGCCGATCATCTTGGGCTTTCTAAGAGCACGGTGTCCCGCGCCCTGAATGGATATACCGACATCTCGGAATCCACGAGAAAGCGCGTTCAAACCACGGCGCGAAAGATGGGCTATCGCCCACTCAGCCATGCGCAGGCGATACGAACCGGGCGGGTGCGCGCCATTGCCATGGTCATCAACAGCGAAGAACCAGACAGGCATAACCCATTTCTTCAGGACTTTCTGGCCGGAGCATGCGAAGCGGCGAGCGCATCCGACTGGACGATGACGATTTCTACGGCGAAGTCCGAAAAAGATATGCTTGATGTATTGGGGCGGCTTGTCGAAGAGCGCAAAGCCGATGGATTCATTCTGCCCCGGACCGAGGTCGACGATGCGAGGGTGAAATACCTGCAAGAGTTGAAGGTTCCCTTCATCATGTATGGCCGCACGGGGTATGGGCAGGCGGACTGGCAGGATGAGACATCCTGGTTCGACATTTCGGGTGAATCTGCAACCCGTGATGCGGTCGGTCGGCTCGTCGATTTTGGCCATACGCGTATCGGCTATGTCGGTAGCGATCCGAAATTCAACTACAGCCATCTGCGCCGTGACGGTTATCTTGAAGGTCTCAAGATCGCGGCCTTGCCTGCCGATCCCGAGTTGATCCGGGAAGGTGCTCGTACGCGCGAGGAGGGTGCGGTTGAGGCACGCGCGCTTTTGACGCTGAATCACCCACCTACTGCAATAGTGTTTGCAACGGATCTGGCTGCGCTGGGGTGTTACTCGGTCTGTACAGAACTGGGCCTCGAGGTCGGGCAAGATGTATCAATTCTGGGATATGACGGCATCCCTGAATGCCAATATGTCAGCCCTGGCCTAACCACGTTCAGCGTCGATTCTAAGCGGGCCGGAGAACGCCTTGCGACGATGCTGATCAGTCAGACTCGCGGTGAAGCGCCCGCAGATCTGCGTGAGATTGGTGAGGCCGATCTGATCGAACGCAGTTCCGACGGGCCACCAAGCGTTACAGCCGAGGAACTGGCCCGAAAAATTCAACTTTCAAAAGATCATAACCGGGGAGGAAACCGACTATGAAACTTGCACCTTTAGCATCGCGAATGATGCTTGGAACATCGCTTGCGCTAGTATTGGCGGCGACGTCAGCTCAGGCGGATACGATCCGCTTCTGGACCACCGAAGAACAGCCCGAGCGGCTGGCCAAGCAACAGGAAATGGCTGACCAGTTCAAGGCTGAAACCGGCACCACGGTCGAGGTTATCCCGGTCACCGAAAGTGATCTGGGTACACGCGCCACAGCAGCATTTGCCGCCGGAGACCTGCCAGATGTGGTCTATCATCCGCTGCAATATGCCCTGCCATGGGCTGAAGCGGGCATTCTGGACACCGAAGCCGCCACCGAAGTGATCGAAGAACTGGGCGCCGACACCTTCGCCCCCGGCGCGCTTGGTATGGCGGCGTTCAATGACGAAACCGCGTCGGTACCGGTCGATGGATGGACCCAAATGGTTGTCTACCGCAAAGACCTGTTTGATGAAGCGGGCCTTGAGGCCCCGAACTCATTCGCCAACGTCGTCGCTGCGCTGGAGCAGTTGCACAACCCGCCCGAGATGTACGGTTTCGTTGCTGCAACCAAAGTTGATGAAAACTTCATGAGTCAGGTTTTGGAGCATGTGTTCCTCGCCAATGGCGTGACCCCCGTTGGCGCGGACGGATTCCAGCCGCTGGATGAAGCCAAGACCATAGAGGTATTGGATTTCTACAAGGCGATCTCGAAAGCCTCGCCCCCGGGTGAGCTATTCTGGAAACAATCGCGCGAGCTGTATTTTGATGGCAAAGCAGCGATGATCATCTGGTCGCCCTTCATCCTTGACGAACTGGCCGGTCTGCGCGACAGCGCCCCGCCGACGATCAACGATGATCCGACCTCGCGCGATCTGGCCTCGAAGACCGGTATCGTCACTAACTTCTCGGGCCCATCGAACCCGGATGGCGCGGCTTGGGGTGACGTTCGTTACTTTGGCATCACCAACGACGCCGACACCGACGCGGCGATGGAGTTCGTGAAATTCGCCATGGACGACGGCTATACTCAAACACTGGCCATCGCACCCGAGGGCAAGTTCCCGGTCCGTCGCGGTAATGCTGACAACCCGACCGCGTTCTCGGAAGCATGGGCAGAGCTGCCTGTTGGCGTGGACCGCAAAGCCCCGTTGGGCGAGCTGTATGATCAGGCGATGATCGATGAGATCGTCGGCGGTCTGGACGTGGCGCAGCGCTGGGGCGTTGCTGAAGGCCAGCTGGCTTTGGCGTCCAAAATGATCAACAGCCAGGCAATTAACCGGGTCGTGCGCCAATATATCGACGATGAAATCGATGCCGCCGCTGCAGTGGCCGCAATGAACGACGAGCTCGCGAAGGTTCAGTAACCTTGTGACACATGCAGCGGCGATTACGCCGCTGCACCCAACCCTTCGAGGTATCCCATGTCTTCGGCCACCCCACCGACCGGAACCGGGGCTCTAGCCAAACGCGAGGCGCGTCTGGCCTGGACGCTGCTGGCTCCGACAGTGATCAGTGTATCGCTTGTGGTGATCCTGCCCTTGCTGGCGATCTTTTGGATCAGCTTCAAGCCCTTCACCCTGTCTGACCTTCGTCCGCCTGCACCTGTGGTGCGTGAAAGCCTGCGCGGATCGGGAGACGATCTGCGGATTGAATACCGCGTCCGCAACTCAAGTCAGGACATCGCCGTTGTCGGAGTCACCCTGACAGATGTTCTACCGGACGGCGTGACGGCGCGCGAAGTTGCAAGTCCCTGTGTTCTGGACGGGCAAAACCTGTTCTGCGATTTCGGCACACTGGAAGGCGGTCAACGCGAACGCATCCGTATTCCGGTCACATTGGACGGAGATCCGGACGCTTTCGAAGAGCTGCTCGAAGGATCAGAGCCCGGCGTGACCGGGAGCGGACCCAGCGTCCTGACCAACCTTGAATTCAGTCTGGAAAACTACGCCCGTGTCTTTGATGGAGACGAGTTCTGGGGCGTGCTGTGGGTCACGTTGTTCTACACCGTGGTCGGCACCATTGGAGCTTTGGTGATGGGCCTGTTTGCAGCCTTGTTGCTGAACAAAAGCTTCAAGGGACAAGGGTTCATACGCGGCCTCTATCTGTTCCCCTATGTGGCGCCAGTCATCGCTGTGGCCTTCACATGGGTCACCTTGTTCGACCCGTTCTCAGGTTCTGCCAACGCATTGTTGGTGCAGATGGGACTAAGCAGTGAACCGATCAACTTCTTCGGGGAACGCCCTTTGGCGCTGATCATGGTGACAGTGTTCGAGATCTGGCGCTATTTCCCGCTGTCGTTCCTGTTCATTCTGGCGCGGATGCAATCAATCGACTCCAGCATGTATGAAGCAGCAGATATGGATGGAGCCTCACCATTCCAGAAATTCTGGCTACTGAGCATCCCGCAACTGCTGGGCATCCTGTCGGTACTGTTCCTGCTGCGTTTCATTTGGACGTTCAACAAGTTCGACGACATCTTCCTGCTGACCGGCGGCAATGCCGGCACCCGTACTCTGACCGTAAATGTCTATGAACAGGCCTTTGCGGTTTCGAACATCGGCGCAGGCGCAGCGGTGGCCGTTGTGATCCTGATGTGCCTGATCGCCTTCAGCTTCGTCTTCTTCCGCTTCATCAGCCGCGAGGAGGGTTTGTGATGCGCAAAGGGTATATAACCGCCCCGATTCTAGGCGCGCTCTGGCTGGTGGTGATCGCCACTACTGTCGCCATCACCATGTCATTCTCGACCGGGGCTGCGTTCCGGCCACAGGTCTTGCTCTGCTTGATATGGGGGGCTGTTGCCGGTCTTGTGTATGTCCGCTTCCCGGCGCAACGCGCACCGGCCCGACTGGGTGTTTCCGCCTTGTTAGGCCTGTCTTGCCTGACCGGAGTCGGGCCTGTCCTGATCGGCTCTGACACATCCCTGCAGGCAATACTGGTCACCGTCGTGGCGATGGCGGTCGTGATACACCTATCCGTTGCCGCAATCCTGAAAGAGACACCGTTCGGCGAGCTCACCCGCCACGAATACGAAGAGGCCGTGATCCGGTTCTGCACGGGCTTTGGCTATATCTTCTTCACGGCGATCGTGATCATTCCGTTCTATGTGATGGTGATGACCAGCCTGAAGTCGCAACAGGCCCTGTTGCAGAACCCGCTGGATTTCTCGGTAGATCTGTCACAAGGCACCGCGCTGTTTCGCAGCTATACCGAGCTGTTTCGCGATTTCAACTTCGGCACCTATCTTTGGACCTCGCTCTACGTCTCGGTCCTGACGGTCTTTATCACCCTGCTGTTCAGCGTCCCCGGAGCCTATGCCGTCGCGCGGTTCCGTTTCTCGGGGCAAAAGGCGTTCTCACGCTCGATCCTGCTGATCTACATGGTGCCGATGATCGTCCTGGCATTGCCGATCTATATCGCGTTCTCGCTGACCGGCTTGCGCAACTCGATCCTTGGCATCGTCATGATCTACCCGGTCACGACGATCCCAGTCGCGCTGTACATGCTGCAAGGATATTTCCGTGGTTTGCCGACGGAAGTGGAAGAGGCCGGTCTCATGGATGGGCTTTCGCGGCTGGCAGTGATTTGGAAGATTACGCTGCCGCTTAGCCTGCCTGCGCTGGCGTCGGTCTCGCTCTACGTCTTCATGATCGCTTGGAACGAGTTCCTGCTGGCCTTCATGCTGCTGGACGACCCTTCGAAATTTACCCTGACCCGAGGCGTCACGATGCTGAACTCCTCGGAAATTCCCCGACAGCATCTGATGGCCGGTGCGGTGATCGCCACCGTTCCGATCATGGCGCTGTTCCTGGGACTTGAACGTTTCATGACTAAGGGCCTGACTGCGGGGTCCGTCAAAGGATGACTGAGATGAACCAACATACAAACCCCGACCGCGAGGCGCGCAACATTCTGGTTGCCAATGATCGCGGCGGCTACACCATCCCGACCGAAGGGCTTTACCCCTATCAATGGAATTGGGACAGCGCGATTGCGGCGCTTGGTTTTGCCGAGTTCGACATTGATCGAGCCTGGGTGGAACTAGAAACACTGTTCTCGGGCCAATGGGATGATGGAATGGTGCCGCATATCCTGTTTCACAAACAGGATGACGGATATTACCCCGGCCCGGATGTCTGGGGTGGCCACGGGCCGATCCCGTCCTCTGGCATCATTCAGCCCCCGGTGGCTGCAACTGTGGCGCGGAAGATCTGGGAAAAAGATGGCAATGCAGGCGCGGACCGCGTTCGCGCGCTCTTCCCATCTCTGCTGGCGTGGCATCGCTGGATCATGAGATGGCGACTCGACGAACACGGCGCGGTCTGCACCACGCATCCGTGGGAAGCTGGTCGCGACAATGCACCGGACTGGGACAAGGCAATGGAGGGCGTAGATCCCACAGGTGTCGGAGACTACCAGCGTCGTGACACAAGCCACGTCAACAGTGCAGACCGACCGACCAAATACGACTATGACCGCTATATCAAATTGGTTCAGATCGGCTGCCAGGCCGACTGGGATCAACAGAAGTTGCTGAGCCTGAATCCCTTCCGAGTCGCAGATCCGACGATGACATTTATCACTCTGCGCGCCGCACGCGATCTGCAGGAGATCAGCGAAAGGCTTGGAATTGCTGCGGATGGACTAAGTAGCGACATTCAAAGGCTCGAAGCGGGCGCGCGATCTTTGTGGAACGAAACGCTGAGCTCGTTTGACTCGCGTGATGCGCTGACTGGTGATTGGGCCGGAAGCATCTCTAACGCGTCGTATCTTTGCTGGTTTGGGGGACTTGATTCACAGCACATGCTGGAGCGCCTGCGGGCGACGCTTGCAAAAGTACCCTTTCCAGTTCCCAGCTATGACCCCACGATGCCCAACTTCGACCAACGCAGGTACTGGAGGGGTCCCACTTGGGGGTTCATGAATATGCTGATCGGGTTTGGATTGGCTGACATGGGGCACCTGGAAGAAGCGGAGGCACTGCGCCAGAAAACGTCGCAGCTGATCGCAACGAACGGCTTCGCTGAATACTACGATCCTCTGACCGGCAGCCCTGCCGGAGGGAATTCATTCACCTGGACAGCCGCGGTTTGGCTGCATTGGGCAGGGAGGAACTAATGGGCAGCATCGAACTAAAATCCGTCGAAAAGTGGTTTGGCTCGGCCCAGGTCATCAAAGGCGTTGACCTAATGATTGATGAAGGTGAATTCATCGTCTTCGTCGGCCCGTCGGGCTGTGGAAAATCCACCCTGCTTCGCATGATCGGTGGGCTTGAAGATATCTCGCGCGGATCGCTACTAATCAACGGCAATGATGTCACGGATCACCCACCCTCCAAGCGGGGTCTGACGATGGTGTTCCAGTCCTATGCGCTTTATCCCCACCTGACGGTCGCCGAAAATATGGGGTTCTCACTTAAGGTCGCGGGTGTTCCGAAGGCCGAGATAGCAGAGCAGGTCAATAAAGCCGCCGAGGTTCTCAAGCTGGGACCGTTTCTGGAACGTCGCCCCAAGGACCTGTCCGGTGGACAGCGGCAGCGTGTTGCCATTGGTCGTTCTATCGTGCGCGACCCGACGGCGTTTCTGTTCGATGAACCGCTTTCGAATCTTGACGCAGCGCTTCGTGTCGAAATGCGTTACGAAATCGCGAAACTTCATCAGAACCTAAAGCGCACTATGATCTACGTGACGCACGATCAGGTTGAAGCGATGACATTGGCCGACCGCATCGTCGTGCTTGAGTACGGCAAGATCGCGCAAGTCGGCACACCCCGCGAGCTTTACGAACGCCCTGCCAACCTGTTTGTCGCACAGTTCATTGGTAGCCCCAAAATGAACATATTGCCTTGCACGACTCAGAACGATGGCTACACTTTGGAACATGGCAGAGGCGGCGACTTCGCACGCTCGGGTGTAGCAAGCAAACTCGGCATTCGCCCCGAACACATCGATGTTGTATCATCGGGCGATGGGCAATGTGATGGCATCATCGAGGTGATTGAGTATCTGGGGGCAGATACCTTCCTGATCGTGGATTGCGGCGCCGAAGAGAAGGTTACCGTGCGCCTGAATGGGGACACCGCTCTAAAGCCTGGGGCAAAGATCGGCCTGCATTTTCCCACCGACAAACTTCATTTCTTTGACGAGAATGGGCAGGCATTGGTAGAGCAATGAACGTTGCTTTCTATCAGTTGAGGTTAAACAGTTCTGCTGATCGGGTCTGAGTTTCACCACTGATTATTCTTTGGCGGTGAGGCGAAATAGAGAGCACGCATAGCGCTTGCTTGGATGCCAACGGATGGCGGGGGCCTCTGAACTCGCGTGATCATCGTCCGGTGTGTCACATGGATTGAATGACCGCTGCTGGGTTTGGGCCCTTGTTCAGCGTCTCGTAAGACTTGCAGAAACACTGAAACTAGAAAGCCCCCGCCAATGGCGGGGGCTTTTACTTAGGTTGTGTAAGCTAAATTAACGGCAGTTCAGTGGCACTGCAAAACCCGAACTGCGCTCGGACGAACCTTTGCGGTATACATCACCCGCGGGCAAGCATCCGGTAAAGCGTTCCGTTTGAGCGCCAAAGGCCGAGCCCACCGATGTATCAACTTTGGTGGAGTTGTTTTCCGTACGCAGGACACCGAACAACTGACCGTTTACATTGACATTGCTCAGGTACAGATTGGTATCACTGCCAGTGAGTTGAACTGAATTCGCATCTGAGCGACCGCCATTATCGATTGCGACACCCGCGATCTTTTCAAGCTCGGCTTTGTCCGATGTAACCTGGACCGTTGGCAGCTTGGCTAGTTCCGCCGGGATGTTGGTTTCTGGCGGCAAAAAGGCTACGGCGCCTTTTACATCCGACACTGTGCGCGGTTCACCATCAATCCCGGTGAAACCAACACCTTCGCGGTTAAAGGGGTCTTCGCAGGCTGACAATGTCAGAACAGCAAGAGCGGGCAACAAGATTTTTTTCATGGCGGTCAACATTTTGGAAAGGGTTGCTGAAGCGTAGCGGCAGGGGATTAGAAAAAGCAAGCCGCTGAGATTCAGAACACCCAAACCTCTGATGCGCCCCTGCAACGCCCCTGCTTGGTTTAGGCCGACCAAGAGATACCCCAAAACAATACAAAAAAGGACCCTGCATGGCAGAGTCCTTCTTCAAAAAGTATGTCAGAGGGCAGATTACTTGATCTTGCCTTCTTTGTACTCGACATGTTTCCGAGCGACCGGATCGTATTTACGAATGGTCATTTTCTCGGTCATGGTGCGCGCGTTCTTCTTGGTCACGTAGAAGTGGCCCGTGCCCGCGGTCGAGTTCAGACGGATCTTGATTGTCGTCGGCTTCGCCATGGTTATCTCCTGCGTCCGAAAAGGCAGGGGCCTTTCGGTTGAATCCTTATGAGCGTGCGCTTTTAACCGCTCATGCGCCCAAGTCAACCGGATTCGCCGCGTTAGGGGAACAATTCCTGACACGGCTTCAAGAGCAGTCGATTTGGAGCGCTCACGATTCTGTGATAGTGTCGCCGGAACCTTCGAAGCCCGTTTTACGGACTTAGGTAATACCGTGCCGGATGTAAATTCCGGCAGACAACACCGCTCACAACTATAGCAACGCCCGGCTGTCTACTTGGCCGGGTCTTTTCCGGTTTGCGCGCAATCCTGCACGCGACACGGCCAGGGAGTCGGCCGCTTTTAGCGCTCCGAATAAACTGCAACCAAGGGAGAGAAATATGCCTGTTTTCATTACCTATGCGTCTTATTCGCAAGATGGGGTCAAAGGAATGTTGGCAAAACCGGAAGATCGCACCGGTCCCGTCAAGGCTTTGCTTGAGAAAGCAGGCGGCAGACTGATCTCATTTTATATAACCACCGGAGGCAATGATGTCGTCGTTATCAGCGAACTGCCTGAAGGCAGTGATGCTGTGGCAATTGGCATGGCCGTCGCGGGCACGGGTGCGGTTTCGAGGATCGAGACCGTTCGCGCATGGTCGGCGCAGGAATTTGTTGCCGTCGCCGAAAAAGCTGCAGCACTTGGCGGCACCTACACACCTCCAGGCGGGTAACAGGAGATGCGCGGAGGGCCTGTAAGCCGGATCCTGTTCCAGGGTTGCCCCCTTCGATGACCATTCCTCTAGGCCGTGCATTGCTGCGCGGCTCGAGCTGCCAACCCGGTCCCTCTCGGCCAAGGCGTGCCTAGCGGCGGTATCGGTTTGCACCGACCGGCCCGCGCGGGGACCCTATTCGGCATTGCTCCCGGTGGGGCTTGCCGTGCCGCCACTGTTGCCAGCGGCGCGGTGGGCTCTTACCCCACCGTTTCACCCTTACCACACATGTGTGGCGGTCTGATTTCTGTGGCGCTTTCCGTCGAGTTTCCCCGCCCGGGCGTTACCCGGCACCGTTGCCTTGTGGAGTCCGGACTTTCCTCTCGGGCCTAACGACCCCAGCGGCCATCCGGCCCTCCGCGCGTGGGTTGGGTAGGCTCTGTGCGTGATGGCGTCAAGAGGGGTTGGGGTGGTGAAGGGGCCAGCCCCTTCTTGGCCTACGGCCAATTCATCCCCGAGATATTTTTGGCCAGATGAAGGGCGGATCAGGTCGATTTTGGGAGCGGACAGAGGGCTATGAGATCATCGAGGTGCAAGGGGCCTGAGGCCCACGGGCGATAGCGCAGGCGTGTGGAATTTAGGAGCGTCTTCTCGTCGCTGTGTAGCCCCGGTTCTGCGCCAGCTCGCGGAAGTTGACGTTCGGATCGAGGGCAGTACCACGCCGAGCGGCAAGGCGCTGGTGTTCCAGCCTTTGCCAGTCGAACCGGGGGCCGGGGTCGGACTTGCGGCCCGGTGCCATGTCGGAATGCCCGATTACACCCTCTGGCGCGATGGTCCAACGCTGCATGAGTTCGGGCAAAAGCTGTTCCAATACACGCATTTGGGGTTCGGCAAACGGGTGATCTCCGCCATTGTCCAGCTCGATCCCGATTGAGCGGGAGTTTATGTCGGCTTGCCCTTGCCACTCCCCTGCCCCGGCGTGCCAAGCGCGATCTTCCTCTCGGACAAGCTGCCAGAGCGCACCGTCGCGACCGATCAGGTAGTGGGCGGAGACCTCGGGACCCGGATCGCAGAGACGTTCAAGCGCGGCAGCAGCGCTCTCCATTGCGGTGTAGTGCAGCACGATCAGCTTGGGTGACAGCCCATCCCGACGGGGGCCGAAATTGGGCGATGGGTGCCAGATGGGGGAGAGCTTAGTTGTTGACGGCACTGCGGAACGGGCTGGGGTCCCAGCCGCAGGCGTAACCGTCGCCGTCCGGATCCAGCCCTTTGCGGTCACGCTGGGGGCCTCCATTCGACAGAAACTCAATCTGCGCCTGATCAGGAGAGGCGAACTGAGCGCAGTTGCGCTGTGCCTTGGCCTGCAGGTTAAATCCGGCTCGGCTGTACAACTGGGTACCGATGGGGTTCGAAGTGCTCAGGGCGTATTGCACGATATTGGGTTGCCCGTCAGAGCCACGCTCGGGCACGGCAGTAGGGGCGATCACCTCGTAAGACTGCCGATTCTTTTCGATACGAGCGGCGTCGGCATCGATACTGCGACGGTTTGAGACAGCCTCAAAATCCTGCTCATCAGAGATACTTGGGTTGTTTGTTGCAGTCAGAGGCGCGACGCGCGTCTCCTGACCAGACGTATTCGCCAAGGCAATGGCCGTCCGGTTGGCGATGTCAGAGGCGTCGCCTGTCGGTGCGGCACCAACAGCCCCCTGCGCCGAGAGCGGCTGCTCTGAAACCGCCTCGGGTGGCGCAAGCGGATTACCGGCCAGACCCTGCCCGGCCAGTTCGGCCTCGCGCTGCGCCTGATATTCCGGCGTATTGAAACCGGTACCCGAAACAGGGGTAACGGTATCACATGCCGCGATCAGCCCAAGGGCCGGGATCAGAAGCAATTTGCGCATTTGACTGCTCCGGTTCTTTATTGCCGTGTCAGGTTTGAGGATTACCACCATTTTCCGGGCTTGGCCACAAACCCAGCCGCGCTCTCTAGCGCGTAGGCGGTGTTGAGCAGATCGCCTTCCTCCCACGGACGGCCGATCAGCTGCAGACCCAACGGAAGGCCCTGTTTGTCCAGACCGGCAGGCACCGAAATACCGGGCAGGCCAGCGAGGTTCACTGTCACGGTGAACACATCGTTCAGGTACATCTGAACAGGATCAGCCTCGGTCATCTCGCCCAGACCGAACGAGGCCGACGGCGTTGCCGGGGTCAGGATCGCATCAACGCCTGCGGCAAAGACATGTTCGAAGTCCTTCTTGATCAGGGTGCGGACCTTGCGGGCGCGGTTGTAGTAGGCGTCATAGAAGCCTGCAGACAGCACGTAGGTGCCGATCATCACCCGGCGCTGGACCTCATGACCGAAGCCTTCGGCGCGGGTCTTTTCGTACATCTCGGTGATGCCATCGCCTTGAGCCAACTGCGCTCGGCGGCCATACCGGACACCGTCATAGCGGGCGAGGTTCGACGACGCCTCGGCAGGAGCAATCACGTAATAGGCAGGCAGCGCGTATTTAGTATGCGGCAGCGAGATATCGACGATTTCGGCGCCTGCGTCTTTCAGCATAGCGGTGCCATCGGCCCAAAGCTTTTCAATCTCGGCAGGCATGCCGTCCATGCGGTATTCCTTCGGGATACCGATTTTCTTGCCTTTGATATCGCCGGTCAACATCGCCTCGAAGTTTGGCACGGCCAGCTCGGCGCTGGTGGAATCCTTGGGGTCATGACCGCACATGGTTTCCAGCATGATCGCTGCGTCACGGACGTTCTTGGTCATCGGTCCCGCCTGATCCAACGAAGACGCAAAGGCCACAATACCCCAACGCGAGCAACGGCCATAGGTGGGTTTGATGCCGGTGATGCCGACAAAGGCAGCAGGCTGGCGGATCGAACCGCCGGTATCGGTACCGGTCGCGGCCAGACACAGGTCAGCCGAGACAGCCGAGGCTGAGCCACCGGACGAGCCGCCGGGTGTCAGCTGTGCATCGTCATTGCCGCGCCGCCACGGGCTGACCGCATTGCCGTAAACGGATGTTTCATTAGACGAACCCATCGCGAACTCGTCCATGTTCAGCTTGCCCAGCATCACAGCACCAGCATCCGCCAATTGTTGCGACACGGTGGATTCGTATTCGGGCTTGAACCCCTCGAGAATTTTCGAGGCCGCTTGCGAGGGCACGCCCTTAGTGCAAAACAGGTCCTTGATACCGATCGGCAGGCCGCACATCGAGGGCGCGTCGCCGCCTTTGATCCGCTCATCCGCCGCCTTGGCGCGCTCCAGCGCGATCTCGGGCGTTTTGTGGACAAAGGCGTTGAGCGCGTCGGCGTCGTCAATCGCCTTGAGGCAAGCCTCGGTCAGTTCAACGGACGTGACATCTTTGGCACGCAGCGCGTCGCGGGCCTCGGCCAGGCCCAATTTGTTCAGTTCGCTCATGACTTACTCCACAACTTTTGGAACAGCGAAGAACCCTTCGCGCGCATCGGGGGCGTTGGATAGGACCTTGTCCTGCTGGTTTCCATCGGTGACCACGTCCTGACGACGCTTCAGGCGCATCGGCTCGACCGAGACCATCGGCTCGACGCCTTCGACATCCACTTCGTTCAGTTGCTCGATAAACCCGAGGATATTGTTGAACTCGGACGCCAGCGCAGGCAGCGCATCATCCTCGACCTTGATCCGGGCCAGTTTGGCCACCTTGGCGGCGGTGCTTTGGTCAATCGACATCGGAAACCCTCATCTACGTTAGGGGGCGTTTACCTGCCTGCCGCAACACTCGCAAGAGCGACAGGCGGCAGACGGGGATTCAAACCCAATATCGCCAGCTGCCATGCATATTTGAATGGCTGATATTCAAATAAGTAAACCGATTAGTTCAGTTTTGCCATTGAAAAAATGAACCGAACAGTTCACCTCAATATCGTGACGCAACGAGAAATCGGAGACACCTCATGAAAACCCTTCTTCCCGCCTTCATATTGTCCGCTCTGGTTCTGACCTCGCCCGCCCTGGCTTTGGGTATCGATATGAACAATCTGACCCGAAACCTTAGCTTCCCCGCGCCTGTTTCGGAGCCCGTGACGAGGGACCACACCCAGGCAGGCAAATAACCCTGACCTGCGCGCCGGATCGGTACGCCCCCTCCCGATCCGGCGCTTTTTACAATTGACTGCTGCACCCATTCCAACAACTCGTTAGCATGGTCTTGGATCAAACGCCGAACCACCCGTCAGGTGCAGTTCAGGCGAGCTAACGGAGCAGAGAATGAGCACACGCAAGCAAACCGTTCTGGACGCAATTGACGCAGCAAATGCGCAAGACCCTAATATAGAGGACGGCCAGCCGGTCGAGCTGCTTTATGGCCAACGCATGAGCACCGAGCTGGATCGGCTATTTCCCGATGCGTCGGATGCTTTACAGATCGCCGCACGTGGTCAGCATGTCGAACGCTGGAAGCTAAAGCGCACTGAATACCCCGAAGGACGTGCAGGGTATCTGGCCTGGAGGAAGGCGCAAGGCGTATATCACGCTGACGTTGTGCAAGGATTCATGGAACAGGCTGAATATGGTGCGGACGATATAGAAGCCGTCGGGCAAATGCTGCGCAAACAGGGGATCAAGCGCAATGCCGAGGTACAGGCGCTTGAGGACGTGATCTGTTTCGTTTTTCTGAAATGGTACTTTGAACCTTTTGCCGCCAAGCACTCCGCCGAAAAAATCCAGCGCATTGTTAAAAAAACGGCTTTCAAGATGTCAGCCGAAGGCCGCGCGCGCGTATTGGCTGAATTTGATCTGCCCGAGGCTTTGGCTGCTGCGTTCAGGGATTAACCAATCAGGATGATGCTTCGGTGGTTCTGATCAATGTCCTGATCCTGCAGCCACCGCAGCTCCGGCAGGTGGATTTCGGATCGCCCGCAGATAAACCTCAATCATCCAGCCCAGCATAACTGCATTCAGAATGTGCCACATAAAATGCGTCCCCGTTGGCAGATACCCGCAAATTGGAGTGTCCAGTGATCGAAAGGTGATCGAGGTGATCAGGACAGTTGCTCCTATTGTCAGCCCACGCGCAGTGTCCGGGGCTTTCCGGCGCAACAGGACCGCATAAATCAGAATCAATAGAGGAACTGGGGCGTATGCCGCCGAGCCACCAAGCCCAGGCACCAACTGGAATAGCGGGATCGTCAGCGCCACGTATGGAAAGAACAGCGCGGTCAAACCCAGCGCGTATCTGTTGCTCAGCCGCCAGACATCGCGATTCACTGCGTAGATGTAAACGAGGATGTACAGCAGAATTGGCGTCACATCCAAGATCGCCGCCCAAACCTGCGCATGGGTATGGAACAGATAGCTGCCAATTCCGATCATCGCCAATATGACAACCAAAGCCATCGCCAAAGGTGCGCCCCGCCCGCGCGCCCTTTGCCACATCACAAATGCAGCAATAAGAAAGGCCGCATTGGTAATCGCGTTTATCGGCTCGGCCCAATACGCGGGTGAGAGCCTCTCACAATATCCATCAACATACTGCGTCCAATCCATAGATTTTTACATAGCCGATGCTAGGCTAACTCCAAGCGGAAAATGGGAGGATTCTCTATGGATATCATTTGGCTGGGACATGGCAGCTTTCGCATCGAAACAGCAGGACAAGTTCTATTGATCGATCCCTGGCTGACGGGCAACCCGTCTTTGCCCGAAGATCAGCATGACGCAGCCGTTGCGGGCGCGACGCATATCCTGCTGACTCATACTCATTTCGATCATGTCGTCGATGTGCTGCCGCTGGCCAAACATCTAAACGTGCCCGTGGTCGGGCAATACGACCTGATGGGCTACTGGGCCGAGGCTGAAGGTATTGAAACGGTCGGATTCAACAAGGGTGGCACTGTTGACCTAAACGGTGTCAAATTAACGATGGTGCCTGCGTCGCACAGCTCGACCTTCTCGACGCCTGATGGTCTTCGCACGGGTGGAACCGAGGTCGGCTATATGATCGCGTCCGAGGACCGTATGCTCTATTTCTCTGGCGATACCGACATTATGGCCGACATGGAGTGGATGGGTGATTATTACAAACCCGATATCGGCATCCTTTCGGCAGGCGGCCACTTTACCATGGACATGAAGGGCACTGCCTATGCTGCCAAGCGGTATTTCAATTTCAAGACAGTGATCCCGTGCCATTACAAGACCTTTCCGATTCTCGCGCAATCGGCTCAGGAATTGGCTGACGGGTTACCCGGTGTCGATGTAATCGAGTCCGAGGTCATGCAGGCGATTTCTCTCTGATGCCCGCGTCGGATTTCAGCGCGCAGGAATACGCTGACCGCATTCACAAGACCCGTTCTGCGATGGATCAACAGGGTATCGAGACCTTGTTGATCACGGACCCATCGAACATGGCGTGGCTCACCGGTTATGACGGTTGGAGCTTTTACGTACCGCAGATGGTCATCCTGCCCGCCAGCGGATCGCCCCTTTGGTGGGGCAGAACGCAGGACAAGGCGGGGGCTGCGCAGACCACCTGGCTGGACCAGATGGACCTGCTGGACTGGCCCGAAGAGCATGTGCAACACCCGGACCACCATCCGGTCGACGCGCTCGTCCTTGCGTTGCGGGATCGCGGCTGGACCTCTGGTATCGGCGTGGAGATGGATAACTATTATTACTCAGCCGCCAGTCACCGCATCCTCGAACGCGCCTTCGGTGCATTGATTGATGCCACAGGGCTTGTGAATTGGAAGCGCGCCGTAAAAAGCGATGCCGAGATCGCAATGATGCGCAAGGCGGGTCAGCTGACCGCACATATGCACGGTGTTCTGCGTGACGCATATCGCGAAGGATTGCCCAAAAACCAACTTGTCGCCGAAGTGCAGGCGGCAGGCATCGCCGGACTGCCCGGCCTAGCCGGAGATTACCCTGCTATCGTGCCGATTGCACCCTCCGGTCGTGAGGCTTCTGCCTCGCACATTACTTGGAACGACCGACCTCTGGCGCGGGATGAGGCGACCTATTTCGAAATCTCAGGCTGCTATCGACGCTATCACTGCCCCGCCAGTCGCAGCCTTTTTCTGGGTGATCCCCCGGATGATATCCGCCGGGCCGAAGCCGCCGTTCTAATCGCTATCGACGACACAATGACCGCCGCACGCCCTGGCATCACCTGCGAAGAGGTCGCGGCTTGTGTCTATGACAGTTTCGCCCGCGCGGGGTATGTCAAAGCCAACCGCACCGGCTATCCCATCGGGCTCAGCTATCCGCCCGACTGGGGCGAGCGCACCATGAGCCTGCGACCCGGTGACACGACGGAATTGCAAGAGAATATGACCTTTCACCTAATGCCCGGCCTCTGGACCCCAGACTGGGGACTGGCGATTACCGAAAGCTTTGTGGTGACGTCAGATGGGGGCAAGCCTCTGGCTGATATCCCACGTGAGATGGTCGTAATAACTTAACCGCGCTGCGTCGCGAAGAAGCGTTTCAGCAGCGCGGCAGCCTCTTCGGCGGCAATGCCGTCATAGACTTCGGGTCGATGGTGGGCCTGTGGGTGCGAAAACACCCGCGCGCCATGTGCGACACCGCCAGATTTCGGATCGGAAGCGCCGTAGTAGATGCGCCGGATGCGGGCTGCGGCCAGCGCTGCGGCGCACATGGCACAAGGCTCAAGGGTTACGTAAAGATCATGATCGGGTAAACGCTCGGACCCGGCCGCGGCACATGCGGCGCGCAGAGCCAGAATCTCAGCATGGGCAGTGGGGTCATTCAACTCGCGGGTGCGGTTCCCATCTGCGGCCACCACCTGCCCGTCGGGCGCGACGATCACCGCGCCGACCGGCACTTCACCTCGGTCTGCTGCCGCCTGTGCCTGTTCCAGCGCCTGTTTCATGTGGGATCTGAACTTCATGCCTCTGACTGCCTCAGAAACCCGTCTTTCGCAAGCCGCCGGGATGGGTTATGGCCGGAGGATGACCAATACCCCTCCTCCCGGCGACCGGATCGCCAAAGTGCTGGCCCGCGCCGGTGTCGCCTCGCGCCGCGAAGCTGAACGCATGATCGAAGCCGGACGTGTGACCGTGAATGGCAAGGCGATCAACAGCCCTGCGCTGAACGTAACCGCCAAGGACAGGATTACCGTCGATGGCAAACCAGTATCCGAGCCCGAGCCATCACGCCTGTGGCTCTATCACAAGCCACCAGGACTGGTGACGACGGCGCGTGACGAAAAAGGCCGCAAGACGATTTTTGACGACCTGCCCGAGGATATGCCCCGGGTCATGAGCGTCGGGCGACTCGATTTGAACTCGGAAGGATTGCTACTGCTGACTAATGATGGCGGCATCAAGCGCAAGCTGGAACTGCCCTCAACTGGATGGCTACGCAAATACCGGGTGCGGGTAAATGGACGCCCCAAAGACGAGGATTTCGAACCGCTGCGCAAAGGCCTGGTAATCGATGGTGAGCGGTTTCAACCCATGACCGTGACACTGGACCGTCAACAGGGCGCGAACGCTTGGCTGACCATCGGCCTGCGCGAAGGCAAGAATCGCGAAATCCGCCGCGCTATCGAAGATATCGGTTATGTGGTGAACAGGCTTTTGCGGGTTTCTTACGGCCCATTCCAACTGGGCAACCTGAAACCCGGCGAGGTTGAAGAAATCCGCCGCCGTGTCATGCGCGACCAACTGGGGCTGGATGCTGAGGATAGCGGAATACCCCCGGCCAAACGCCCTGCTCGACCGCAGCGCAAAAGACCAGCAATCGGCAAGAAACCTCGCAAGTGACGCGGGTTATTCAACCTTCCCCCTAGCGCCAAGCCCTCGTATCGCCTAAATTTTCCCTGATGGTCACAGTTGGGGGGCGCCATGTCCGGGACCGGATTACAAAAATTGGCCTATGCGGCCCTGTTGGTGCTGTTGTTCGGCGTCTGCACCGGTCTGTTGGGGGGCCTGTAGCGAAATGGCCAAACGGTACGGCGGCAAATTCAGCCCAGAAGGCGATGTTTCCTCGCAGGATCAGCCATCGCGTGGCCAATTCGATGGTGCCCGTGTCGAACCGGCAGGTGCACGCGCGAACATCCTGTTTGTCCCGGCGATACCACTGGTGTTTCTGTCTCTGAACGATGGCGCGATCGGAATGACCATAGGCCTGGTTGCGGCAGGGCTACTGACCGCTGCCGCGTTTCTGCTGCGCGAAGGTTTAAGGGCCGAATCCGCTTACAACGCCCGCCGCACCGCACGCAGACCTGCGTTTCCCCGCAAGATATTTTCCAGCGTTCTGACCGGTTTGGGGGCGGCGCTAGCCTCATACCGGACCGAATTTCTGGACGCCGAAACAGCATCACAGGTAAGCCTGCTGGCCCCCATCCTGTTTGGCGCCGCTGCAACGGTTCTACATTCGGTTTCCTTCGGCCTCGACCCAATGAAGGACAAAGGAATGGAGGGTGTCGACACCTTCCAGCAGGACCGTGTCGCACGCGTGGTCGAGGACGCCGAAACCAATCTGACCCAAATGACAGATGCAATAAAACGCGCAGGTGACCGCCGGATCGAAGCGCGGGTCGAACGCTTTCAGGATACAGCCCGCGATCTGTTTCGCACGGTCGAGGAAGACCCGCGCGATCTGGCTGGTGCCCGGAAATATCTAACTGTTTATTTGCAGGGCGCGCGCGATGCGACGGTGAAGTTTTCGGACGTTTATGCCCGTACCCGCGATGCGCAGGCGCTGGCGGATTACTCGGCCCTGCTGGACGATCTTGAACAGAATTTCGCGGCGCGGACGCGAAAGATGCTATTGGATGACCGCAGTGATCTGACGGTTGAAATTGATGTGCTGCGCGACCGGCTGCAGCGCGAAGGCGTCCGGTTGGACTGACCGGCTTTTATGTAAGCGAGGATTACCCCATGTCCGATGAGATTAAAAACAAGGCAGTCGAGGCTGAAACGCTGGTGCAGGAAGTCACCGCCGTAGCCCTCCCCGAGCCGCAGGCCGAGATTGTCCCGTTGGAAGAGGCCGACGAACCGGTTGGTGCCGAGATCCGCAAGCGGATGGGTGAGATCGACATGGGCGACACAAACTCGATCGTGTCCTTTGGGTCTTCAGCACAGGCAGAACTGCAAGAGATCAGTCAGGCCATGCTGGCCGACGTGCGCAACAAGGATGTGGGCCCGGCGGGTGACAGCCTTCGCAATATCGTAACAACGATCCGCGGATTTTCAGTCAGCGAACTCGATGTACGTCGCGAGCGTAGCTGGTGGGAAAAACTACTGGGCCGCGCCGCGCCCTTTGCCAAGTTCACAGCGCAGTATGAAGACGTTCAAAGCCAGATCGACCGGATCACTGATGATCTTCTGGGGCATGAGCATACACTGCTGAAAGATATCAAGTCTTTGGATCTGCTGTACGAAAAAACGCTGGAGTTCTACGACGAACTCGCACTGTACATCGCAGCGGGAGAGGAGAAGCTGACCGAGCTGGACAGCCACGACATTCCTGAAAAAGAGGCCGAGGTTCAGGCCGCGCCCGAAGACCAACAGGTGATGAAAGCGCAGGAATTGCGCGACTTGCGTGCCGCGCGCGATGATCTGGAACGCCGGGTCCACGACCTGAAGCTTACCCGTCAGGTGACGATGCAATCGCTGCCCTCCATCCGTCTGGTGCAGGAAAATGACAAGTCGCTGGTGACCAAGATCAACTCGACCCTCGTCAACACAGTACCGCTCTGGGAAACCCAGCTGGCACAAGCTGTCACCATACAGCGCAGTGCCGAGGCCGCCGCTGCCGTACGTGATGCCAATGATCTGACCAATGAATTGCTGACCTCGAACGCCGCCAACTTGCGCGAATCCAACAAAATGATCCGCGAAGAGATGGAGCGTGGCGTCTTCGATATCGAAGCCGTCAAACAAGCCAATGCAGACCTGATCGGCACCATCAACGAAAGCCTCGTCATTGCAGACGAAGGCAAGGCCAAACGCGCCGCAGCCGAGGAAGAACTGAAGAAGATGGAGGCCGAATTGCGCGATACGCTCGCCTCGGCCAAGGCGCGACAGGACGGGATCGGCGACAATGCCGGAACGGCTGTTCCCGGATAATGGAAACAGCGGGCGTGCGGCCATTTCATCGCGCTAAGATTGCAGTATTGGGCTTGTCGCTGCTGGCATTTGCTGGCTGCGATGAGACATTGACGACGACGATCGCTCCTGAACCTCAACCTGCCCAGCCGCAAGGCCTGAGCAATGCATATCAAGCGCCCTCACCAGCGAGCCTTGATCTCGCGCGATACTATGAAAGCGTACAAAACAACTTGCTGACGCGCGGGTTGCTGAGAACCGATGGCGGTGGCCCTGATACGCCCTATGATGCCGATGATCTGGCTCGGAACTTTGAGACCATAGCGTTTTATAATGAATATCCGGGGCAAGCCGTTGCCAGCGGCAGCAGTCGCACCAGCCGACAGCTTAGTCGCTGGTCTTCGCCGGTTCGCATAAAGCCCGAGTTTGGTCCATCGGTTGCACCTGAAGTCCGCCAGCAAGAGACCGCCCGAATTGACGCCTACGCCAACCGCTTGTCGCGGCTCACTGGACACCCGGTCTCAACCACCACCCGGAATGCAAATTTCCACGTATTCGTGGCGGGTGAAGATGATACCGCTTATGTGCAAGCCCGGCTGCGACAACTGATCCCGGGCATAGGGCAGGCACAACTTGACCTCTTCGACAAACTGCCACGCTCTTTCTATTGCTTTGTATTCGCTTCGGCGTCGAACAGCGCGCCACAGACATATACCCGGGCTGTTGCCTTGATCCGGGCGGAACATCCCGATCTGGTGCGCCTGAGTTGCGTCCACGAAGAGATCGCTCAGGGATTGGGGCTGCCGAATGACAGCCCGTCTGCCCGGCCATCAATCTTCAACGATGACGACGAGTTCGCCCTGCTCACAAGCCATGATGAAAAACTACTAACCATTCTATACGACCCGCGCCTCAAGCCTGGCATGACAGCTGACGAAGCGCGGCCAGTGGTCCGTATCATTGCACGCGAATTGATGGGGCAGTCGCTCTGACCCCGAAGACAGGAGAAATCCAATGGGAATTTTTGATTTTCTGACCGGTGAATTCATAGATGTCATCCACTGGGTCGACGATACGCGCGACACCATGGTCTGGCGGTTCGAGCGTGAAGGACACGAGATCAAATACGGCGCCAAGCTGACCGTGCGCGAAGGTCAAGCGGCGGTCTTTGTGCATGAGGGGCAGTTGGCGGATGTCTTCACCCCAGGTCTCTACATGCTTGAGACAAACAACATGCCGATCATGACGACGCTGCAGCATTGGGATCACGGCTTTCAGTCTCCGTTCAAGTCTGAAATTTACTTCGTTAACACGACCCGGTTCAATGACCTGAAATGGGGCACCAAGAACCCGATCATGCTGCGCGATCCCGAGTTTGGACCAACACGCATCCGGGCCTTCGGCACCTATACAGTGCGGGTCAAGGACCCGGCGAAATTCCTAGTAGAGATCGTAGGCACCGATGGTGAATTCACCATGGACGAGATCAGCTTTCAGATCAGAAACATCATCGTGCAGGAATTCAGCCGCGTCATCGCAGGCTCGGGCATTCCAGTTCTCGATATGGCGGCGAACACTGCCGATCTGGGCAAACTGATTGCCGCCGAGGTGTCGCCGGTGCTGGACGGGTATGGTTTGAGCATGCCCGAGTTCTACATCGAGAACATCTCGCTGCCACCAGCGGTCGAGGCCGCGCTGGACAAGCGCACATCGATGGGGTTGGCGGGCGATCTGGGTAAATTCACGCAGTATTCCGCAGCCGAAGCGATGACTGCGGCAGCCAACAACCCTGGCCAGGGTGGCGGCATGGGAGCGGGTCTTGGCATGGGAATGGGCATGGCGATGGCACAGCAGATGTCGAACATGGCAGCGGGTCAACCAAGCGGCCCTTGGGGCGGTTCCGCCCCCGCTGCCCCGCAAGCCGCAGCGCCTGCGGCACCGCCACCCCCGCCACCCGTCGAGCACGTGTGGCATATAGCGGAGGATGGCCAGACCAGCGGGCCGTTTTCCAAGGCCAAGATGGGCCGAATGGCGACCGATGGTGAGATAACGCGCGAGACCCACGTTTGGACCGCCGGACAGGACGGCTGGAAGAAGGCAGGCGACGTGCAGGAGTTGGCGCAGCTGTTCACGATTTTACCGCCGCCGCCTCCGGGCGCGTGATCTGACATTTGGTAACCTGATTTCGAGGTTCTGTCATGGCGAAAGACGAACACCGTTTCCCCTGTGACCAATGCGGGGCGGATTATCGGTTCAAACCCGGTGACGGAACGCTGACCTGCGATCATTGTGGCAACACCAGAACGATCGGTGCTGGCCCATGGGGTGGTGCGAGTCTGCGAGAGCTGGATTTCGACGCCGCCATCGCGGATCGCTTGCCTGACAGCGAGATTGAAGAAACCCGTGTTCTGACCTGTCCGAACTGCGCGGCTCAGGTTGAGTTTGATCCGAACACCCATGCTGCGGAGTGCCCGTTCTGTGCCACTCCGGTAGTGACCGATACAGGCGTTAGCCGCCATATCAAACCCCGCGGAGTGTTGCCGTTTGCACTGGATGAACGCTCGGCCCACAAGGCAATGGGGGATTGGCTGGGCCGACTGTGGTTTGCACCCAACGGGTTGAAGGAATACGCCCGAAAGGGACGCAAGATGCAGGGCATTTATGTCCCGTATTGGACCTTCGACGCTGATACCAAGTCGAGCTATCGTGGGGAACGCGGTGTGGTGTATTACGAAACCCGAACCGTCATGCGCGATGGAAAGCGCGTGCAGCAACAGGTTCCCAAAGTGCGCTGGACGCCAAAATCCGGACGGGTTGCACGGTTCTTTGACGATGTTCTGGTGTTGGCATCACAATCGCTGCCCAAATCCTATACCGATGCGCTGGAGCCATGGGACCTGCCTGCGCTTGAGCCATACCAGCCGGAATATCTGGCCGGTTTCCGCGCCGAGGCATACACGGTCGAACTGCGAGAAGGTTATCAAGAGGCCCGCGCGCATATGGCACGGGTGATCGAGCGTGACGTACGGTTCGATATCGGAGGCGATCGTCAGCGCATTCACGCTGTCGACACCGAAGTTCGCGATGTTACATTCAAACACATCCTCCTGCCGGTTTGGATGGCGGCCTACAAATACCGCGGCCAGACCTATCGTTTTGTGGTCAATGGCCGGACTGGCCGCGTTCAGGGTGAGCGTCCCTGGTCCGCAATCAAGATTACGATCGCCGTGGTTCTGGGCCTTCTCGTTGCGGCCGGCGTCGGGTATCTGGTGGCAACTGGACAACAATAACGCTGATAAGCAGAGCACGCTCTTGGAACCTACTCCTCGGCATGCCTGAAAGGAGATGTTGAATTGCACCTTGACGCTCTGAACGCGCTCTTGGCCGATCGTTTTTCTTGCCGTGCCTTTCGCACGGACCTGGTGCCGCGCGAACAGATTGAACAGATCGTCGCCAGTGCTGCGCGTGTTCCAAGCTGGTGCAACGCCCAACCCTGGCAGGTCGTCATCACAAGCGGGGCCGAGACAGACCAGTTTCGGGACGCGTTGCAACACGAAGCTTCGCACGTTGCGCCTGCTCCGGACCTACCCTTTCCAACCGGCTATTCCGGTGTTTATCAAGAGCGCCGTCGCGCCTGTGGCTGGGCCCTCTACAAAGCGGTTGGTATCGAAAAAGGTGATCGCAGGGCCTCGGCGCAACAGATGATGGAAAACTATGCTCTGTTCGGCGCCCCACATTGCGCCATACTGTCCAGCCCTGCTGAACTGGGCCCTTACGGCGCGATGGATTGTGGTGGCTTCGTGACCGCATTTTCACTGGCGGCGCAGGCCCTGGGTGTGGCTTGTATCCCGCAGGCAGCGGTAGCGGCCCATGGCACATTTCTTCACCGTTATTTCGGGATATCAGAAGATCGCTTAATTCTGTGCGCGATTTCGTTCGGATATGCGGATATGGATCACCCGGCGAACGCGTTCAGAACGGAACGTGCCGCGCTGGATGAAGTGATCGATTGGCACGAATAGCAATAAAATACAGGACCTGCAGATGCGCGCCTTACTTCAAAGAATTTCCAGTGCCTCGGTCAAAGTCGATGGAACAGTCATCGGGCGATCGGGCCCCGGATTGATGATTCTGGTTTGTGCGATGCAGGGGGATGGAGAGAAACAAGCTGATCAATTGGCTGAAAAGATCGCAAAGCTCCGTATCTTCAAGGACGACGCGGGAAAGATGAACCGGTCGATATTGGACATTGAGGGCTCGGCCCTGGTGGTCAGCCAGTTCACCTTGGCAGCTGACACATCGCGTGGAAACAGGCCTGGGTTTTCCGGGGCCGCCCCGGCGGCTGAGGGCGAACACCTCTACGAGGCGTTTGTACACAACCTTTCATCGCGGGGCATTCCGGTTGAGACAGGTGCGTTCGGAGCTGACATGGCGGTAGAGTTGGTCAATGACGGACCAGTCACAATTTGGATGGAAAGCTGATGCAGAGTTCGCAAAAGGCACAGGACATTTGGCGCGCAGGTGTGGCGGCGGTTGATGGATATCGCGCAACGCTGGAGGCCACTCAGGCGATCGAAGCCCCAGATCAGATATTGGCCGTTGGAAAAGCCGCAGGTGCCATGGCCCGTGCCGCCGTCGAACGGTTTGGCCCAGTGCCCACTCTGGTAGTTACCAAGGATGGCCATGGCCACGACCTGCCTAAGCATATTGTGGTGATTGAAGCTGCACACCCGGTTCCCGATGCCCGCAGTCTGAAGGGTGGGCAGGCATTGCGCGAAACGGTTGAGGCGATGAAACCCAACAGCAAGCTGCTTTTGCTAGTTTCGGGAGGGGCTTCTTCGCTTGCCGAGGACCTCTTGGCCGGTGCGACATTGGATGATCTTGAGGCCCTCAACCAAAGACTGCTGAGTGAAGGCCTCGACATCGGCGCAATGAACACGGAACGGCGCAAGCTGTCCCGGATCAAGGGCGGCGGTTTGTTGTCGGCATTCTCGGGGAAAAGCGTGACCGTTCTGGCGATCTCGGACGTCCCGGGCGATGATCTGGGTGTTATTGGCTCCGGTATCGGGTCATTGCCCGACGAACCGGAGTTTTCTGCCCACACCGCTATAATCGCATCAAATGCACACGCGCGCGACGCCGCAGCATTTGCGGCTGAGAACTCAGGCATCAAGGTCCTCGACAACGAAGAAGCGATGCACGATGACTATCTCTCGGTTGCAGCCAAATTAGGAGATCGGCTGCGAAATATGCCCAAGGGCGCCATGGTATTTGGCGGCGAACCAACCGTGGTCCTACCTGATGCGCCAGGGCGCGGTGGGCGTAATCAGGCCCTTGCTCTGGCACTTGCGCGCGAAATCGCAGGGCAATCTGATTTGACCGTCATCGTCGGAGGAACAGATGGCACCGACGGGCCAACAGATGCAGCAGGCGCCATCGTTACCGGTGACACTTGGTCTGATAAGGCGCAAGCGTATCTGGACAATGCAGATAGCGGCAGTTTCCTCGACAAGGCGGGGGCGCTGTTGGTCACGGGACCCACAGGAACAAACGTAATGGATCTGATTGTTGCAATAAAAAACTGATCCTAGACCCTGACTCCGCCCATCCGAAAAACCCACCAGATAGAATCACTTAAAGGCCGGAATGGCGTTTGATCTGTGGAACGAAAGTTCATGCAAAACTGACCAGGCAACTATCGGATAATTTGTTCAGGTCAGAGTAAGTAGTTAGGAATAAGGGGTTTTGGATTTCCAAAGGCTCATAACAAGATCATCTGGCGCGATCAAAGGCGGAACCTCCCCATTATTTCAAGAGATTTGCACTTGCCCGCTGCCCTGAATTGCACCTAAGTTGACTCATGCGTCAATAAAAAGCCCGCCAACGGGCTGAACATCCTATCAACTGGGAGAAATCTGGATGAACGAACAACTCACTCACATGTCAAAGCAGGTCACAGCTGGAAAGCTGACCCGCCGTGAATTCATGGGTAAAGCAGCGGCACTGGGTGTCTCGGCCGCAATGGCAAGCACTATGTTTGCCGATGCGGCACGTGCCGCTGGTCCGAAAAAGGGCGGCGATCTGAAATTCGGTTTGCAGGGTGGTGAATCGACCAACTCACTTGATCCGGCAACCTACGCAAGCTCAGTCCCGTTCCAGAACGGCAAGCAGTTCGGAGACCAACTGGTCGAAGTGGCGCCCGACGGAACCATCGAACCGCGCCTGGCTGAAAGCGTCGAAGGAAGTGCAGACGCGAAAGTTTGGACGTTCAAGCTGCGTCAAGGGGTCGAGTTCCACAACGGCAAGACCATGACCAGCGAAGACGTGCTGAAAACTATGCAGCGCCACTCGAACGAAGATTCCAAATCAGGTGCCTTGGGCATCATGAAAGGCATCGAGTCGATGAAGGCCGATGGAGATAATTTCCAGGTCACACTGACCGAGCCGAACGCCGACCTGCCGTATCTGATGGCCGACTATCACCTCATCATTCAGCCCGATGGCGGCATGGATAATCCGGCGGCAGGTATCGGCACCGGCCCGTACAAACTAGAAGTGGACGAACCCGGCGTCCGCCACTTGTTCACCAAGAACGAAAACCACTGGAACAGCGATTTCGGCAATTTTGACAGCGTAGAAGTTGTTGTGATCAACGATGCGACGGCACGGACCGCTGCACTGCAGTCCGGACAGGTCCACGCCGTCAACCGCGTTGAACCCAAAGTTGCCGACCTGTTGGGCCGTGCGCCTAACCTGACGGTGCATTCAACCGCTGGTCGCGGTCACTATGTCTTCATCATGCATTGCGACACGGCTCCGTTTGATAACAATGAACTGCGCACCGCACTGAAGTACGCCATCAACCGCGCGGAATTGGTTGACAAAGTTCTGCGCGGCTATGGCTCGATCGGGAATGATATGCCGATCAATTCAGCCTATCCATTGTTTGATGAAACCATCGAACAGCGCGAATTCAGCGTTGAAAAGGCTGCAGAGCACTATAAGAAATCTGGACATGATGGCTCTCCGATTATTTTGCGCGTTGCCGATGGTGCGTTCCCAGGTGCTGTAGATGCTGCTGCTCTGTTCCAGCAGACTGCTGCACAGGCTGGAATTCCGCTTGAAATCAAGCGTGAGCCCAATGATGGCTACTGGTCCGAGGTTTGGAACGTTCAACCCTTCTGTGCGTCTTACTGGGGCGGCCGTCCGGTTCAGGACCAGATGTACTCGACTGCATATCTGTCGACCGCAGACTGGAATGACACGAGGTTTAAGGTTCAGGCGTTTGACGACTTATTGTTCGCGGCAAAGGCGGAACTCGACCCTGAGAAACGCAAAGCCATCTACAGCCAGATGGGTCAAATGGTCCGCAACGAAGGCGGCCTGATCTGCCCGATGTTCAACGACTTTGTCGAAGGCGTCAGCAACCAGCTGGATGGATGGGAATCTGACCCGACGCAAGAGATGATGAACGGCAACATATCCCGCAAAATGTGGTTCGTCTAAAACGGGCTACGGATAATGCATCCCATCATCAAATTGGTTTCCCAGCGCCTGGCGCTGGGACTCCTTTTGCTGCTCGGCGCTTCGGCCCTGATTTTCGGCCTAACCGAAGCCCTACCTGGAGACGCCGCGCAAGCCGTCCTGGGGCAGTCCGCAACTCCAGAGGCCTTGGCAAACCTACGCGAAGAAATGGGCCTGAACCGCCCTGCCCTTACACGCTATTTCGAGTGGTTGGGCGGCATACTTCAGGGTGACCTGGGTCAATCCCTGACCAACAAACTTGATATCTCCGAGAGTATTGGAAAACGCCTTGGGAACACTCTGTTCCTGGCTTGCGTGGCAGCAATAGTTTCCGTACCGCTTGCAATCTTTCTGGGGCTGCTTGCCGTGCGGTTCCGCAATCGCTGGCCCGACAAACTGATTTCAGCCATCACCCTGACGACGGTTTCGATCCCCGAGTTTCTGATCGGTTATGTGGTGATCTACTATATCTCAGTGAAATTGGGATGGTTCTCGTCGCTTGCGATGATCAATGATTCTATGTCGTTTGGACAAAAGTTGAATGCAATCGCGCTACCTGCCTTTGTTCTGACGCTGGTCGTGCTGGCACAGATGATGCGCATGACGCGCGCGGCCATTCTGAACCTCATGCAATCGGCCTATATCGAAACCGCTGAATTGAAAGGCCTCAGCACATTTCAGGTTATTGCCCGCCATGCCTTTCCCAACGCGATTTCACCGATCGTGAACGTCGTCATGCTGAACCTGGCCTATCTGGTCGTGGGTGTTGTCGTGGTCGAGGTTGTGTTCGTCTATCCAGGTATGGGGCAATACCTTGTGGATGCCGTGACCAAACGTGATGTGCCGGTTGTTCTGGCCTGCGGCGTGGTGTTTGCGGCCGTTTATATCGGTCTGAACATGGTTGCAGATATCGTGTCGATCCTTGCCAACCCAAGACTGAGGCATCCGAAATGATAAAGAACATTCCTCTTTCGGCTCTGATTGGCCTTATCTTCACCTTCGCCTATTTCTTTGTGGCGATCGCCGCCCCGTTGATTGCACCCTATGGAATGGCAGAAGTCGTCGGCGACGTCTGGGAGCCGAGCAGCCCCGAACATCTGCTAGGCACTGACAATATCGGTCGCGATCTGCTGACCCGCATGATCTATGGCGGGCGCACGACAATCTTCATCGCGGCAGCGGCGACGCTGCTCAGCTTTCTGACCGGTACGTCGCTGGGCCTGCTGGCTGCTGTACTGGGCGGATGGGCTGATCAGGCGCTCAGCCGTACGGTGGATCTGATCATGTCAATCCCGACTCTGATCCTGGCACTGGTCATTCTGGCCATCGTTCCGGTGACCGTCCCGATCCTGATCCTTGTTATGGGCTTACTGGATGCCACTCGCCCGTATCGTCTATCGCGATCCGTAGCGGTGGACATCAACGTGATGGACTATGTTGAAGCCGCCAAGCTGCGCGGCGAAGGGCGCGCCTGGATCATCTTCCGGGAAATCCTGCCCAATGCGCTGTCGCCACTTGTGGCCGAATTCGGGCTACGGTTCATCTTCATGGTTCTGTTCATCTCGACCCTGTCGTTCCTGGGACTGGGCGTCCAGCCACCGCTGGCTGACTGGGGCGGTATCGTGAAAGAAAACAAGGATGGCATCGTCTATGGTATCGGCGCAGCGCTTTATCCCGCTGTGGCCATTGCGACGCTGGCAATCTCGGTCAACCTGGTGGCTGACTGGGTCCTGAATCGTACCACATCGCTGAAAGGAGGCCGGGGATGAGTGATATCCTTCTCAAGGTCCGCGACCTCAAAATCGGCGCGACCGTCTATCCGCCGGGTGAAAAGCCCCATGACATCGAGATCGTGCACGGGGTCAGCTTTGACCTCGCGCCAGGCAAGGTGCTGGGTCTGATCGGCGAATCCGGGGCTGGCAAATCTACCATCGGTCTGGCCTCAATGGCCTATGGCCGTGGCGGTGTGAAAATCACCGGGGGCGAGGTTTGGGTGAACGGGCGTGATATCCTCAAGACATCTCATGGGGACATCCGCAAACTGCGCGGTGGTGAGGTAACATATGTTTCCCAATCCGCCGCCGCATCGTTCAACCCCGCAAAGAAGATCATGGATCAAGTGGTCGAGGCCGCAGTTGAGCAGAAGAAGTTTTCGCGCAAAGAGGCTGAAGCCCGCGCGCGTGAGCTTTTTGCCAAGCTGGGTCTGCCCGACCCTGACAATATCGGTGATCGTTACCCGCATCAGGTTTCGGGCGGACAGCTGCAGCGCTGCATGACGGCGCTGGCGCTTTGCCCCGAGCCTGATCTGGTGGTTTTTGACGAACCTACCACGGCACTGGACGTGACTACCCAAATCGATGTGCTGATGGCCATCAAAGACGCCATTCGCGACTCGGGCGTTGCCGCCTTGTATATCACCCATGATCTGGCAGTTGTGGCCCAGGTCAGTGATGACATCATGGTGCTGCGGATGGGCGATACGGTCGAATACGGAAATACCGACCAGATCATAAACCGCCCGCAAGAAGAGTACACACAGGCGCTGGTTTCGGTCCGCTCAATCGAGCACGAAGAGAAAAAACCAACTCCTGAACCCGTGCTGAGCGTCGATGGTATCACCGCGCGCTACAAAGGCTTGAATTTCGACGTGCTGCATAATGTCAACGTCGAGCTTCATCCGGGGCAGACACTGGCGGTTGTGGGTGAATCCGGGTCGGGTAAGTCTACGCTGGCGCGGGTCATCACCGGGCTTCTTCCGCCCCGCGATGGTGAGATTACCTTTGCGGGCCGCAAGCTCAGCTCTGATCTGAAAGGCCGCACGCGTGAAGACCTGCGTGAGCTGCAAATGATCTACCAGATGGCCGACGTGGCAATGAACCCGCGTCAGACCGTCGGTACGATTATCGGCCGCCCACTCGAGTTCTACTTCAACATGCGCGGCGCCGAGAAACGCAAGCGGATCGTTGAGCTGCTGGATGAGATCGAACTGGGCGAGAAGTTCATCGATCGTTATCCGGCGGAACTGTCGGGTGGTCAGAAACAGCGTGTCTGTATCGCGCGATCGCTGGCGGCCAAGCCAAAGATGATCATCTGTGATGAGGTCACCTCGGCGCTCGACCCGCTGGTCGCGGACGGTATCCTCAAGCTGCTGCTGGATCTGCAAAAGATTGAGGATGTGGCATACCTGTTCATCACCCACGATCTGGCGACAGTCCGTGCGATCAGCGATAGTATCGCGGTGATGTACCAGGGTCGGGTGGTTCGCTACGGTCCCAAGAGCCAGGTGCTAAGCCCTCCGTTCGACGACTATACAGACTTGCTGCTTAGCTCGGTGCCTGAGATGCATCTTGGCTGGCTGGAAGAGGTTGTCGCCCACCGCAAAATGGAGAGCGCGGGGAACTGATCCGCGCCCTTCTCATAGAAACACCGAAGACCATTCAAATTCCCGGCGCTGTGAACACAAGCAGACGTCGGGATTTTGCTATTTGGGGCGCAAATGCGCAGCCATAGCCGGACGAATCTCATAGGTTCGCCGGAACGAATACTCAGAAACAAGGGCCGGAACATGGACCGCAAACTGCTTTTGATCATCCTCGACGGCGTCCCCTGGCGCAACTTTCGTCGACTGTTTGGCAATCTTGAAGGATGGATCGACAGCGGTGCTGCCCGGGTTTGGAAACTCCGCTCTGTACTGCCTTCGACCTCTGCCAGTTGCTATGCGTCGATCCATACCGGCGTCACACCGCAAGAGCATGGCTGCACCGGCAACGGCAACGTCTTCCGGCTAAGCCACAAGGATGTGTTCAGCCAGGTGCGTGAGGCAGGCGGCATAACCGGCGCGGTCACCCACAGCTATTGGTCTCAATTCTTCAATCGCCACCCATTCGACTACGTCCGCGACGTTGAATATGACGAGCCCGACAACCTGACCATCAACCATGGTCGATTTCATTCGATGACGGGATACGGCAAAGCGAACCAGATGACGCCCAGTGATGTCGATCTGTTTGCCTCGCTGACCAATCTGTGTCTGCGCTTTGGGCTGGATTATGGCATCCTGCACACCTGCACACTGGACAGTATGGGGCATCGTTTCTTCCACGATTGCGCCGAGATGGACCATGCCTGTTTTGTCATGGACGAAATGCTGGCCCCGTTCATTCCGCGCTGGCAGCAGTTGGGCTATGACGTCATCGTGACGGCTGATCATGGACAAGACGAACGTGGCCATCACGGTGGTCGCAGCCCGTTGCAGCAGGAAACAGCGCTTTACTACTTTGGAGAGGCCAAAGGCCCTGATCCCGATATCGTGATAGACCAGCTACAGCTTGCACCAACCATACTTCAGCGCATGGGCGCACCGGTGGCGGATACGATGAAAGCCAAGCCGTTCCTGACCTGACGCGGTTCAGTCGTAGGACCAAATCCCCTGCCCCAAAGCCTCAATCGCCACGGAAATCCGCTCAAAGCTGTCCGCGGCGCGCCTGACCGATGTTCGGGCGCGCAGATATCCGTGGACCAAACCGGCCTCGTTGATGCAATGGGCCTGCCCACCTGCGGCTGTGATCCGGTCGCAATAAGCTTGCCCGTCATCGCGCAGCGGATCGCAATCGGCGGTCACCACCACCGTCGGCGGTAGCCCCGAGAAATCGACGTCATGCAACGGTGCATAGGTAGGATCGTTCTGGGGCGTGGTACCTTGATTCCGAACAGTCTCATAAAACCGGATATCGTCCAATGTCAGCAGCGGGGCATTGGCATGTTCGATATACGACCCCTGCGACATATCTCCGCCTAAGCCGGGATATATAAGGACCTGCCCCAGCACATTTTCCAACCGACTCCGACCATGGTGCGAAACGGCTGCTGCCAGATTGCCACCCGCGCTGTCACCGGCCAGCACGATCGGTTCGCCGTATTCCTGAACCACCCAGTTCGTGGCGGTCCAGCTATCCTGAAACTGCGCCGGGTGCACATGCTCAGGGCACAACCGATAGTCGACCGAAACGATCCGATAGCCCGTCTGGGCGCAGAGTTCCGCACAAACATCATCGTGGCTATCCAAGCCCCCGACGACGAACCCACCACCATGTATGTAGACGACGGTCCGGGTGGGGTCACCGGCGCTATAAATGCGAACAGCTACGCCATCGGCGGACCTGTCGCGCACCTCGATGCCAGGTGGGCGCGGCTGGCGGAAGTCCTGACACATCGCGTCATAGACCCGGCGTTGGTCAGCAATGGACATCTCTACTGTATCATCCGGATAGCTCTCGGCTGTGCGCCGGATGAAACCCCAGGTCTCCTCGTCGATCAGACGTTCATAGTCCATTGTTCCTCCGAATTATTCAGACCACTCCCATGGCCGGGTAAACGAACCCAGTACTTTTGAGACATCGTCTTCGGAAGACCCATTCGCGTCAAGCTGCGCGACAAGACCCCTCTTCTTGTCGTCGATTACCGAAACGACCCGCGCTTCAATGCCTGCGGCGTCCAATGCACCGTTGTAGATGCGAGTGATGGCTTGCTTGCGCAGTTCGGGTTTGAAAACCTTGCCAACGGCGGTTTTCGGCAATTCATCCAGAATGGTCATGTGCTTGGGCTGTGCCGCGCGTTCGTGGACGTGGACCTTGCAATAGTCCATCAGCTCCTGTTCAGTGACCGAGGCCCCCTCGACCAGTTCAACAAAGGCGCAAGGCACCTCACCCGAATGCGCATCGGGCTGACCGATGGCCCCTGCAAAGGCGACGGCATCATGGCCCAGCAAGGCCTCTTCGATTTCTGCAGGATCGATATTGTGTCCGCCGCGAATGATCAGGTCCTTCGCGCGACCGGTGATCCACAGATAGCCGTCCTCATCAAACCGTCCCAGATCGCCCGTGCGCAGGTATTTATCGAAATGATAGAGGTTCGTATTCTTGTCGGTCTCGGTATAAGTATTGCCCGCGTATACGCCGGGGTTCGAGATGCAAATTTCACCGATCTGATCTACGCCGCACTCGGTTGGTCCATCCGGCCCGTCCTGCAGGATTTTGACATCCGTATAAGGGAACGGGATACCGATCGAGCCGATCTTCTTTTCCCCATCCACGGGGTTGCATGACACCAGACAAGTGGCCTCGGTCAGGCCGTAGCCCTCGACGATAGTAACGCCGGTCGCTTCTTCAAACCGACGGAACAGTTCGACCGGCAACGGAGCTGATCCCGAAAACGCCGTTTTCACGCTGGATATATCCGCATCCACAGGTCGCTGCATTTTGGCTGAAATCGCTGTCGGCACTGTAATGATGAACGAAACCTTCCAGCGTTCGATCAGTTTCCAGAAATTGTCGAATACGCCATCACCGCGATACCCGGCAGGCGTCGGGAATACCACATGTGCACCAGACGACACCGCCGCCATCACGATGACATGCACCGCAAAAACATGGAACATCGGCAGAGGGCACATGATGACGTCGTTTTCGTCAAAGAGCAGCGTGTTGCCCAACCAGCCATTGTAGATAAGGCCCGAGTATTTGTGCTGCGCTACTTTCGGCATGCCCGTAGTGCCGCCCGTGTGGAAGTAGCACGCCACCCGATCTTCCTGGCTATCCTCAAAGTTCAGCGTTTTAGGCTGCTTGTTCAGCTCATCAAGGAAGTTCTTGTAATCCGCATGGGCCAGCTTTTCTTTATCACCCATCTTTGGGCGCAAGAACGGTACAAGCCAGGATTTGGGCGGCGTCAGATAGCGATTCAGGTCGATCTCAAGGATCGTGTTGACGCCCGGAGCGTGGCGTACTGCCTCTTCGACCTTTTGGGCTACATCGGTTTTGGGGAAGGATTTCAGCGTGACCACGACCTTCGCCTTGGTCTCACGCAGGATCGCCGCGATCTGCTCCGGCTCCAGCAATGGGTTGATCGGGTTCACGATCCCAGCTACCGCACCGCCCATCATGGTGACCAGCGTCTCGTTACAGTTGGGCAGCACATAAGCCACCACATCGTTTTCTCCGATGCCAAGGGAACGGAACAGATTGGCCGCTTGGTTGACTTTTCCCAGCAGTTCGGACCATGTCAGCGTCTCAGCCTTGTCACTCGGTCCAGACAACAACTGAAAGCTGATCGCTTTGTGGTTCGGGAACTTGCCCGCCGTCCGCGACAACAGCTGGTGGAAAGTGACGGGTACGTCCCGGTCCTCCCACGTCATCTCCTGCTCGATGCGCGCCTTGTCTTCCAATCCCACAAAGGCCATGTGGCTCCTCCCCTGATCTGTCTCCCGTGTCACGCACAGGTTTGATTGTCCTCTCCAAGATGGAAGCAAAACACACCATGCGCAAGCAAGGGCTTAGCGATCAGGTCCGGGAATATGTAGAATGACGCTACGGCGAAACGAGATGTGCCGGAGCGTCACTTTATTCTGCAGCCACCCCGTCGGTGAACTGCAGACGTGCGAGGCGGGCATACAAACCGTCCTGCGCCACCAGATCGTTATGGGTACCCTGCGCTACAATGCGCCCGGCTTCCAGCACGACAATCCGGTCTGCCTTCTTAACGGTCGCCAGACGGTGCGCCACGATCAGAGTGGTGCGCCCTGCCCTCATGTTATCGACCGCACCCTGCACCGCACGTTCGCTTTCTGCGTCCAAAGCCGAGGTCGCCTCGTCCAGCAGCAGCACCGGTGCGTCGCGCAGGATGGCACGTGCGATGGCGATACGTTGCTTCTGACCACCCGACAGCATTACGCCCCGTTCGCCCACAAAGCTGTCATACCCTTCGGGCAAAGCCGAGATGAACTCATGCGCGGCGGCGGCTCGGGCGGCGGACTCGACTTCGGCATCTGAGGCGTCCAGACGGCCAAAGCGGATATTCTCGCGCGCCGAAGCGGCAAAGATCACGGGGTCTTGCGGGACCAGCGCGATGTGCTGACGGAAGTCGTCACGGTTCAACTCGCGCAGGTCGAGCCCATCAAGGCTGACCTGTCCCGCATCGGGATCATAGAACCGCTGAATCATCTGGATGACTGTTGTCTTGCCCGCACCAGACGGGCCAACAAAGGCCACTGTCTCCCCAGGTTTAATCTGCAGTGACAATTGATCCAGCGCGACAACGTCCGGGCGCGCGGGATAGTGGAATGTCACATCGTCGAAACGTATCTCTCCGCGTACGGGCACAGGCAATGCCTTGGCCTGCGACGGATCGTTGACTGTATCTTCAGCGTTCAGAAGCTCGACCAAACGCTCGGTCGCACCTGCAGCGCGCTGCAACTCGCTCCAGATTTCGGACAACGCCGCGACTGAACCCGCCATGATGATCGAATAGATCACAAACTGGATCAGCACGCCCTCGGTCATAACCCCGTTACGCACATCATTCGCACCCATCCACAGCACGCCAACGATGCCCGAGAAGACGAGAAAGATCACAATGACGGTCAGAATCGCACGGGTCTGGATCCGACGCAGAGAAACTTCGTACGAAGTTTCTGTCATCTCTCCGAACTGCGTCCTGCTGGCGTCCTCATGAGTAAAAGCCTGCACGGTTTGCACCGCACCCAACGCCTCGCCGGCATTTCCAGAGGACGCCGCAATCCAGTCCTGATTTTCCCGGCTGATCACCCGTAACCTGCGGCCCAGTACCAATATTGGCACAACCACCAGCGGGATAAGCAACAATACCATTCCGGTCAGCTTGGCCGACGTCAGCAGCATCAGCACCAGTCCACCGACGAACATCAGAAGGTTGCGGAGCGCGATGGACACAGACGACCCCAGCACCGATTGGATCAGCGTTGTGTCGGTGGTGATACGGCTCAGAACTTCGCCGGTCATGATGCGCTCGTAAAACTCGGGGCTCATCCCGATCACGCGGTCAAAAACCGCCTTTCGGATATCGGCCACCACACGTTCACCCAACCGGGTCACCAAAGCATAGCGAATACCCGTACCCACGGCGAGAATCCCGGCTATACCGAGGGCGGCCAGAAAGTACCATTCAAGCAAATCACCATCTTCGATGCGGAAATTGTCGACCACACGCCGCACAGCCAAGGGCAATGTCAGCGTCATGCTGGCCGTCAGGATCAACGCCAGTGTCGCGCCGATCATCAGCAGTCGATAGGGCCTCATGAACGGCCACAATGACCGCAGCACGCCGATTTTCTTAGACCGTGCACGCTGCTCCTGCGCTCGCGGAGCCGAATTGTTCGCTGGACTGGCGGCGTTGGTTCTTGCCATGTCTGGCCCTTGTATTTTGGTCGGTCGCCCTGATCAGGCATCAATCTCAGCTTCTTGGCGTCAGAGGCGTTTGGGGTCAAGCTGAAGACAAAGTTTTGCAGCCCGATAAGGGCTAAATGACGCAACCTGTGTGGGGGATCAGCTGGAGCGGGCGGCGGGAATCGAACCCGCGTCATTAGCTTGGAAGGCTAAGGTCTTACCACTACACAACGCCCGCTCAGCGAGGTCACCACCTATTTCATACAAAATTTGTCGTCAAGAGGATGTTTCAATCAAATGCACCTCGCGGTGAGAATTGATACGTCCATTTTGCCGGCACCGACACTTGCGAACAACCGCGACAGCTGGCTGCTTTCCGATGAGTAATCTTGTCCGACAAGGAGGGCTGGATAGCTCGAAGAGCCTTTTCCGCGCTCCGCGATGCCTTTCACGAAATTGTGCTATAATTCGATGATCCGCTGTTCGGCGCTGATTGCCGGTGTTCGGCGGAGAGTAAGCGGGGGATTGAAGGATGACCGATTTTGACCTCGGCACGTATCGCCGTGCTGTTACCACTTCATCAAGCGAAGCTCAGAAGCTGTTCGATCAAGGGCTCATCTGGTTGTTTGGGTATAATCATGAGGCCGCTGCCGCCTGTTTCGAAGAGGCAATATCTCATGACCCGAATTGCAGCATGGCCCATTGGGGCGTCGCCTATGCGATTGGTCCAAATTACAATAAACCATGGGAGTTCTTTGAGCCCGATGAAAAGGTTGCCACCCTTGACCGGGCGCGTCAGGCAGTCGAAACGGCGATGGCTCTGCGCACATCTTCGACCCCGATTGAGGCGGCCTTGATCGAAGCGATCTCACACCATTTCCCGTCGGACCCCGAAATAGAGGACTATGCACCGTGGAATGACGCCTTCGCCGATTCGATGCGCGCGGTTTTTTCCGATCATCCGGAAGATCTGGACGTCTCGTCCGTGTTTGCCGAAGCCTTGATGAACCGAACGCCCTGGCAGCTTTGGGACCTTAAGAATGGCACACCCCCCGAGGGCGCATCCACCACCGAGGCGCAAACCGTGCTGGAAAGGGCCTTTGAATCTTTGCCTGGTGCATGGGAACATCCCGGCCTGCTGCATATGTATATCCACTTGATGGAGATGTCGCCCACTCCGGAAAAGGCGCTGCGACACGGGGATCGGCTGGTCGATCTAGTGCCCGACAGCGGGCATCTAGTTCACATGGCGACGCATATCGACGTGTTGTGCGGCGACTATCAGAATGTGGTCTGGCGCAATCACCGAGCCGCAGCGGTCGATAAGAAATACGAAGCCATGGCCGGGGGTGAGAACTTCTATACCGTCTATCGCGTCCACAACGTACATTTTGAAGCCTATGGGGCCATGTTCCTAGGGCAACCCGAATTGGCCCTGGCTGCGTCCGAGGAATTGATGCGATTATTGCCGGACAATGTGATCCGTTACTTCCCGGATTTGTTCGAATCCTTCTATGGCAAGAAAGTCCATGTCATGGTCCGCTTTGGCATGTGGCAGGAAATTCTGGATGAACCCATGCCCGGCGACGCGGAGTTATACAGCTATACCACCGCCGCAATTCATCAGGCGCGCGCTGTGGCTCTGGCCAATTTGGGTCGTATGGACGATGCAGCGCATGCACGCAAAGTGGCCGTTCAGGCCAGGAAAGCCGTCCCAGAAAGTCGACTGGTATTCAACAACACCGCCGAGGATGTTTTGATGATCGGCGAGGCGATGATGGATGGAGAGATCGCGTTCAAATCCGGTGACCGTGAAGGCGGGCTTGATCATCTGCGCCGCTCGGTCGAGTTGGATGACAATCTGGTTTATGACGAGCCATGGGGATGGATGCAGCCAACAAGGCACGCTCTGGGTGCCTTGTTGATGGAAGACGGTCAATTCGATGAGGCCGAGGCCGTCTATCGGGCCGATCTGGGTCTGGACGACACGCTCGCCCGTGCCTGCCAGCATCCCGGCAATATCTGGAGCCTACATGGCCTGCATGAATGCCTGATCCGTCGCGGTGAAACGACCGAGGCCCGTCATATCAAGCTGCAACTGGACAAAGCTGCTGCACGGGCCACGGTGCCTATCCATGCCTCATGTTATTGCCGCAGCAAGGCAAAGGCGGCTTAGGCTTCTGGTCGTTTGGCGATAGATTCGCCTAAACACTGATCAGCGCCGCAGGTAGATCGGCGTCAATCTGTACGCGGCGCAGATCAAAAGAAGCTTTGCTCAGACAGTCAATTTCCTGTCATGTGATCGCTCTACACCCACGGGGCGATTCTTAGTTCAGACAGCCAGGAGCTATCCATGACAGACGTCGATCTCACCACCCTTTCCGCCGACGATTGGGATGAGTTGCACTTCCCCCGCCCGGATGAACACGACTTCGACCGCGTGGTTGAAAGCGCTATCTCGCGACGGGGTTTCCTGTCAGGAGTTGTGGCATTTGGGTCGGGCGCTGCGGCGATGGGCGCTGGTTTGTTGGGCTCAACTTCAGCACAGGCGGTCGATGCACAACGCTTTGCCTTCACGCCGATTCCCGCCCAGACCGATGGGACAGTCCACGTTCCGGAAGGTTATGAGTGGAAGATGCTAATGCGCTGGGGCGATCCGCTGTTTTCCGAGGCCGATGGATACGATTTGACCGATGGCGGTAAGGTTGAAAACTCGGACAAGGTTTTCGGCGAGAATACGGATGGGATGGAGACATTCTCGTTCCGGGGTCACGAGCTGATTGCGATCAACCACGAGTACCCGAACCGCAAGATCAACCTGCCTGCCGCGCAGGAAGGTGTTCCAACCCGTGCCGATGACGTTCTGAAGTTGCAGAACATCCAGGGCGTGACCGTAATGGAGATCAAGGAAGGCCCTGCGGGCTGGGCGGTCGTTAAGGACAGCCCCTTCAACCGCCGGATCCACCACAACACTCCAATGAAGATCGTCGGCCCCGCCGCTGGTCATGACCTACTGAAGACCGAGGCCGATCCGACAGGAACCGCGTCGCTGGGCACCATGAACAACTGTGGTTCCGGCAAGACACCGTGGGGCACCTACCTGACCTGCGAAGAAAATTTCAACGGCTACTTTGGTTCCTCTGACGAGAATGCCAGCTACGATCAGAAGGTCGCGGACGGCATGAAACGCTATGGCATCAAAGCCGAAAGCTGGAATGGCTACGAACTGTTTGACCCCCGCTTCGAAACCTCGAAAAACCCCAATGAGCCGCACCGCGCAGGCTGGATCGTTGAAATCGACCCGACCAAACCCGACAGCACTCCGGTCAAGCACACCGGCCTTGGTCGCTTCAAGCATGAAAATGCTGAGGTCGCGCTGGCTGCGGACGGTCGTGTTGTGGTCTATATGGGCGACGATGAACGTGGCGAGTATCTTTACAGGTTCGTCTCGAACGCGGCCTATGCGCCCGGTGTCGACACTCAGGGCTTGTTGAATGACGGCACGCTATATGTCGCCAAGTTCAATGACGACATGAGCGGCGAATGGCTGCCGCTGACGCCGGAAACAACCGGCATGGACGCGGCCGAAATTCTGATCTTTACCCGTATGGCCGCATCGGCTGCGGGCGGCACCACAATGGACCGCCCGGAATGGGTGGCCTCCAGCCCTGTTGCGGTCGAGGCATATTGCTGCCTGACCAACAACAAGAACCGTGGAGTTAAGCCAAATGCTGGGGGTGATGACACTGCAGTCAACGGCCCTAACCCGCGCGAGGCCAACAAATACGGCCAGATCGTGCGCTGGCGTCCAGCGGATGAAGATCACGCGGCCACTGGCTTTGATTGGGATCTCTATGTCATGGCCGGAAACCCGACTGTTCATTCGGATAACCGTGGCGGATCGGCAAATGTGAACGAAGGCAACCTGTTCAACTCACCCGACGGCATGGCCATCGATTCGACCGGTCTGGTCTGGATTCAGACAGACGGGAATGATGACAACGAGGAAGAATTCGCAGGAAACGGCAATAACCAGATGCTAGTTGGCGATCCCGTGACCGGGGAGATTGTGCGCTTCATGACCGGCCCGAATGGCTGTGAAGTCACCGGTCTGGCCTGGTCGACCGACCTGCGCACCATGTTTGTTGGCATCCAGCATCCGGGCAGCAATTGGCCCGATGGCGGTACGCCGCGTTCGTCGGTGATTGCGATCAAACGCACCGACAACGGGCTGGTCGGCTAAACAAGCCCTTGCATCAAAAGCGCCCCTGAACTTCGGTTCCGGGGCGCTTTTTCGTCTCAATTCAAATATCCTCACCCGGTGGATCAAGCAGCCCGCCCGGCGCAAGCAAGGCACGTTCTGAAAGCCACGGGTTCAGTTCGAGTGCATGGTTCAGCGCCGTTCGCGCTTCGTCCAGCCGCTTGAGACCCAACAGCGATAATGCCCGCCCGCTAAGCGCCGCTATATGGTTCGGGGACAGCTCAATGGCCCGATCCAGATCGATCAGGGCCGCACCGTAATCCTGCTGCAAATAGTTGACGAATGCCCGCTGATTGTACCCCTCGGCATAATCCGGGCAATAAGCGACCAGAGCGTCAAACTCGGCCAGCGCACCGGTCAAATCCCAAGACTCGCGCAGAGTCATCCCGCGATCCAACAGGGTTTGAGATCGGGCGTCCGGCGCATCGGTCCAGAGTTGCCACATCCGTCCCGAAATGCCCCGCGCCTCGCGCTCAGACGACGCGGTTTGGGCTTGCGCAATCAGGGCGTCGACGCCAGAAATATGATCCGGCGCGACCGGGCAATCTGCAGAAGCCTGAGCGGCAGAACCAGCGAGTATGGCAACGATAAGTACGTTTTTCATCCTCTCTAACCTGATCCATCAGGCGTTTAGGTCAACTGCTTTATAGCGGAGCCAGCAACCCGGTTTCTTTCACCGCCTCCATCGCAACGAAGGTGGAGGTGTTGGCAACATGCGGCAGGGATGAGATTTTCTCGGCTAGCACCGTGCGGTATTCCGTCATCGATCGGGTCCGGATTTTAAGCAGATAGTCAAAGTTGGACGCGATCATATGAGCCTGTTCAATCTCAGCAACTCTGCGCACCGCTGAATTGAACTCGGCCAGTGCTTTTTCACGAGTATCTGTGAGACGCACCTCGACAAAGGCCACATGATCAAGGCCCAGACGGATCGGGTCCAACATGGCGCGATAGCCTGTGATGATCCCGTCAGCCTCAAGCCGTTTGAGCCGCGCCTGTGTCGGCGATTTTGACAAGCCGATCCTGCGCGCAAGGTCCGTCACTGAGATGCGGCCATCTTCAGCTAATGCCGTAAGGATCGCACGGTCAAAGCGATCAAGGCTGGACAAGTCGTTTTGCATAATCAGGCTCCTATATTTCAGTCAATTCGACCAGAATTCGAGGAAATTCGGTCCATTCTCCTGACTATAGGCGGTTATATTAGGCAAAAGCCCCGGAGTACACATGTCACACAGCCTACGCACCAAAATCGACACTCAGACTTATGCCGACCAGTCCACTGTACTGGACGCGCTGATCTCTCAGGCCAAGCTGTCAGAGGCCGACCGAACGGCCATTTGTGAGGCTGCAGCACAGCTGGTGCGCGACATCCGCTCAAGCACGTCGCCTGGCATGATGGAAGTGTTTCTGGCTGAATACGGCCTATCCACAGATGAAGGCGTTGCGCTTATGTGTTTGGCCGAGGCGCTGTTGCGTGTGCCAGATGCGGATACCATTGACGCACTGATCGAAGACAAGATCGCCCCGTCAGACTGGGGAAAGCATCTGGGACAATCATCCTCGTCACTGGTGAACGCGTCGACATGGGCGTTGATGCTGACAGGCCGGGTCCTGGACGAAGACAAATCCTCGCCCGTCGGCGCGCTGCGCGGGGCCATCAAACGGCTGGGTGAACCGGTGATCCGCACCGCCGTTGGTCGTGCTATGAAAGAAATGGGGCGTCAGTTCGTTTTGGGCGAAACCATTCAATCCGCCATGAAGCGCGCCAAAGGCATGGAAGATAAGGGCTATACCTACTCGTACGACATGCTGGGCGAGGCGGCACGGACCGAGGCCGATGCTGCCCGCTATCACCTGTCTTACTCGCGCGCGATCGCCGCTATTGCCGAGGCCTGCACCCATAAAGACATTCGCGAAAATCCAGGCATTTCGGTCAAGCTGTCGGCCCTGCACCCCCGTTATGAGCTGGCACAGGAACAACGGGTGATGGACGAACTGGTGCCCCGGCTGCGCGCGCTGGCTTTGCTGGCCAAGGCAGCGGGCATGGGGCTGAACGTTGACGCGGAAGAGGCAGATCGCCTGTCGCTCTCGCTGCAGGTGATCGAAGAAGTTATGGCAGAGCCTGCACTGGCCGGTTGGGACGGGTTCGGCATCGTCGTGCAAGCCTACGGCCCACGCGCCGGGTTGGTATTGGATACGCTCTATGAGATGGCCCAGCGGCACGACCGCAAGCTGATGGTGCGGCTGGTAAAGGGCGCTTATTGGGATACCGAGATCAAGCGCGCGCAAGTCGAGGGCGTCGATGGTTTTCCGGTCTTCACCGATAAGGCAGCGACGGATGTGTCCTATATCGCCAACGCCCGCAAGCTGCTGGGAATGACCGACCGTATCTATCCGCAATTTGCCACGCATAACGCCCATACCGTCAGCGCCATCCTACATATGGCGGACGGCCAGCCATTCGAATTCCAGCGCCTGCACGGGATGGGTGAGACCCTGCATCAGATTGTGCGCGAAAAGCAGAACGCGCGCTGCCGCATCTATGCCCCAGTCGGTGCACACCGGGACCTGTTGGCCTATCTGGTCCGGCGTTTGCTGGAAAACGGTGCGAACTCATCCTTCGTCAATCAGATCGTTGATGAGGATGTCGCCCCCGAAGTCGTTGCCGCAGATCCGTTCCTGGCCGTCCAAACACCCGGCAAACCGCTGCCGACCGGGCCCGAGCTGTTCGAGCCGGAGCGACCAAATTCGAAGGGCTTTGATCTGCACCATACGCCGACGCTGGACCAGATCGATATCGCGCGCGACGCCTTCCGCGCCCATCACTGGTATGCGCGACCGTTGCTATCGGATGAGGCGAAGCCTTTGGACGACACTCCCGTGGTCAATCCCGCACAACCGCAGGATCGCCCTGGTTCGGTCGCTGCAGCCAGCCCAGAGGATGTGGAACTGGCGTTGGCCAGCGCCTGCCCATGGCAAGCCCCAGCTGAAGAGCGTTCTGCAGCACTGAACAAAACGGCCGACCTCTATGAAGCGCATTTTGGAGAGCTGTTTGCCCTGCTCGCCCGCGAAGCCGGAAAATCCGTGCCCGATGCGGTAGCCGAACTGCGCGAGGCGGTTGATTTCCTGCGCTACTACGCCGCCAATATTCCTGCCGCCAAACCCGCCGGAATATTTACCTGCATCAGTCCGTGGAACTTCCCATTGGCGATCTTCACCGGTCAGATTTCGGCCGCGTTGGCCACTGGCAACGCCGTGCTGGCGGCCCCTGCCCCGCAAACGCCACTGATCGCCCATCGCGCTGTTCAGCTAATGCACGAAGCAGGTGTTCCACGCGATGCGCTGCAACTGCTTCCCGGTGGGCCGAAAGTGGGCGCGGCGTTGACGTCGGACGAACGCATTTCGGGCGTGGCCTTTACCGGGTCGACCGCTACCGCGCATAAAATCCGATCTGCCATGGCACAGCATATGCGTCCGGGCACGCCATTGATCGCCGAGACCGGCGGCCTGAATGCGATGATCGTAGATAGCACCGCGTTGCCGGAACAAGCTGTGCAATCGATCATCGAAAGCGCGTTCCAATCGGCAGGCCAGCGATGCTCGGCCCTGCGCTGCCTCTATCTGCAAGAGGATATTGCCGATGACGTTCTGACCATGCTGCAAGGGGCGATGGACGCTTTGCAGGTGGATGATCCCTGGCTGATCTCGACCGATTGTGGTCCGGTCATTGACGCGCAAGCCCGGCAAACCATCGCGGACCACGTGGCTCGCGCTCGTGCCGAAGGACGGGTGCTGAAAGAGATGACAACGCCTCCCGAGGGTACATTCATCGCACCGGCACTGATCGAAATACCCGGCATCTCGGCGCTAGAGCGCGAGGTGTTCGGCCCGGTGCTGCACGTCGCCCGGTTCAAGGCACAAGAGATCGACAAGGTCATCGCGGATATCAATGCCACGGGCTACGGCCTGACCTTCGGCCTGCACACGCGTATCGACGACCGGGTGCAGCATGTGACCGAGGCGATCCATGCCGGTAATATCTACGTCAACCGCAACCAGATCGGCGCGATCGTCGGTTCGCAACCCTTCGGCGGCGAAGGTCTGTCCGGCACCGGCCCCAAGGCGGGCGGCCCGAACTATATGGCACGGTTCTGCGCGCCTGATCGGCAGAATGCTTCGGGACGCTGGGACAGTCCGGCTGAACCAGGTGCGCCCGAAGGGCAACCTGCAACGCCCAGCACCCAATCTCTGCCCGGTCCCACCGGCGAATCAAACCGCCTGACCGAATATGCCCGTGCGCCGCTTTTGTGCATGGGTCCGGGGGTCGAGGCCGCCAAGGCTCAGGCGGATGCGGTCAAATCGTTGGGTGGTACTGCGATCCAGATGACCGGCACGTTGGACCTGCACCGCCTTGAAAACCTGACCGGTTTCTCGGGTGTTCTGTGGTGGGGCGACGACGACACTGCCCGCCAGATCGAGCAGCATTTGGCCCGGCGCGATGGCCCGATCATCCCGCTGATCCCCGGGCAGCCCGACCGTGCTCGGGTGCTGGGGGAACGCCATGTCTGTGTCGACACCACCGCCGCCGGAGGCAACGCCGCCCTTCTGGGAGGTGCGGCATAACCGGACCTTGACGCTGGGCGGCGAAAAGCCCAGCGTCGCGCCATGTTTCCGATCCGAGACCATAACCCTTCGGGGCGTACTCCGTTTGTTGTTTATGCCCTTATGGCTGCGAACATCCTGATCTTCCTCAGCTATGTGGGTGTCATGGAGGATGCGCGGCTGATCAATCAGCTTTATGTTGACTACGCGGTCATTCCTGCCCGGATAACTGACGGCTATGGATTCGAGACACTCGTGACGTCAATGTTCCTGCATGGGGGCTGGATGCATCTGGCGGGAAACATGCTGTTCCTGTGGATATTCGGCGACAACCTCGAAGACGAAATGGGGCATGTGCTGTTTCTCGTGTTCTATCTGCTGGCAGGAATCGGAGCAGGGTTGATTCACGTCTTTTCGGCACCGGATTCGGTGGTGCCAACAATTGGCGCGTCCGGAGCGATAGCCGGTGTCATGGGCGGCTATCTTCTGCTTTTCCCAAAAGCGCGCGTAGATATCCTGTTGATTCTGATCGTCTATATCCGGATCTTTACCATCCCGGCCTTTATCATGCTGGGTGTCTGGCTGGGCCTGCAATTCCTTGGCAGCCTCTCCAGCAATCCCGATGAAGGTGGCGTTGCCTATTGGGCGCATACCGGAGGGTTCTTTGTTGGGCTGATCCTGTGCATCCCCCTATGGCTCAGGCGCGGAGGGACTGGGTTCTGGAACCGCACCCACGGCCATCCACCGCATCCGGAACACAAGTACAAACTCTCGCAATCGCGCATCCCCAAAGTGCCGCGCAAATAATCAAGCGTCAGCTCTTGGGTAGCCTACCGCCGCTCAGTTGGGTGATCTCTTGCGCCGCGCGCATGACCAGATCGCCCAATTCGGGCGCGCGTTCGCGGCTGAACCTTACGGTCGGTCCGGATACCGAGATACCGGCGCAAGGCTCAGCCCTGTCATTGAAGATGGCCGCACCAATGCAAGACATACCTTCATACCGTTCTTCGTGATCGTAAGACCAACCTCGGGTACGAGTTTCAGCCAGATCTGCATACAAGCCCGAAGCGGGCAACTTCGTATTTTCAGTGAAAGCAACCGGATCAACCCGGCCCAGAACTTTGCCTAAACTCTCTTCGCTCAACGCAGCGAGAATAGCCTTTCCTGTACCGGACGCATACATGGGCGTCCGCGCACCGGGTGGAAAGAAGGCCCGGATGGGGTTCTGAGTTTCGACCTGCCCGACAAAGACCACCTCTGCTCCATCGGGTACGGCCAGATTTGCGGTCTCACCGCTGTCTTGCATCAGACGCCGCAGGATCGGCCTGCCGATTTCCAGAACGCTGTTGCGCCGCAGAAAAGACGCACCGGTCCGATAGGCTTCGATTCCGACCAGCCATTCCTGCCGTTCCTCATCAAAGGATACGAATCCGTGTTTTTGCAGTGTCACAAGAATGCGATGCGTGGTGGCCGTCGGTACATCGACCTCGCGGGCAAGATCGCTTAGCGCGACGCGCTCTAGCCGGGCAACGGTGGTAAGTACGCTCAGCGCCCGATCCAATGATTGCATGGTCCCGGCCGAACTTTCTTTAAACAGCGATTTGGGTCTGCCGCGCGGTCGCTTTTGCTTTTCCATTTCTCATCTGGCTTTCGGACTTTCCCCCGAAAACCCGAACCAATTTTTCTGGCCCGGAATTCTCAGAGATCATTTTGATAAACTGAATTCCTATCCGTTTCAGCACCTTATCAATTTAACAGATAAAATGAAAATATTTTTCAAGAAAATTGCAACACACAACCGTTCAAGCGACACTTGGGTCCAAAGCAGAGGATTGAGTTATGTCGCATCAAAACCCGGTCTTTATCCCAGGCCCAACCAACATTCCTGATCGTTTGCGCCTTGCCATGCAGGTTCAGACGCAAGACCATCGCGCCCCGGATTTCGTTGAAACCTTCGCCCCGGTACTGGAAAACACAAAACAGGTTTTCGGCACCACCGAAGGCCAGATAATCACTTTTCCAGCCAGCGGAACGGGCGGTTGGGAGGCAGCGATTACAAATACGCTCAGCCCCGGTGACAAGGTTCTTGTCGCCCGCTACGGCGTCTTCAGCCATCGCTGGATCGATCTGTGCGAAAGACACGGGTTGGACGTTCAGATCGTTGAATGCCCATGGGGAACAGGCGCGCCAGCCGACAGGTTCGAGGCGATCCTGTCCGCGGATAAAGCGCATGAAATCAAGGCCGTATTGGTGACGCATAACGAAACCGCGACAGGTGTGCGTTCCGATATCAGCGCTGTGCGCGATGCGATGGATGTGGCACATCACCCGGCCATGATGTTTGTGGATTGCGTGAGCTCTCTGGCCTCAATGCCGTTCGAGTTTGACCGGTGGGGCGTGGATATTGCGGTCTCGGGGTCGCAGAAGGGGTTCATGCTGGCCACCGGCATGGCGATCCTGTGCGTCAGCCCCAAGGCTCTGGCTGCAATGGATACCGCCCAACTGCCCCGCACCTTCTTTGATTTCCGTGATATGATGTCGGCAAATGCGTCTGGCGGCTTTCCCTATACTCCGCCTTTGCAGCTGATCTACGGTATGCGCGAAAGCCTTAAGATGTTGTTCGAGGAAGGGTTGGACAATGTCTATGCCCGCCACACCCGTCTGGCCGAAGGTGTGCGCCGCGCGACTGCGGCCTGGGGCCTGAAGTTGGTCGCACAATCTCCTGACCTCTACTCGGATACCGTCAGCGCCATTTTTGTGCCCGAAGGCTTCGACAGCAACGAACTGACTGACCATGCCTTCAACACCTATGGGGTATCCTTCGGCATTGGTCTGGGTGAGTTGAATGGCAAAGCGTTCCGCATTGGCCACTTGGGCAGCCTGACCGATGTTATGGTCCTGTCGGGGCTGGCCACGGTCGAGATGGCCATGGCCGATCTGAACTACCCGGTGAAGCTTGGCAGCGGGGTTGCTGCGGCGCAGGAATTCTATCGCGCCAGCTCAACCAGCCACGCAAAAGCCGCAGCTTAGGAAGGACAGTCATGTTGGATCAAATCCCCGTCGCCGAACTGACCTATGCCGACGTACAGGCTGCGCACGAAAGGATCGGGCCGCACATCCGACGCACACCGGTAATGACCTCGGACTATCTGAATGAACTGACCGGCGCGCAGCTGTTCTTCAAGTGCGAGAACTTTCAAGAAGCAGGTGCATTCAAAGTGCGCGGTGCCAGTAATGCGGTCTTCGGCCTAAGCGATGAAATGGCGACCAGCGGTGTTTGCACCCACTCAAGCGGGAACCACGCCCTGTCGTTGTCATATGCGGCGGGTCGCCGGGGCATTCCATGCAATGTGGTGATGCCGCGCACCGCGCCGCAGGCCAAGAAAGACGCGGTACGACGCTTTGGTGGTACGATCACTGAATGTGAGCCATCCACCTCTTCCCGCGAGGCAACGTTTGCCGAGGTGCAGGCCCGAACAGGCGGAGAGTTCGTGCACCCGTACAACGACCCTCGTGTTATCACTGGTCAGGCCACATGTTCGGCTGAGCTACTGGAACAGACCGATGGCCTGGATGCAGTGATCGCGCCAATCGGCGGTGGCGGGATGGTCTCGGGCACCTGTCTAACGGTCTCGAATCTTGCACCGGACACCGCGATCTATGCGGCTGAGCCTGAGCAGGCGGACGATGCTTATCGATCCTTCAAGGCGGGTCATATCATCGCGGACGATGCCCCCAAAACGGTGGCAGACGGGCTGTTGGTCCCGCTCAAGGAAAACACATGGCACTTTGTGTCGAACAATGTGACCGACATCTTCACCGCGTCCGAGCAAGAGATCATCGACGCAATGAAACTCACCTGGAAATACTTGCGCGTGGTGATGGAGCCGTCTTCGGCCGTTCCGCTGGCCACCATTCTCAAGAACCCCGACATCTTCCGGGGCAAACGCGTCGGCGTCATCATCACCGGCGGCAACGTGGATCTGGATAAGCTGCCCTGGCTGAAAGGGTAAGGAGAAACAGGATGAACAAACCGATGAACAGTGATCAATTCGAAGTTGGCTATGACATTCCTGCCGCGATCGGCATGGATGAATCCGAAATCCAGACTCCTTGCCTGGTCCTTGATCTGGACGCGCTCGAGCGTAACATCAAGAAGATGGGCGACTATGCCAAGGCACATGGGATGCGGCACCGGGTGCATGGCAAGATGCACAAATCCGTAGACGTCGCGAAGCTGCAGGAACAATTGGGCGGCGCAGTCGGCGTCTGCTGCCAAAAGGTTTCCGAGGCCGAGGTGTTTGCGCGCGGAGGCATCAAAGACATTCTGGTCTCGAATCAAGTGCGGGACCCGGCCAAGATTGACCGTCTGGCGCGCCTGCCGAAGCTTGGTGCACGCACAATCGTTTGCGTCGACGATGTGGACAACGTCGCTGACATTTCTGCTGCTGCCGCTAAGCATGGCACTGAATTGGAGGTTTTTGTCGAGATCGACTGCGGCGCGGGCCGCTGTGGTGTCACCACGACCCCCGCCGTGATCGAAATCGCCAAGGCGGTTGAGGCCACCCCTAACCTGAAATTTACCGGCATTCAGGCCTATCAAGGCGCGATGCAGCATCTGGATACGTATGAGGCACGCAAAGAAAAACTGGATACCGCAATCGCCATGGTCAAGGATGCCGTCGACGGATTGAAGGCTGAAGGGATCGAATGCGAGCTGGTTTCGGGCGGCGGTACGGGGTCTTATTACTTCGAAAGCAACTCGGGCGTTTATAACGAGCTGCAGTGTGGCTCTTATGCCTTCATGGATGCTGATTACGGTCGGATTCTGGACAAGGACGGTCAACGGATCGATCAGGGTGAATGGGAAAACGCCTTGTTCATTCTGACCAGCGTGATGAGCCACGCCAAAGCGGACAAGGCAATCTGCGATGCGGGTCTGAAGGCCCAATCAGTCGATAGCGGCCTGCCCTTCATCTTTGGGCGGGACGATGTGGAATACCTGAAGTGCTCGGACGAACACGGGGTGATTGGCGATCCGGATGGGGTGCTGAAGGTCAACGACAAGCTGCGGCTGGTGCCCGGCCACTGTGACCCGACCTGCAACGTTCATGACTGGTACGTCGGTGTGCGCGGCGGCAAGGTTGAAGCCCTTTGGCCGGTCTCTGCCCGTGGCAAGGCCTATTGATCAACAGATGAATGCAGGGGCGGACGTTTAGCACCGCCCTTTCTAATGCCATCAAAAAGAAAGACAAACGCGATGATCATCGTTCCTGAAAAGGAAATCGGCGCTCTGTTAGGCCGACAGGAAAGCTATACTGCGGTTGAGCAGGTATTTGCCGCGATGGCGGCTGGGGATGCCTACAACTTCCCGGTCGTGCGCGAGGCCATAGGTCATGCGGATGCGCTCTATGGGTTCAAGGGCGGGTTTGATCGCGAGGGCATGAACCTTGGCCTGAAAGCAGGCGGGTATTGGCCAAACAATCTGGAAACGCACGGGCTGATCAATCACCAATCCACCGTGTTTTTGTTTGATCCAGATACGGGTCGCGTTCGGGCCATCGTTGGGGGCAACCTGCTGACCGCGCTGCGCACGGCTGCAGCCTCGTCGGTTTCGATCAACCATTTGGCACGCAAGGATGCCAAGGTGATCGGAATGGTTGGCGCCGGGCATCAGGCGACATTCCAATTGCGCGCGGCATTGGAACAGCGGGACTTTGAGAAAGTCATAGGCTGGAACTTGCATCCAGAAATGCTGCCAAATCTCGAAAAGGTCGCGGCTGAAGCGGGGCTGCCTTTTGAAGCTGTGGATCTGCCCGGCATGGTGCAGGCGGACGTGATTATCACCATCACCTCCTCCTTCGCGCCAACACTGATGTCCGAGCACGTCTCCGACGGCACACACATCGCATGTATGGGCACCGATACCGTCGGTAAGCAAGAGGTCGCCACAGACCTGATCGCGCGCGCAAGCGTCTTTACCGACGAGGTCGCGCAGGCCGTGACATTGGGTGAAAGCCAGCATGCCGTGGCTGCCGAAATGAAAGCCGAAGGCGATATCCGGCAGATCGGAGAGGTCATTAACGGGACCCTTCCCGGGCGTGTGTCCGAGGCTGAGGTGACCGTGTTCGACGGTACTGGCGTGGGGCTGCAAGATCTTGCGGTGGCCAGCGCGGCAGTTGATCTGGCGGTCCAGCAAGGGATCGCGATCGAGGTCGACTTCTAAACCAAAACGCGCGCCCGGACCGGACGCGCGTACCATGATCAAATGACCGGGGTTGAATATCAGCCCCGAATTACCTTTGCGAAATTGTCAAAGATCGGCTCATTGGCGCAGATCACTTCGCCATCCTCAAGCACGCTGCCTTCGGGGTTCAGCGCCTGAACAAAGCCGCCCGCCTCTTTCACGATGATGATGCCTGCGGCCAGATCCCAGGCGTTCAGGCGACGCTCCCAAAAGCCTTCGTAACGACCGGCGGCCACATAGGCCATGTCCAGCGCGGCAGCACCCCAGCGACGAACACCTGCACAGGCAGGCATCAGACGGGCCAGGTCCTGCAAGGTCGCAGGCAGGTCCGAACGGCCACCGAATGGCAGACCTGTCGCGAAGATCGACTCGATCATGCGATGGCGGCCCGACACACGGATGCGCATGTCGTTCATCCACGCACCTTCGCCTTTTTCGGCAAAGAACATCTCATCCTTGGCAGGGTCATAGATCACACCCGAAACGATCTTGCCCTTATGTTCCAACGCGATTGAAACGGCCCAGTGCGGCAGCCCGTGCAGGAAGTTGGTGGTCCCATCCAGCGGGTCGACGATCCAGCGACGAGTCGGGTCTTCGCCGTCAATCGCGCCGCCCTCTTCGGCCAGCCAACCATAGGTCGGACGGGCACCCAGCAATTCCTCTTTCAGGATGGCTTCGGCCGCGATATCGGCCTTCGACACAAAGTCGCCCGCACCTTTCATCGACACCTGCAGGTTCTCGACTTCACGAAAATCCTTGACCAGAGAACGCCCCGCCTTACGCGCGGCCTTGATCATGATGTTGAGATTTGCACTGCCAACCATTTTCCAAAGGCTCCTGTCCGGTCAAGCCGCGCGTATACTGGGGCAACGCGCCCTTGCCAAGAGGAATGATGCGCATGGCTGATCTGCGTCCGGTGTTATTGAGTCTGAAGCTTACGCGCCTCGGTCCGCGCCAGTTTCACCAACTCTTGCACAAAGGGTTTTTCAAGGTCTTCGCTGCGGACCGCAGCATATAACCTGCGGGTAATCCCATCTTTGGTAAGCGGGCGCGTGACGTAGTCCGAGCTATACTTTACCTCGCGCACCACCCAGTCCGGAAGAACGGATATGCCCCTATTCGAAGCCACCAACAACAAGATCACAGCGGTCAGTTCAACCTGTCGGATGGTGGCAGGCTCGACCCGGGCCGGGATCAGCAACTGACTGAAAACATCCAACCGGGTTCGTTCGACCGGGTAGGTAATCAGTGTCTGACCTCGGAAATCTTCAGCTTCGATATAGGGCTTTTCAGCCAATGGATGCGAAGACGCCGCGACAAATACGGCCTGGTAGTCAAAGAGTTCGACAAATTCGACACCCGGCAGATCTTCGGGGTCAGAGGACACCACCAGATCAACCTCTTCCTTCTGCAAGGCGGGCAACGCGTCGAATGCAAGGCCCGGGCGGATATCCACATCAACGTCTGACCAGGATTTACGGAAAGCTTCAAGCACCGGAAACAGCCACTCGAAACAAGCGTGACATTCGATCGCAATGTGCATCCGACCGGTGCGACCGTCGCGCAGCGATGAAAACTCATCCTGCATCGCCTCGACCTGAGGCAGAATTTGTTCAGCGAGCCGCAGCAGCCGCAAACCAGCCGCCGACAACTTCATCGGCTTGGATCGACGTAAAAACAGCTCGACCCCGGCCTGATCTTCCAACCCCTTGATCTGGTGACTTAGTGCGGATTGCGTGATGTTTAGCTGATCAGCTGCACGCGCAAGCCCACCGCATTCGTGGATGGCTTTGATCGTCCGTAAGTGGCGAAATTCGATATGCATTACTCACGCAACTCATGTTGTTGTTGAACAATATGAGTTTGTCTCACGATGCATCTGATGGCACAAGGGCATAAATGACAGCTACGAGGCCACCATGACCAAGCCTGAGATTTCATTCGAGTTCTTCCCGCCGCAGACTCTGGAGGCCTCGTTTCGCCTTTGGGATACGGTTCAGACCTTGGCGCCGCTGAACCCACGGTTTGTATCGGTGACCTATGGTGCTGGTGGTACAACACGTGAGTTGACGCGTGATGCAGTTGCAACCTTGCACAAATCCTCGGGGCTGCCTGTTGCTGCGCATCTGACCTGTGTCGATGCCTCGCGTCAGGAGACGCTTGAGATCGCAGACACATTCGCGCGCGCAGGCGTTCAGGATATCGTTGCCCTGCGTGGCGACCCCCCTAAAGGTCAAGACCGGTTCGCCCCCCACCCTGATGGTTTCACCAACTCGGTAGAACTGATTTCTGCACTGGCCGAGACCGAGATGTTCAGCATCCGTGTCGGCGCCTATCCGGACAAACATCCAGAAGCAAGCAATGCCCGCGCTGATGTGGATTGGCTAAAGGCCAAGCTGGATGCGGGCGCGGACGAGGCGTTGACCCAATTCTTCTTCGAGGCTGAAACCTTCTTCCGGTTTCGCGATGCCTGCGAAAAAGCTGGGATCGACAAGCCTATCGTACCGGGCATTCTTCCCATCGAGAACTGGAAGGGTGCGCGTAACTTTGCAAAACGCTGTGGCGCCCACATTCCCGACTGGATCGAGAACGCATTTGACAAAGCAATCCGGGACGATCGCGAAGATCTTCTGGCGACGGCGCTATGCACCGAACTCTGCTCGGACCTGATAGAAGGCGGCGTGGACAAACTGCATTTCTATACGCTCAACCGACCTGAGCTTACTCGGGATGTCTGCTTTGCCCTGGGCATTACACCCCAGACCGAATTGCAGAACGTCGCCTGATCCCACTGTTTTTGCGCTTGCCCTGTATCGCCGGGCATGGCAGTCGTCTGCCATGCTCATTTGCGACAACCGCTGCGCAGGCGACAATCTCGATATGCACCCGTCAACTGTTGCCCTACCTCAGTCTAATTCCTGAAAAAATTTGACAAAAATGTGATCAATGGCAATCTGACCCCGTTGTAGTTTTAATGAGTGTTTTGAGTATGAAGCCAGTGAGCAAGGTACAGGCTCGGGCCGAAGCGTTGCAGGTTCTTGGTCTGCCCCCAAATGCAAACGCAAACGAGATTCGTGAAGCCTGGCGCAAAATCGCGTTCCACGATCATCCTGATCATACCGACGGTGATTATTCCGGTTTTTCGGATGCTAAATCAGCCTATGATTTTTTGCGTAAAGAAGGGATGACACGCAAAAACGGTGTAGATTCTTCTACACCGCGTCGTCCTCGTCTGAAGAAACGCGTAATCGAACTGGCCGCAGATGAAATCAAAGCTTGTCACGATCTGTTAAAACCCGAACGCGCGCTGAAGGATTTATCGGAACTAGGTGAAACGGACGCCGCCAAAAGTGCCCGCGACTCTTCGGACCATGTTCCTGATGCAATCGGATGCTTCGGGCGCGATCTTACCTACTTCGTTGCATCGTCAGTCTGCGAAGGGTCTAACCGCGTTGCATTGCCAACCTCGGTCCTTTCCGGCTACCGCAAGTCAGAAACAGAGATTCTGACCTTTCGGTCCAAAGGCTCGGGCTCCGGTGAGATTGTCATTCCTGACCCGATACGCGAGAGAAAATTTCCCGGTGCCAAGAGTGTAACAATACGGTTCGAAGCGGATCAACACATGCGGGATATGTTCGAGTTGGCGGGGTGAGAGAACCCGCCAACGAAAAAAGCCCGGCCTTAGTGGCCGGGCTTTCTTTCATTAATCGGAATCAGTTGGAAATTGGGCCTTCTGATGTGAATTTTGGGATCACGCTGGTCGAAGCGGCATCCCCTTCGATTCCGGGCCAGTTGCCTTCCGCCAGGTCGATGTTGGCCGGAACATCCTCTTCCCAGAAACCAACAACAACATCAGTGATGTTCAGATAGAGCTTGTCATCGACAATACGCCACAGATTTGGGTTGCCCGGAACCTTGCCGCCTTTCGATACACCATAGGCGCAGTGGCCATCATATTGCGGAGCGTAAAAGGCCGGGTTCTCCAAAAACTTGTCACGGTTTTCTTCGGTCGCAAACGCCCAGGTTACACCATTATAGTCTGCGGTGATGTCGGCCCGACCGCGAACGGCCTCGGGTTGCGACTGGCCTACGGGCACCTGATCCAGGCTGCGGTAAGCAACAACGTCGTATCCCGATACGGCAAATCCGGTGCCATCAACATATTGTTCTCCGGCGAACGCGGGCACGGCAAAAGCCATCGTCGCGGCAAGGGTCAGCGCAAAGCGTTTCATGTGATTGGTCCTCATGTCCTTACGGTTTCTGGTCACCCGAACTGCGGGTCTGGTCAAACAATAGGTAATTTTGGCCCGGCGCGAAGACCCCCTCGCGCCGCTGTGAAAACCAGAGGGGTTTTGTGAGGTGAACGAGGTGCAATGTTACAAATATCTCGCCACATCCGGGGTTGGACTTTGAGTTTTGCAATATTAGCTGTGAAGGCGGCGCGTTTTGGCCAAATGATGCAGAAAGGCAAAAGATGAGCGAACAATCCACTTACACACCCCCAAAGGTCTGGACTTGGGACAGCGAAAGCGGAGGACGCTTTGCCAATATAAACCGGCCCATAGCTGGTGCGACCCACGAAAAGGAACTTCCGGTCGGAAAGCACCCGCTTCAACTGTATTCGCTCGCCACCCCGAACGGCGTCAAGGTTACGGTCATGCTGGAGGAGCTTTTGGCATTGGGCCATTCCGGGGCCGAATACAATGCGTGGCTGATCAACATCGGTGAAGGTGATCAGTTCAGCTCGGGCTTTGTCGGGGCCAATCCTAACTCGAAGATACCGGCGCTGTGGGATCATTCAGGTGAAACACCTGTGCGCGTTTTCGAGAGCGCCTCCATCTTGCTGCATCTCGCCGAGAAATTCGGTGAGTTTCTGCCCGCCAGCGGTGCCGAACGGACAGAAGTGATGAACTGGTTGTTCTGGCAAATGGGCAGCGCGCCATATCTGGGCGGTGGCTTTGGCCACTTCTACGCTTATGCGCCTGAGAAATGGCAATATCCGATCGACCGTTTCGCGATGGAGGCCAAACGCCAGTTGCATGTGCTGGAACTGGAACTTGCCGATAAGCCTTATATTGCAGGTCAGGACTATACGATCGCCGACATGGCGATCTGGCCGTGGTACGGGCAGCTTGTTCTGGGCCGTCTATACGATGCGGCAGAATTCCTGGATGTCGAAAGCTATGAAAACGTGATGCGGTGGGCCAAAGCCATCGATGCTCGCCCCGCCGTTCAGCGCGGCCGGATGGTCAATCGTGCGTTTGGAGAGCCGCATACGCAGTTGCACGAACGCCATGACGCCAGCGATTTTGAGACCCGCACGCAGGATAAACTGGAAGCGGCGGATTAACGTCCTGCGCTACTTCAATATTGGGGGCCGCTCGGGATCACTGCCCGGCGCGGCCCTTTCCATTTGGGGCGCTTGAGGCTGGGGCAAATCGAACCGCAGCCCAACCTTTGCCAAGGCAGAAGTAGCCGGATCCTGCACTTCAAAAAAGCCAACATCCAGCGCTCCGGCCTCGATCCCCGAAAAGGTCAATGCCTCGGATACGGCGCGTGCAAGCGCTGGCTGCGCGCCTTCGACCGCCGAAACAAAACCCAACAAATGACCCTGCCCCCCATCCTCGGTCCTTGTTCCAACCAGAAACGCCGCTGCAGCCAGACCTGCAGCCGTCGCCAACTTTGCATCAAGCGCGGTCAACAGAACATCTGGCAAACCGGAGGGCGGATAGAATTCGGCAAGTCGCTGCTTCACCTCCTTTGGACCATGCTGCAGCGTGTCAGACAACCAACCGAGCGCTTCAGCGGGGATCAACATCGACGACGGTGCAACATCAAGGTTCAGACCCAGCCCGACCCCCTGCCCCGACAACATCCCTGAAAGAACACGACCTGACAGAGCGACATAGGGGACCGGTCGAGCCGCAAATGCCGCCAGTCGTTCCTCAAGATCAAACACCAGAACAAAACGACCATCCGCCACATCGAACAGCTCGGGCGAAATGCTTTCATCCTTCGCTTCCTCGGTCAGCATCAGGAACAGCTCGCTATCGGCCAGTCTTTCGAAAAAGCGTAGTCGAGCGTTGTCGTCTTCCGGGGCCGCCTGCATGGAGTTATGTGCAGCATCCAAAGCTGTGGCTTCAGTCATTCAGAACCTCATTCACCCGTTTCTGTAGCACCGGCAACAGCTCGGCCTCGAACCAGGGGTTTTTCTTCAGCCAAGCCGTATTGCGCCAGGACGGGTGAGGCAAGGCAAAGACGCGCGGTGCATGGTCTCGCCAAAGGCTGACGGTCTCGGTAACCGGTGTTTTTACGCCAAGATGATATTTATGGGCATGACCCCCGACGAGGATCGTCAACGGTACTTCTCCCAACGCAGCCATCACCTTGTCATGCCAGGTGCGCCCGCATATCGGCGGCGGAGGCAGGTCGGCCTTGCGCTCATTGTATCCGGGGAAGCAAAACGCCATCGGCACGATGGATACGCGCGAACGGTCATAAAATGCGTTCTCATCCAGTCCCAGCCAATCCCGTAGCCGGTCACCCGAAGGGTCGGTGAAAGGCTTCCCTGAAGCATGGACGCGCGCGCCCGGTGCCTGACCTGCGATCAAAATGCGCGCACCGGGGCGAAACCAGACCACCGGGCGCGGCTGGTGCGCAGTCGTGGTCTGCGCGAACCTATCCGCGCACAAACGGCAGGCTTGGATGTCCTCAATCAGCGATTTCATCGGATCAACAGGCTTTTGCAATGTTCATCGATGAAGATAGGCATCATCTACCCTCGAGCCAATGAAACCGTCCTTGCAACACATCAATGTCATGAACGCGGATGCGCATTGATCATTTGTTTCATATTTCGACATAATGTGGCCAACATGGATCGGTAGCACACCGATCCTCAAACCGTCAAAACCCCGAGCGATCTGCAGGCCGCACATGCTGGAATTCGAAAATGTCAGCAAGTCTTTCTGGACCGGAACCCGCCGCAAGGTGATTCTGGATCGGGTCTCGTTCCGGGTTGAGCTTGGAACATCTCTTGGCGTGCTGGCCCCGAACGGAACCGGCAAGACCACGTTGATCAACATGATGGCAGGGCTGGAAAAGCCCGACGAAGGCGTGATTCGGCGCGACTGCCGCGTATCCTTCCCCATGGGCTTTGCAGGAGGTGTGGCCAAGCGCCTGTCCGCGCTGGAGAACGCACGCTATATCGCGAAGATCTACGGCATGGATCCCGACTATGTCGAAGCCTACTGCAAATGGCTGTGCAACTTGGGTGAGTATTTCGACCAGCCGCTCGGAACCTATTCGTCCGGAATGCGGGCCCGGTTTACATTTGCACTGATGCTGGCCCTGGATTTCGATATGTATCTGATCGATGAGGGGATGCCCTCGACAACCGATGTCGAGTTCAACAAGAAGGCGGGCGACATTCTGAAAGAGAAGCTGCGGACAACGACTTTGGTGATCGTATCGCACAACCCTTCGCTTCTTGAAAAATTCGCGCGGCAGGCTGCGGTTTTGGTAGACGGCCAGCTTTACATGTTTGAAACCTTGGAAGAGGCAAAGCAGCTCTATGACTACCAAACCCAAGGCTAGGAAATACAATCCCGACCGCACGGCACGCGGTTCTGGCACTGCCGAGGCACGCTCGGACGCCATTTCGCGCATCCGAAAGGCGACCCAAGGCACAGACTCGGCTGACGACACTCAGCAACCGGGCAACGAGTTGGATGCGATCAAACGCGAAGGTCTGACAGGGCGGCAATTGCGCGTCGCGCGGCGTTTGGCGCACAAGAACGGGCTGGCGGCGACGTCTGACTACGATGCGGTCCGGCTGTTACGAAAGAAAGGAATTGATCCGTTTCAGCGCACAAACCTGCTTGATCTGGCAGCTCCTGACCAAGGTAAGCCAACTGGTGATGACGCCGCGCAAGACAATATAAAGATTCACCTGCCGCAAACGACCAGGGACTCGCAGAAGAACCTGCCAGGACCCGAACTCAGCCCGGCCGAACGTCGTGAATATGAAATCGGGCAGATCCAGAAAGACATCGCCCGCCGCCGCCGCCGCAAGCTTGCCGGGCTATTCGCACGATTGACGGTGTTCGTATTCATTCCAACGTTTATCGTGGGCTACTATTTCTATCGCGTGGCGACGCCGATGTATGCCAGCGACTCGGTGTTTTCGATCTTGCAAGCGGATGGCGGCGGTGCCTCGTTCGGTGGATTTCTGGCGGGCACGCAGTTTGCGACGGCGCAGGATTCCGTGTCCACTCAGGAATTTCTGGAATCCAAGGATGCATTGGAACGGCTTGAGCGTGATGTCGGATTTACTGAGTTTTTTCGGCAGGATTGGATAGACCCGATCCAACGATTGCCGACTGATGCGACGCTTGAAGAAACCTACAAGCTTTATAAGCGTATGATCACAATCGGATATGATCCTAGTGACGGCGTCATCCGAATGGAGGTCGCAGCGCCGAGCCCCGAGATAGCGGTCGATTTGTCCAGGCGGCTTATCTCTTACGCGGAAGAGACCATCAATGGTCTGACTGAATTGAAACGCGAAGACCAGATGCGCGATGCCTTGGCGAGTTTTGAGGCTGCGCAAGAGGCACGCAGACAGGCTCAGGAAGACCTGATCGAACTGCAGCTACAAGGTGCGATACTGGACCCGCAAAGTGTGATCGCCAGCCTGCGAGGAAGGATCGATCAGTTCGAATTCGAGCTGCAGGACAAAGAACTACAATTGGCCGCGCTTCTCGATAATACGCGCCCCAACCAGGCCAAGGTGGATGGTACACGGGCGGATATCGCGCGGCTGCAAGCGGTCCTTGATGAGTTGAATGCCGAGATGCTGGATGTGTCGGCGGGCGAAAATTCGCTGGCGCGTTTGAGCGTGCGAATCCAGATGGCTCAGGCCGATCTGGCGGCGCGTGACATGATGCTGCAAACGGCAATGCAGCAAATGGAAGCCACGCGGACCGAGGCCAATCGGAAAGTGCGGTATCTGACCGTCTCGGTGAACCCGGTCGCCAGCCAGGAACCCAGCTATCCGCGCAAGTTCGAAAATACGATTTTGGCATTCCTGTTATTTGCTGGTATCTACCTGATGATCTCGCTTACCGCGTCGGTCCTTCGTGAACAGGTATCCTCGTAAGACTCATGAAACATGTAAAAATAGCCGACCTGACGGTTGGCAACGACCTTCCGCTGACAATCATTGCCGGCCCTTGCCAGCTTGAAACCGCCGATCACGCCCAAATGATCGCCGGCACCATGAAAGAGGCATGCGACGCCGTAGGTGCGCAATATGTGTTCAAGGCCTCGTATGACAAAGCCAACCGGACCTCGCTGTCCGGCAAGCGCGGCATGGGCATTGAGTCCGGGCTGCAGGTGCTGGAAGATATCCGCAAGACCATGGGCATACCGGTACTGACCGATGTCCATACCGAGGCCCAATGCGCGATCGCGGCTGAGGCCGTCGATATTCTGCAAATCCCTGCGTTTCTGTGTCGTCAGACGGACATGCTGCTGGCGGCGGGCAATACCGGCAAAGCGGTCAACGTAAAAAAAGGGCAGTTTCTCGCCCCGTGGGAAATGCCCAATATCGTTACTAAGATCGAAAGCACTGGCAATCAGAACATCCTGCTGACCGAGCGTGGAACTTCGTTTGGCTACAATACGCTGGTCGCGGACATGCGATCGCTGCCGCAGATGGCGCAAACCGGATATCCGGTCGTCATGGACGCGACACACTCGGTGCAACAGCCCGGCGGCCAAGGTGGTTCCTCGGGTGGACAGCGTGAGTTTGCGCCGGTGATGGCGCGCGCCGCTGTATCTCTGGGCGTCGGAGCCGTTTTCATAGAAACCCATCAGGATCCCGACACCGCCCCCTCAGATGGGCCGAACATGATCCCTCTGAATCAGATGGGCCATCTGGTTGACACATTGATGCAATTTGATGCACTGGCCAAAGAAAACCCAATTCAGATTTAACGATTGAGATTTGTGATGACCAAGCCTTTGCCTGAGGTGACCCCTAACACCTGGAGCTTTCTGCGCGATCCGATGATCAAGCCCACGGGCTTTCGCGAATATGACGCGCGGTGGAAATACCCCGATGAGATCAATCTGCCAGGCATGACGGCCCTGGGTTTGGGTCTGGGCACACAGATGCACAAACGCGGGATCGAACCCGTGATTGCAGTGGGAAATGACTATCGCGATTATTCCCTGTCGATCAAAAACGCGCTGATCGTTGGGCTTATGCAGGCGGGTATTCAGGTGAAGGATATCGGCCCAGCGCTCAGCCCGATGGCGTATTTTGCGCAATTCCATCTGGACGTACCGGCGGTTGCGATGGTCACGGCAAGCCATAACCCGAACGGTTGGACCGGCGTCAAAATGGGCTTTGACCGCCCATTGACCCACGGCCCTGATGAAATGTCGGAACTGCGCGACATCGTCTTGAATGGGGAAGGCGTCGCGCGCCCGGGCGGGTCATATGAATTCGTCGACGGTGTGAAAGAAGCCTATATCGACGATCTGGTCGGTGACTTCATAATGTCACGTCCGCTGAAAGTGGTCTGCGCCACTGGAAACGGTACCGCCGCCGCCTTCGCGCCCGAGATTTTCGAAAGGATCGGGGTTGAGGTTGTGCCCAGCCACACACGGCTGGATTACACATTCCCCAATTACAACCCGAACCCGGAAGCCATGGAAATGCTGCATGACATGTCCGATACAGTCAAATCCAGCGGCGCGGACCTGGCGCTAGGGTTTGATGGTGATGGCGATCGTTGCGGTGTTGTGGATGACGAAGGCGAAGAGATATTTGCCGATAAGGTCGGCGTCATCATGGCCCGTGATCTGGCCAAGCTGCATCCAGGTTCGACCTTTGTAGCCGATGTGAAATCCACTGGGCTGTTCGCCAGCGATCCCGAGTTGCAAGCGCTTGGGGTCAAAGCCGACTACTGGAAAACCGGCCATAGCCATATGAAGCGCCGGGTCAAGGAAATCGGTGCGCTGGCTGGGTTTGAGAAATCGGGACACTATTTCTTGGCGGAACCGGTCGGGCGCGGATACGACTGCGGAATGCGCGTGGCGGTGGAAATCTGCAAACTGATGGACCGCAACCCGGACAAAAGCATGTCAGACCTTCGGAAAGCACTACCAAGGACATGGTCGACGCCCACCATGTCTCCGTACGCAGCGGATACGGAGAAATACGATATCCTGCAGCGCCTGGTCGGCAAATTGGTTGCCAAAGCCGACGCCGGCGAACACTTCGCAGGGCGGGCTATCAAAGAGGTCGTGACCGTCAATGGAGCCCGGGTCATTCTGGACAATGGCAGTTGGGGACTCGTCCGCGCGTCATCCAATACACCCAATCTGGTCGTCGTCTGCGAAAGCAGCGAAAGCGAGGATGAAATGCGCGCGATCTTCGCAGATATCGACGCCGTCATTCGAACTGAACCCGGCGTGGGCGAATACGATCAGACAATCTAAATGACACTATGAAGGGCGCCCATTTCGGCGCCCTTTGTTATCGCGCTTAGATCAATCCCCGCCAAACAGCTTGAGCAGGCCTTTCTTAGCCTCATCCTCAAGCTTGTTCTTCAGCGCGTCTTCGATGTGATCGGAATCCGTCACCGTGGTATCCAGTTCTTTACCAACCTTTTCCAAAACCTTCTTCTTTGCGTCGTCTTCCAGTTCTTTAACTTTGCCTTCGGCTGCCGCCTCAATGACTTTGGTTAGGTCCGGCTTGATCGACGGGTCGCTCCACGGACCTTTAATTCGGACGGGTACCGATATCCCCTGCCCTGAGTTGGCGCGCAGGGCGACTGGTGTAAACAGATAATCGATATCGCGAGCTCCTAAGCCAATGCGGCCCGTACCGTCCGCCCGGAAATTATCCAACTGCATCAACAGGTCCTTGTTGGTCAAGTCGCCATTCTTCATCGTAAAGCTGGCCGTAAGGCTGTTGAATACAGTCGTACCACCCGATCCCTTTCCCCGCCCCATAAGGCGGTCAAGATCCAGCCCCGAGATAACGCCCCGCCCGACCTCGATATCTCCTTTGCCGCTGAGCGATCGCATGATCTGATCTTCGCTCTGTCCGACGCCCAGAAATTCAAGATTGCCTGAACCGGTGCCCGAAAGCCTTTTGATATCCCCCAGCGTTTCGAGCGCTTCGTTGATATCGATATTGGCGGCTTTCAGATTTCCACCAACCGACAGACCGTTGCGATTATTGGCGACCACCTGGCCGTTCAATTGCCCCGAGAACAGCGAGGCCGGGTGCATCTGCAATACAGCCCGCGACCGATCAAGGCTGAGTGTCAGATCACTTTTCCCAAAGATCATACCCGGAACCGCAATCGAGGTGGCTTGCAAGCGGATCTTGCCATTTGCCAGCGCCAGAAACGACGCATCAATTGGGGTTTTTGACCACCCTTCCATATCTGAGGCGCCGTCAGAAGCGTTGCCTCCGCTTACCTTCGATAGGTCGAGATCGCCTGCGTTCAGACGCGCAGTCATCTGGGGCGGATTTGAAATCTGGATATCAGCTTCGCCCTCAAGCCGGTTTTGATCCAGAACCGCGATCATGTTGCGCAATGAAATCCGCCCGTCCCGGGTATAGGTCATCTGCCCGGATACGCTCGCGACCTGTCCTAGTCCCTCGGGCACGGTGACTCCTCCGTGACCAAACGCGGCCAGCATCCTTTGGGTGTCCTTGGCCGTGACCGTCGTCTTGCCATCCATTTCGCCGGCCAGATTCACCCGGCCCGAGAACTGAATATCTCCGCCAGGCGCGGTTAGGCTCAGCTGCAACGGCGTGACAGCGCCGCTGGAAAATGCGGGCAAGTCGGGGATGGTAAGGTCCACTGCGACGCTGCCTCCGGGGACGGACATACTGGCTTGCATTTCCATTGGGGCCGTTACGTCAGGCCAGCGGGCCGAAAGATCGACATCGGCAAAATCCATACTAACCGCGCCATTCTCAAGATAGATTAGGCGCGCATTGGTCAGTTCCAACCGCTCGAGCGTGATGGGTCGGCTTTCAACGGCTTGCGCCGTAGCGCCCGTTTGCGAGGAGTTACCTGGCTGATGCAGCTCCCAGTTGCCGCGCCCATCGGCGCGTTCAAGGCGTAGAACCGGGCTATCGGCCAACACCCGTTTGATCCGGATATTCCCAGACAACAACGCCGAGGCATCGACCCCAACCGCGAGGCTTTGGGCGCTTAGCATCGGTTCCGGCCCGGCCCAAGGCGCATTGCCAAATGTCACAGGGCCGGTTTCCATCCCCAATACCGGCCAAAATGACACTTTGACGTCACCGGTCAACGCGAGATCGCGGCCTGTTTGCGCCTTGACTTGTTCAGCAAGTATTGTCGCCAGTTTTTCGCCTGGCATCAGCAGCAAGGCACCAATGACCAGCCCGAAGGCTGCAACTATGAGAAATAGAAAACGAATGAGCCACTTCATGGGTCTGCCTTTCCGGCCTTTCTGCTCTGTTTCAAGTCAGCCCCGAGCGGGCGGGATTTGCAAGGGGAAGCTTTCCCCTCTATATGCCCGGCCATGAGCACGAACCCACCGAACCTCCGCCCCGATCTAGCCCCAGAGGCCCGGATCACCGAGACGCCCCGCCGTGGCCAACCGACCCTTGGAATGGTGTCGCTGGGTTGTCCAAAAGCGCTGGTTGACAGCGAACGCATCCTGACCCGATTGCGGGCCGAGGGGTACGGCATTTCGCCGGACTATACGGGTGCTGATGCCGTTATTGTGAATACCTGCGGGTTTCTGGACAGCGCCAAGGCCGAGTCGCTGGACGCAATTGGCGAGGCATTGGTTGAAAACGGCAAGGTCATTGTGACCGGCTGTTTGGGGGCTGAGCCTGACTATATCCGGGAACACCATCCGCGCATTCTGGCGGTTACAGGACCGCATCAGTACGAACGGGTGCTGGACGCAGTACATGCAGCCGTACCACCCGATCCAAACCCTTATGTCGATCTGCTGCCCGCTTCGGGCGTCAAACTTACCCCGCGCCACTATAGCTATCTCAAGATTTCCGAGGGCTGTAATCATAAGTGCAAGTTTTGCATCATCCCCGACATGCGCGGTAAACTCGCAAGCCGCCCGGCCCATGCAGTGCTGCGCGAGGCTGAGAAACTTGTCGACAGCGGTGTGCGCGAACTGCTTGTGATCTCACAGGATACCTCGGCCTATGGGCTGGATCGTAAGTATGACGTGAACCCATGGAAAGATCGGGAGGTGCGCAGCCATATCACCGATCTGGCACGGGAACTCGGCCAATTCGATGCGTGGGTCAGGCTTCATTACGTCTATCCCTACCCCCATGTGCGCGATTTGATCCCGCTGATGGCAGATGCGGGTAGCAATGTGCTGCCGTATCTCGACATTCCATTCCAACATGCGCATCCCGATGTTCTGAAACGTATGGCCCGCCCTGCCGCCGGGGCAAAAACTCTGGACGAGATTGCCAACTGGCGCGCTATTTGTCCGGATATCACTTTGCGGTCCACGTTCATCGTCGGCTACCCCGGCGAAACCGAGGCAGAGTTCCAGACGCTCCTGGACTGGATGGACGAAGCGCAGTTGGATCGTGTCGGCTGTTTCCAGTACGAAAATGTCGATGGCGCCCGCTCGAACGACCTGCCGGATCATGTCCCGGCCGAGGTCAAGCAAGAGCGATGGGAGCGTTTCATGGAGAAAGCTCAGGCCATTTCTGAGGCCAAGCTGGCAGCAAAGGTTGGCCAAAAACTCGATGTCATCGTAGACGAGGTGGATGAAGAGGCCGCGACCTGCCGCACCAAGGCCGATGCTCCAGAAATCGATGGTAACTTGTTTATCGACGAAGGCTTCGAAGGCCTGAAACCCGGGGATATCGTCACGGTCGAGGTAGATGAAGCCGGAGAATACGACTTGTGGGGGCGTTTGCGCCCCTCGGCGTAACGAAAGGCGTCTGTCCCTAGAACAAGCCGATCAAAATCACGATCCACGCCACTCCGGCAGCGACTGCAGACAACGCCACCGCTGCACTTGCTGCATCCTTGGCTTGCCCCGCCAACGCGTGGTGCTCGGTCGAGGTGTGATCGACGGCACGCTCGATGGCCGTATTAAATAACTCGGCCACCAAGACCAGAATGCCCAAAGCAAGGATCAGCGCCCGTTCTGCCGTACCTAGAGGGAGTGCAAGCGCCAATAAAGCCGAAATCAGGTTGGCCCAAACCCACCCACGAAACGAATACTCTTGCCGCCAGGTTGCAGCCAGGCCCTGCCAGCTCCAGCGGGTACGATCCTTTAGGTGGTCAAAGAATTTGCGCATGGGGTTTCCGATCAGTCGTCCTGCAAGAAGACGTCCGCGACCCACAGCAGAAAGGCAAGAAAAAACCGCCTCGAGGGCGGTGTTCTTTTTAAAGGTGTGCAGGCGGCCCTGCGGTCAGAACCGCCTGCTTAATACTTATTGGGTGACCGGGTTACATACGGTCTGGCCTGCTTCGGTTGTGGCCAGTTCATAGCCTGCCGAGCAACTGGGTGTACCAAACTTGTCATAGTCGGGCTGGATGTAAACCGGGGTCGGTTCCTCTTGCTGCGAGCACGCAGTCAATACAACGGCCGTGGCGCAGATAGCAGCAAATTTCAGTTTCATGTCCATCAATCCTCTATTACTTTTCTGATATTGCCCAGTTTTTCGGGGCCGGTATCAGAATAGGACCAAGAATTTCATATGGCAACCGAATCGATAACGCATTCGTGAATAAAGGCGAAACCACGCTGGAAGGCGGGTTTTCATTCGCAGTCTACCTTTTTTGACAAAGAGCCCTAAACTTTGACTTCGACATCAGCCAAAGACGGAGTAGCCACATGTCAGACGCCCCGATCATCGCCCAGAAATCGCCCTATCCGGTCGAAGTGACCGAAGGAAAAACCTATTTCTGGTGCGCCTGTGGCAAGTCCAAGCGGCAACCATTTTGCGACGGTTCGCACAAAGATACGTCGTTCGAACCCGTAAAATATACTGCTGAGGCCAGCAAAAAGGTGTTTTTTTGTGGCTGTAAGCACTGCGCCAATCCTCCGTTGTGCGACGGAACGCACAATAAGCTCTGAAAGTCAGGTCAAGTCGTTCAAAACCTGAGCATTGGCACAAAAATCAGGTGCTTTCTCAGCCATTCCTTGTTGTGCGGCAAGCCATATCTGACAACGTTCGTCGCATATTGCGCCCCGGCATCGGGTCACCATCTGAGCGTAGTCGGCAGGTGTCAGTTTCCCTTCGGCCATTGCTTCGGTCAGAGAAATCCCTAAGGATCGCGCGACCGAGCGTGTCAGCCAAAAGTGTTTTTCGATCTCGCCCAGTGATGTTCGATCCATTTGATCACCTTTGCTTGCTGACCCTCAAGGTGGCGAACCTGTGCCGGTTTGGGCAGGTGCAGGGCGCGCTTTCCGCCGTTTCGTTCTCGTTCAACCAGTCTGGGCATGCCCGCGCCCATTTGCACCCGCGGCAGAGCTGAACCATATCTGCCCATTCCTGTTGGCTCAGGTGCCCGTCGCGATGTGCGGTGGCAAGGTCGGCTCCCGTCGCCTGTGCCATTCGCAATACAAGGCGAAGATGGGTCATGATCCGTCCAAGTCGTGGCACGGTAGCCCCCTTTGGCGTTACGGCTTGAGCCTGTTCAGCAGCTCGTGATTGCGGCAGTATTCAGGTGTGTCGGGCGCTGTCAGGTTCTGGGCCAGAAACGCCTTGCAATGGCCCGGATTCGGGCATTCCGTGCACTGCAGTACCGCGTCGGAGATTTCGTCGAACTGTAAGGCCCCTTTGATGGCAACTTCTTGCAAATCTACGCCCAGCGTCGTGGCCATCCGATCTACAAGGTCGGCGTGACGTCGCAGCGTTTCACGATCAGACATGCGGTTTCCTTTTCCATTCACTCTATGGAAAGGGTAACGCATGCCCCGCACAGTGCCCTTGACTCAGGTCAATGCCCGGTTGCCAGCTGGTCCAGATAGGCCCGCGTGGCGTCCTGCACGCGGCGAAAGCGGTCCCCGCCCAGCTTCTTGCCACCGTACCAGCGTGTCACGATGATTACGTGATCCGTCAGCTCGGCCCGCTCCATCATCCGCAAAATGACCATTGCTGCGCCAGACTCTCCGTCATCGGCCTTGAGCGCACCGTTTGGCAAGATGGCCGCCCAAGTGTTGTGAGTTGCCTTCGCATATGCCTTGTCGGATTTCAGTTCCGCCAGTACCGCATCGACATCAGCACGACTGGTGACCCCCGCGCCCGTCACAGCATATTTCGACCCGCGATCACTGAGAACGACACCCAATCGGGTTAAGTTGACCATTATCGTAATCCCAGTTCCCGCGCCGTTTGCAACACAACTTCGACCCGCTGGGCATTGGGAGGGTGCGTGGCAAGGAAACGATCACCCGGATCAGGAATGCGTTGGAAGAAAGCCATCCCGACCAGCGGATTATACCCCGCCGCGTAAGTGATCTGTGTCCCCAGACGATCCGCTTCCAATTCGAACTCACGCGTGTAGTTCTGCACCCCGACCTCAGCACCCAGCGCCTGTGCGCGCTCAATCCCTGCATCGTCCGCGCCCTGATTGCGCGCGAGTTCACCGAATATCCGCGCGCTCTCTTTGGCGTTCTGCGCCTGCCGGGCGATGTGACCCAAAATATGGTGGGCGGCCTCATGGCTCATGACAAAGGCCATCTCGTCCGCGTTCTGCGTTGCATCGATCATCGGCTGTGTAAAAACGACTAGCGGCCGCCCATCCTTGTCCAAGGTCTGAAACGCATTCGCTGGGGCCTTTGACGAGAGATCAACCAAAATCACAAAATCACAATTGGCAGTCCTCGATTGGCGGCGGCATTCCCGGCTTGCGGTCGTTCCGACAGCCCGGCTGACCTGCTCGAATACGCGCGCCCTGTCCTTTTGTTCTGATGACGATGGCTGCCATTGATCGGCCGGGATCGCGATAACAGGCGACATATCGCAAGCCGCCAACAGCATCACCAGCAACAGTGCAAGACGGCGCATTCACATTCCTTTCGGTCACTCTGTCGGCAGACAAGCATAGCGCGGCATTTAAGGCCGGGCCACAGCCGATTACAGCTTGCAACGGGTTGCATTGCGATCTTATGCCCTGCACTCTGCACATATGTTTTCAATTGAACACGAATTCGACTCGACGGTGATCACGCTAGTGGACGAAGGCGCAAAGCCTTTGCAAGAGGATGTCGTGATCAACAACTTCGCTGAATGCGTCACGCTTGAGCAGTTGGACCCGCGGACCGATCAGATCCAGAAGATTACCCTGTCACCAGAGCAGGTACGCGATCTGGCCGCTGCGCTGGATTTGCCCGAGGGCGTTTATCAGATACGTGAGTCCGAGAGCACCAAAGACTAATGGTTCCTTTTGGATCTTGCGTCTGGTCACAAGCAGCAATTCAGATTGAATTTGTCGCCTTTTGATGAGCAGTTTGCCCTTGAAAGAGAACAGTATGCCTCCGACATACAGACTGCCATGTGAAGGAAGTTAACATATGACCCTGAAGAACCAAGCTGCGCTGGATTTTCTGCACGCGCGCCGGTCTCGTCCGGCCAAAACACTGGTAGCCCCGGCCCCGACCCGGGAAGAGCTGAGGCCGCTGCTGACTGCTGCAGCGCGCAGCCCGGACCATGGAAAGCTGGAACCCTGGCGTTTTGTTGTTGTCGAGCATGGGGCCATGCAACGCCTTGCAGATCTTACAGAAACTTGTGGTCTCGCCTTGGAAAAATCGCCCGAAGATATCGCCAAGGCGCGCAGCCAATTCGAAATGGGCCATTTGGCGGTTGCTGTTATTGAGGTGCAGAAACCTTCTGACAAGATACCGGCAATTGAACAGACCTATTCAGCGGGTGCGGTATGTCTGGCTCTGCTGAACGCAGCGCTGGCCGCAGGTTGGGGGGCCAATTGGTTGTCCGGCTGGCAATCGCATGATCGCGAGTTTTGCGAACAGGGGCTTGGCTTGGCCGAAAACGAGAAGATTGCAGGCTTTATCCATATCGCAACCGAAGGTACGACCCCTCCCGAACGACCGCGCCCCAATGTGGAGGCACTAACCCAATGGGTTTCCGAATGATCATCATCCAGTCGTTTCTACAGGCGCTGGGACAGATCGGCGACCCAAGATTCCGCAAGGTACTTCTGTTGGGTGTTGGCCTGACATTCGCGTTGTTGGTGGCTGCCTATGCCGGATTTTTGTGGCTGATCAACGCGCTGGTCGGCGATCAGGCCACCTTGCCAATACTGGGTGAGGTGACATGGTTGAACGACCTGCTCAGCGTGTCATCATTCCTGCTGATGATGGTGCTGTCGGTGTTTCTGATGGTCCCCGTTGCGTCAGCCATCACCTCGATGTTTCTGGATGAGGTCGCACAGGCGGTTGAGGATAAGCATTACCCCGGTCTGCCGCTGGCTCAGCGCATCCCCTTTGGCGATGCGCTAAGGGATACGCTCAGTTTTCTGGGTGTACTGATTGTTGCCAACCTGTTGGCATTGATCCTCTATGCACTCTTCACGCCATTCGCGTTGTTTATCTTTTGGGGTATGAACGGGTTTCTTCTGGGGAGAGAATATTTCACCCTGGCTGCGATGCGCCGACTGGGGCGCGAGGGGGCGCGAAAGCTGCGCGCGAAGCACGCGACAACCATTTGGGTCGCCGGTATTCTTATGGCAGTCCCGCTCTCTGTGCCATTGGTCAACCTGTTGATCCCGATCCTAGGAGCGGCGACCTTCACACACATTTATCACGGTCTGTCGGGTAGCCGAACCTGAGCTACTCGCGCGGCTCCAGTTGGTTTAGCCAATCGAAATCGCGCACGCTGATTACGCCAGAGATAATGATACCTGCAATGATCGCCCACAGCACCACCGATATCCCGGTGGTAATCCACAGCTTCTTCTTCATGTGATGGACTTCCGGCGCACCCGCATGAGTGCCCGGAACAATATCCCCCAGATCCCCCTGCGTTTTGATGCGCACAGGCAGTACAATAAGCAAGGTCAGAAACCAAATTACAGCGAAAAGAACCAGAGCGGCGGTAATGGTCATCGACTTCAGACCTGCTCCAGCTCAACGAGGCATCCGTTGAAATCCTTCGGGTGCAGGAACAACACCGGTTTGCCATGCGCTCCGATCTTGGGTTCACCCGATCCGAGAACGCGCGCACCGGTCTCTTTCAGATGATCGCGGGCTGCGATGATATCCTCGACCTCATAGCAGACATGGTGGATACCGCCTGATGGGTTCTTTTCCAGAAATCCGTTGATCGGGCTGTTCTCACCCAGCGGATACAGCAATTCGATCTTGGTGTTGGGTAGTTCAATAAAGACCACGGTGACCCCATGATCCGGCTCATCCTGTGGAGCGCCGACTTTGGCGCCAAGCGCATTGCGATACTGGGCCGATGCGGCCTCTAGGTCGGGAACAGCAATGGCTACGTGGTTCAGGCGACCAATCATGGGACTCTCCTTCCTTCTGCGTTGCAGCGGTTATGGGGGCAGTATACCCAAAGGACAAGTGCGCCAAATCGTCGTTAACCCTGTATTAGCCAGAAGTTCCTAGCGTGAGGCATCTGCTAAACAGGAGTTCTGCCATGGACGATTCGGGACCTTTCGCCTCTCCGGCGCTGGCCACCAAGATGCGACCGCTGCTGGGCCAAACAATCCTTGTGGTCGAAGACAGCCGCTATGCGTGCGATGCAATACGATTGATGTGCTTGCATAGCGGTGCGCGTATCCGTCGTGCGGATTGTCTGAAATCAGCGCGGCGCCATCTGCAAATCTATCGTCCCTCGGTCCTGATCGTCGATATGGGTCTTCCAGACGGGTCCGGCGCTGACCTGATAGCCGAAATGACCCATGCTGTACCCCGCATCGGTGTCATTCTCGGGCTGTCTGGCGATGACAGCATGCAGGTTATCGCCAGACGCGCAGGTGCAGATGGGTTTCTGGCCAAACCCCTGACCTCGGTCGCTTATTTCCAGACCTCGATACTTGAACTTCTGCCCGAAGATCGCCGCCCAGTAGGTCTGGATTTCGTCAGGGATAATATCGTTCAGCCCGATCCGCTGGCTTATCGGGACGACATGGCCCATATCGCCGACGTGCTTACCGGCCCCACTGATCAGCGCGCATTGGATTATGCGGTACAATTCCTGCAAAGCGTTGCGCGAGACGCCGAAGATACTGTGCTTGCCGAAGCAGCCCGGGACCTCGCCCAATCTCGTGCGCAGGGGACACCGGTCACCGCCCAGGCTGCACGGATTGCGGGTCTGGTTCAGGATCGGCTCGAACGGCAAGAGGCGATCTGAGATGCTGACCGCTTACTTTATTACCGCATCGATCCTTTGCATCTGGGTCTACCGCCTGACACGACAGACGGCCAAGAGCATCCGCAATCGTCGGAATGCCGCAAATCCACTGGATTGAGTTGAGCTTGTTTTGAGACCACCACGCAACTCGGATTTGCGTGGCGCGGCGAATACACCGATTGTATTGCACTGCCCCAAACGTAAACCGCCCGCTCAGGGCGGGCGGCTAGATTTAGTCTTGCGGGATGATCCTGAGACCCAGTTCCATCAACTGATCCGAGGTCGGATCGGATGGCGCATCCATCATCAGGTCTTCGGCGCGCTGGTTCATCGGGAACATCATGACCTCGCGGATGTTGGCCTCATCCGCCAGCAGCATCACGATCCGGTCGATCCCTGCGGCACAGCCGCCGTGCGGCGGGGCGCCGTAGTGGAAGGCATTGAACAGTGCGCCAAAGCGGGACTTCACTTCGTCCTCACCATAGCCCGCCAGTTCAAAGGCTTTCAGCATGATCTCGGGTTTGTGGTTCCGGATGGCACCCGAAACCAATTCGTAGCCGTTACAGGCCAGATCATATTGGTACCCGCGTACGTCCAGAGGGTTGCCCTGCAAAGCTTCCATCCCGCCCTGCGGCATCGAGAAGGGGTTGTGTTCAAAATCAATCGCACCGGTTTCTTCGTCCTGCTCGTAGATCGGGAAATCGACGATCCAGGCAAAGGCAAAGCGGTCTTTCTCGGTGAGGTTCAGTTCATCTCCGATCACGTCACGGGCCTTACCGGCCACCTTCTCAAAGGCTTTTGGCTTACCACCCAGGAAGAACGCGGCATCACCGACGCCCAGACCCAATTGCTGACGGATCGCCTCGGTTCGTTCGGGGCCGATGTTCTTGGCCAGTGGACCTGCGGCCTCCATACCCTCGCCCTGATCACGCCAGAAAATGTAACCCATACCGGGCAGACCTTCTTTCTGGGCAAATGCGTTCATACGGTCACAGAATTTGCGGCTGCCACCGCTCGGCGCTGGGATAGCGCGGATTTCGGTGCCTTCCTGCTCCAACAGCTTCGCGAAAATCGCGAAGCCAGAACCGCGGAAGTGGTCAGAGACCACTTGCATCTTAATGGGGTTCCGCAGGTCAGGCTTGTCGGTGCCGTACCATAGGGCTGAGTCCTTGTAGGAAATCTGCGGCCACTCCTGATCGACCTTGCGCCTGCCCCCGAACTCTTCGAACACACCAGTCAGCACGGGCTGGATGGTGTCGAACACATCCTGCTGCTCGACGAACGACATCTCTAGGTCGAGTTGATAGAAATCGGTGGGCGATCGGTCTGCACGCGGGTCTTCATCGCGGAAGCAGGGTGCAATCTGGAAATATTTGTCGAAGCCCGACACCATGATCAGCTGTTTGAATTGCTGCGGGGCCTGCGGTAGGGCGTAGAACTTGCCCGGATGTAGTCGCGAGGGGACCAGAAAGTCGCGTGCGCCTTCGGGCGACGATGCGGTAATGATCGGTGTCTGATATTCACGGAATCCCTGATCCCACATCCGGCGGCGCATGGATGCGACAACGTCCGAGCGAAGGGTCATGTTTTGCTGCATCGCCTCGCGTCTTAGGTCGAGGTAGCGATAGCGCAGACGTGTTTCCTCGGGGTATTCCTGATCGCCGAACACCATCAACGGCAATTCGTCGGCAGCACCAAGAACCTCCAGCTCACGCACATAAACCTCGATCTCGCCTGTCGGCAGTTTCGGGTTAATGAGATCAGCGTCGCGGGCCTTGACAGTGCCGTCGATGCGGATGCACCACTCGGACCGTACCTTTTCCAGTTCAGCAAATGCCGCACTATCGCCGTCGCACAAAACCTGGGTAACACCGAAATGGTCGCGCAGGTCGATGAACAGCACGCCGCCGTGATCTCGGACACGATGCACCCAACCGGACAGGCGGACGGTTTCACCGACATTGGCGGCGGTCAGAGCGGCGCAGGTGTGGCTGCGATAGGCGTGCATGGATCATATCCCTTCGGGCGCAGAATTCGTCGCGCCGATACACCCCGTCAGGCTTGGAAAGTCAAGGCGGGTCGCGCCGTCAAAACGGCCTTTGCACGTTGCCCGAGTAGAAATAGACGCCCAGCCCTGCCGCAAAGATAATATTACCGGCAATTGCGTGCAGAAGAACTGCATAAAAGAATGATCCGCGCTTGCGGTAGGCCCAGGTGAACAGGAGGCCTCCGACGAAAGTCATGATGGCTACGACCCAGCTCCAGTACATGAGGTGCGCAAGCGAAAACAGGCCAGCGTTCAAAAGGTATGCGGCCCGCCCTTCAGGTAGGATCGCGTGATAGCGTCGGAAAAAGAGAGAGCGAAAAAGCAGCTCTTGTGGCAGAGCGGATAACAACGGGTAGCCGATACAGATGAATATCAACATCTCTGGCCGATGCAGCAGCAAAACAAAGGCTGCATCCGGTCGCGCCCACAGCACCAGGGCGGAACAGAAGGCAGCCATGAACAGGGTAAATGCAAAGACTTCGGTCCACGACCAGTTTCGCCAGCCATACCGAAGCTCCGCCCAGGAAAAACCGGGCGTATCCTGCAGCAGCAGTATCCCCAGTCCGGTAAACGCAAAAAGCGAGGGGAACATCCAGTTTGGCGGGAACAATGTCGCGATGGCTATGGGAACCGCCACAAAAAAGAGCACAAACTCAATCCTGAGGCGTGAGTTGGTAACAGGGGTCTCCACCCATTCGGTATTTTTGCTCAAGGTGCCACAAGCTCCGCACGGATCAGCCCCCGAAGGGAATTTCCACAGTGGATAGATTGCGCGTTTTTTAGATCGGTCAAGGTCAGAACGGATTCGGTAACTTCTTTATTATCCAACAATTCCTCGCGCAAAACCCCGGGAAGCAATCCGCATCGCAGTGAGGGCGTCAGTCGTCTGCCGTCGGGCATGGTCAGGAACAGGTTCGTGATAGTGCCCTCGCAAAGCTCATCCCGTTCGTTCAAAAACAAAAGCTCATCAACTCTTAGCGGCAAGCCCGCCCGCGCCATGTCATAGACGGCCCGTCGGGTCGTTTTGTAACCCAGCCAGATATCCGATGATGATAGTCTCTGTTTGGCCAAATCCACACGCCAGACGGACGGATTGGCAGCCAATTCTCCGGACGTCAGTTCAAATTTGCCATCCGCGTCCAAGGTCAAACGGCAGCGCAATGCAATCTCACCCAAACTCGCATCCAAAATCGTCCAAGCGGCGGTTCGGTCAAAATCAATGCCGAACTTCTGTGCTGTGCGCGCCATGCGGGCCAAATGACGATCAAGCCTGACGAACCCCTGCCCCGGCCTGTAGGCCAAAGTTTCGATCAGACGGAAATCAGGCTCAGTTGGTGGGCGAAGCGGGCTTTCCATAGCGCCTCCTCATATTCCGATGGCGCGGTGCTGTCCCAGACCAGCCCGCCGCCTACGTTAAGGGTCGCCTTGCCGCCTTCAACCATGAGGGTCCGGATGGCCACGTTGAATTCCGACCGACCGTCCGGGGCCGCCCAACCGATGGTTCCGCAATAAACATCGCGAGGCCAAGGTTCCAGTTCGGACAGGATCTCCATCGCGCGAATCTTTGGCGCTCCGGTGATTGATCCGCACGGGAACAGGGCGGTCAGAATATCAGAAAGGCCTACGCCAAGGTGTAACTGCGCCTGCACAAGCGAGACCATCTGATGGACAGTCGCATAGGTCTCAACCTTGAACAGCTCGGGTACTTTCACCGATCCGGCCAGCGCGACTCGGCTAATATCGTTGCGCAGCAGATCGACGATCATCAGATTTTCGGCCCGGTTCTTTTCATCCGAAGACAGGAAAGCGCGTCGACGCTCGTCTTCGACCGGGTCCTCGCTGCGCGGTTGAGTTCCCTTCATCGGGCGCGTTTCGATCCGGCCCTCGGCGTCGGTTCGGAAAAAAAGTTCCGGCGAACGGCTCAGCAGATCAGGCAGCCCCTCCTGCTCAACCAAGGCGCCGTGGCCGACGGGTTGACCAGCCGCAAGCGCCGCATAAAGCGCGACGCTGTCTCCGGTTACATCGAGATCAATTGGGAAGGTCAGATTTGCCTGATAAATGTCACCCGCACCAATCGCCTCATGCACTGTACGAAAGGCCTGCGTATATCGCGCCTCGTCCCAGCGGGGCTGAAACGCAGTGACACTGCCCGACGCCTTTGGCAGTCCAACGCGATCCGGTGCGTCAAACACACCGAAACACAGTAGTGGCAGGCGTCGTCCTTCTGGCAGCCGGTCTGCCAGACGTGGTTCTAGCACGTAGCCCAGCTCATAACTTGCGTACCCTGCCAGCCAGGCCCCATCCGCGCGCGCCTGATCCAGCGCCGCCAGAGCCTGGGGCACCTCAGCCGCGTTATCCGCGCGGATAATCCGGGACGGACGCTCAAACCGGGTTCCGCGCCCAGCTGGTCCTTGATCGAAACGAATACGCAATTGCATCCTCATTTGCCGTGCTGCGCGGTATAGAGAATAGCGCGCCAAGGGAAAGAGGGGAAAGCGGCAATTTCAAACCCGTTTCCGATACCTCTTGCACCTTTTCGCGCGGTCCCTATAACGCAGGACAATTTGGGCGCTGGGGCGGTGCCCTGACTCGCGGACAATTGAAGGGGCCAAGCCATGCCGAGAAGAACCGACATCCAGTCGATCATGATCATCGGGGCAGGCCCCATTGTTATCGGTCAGGCCTGCGAGTTCGACTATTCCGGCGCTCAGGCATGTAAGGCGCTGCGCGAGGAAGGCTATCGGGTCATTCTGGTGAACTCGAACCCTGCAACGATCATGACCGACCCGGGGCTAGCCGATGCGACCTATATCGAGCCGATCACGCCCGAAGTTGTCGCCAAGATCATCGAAAAAGAACGCCCCGATGCCCTACTGCCCACTATGGGCGGACAGACCGGCCTGAACACCTCGCTGGCGCTGGAAGAGATGGGCGTGCTGGATAAGTTCAACGTCGAGATGATCGGCGCCAAGCGAGACGCGATCGAAATGGCCGAAGACCGCGCCCTGTTCCGCGAGGCGATGGATAGGTTGGGCATCGAAAACCCCAAGGCCGAGATCGTGACGGCCCCCAAGGATGAGAACGGCAAGAAAGATCTCGACGCCGGTGTGGCACTGGCGCTTGAAACCCTCGAAACAGTTGGTTTGCCCGCCATCATCCGCCCCGCCTTTACGCTGGGCGGCACCGGCGGCGGTGTCGCATATAACCGCGAGGATTATATCCATATTTGCCGCTCGGGTATGGATGCGTCCCCCGTCGGTCAGATCCTGATCGATGAAAGTCTTCTGGGGTGGAAAGAATACGAGATGGAGGTGGTGCGCGACACCGCTGACAACGCCATCATCGTGTGTTCCATCGAAAACGTCGACCCGATGGGCGTGCATACCGGTGACTCGATCACCGTGGCCCCTGCCCTGACGCTGACCGACAAAGAATACCAGATCATGCGCAATCACTCGATTGCCGTGTTGCGCGAAATCGGCGTCGAAACCGGCGGCTCGAACGTGCAATGGGCGATCAACCCGGTAGATGGCCGCATGGTCGTGATCGAGATGAATCCGCGTGTATCGCGCTCTTCTGCGCTGGCCTCGAAGGCGACCGGTTTCCCGATTGCCAAGATCGCCGCAAAACTGGCCGTTGGGTACACGCTGGACGAGCTGGACAATGACATCACCAAGGTCACCCCAGCCTCGTTCGAGCCGACCATCGACTATGTTGTCACCAAGATCCCGAAATTTGCCTTTGAGAAATTCCCCGGTTCCGAACCCTACCTGACCACCGCGATGAAGTCGGTGGGTGAGGCCATGTCCATCGGCCGCACCATTCACGAATCGATGCAAAAGGCTCTGGCCTCGATGGAGTCGGGTCTGACAGGCTTTGATGAGATCGAAATCCCCGGTCTGAACGTCGGAGTCTGGGAAGAAGCCGACGACAAGGCCGCCGTGATCAAGGCGATCAGCCAGCAGACCCCCGATCGTCTGCGCACAATCGCGCAGGCCATGCGTCACGGCCTGACCGACGATGAGATTTTCGGCGTCACCAAGTTCGACCCATGGTTTCTGTCCCGCATCCGCGAGATTATCGAGGCCGAGCGCACCGTGCGTAAAGACGGCTTGCCGGTAACCGAAGACGGTATCCGCAAACTGAAAATGCTGGGCTTCACCGACGCGCGTCTGGGCAATCTGACCGGCCGTGACGAAGACAACGTCCGCCGCGCCCGCCGCAATCTGGGTGTGAACGCCGTCTTCAAACGCATCGACACCTGTGCGGCTGAGTTCGAGGCGCAGACCCCCTATATGTACTCGACCTACGAAGCCCCGATGATGGGTGAGGTCGAATGCGAGGCACGTCCAAGCGACCGCAAAAAGGTCGTCATCCTTGGTGGTGGTCCGAACCGGATCGGCCAGGGCATCGAGTTCGATTACTGCTGCTGCCACGCCTGTTTCGCGCTGACCGAAGCCGGATATGAGACCATCATGGTCAACTGCAACCCCGAGACGGTCTCAACGGACTATGACACCTCGGACCGTTTGTATTTCGAGCCGCTGACCTTCGAACACGTCATGGAAATCCTTACGAAGGAACAGGAAGCCGGCACGCTGCATGGAGTGATCGTTCAGTTTGGCGGGCAGACCCCGCTGAAACTGGCCAATGCGTTGGAGGCTGAAGGTATCCCGATCCTCGGTACCACGCCCGACGCGATCGACCTCGCCGAAGATCGTGAGCGTTTCCAGGCGCTGGTCAATGAACTGGGCCTGAAGCAGCCCAAGAACGGCATCGCCTCGACCGACGAAAAGGCGCTGGAAATTGCCGAAGAAATCGGCTTCCCGCTGGTCATCCGCCCCTCCTATGTTCTGGGCGGCCGCGCGATGGAAATCGTGCGCGATATGGATCAGCTACGCCGCTACATCAATGAGGCCGTAGTGGTCTCGGGCGACAGCCCGGTTCTTCTGGACAGCTATCTGGCCGGTGCGGTCGAACTGGACGTGGACGCGCTGTGCGACGGTAACGACGTGCATGTTGCAGGCATCATGCAGCACATCGAAGAGGCCGGCGTGCACTCGGGCGACTCGGCCTGTTCGCTGCCGCCTTATTCGCTGTCGAAAGAGATCATCGAACAGATTAAGGATCAGGCGTTCAAGCTGGCCAAGGCGCTGAATGTCGTCGGCCTGATGAACGTGCAGTTCGCCATCAAGGATGACGAGATTTACCTGATTGAGGTCAACCCTCGTGCCAGCCGCACCGTGCCTTTTGTGGCTAAAGCCACTGACAGCGCCATTGCCTCTATCGCTGCGCGTGTAATGGCCGGTGAGAAACTGGCGAACTTCCCGAAACGCCCTCCGTACAAAACGGTCGATGACACCAAAATCGCCGACCAGATGACGCTGGCCGACCCGAACATGCCGTGGTTCTCGGTGAAAGAAGCCGTATTGCCTTTCGCCCGCTTCCCCGGCGTTGACACCATCCTGGGCCCCGAAATGCGTTCGACCGGAGAGGTCATGGGCTGGGATCGCGACTTCCCGCGCGCTTTCCTGAAAGCACAAATGGGGGCCGGTATGGTGCTGCCCAGCGCAGGTCGTGCGTTTATCTCGATCAAGGATGCGGACAAAGGGCCGGATATGCTCGAAGCAGCGCGTGTTCTGGTTGAGCAAGGCTTTGAGCTTGTTGCGACCCGCGGCACACAAGCCTGGCTGACTGAAGAAAGTGTGCCGTGCGGCGTGGTCAACAAGGTGTACGAAGGCCGCCCGGATGTGACCGACCTGATGAAGGACGGCGGCGTGCAGCTGGTCATGAACTCGACCGAAGGCGCACAGGCGGTGGAAGACAGCCGATCAATCCGGTCGATCGCGCTGTATGACAAGATCCCCTATTACACCACAGCCGCAGCAAGCTATGCCGCCGCGCTGGCGATCAAGGCGCAGGCCGAAGGCGATGTTGAGGTGAAATCGCTGCAGGGCTAAGCCCCGGCAATGGTATGAATGAATGGACCCCGGCCTCGGCCGGGGTCTTTTTTCTTCCCCTCCTTGCCCATCGCCCACATGATGGGCGGGGAAGGAGTGCTCATGGACCTCTACACCACATACGGAAGCAACGACCTGCCGCGGGCTATCCGCTTTTATGATGCGATCTTCGCAGTTCTTGGTCAGCCACGCCTGCCCGGATGGATCGACGGTTGGGCCGGATGGGGCGCCGATCCCGACAGCGGGACCGGCTTTTGGATCTGCAGACCTTTTGATGGAGCCCCCGCCAGTACCGGCAATGGCACGATGATCGCCTTTCCCGCTCAGAGTGCCGTTCAGGTTCGGCATTTCCATGCCACGGGTCTGGAAAACGGCGGCACGGATGAAGGCAAACCGGGCGTCCGACCTCATTACGAGCCCGGATTCTATGTGGCCTATCTGCGTGATCCTGATGGCAACAAGCTATCCTGTTTTTACTACCATTATGATCCAAAGGAGGATGCGGGCGGTTGATCAACCAGCAGCCAGACGTCGCTTTTCCTCACGGTTGAAAAACAACATGTAGAAGACAGGTGCGGCAACCATGGTCAGGATCGTGGCAAAGGCCAGACCGCCCATGATCGTGACTGCCATGGACACAAAGAACGCATCCGTCAGAAGCGGTGCCATCCCCAGAATCGTCGTGATCGCCGCCAACATTACCGGGCGCAGACGCGAGACAGAGGCCTCAACAATCGCAGGACGCAGGGCTTTGCCAGTAGCGCGGACCAGATCGATTTCTTCGACCAGTACGATGCCGTTCTTGATCAGCATCCCTGACAGACTTAACAGCCCCAATAGCGCTGTGAAGGTGAAGGGCAGGCCTGTTCCAAGCAGACCGATAACCACGCCATTTACGGACATCGGGACCAGTAGCCAGATAATGACCGGTTGCCGGATTGCATTGAACAGCAATACGGAAATCAACACCATAATCAGCAAGCTCAGCGGCAACTGCCGCCCAAGGCTGGCCTGCGCATCGCCTGAATCCTCGAACTCGCCCCCCCATTCCATACGATAGCCGATCGGCAGTTCCATCGCTTCAATGGCACTGCGTACTTCGGAGTGGACCTGCGCGGCGGTCATGTCAGGGGGGATGTCCGCTCCAACCGTGATGGTCAACACCCGGTCACGGCGGTGAACCAACGTATTGAGCGCCTTGTAGTCGAAGCCATCCACCATCTGCTCGATTGGAACGAAACGTTCCGACTGATCGGAGTAAACCACCTGATCGACGATCGAATAGTCCCCATCCGCTGGACGGCGCAAGATGATCGGGATCTGGCGGTCGCGCTCGCGCAAAACGCCGCCCGTGATGCCATCGGTCGAAAACTGCAACGTAGCCGCAATGTCTTCGCGCGATACGCCTGCTGTTTGGGCGCGCTCCGTGGCATAGATCGGCTGCACGGCCAATTCCTGCTCACGCCAGTCGTGATGCACATGTAGCGCATTCGGAGATGCGGCTGACATGCGCTGTACCGCTTCTTCGGCCAGTTGACGCAGAACAACCGGATCACTACCCGAGAACCGAGCCTGGATTGGATCGCCGCCACCGGGACCAAAAATCAGGCGTTTGGTGCGGAACTCGCCTTCGGGGAACTGGGCTGAACCGAACTCCTCAAGATCGGCTTGCAAGGCAGGAATGTCGTCCAAAGCCTCGGTGCGGATGATCATATGTCCATAGCTTGGGTTTGGCTTCTCGGCAGCATAGGTCAACATGAACCGCGTGGCCCCCTGCCCGACGAATGTGGCAACCGAGACGACGTCATCACGTTCGGCCAGCCAGCCCTCGAATACGGCCATATCTTCCGCCGTGCGGGCGATCGGCGTGCCTTGTGGCAGCTTGTAGTGCACGAAGAACAACGGCGTGTTCGAGTTTGGGAAGAATTGCTGTTTCATCAGTCCAAAGCCCGCAAAACAGACGACTGTGACCCCGATCAACCCGGCCACTACCAGCCATCGGAACCGAAGCGCCCAGTTCAGGATTGCACCGTAGACGCGGAACAGGATGCCGCCATAGGCATCCACCTCACCCTCTTTGCCCTGCTTGAAGAAATAGTGCCCAAGCAAAGGTGTCACCGTGATGGCCAGAACCCAGCTCAGCAGTAGTGAAATGCCGATCACGGCAAATAACGAGAACAGGAATTCCCCGGTCGCGTCAGGACTGAGCCCAATCCCGGCGAAAGCCATGATCCCGATCACCGTCGCGCCCAGAAGTGGGATCTGCGTTTTTGACGCAACCTCTTCCGCAGCATCGCGCGAGGATTTTCCCCGCAACATCGAAATCTGCATTCCTTCGGCCACCACGATGGCGTTGTCGACCAGCATCCCCATGGCGATGATCAGAGCGCCCAGCGAGATCCGTTCCATCTCGATCGAGAACATCGACATGAAGAGCAAAGTACCCACAACGGTCAGCAACAAGGTGGACCCAACGACAATTGCGGCGCGCCAGCCCATGAAAATGCCCAGAACCGCAACCACGATGCTGACTGACATGGCGAGGTTCAGCAGGAAGGCGTTCGAGGCCTCATCGACAACAACATGCTGCTGATAGATGGGCAGGATTTCGACACCAAAGGGGATTTCGGAATCCAGTTCGGCCAGTTTGGCATCTGCACGCTGCCCGACTTCGACGATGTTTTCAGTGGCCAGCCCAGCGATACCCAGCGTGAAAGCTTCAGCGCCGTTGAATCGGATCATGATATCGGGATCATTCTGCCGCCCGCGATAGACATCTGACATATCAAACAGATTGATCACCTGCCCCTGCGATCCAACCGACAGGCCGGCGATCGCCGACACGCTGTCCGAGCCTTCGGCCGTCAAGATCGTGGTGCGGTCACTGTTGGATCGCAGCGAACCCGAAGCGTTGACCGAGTCCGCGTTTGCGATAGCTTCGTTGATCGCCTGCAGCGGAACGTTCTGATTGACCGAGATCGACAGGTCCGGCTCAATAAAGATCGCCTCATCCGGCAAGCCCTGAACCTCGACATCAGCAACACCGCTTACCGTCAGCAATTCGCGGCGAAGGAAGGTCGCCAGTTCGTGCTTCTCGGCGTCAGAAAACCCTTCTGCCGTAACGGCATAGAACAGGCCGAACACATCTCCGAACCCGTCATTCACATAAGGCGCACCCACGCCCGAAGGCAGACCGCGTGCTGCATCGCGCACCTTGGCGCGCAGACGGGTCCAGATGTCGGGCAACTCACTGCCGTCATAGGTGGATTTAATCTCAACCTCGATCAGCGACTGTCCCGGCTGGTTGACCGAGGTGATGACATCCACCTCGCCCATCTGCTGAATGGCAGATTCCAGCGGTTCTGAAACCTCCAGCGCCACCTGTTCGGCAGTCGCACCGGGGTATTGCGTGGCGATCACCGCCTGTTTGATGGTGAAGGCCGGGTCTTCAAGGCGACCTAGCGATGTGAAACCCCAAATGCCGCCGAACAGGGCAATCAGAATGAACAGCCACGTATAGAGAGGCCGGTCGATCGAAGCGCGTGCGATGCTCATGAAACCGCCCTCAGTTCGAGAAGCCGACAAAGCGGCGGACAGTTTGACCATCGGACAATGCACCCCCACCGGCGACGACGATTTCATCTCCATCCGTCAAGCCGGTGAGCACGCGGACATCGCCGCTCTGGGTAGGTTCAACAGTCACGGGAACCCGGCGGACGGTGCCTTCGTCGGCGCGAGCCGGCGAGAAGACCAGAACGCCCAGCGCGCCGCTGGCATCAGCAACTACAGCCGTTGGCGGGATGATGATCCCGGTGCGTTCATCCTGCACCTGCACCGTGACGGTCACGGAGGAACCGGGAAGAATCTGCAATCCCTCGGGCGGTGTCAAACCGAACTGGATGCGAAAGGTCTGGCCCACGCTTGAGGATTCAGCATCGAATTCCCTTATTTCCAGCGGAAAGATCTCGTCGCTGACAGGGAACTTGGCAGTAATCGTGATGTCGTCCTGCTGTCCGGACCGCTGAAATAGGATTTCGGGCACATCCACCTCGATACGCAGTTCAGACATATCGTGTATCCGCACGATCGGAGTACCCGCAGAAACAGTTGTAAACGCCTCAACTGCACGGCTTGAAACCAGCGCGTCGAACGGAGCGGTCAGCGTCGTATGTTCCAACTCATATTCTGCATCTCGAACCGCAATCGCAGCCAGTTGCGCAGCTGTTTCGGCATCATCGACGGCAACCTGGCTGGCTGCGGTTCCACGCAGACGCGACAGGCGGGCAAGTGTTCGATCCGCCTGATCTTTTTGCAAGCGCGTCCGGTCGCGCTGCAGTTCGAACGGTTCCTGATCGAGGCGGGCAATCAACTCACCCTTTGGGATTACAAAGCCTTCGGTCACAGGCATCTCAACGATCTGCCCTGCGACCTGAAACGCCAGATCAACGGTCTGACGAGCGGCGATCCGACCAAAGAATTGGCGCGAAAAGCCGGGAGAGGTTTCGCTTACCTGCATCAGTTTCACAGGCTTGGCAGGCTCTTGCGCTATGGCAGGCGCAGTCAACAAGGACAGTGCGAGGCAAACAGAGGTCAGGAGTTTCATTTCGTCAATCCCTCGGGAATTCCGGTTTTCAGAATGTTGTCACGGATTTTGTGAGCCAGCCGTGCGAACTCGGCGGTTTCTTCGGTGTTCAGACCCGATGCGCTGTGGAAAAGCTCACCCGCCACGGCCACCAGCATATTGCGGGCCTCTTCGCCCTGTTCGGTCAGCACCAAAAGCCAGGCGCGACGGTCTTCGGGATCACGCTGTCGGGTCAGGTGCCCCGCCCGTTCAAGTGCATCGGCGGTCGCCGTAATCGTTGACGGCACTGTCAACATATCTGCGGCCAGCACTCCCATACGTTTGGGCACATCGAGCTTGATTAGCATGTGGCATTCCTGATGGCTCAGGTGTGTTTCGATGCTGTCAAAGCTCTCTTCCAGTTTCCAATAAAGCGCGTAGACCCCCATCATCGCCTGAATCTCAGGGCTGAGGCGTCCTAACCGCATGCTGATATCGTCTGACATGAATCTTTTCCGTGCGAGTCGTGGCGAAATATACTTCGAATTTTGAACTATTCAAGTTATGAAGCGAGGGGCGATGCATTCCCTTGGGTCAACACATCTTGATCAATACTAATGGGGACTGCATTTTGTGCAGATCATGAACTCAGGGCCAGCCATGTACACTCCTGCCATCACCGGGACCGGTGTCTATACACCAGAAAACATCATCACCAACGCTGAACTGGTGGAAGCGTTCAATGCCTATGCCGACCGGATGAACGTCGAAAACGCGGATGCGATTGCAGCGGGCGACATGGAACCGATGCAGCATTCCTCGGAAGAGTTCATCCTGAAGGCATCAGGGATCGAAAACCGGTATGTGATGGACAAGACCGGTGTTCTGAACCCCGAGATCATGCATCCCGCGCTGCGCCAGCGTAGCGACGACGAACCTGGGATCATGACCGAGATGGCGGTGGATGCGTGCCTTAAGGCGCTAGCACAAGCGGGGCGCAGCGCCGAGGATGTCGATTTGGTGATCTGCGCCGCCTCGAACCATGAACGTGCTTATCCTGCAATTGCGATCGAGATTCAGCAGGCATTGGGGATCAGCGGATTCGGGTTTGACATGAACGTGGCCTGTTCCTCGGCCACATTCGGCATTCAGGCGGCGGCGGATATGGTACGCTCGGGCTCGGTCCGGGCGGCGCTGGTTGTCAACCCCGAGATCTGCTCGGGTCATCTCGAGTGGCGCGACCGGGATTGCCATTTCATATTTGGCGATGTCGCGACCGCTACTCTGATCGAGCGGATCGAAGACGCCCGAGGCCCACATTTCGAGATTGTCTCGACCCGGTGTGCAACTGCGTTTTCAAACAATATCCGCAACAATAACGGCTTCCTCCGCCGTTCACGCCCCGATGGTCTGGTAGATCGCCGCGACATGCAGTTCATGCAGAATGGTCGCAAGGTGTTCAAAGAGGTCCTGCCCATGGTCAGCAAACATATCAGCGACCACATGGAGGCAGAAGGCATCAGTAGTGATGATCTAAAACGCCTCTGGCTGCATCAGGCCAACAAGACGATGAACGACTTCATCGGCAAGAAGGTTCTAGGGCGCGAGCCTGAACTGGGTGAGCAACCCAACATTCTGCAAGACTACGCCAATACCTCATCCGCCGGGTCGATTATCGCCTTCTCAAAGCATTCCGATGATCTGGATGCGGGCGATGTGGGCCTGATTTGCTCGTTCGGGGCCGGGTATTCGGTAGGCTCTGTGATCGTCAAACGGCATCAATAAGCGCGCGCCTTAACTGCGCTGCTGGAATCGCTGCAAGACCAAACCGCTTTCTCAAGAATTATTCAGACGGGCTCAACCGCTCCTTCATCTCTGACCGACACATCGAGATCCGGATGCCCTGTGCATCCGAGTGATGTAGTTATGGGAGCCCGCTGTTATGGGAAATAATATTCGCTTTGGACTGGCCGCACTGGTTGCTGCACCTTTCATTGGGGTCATGGCGACCGGCGCGGCAATCGCAGAACCGCAAACCTGTACAGTCAACACCGCGCGTGTTGCCGCCAATGAAGGCGATTTTGACACGCTCTGCGGCTGTTCGCAGGTAACGCGAGGATTTGTATCACATCTGCAAACACGATCTGATTTTGCTTCGATTCTTCAGAACACTTCGGCGCAATGTCCCGGACTGACCCAGCTATTGAGCGATCTGCCCACAGCATCGATCTCTAACACGAATGCCGGGGAAGATCGCAGCAGCGATCCATCCTCCAACTCGGGTGACGCAAATGGAAGCGGAAGTTCGGACAACAGTGGAGGTAGCCCAGGCAACAGCGGAGGAAACTCTGGCGGCAGTAGTGATCCGGGTGATGGCGGAAACAGTCCAGGCGACGGTGGAGGCAAAGGTGGCCACGGCGGCGGCGACAAACCCGGTAAAGGGGGCGGCAAAGGCGGTCACGGCGGAGGTGACAAACCCGGTAAAGGCGGTGGCAAAGGTGGTCACCACGGGGGTGACAAGCCCGGTAAAGGCGGTGGCAAGGGAGGTGACAAGCCCGGCAAAGGTGGGGGAAAGGGTAAAAAGTAACCCGAAACCAAGACAGAAATGAAAGGATCTGTGCCGCGTGAGTGGCCCAGGTCCCATTATTGGTCACGAATGGGGACGACGTACCGAGATAGCGCTCACCTATTTGCCCTGTGCGGGACAGTCAGCTAACGCTTTCTTCTTCCAGGTGTAGCTTCATCTCAATCAGCACCTGCTGCAGCATACTGGTTTCTTTCAACAGTCGCTTCGCCTCGTTCACCGTGATGATGCCATCTTCTATCGCCGACTGATATTCCGTCATCAGCATGGCAAACCGCTGGCTCAGCGCAATGACATCGGAATTTACCCCGCCCGTACGTGGGCTGTCCGAGTTTCGTCCATCGTAAGAAAGCGTGATATTCTTCAAATCCGCCAATGCCGCAGTCACGTGCGGATAGGCAGCCGCGTTTTCCAACCGGGCAACAGCATCCACCGGCATGAACCGGTCAGAATGTTCTGCGTTGTCTGAATAGTACCTGCCAAGCGTGGCTTTGGATTTCCCGGTGATCTCGCACGCTGCTTCGATTCCGACATCCTTAACCAATGCTTCGGTATGCTTTTTCAGATAGGCCCCGATATCTGCCATTTTGCTACCCTTGTTACCTGCGCCCTGCCCCCTCTGCCTGTCCATGCTGGGGGAAAGGGTAGGGAAATTTCCCATATTCGATTCATAATTGAAATGGCAATAATTGACTATCCCTCAGATATGCAGGGATTTTGTGAGTGAGTGGCGGCCGTTCGAGCCGGTAAAGAGTGTATGCGGGGCAGGATTTTAGCCTTGCATTGTATAGGCCACTTGTAGGCCGACGACGCCACTGTCGCGAAGGCGAGGTAATCCATCCCCAAGAGCATTTGCTCAACCTCAGCTGTAGCGATGGTGGCGTCGATTTACCCCCATGAGACGGCTTGCCCAGGCAGCACATGCGAATTAGACCCACGGCATGGCAAAGCTCTATTTCAACTATTCGACTATGAACGCGGGCAAATCGACCGTGTTGCTGCAGGCCTCGCATAACTATCGCGAACGCGGCATGGATTCCTACCTGATGACAGCCGCCATTGACGGACGCGCCGGTGAGGGGCGGATCGCATCAAGAATCGGAATCTCGGAACGAGCGGACATGTTTCGTCCCGACGACAATGTGTTTGCCATGATCGAAAACCGCCTGACACAAGGGGGCATCGCCTGCGTATTCATTGATGAAGCCCAGTTTCTTTCGGAAGAGCAGGTCTGGCAACTTGCGCGCGCGGTAGATGATCTGAAGGTCCCAGTGTTGACCTACGGGTTGCGGGTGGATTTTCAGGGTAAACTGTTCCCCGGGTCGGCAGCATTGTTGGCTCTGGCCGATGAGATGCGCGAAGTACGCACCATCTGCGAATGCGGGCGAAAGGCGACGATGGTGATTCGTCAGGATGAAAACGGAAACGCCATCACTGAAGGGGCGCAGGTACAGATTGGAGGGAACGAGACTTATGTCTCGCTCTGCCGCAAACACTGGCGCGAGGCGGTGGGTTCCTAAACCGGGTTGGGTAACGTTCGCCCGGCCACGAACGCCGCGACATTGTCCAACGCCATGTGACCCATATCGGTGCGCACCTCTTCGGTCGCGGTGCCGAGGTGGGGCAGCAGAGTCACATTTCCCATGTCACACAAGGCCTGCGGCACCTTGGGCTCGAACTCGTAGACATCCAGTCCAGCGCCAGCAATCCGACCCGCATGAAGCGCTTGGATTAAGGCGGCTTCGTCCACAACTTCACCGCGCGCAATGTTTATCACAATGCCCGAGGGCTTCATCGAAGCCAAAATCTGCGCGTTGACCAAGTGTCGTGTTTCAGCTCCTCCGGGGACGGCTATGACAAGAAAATCCACTGCCGCAGCTAATGCACTGAGATCCGGAATATACTCTGCTTGGAGGTCCAGCTGCTTTGGATTGCGTGATTGATAGGCGACGGCCATTTCAAATCCGAAATGACACCTCCGAGCAATAGCCTGTCCTATGCGGCCCATTCCAACGATGCCCACCTTTTTGCCGGTCACGTGGTGGCCCAGCATCTGTGTAGGATGCCACCCCTGCCACTGGCCTGACCTGACCAACCTTTCCCCCTCACCTGAACGGCGGGCCGTAGTGAGCAAAAGTGTCATGGCAATATCGGCGGTGGCATCGGTGACGGCACCCGGCGTGTTGGTAACCGCGACTCCGGCAGCATGTGCGGCGTACACGTCGATATGATTGTAACCAACGCCGAAATTTGCCAGCAGTTTACAGCGAGGCTCTGGCACCTTAGCAAAGATCTCTGCCGAAAACTGATCGCCCAACGTTGGGACCACAACGTCAAACTCAGTCAGCGCCCGCAACATTTCTTCATGCGTCATAGGCGTGGTTTCACTGCGGAATTCCACTTCGAATTCGGCACGGGCGCGCACTTGGACAGCCGAAGTCATCGGTCGGGCAATCAGCAGTTTCATCAATGCATCCTTCCACCGATGGGCACAGCGCCATCGGGGCCTATCAACACGATCTCACCGTTTTCGTCGGGAAGACCCAACACCAAAACCTCGGACATGAATTTACCGATTTGGCGCGGGGGAAAGTTGACCACGGCCATCACCTGCTTGCCCACCAGCGTCGCCGGATCGTAGTGCGCGGTGATCTGGGCTGAAGTTTTGCGCTCACCGATCTCATCGCCAAAATCGACCCACAGCTTGATCGCGGGCTTGCGGGCCTCCGGGTACGGCTCGGCGCGTATCACCTCACCTACACGAATGTCGACTTTGAGAAATTCGTCGAATGAAATCTCACTCACGAGACAACTCCTTAGATCGGTCGGTTGCAGCTTTGACGGCACGATGTAGCAGGTCTGGGAAACCCTCTTCTTCATGCATCAACACCTCCAGTGCGGCCTGAGTGGTGCCGTTGGGAGAGGTGACGTTGACCCGCAATTGAGACGGATGCTCGTCAGCGGCCATCGCCAACGCCCCTGCCCCAGCGACGGTTGATTTGGCTAGCTTCATCGCCAGTTCCGGCGGTAAGCCGTGCGCTTCGCCAGCTTGCGCCAGTGTTTCGATCAGGTGGAATACATAGGCCGGGCCCGAACCGCTGACCCCGGTGACGGCATCCATCTGCGTCTCATCATCCAATCGAACCGTCTCACCAATGGCCGAAAGCAGGTCTTCAGCCAGTAGGATATCCGCGTCCGAGGTGTTGGCATTCCCAATCAGCGCCGTGATCCCCTGCCGAACCGCCGCAGGCGTATTTGGCATCGCACGGATGATCGGTGTGTTCGCGCCGAGGACGTTTTCGAAGGTGGCCAGTGAGGTACCTGCCGCGACCGATATGAAAAGACTGTCACCATCGCCCAGCGCTTGAATGGCTGGCAGGGCTTCGCCCATCATCTGTGGTTTGACCGCTACGAGTACAACTGCGGGTGCCTCGGGGAGAGGAGTGTTGATGTTGACGCCCTGCGCCTTCAGCCAATCCGAGGGAAATGGATCGATCACCCAGACCGATGCGGCAGGAAGGCCATGTTCCAACCAGCCTGCAAGCATCGCCGAGCCCATCTTGCCGCATCCCAGAAGCACAAGCCCCTGTTCCGCAACTCGCGAGATATCCATGATTGCCCCTCCCCTATGGTTCGGGGCAAAGCTTTACGCGCGGCCGTAGGCCTCTGCAATGGCGACTTGCATCGCCTCTTCGGGGTCTCGGTTGCCCCAGGTCACCAGTTGGATCGCGGGGTAGTAGCGCTCGGCGCTCAGTACCGCTGCGGTGATCATGGTATCGATCTGTTCCGGGCTGGCCGTCTGACCACCGGCCAGCACCAAGCCATAGCGATAGACCATCAATTTCTGATTGGCCCAGTAGGTAAACGCCCCGGCCCAACACTGATCATTCATCTTGTTCAGCAGCTCATAAAGCTCGGTTTCGCGCTCGGCCGGAGGCTCCATCTCAAAGGAACACACCATGCGGAGCGTTTCATCGTAATTCGACCAGGCCAAAGTTATCGAATATGTGCGCCACTGTCCTTCGACAGCCATCGCAATCTGATCATCCCCGATCCGGTCAAAATCCCAGTCGTGATGTTCTGCAAGATGTTCAACAATGTCGATCGGATGAAGGTCTTCTTCGAGATACTGCTCGGAAAGGGCCATAATGCCACCTCACTAATCTCTAGCATTTTGGGGCTGGCAGCGCCCCAGCGCTAGTTGCCTGCTCTACAAGCCGGGCTTCCCCAGTCTGCCTGTACTAAATATGGTGCGATGTGAGCACTGCTCTGGCAACCCTATTTATTGGGGATAACAGCAATAAGTTGTGGACAGTTGGCAACGCCGATCAAAATATTGGCGTTGGATGCAGCTTTGTCTTGATAAATTTCTGCAGAGCGGCAAAATGCACAACACCGCACAATCCAAGTTCGGATTGCGCGGCGGATGCTTTTACCCAAAATCTTAAATTCCTGCGGACGTTACTTGTCCAGCTTCGCCTCGAGCGCGGCAATTCGCTGTTCAAGTGCACCGTTCTCTTCGCGCGCTTTCTGCGCCATGGCACGCACAGCATCAAATTCTTCACGGGTTACGAAATCCCGGTCGGCCAGCCAGCGGTCCATCATGGATTTCATCGCATTCTCGGCCTCTTCTCGTGCCCCCTGCGCCACACCCATGGCATTGGTCATCAGTTGAGACATATCGTCCAGAATCTTGTTACGGGTTTGCATGGGCTTTCTCCGATTTCGCGATTGCTCTCTATATGGGTAAAGATTGGCCCGGGCTCAAGGTTGACTTGCCACGCAAACCCCGGGCAATGAGACGCACATGCAGGCTGTTTTGAATTTCCCCGATCTGTCACCCGAAATTTTCTCGATCTCTCTGTTCGGGATGGAGTTTGCGCTCAGGTGGTATGCGCTGGCCTATATCGTTGGCATCCTGATTGCTTGGCGCATGGCGCTGATGGCGCTAAGGCGGCCTGTGCTTTGGGCTGATGACACACCACCGATGCAACCCGATCAGCTTGAGGATTTGGTCACCTGGATCATACTGGGTGTAATTCTTGGTGGTCGATTGGGGTTCGTCCTTTTCTATCAACCCGCATATTATATTGCGTATCCACTGGAAATTCTGATGGTTTGGCAGGGTGGCATGGCCTTCCATGGCGGCCTGTTAGGCGTGGTGATCGCCACGTATCTGTTCGGCAGGCGCCACGCTACACCGATTCTTTCGCTGGGTGATCTGGTTGCCTACACAGTGCCGCCCGGGTTGTTGCTGGGACGATTGGCGAATTTCACTAATGCCGAGCTTTGGGGTCGACCCAGCGAATTGCCGTGGGCGGTGATCTTTCCCGGAACTGCGGCCCAGGATTGTCCCGGCGTTGTTGCCGGGATGTGCGCTCGCCACCCTTCGCAACTGTATGAGGCAGCACTCGAGGGTCTGATCCTCGGGGCGGTTCTGATATGGCTGGCCTACCGGCGCGGCGCGTTTCGAAAACCAGGTCTGGTTATGGGCGTATTCCTCGCTGGCTACGGCGCATCGCGGTTTTTTGTCGAATTCTTCCGTCAACCCGATGCGCAATTTGTATCGCCCGGTAATCCGCTAGGGCTGGCGTGGCATGTTGGCGGATATGGATTGACGATGGGGCAACTCTTGTCGCTACCAATGATTGCACTTGGCCTTTGGTTCTCAATTCGGGCACAACGCAGATCATGAACCTGAAGGATCGTCTGCTCCTGCGCATCCAGAATGATGGCCCTATGACCATCGCCGACTACATGACCGAGTGCCTTATGCGCCCGGAACTTGGGTACTACACAACCCGCGATCCGCTGGGCGCTCAGGGCGATTTCATTACAGCGCCTGAAATCAGTCAGATGTTCGGAGAGCTTATAGGACTGTGTCTGGCGCAATGCTGGCTGGTACAGGGCAAACCCGAAAAGTTTGTTCTGGCCGAGCTTGGCCCTGGTCGTGGCACCCTGATGGCAGACATCCTGCGCGCCACTCAAAGTGTTCCTGGCTTTCACAAAGCGGCCAAGATCGCATTGCTCGAAGCTTCACCTGTATTGCGCGACGTACAAGCCAAGGCACTGCAAGGGTATGAACCTCAGTGGATCGAGGCAATTTCTGATCTTGAAGATCTTCCTCTGTTTCTGGTGGCAAACGAGTTCTTTGATGCCCTGCCCATCCGCCAGTTCCTGCGCGAAGGCGAAGGTTGGCGCGAGAGGTTAGTTGGCAAAAATGGTGCATCGCTTGCGTTCGGTCTTGGTGCGCAATCGGCACAAGCTGCGCTCAGCGAACGTGTCGAGGATACGCAGGACGGAGATCTGGTAGAACTGTGCGCTGCTGCCAGTTCCCTTATGTACTCTGTTGCCGGGCAGATCGCTCGTAACGGCGGAGCCGCGCTGATCATCGATTATGGTGACTGGCGCTCGCTTGGCGACACATTGCAGGCGTTGCAAGCGCATGAACGTGTCGATCCCCTGGATCAGCCCGGTCAGGCGGATCTGACCACACATGTCGACTTTGAGGTCTTGGCGAAGGCGTCTCATGCTTCGGGCTGCGCATATACAAAACTGACCCCGCAGGGGGTGTTTCTTGAACGGCTCGGGATCACTGCGCGCGCGCAATCGCTTGCCGCCCCTCTCAGCGGGTCACAGCTTGAGACGCTGGTCACTGCACATCGACGGTTGACGCACCCCGACGAAATGGGAAACCTGTTCAAAGTACTGGGCCTTTATCCGCCAAACGCCACGCCGCCACCGGGACTGGAACCATGACACTGGAAATCATTACCTCAGACATGCTGTCCCCCGTACGACACGGGTTCTTCAGCCGCCGCGGTGGCGCATCTTCTGGTATCTTCGAAGGACTCAACTGCGGAACCGGGTCGACAGATTTGACTGAGGCCGTAGCTTTGAACCGTCGGCGCGTCGCCGATGCGATGGAAGTGGCACCTGAGGCGATGATCGGTGTGCATCAAGTGCATTCGCCGACCGTGATTGCAGTCGATGGGCCGATGACGGGTGACAAACCCAAAGCTGACGCGGTTGTCACATCAACGCCGGGTTTGGCGCTTACAATATTAACCGCTGATTGTCAGCCGGTGCTGTTCGCGGATCCTGACGCAAGTGTGATCGGGGCCGCACATGCAGGTTGGCGCGGCGCGTTGGATGGTGTGCTGGAATCAACACTGGACGCGATGGAAGCGCTCGGAGCCAACCGGGATAACACAGTTGCCGTAATCGGCCCCACGATTTCACAACGCGCTTACGAGGTCGGCTCAGAGTTTCTGGACGACTTCCTTGCTGACACGCCAGAGAACGCGCGTTTTTTTGCAAATGGCAAAGGTGACCGGATGCATTTCGACCTGCCCGCCTTTGGCCTGCATCGTCTGCGCGAAGCTGGTATCGGCCAGGCCGAGTGGGTCCGTCACTGCACCTATTCCGACCCCGACAGGTTTTATTCCTACCGGCGCTCGACCCATGCCAAAGAGGCCGACTACGGCAGATTGATTTCCGCTATCAGGTTGTAGATCTGGCCCAGATTAAGGCAGCTTTGCCCAGTTTCTGCCACATTTCTTGTGTTTATCAGAGTCAGAATCGTCTCAAATTTTCGCCAATGCACAGACGGTTACCCCAAGTGGGGTCGTCATGGCATGGGCGGAAGCAACTAAGAGGTACCTGAAACCTTCAATTTGTCCTCAATTCAACCCGGATCAGCCTTATAGGCGCCGCAAATCAGCGTCACATTGGCTTCATAAACGGGAACAGGGCGACCGCCCTATCGAAGCAGGACAATGGATATGAAATCGAAATCACGCTTTCTCAGCGCCGTTTTTGCGGCTGTCAGGGATCAAGAACCAGAAATGCCCTGGAAGCGGGTTTCAAGTCACTCTGTCAGAGTTGCACGCCGTCTGGCGGCGCGACGCTGACACAGCAACCCCAAGAGACCAGCTGCCGGTCTCGGAGGGCAATCGCATACCGGATGAAGCTCCGGTCCGGTGTGTGGGGTCGCAATCAGGACTGCGACCAGGGTTCGGAGCGTGTGTGTGCAGGCAATTGCAGCCTGCGGTTTACGAGTTTGTCTGGGGGGTCAAGAACTTGACCAAAACACTGGTGTTTTCTGATACGGCGCTGTGCATTCGCGGCGACCGGCCTGTGTTTACCCATCTGATTACAGACAAAGAACAAGGTCGTCCGGCGATATTGCACGGGGGTTCAAGCCGTCGGACGGAATTTAGAGGGGACGGAATACCATGACTATTCCAAATTCTCTGGCCCGCGCTGCCAGAAACGCGGTCGAGACGTCAGCGCTATTGCGCGATGCGCCTCGTCCCGCGACAAAGCAAAAAGCACAGCTTCGACGTTATGAAGTGTGCAGTCTATTGAAAAACGGGGATATTTCACAGACGCGCCATATCGCGCCAGCTTTGCCGATGTTTGAAGATGCATTTTGTGCGTTCACGCGCGGATCGTTGGTCGAGACGCCGCAAGGCCAGATGGCGATCGAAGATCTGCTGCCGGGTGATGATGTCCTCACTCAGGACGGATCATCGGAAACCGTGCTTTGGAAAGGGTCTGTCACGCTGATACCCGGACGCGAGGATACGCGCGGGCGAACCCGGCCGCTGACACGGATCATGGCCGACACGTTCGGGATGCAAAAACCGATGTCGGGCGTCATCACGGGCCCCGCCGCACGTCTGCTGGGTACGCCTACGCACATGCGTCATTTGAACGGCGGGCAGCCCATGCTGACACCCGTCAGTGAGTTTCAGGATGGAATGGGTATCATTGAAACGCTGCCGCCGACTCCGGTCGAGCTGTTTCATATCTGTGTGGCCCGACATTCCGTGATTCGGGTCGATGGCCTGCAATTCGAGACCTATCATCCGGGCATCAACGCAGTCCGAATGATCAGTCACTCTTTGCGTTCGATCTATTTGAATCTATTCTCACATATCGAATCATTGAATGATTTTGGGCCGTTGCTCTTGCCAAGAGCCGGAGATGGTGAAATTGACGCTATGACAGCGTGAACTGGTTAACTATTACTGCAAGCGTGGGGCATTATGCAGATTTTACTGAGTTGGGTTTTAACCCTTGCACTGGCAGCGATGCTGCCACCCTGTCCTGTGGATCAAACAAGAGGTAGGTTCAGGCCGTCCGGTTCATCCGGTCTTCCAGTACGTCAAATGGTACGCCTGGCTCGTCTTTTGCGCCTCGGATAACAAGCGAAGTCTTGACGCTGGCCACGTTTGGCGTGGTCAGCAACTCGCCTGTCAGAAATTGCTGAAAACTGCTGAGATCCGGTGCGACGCATTTCAGGATGAAATCAACCTCGCCATTCAGCATGTGGCATTCGCGAACCAATGGCCATTCCCGACACCGGTCTTCAAAAGCGCTGAGTTCGGATTCAGCCTGACTTTCAAGTCCGACCATGGCAAAGACCTGCACTTCAAACCCAAGCTCGCGGGCGTTCACCTCGGCATGATAGCCGCGAATGTACCCCGAATCTTCCAGCGTCCGCACCCGTCGCAGGCAAGGAGGAGCGGATATTCCTACGCGCTTGGCAAGCTCAACATTGGTCATACGGCCATCGGCCTGCAGTTCCGCAAGAATTTTGCGGTCGATTTCATCCAACCGGGTCGTGACCATCGAATGCTCCTGAGTTTTTCAGTTGTTATATCAGCAGCCCCGGGAGGCGCAATAATATTTCACAGCCACGCAATTTTCGTTATTTCAGATACATAATTGGCCGCAAAGCCAATCATTAGGCACATCACGGACCTGCAATATGAAGGGGCTTTAAGCCCTGCCCTGCGGTCGCTATATCGATCCGCACCGGACAACATGTCCGCCGAGGCAGTTTGAGTGAGGATACCATGGCCGAAACACGACACACCAAGGTTCTGATCATCGGGTCGGGACCTGCAGGATACACCGCGGGCGTTTATGCAAGCCGGGCCATGTTGGAACCGATCATGGTGCAGGGTATCGAACCCGGTGGACAACTGACCACCACAACTGAGGTGGAAAACTGGCCGGGTGACACCGAGGTTCAGGGGCCAGACCTGATGGTTCGGATGCAGGATCACGCCAAGGCAATGGGATGCGAAGTGATCGGCGATATCATCAGCGATCTCGATCTAAGCCAGCGTCCCTTCACAGCCAAAGGCGACGGTGGCACCGTCTACACCGCCGACGCGGTGATTCTGGCAACGGGCGCACGAGCCAAGTGGTTAGGCATTCCCTCGGAAGAGAAATTTAAAGGGTTTGGCGTATCAGCCTGTGCCACCTGTGACGGCTTCTTCTATCGCGGTCAGGAAATCGTTGTGATCGGCGGCGGAAATACTGCCGTAGAAGAAGCGCTGTTCCTGACCAACTTCGCAAGCAAAGTCACTCTGATCCACCGCCGCGATGAGTTGCGAGCTGAAAAGATCCTTCAGGATCGGCTGTTCAAGAACGAAAAGATCGAGCCGCTTTGGTTTCACGAACTGGATGAGGTGATCGGAACCGATGCCCCACTGGGTGTGGAAGGTGTCAAGGTCAAGAATGTAAAGACCGGGGAAATCACGGAGATTCCGTGCAAAGGCGTATTTGTCGCTATTGGCCACGCCCCGGCAAATGAGCTGGTCAAAGATACGCTGGAAACCCACATGGGTGGCTACGTCGTGACCAAGCCGGGCACGACACAAACTTCGGTTCCGGGAGTTTTCGCTGCCGGAGACCTGACCGACCACGTATACCGTCAGGCTGTGACAAGCGCCGGTATGGGCTGCATGGCCGCGCTGGATGCAGAACGATTCTTGGCGGAGAACGACTGAGATGATCACAGAATTCTCCGGCCTCGTCTGGAGAATTCTGTTTCGCACCCAATCGGGTGACCCGCTCTCATCGGCCCGTGCCCCCGAAGGACGGTTTCATCATTCTGGCCAATTCGCGCTTTATGCGTCGCTTAGCGCTGAAGGTGCCGGGATCGCCATTCGGCGCTATGTCTCGCAGTGCGACCCTCCACGGACGATCCATCGCTTGAAAATATCCAAGGCGCAAGTATTGGATTTGCGGGGGCAACCTTCTGCCTCGATCGTCTGGCAAGACATGCGGGCAACCGGCATACCCTCTCCAACATGGCGATTTTCGGACAAGGCCCGCACATACGGCGCGGATGGGCTGCTATACAGTTCGCGCTCGCGTCCTGAACTGAGCCATCTGGTGTTGTTCAACGCAGAACACCATATGATACAAACCGCAGGCGCCCCCTGCGACTGGTTCCACGAAAGGTGACCGCGCCGATCTTGACCGGTGCCCGGCACCGTATCAGGATCAACCATAGTAACGCGAAGAACAGGTGAGCTTTTGGAAAACGTTCTTTGGCGCGGCGGATGGATGAGCCGGCTCAGAATCGCAAGCGGCCTCGTGCTGTTTGTCTTTGCGTTCTTTCATTTCATCAATATCGGCCTTGGTCTGTTTCACACTGATTTGCTGCACGGGATGCAGGGCGGACGTAAAGCTGTCAGCCGGAATGAGATCGGCAGCGTCGTGATATATGGCGCATTGCTGATGCACATGGGGCTGGCGCTTATCTCACTCGCGCAGCGCCGGACGCTCAGAATGCCTTTCAGCGTCGCGCTTCAGGTTATTCTTGGACTGTTGATCCCGCTGCAGCTTATCTCACATCTGGTTCAGACCCGATACGCGCATGAGATTTTCGGGGTGAATGATGAAATGGGTTACATCATCATTCTGATGTGGCCCAGCACTGCGATCTGGTTCCAAAGCCTATTACTTCTGCTGGTGTGGGTCCACGGATGTATTGGGCTACACATGTGGTTACGGTTGACCACATGGTGGCGCGCGATGGTTCCATATCTGATCGGTCTCGCCGTCTTTGTACCGGGCTTCGCCTTCGCAGGCCTTCTGACCGAGGGGCGGCGTATCTGGGCCGATTTTGCCGACCCCGATCTGCGAGAACAGTATATCGAATACTATAACTGGCCTTCGCAAGAAGAGTTTCAGTCTTTGTTTTCTGTCACAGACTATACGCAGTGGGTATTCTGGGCCGCGCTTGCACTAACAGGCTTGGTCTATCTCGGGCGCAAGCTTTGGCGGCGGCGGCATTCGGTGCGGGTGCGCTATGTCAACGGTCCAGAAGTTGTGTCGGAGAAAGGCATGACCCTTTTGGAGATGTCACGCGCAAATGGCATCCCACATACCGCGCTGTGTGGTGGCAAGGGGCGCTGCACGACCTGTCGCGTAGTGGTTGAAGATGGTGCCGATCAGTTGCACCCGCCGACCGAAGTTGAAGCCCGCAGTCTGAAAGCGATCAGCGCGCCAGAAGGAACCCGCCTGGCCTGCCAGATGCGGCCGTCCGACCCGCTCACTGTATTTCGTGTTTTCCGCCCTGACGGCGCGCGTGATCGTGCACATGCGAGCCAAGGGCAAGAACGGCAGCTGGCGGTTCTGTTTCTGGACATGCGCGGGTTCACCGCCCGCACAACGGGGCAATTGCCGTATGATATCGTGTTTCTGTTGAATCGTTTCTTCGACGCAATTGTCCCAGCAATCACGGTGCAAGGCGGGGTTGTCGACAAATACATGGGCGATGGGTTGCTGGCGATGTTTGAAACAGCCAACGCCGCAAGTTCGTCAAGTGCCGGTCTGAGGGCGGCGGCTGGGATCGGACACGCATTGGAGCGTTTCAACCAGCAGCTCCAAGCAGAAGGCAGCCAACCTGTGCGCATTGGTATGGGTCTACATCTTGGTGATCTTGTGCTGGGCGAAATCGGTGCGGCGAAACACGCGCCACGCACCATCATCGGAGACGCTGTAAATGTTGCCAGCCGTTTGGAGGCTGAAACCAAAGCGTTGGGGGTCGAACTCCTTGTATCGGACAAGGTTTTGGACGCGGCTGGGTTACAATGTGATCCCCGCGATCTGCGGGAATTCAGCCTTCGCGGTGTCTCTGAACCTGTCCCCGCCCTGCCCGTCAGGCACGCAGCCGACCTTGAGTCGCAAACCTCACCACTGGAACAGATTGCCTAAGAATGCGCCTAATGAGCCTGAGCGGCGGGATTTTTTCGATAACCTGAAACAAAAAACAGAAAACCGTTCCATTTCGAGAAAAAACCACGCATTTCATCCTTAGTTTTTGCAAGTCTATGGACTTCACCCTCAGGCCGAGGCACATGCCCTGCAAACACCCTTGAAACAAATGCCAACAGAACTGCAATAAGAGTTTTCCGATGACGATGTTAAGCAATCTAGCCCCTATCTCTGAACTGTATGTTTCCTACGAGTCTGCGCAGAAACTGAAGATAGAAGCTGCTGATCTGACCAGCTGGGATCTTAAGCCCCGGCAGATTTGCGATCTGGAACTGCTTATGAACGGCGGGTTCAATCCGCTCAAAGGTTTCCTGAGCGAAGCGGACTATGACAACGTGGTCGATAACATGCGCCTCGCCGACGGGACACTTTGGCCGATGCCGATCACCCTGGATGTTGATGAGGATTTTGCCGCATCGATCGAGCTGGGCCAGGACATTGCCCTGCGCGATCAGGAAGGCGTGATCCTCGGCACCATGACCGTGACCGACCGCTGGACACCAGACAAGGCGCGTGAGGCGGAAAAGGTCTTTGGTGCTGATGATGATGCGCACCCGGCTGTGAATTACCTGCACAATGTAGCGGGCAAAGTTTATCTGGGCGGCCCGGTCACTGGCATCCAGCAGCCCGTGCATTACGATTTCAAAGCCCGCCGCGACACGCCGAACGAGCTGCGCGCCTATTTCCGCAAAGTGGGCTGGCGCCGGATCGTTGCGTTCCAGACCCGTAACCCTTTGCACCGTGCGCATCAGGAATTGACCTTCCGTGCCGCAAAAGAAGCACAGGCCAACTTGCTGATCCATCCCGTGGTTGGCATGACCAAACCGGGCGATGTGGATCATTTCACCCGCGTGCGTTGCTACGAAGCCGTGTTGGATAAATATCCGGCCTCGACTACGTCGATGTCGCTGCTGAACCTTGCGATGCGCATGGCTGGCCCGCGCGAGGCAGTCTGGCACGGGTTGATCCGCGCAAACCACGGCTGCACCCATTTCATCGTCGGTCGTGACCACGCAGGTCCGGGCAAAAACTCTGCCGGTGAGGATTTCTACGGCCCCTATGATGCGCAAGACTTGTTCCGAAAATATCAGGACGAGATCGGCGTCGAGATGGTCGATTTCAAACATATGGTCTACGTGCAGGAACGCGCGCAATACGAGCCGAATGACGAGATTCTGGACAAGGACAACGTCACGATCCTCAACATCTCGGGCACTGAACTGCGCCGCCGTCTGCGCGAAGGGCTGGAGATTCCGGAATGGTTTTCGTTCCCCGAAGTTGTTCAGGAACTGCGCAACCGCTTCCCGCCGCGCTCGCAACAGGGATTCACCGTGTTTTTCACCGGTTTTTCTGGCTCGGGCAAATCCACCATTGCCAACGCCTTGATGGTCAAGCTGATGGAGACCGGGGATCGTCCGGTTACCCTGCTGGACGGGGATATCGTGCGTAAGAACCTGTCTTCGGAACTGGGCTTTTCGAAGGAACATCGCGATCTGAACATCCGCCGCATCGGTTATGTCGCGTCTGAGATAACCAAGAACGGCGGTATTGCCATCTGTGCTCCTATCGCGCCTTACGCAACTACCCGTCGTGCTGTGCGTGAAGAGATCGAACAATTCGGTGCATTTTGCGAGGTGCATGTCGCGACCAGCATTGAAGAATGCGAGCGCCGAGACCGCAAGGGTCTGTACAAACTGGCACGTGAGGGCAAGATCAAAGAGTTCACGGGGATTTCCGACCCTTACGACGCCCCTGAAGACCCAGAGCTGCGCGTCGAGACCGAGAATGTCGAGGTTGACAACTGCGCACATCAGGTTCTGCTTAAGCTGGAAAGCATGGGGCTGATTGCAGCATCCTGATCACTTAAGACGAAAAAATACATCAAAGGCCCTCAGATTTCTGAGGGCCTTTTTCGCAGGTGCGGGTCTGGTTCAGTCGGGCAAATTCACCTGCCCGCGCATCAGGACATGGCCGCGCCCGGCAACTTTGATCCCCGTCATCGCATCCGAAGGTCCAACGCGTGTCACGGTCGCCTGACCGGGGCGGCCCATGTCATGGCCCTGTTCGGCGATGAATGTCTCTTTGTCCATCAGTCCGTGTTTCCAGAGATAGGCCGCCATCGCACCGGTGGCCGATCCGGTGAACGGGTCCTCCGGCGGGCTGGGGGGCGCCATCATCAGGCGCGAGAATGTGTCGCCCGTAGTCGTTGCGCCTTTCAGTGTTACAAGAAACGGTTCAGCCATGTCCGACCCCGAGAAACCGGCCTTTTCGGTAATATGACTGAGCAAAGCAACATCCAGCTTGGCAGCGCGCAGCGCCTCGTGATCGCGCAGGACCGTAATGCAAAAGGGCAGACCGGTTGAAACGAACTGCGGTGGAGAAATTACCACCTCTTCCGGCAGGCTGATGGCGGCAGCAACCAGATCTGCGGGCACATGATCGCCGAATTGCGGGGCGACCTGCGTCATTTCGATGTCATCACCATTCAGTTTGATCGATACAATCCCTGCTCCGGTCTCAAGCGTCAGAGCATCACCCTGAACCAACCCCCGTGATCGCATCGCTGCAACGGTTGCTATGGTCGGGTGCCCGGCAAATGGGATTTCCCGGCTGGCCAGGAAGTACCGGACCCGGATATCAGCGATATCGGATGGCTCGGTAAAAGTGCATTCAACCAGAGAAGTCTCGCGCACATATGCCAGGCAAACCGCGTCCGACAGCCTTGCACCCTCATGCACAACTGCGCAGCCGTTGCCACCAAAGGCCTGATCGCTGAACGCATCCACCCAATCGAAATCATACCAGCTCATCGCGCACTCCTGCGTTTCAATCAGCGGCACGATCACCGCTGAGGCAGAAAATGTCACGTCAATTCGGCGGAATGTTTGGTGGCCTAGTGAACGGCCACCGGGGACAGGTCATGTTCGCGTGCCAGTACAAAGGCTAGCTTGCGATCGGCCACCAATGCCAGTTGCTGCCCATCGGAATCGTGGACAGCATACAGCTGATCCAGATCGCCTGCCTGCTCGCGCAGATCTTGCGGCAGGTCGGCCACATCAACGGCCTTTACATAGACAATCCGATTGCCTTCGGCGTTGATCTCAATCGGTGTATTCATTGCTCTTACCCCTTCTTGATGTTGATTGTCTGAACCACGGTTTCAGGCACGGCGCGGGTCAGGTCCACATGCAGCAGACCGTTTTCCATGATCGCCTCGCCCACCTCGACCCCGTCAGCCAGCACAAACATGCGCTGGAACTGGCGTGCCGCGATGCCGCGGTGCAGGAATATGCGCCCGTCGCTGTCGTCGCGCTGACGGCCCCGGATCACCAGTTGGCGATCCTCGATAGTGATCGACAAGTCCTCTTCTGCGAACCCGGCTACGGCCAGGGTGATGCGATAAGAAAAATCCGAGGTCTGTTCGATGTTATAGGGCGGGTATCCTTCGTTTCCGGCCTTTGCAGACCGTTCCAGAAGGCGTTCCAACTGCTCGAACCCCAAAAGATGCGGGTATGAGCCTAAGGTAAGTTTCGACACGTATTTTCGTCCTTCATTGTCAAAGCGACGTATTCTGCGGTCCCGATGTCGGCAACCGCGTGATATAGAATATGGGAAGATACAGGGATGTCCACAAGGTCTGGCCGGATAAACCCTGACACACTATCTTGTGTTAGAAGCACCACTTGAAACACTGAGTCGTCCATGAACGCACCCACCGATCTTTCGATGAAAACCGATGAAGTCCTGCGGGTGGAATTGGAGGTCTTTCGACGCCAGCACCGTGATTTGGACGAAGCGATCGAGGCCTTGCAGGCCAAGGGGACCTCGGACCAATTGACGATCAAGCGGCTAAAAAAGCAGAAACTGCGCCTGAAAGACATCATCCGTCTGATCGAAGACAGATTGACCCCCGATATCATCGCCTGAGACGCGCGTACCGCATTGCCACATATGCGGATTTGGCTATAGTGCGCGCTCTTTCCGATGGCAGGGGCGTAAGCGGATGAGCGATGTGAAAGTAGGGATCATCATGGGCAGTCAGTCGGACTGGCCCACGATGAAAGAGGCCGCCGATATTCTGGATGAGCTGGGCATCGCATATGAGGCGCGTATCGTCTCAGCCCACCGCACGCCGGACCGTCTTTGGGACTATGGCAAAACGGCCATGTCGCGCGGCTTGCAGGTCATTATCGCGGGTGCGGGAGGTGCAGCGCATTTGCCGGGCATGATGGCTTCGAAAACCCGCGTGCCGGTAGTTGGCGTTCCGGTGCAGACCCGCGCGTTGTCGGGTGTGGATTCGCTCTATTCCATCGTACAGATGCCCAAAGGTTTTCCGGTTGCAACCATGGCTATCGGTTCCGCCGGCGGGGCCAATGCCGGCCTGATGGCCGCAGGCATTCTGGCGCTGCAGGATGCCGCACTTGCGGAACGGCTGGATGCCTGGCGCGAGGCTCTCTCCGCTTCGATCCCGGAAGAACCTCAGCAATGAGCCGTATCGGTTTCATCGGCACAGGCCACATCGCTGCGCCAATCGCGCGGCTGATGGCTGCGAAAGGTCATGACCTTTATGTCACCGAGCGCAATGCCCAAGTCTCCTCGGCTCTGCAGGCCGAGCTTGGGGTCCAAGTTGGCACTCCGCAAGACGTGATTGATGCGTCCGAGATCGTGTTTCTCTGCCTGCGCCCCCAAATCGCCAAGGACGTTCTGGCCCCGCTAAGCTTTCGCGCAGATCAGAAAGTTGTTTCGGTGATGGCCGCCGTTTCTGAGCTGCAGCTTACCAACCTGTGCGCACCGGCATCAGATTTTGTGCAAACCATCCCGCTAGGGTTCCTTCAGACAGGGGGTTGCCCGCTGGCTGCTTACGGCAACGATCGCCTCTTGGCTGGTTTGTTTGAGCCTGAAAACCCTGTGGTGAAGGTTGCCAATGAGGCCGCGTTGAACGCCCACTTCGCCATCTGCGCCATGGTGCCAGGTATCCTGGACCTTATGGCAACAGGCACCGACTGGTTGACTGATCAGACCGGCGACAAAGACCGGGCCGAATTCTACACCACGCAGCTTGTGTCAGGGTTTCTGACATCAATGCACAAAGAGCATGCGGGCCAACTGGCAGCCGAGCGTGACGCGCTTGCGACCGAGGGCACACTGAGCCTTCAGATGACGGATATTTTGCAATCTGAGGGCGCGCATGATGCCTTGCGTGCTGCACTGAGTGCGATTGGCAAGAGATTGGAGACATGACGATGTCAGATATGCTTACGCCCGGTGCGACAATCGGGATATTGGGGGGCGGTCAGCTGGGCAGGATGCTCTCGATCGCGGCTGCACGGTTGGGGTTCAAGTCCCACATATTCGAGCCGAGTGCAAATCCTCCGGCCGGTCAAGTTGCAAATCAGGTCACGACCGCAGCCTATGATGACGCCGACGCATTGAAGGCCTTTGCTGAGTCGGTCGACGTGATCACCTACGAGTTTGAAAACATCCCCACCCAGGCGCTGGATCTGCTTGAGGCACACCGCCCCATTCACCCGGGTCGAGAGGCGTTGCGGGTCAGTCAGGACCGCTTGACCGAAAAGACATTTCTACAAGGCTTAGGCCTGCAAACCGCGCCCTTTGCAGACATCTCCGATTTGGACAGCCTGCGCGCCGCAATTGATGACATTGGCACCCCCGCTATCCTGAAAACCCGACGCTTCGGCTATGACGGCAAAGGTCAGGCCCGGCTGCGCGCACCCGAAGATGCCGGGGCGGCACTGGCCGATATGGCGGGCGCGCCGTCCATACTGGAAGGGTTTGTGGACTTCAGCCACGAGGTTTCGGTCATCGCAGCACGCGGTCTGGACGGGCAAGTTGCCTGTTTCGATCCGGGCGAGAATGTCCATCGCGATGGCATATTGCACACGACCACAATACCGGCACGCCTGTCTCCGGCGCAGCGGACAGATGCGGTATTGCTGGCCGCCAACATTCTCAACGCGCTAGATTATGTCGGCGTCATGGGTGTCGAATTGTTTGTGACGCCACAAGGATTGATCGTGAATGAAATCGCGCCGCGCGTTCATAACTCGGGTCACTGGACCCAGAACGGCTGCGCCGTGGATCAGTTTGAACAACATATTCGCGCCGTGGCCGGTTGGCCTTTGGGCGACGGTCAGCGCCACTCGGACGTCGTGATGGAGAATTTGATCGGGCATGACATGGACCGCGTACCCGAGCTTTCACGCGAACGGGACGTAGCACTGCATCTCTATGGCAAGGCCGAGGTCAAGGCCGGCCGCAAGATGGGGCATTTCAACCGGATTTCGCGATGAGGTAATCGCGCTTACGCGCGATGCCTCCGGCGGAGGTATTTTTTAGCCAGATGAAGCCGGGATCAGCTCAAGAAACGTGTTGCGATACTACCGGACATATAGCTGACACACCCGCCTGACAGTGTGGCAGCGACTTGGTGGGTTGCCGCATCGAGTATCACCAGATCAGCACGATATCCGGGCTGTAACGTTCCGCGATCCTTCAGGCCTAAAACCCGCGCGGGACCGGACGAGACAAGCGCCCAGGCGCACGCAATATCCAGCAGGCCAGATTTTACCAACATCAGCGCAGCGCGGCGCGGGCTGGGGTAGTGGTAATCCGATGCCAATGCATCACACAAACCCATCGAGATCAGATCCACCGCGCTGGCATTTCCCTTATGTGAGCCGCCCCGCACAACATTGGGTGAGCCGAGGATGATGTGATCTCCGCCCGCCCGGGCACATTCGGCGGCTTCCAGCGTTTCCGGAAATTCCGAGATCATCACCCCGCGCTCGCGCCACTCAGCACGATCCTGCGGCGTTGTATCATCATGGCTGCCGAGCCGAATTCCTCGGTTCGCAAGGACAGTGCAAAGGCTGTCCAGTGCTGCTGGCACCTCGGCGCTGCGGTTGTGCATTGCCTTCAGCATCTCAAAATGCACTTCGGGATTCCGTCCCGCCTTCAGTGCCTGCCCCGTCAAGCGGGGTGGTTTTCGCCCCTCAGCCAGCCGGTCATGAGGTAGATGATCATTCAGAACCACATAAGGCACCTGCCAATCCGCGATACGTTCGGGCAGCCCGTCATAGTCGTCCAGCATATGGGTTTCGAAGCGCAGTTGAGGGATCAGTTGGGTTACAACATCATCCCGAACCGCAGCGATGGCGTCAAAAACCTGACCAGCAAACTCGGGCCCGCGCACGCCGCCTTCCCAACTGTGGAACTGCGCCAGAACAGCTGTGGTTATTCCATTCGCGGCTAGTTCCGCTTCAACCGATAAAATGCCCTCTGCCATCTGCTTCATGGCACCGCGCCGGGGCGCGATGTGACGTTCAAAACCGTCGCCATGCAAATCAATGATGCCAGGCAGGATGAGGTATCCTGACAAATCAATCTGCCGCCCTGCCCTATCGGATTGAATGGTACCTTCGGCGATCGTCAGTTCAGCACGCGACACCCCTTCGCCGGGCAACAGAACCTTCGCGCCGGTCAATGTCAGTTCCAATGAGTTCATTGAGTGGGCTCCGAGTCCGGTTCCGAGCAATCTTCCCCAAGACAGATCTGGTCGATGATATCCATCACCCCGTCAAGCCAGGTGATTTGTGGATCGAACTGTCCGAATTCGATGAAATGCAGGGTCTGCGCCATGACCCGCGGGTTGTTCATCATGAACGTATGCGTCACCGGCAAGACGATGTGATCAGCCATACCCTCAACCTTTGTGGTCTCTATCGATACCTTGCCGTCATCTGGACCATCGATCAGAGACGAGAACAATGGGTTCAATGAGTTCTCGCCTGCAATCACCCCCAAATCGAACTCCACGGGCGGCAGGCGGCGTGGAATACCCTCTGGTCCGGTTCCCAACGCAAGCCCTGCAGGGCCATTCAGAAAGCCGAAAACCTCCCAGGCGCCAAGCTCGTCTACCAGTTGGCTGCCCTGATTAGGAGGTCCGAGCATGACAACGCGTCCCAGATTCTCGGGGTCGTTGTCCTGCAACCAATAGCGCAGCAGAATGCCCCCCATCGAATGCGCTACAACGTTAACCGTATCCTCCCCGCAGGCGGCGAACGCAGCTGGTAAAGTCTGGTTGGCGAGGTCTGGTATTGGTAGGTCTGTCGAAGGGTAACCTGGACGAACCACAGTGTAACCATGCGCATGAAAAAGCTGTTCCATGACGGTAAACGAGGCCTCTGTGCGCGCGAGGCCATGCAGAAGAACCACGCATTTCGCATTGGCCACCGCAGGCATAAGGCACAAGAGGAGAACAGCAAGAAATTTCATACACGCCAGATAAGGCCTAACCCAGGCCGAGGGAACCCCTAGCCACGGTTCCGGCGCAGCACCGCCAGTGCGATGCCGCCGAGTACAAATCCGGCGCCGAGTAGAAGCCTTAGACTTGCCATCTCGGCTAACAGGATGACCCCGGCAGCAATTGCGATAACTGGAACGCTGAGTTGCACGATCGCGGCCACCGCCGGTGAAAGCTGTGGCACGACACGGTACCATAGCGCATAGCCGAGACCGGACGTGACGCCTCCGGAAAGCGCAGCCAGCCCATAGCCAAGCGGAGACATTTGCCAATTGCTTCCCAGCAGGAACAGGGCAAATCCCGTGACAGGCAACGCCATGATGAAATTTGCTGCAGTTCCCGACAATGCATCTGGTTCGGACCGGCCCGCGATGGAATATATGGCCCACCCGACCCCGGCAGCCGTCATTAAGCCGGCCCCTGTCGGGTCGACCTGAACCGTCCCAGCAGGCCAAAGAACAAAAGCCAGTCCACCAAGCGCAATACCGGCACCCAATATCTGTCTCAAAGTGGGTGCAGAACCGGTCATTGCACCAATCGCAAACATGGTAATTTGCACAACCCCGAACAGGATCAGCGCACCAAGCCCGGCATCAAGCGTCAGATACGCTACTGAAAACCCGATCATATAAAGCGACAGTGACCCGGCCCCAACAACACGTCGACGATCAAAAACAGGGATCGAGCCGCCCCGAAGCGCCACCAATACCGTCAAAACCAAGGCACCAGCCAAAACCCGGATGATGGCAAATCCCGCCGGATCACTTGCGCCACTGTCGATAGCAAGGCGGTTCAAGATCGAATTCGCGGCGAAGGCGCATATGGTTAAAGCGGTCAGAAGAAACAGTCGCATATCAACCGCATAGCCGTTTCAAAGGGATTTGCACACTCACATTCCCGATTGCCGAGCCAATCCCGACCCTCCTCGGACCAGAGCCTACCAGCGCCAATGATACGAATGCACAACAGACATTCCAAACAAAACCGGGGCCGCCCAAAGGCGACCCCGCTATTAAGCACTAAGGCTTAAGCAGCTTACATCATGCCGCCCATGCCGCCCATGTCGGGCATGCCGCCGGCAGGTGCCGCGCCTTCTTTGGCGGGCTTGTCGGCAACCATTGCTTCGGTGGTGACCAGCAGGCCAGCAACCGATGCCGCATCTTCCAGAGCGGTACGGACAACTTTGGCCGGGTCGATGACGCCGAACGAGAACATGTCGCCATATTCTTCGGTCTGAGCGTTGAAGCCGAATGCTGCGTCGTCGCTTTCGCGAACTTTGCCAGCAACAACCGCACCGTCGACACCAGCGTTCTCGGCGATCTGGCGCAAAGGCGCTTCGATTGCCTTACGAACGATGTTGATACCTGCGTTCTGGTCAGCGTTTGCACCTTCCAGAGTTTCCAGTGCTTTACCGGCCTGAACCAGAGCAACACCACCGCCGACAACAACGCCTTCCTGAACGGCAGCGCGGGTCGCGTTCAGAGCATCGTCGACACGGTCCTTACGCTCTTTCACTTCAACTTCGGTCATGCCGCCGACGCGGATAACAGCAACACCGCCTGCCAGTTTGGCAACGCGCTCTTGCAGCTTCTCACGGTCGTAGTCCGACGAAGTTTCTTCGATCTGAGTGCGGATCTGAGCAACACGTGCCTCGATCTCGGCTTTCTCGCCAGCACCGTCGACGATGGTGGTTTCGTCTTTGGTGATTTCGATTTTCTTGGCGGTGCCCAGCATGTCCATGGTGACGGACTCGAGCTTCATGCCAAGATCTTCGCTGATGACCTGACCACCGGTCAGGATCGCGATGTCCTGCAGCATGGCCTTGCGGCGATCGCCGAAGCCCGGTGCTTTGACAGCAGCAATTTTCAGGCCGCCGCGCAGTTTGTTGACCACCAGAGTTGCCAGCGCTTCGCCTTCAACATCCTCAGCAATGATCAGCAGCGGCTTTTGCGACTGGATCACCTGCTCGAGCAGCGGAACCATCGGCTGCAGCGAGGACAGTTTCTTTTCGTGCAGCAGGATCATGCAGTCGTCGAGTTCTGCGATCATCTTGTCTGCGTTGGTGACGAAGTAAGGCGACAGGTAGCCACGGTCGAACTGCATACCTTCGACAACATCGGTCTCGGTTTCCAGACCTTTGTTTTCTTCGACGGTGATAACGCCTTCGTTGCCAACTTTCTGCATCGCGTCTGCGATCTGCTGGCCGATTTCGGCTTCGCCGTTGGCCGAGATGGTGCCAACCTGAGCAACTTCTGCCGAGTCTTTGACTTCACGCGAAGCGTCTTTGATGCCTTCGACAACCTTGGCAGTTGCCAGGTCGATGCCGCGCTTCAGGTCCATCGGGTTCAGGCCCGCTGCAACCTGCTTCAGACCTTCGCGAACGATGGCTTGGGCTAGAACGGTTGCGGTGGTGGTGCCGTCGCCGGCTTCGTCATTGGTGCGGCTGGCGACTTCTTTCACCATCTGCGCGCCCATGTTTTCGAACTTGTCTTCCAGTTCGATTTCCTTGGCAACCGAAACACCGTCTTTGGTGATGCGCGGCGCGCCAAAGGATTTGTCCAGAACCACGTTGCGGCCTTTCGGGCCCAGGGTCACTTTAACAGCATCGGCCAGAACATTTACACCGGCCAGCATGCGGTTACGGGCATCGGTGTCAAACTTGACGTCCTTTGCAGACATGTTGTCTCTCCTTGAGAATATCTGTTGAAATGAAGATCAGAGAAAGCAGGTGCGCTTACTCGATGATCCCCATGATGTCGCTTTCTTTCATCATCAGCAGCTCTTCGCCGTTGACCTGAACCTCGGTGCCCGACCATTTGCCGAACAGGATCTTGTCGCCAGCTTTTACAGCCATCGCGATCAGTTCGCCGCTGTCCTTGCGCGCGCCTTCGCCGGTTGCAACGACTTCGCCTTCGCTGGGCTTTTCTTTTGCGCTGTCGGGAATGATCAGTCCGCCTGCGGTTTTCTCTTCGCTTTCTACGCGACGAACCAGCACACGGTCATGAAGCGGTTTCAATGCCATCTTTGCAGCTCCTTGGGCTCAAAGTTTGTTATCCTCCCCTCGCCGACTGACGAGGCGTTAGCACTCGGGTCTCATGAGTGATAACGACGCATAGCTAGGGAGTTGCAGGAAGCGAGTCAACAATATGTGAAAGATTTTTTTGCCCGGCGCGATAAGCAGGCAAGAACAAGGCACCTAGTCTGGCTGATCCCAGCTGTACGCCCAGTGTTTCAGACCTTCTTGCCCTGCCTCAGACAGCGCGTAGACGCCCTTTTCCACTTTTTCGAACCAGCCGTAATGATTGTCGTACATCAAACGTGTCGCCGCACTTACGCCAGTGGCCTTTGCGACATCGGCCCCCTTGCCCGCTCCGTTCTCTGCCAGATGGGCCGCGCATTTTAGCGCATCTTGCCGATAGGCCGTTACGATCCCATGACGCGTGGCACCGCCCGCATTGGGATCGCCCTGCAACCTTTCAAACTCGCGCAGCAATCGCTTAGCCCTGACCTTATCCTTGCGCGGCGCATAGGGGCCGGGATCGCATTGAACCTCGACCGCTCCATCAGAGCGCACGGTGATCAGGCCCAATCCCAGGCGGCGGCACAGCGCCAGATTATCCTTCAACGCCCGTCTCGCTGCCCGGCCTTTTGGTTTACAGACCCCAATATAGACCTGATCGGTTATTTTCAGTCGTGTGATGGCCTGATGAAACAGCGCGAGACTGAAGCGCAGCTTGAGTTCCACGATCACCGGCTCCTGCCCATCCCGCAGAGCAACAATATCGGCGGCGCCAACCTCACCTTTAACGGTATATCCCTGACGTTCCAACAAGGCTTTGATGGGTGGATAGAGATCCTGCTCGAGCTTCATAACGCTATGCTATGTAGTTTCGCGCGGATTGCCAGCCACGGTTTGAAGACAAACTACATTGCAACTTACAAGAAGGCAGGAGTACGTCTTGGTCATATTCGCCATTTCCGGAAGGTTCCATATGCGCTTGCTCAGCTTTTGTCTCGGCCTTTTGCTTCCGATTACCGCCCATGCGGCCTGCGAAGGGAGAGATCTTAGGCTTGACCTGTCGGCCGAAAGTCAAGCTGATCTCGAGAAGACAATCAGTGAAATTCCGTTTCCGGAGGGCAACCACTGGATCGCGACAAAAGACGGGACCGTCTTGCACCTGATCGGCACCCTCCACACCAGCGACCCCCGCATGGCACCCGTGGTCGAGCGCTTGGAGCCAGTTCTGAGTCAGGCCGACGCGTTTTTCTTCGAGGTCACACAGGACGAAATGGACGCGTTCGAAAAAGATCTGGCCGATGATTTCAGCCCGGTCCTGATTACGTCCGGCCCCACTTTGATTGACCTGATGTCGGAAGAAGATTGGACAGCGCTGTCCGCGACTCTGGCCGAGCGTGGCATTCCCGCCTGGATGGCCGCCAAGATGCGCCCTTGGTTTCTAAGCATGATGTTGGGCATTCCGCCTTGCCTGATGAATACCCCAGACTTTGATCGCGGCATGGACACGCGCCTGACGGAACTGGCCGAACAACACGGGATACCCCAGTATTCGCTAGAGCGGATCGAGGATCTGATAGCCATGTTCGACAGCCATCCTCTGGAGGAACAAGTGGCGTCACTGACCAGGCTGGCTGGGGCGCTGCAGGCCGGGGACGACCAAATGATCACCATGGCGAACGCCTATATCGAAGAGCAGCACGCCGCGATCATTGAGCTTGCGAAAATTCAGGGACTTGAAGCTTCAGGGATGACACCAGAAGAGTTTAACGCCGAATGGAAAGGGTTCGAGGATCAGCTTCTGGTGCAACGCAACGCCAACTGGATGGAAAAGATTCTGGACCTGAAGGATCAGACCGCGGTGATCGCTGTCGGGGCCGGACATCTGAGCAACGACTACGGCTTACTGAACCAGCTACAGCAAGCCGGATATACACTGGAACGCGCTGAATTCTAGGTTTTCAGACCAAGGGTCGCAGCAAGTTTGCTTCCGGGTGACAACCGTGTTTGACCACCCTATAAGGCGCGCAAATCCATATTCTTCAGGACACGAGACATGACAACGCTAGTTTTTGGCCACAAATCTCCCGACACCGATTCCACCGGCTCTCCGATCCTGTGGTCATGGTATCTGAACGAAGTAAAAGGTGAACAGGCACAGCCCGTTTTGCTAGGCGAACCCAACACCGAAGCCGCCTTTATGCTTGAGCGTTGGGACCTGCCCAAGCCGCAAATCATCGAGGACGTGGCCGAGGATGCACCGGTTGTCATCGTCGACACCAACAATCCGGCCGAGCTGCCCGCCAGCATCAACAGCGCAGATATCCGCGCCATAATCGACCACCACAAACTGGTTGGCGGGCTTGAAACCAAAGGCCCCATCGACATCACTGTGCGCCCGCTGGCCTGCACGGCAACCATCATGGTCGATCTAATGGGTGACGACGCCGCCAAGATGCCCGACGCGATCAAAGGTGCCGCGCTGACCTGCATCCTGTCGGACACACTGGAATTCCGCTCACCCACAACCACCGCACACGACCGCGCCGTGGCTGAGAAACTGGCGGCTGAACTTGGTCTGGATGTCTCGGCCTACGCCGCCGACATGTTTGCAGCAAAATCGGATGTATCGTCATTCTCGGACGCCGAACTGATCCGCATGGACAGCAAAGAATACGAAGTAGACGGCACCAAGTTCCGGGTCTCGGTTCTGGAAACCACAGCCCCCGGTGTCGTGCTGGATCGGAAGGACAGCATCGTAAGCTCGATGGCTGATGTGGCCAAGGAAGACGGCGTTGATCAGGTGTTGCTGTTCGTGGTCGACATTCTGAACGAAGAGGCAACGCTGCTGGTTCCAAATGATCTGGTCAAAGGTGTCGCTGAGAAGAGCTTTGGCGCAACCGTGGACGGTGACGCGGTTGTGTTGCCCGGCGTGATGAGCCGGAAAAAGCAGATCATTCCGAACCTCAAGGTTTGAATTTAGATTATCAAAGGCGCCCGAAACCGGGCGCTTTTTTTTGCGAGGCTCTGCCTCGTGCTCCGAGATATTTTTGGCCAGATGAACAAGGGGGGTTGATTTCGGCCGCTCCGCCTAGGGCTGCACCTCTGGCCAATTGCGCCACGCTCTGCCATAGGCTTTGACATCTCGCATTCCCTGCTGCACGAGGCGCGCCATGACCCAGATCGTTTCTTCACTCGCTGAAATCTCTGACCGCTACAAAGCGCTGTTTGTTGATTTGTGGGGTTGCGTTCATAATGGGATAACTGCCTACCCAGAGGCCGTCGCGGCACTGCAAGCTTATCGTCAACGTGGTGGCACGGTGGTTCTTGTAACCAATTCCCCCAAGCCTCGGGCCGGGGTTGCCGAGCAGCTTTTACATTTCAATGTGCCGGCAGATTCCTATGACACGATTGCAACCAGCGGTGATTCGGCGCGTTCAGCGATGTTTCGCGGGGCGATTGGCGAAAAAGTCTACTTCATGGGGGAATGGCAGCGGGATGCCGGTTTTTTTGAACCCCTGAAACTGCTGGATCATCCGATCCACATTGAACGCGTTCCGCTGGACGCGGCCGAAGGCATCGTGTGTTGCGGCCCATTCGACCCGATGGCGGACCCAGATGTGAACCGGCCCGACTTTCTTTATGCCAAGCAGAAAGGGATGAAACTGCTCTGCGCAAATCCGGACATCGTGGTGGACCGAGGCGAAACGCGCGAATGGTGCGCAGGTGCTTTGGCCCGACTTTATACCGAGATGGGTGGTGAAAGCCTATATTTCGGTAAGCCACACCCGCCCATCTACGATCTGGCCCGGCGCAGGTTGCAGGCGATTGGGGTTGATGTGTCGGATTCTGAAATACTTGCCATAGGGGACGGGCCGCAAACAGATATCGCTGGAGGCATGGGGGAAGGCATTGATACCCTCTTCATCACCGGCGGTTTGGCAGCCGCAGAAACCAAAACATCACATCATCCAGACGAAGACGCGTTGAAAGCTCATAACGAGAAGGAACAGATCAATCCAACCTATTCGATTGGTCGCCTGAGATAGCAAAAAAGACTTGATTTTCTGCAACTGCGAAGTAATAAAGTTGCCGACGAGCGGCAGATGATGGTCTTTTGTTGCTCTTTCGATCTCGAATGAGGGCAGCATGTTGGACAACCTTCCGCGCGGAACGATTTGCATCGAAGACATCGAAATGGGCATGTCACGGCACTTGCGCAAAGTCGTGACCGATGAAGATATCGAGATGTTCGCTCAAGTATCGACCGACCGGAATCCGGTTCATCTGGATGATGACTATGCCCGCGATACGATTTTCGAAGGACGTATTGCGCATGGCATGCTGACCGCTGGCCTGATCTCTGCGGTTATCGGAGAGCAGCTGCCCGGACATGGAACCGTGTACATGGGACAATCGCTTAAATTTCTGGCGCCGGTGCGTCCGGGCGACATGGTTTATGCCGAGGTCAAGGTGATCGATATCGATTTCGCCAAACGCCGGGTTAAGCTGGATTGCCACTGCGCAGTTAACGGAAAGAAAGTGCTGGTGGGTGAGGCCATGGTGCTGGCTCCGAGCCGCAAGTTCGACTGACATTTCCAGCAGCCACACTCCAGTCGTAGATTTTACAATTTACCGACAAAAGCCCAAACTTTAGCCACATTGTCGCCGAATTGCGCTCCTAATTCTGGGCCGTTCATTAGCGCCAGAGCAACTATTTATGAGAATTTTCTTTTTATTTTCATTTTGTTACGCCGTTTTCTCAATCGCCTTGGCACTCCTTGTCCGTGACAATGCCAGCATAGCACTGAACTACGAAACCACCAAGCTGCTCGCCCGAGTTGTTAAGTTTGTGCTTTATCTAAAGTTCGCCGGGATTCCACTATTGATATTGTTGTATGTTAGTCGGCAACAAAACTGGAAGGTCAAAGCCGCTAATACGGCATATGCGTTCTTCGGTAGCCTGATGTTCTGTGCCGCATTTTCAATAACAAAAACATCCATCCCTTACGTGGTTCCCTTTTACGCCGACCCTCTTCTGGCGGACGTCGACAAATTCCTCCACTTCGGGATTGATCCGTGGGAAATCACACATCGCGTATCCGCAAATATTACGCCAGCTATGGTCGAGGTCGTCTATGTGAAAATGTGGGCCTTGCCCGCATTCTTCCTGCCAGTGCTTATCGCACTCACCGATGGCGACAAGCCTCGTAGCCATCGTTACCTGGTATTGTACTGCGTATGCTGGATTTTACTTGGCAACATTTTGGCGCTTGGATTCAGTTCGGTCGGGCCCGTCTACTACGATTTGCTGTTTGATGACAGTCGCTTCGCTGGCCTGACACGAGCACTCAATGATACAGGGATTTCCGAGAGCATTCTTGGGCAAGTCCAAGCTTTGCTTTGGAACGACTACATCAGTAACTCGCAGAATTTTGCAACTGGGATTTCAGCATTTCCATCACTTCATGTCGGGATGGCAACCGTTATCGCCCTTTACATGACTGAACGTAGCGCCTTTCTGTTTCTGCCCGGCTTCGCGTTTCTGCTCGCCGTATTATTCTGCTCGGTCTATATCGGATTCCATTATGCAATCGATGGCTATGCCTCGATTGGCGTCATATTGGTGGTCTGGGCCTTGCAGAGACGGAGAACGCTCCCGATTGGCGCATTCGCGCCTGCATGACGGAACACACTGAAACAGAAATCCGGCGAAACTGCTGTATTGAAGCACCGCCACAATCAGATGCTTGAACCTGAACGGCAGTCCCGCTAGGCAAGCCGCATGCTTATCATCCGGGACTTCCAGTTTGTTGAACCAGAAGACCGAGGCGCAAGTGTCGCCATCGGGAACTTTGACGGTGTTCATCTTGGCCATCAATCCGTCATCGAGTTGGCGCGCAATGCTGAATTGAATGCGCCACTGGGAGTCATGACATTTGAGCCGCATCCACGAGAGTATTTTGCCCCAGAGGCACCGCCCTTTCGTCTGATGCGCGGCAATGCGCGCGCGCACCGGCTGGAAAAACTCGGCGTGCAGAAGCTTTATGAACTGCCTTTTAATTCAACGCTCGCGGGTATGACGCCCGAAGCTTTTGCGAGGAATGTCATATGCGATGGTCTGGGGCTTTCTCATGTTGTCGTGGGTGCCGATTTTTGTTTTGGCAAAGGGCGCAGCGGTAACCCTCAGGACCTGGTTCGCTTTGGCGAAGAGATGGGGTTCGGTGTGACCATCGCGCCCCTGTTGGAGCGCACCGAGAATGTGGTTTCGTCGACTGCGATCCGGACAGCTCTGTCAGAGGGGCGCCCGCGCGATGCGGCAACAATGCTGGGGCACTGGCACCGGATTGAAGGTGAGGTCGTCGGAGGCGAGCAACGCGGACGAGAGTTGGGGTACCCGACAGCCAATATGTCGATCGAAGGACTACACCCTCCGAGATTCGGCGTTTATGCAGTTTTGGTCGACGTCCTGGATGGCCCGCATCAGGGCAGCTATCACGGGGCGGCATCGGTCGGGACCCGGCCCATGTTCCAAGGCGAGGTTCCTAACATCGAGACATTTCTGTTCAATTTCTCAGGTGATCTTTACGGTGCCACGCTGTCCGTTGGTCTGGTCGACTATCTGCGGCCCGAAATGACATTCGACGGCCTTGACGGGTTGATCTCGCAGATGGATGCCGATTGCGCGCGCGCGAGAGAGATACTGGCCAGTACATGACTACGGATCCAATCGATCGAGCTGGCCTCGCGCCCCGATTCTGGGAACGCAAGCCGCTGCGCAAGATGAACCAGCGTGAGTGGGAGGCACTGTGCGATGGTTGCGGCAAATGCTGTCTGAACAAGCTGGAAGACGAAGATACGGGCGAGGTCGCATTGACCTGTGTTGCCTGTCGCCTGCTGGATGACGAAACTTGCCGGTGCACCCAATATGATATCCGCCACCAATTCGTGCCCGAATGCATCGTCATGACACCCGATAACATCGACAACCATGCCTATTGGCTGCCGCAGACTTGCGCCTATCGACTGCTCTGGGAAGGCAAACCGCTTTACGACTGGCACCCTTTGCTATCAGGTACGCCTGAAAGCGTTCACACCGCCGGAGTCTCCGTGCAGCGGCGAACCGTATCTGAATTCGAAACGCCCATGGAAGAGTGGGAAGACTACATCATCGAGGAGCCGAATTAATGCATTTTGCCTCTGATAATTCCGGGCCTGTTCATCCCGAAGTTCTGGCCGCATTGGCCGAAGCCAATCAGGGCTATCAGATGGCTTATGGCGCCGACACCTTGATGAACGAAGTGCGCGACCAAATCCGCGGCATTTTCGAAGCACCGGGTGCGGCAGTTTATCTGGTCGCTACGGGAACGGCAGCTAATTCACTGGCGTTAGCAACGCTGAGCAAGCCGTGGGAAACCGTGTTCTGTTCACCCGTTGCTCATATCCATGAGGATGAGTGCAATGCCCCCGAATTCTACACCGGCGCGAAACTGACTCTGGTGCCGGGTGGCGACAAGATGACCCCCGAAGCATTGACCAAGTCCATTGAGGGGGAAGAAACCCGCGGCGTGCATGGTCCGCAGCGCGGGCCTGTCTCGATCACTCAGGTGACCGAGCGTGGCTCGGTTTACTCGCTTGCCGAACTTCAAGCCTTGTGTGGCGTTGCCAAGAAGTATGGGTTGCCGGTGCATATGGATGGTGCACGCTTCACTAACGCTCTGGTCGCTTTGAATTGCTCACCGGCAGAGATGACGTGGAAATCTGGTGTTGACGCAGTCAGCTTTGGCGGCACCAAAAACGGGCTGATGGGTGTCGAGGCCGTAATCTTCTTCGACGAAAGCAAAGCTTGGGAGTTCGAGCTGCGACGCAAGCGCGGGGCGCACCTGTTTTCCAAGCACCGTTATCTGTCGGCCCAGATGGCTGCTTATCTGCAGGATGACCTGTGGCTGAAATCAGCTCGCAAAGCGAATGCCAATTGCGCGCGATTGGCGGATGGTCTACGGGCAGTCGGGGCAGAATTCCTGCATGAACCCCAGGCAAACATGATTTTCGCAAGCTTTCCCCGCAGCCAACACAAGCGCCTGCACGAGGCCGGCGCCGTCTATCACCTGTGGGGCGATACGTTGGACGGTGAGGACGAAGACGAGATGCTGGCCTGCCGCCTTGTCTGTGACTGGTCCATCGAAACCGACCAGATCGATCGGTTTCTGAACCTCTTGTAGCCGTGCCTCCCTGCCCCGGCTATTTCAACTCAGCCAGATGCTTGTCCAGATCATCAAGACGGTCCTGTCCCCAGAACCTCTGATCGTCCGGTGTGATGTAAAATGGTGCCCCGAAAACACCCCGGTCCACGGCTTCTTCCAGATTTGCGGCGTAGGTTTCCGCACCTACCAACAGGCCACTATCAGCTAGATTTGGATTAAATCCTGCCTGTTCCAAGCAATCCCGGATCACGCCATCATCAGAGATGTCCTTTTCTTCTGCCCAGCAGGCACGCAAGAAGGAATGGCAAAGTTTACCCACATCACCTGATCCATCCTGTACTGCTGCGATCACAGCGTAAGAGGACGGTGCCATGTTCGTCGGCCAGTGCGCAGGCTGCAGGTTCAACGGCATATCCAGATTGCGCGCTTGGCGCACCAATTCCTGCGCGCGGTATTCGATGCGAGATATATGTCGGTCTTTTGGTGGTGTTCCACCTGTCCGGCCGAACAGGGCAACAATATCCAATGGTTTATAGTTGATCGTCGCACCGTGTTTTGCCGCGATCTCTTCAAGGCGCATTCCCGCCAGATAGGAATAGGGCGAGAGTGTCGCAAAAAAGTAGTCAATCTGGGCCATGTTCACTTTCTCCGCTGCGTTATCTTTGCGGGACGGTAGACCCATGCTAAGCGGTGTCAACATCACGAATCTGTCACATTGCCACTGCTGCCCGGGGAAAATCAGCCGATGCCGACACTTCACGAACCCAAGCTTATCGCTGGGAACGCCAATCTTCCGCTTGCCGAAACCATTGCACGTCGCATGAGCCTGCATCGCGGCGTTGACCAGGGGCTGGTCGATGCTCGGGTCGAACGGTTCAACGACGGAGAGATTTTCGTCGAGGTTTTCGAGAATGTGCGCGGTGAGGATATGTTTATCGTTCAACCAACCTCGAACCCCGCCAATGACAATCTGATGGAGCTGCTGATCATCGCAGATGCGCTGCGCCGTTCATCCGCAGCCCGGATCACCGCTGTCATTCCGTATTTCGGGTACGCCCGTCAGGACCGCCGCACCAAGGCGCGCACACCAATCAGCGCCAAGCTGGTGGCAAACATGCTGACTGGTGCGGGTATCGAACGGATTCTAACTATGGATCTGCACGCAGCCCAGATTCAGGGCTTTTTCGACATGCCGGTGGACAACCTTTATGCCTCTCCGATCTTTGCCCTGGATGTGAAGAAACAATTCAAGGATCAGATGGACGACCTGATGGTGGTCTCGCCGGATGTCGGCGGTGTTGCACGTGCCCGTGAATTGGCCAAACGCATCAATGCGCCCCTTTCGATCGTCGACAAGCGCCGCGAAAAGGCAGGCGAAGTGGCCGAGATGACTGTCATTGGTGACGTGAAAGACAAAATCTGCCTGATCGTCGATGACATTTGCGATACTGCTGGCACTCTGTGCAAAGCTGCTCAGGTGCTGATGGATAACGGTGCCAAGGAAGTGCACTCTTACATCACCCACGGTGTCATGAGTGGACCGGCGGTTGAACGTGTGACCAATTCGGTGATGAAATCTCTGGTCCTATCGGACACGATCCAGCCTACGGCTGAGATCAACAAGGCCGCCAATATCCGCATCGTGCCCACCGCGCCGATCTTTACGCAGGCGATCCTGAACATTTGGAATGGCACCAGCGTATCATCGCTGTTCGAAGACAAGACACTGACGCCGATCTACGAGTCACTTTATCATATGGATTGATCAAAAAAACTGCTGACTACTATTGATAATGTCTGAATTCATGACGGCCTGCCTATTCGGCGACCGTCATGATTTCTTCCAACGGTTTTTTCATCTTTGCAACTTTTGGCACCTTCGCGTCGTCTTGCGGGTGGCCTACAGCTACGATCATAATAGGTTTTTCATGATCAGGGCGGTTTAGCAGTTTATTCAGGAATTTCATCGGGTTGGGTGTGTGGGTCAGCGATACCAGCCCTGCATGGTGCAGCGCCGTCAACAAAAAGCCCGTGGCAATGCCCGTGCTTTCAGGCACGTAGTAGTTTTTGAACCGATCTCCATCAGCGAAATGACCCCAACGTTGGGCGAAAATCACTATCAGCCACGGTGCGTCTTCCAGATGCGGCTTCTGATCGTTAGTCCCGATTGGTTCAAGCGCCTTCAGCCATTCATCCCCGGCACCGCCTTCATAAAACCTGCGCTCTTCAGCTTCCGCTTCTTCCCGAATACGGCGCTTCATCTCAGGGTTCGAGATTGCCACAAAGTGCCAGGGCTGATGATTGGCTCCTGAGGGCGCTGTTCCGGCTGCGCGAATGCACTCTTCGATGACCGTGCGCTCGACGGGCCGGTCCGAATAGTCACGCACGGTATGGCGGCGTTTCATCTTGTCGTAGAACGCTCGCGCTTCGGCCAGCATTTCTTCATCAGACAAGTCCATACGATCCGGAAGGTCCAGGGCCTCGTATTCGATATGATCTCGTGCAAACACCTGTAAGATCCTCCGGTTGCGTTAGCCGCTATTTGGGGTGGCCAGTCTTCTCTATGGGACGACGCGCGAAGGTGCGCAATCTTATCTCACGAACAGGCCTGCTTCACGAAATGTCCCAATCGTCTTCATGCGAAACATCTCCAATTGCGGTCCAGTTCACCCGAATTCTGGCGATACGCGTATCAGACCAGGTGCGAAACACCGCATTGAATCCTACCGGCGTTATATCTTCGGCCTGAACTTCAGCGCGTAAAGCGGAAGACGTATCCACATCCCAAAGCACCACGCCTATCTGGACGATTGGCTCAGAGCGGAACACTTCTGAAAAACGGATGCTTACGCGACGCTCACGCGGGCCCTCACCAGTCCACATCACGCCACCATCGGCGAAATCGGAAAACAAGACCTCCTCGCCCTGATCAATGCCGATGGGATGGGTTTGAAACTTTTTCATCTATCGTCTTTTATTGTTCAATTCCTGCAGCTTAACTTCAGCGAATGGCAAAATCACGACAAAAAAACGGCCCCGCGGATACGGGGCCGTTCCAAGTGATCAGAATGTCATGAACCCTTACAGGCTCATATGCGTTCCTAGGGCTTCCATGTCAGCCAGCAACTTTGCAGCATCGTCGACGATCGTCTGATCTTCACCGGCCTTGGCCGCCTCGTGCGAAGCGCGGGCCTCGGCGATCAGATCGTCCAGATGCGAACGTGTTACTTCGGCAACTGGGATGGCTTTTTCGGCCAGAACCGACAGGCCATCACCATTGATCTGAGCAAACCCACCGGTGACCAGGTATTCGCTGGAGCCTTGGGGTGCTTCGACCTTCAGGATGCCCGGGCGCAGAGTTGTAATTGTGGGGGCATGATCGGGCATTGCCGTCATGTCCCCGTCCGCGCCGGGAATCTGGACCGCGGTGGCCTCGAGCGAAGCAAGGCTCCGCTCGGGGCTGACGAGGTCGAATTGCATCGTGTTTGCCATCAGGGATACTCCTTAGGCGGCTTCTGCGGCCATCTTCTCCGCTTTGGCGATCACTTCTTCGATGCCGCCAACCATCAGGAAGGCCGCTTCGGGCAAGTGATCGTATTCGCCAGCGACAACCGCTTTGAACGACGCGATGGTCACATCCAGAGGAACCTGAACGCCCGGCGAACCGGTAAAGACTTCGGCCACGTCGAACGGCTGCGACAGGAAGCGCTCGATCTTACGGGCACGGGCAACGGTCAGTTTGTCTTCTTCCGACAGTTCGTCCATGCCGAGGATGGCGATGATGTCCTGCAGCGACTTGTAGCGCTGAAGGATTTGCTGAACGTCGGTCGCAACCTTGTAGTGCTCTTCACCAACGATGGCCGGGTCGAGCAGACGCGAGGTCGAGTCGAGCGGGTCAACCGCAGGGTAGATACCCTTTTCCGAGATCGCGCGGTTAAGAACGGTGGTCGCGTCCAAGTGCGCAAACGAGGTTGCCGGCGCAGGGTCGGTAAGGTCGTCCGCAGGCACGTAGATCGCCTGAACCGAGGTGATCGAGCCCGACTTGGTCGAGGTGATGCGTTCCTGCAGGGCACCCATGTCGGTGGCCAGGGTCGGCTGGTAGCCCACCGCCGAAGGAATACGACCCAGCAGAGCCGAAACCTCGGAACCCGCCTGCGTGAAGCGGAAGATGTTGTCGACGAAGAACAGAACGTCAGTACCGGACTGGTCGCGGAACTGCTCGGCCAGGGTCAGACCGGTCAGAGCAACACGCGCACGCGCACCCGGAGGTTCGTTCATCTGACCGTAAACCAGGGCCACCTGCGATTCCGACAGGTTGTCCGGTTTAATAACGTTCGATTCGATCATCTCGTGGTACAGGTCGTTGCCTTCACGGGTCCGTTCACCAACACCCGCGAACACCGAGAAGCCCGAGTGCACTTTTGCGATGTTGTTGATCAGTTCCATGATCAGAACGGTTTTACCAACGCCGGCGCCGCCGAACAGGCCGATCTTACCGCCTTTGGCGTATGGGGCCAGCAGGTCAACAACCTTGATGCCGGTTACCAGAACTTCCGACTCGGTCGACTGTTCGTCAAAAGTCGGTGCGGGCTGGTGGATCGCACGGGCTTCGGTTGCTTCAACCGGGCCTTTTTCGTCGATCGGCTCGCCAACCACGTTCAGGATGCGGCCCAGAGTGGCGTTACCAACCGGAACCGAGATCGGTGCGCCAGTGTCGGTCACGGCTTCGCCGCGGACCAGACCCTCGGTCGCGTCCATCGCGATGGTACGGACGGTGTTTTCACCCAGGTGCTGAGCAACTTCCAACACCAGGCGCTTGCCGTTGTTGGTGGTTTCCAGCGCGTTCAGAATTTCAGGCAGCTGATCTTCGAAGTGCACGTCGACGACGGCCCCGATGATCTGTGTGACTTTGCCTTTTGCATTCGCCATGTTTCGTCTCCGGTATGTCTCTACAGCGCTTCGGCGCCGGAAATAATTTCAATCAGCTCGTTGGTGATCACGGCCTGACGCGAGCGGTTGAACTGGATCGTCAGCTTGTCGATCATCTCACCCGCGTTGCGTGTCGCGTTGTCCATTGCGGACATCCGTGCACCCTGTTCAGACGCTCCGTTTTCGAGCAGAGCCGAGAAGATCGCGGTGGCAACCCCCTTGGGCAGCAGGTCGGCCAGGATGGCCTCTTCGCTGGGCTCGTAGTCGAATACCGCACCGCTGTCGTCACCCGTCGCTTCGTCTTCGAACGAGGCGGGGATGACCTGCTGTGCCGTCGGGATCTGGGTCACAACGTTGACGAACTTCGAGTAGAAGATCGTGGCAACGTCGAACTCACCCCCGTCGAAACGAGACAGGACGTCCTTGGCGATGTCTTGCGCGTTGGAATACCCCAGACGCTTGACCTCGCTCAGGTCGATATGTCCAACGAACAGATCGCTAAAATCACGCTTGAGCGCGTCGCGGCCTTTTTTGCCGACGGTCAAAACCTTGACCGTCTTGCCTTTGGCGCGCAACTCGTCCGCCTTTTGGCGAGCGAGCTTGGCGATGTTCGAGTTGAAGCCGCCACACAGGCCGCGTTCAGCTGTCATGACAACCAGCAGATGGACATCATCACTGCCCGTGCCACGGAGCAGCTTGGGGGCGCTGTCGCTGCCCCCGACCGAAGCCGCCAGCCCCGCCATCACGGCATTGAACCGCTCGGCATAGGGACGCGAGGCTTCGGCAGATTCCTGGGCGCGGCGCAGTTTTGCTGCCGCGACCATCTGCATGGCCTTGGTGATCTTGCGGGTCGATTTGACCGACTCGATCCTGTTTTTAAGGTCCTTAAGATTTGGCATATGCCCGCCTCTCCCTTAAGCGAAGGTTGCGGCGTATTCGTCCAGCGCAGCCTTGATCTTGTCGGAAGCGTCACCCTTGATCTTGGGATCTTCGTCCGTGATCCACTGAAGCAGATCCGCGTGCTTGCCACGCAGGTGCGCCAGCAGGCCGGCTTCGTATCGGCCAACATCGGACACGTCGATCTTGTCGAGGTAACCGTTGGTACCGGCGAAGATAACGCAGACGATTTCGGCGTTGGTCAGCGGCGAGTACTGCGGCTGTTTCATCAGCTCGGTCAGACGCGCACCACGGTTCAGCAGCTGCTGGGTCGCGGCGTCGAGGTCGGAACCGAACTGCGCAAACGCAGCCATTTCGCGGTACTGAGCCAGCTCCAGCTTAACCGGACCGGCAACCGACTTCATCGAGTTGGTCTGAGCCGAGGAGCCCACACGCGAAACCGACAGACCGGTGTTCACAGCAGGGCGGATGCCTTGGTAGAACAGTTCGGTTTCCAGGAAGATCTGGCCGTCGGTGATCGAGATCACGTTGGTCGGAATAAACGCCGAAACGTCACCACCTTGAGTTTCGATAACCGGCAGAGCGGTCAGCGAGCCCGCACCGAAGTCTTCGTTCAGCTTTGCCGAACGTTCCAACAGACGCGAGTGGAGGTAGAAAACGTCGCCAGGATAGGCTTCACGTCCGGGCGGACGGCGCAGCAGCAGCGACATCTGACGATAGGACACAGCCTGCTTCGACAGGTCATCATAGATGATCAGCGCGTGGCGGCCGTTGTCACGGAAGTATTCGGCCATCGCGGTCGCGGCGTAAGGTGCCAGGAACTGCATCGGAGCCGGGTCGGACGCGGTTGCCGCCACAACGATCGAGTAGTCGATCGCACCGGACTCTTCCAGTTTCTTCACAAGCTGAGCAACGGTCGAACGCTTCTGACCGATCGCAACGTACACGCAGTACAGCTTCTTCGACTCGTCGTCGCCTGCTGCGTCGTTGTAAACTTTCTGGTTCAGGATCGCGTCCAGAGCAACGGCGGTTTTACCGGTCTGACGGTCACCAATGATCAGCTCACGCTGGCCACGGCCGATTGGGATCATTGCGTCAACCGATTTCAGGCCGGTTGCCATCGGCTCGTGAACCGATTTACGCGGAATGATGCCCGGCGCTTTAACGTCTGCAACGCCACGCTTGGTCGCGTTGATCGGGCCTTTGCCGTCCAGCGGGTTGCCCAGACCGTCAACAACGCGGCCCAGCAGCTCGTCACCGATCGGAACGTCCACGATCGAGTTGGTGCGCTTAACAGTGTCACCTTCTTTGATGTCACGGTCAGAACCGAAGATAACAACACCGACGTTGTCGCTTTCCAGGTTCAGCGCCATACCCATGATGCCGCCGGGGAATTCGACCATCTCACCGGCTTGCACATTGTCCAGGCCGTATACACGGGCAATCCCGTCACCGACGCTCAGCACGCGGCCGATCTCGGCCACTTCGGCTTCCTGACCAAAACTCTTGATCTGGTCCTTCAGGATTGCAGAAATCTCTGCAGCTTGGATTCCCATTTATCCGACCTCTTTCATTGCATTCTGTAGGGAGTTCAGCTTCGAACGGATCGAGCTATCGATCATTTTCGAGCCCACTTTAACGACAAGACCGCCGATGAGGCTTTCATCAACGGTCGCATTGATTGTCACGGTCTTGCCCACACGCTCGGACAGCGTCTTGGACAGTTTATCCATTTGGGTCTTGGTGAGCGCCTTGGCCGAGGCGACATCGGCGGTCACCTCGCCACGCTCGTCAGCCAGCATGTCGCGCAGAACCTGCACCAGTTGCGGTACAACGAACAGACGACGTTTCTGCGCCATCAGACCCAACGTATTGCGCAGGATGGCATGTAGGCCCATCTTGTCAGCAACAGCAGTGATTGCGCTTTCCTGTTCGGCGCGCGAAACCAAAGGCGATGCGATCAGGTCGCGCAATTCTGCGCTATCACCCAATGCGGCTGCCAGATCGTTGATTCCGCTTTCCAGACCTGCAAGGTCATTATTCTCTTTGGCGATCTCGAAGATCGCGGTGGCATAGCGCTCGGCGATGCCAGTGGAAATCGAAGCTGGTTCGGACACGTCCACCCTTCCGATATTTGAGGCCCCGATTTTGAGTAGCGGCCGCTACCTTGGGGCGTGAGGAAACCCCGTCCATTTAGGGCGGGGATCAAAATCACCGGGGATGTAGCAGAGGTGTTCCAACCAAGCAATACGCTATAGCGGTAACAGTTTTATCCACAAATTATTATTTTTCATACACTTAACCCAACTGCGACCCTTTGGACCGATTGGGGCAGTTGAAAAATGTTACGAATATGCAGGTTTTTGCGATTCCTGTGACCTTTTTCCCGCATTTTTTCCGTTCAAAATGCGCCGGACTGTCACGCAGGCTTTAACAAACCATCCAACGCTTTGATCGGGCGCTTCGCTGTGTCTTTGGTAACGCTTCCGCTAGGCGGGCGAATGAGTTTACTGGCCTCAACCATAAGCACGCCTCCGGCCATAACGGTTGGGATGCGTTGCCCAGTCTTCTCGATCAGGCTGCCCGATTTTAGCCAGAACCTACGGAACGAAGGCGGCAGGTAAAGCGCCGAGCAATGATTTTCAGGGACGAAGTGGTGCGCGCGCAATTGGTTTTCCAATTGGGTCGTTGAATAGGGCTGCCCAAAGCCAAACGGTGTCCGGTCTGAGCGCGACCAAAGCCCGGCCCGGTTCGGTACGACAAATAGCACACGCCCTCCGGGCCCCAGAACGCGCCAGCATTCTTCCAGCAATTGGCTGGGTCGGTTTGAAGTTTCCAAACCATGCATCACCACGAGTTTATCCACATGGCCAGTTTCGATTGGCCACATCGTCTCTTCGGTCAGAACGGAAACATTGGGCATCCCCGCAGGCCATGGCATTACACCCTGCGGACCAGGCATAAGACCAATCACACGGCGCGCATCTTTGAGGTAAGGCCGCAATAAAGGTACGGCAAAACCAAATCCGACCACAGTTTGCCCCTTGGCTTCGGGCCAAAGATCCACCAACCGACCACGGATCGCTGCCTGGGCCGCGCGACCCAGGGTGCTGCGATAGTAGAAATTCCTCAGATCCTGCACATCAAGATGCATTGCGGACACCCGGTCAATCGGCTTAGCTGGGCGCAGTCTAGCAATGAAAGGGCAAAAGGCCATGCCTCTTGAGATCGTTACCATTCCTTGCCTCAGCGATAATTACGCCTTTCTCGCCCATGATCCGGCCAGCGGTGAGACTGCCTTGATCGATGCGCCAGAGGCAGCTCCGATTCTGGCTGAACTGGATTCGCGCGGCTGGCAGCTAAGCCATGTGTTGTTGACACATCATCATTGGGATCATGTGGACGGGCTGAGCGGCATTCTAGCGAAACAGCCCGCGCGTGTGATCGGCGCAAAAGCAGATGAGCATCGCTTGCCAAAACTTGATCAGGCGGTGGTTGAAGGTGACACATTTTATATCGGCGGTGAGCCGGTCGAGGTTCTTGATGTGTCCGGTCATACAATTGGGCACATTGCATTCTACATGCCCCAAACTGGCGTTGTATTCACCGCTGACAGCCTGATGGCGCTGGGATGTGGACGATTGTTCGAGGGCACGCCTGCGCAAATGTGGGCCTCTCTCAGCAAGTTGGCGGCCCTGCCCGATGAAACAATCGTGTGCTCAGGCCACGAATACACACAGGCAAACGCCAAGTTCGCCCTGACCATCGATCCCAACAACCCAGCCTTGCTTGACCGCGTGGCCGATATTAATCGCGCCCGCGCTGCCGGAGAACCCACGGTACCCTCGCTTTTGGGCCTGGAAAAGGCGACAAATCCGTTTCTAAGGGCCACTGACCCGGCGATTCAGGCCCATCTGGGCATGGAAAACTCTGATCCCGTGTCCGTATTCGCCGAAATTCGAGCCCAAAAAGACAGCTTTTAACCCGTTTCAAGCCCCAATCACGGCCACGGTCACAACAAATGTGACTGTCAAGTGAAAGAAAACCCTTGAAGCCGGGGCGGGATCAACCAAACTCTAATAGTATGAGGACATGGTTGGGATGGGGATCCGGCCTGCAGCCCGCCCCCTTCCGGCCCAATACAGAGGAGCACCCGCGTGCCTTCATTCTCGAGCACACTTGAACAAGCCATCCACGCGGCCCTTGCGGCGGCGAATGAACGGCGACATGAATTCGCAACGCTAGAGCATCTGCTGCTGGCGCTGTTGGAAGAACCCGATGCGGTGCGCGTCATGAAAGCGTGCAGCGTCGATCTGGACGAGTTACGCAGCACCTTGGTCGAATTTATCGACGAAGATCTGTCAAACCTCGTCACTGATATCGACGGGTCAGAAGCAGTACCGACTGCAGCCTTCCAGCGTGTCATTCAGCGCGCCGCGATCCACGTTCAAAGCTCTGGCCGCACAGAGGTGACCGGGGCCAATGTACTGGTGGCCATCTTCGCCGAACGTGAAAGCAACGCAGCCTATTTCCTGCAAGAGCAGGACATGACCCGTTATGACGCGGTAAACTTCATCGCACATGGTGTGGCCAAAGACCCGGCCTATGGAGAGAATCGTCCTGTAACGGGTGCTGATGAAGCCGAAGAAGAGGCTCAGACGACATCTGGTGACGCCGAGCAAAAAGAAAGTGCGCTTGGCAAATATTGCGTTGATCTGAACGCCAAATCACGCGCCGGTGATGTAGATCCGCTGATCGGACGCTCGGACGAGGTTGAACGCTGTATTCAGGTGCTGTGTCGCCGGCGCAAGAACAACCCGCTGCTGGTAGGTGACCCCGGTGTCGGCAAAACCGCCATCGCCGAAGGTCTGGCGCATAAGATCGTTGCGGGCGAGGCCCCGGACGTGTTGTCGGAAACCACTATCTACTCGCTCGATATGGGCGCCCTGCTTGCGGGAACTCGCTATCGCGGCGATTTCGAAGAGCGTCTGAAAGCGGTTGTGACCGAATTGGAAGAGCACCCTGATGCGGTTCTCTTCATCGACGAGATTCACACTGTGATCGGAGCGGGTGCAACCTCGGGCGGTGCGATGGATGCGTCGAACCTGCTGAAGCCAGCGCTTCAGGGCGGCAAACTGCGCACCATGGGCTCGACCACGTATAAAGAGTTCCGTCAGCATTTCGAAAAAGACCGCGCGCTGAGCCGCCGGTTCCAGAAAATCGACGTGAACGAGCCGTCGGTCGAGGACAGCGTCAAAATTCTGCGCGGTCTGAAACCGTATTTCGAAGAGCATCACTCGATCAAATATACTGCCGACGCCATCAAGACGGCTGTCGAATTGTCGGCGCGCTATATCAACGACCGCAAACTGCCCGACAAGGCCATCGACGTGATCGATGAGGCCGGGGCAGCGCAGCACCTGCTGGCCGAAAGCAAACGTCGCAAGACCATCGGCGTCAAAGAGATCGAGGCGGTGGTTGCCAAGATTGCGCGAATCCCACCCAAGAACGTCACCAAGGATGATGCAGAGGTTCTGAAAGATCTCGAAACCTCGCTGAAACGCGTGGTGTTTGGTCAGGATGAAGCGATCGAAGCGCTGTCCAGTGCGATCAAACTGGCGCGCGCCGGTCTGCGTGAGCCCGAAAAACCCATCGGCAACTATCTGTTCGCTGGCCCCACCGGTGTTGGCAAAACAGAGGTGGCGAAACAGTTGGCTGACACGCTTGGTGTTGAACTGCTGCGTTTCGACATGTCGGAATACATGGAGAAGCACGCGGTCAGCCGTCTGATCGGTGCGCCTCCGGGTTATGTCGGGTTTGATCAGGGTGGTTTGCTGACCGACGGTGTCGACCAGCACCCACATTGCGTCTTGTTGCTTGATGAGATCGAAAAAGCGCACCCGGACGTGTTCAATATCCTGTTGCAGGTGATGGATCACGGCGAATTGACCGACCACAATGGCCGGACGGTGAATTTCCGCAACGTGGTCCTGATCATGACATCGAACGCAGGTGCGCAGGAGCAGGCGAAAGCCGCCATCGGCTTTGGCCGCGACCGGCGCGAAGGTGAGGATACCGCAGCGATCGAACGTATGTTCACGCCGGAGTTCCGCAACCGCCTGGACGCTGTGATCTCATTTGCACCACTACCGAAAGAGGTCATTTTGCAGGTCGTTGAGAAGTTTGTCCTGCAGCTGGAAGCACAGTTGCTGGATCGTGGCGTGACCATCGACCTGACACCGCGTGCCGCCGAATGGCTGGCCGACAAGGGCTATGATGACAAGATGGGTGCGCGTCCTCTAGGCCGTGTCATTCAGGAGCACATCAAGAAACCTCTGGCCGAAGAACTGCTATTCGGCAAACTGGCCAAAGGCGGCGTGGTCCGTGTCTCGATGAAGAAGGGCGAGCTGAACCTGGAAATCCTGGGCCCCGATCAGCCCCGCATTCCGGGCGACAAGCCCCCGCTTTTGACAGCGGACTAACCCACGGCTTCTATAACGAAAAACGCCCACCTTTTCGGTGGGCGTTTTTCGTTTTTGGCAGGTAATCCAAGTTGGTTCGTACCAGCCTTATCGCTCTGTCAGCTTCAACTCGATCCGACGATTCTGGGCGCGCGCTTCGGGTGTGTCGGCGGGATTAACAGGCTGGAATTCTCCGAACCCGTTTGCCGCCAAACGATCAGGTGGAATGCCCAGTGCGTCAACCATGTAGCGCACCACAGAAAGGGCACGACCCTGGCTGAGCTCCCAGTTGTCGCGATATCGTCCGCTGCCTGCAAGTGGCACATTATCGGTATGCCCATCGACACGGATGACCCAGTTCAGCCCCTCGGGTATTTCGGCGGCAACGCTTCGCAGGATATCGGCAACTTTGGCAACCTCCTGACGGCCTTCCGCGGACAGGTTTGCGGACCCGGTGGCAAACAGCACCTCCGACGAGAACACGAAGCGGTCGCCCTCAATGCGCACACCATCCTGATCACCCAGCACATCGCGCAGTCGCCCGAAGAATTCCGAGCGATAGCGCTGCAAATCCTCGGCCTGTGCGGCTAGTTCCTGATTTTGGCCCGCCAGTTTCTCGGCCTCGGCTTCCAGCCGAATACGTTCAGCCTCTTCCAGCAGTCGGCGACGGCGTTCTTCCGAGGCTGCGCGCGCTAGAGCGGCATTCAGATCCTGGCCCAGCGTCTGTATCTGGATCTCGGCGGCGGTATTACGTTCTTCGTAGTCGTCTAACAAAGCCTGCAGCGACCCCAACTGGCTGCGCAGGGCTGCCATCTGCTGATTAAGCAGCGCGGTCTGACGTTGCGCTTCGGTCGAGATTTCCTGTTCCGATGCAAGCGCCTCTCGGGCGAGCGCCAGCAGCGCCGCGCGCTCCTCGGCCAGCGACCTTTGTTCAGCTTCATTTGCTAGTGCTTGGGTTTGGGCATCCAGTGCCGCCTGCAGTTGTTCCCTCAGTTCTTCGGCATTGATCTCACCGAACTGACGCTCAAGCTCTGCCTTGGCAGCCTGTGCCGCAGCTAGCAAAGTCAGGGTATCCTCGGCTTCCTTTCGCTGCGCTTCCAGCGCCAAGGTCATTGCCGTCAGTTCGGCATCTGCATTCTGCAGACGATCACGCAACGCCTCAGCAGCGGCGGCTTCGGCCAGGCGCGCGGCCTCTTCCTCGGTCAGTTGCTGTTCTAGCTCGGATATCTGAGCTGCCTGTGCATCTTCGCTGGTTTCAAGTTCGGCGACGAGAGCTTCAAGTGCTTCGCGTCGAGCCGCGGCAAGGCGGGCGGCTTCGGCCTGTGCGTCGATTTCTTGTCTGCTTTGAGCAAGTGCCAAATTCAAGGCATCTTGTTCATTTAGCAACTCATCGCGTTGCGTTTCTAGCGCGGCGATATCCCCCTGCGCACGCGCCTGATCAGCCAGCAAAGCCGCGACCTGTGCTTCAAAGTCGGTTATGCGGGTTTGTGCCTGCGCCAGATCGTCTTCGACCTGATTAAGCGTTGCATTCAAGTTCCCAAGACGCGCTTGAAGACGGCTGTTTTCCCGCTCTTCCAGCCCCAGCGCCCCGGCCAGAGCGGCGATTTCGTCGGACAGCGCAGTCAGTTCATCCTCTTGACCTGAAATGGTTTCGCGCAGCACAAATTGCACGACCATGAAGATGGTCAGCACAAAGGTCAGCACCATCAACAATCCCGTCATCGCATCCACGAAGCCGGGCCAGACCGAGCCCGAAAACCGTTGACCTGTGCGGCGGGACAGCGCCATGGGTTACTCTCCTTCCGGGGGGGTACGTACGGCGCCCCGTGGCAAAGTCAACGCTTTGACCAGCAGCTCAAAATCCTTGCGCAGTTCGTTCATGCTGTCCTGACGACCAGCGGAGATTTCTTCGAGTATACGCAGCAACTGAACATCCATCGACCGCAGGCGCATGCGGCTTTCCGCATCGATCCCCTCGCCCGCGCTATGTTCGCGCATGTGATCCAACAAAGCGTCCTGCCCCAGCGCCACACGTTCAAGCGCAGCCGTTACGCCTTCGGTCTGGGCCTGCCGCTGGTTCATTTCCCCGATGACATCGGCCAAATGTCCCAGTTTGGTCGAGACGTTCGTGCGATCAACTTCTTGCGCCGAGAACATGTCCTGCAGTGCATCCATTTGTTCAGACATGGCGTCCAGTACTGGGGTCAGCACGGCCAGTTCCGCGCCGCCCTCATCGCCCGCAGCAAAGCCAACGCGGGTGATTGAGGACAACCATTCTTCCAATTCGCGATAGAACCGGTTCTGGCCATGGCCCGCGAACAGTTCCAGCAAACCGACGATCAAGGATCCGGCCAGACCCAGCAATGACGACCCAAAAGCAACGCCCATGCCCTGCAGCTGCGCTTCCAATCCGGTCATCAGACGGTTGAAGACGGCCAGACCTTCTTCACCTTCCTGCGGGTTCAGGCTGCGGATCGTATCAACGATGGCGGGGACAGTGGTGGCCAAACCAAAAAATGTCCCCAGTAGGCCAAGGTAGATCAGCACGTTGGTGATGTAGCGGGTGATCTCGCGCTCTTCTTCGACCCGTTCGGCGACGGAATCGAGGATCGATCGGGTAGAGCTAGAGCTGATCTGAGACCGCGCCCCGCGTTCCCTCAACAACGACGCCAGTGGGGCAAGCAGTTGCGGCGGGCGCACATCGTCACGTTCGACCCCTCCGGCAAAGGCTTCGATCCAACGAACCGATCCGATCAGCTGTGTGACCTGCAGAAAACAGGCAGCGACACCGATGACAAAGACCAGCAAAATGAACCCGTTAAGATACAGATTGGCCTGAATAACCGGCAGTACATATGGCAACGCCATGAACACGCCAAGTCCTGACAGCCCTATTGCGATCAGCATCATCAAAATCTGACGGATCGGTTGTGAGAAATGTGGTCTCACGCCCTGTTGTGCCTGCGCCATGCGCGTGGCTCCTGGTATTGTCTGCTCTGGGCTGAACCTATCGAAGTTCGCCCCGTGACGCCAAGAGTTTATGCGCTGATTGTCCGCACCCGTTGCGACAACCACTCAAGATCAGGGTCGTGCAGTCCGATCTCGGTCAAGTGCGAGGCAGTATTGTAGAGATATTCGGTATTTGGCCCACGTCCGCCAACCGCGTGGGCGATGATCCGAGCCTGCTCTTCCAATGGAAGACCGCCGCAATACTGAACGTGGTGAGCATCGATGACGTAAGTCACTGCATTTACGATCTGCCCGCAGTCCAGATGCACGTCCAGCATCCGCTCCAGATAGGCTGACGAGATCAGCTCACGCTCACGCAATTCAGCCAAAGTGCGCTCTTCGTGACCTGCCTCGACAGCAAGCGCCAATCCAGTGCAATGCGCGTCTGGCTGTTCGTCCAGCGCCAATACCAAACCGGGGTCTTCTTCCGTGCCGCGATGGTGGATAGAGCGCATGCAAAACGACCGCGCATATCCGTGCAACTTAGCGCGTTCGCTGCGTGCCACCGGAAAGCCCGGGTTCCACAGCAGCGATCCATATCCGAATACCCACATCGTCATTGCACTGGTCCTTGCCCGTTTGGCCCTATAAACATCAAATCCGAGGCAGGAAAAAGGGCCATTCATCATGCGCCGTCTGATACGCGTTTTCGTATTTATCGCCCTCGCGTGGAGCGCGTACTGGTTTGTTGCCGGTTATGGTCTGCGAAACGCCCTGACCGGTTGGTTTGACCGGCAGCAAGAACTGGGCTGGCAGGCCGAATTCTCGGACGTGTCGACGGCAGGATATCCATTTCAGCACATCACACGCCTGAATAATCCCGCTTTGGCCGATCCGGTCAACGGAACGGCGTGGAGTGCGGACTGGGTCGAGTTCCAAAGCCCAGCAATCTGGCCCGGCCGCCAGATGCTGCGCTTTGCCAGTACGCCGCAGCGCCTTTCCTATTTCGACCAGACCACGACCGTTCAGGCCGAAGCGCTACAAGCCGAATTGCAGCTCCAACCCGGTGTCGCGCTGGTGCTCGAGAAAATGGCGCTGACCTCAAAGCGCTGGCTGCTGACAACCGAAGGTGATCCGCAAGCCGGAGGCCAGTCGCTGAGCCTTGTGATGGAGCAATCTGGAGCGCCCGAAAGCTATGGGATTACTGCGAAGATCGACGGATTTACCCCCGGCGATGATCTGAGACGCCTGATGCGTTCAGCATCGACCCTGCCGCAATCGTTCGAAACGCTGGAAATGGATATGTTTGTCACTTTCGACAAACCCTGGGACCGCACCGCACTTGAGCAGCGTCGCCCCCAACCCGTTGCGATTGATCTGCGTTTGGCAGAAATGAAATGGGGTGAGCTGCGTCTGTTCGCCACCGGCGAACTGGAAGTTGACGAACAGGGCATTCCAACGGGTGAAATTGCGATGAAAGCCGAAAACTGGCGCGACATGATCGCGATGGCAAACGCCGCAGGTGCGCTGCCGGATCAGGCAGTCGATCCTGTGACCCGCGCATTGGGCTTCATGGCTGGACTGGGTGGCAACCCAAATGCGCTGGATTTACAGCTGAATTTCAGAGATGGGTTCGTCGCCTTAGGTCCGTTGCCCCTTGGTCCTGCCCCGAGACTGGTGCTGCGTTAACGGCAATAGGTGCCGCTGCGGTAGCGCGCGGTGTCTAGGTGGAAATGATCCCGATGGTAGCGATCAGAGTTTGGTCCGAGAACCGTGCCAAATGGCCCACACGCGCCGCGCCAAACCTTGGTCAGTTGCTTCTTGGTCGGATTTTTGCGCCAGCCATTTAAAACCGTCACCACCTCACCATCGGCCATCTTGAAGCCCGAAATGTCGATGGCGCGCCCTTTACCATGCTCAGAGATCCGCGCCCCTTTACGGTTGTTACGTGTTCTACAGGCGTAATGCGCGGCGACCTGTAGCTCGACCACCGGACCTCGGCGTTTGAACGTGGGCTTTACAGTTTTGTCGACCCAATTGTTCAGCGCCTGTGCAGTGCCGCAATCCATCGTCGCTGGGCGGCTCAGCCCGACCCCCGATACTGAGGTGATTTGCACTGCATCCTTAATCCCGCAGGCTTTGATCTTGCCCTTCACACGTCCAACCGGCTTACCCTGAATATCGATATCGCCACAGACTGAACCCTTACGCAGCTTGCGTTTCTTAAGAAAGACGCGTTGTTCCAATTCTTCCGGGCGCACAAACGGGCGGATCGAATTCTCGGGCCCGAGCAATGGTAATTCAGCGGGACGGGCTGCAGCGGCCGTTACCTGCGGCGAAGCGGGCCGTAGCACCGGCCGGATGTTGGGGGTGACGATTGCCACCATCGCTTGGGTGGTTTCCGGGCGCGTCAACGGCACAATAGAAGTCTCAGGCGCCGCCGCATTTGCAGTCGTTGCCGCCAAAGCAACGCAGAAAATCAAATGGCTGCAACCGATCTTTCTCATGTCGATGTTTTTCCCCGCCCGAAATCTGGCGCATCCGTATCCTGGCCCGCATCAATGATGCCGCGGCGGATCGCCCGTGTGCGCGTAAAGTAGTCGAACAATTGCTCTCCGTCACCTGTTCGGATGGCCCGCTGTAGCGCAAAGAGCTCTTCCGTAAACCGGCCCAGAATCTCCAGCGTTGCGTCTTTGTTGGTCAGAAACACATCACGCCACATCGTCGGGTCCGAAGCCGCGATGCGGGTGAAATCGCGGAAACCAGCTGCCGAATACTTGATGACTTCGGTGTCTGTAACCCGCCGGAGATCATCCGCAACACCCACCATCGTATAGGCAATCAGGTGAGGTGCGTGCGAGGTGACCGCCAGCACCAAATCATGATGCGCGGCATCCATTTCATCGACATTCGATCCCAGACCCTCCCACAAAGCCCGCAGGCGAGCGATCGCATCCGGATCGGAATCTTCGACCGGCAACAACAGGCACCAACGGTTGTCGAACAGTTCGGCGAAACCCGATTCAGGCCCGGAATGCTCGGTCCCGGCCAGTGGGTGCGCCGGAATGAAATGAACGCCATCAGGTATGTGTGGTGAGACGGCGTCAATCACGTGACGCTTTACCGACCCCACGTCTGAAACGGTGGCACCGGATTTCAGAACCGGCGCAATCTGCTGCGCTACCGGTCCCATTGCGCCAACCGGAACACACAGAACCACCAGATCAGCACCCTCGACCGCCTCTTCCGCGGTCTCGCAAACCCGGTCACAAAGGCCGATCTGGCGCGCCGTCTCGCGGGTTGCCTCGGATCGCGCATAGCCCGTCACTTCGCCCGCAAGCCCAGCCCGTTTGATCGCCCAGAACATGGACGATGCAATCAGGCCCAACCCGATCAGCGCAACACGGTCGTAAATCTGGCTCATGCAGCGCCCCCTTTGAACGCAGCAATCGCTGCAACCACGCGGCCACAGCCGATTTCGTCACCTACGGTGATCCGCAGCGCGTTTGGCAGGTTGTAGCCCGCGACCCGCCTCACGATCAAACCCTGCGTTTTCAAATAGTCATCGCAGGCTTCCGCCTCGGCCCTGTCAGCAAAGCGGGCGAGGATGAAATTCGTGCATGACACATCGGATGCGACGCCAACCTTCGCCAGTTCATCAGACAACCAAATCCGGAGGCGTGAATTTTCAGATAGACAGAACCGCAGATATTCCTCATCCCGCACGGCGGCCTCGGCCGCCGCAAGAGCCGTCAGCGACAGGTTGAACGGCTGACGAACGCGGTTCAGCACATCAATAATCTCTTTCGCCGCATAGCCCCAGCCAACGCGCATCCCACCTAGACCGTACACTTTCGAAAACGTCCGGGTCATGATGACATTGCTAAACCGGTCCACCAGCCCTGCGCCTCCATCGAAACCATCGACAAATTCGGCATACGCACCATCCAGCACCATCAGGCAATCGGCTGGCAATGCGTCCGCCAACCTCTGCAATTCGGCGTCTGAGATCATGGTTGAAGTAGGATTTCCCGGATTGGTCACAAAGACAATCCGTGTTTGCCCAGTGACCGCAGCAAGGATGCTATCTACGTCCACCCGGCGATCCCGCTCGGACACCATGACCGGGGTCGCGCCAGCCATGCGTGCGATGATCGGATACATGGAAAATCCATGCTCGGTATATATCACCTCATCCCCCGGACCGGCATAGGCCTGCGCCACGAACTGCAACACTTCATCACTGCCGACACCACAGATGATACGGGTGGCATCCAGCCCATGCCGTTCAGCAATTGCGGCGCGCAGACTGGCATGGTCGGTGCTGGGATAACGATGCAGCGAAGCCGCGCTTTCGCGCACCGCTTCGATCGCCTTGGGGCTTGGCCCAAACGGGTTTTCGTTGGAACTCAGCTTGATGACATCCGCAACGCCGTCGACATGGGACTGACCGCCCTGATACAGTGCGATGTCCATTATGCCGGGTTGAGGGGTGATCTGGTTCATGAGGGGCTCCGCTAACTTGGCCCCTCATACCTGTCTCAACGGGTTGAGAAAAGCAGCAATTCCTTCAGGCCGCCTTGAAGCGCGCCGTTGCAGGGTCGGCATTGTAGAATGGCACGAATTCCTCTGTCCGGCGCGACAGGTCATTAACGCTGTCGATGATGAACTGAACGGTTTCTTCACTCATGAGGTACGAGAAATTCAGTCGCACCCAACCGGGCTTCTTCATTTCTTCACCCGCCGACAACGAGGCATGCAACTCATCCGATGTGGCACGATCAATGCCCAGCAAACGATGCGCATATGGCCCGGCACAGGCACAGCCGCCACGCGCCTGTATGCCATAGATATCGCTGAGCATTCGGGTAAACAGCTGCTGGTGCACCGGTTGCCCACTCCGATCACGCACAAGGAACGAGAAGATCGGTAAACGATGCGTATTCTCAGTGCCAAGCAGTGTCAGGTGGGGGTTGTCGGACCATCCATCCAACGCCATGCGGTTATACAGCGCCTCTCGCCGCGCAATCTCGTCCGTTCCTACGGCGTCTTTCACGATGAAGGCTAAAGCTGCACGAATGTCTCCGATAACATTGGGTGTACCCGCCTCTTCCCGCGTCGCCAGATCTGCGCTGTAGTCGTGCCGCCATGGCGAAACAAAACTGACGGTCCCACCGCCGGGCCAACTCGGACACGTCCGCTTCACAGCGCATTGGTTGACGACCAAAACACCCGACGCCCCCGGCCCGCCCGGAAACTTATGCGGAGAGACAACGATCGCGTCCTTGCGCGCATCTTCCGGCCCAATGTCCATCGGCAGATATGGACCACCACCCGCATAGTCCCATACCGCAAGCGCACCATGCTCTTTCAGCATCCGTGTCACTGGATCAGGGTCGGTGATGATGCCGGTGACGTTTGACGCCGCTGAGAATGACCCAATCACAAGATCGGAATCCGCGTGTTCGATCAGCGCCGCCTTAAGCGCCTGCATGTCGGGACCACCATCAACGGCTTCAGGAATCTCGATCACCCGCGCCTTGCTTTCACGCCACGGCAGAATGTTCGAATGATGCTCATACGGACCGATCAAAACGACCGGCTGATTAGCCTCTTGCACTCCCAGCAGACTAACCAGCCGGTTGAGACCCGCTGTAGCGCCAGACCCGGTAAAGATCACCGCGTCCTCTTCCTTGGCGCCAACTATGCGGGCGATCTTGGCCCGCGCCTCGCGGCGCAAACGGGTTATATAGGAACCGCAATAGGAGGCTTCGGTGTGGCTGTTGGCATAGAACGGCAACACATGCTCAGCCACGAAATTTTCGACCTGTCGCAACGCGCGACCCGAGGCAACGTAGTCCGCATACACAAGCGGCACGTCCCCATGCAGACCCGGGATGAGTACCCCCTCACCGATCAGCCCATCACGCAGAGTATTTCCGTGAGCAGCAGATTGAATTTCTGCGCGAAAGTTGGACAAGGTCATAACACAGGCTCCATATTGCTAACTCCAATATGATTGATCCATCCTGTGGAAACCTCACAATTTTATGCTTTATATGTCCGAGTTTCGTGTCATATGAGTTTATATGGAGAAAAAATTAGATCAAATTGACACGCGTCTTCTGAAGGAACTGCAAAAAGACGCAACACTTTCCCAGCGAGAATTGGCAGATAGGGTCGGCCTGTCCCAAAATGCCTGCTGGCGAAGAATAAAGGCCTTGAACGACACAGGTGTCCTGCAAGGTTCTACGGCGCGCATCGCGCGCGAAAAGCTTGGGCTGAATCTGGTGGTTTTCGTCATGCTACGCACGCGCCACCACTCTGCCCAATGGTTGCAGGCCTTTCGCAGTCATGTCCTGACCATTCCTGAAGTGGTCGATTTCCATCGCATTGGCGGCGACTATGACTATCAACTCAAGGTCGTTACAGAAGATATGGCCTCTTACGACAAAGTCTATCAACGCCTCATCGATAAGATCGAACTGGACAGCGTCACCTCCTATTTCGCAATGGAGGCCATTGCCGAAAGTCGCCCGCTTCCTATCTGATCCGCCTCTTCATCTGGCCAAATATATCTCGGGGGAGTCGCGCAGCGACTGGGGCAGAGCCCCATCGAAACAAAAAAGACCGCGCTGAAAGCGCGGCCCTTAAACTCAACAGGTCGGCGAAGATTAGTTCTTCGCGTAGAATTCGACGACCAGGTTCGGTTCCATCATAACCGGGTAAGGCACATCGCTCAGGCCCGGTGCACGCACGAAAGTCGCGGTCATTTTCGAGTGGTCGGCGTCGATGTAGTCAGGCACATCACGCTCGGCCAAGCCGACAGCTTCCAGGACAACGGCCAACTGCTTGGACTTGTCACGCACTTCGATAACGTCGCCTTCTTTGACGCGGTAGGACGGGATGTTGACCCGCTTGCCGTTCACTTTAACGTGGCCGTGGTTCACGAACTGACGTGCGGCGAACACGGTCGGAACAAACTTGGCGCGGTAAACAACGGCGTCCAGACGGCGCTCCAGCAGACCGATCAGGTTTTCACCGGTGTCGCCTTTGACACGCTCAGCTTCTGCATAGATGCGGCGGAACTGCTTCTCGGTCAGGTCGCCGTAGTAGCCTTTCAGCTTCTGCTTGGCACGCAGCTGCAGACCGAAGTCAGACAGTTTGCCCTTGCGGCGCTGGCCGTGCTGGCCGGGGCCGTATTCACGACGGTTAACCGGGGATTTCGGACGACCCCAGATGTTTTCGCCCATCCGGCGGTCGATTTTGTACTTGGCAGACGTGCGTTTGGTCACGGCTGATCTCCTTCTTTAGATTGAGGCCCCGATGGGCCACTATGAAGGGCGTTGTCCTCTTGAGGTTTCCCCCATGACAGGCATCCCCTCGCGGGGGCCACCAACACCAATGAAGCCGCGCTTATATCCCTGCTTCGGCCAGAGTCAACACGCCACAGCAAGCAAAGGGTAGGATTTCTGCTTAGAGTTGGAATCTTTCTGAGAAGTATCCGTTATTCAGCGGCCCAACCGGCAGTATTTGATAGACTTACCGGCACTGAACTTGCATTTGCACGAGCCGCCGGGAACACGACAACCTTGTCGTCATAACCGCTGTCAATCTCAACAGGTTCAATATGCGAAACTGCCGAACTGACCCAGAAATCTTGATCAGGCTCAGGGTATCCATCCTCAAACACAAGCACCAGAGACGCTTCGTTCAACTCACGCACCAGCTCGGCAACGAAAGTCTGAGCGCCGTTTGACAACTCGATCTTGGCACTTTCGTTGATCTCGCCGGGGTTGGTGAAACTGGCTCTGGCCGCCAATATAGATCCAAGACCGGTGGAGTCTGCGTGCAGCGCAACTTGGTCAGCACTTGCGGCGAGTTGGACCCCTCGCCCCCTCCAGGACCAAGAGCTACCAACGCGCAAGTGGGCCAAAGGCGCCGCCTCAAGCCCGTCAACTTCCGTCTGTGTCCAAAATATTGCTATCCGACCGTTACAACCGGTTCTCATCTGTCCGCCCGCACTTTTACTCATCCCACAAGTAACTGTGCTTGTGTATCAACGAAAAAATGGGCGGAAAAGAGACCGAAATGTAGCAATCACGAAAATGTTGCTAAAGAACAGCCTCATATTGATACTTATCGTCGAATGTTGGTGAACGTCTGGCGCACTGCGCTAGACTCTAGGCTCATTGAATTTCGGAGCCTGAAAATCTCTGCGGGTGCGATGGCTGATGGGAACACTTTCGGCCATATTTCGTAGCGGGTTTCTACTCGGCTCCATTCCTTCAAGCGACCGAATATGATCTTGATGCGGTTTCGGCGCTTGAACCTGTGTTTGTCTTTTCGGACAGGCTTCTCGCGTGACTTTCTGCCGGGCATGCATAGGCGTGTCCCTTTGTATTTCATAACCTTTCGGAACTAGTCAGAATCGTAACCCCGATCAGCAATCATCCAATCGGCGGCTGGTAGGCTGCTCAGAAGTGCCCTGGCACCCGTGTAGTCACTGATCTGATCGACAGTTATGAAAGACCGGACTGGGTGACCAGAAGCATCGGTGACGGCATGCAACTTGGTGTTCATTCCGCCTTTGGCACGCCCAATCAGGCACCAGCGCCCCTTTTTTCAACCGTAGGCTTAAAGCCATACGATGTGCCTTCAGATACTTGCGCAGGTCCACTCGAACGCATGGCGATCACCTGCTCACTTTTATCATGATCGCCCTGTGATCGGAATGGTCCGAAGCCAGCCCTTCCATGATCCGTGCAAACACGCCGTTGTCGCTCTAACGTTTTCAGCAGTTGTAGAGCGTCTTGGGTGGGCCTTACTCTCTCGGAGCATCGGACCAGCCCCGTATCGGACTAGCCGACCTTGAACTCGCTTTTCAATCGCTGCTACCGAAATTCACCTTAAACGCATGACAATTCCGTTTGCGGTTGTTGCAAAAAAAATTGGCGATCAAGCTGCCTCGTAATGGTTGAACACTTCCGTGGTGCCATCCTTACCGATCAGGAAAACCGAATAGGCTTCCCGCTCACTCTCCGGCCCCATACCAGGTGAGCCATAGGGCATACCTGGCACTGTCAGCCCGACCGCATCAGGGCGTTCGGCCAACAAGCGCCGGATGTCCGCCGGGGGCACATGACCTTCTATGACATAGCCCTCGAGCAAGCCCGTGTGACAGGACGCCATCTCTTCTGGAATACCCTTGTTAGCTTTGTATTCGGACAAAGTCTCCCAGGAGGCATTCTGCACTTCCATCTCGAATCCTTCGCGTTGCATAATATCAATCCACGCGCCACAACACCCGCATGCGGGGTCCTTGAGAACCTGCACCAGCGGTTTGGTCGTTGCAAATGTAGGTGAAGCCAGGGCGATGCCGGAGGCGCTGAGGCCAGCCAGGAAAAGGCGTCGGTCAAGTTTCGTGGTGGTCATGTCATTTCCTTTCCGGGTTTACGCCTGCGCTGTGATATTCGGTCTTGTGACCGAAATCGCAGGCAAGTGCTATGATTTGTGTCAAGCACGCGATCATGACCAGCCCTGTTTCTGTTCGCTTTCGGTGCATAGCGCACGCATGTCGCAACCGCTTGGATACGATGAGCGCCAAGGCAAATACTGATAGTTTAGCCTCTCTTCCACACATAATAATCTCCTTACGACCGCAGTGCATGCTCGAACAGAAACAATTTGAAAACCCGCACTTTCGGGACTTTGGGTGTTAGGATACTTGTGGAGGAAGATTGGGCGTCAGAGGCGCTTGAGAATTATGGTTATCCGTGTCCATGTTACGGTTTCTCTGGCCATAAGCTTCCACCAAAACCGCAAGTCCTAATTGGGTCGGGTTTTCACCAACGCAACAGGTTCCGGTGTGGCATGCCCCGCCACAACTCACGCAGTCGTCCACGCAATCTTGATCGGTGGTAGAATGCGAACGGCGATTGTTGTGTTTGAATTCAGATGCTTTTGACGCGATCGAAACGCCATACTGTCTGTGGCTGTCTGCGATCTCAAAGTCGTTGTTTGCAAAAGCAACAGAGCCGATGATTGTCACCGTAAGACAGACGCACACTAAAAGCGTTTCTCTTAAAACAGGGATCAACTCATTCACCGTACTGCGGACGTAGTGTGATCGTGGCAACGTGCTGACCCGAAGCCAACAAAACTACAATTGATAGTGCGGCGCGCACTAGAGAAGAGCGGATTGCCACGTCTGAAGAAAAAGATTGCCAAACTTGGAGGCAGATCAAACAACAAGGTTAACTACGCTTGGCCCAAGTTTTTTAGAATTGGACAGTCTGGGCGGTGGTCGCCAGCGCATTCTTCGATCAGATGAGACAGTGTTTCATGCATCGCCTTCAGATCGGCAATCTTATCGTCGATCTCTTTCAGATTCTGTTTTGCAATTTCTTTCACGTCCGCGCTGGCACGTTCTTTGTCCTCGTACAACGCCAGTAGTGAACGACAATCCTCAATGGTAAAGCCCAATGAGCGGGCTCGCCCGATGAAAGCCAGCTTGTGCAGTTCCTTTTCGTCGAAATGGCGATACCCATTGAGGCTCCGCTTGGGTTTGATGAACCCGATATCCTCGTAATAGCGGATGGTTTTGGCAGGCAGACCCGAACGTTCTGCTACATCTCCGATATTCACAGCGGTTCTCCTATACTATCCAGCATGCACTGAACGCAGCGTTTGCTCGGTGTTCTGCGAGATCTGTTCTCGCCCAACTTTGATCGGCTTTACCCAGCGCAACCGCAGCGCATTGGTCAGGACAAATACGCTGGACAGCGCCATGGCACCTGCGGCCAAAACCGGCGACAGCAGCGGGCCGCCAAACGGATAAAGCACCCCTGCCGCAACCGGTATGAGCAGTGTGTTGTAGCCGAACGCCCAGAACAGGTTTTGGCGGATGTTATGCATGGTGCGCTGACTAATATCGAAGGCATTGACCACGCCCGTCAGGTCGCCTGACATCAGAACGACGTCAGCCGCTTCGATGGCAATGTCAGTGCCTGTCCCGATCGCAATTCCTACCTCAGCTGCCGCCAAAGCAGGCGCATCATTGATGCCATCACCCACAAAGGCCAGTTTTCCGCCATTTGAACGCAAATCCTGTAGCGCGGATACTTTACCCTCGGGCAGAACTTCAGCCACGACATGATCGATGCCAAGCTGCGCCGCAATGGATTTGGCAGTAGCGGCATTGTCACCGGTGATCATCGCTACTTTCAGGCCCTGCCCGTGCAGAGCTTCGATTGCGTCCGGCGTGGTGGTTTTGATTGGGTCCGCCACAGCGATTACGGCCGCGATAGCCCCGTCTACGGCAGCATAAAGTGGAGTCTTTCCGTTGATTGCGAGTTCAGCGCCCCGATCAGACAACGCGCCCATTTCTACCCCTTCGCGACTCATCAGGCGGTCGGCCCCGATCAGGATTTTATGGCCTTCGACTGAGGCGCTTACCCCGTAACCGGTGATCGACGTGAAGTCTTCTGGCTTGGAAAGCTCCAGACCACGGGTTTCTGCCGCGCGCACGATGGCTGTGGCGATTGGATGTTCGGAAGTGACCTCAACGGCAGCAACAAGGTGCAGAACCTCGTCTTCGGTCATTCCTTCGGCCACAATCAGGTCGGTCAGCTCCGGACGCCCTTCGGTCAGGGTGCCCGTCTTGTCCACCGCAACAACGGTGGTTTCCTGCAGCATTTGCAAGGCATCGCCCTTTCGGAACAGGACGCCCATCTCGGCAGCGCGGCCAGTGCCGACCATGATGGAAGTAGGTGTGGCCAACCCCATGGCGCAGGGGCAAGCAATGATCAGTACCGCAACCCCGGCCACCAACGCCAGGCTAAGCGCGGGATCGGGTCCGAACAACATCCATACCAGCACTGTTACAACGGCCACTGCGATCACTGCCGGCACAAACCACAGCGTGATGCGGTCGACCAGGCCTTGAATCGGAAGCTTGGCACCCTGTGCTTGTTCGACCATCTGAATGATCTGGGCCAACATAGTGTCTGCGCCGATCTTTTCAGCACGGTACGTCAATGCACCAGCGCCATTTACGGTCCCCCCGACCACAGTTGCGCCCTCGGTTTTTTCGACGGGAACCGGCTCTCCGGTGATCATGCTTTCATCGACATATGACGCGCCGGTCATTACGGCACCATCCACCGCGATTTTTTCGCCCGGTCGAACGTGCACAATATCCCCTACAACGATCTGCTCAATCGGTAGCTCGACAACCGATCCGTCGCGCTCAACTCGTGCTGTTTTTGCCTGCAGACCGACCAGTTTTCGGATCGCTTCACCCGTTCGGCCCTTGGCGCGCGCCTCGAGGAACCGCCCAAGCAATATAAGAACCACGATTACCGCTGCGGCCTCGTAGTAGACATTTGCGGTTCCGGCAGGAAGAATATGCGGCGCAAAGGTCGAGATAAGCGAGAACCCATAGGCCGCCGAAGTGCCCAGAGCCACCAGAGAATTCATGTCCGGCGCGCCTTTGACCAAGGAAGGGAATCCCTTGGTGTAGAACTGCAAGCCTGGCCCAAAAAGAACGATCGTGGTCAGAAGGAATTGCAGGTAATAGCTGTTCTGGATGCCGATGGTGCTCGCTATCAGGTGGTGCATGCCCGGAATAACATGCGAGCCCATTTCGAGAATGAATACCGGCAAAGCGAGCAAAGCGGCGAAGCTTGTTCGCCGCGCCAGATGGCTGATCTCTGCCGCTTTGCGGTCTTGTGGTTCGGTCTGCGTTGCGGATCGCAGGCTCGCCGGATAGCCGGCAGATGCCGCAAGCGCCGCGATTGCTTCGGGTGTTGTGACTCCCTCAGCAAAACGCACAGTTGCACTTTCAGTGGCCAGATTGACCGACGCGGACAAGACGCCGCCATCGGCTTCCAGGGCTCGTTCAACGCGCCCTACACAGGATGCGCAGGACATGTTCTGAATATCCAGCGTGACCTCTGCCGTCCGCGCCGGATATCCGGCGCGGTTTAACGCATCAGCAATGGCCGCTTTATCGGCTGGATCGCGGAAATCGACCTGAACGCTTTCGCTGGCGAGATTAACCGAAGCGGAATCTACCCCTGGCACAGCTTTCAGCGCGCGCTCGACGCGCCCAACGCAGGAAGCACAGCTCATACCCTGAACCTGGAACCGCGCATGTGAATTTTCAGTCATATTGTCACCACGTATGTTCTGCTGACGGGCAACATAAGGGTTCCAGCAAGTGGAAGGTCAAGGGATGAGGCTGACTTTCTTTCTCATCATCCATGACGACGCTAAGTATCCCGGATATGAGCTGCGGGCACCGCAAGTCAGTTATAGACAAAGCCATTGACACAGTAAGTTCCTCCGCAAAGTTGGACTTTGACATGAAAAACCGCAGGGTACGTGTCTTAAGCACCAATCAACTTGATCATATCCTTGCAGCTCAGAGTCCGAGGGATACGAAGCCACGTTCGCAACAGAAGTTTAGGAGCGCAAATGCTGTCGTCCCTTAGTTCTATCTTGCGTCTCTGACTGCCTCGATTAGCCGGGTCATTTCATCTTCGGCGATCAGACCCGGGGCAAGCGCATCTCCAATCACAAACGAAGGGGTGCCACTGAAGCCAAGCTGCCGGGCCAATTCCATGGACACCTGAATATGCGCGTCGACTTCCGGCGCCTCCATGTCTGCGCGCAATTGATCCTCGTCCAGGCCAAGTTCCCGAACAACTTTCAGGACACTGGCCTCAGTGGCACGACCGTTCAGAGCCATAAGCGCCCAATGAAATTCTTCATATTTTCCCTGATTACGTGAGGCAAGCGCGGCGCGTGCCGCGAAGTCGGAACCTTCTCCGAGTATGGGCCATTCTCGGTAAACAACTCGGACATCGGAATCGCCTGCGATTACGTTTTTCACGACCGGGGCCGCGCGTTTGCAATATGGGCAGTTATAGTCAAAAAACTCGACTACGGTTACATCACCTTCCGGGTTTCCGATGACAGGCGCATTCGGATCCTGTTCCAGCAATTCACGCTGATTTTCCAAGACGTTTCCAATGGCTTCGGCTTTTGCCTGATCTTCGCGCTGTTGAAGCAATTGAATCGCCTGCATGATGATTTCGGGGTTTTCCATAATGGCTTCCAGAGCCAGCCGTTTTACATCGGAGTCAGACAATTCGTCAGCACTCGCCATAGCAGCACCAATCGACATAGTGATGGCAATTAAGCCTGCAAAAAATCGTTTCACGTCAGTTTCCTTCCGTTTGTTCTGCCTCGGTGCGCTGCTCTTGCAGCTTGCGTTCCCGATCCGGCCAACTCTCCTTGATGAAGGCGAGGATGTCCCAGATTTCCTGATCCGACAGAGTGTACTCGAAACCTGGCATACCGCTTTTGACGTCAGTGACACCCATCTGCTTCAAAGTTTGGTCCCCACCAAGTTTTGTATAATCGAACAACAGCTTGTCGCCGTGATGCCAGGTGTGCCCTGTTCGGTCATGCGGGGGAGCTCGCAAGACGCCATCTGGATCAGGTGTCTGCCAATCTGGTTGACCCTCCAGACTTGCCCTGTGGCATGACGCGCAGTTTTCGGCGTACAAAACTGCACCACGTGCCGAATCCGCTGATGCACCGTTTTGTGCGCGCCCGCTCAGGCCCCAGCCAGCGACCGCGACAATGATCACCACAGCAGCTAGTGACACCCATTTCGCCGCGCTCTTATTCATCACGCCACGCTCAGCCAGGTCTTCATTCCAGCGGCCTGATGCGACAGCATGTGGCAATGAAACAGCCAGTCCCCCGGGATATCCGCAACGAACGCAATCTCCCGCGTTTCCATCCGGTCAACCAGTATTGTGTCTCGCAGCGGTCCCAGGCTCCCGTTCGGCAGAACTTCCTGAAAGTGCGTCCCGTGCAAGTGCATGGCGTGCGCAAAGACAGTGTCGTTCTGCATCTGAATACGGACTATGTCGCCACGCGAAACAGAAGCGAGCGGGTCTTCGGGTAACCCTGCGACTCCGTTGAATGTCCAGATCTGTCCTTCCTGAACCAACTCATTAGCGCTCATGACTTGGCCGTTGTAAGTACCTTGACGCAGTCCGCCCATCGCCCCGCCTTCCATCACCAATGGAACCTTTAAGGCGTCAGAAACATCTTCAAGAAAAGAAACAGGGTTGGGTGGCAGAGCTTCGATCTCACCGCGGCTGGCAGATGTACCGCTTCCCGAAACCGGGATCTCAGCGATAACAAATGATTCATCGCGTTCGTGAAGAGTTATTTGAACGGCTTCGTTCGATTCCGCTGTGACGTCGACAATCAAATCTGCTCGCTGCGCAGGTCCGAAAACAAGTGTTTCGAAATCTTCTGGCTGCCTTACAGGCATGCCATCATAAGCGACCAGTTTCCCGTTTGCGCCACCTACTGACACATACATGATCCGATCAGTTGCCACGTTGACCATTCGAATTCGCAATCGCTGGTTCGTCAAAACTTCGGTCATTGGCGATATGCGCGCGTGAACGTAGTTTCCCATGCGACCTGCATGGGTCCAATCATGCATTGCACCAAATTCATCTACTATTTGAGCGTCCTTACCCAACCGCCAATCATCCAGAAGGATCGTGATGTCATGGTCCGTGTCTGGCGGGTCCGTTTCGTCGACGATGAACGCGCCTTAAAGGCCCTTGGCCACTTGTTCCGTTGACTGGTTGTGAGAGTGATACCAGAAGGTCCCCGCGTCCTTCAGAGGCAAGTCATACTGAAATTTGCCGCCGATTGGTACAGCCTCCTGCGTAAGGCCCGGCACCCCGTCCATATTGTTCGGAACCCGCAATCCGTGCCAATGGATTGCTGTAGGCTGAGGTAGCGAGTTCAGGAGTGTCCGGCGAACCGTTTCGCCTTGCCGGGCTCGAATTTCAGGGCCCGGAACACCGCCATCATATCCCCATATCTCGGTCTCCGGATAGTTGTCGGGGGCAACACGCGCCAATCCTGAGCGCGCCTCGATTATTCGGGGGGCGGTAGCCGCCTTCCCGATAGTCGGCACCGCGAACAATGCCGACGTGCCCGCAACGAATTGCCTGCGATTGAGCTTCATTAGGACTTCCTTCCAAAGAATACTTGATCTCGCACTGGATTATCCCTCGTCGTGTACATCCAGCAGATAGGTCGCCATTGCCTTCCGATCTTCGTCTGTCAGAAAGCTGGTGCCATAGTTTACGACCTCTCCCATGGCGCCGCCGAAGACATCGCCATCAGGCATGACGCCGGTGCGCAACGCGTAGGCCAGATCATCAACTGTCCACCCACGCATTTGCAGGGTCTCAAAGTCGATGGCCGGTGCCTTGTCACCGCCCGGCAGAGAGTCACTTCCCTTGAAGTGTTCCGTGTCCGAATTTCTTGCGCCAGCCAGGTTCCTCCCGGTGTGACAGGCGGCACAATGCGTGGCACCTTCAACGAGTAACCGGCCCCGGTTCCATACATCATCATTGCCCGGCACGGGATCGGTCCGCGGCGGTTCCAAAAATGCCGCCCGCCACAGCTTCAGGCCCCATCTCTGATTGAAGGGGAACACCATTTCCTGCTCTTTTGACGGTTCCGCAACTGGCGGAACCGTTTGCCAGGCGGCCCAAAGATCGGCGATGTCCTGATCCGTGAAGTTGGCATAGAACGGATAAGGAAAGGCCGGGTAGTAGGGTTGTCCGTCGGGCGACACACCCTGACGTACTGCGCGGGCAAATTCCTCGATGGTCCAATCACCGATCCCGTGATCGGGATCTGTGGTCAGGTTCGGCGAAAAGAGCGTGCCGAACGGGGTATCCAACTCCACCCCACCGGCCAAGGGCTCACCTCCTTTGGCAAAGTCTGTGTGGCAGGCGATACAGCCGCTTGCCCTTGCCAGATACGCCCCGCGGTTAACGTCACCTTGAATGTCGAGAGCTTGTAAGGGCTGGCCAATCGGCCAAGCCATCACAGCAACAAACCCTGCTGACGCCGTAACGGCGGCAGCAAGACTCAACCGTATTATCGGCTTCATGATGCATTCCTATTCCGACCGAAATCGCGTGTGACACGCCGAGCATGTCTGGCTCAGCATCATGAACACACCATCTGCCGGCATTTCAGACAGCTGTGCTAAGTTTGGACTGCCAGCCATCATCCCGCTGCCCATCATGGAACCACCTCCCATCATGGAACCACCTCCCATCATGGATTTGCCGCCCATCATGCCGGAACCATGACCCGATCCGGACGCCATCAGCCCGTTGTCTGCCGAAAGCGCAAGGCCTTCTGAGTAGATTTCCAACTGTCTGGCTATTTCTGTAAAGGAACCCCAATCCTGCCAGATTTGCGATTTGGCCTCCGAGGGTTTGCCATCAGATCCCTCTGGAAACAGCTTTGTCATGCTTTCACCGGCGTGGCTTCCGATTTTCTTGGCTTCGCTTCGTACCGTTTGCGCATTGTAGGGCGTTTTCCCCTGCATCATCGGTGTAAGGACCTTCATGCTGTCCTTCATCGCGGACATGCCGTCCATGCGTTCTTTGACGATGCCGGTTGCGCCACCATGCGCCAGGGCGGCCGCCGCAAATAGTGAAACCAGGGCCACGCTTGTAGTCATTTTTAGGATGTTCATTTCTTTGTCCTTTTCGTCTGCTTCGACGCGCCCATCTTGGGCGCAATTCGACTCGTCAGATCAGGACACGCGGCGGTGGTGGGTCAAACGCGATAATACTAAGAACCCGGTATTGAGCTCGCGGGATCGAGTATCTTCGTTCCGTGCCTTGGGGACCAGGCGGTGTTGGACCCATCAAAAATAGTCCAACAGCGTTGCAGATCGCTCCGCCATGACAATGCCCGGGATGACCCTGCTTGACATGTTCGACGTCCGCAGAGTCGGTTTGGTCAATCACATGCTGTGAATCACCGCCATGTGCATGAGCAGAATCGGCCGTTACAAATAACCCGCCAATGGCCAGCGCAATTGACAGGATGAAGTAACGAATTGCGGTGCCCACTCGACTCGTCACCTTCAGAAAATCCCGTTTTCCTGCTGCAACTCTCTTATATACGCTACGATGCCTTTCACATCCGCGCGGGTCAAGCCATCGACCGGCGGCATGTTACCGAACTTCCAATGGTGTGCCCGAACACCATTCTGGACGGCCACGTAAAATGTCTCGTCCGAATGGTGGCCAGGTTCATAGATTTTATGCACCAAAGGTGGTGCAAGGCCCTCCAGACCTGTTGCATTCCCGCCATGGCACGCCGAGCATTTTGCGTCGAATGCCACTTTTCCGACGGCCGCAAATTCGCTTAGCTGGTCCGGTAGATTGACGTTTTGGATTGGGTCTCCTGACGCCAGCGTCGACGTATCAGGTGTCGTCATCGAATGGCCAGCTGGTTGCTGATTTAGATTGTAGACGATTGCGACGGCACCTGCGATCGCCACACCGCCTATCATGAGTGTAAGTTTATCCATCTCACTATTTCACGTCGTTGTCAGTTACCGAGCTTAAGCGCCTGTCCAGAAAAGCCGACTTGACCATGGTCAGATCAATTTTACCTGCGTGCCCACGGTGGCCAGTTCGAACAAGTCCGCGATCTGCTCATTGTACAAGCCGATGCAGCCATTGGAGGATCTTCTTCCGATCTTGCGTGTGTCGTTGGTGCCGTGGATCCGGTAGTATTGCCAGCTCAAATAAAGTGCATGTGTCCCCAGAGGATTCTCCGGACCCGGGCCCACATAGTCGGGCCAAGCGGGGTTGCGCTTTTTCATTGCTGGTGTCGGTCGCCAAGATGGCCCCTCAACCTTGCGAGTTACTGTGGTGTAGCCCAGCCTTGTAAGGTCTTCCGTCAGCGGCACGCTGGTTGGATACATCCGATAGACGCTCTCGTCTTCTGACCAATATTGCAGGACCTTGGACTGTGTATCGGACAGGATCACACCATTCTTAAGCGTATCAAAGTGATCCTGCCATTTAGCAACGCGGAATGAAGAAACATTGCGGCGCGTCCCCTCGGTTGTCATCGATTGGGCCCAAACGGCCGGTGCTGGAAAAAGAGTTGTCGCAGCAAACGCGGCAATCACTCCGCGTCGCGTAACAGCCTTTCTATCCCTGTTCGGTTTCATGCCTGCCATCCCAAGCGTGTATTCTTGCTTTACGACTCATTTGGGCTGTATGCCCGGTTCCCGCGCTGGAAGGTCAACAAACAACAGGTTTTGCGTAAGGGATATTTCATCTGGAATGCCGCCGCCGTGGGCACATGGGGCGGTTTCAAAGGTGGCTTCAGATCGTCAAGCCATTGTGAAAATCCAACTTTTCTTAGACATAATGCCAGTTCGCTTTCAGAAAGAGCTTTGTTTTCTGCACCGATCAAACACAATAAAAGCAACGTTAACAATCGCTTAGATTCTGGTGAATTGATTTGATCAGCTGCCGGTGCGAAGGTATCAGATACTAAGAATGACAATCATGCTGGTCGAAGCATGATTCTTGTAGGAACTTGGGGACAGCAACCGCTGGGTAAGTTCGGATCGAAATTCGCGCCGCATGAACTACGCACAATCAGAGTCTCCACTTCGTTGGCAAGTGGTTGATCGAAATGCGCAAATAACGCTTCCATTGCTTCGTCAGTGGTCCTACCGGGCGCTACGCAAAGGATTTAGTAGATAGGCTCCATGTGCTCATATTCGTCTGAAGTTAGTGTGAGTGGCTCTCGGGCAAACGCAAAACAGGGGGAAAAAGCTGCGTTGACTATATGTTTAGCAATTTTCATCATCCGCTCTTAGATATTTAATCTGACTTTCTAAACACTCTGAAAATGAGATTAGGAAATGTCCGAAGCATTAAACGGACACCAAAGCGGCCAAATCTTTCCGCTCGTCCGGGCATCTCGCGCTGATCTCCGCGCCTATCGCCGCCGACAAAGCCCAACGATACTCGCGGGCGAAGCTCGCCAAGAAGTTAAAGTGTCATCCGTTATTTATTACCAGGATTGAGATCGGCCAAAGGCGCATAGATGTGCCGGAACTTGTTATACTATCGCGCACACTTAGCATTTCCCCGGAGCAGTTCTTAAAATTTGTCGCAGACGCAACGCCACTCGACGAACGAATTTAAAGTGCTGCTCTATTAAAGGTTCATGGTTTGAACCTGCACCTGACGCTTGAAGAACTGCGAAGTACTCCAAAGCAAATGTTTGGAACAAATGCCATGCATTAAGTCGCACAGAGAAGCCGAAGCACCTCGCCGGAGGTGCTTCGGTCGACAAGGCCAGTAAATTTCCTGCAGACAAGAAACGTAAAAAAAACTAGCGCTTCTTAGGTTCCGTCAGCAGGTCGGCAGATCGCAGTTAGAGGTCATTTGGTGACAATAATGGCCGTGTCGCCTGAAGCACCACAACATCAATTCCTCTTCCGCCAAATCAGCCACATTTAGAATGACCGCAGCTGCGGCAGGTCATGCAGCCTTCGATCATCACCATGTCGAACTGACCACAGGATGGGCAAGCCTTGCCACGCGGGGCGTCCATGTTGACCACCTGCGCCTGAGGGTCGGATTTCAGGCCCATGCCTTCGCCCTCAAGGAAGCCGATATTGACCATGTGTTGCTCGATCACGCCGCCAATCGCGGCCAGAATGGACGGAATGTATTTGCCTTTGACCCAGGCCCCGCCGCGCGGGTCGAACACAGCTTTCAGTTCCTCGACCACAAAGGACACATCGCCACCGCGTCGGAACACGGCCGATATCATCCGCGTCAAAGCCAGCGTCCAAGCATAATGCTCCATATTCTTCGAGTTTATGAACACCTCGAAGGGGCGACGGCGTCCGCCAATGACGATATCGTTGATTGTCAGATAAATTGCGTGCTCGCTGTCCGGCCATTTCAGCTTGTAAGTCGACCCTTCAAGCGATTGTGGGCGATCAAGCGGTTCGGACATATAAACGACCTCGCCCCCGTCAACCTCATGCGGGGCATCCGCGCTTTCACCCGGCGCTTTGTCGTCGCTTTCCGATACGCTCAGAACCGAGCCGGTCACATCGTTTGGCCTATAGGTCGTGCAGCCTTTGCATCCCTGATCCCAGGCCTGCATATAGACGTCTTTGAAGGCGTCAAAGCTGATATCTTCGGGACAGTTGATCGTCTTCGATATCGAACTATCGATCCACTTTTGCGCCGCCGCCTGCATTTTTACGTGATGGGACGGGCTTAGTGTTTGCGCATTCACGAAATACTCGGGCAATTCGGCGTCGCCAAACTTGTCGCGCCACATCTGCACCGCATAGTCCACAACCTCTTCTTCGGTGCGCGAACCGTCCTTTTGCAGCACCTTGCGCGTGTAGGCATAGGCAAAAACCGGCTCGATCCCCGAAGACACGTTGCCCGCATACAGCGAAATCGTACCCGTCGGCGCGATCGAGGTCAGTAGCGCGTTGCGGATGCCGTGTTCGCGGATTGCGTCGCGCACATCGTCATCCATCTGTTGCATGGTGCCGCTGGCCAGATATTTCTCGGCGTCAAACAGTGGGAAAGCGCCCTTTTCCCTCGCCAAATCGACCGACGCCAGATACGCGGCGCGCGCGATTGCGTGCAACCAGCGCTCGGTCTGACGCGCCGCCTCGTCCGAACCGTAGCGCAGACCCAACATCAACAGCGCATCGGCCAGACCAGTCACGCCCAGCCCGATGCGGCGCTTGTCTTGCGCCTCGGCTTCTTGTTCGGCCAGCGGGAATTTCGACGCGTCCACCACGTTGTCCATCATGCGAACGGCGGTGGCCACTAGCTCTTTCAAGGCCTCCTCGTCCAGATGCGCGGCATCCTCGAACGGCTCGGCAACCAACCGTGCCAGATTGATCGAACCCAGCAGACAGGCACCATAAGGCGGTAGAGGTTGTTCTCCGCACGGGTTGGTTGCCGAGATCGTCTCGACGTAATTCAGGTTGTTCGCCTGGTTGATCCGGTCGATAAAGATCACGCCCGGCTCGGCATAATCATAGGTGGCCTGCATGATCTTGTTCCAAAGATCCCGCGCCTGAACGGTGTGATAGACCTTTCCGTCAAATACCAGATCCCACGGTCCATCGGCCTTGACGGCCTCCATGAATGGATCGGTGACCAGAACCGACATGTTGAACATGCGCAAACGCGCGGGGTCGGATTTCGCGGTGATGAACTGTTCGATATCCGGATGGTCGCAGCGCATGGTCGCCATCATCGCACCACGACGCGAGCCTGCAGACATGATCGTGCGGCACATGGCGTCCCAGACGTCCATAAAGCTTAGCGGGCCCGAGGCATCCGCTGCGACCCCTTTCACATCGGCGCCGCGCGGACGGATGGTTGAGAAATCGTAACCGATCCCCCCGCCCTGCTGCATGGTCAGCGCGGCCTCTTTCAGCATGTCGAAGATACCGCCCATGCTGTCGGGGATCGTCCCCATCACAAAGCAGTTGAACAGGGTTACCTGTCGCGCGGTGCCCGCCCCGGCGGTGATGCGGCCAGCAGGAAGGTATTTGAAATCCTCTAGCGCCTCATAGAATTTTTCTTCCCAATGCGCCGGGTCTTCTTCCACACGCGCCAGATCACGAGCTATGCGCCGCCAGCTGTCTTCGACTGTCTGATCGATGGGCGTACCATCCGCCTGTTTAAAGCGGTATTTCATATCCCAGATCTGCTCGGCGATGGGGGCGGCAAAGCGGCTCATTAGTGCTCCATATCACAAAAAGAGTTTGGTCGCGGCGGCGGGACTTGAACCCGCATCCTCCTCACCGTAGCCTATAGGTGCGAACCATGACTACTCGAAAGCAAGGCGCTCTGTCCTTTGAGCTACGCCACGTTTCCGTCGATTCGTCGACGGATCATTACATTACAGCAGTGCTATTCTAAACCACAACACCTTGATGACAAGCGCATGAGGGCTACAATATAGGGATCACCCTTGGGACGACTCTGTGGGAAAGCTGTGGATAAGTACGTAAACCTCATCAAACTTTCGGTTGGGTCAGAAAGCGTCGACACGCTGATGGCGTGGCAAGACAGCCGCAAACCACTCTATGAGGACGGATACCCGCGCCACGTCACCCGCATGTGGCCCAAGCGCGACGCTGAGATTCTGAATGGCGGGTCGATCTATTGGGTGATCAAAGGTGTGGTCCAGTGCCGCCAGCGCATCCTGCGGCTGGATGAAGTCCGAGGCGAGGATGGCATCCGCCGCTGCGCCATCGTCCTGGACCCCGAGGTACACAGAACGCAGAACGCTCTGAAGCGTCCATTCCAGGGCTGGCGGTATCTCAAGCCTCAGGACACCCCTGCCGACTTGCCTAAAAATCGCGAGCAGGACGATGCCCTGCCCGACGATCTGAACCGCGCATTAGCGGAAATTGGGGTGCTTTAGGCCAACCTGTCCAGCAGCTCATTCAAAGCCGTCTTTTCAGCCGCATCGTATTTGGCCACGCGGCTGCGCCACAGCGTGGCCTGCGATTGCAGGATCAACCCATCCGACAGGATTTTCAGGTGGTTCGCCCGCAGTGTTTCCCCGGTCGAGGTGATATCGGCAATCGCCTCGGCTGTCTCATTCACCACCGTCCCCTCGGTTGCGCCCTGGCTGTCGACCAGCGTGTAATCGGCCACTCCCGCTTCGGTCAGGAATTCGCGGACCAGACGGTGGTACTTGGTAGCGATCCGCAGCCGGTGGCCATGCGCCCTGCGAAAACCCGCCGCCGCCGCATCCAGATCATCCAGAGTGTCCACGTCGACCCAGCAGGCTGGGGTTGCAATGATAAGGTCCGCCTTGCCGAACCCCAAAGGTGCAACCTCTTCCACCTGCTGTTCCCAGCGCGGCAGCTTTTCATGCACAAGATCGATGCCGGTCACGCCCAAATGAATGCGTCCCGCCGCCAGCTCGCGCGGAATCTCTCCTGCAGACAATAGGATCAGCGAGACGCCACCAATCCCATCAACCTTGCCCGCGTATTCCCGGTCTGATCCGCTGCGCGACAGTGTAATGCCGCGCTTTTCAAACCATGCGAAGGTCTTGTCCATCAACCGGCCCTTCGAAGGCACACCGAGTTTCAGGCTCATTGTGCAGCCTCCTCGATTTCGAGCATCAGGTCCGGGCGGATCACGCCGCCAATTGCCGGAATCTCGGCTCCACCACCCAAATGCCTGGTCAGCGCATCATAGCGCCCACCGGTCGCAACCGGTGGTAGATCAGGGCGGCCTTCGGCATAAAAGCCGAATACAAACCCGTCGTAGTACTCCATCGAGGTCCTGCCATAAGACGCCTCAAAATCCAGTGTATCCACATCTACGCCCCGCGCTTGCAGGGCTGCGATACGAGCTTCCAAACGATCCAAAGCAGATGTGATCTGTGGCAGATCAACCGCAATGTCACGCAGTTGTTCCAGCGCGAAAGGCATGGTTTCTCGCACATTAAGTAGCGTCTCCAAACCGGCCAGTTCATTGTCCGAGATCGGCGACGCAGCGCGGTCTTCGCGCAGAGCATCAATCCGTTCGAGAATTTCGGGTGTGCGGCGCTTGCCTATCATGGGCACGTCAATCGCCAATGGGTCGACCGCGTCAAGCAGAGCATCGCGCCCCTCGAGACTAGCTTTGCGTCCGGCATATCGGTCCAGCAAAACGCGGAACCGGCGAGGCCGCCAGAGATGCCGCATCAGTGCAGCCTTACGACGACTAGTGGTCTTGAGACCCTCAACAGCGGCGATCAGAATACCGATATCACCTGTCGCTGCCCGCAAGGGCAGCCCGCGCAATTGCAGGGCAAATAACGAAAACACCTCGGCATCGGCTCCGGCGGGGTCTTCGCGATCAAATACTTCGTAGCCGACTTGGATATACTCATTAGCACGATCCGGATCGTGTTCCTGACGGCGGAACACTTCGCCGGAATAGGTGTATCTTGCTGGTTCAGCCCCGTCGGACATGTGCATCTGCACCACCGGCAGGGTGAAATCCGGGCGCAGCATCTGCTCACCCCGCAGCGCGTCCGAGGTTACGTAAGCACGGGCGCGGATATCTTCTCCATAGAGGTCCAGCAGCGTCCCGGCTGGCTGCAGCAGAGGCGTATCAACCACCTGCGCGCCCGCTGCCTCGAACCGGACACGCATCATGGCGGCGCGGGCCTGTATTTGGGAACGGTTCGGCATGGGTCAGTCCTGATTGTCCAGAATCTCGCGCACCTTAGCGACCAGATCGCCGCGGGGCACTTCGAACTGGCTGGGCCGTTCTTTCCATTCCTCAAGCGTGGCGCTTTCGGCAATCTTGGCGCCAAGAATCAGGTCCTTGATCTGCACGATCCCATTTGCCTTTTCGTCACCGCCTTCGATCACCGCAATCGGAGAGTTCCGCTTGTCCGCATATTTCAGTTGGTTGCCAAAGTTCTTAGGGTTGCCCAAATATACCTCGGCCCGGACTCCTGCATTCCTCAGTTCAGCGACCATCGTCTGGTAATCCGCCATGCGGTCGCGATCCATGACTGTCACAACCACCGGGCCAGTCGCTTGCGCTGCGATCCGCCCCTTTTCGCGCAAAGCGGCCAGCAATCGGTCAACACCGATGGAGATGCCGGTCGCGGGTACTTCCTGTCCGGTAAACCGCTTGACCAGATCATCATAGCGACCACCACCCGAGACCGACCCGAATTGCCGCTTGCGGCCCTTCTCGTCGTATATTTCGAAGGTCAGTTCGGCCTCATAGACCGGCCCGGTGTAATAGCCGAGGCCACGCACGACCGAAGGATCAATCTCGATCCGGTCCGAACCATACCCGCCTGCATCCAGCAGCGCACCAATCTGCTCCAACTCAGCGATCCCGTCCGCACCGATCTTGCTGTCACCCACAGCGGCACGCAGGTTGGCCAGCGTTCCGGCGGTATCTGCAGCTTTAGAAGTCAGGAAGGCAATCACCGGCTCGGCCTGATCACCGCTAAGACCAACACCATCGATAAAAGCGCCAGAGGCATCCAATCGGCCTTTGGTCAAAAGCTCACGCACACCAGCCTCGCCCACCTTGTCGAACTTGTCGATCGTGCGCAGAACGTTATCTCGGGCGGCGGCGTCTTCACCCAAACCCATCGCTTCGAGCACTCCATTCAGAACCTTACGGTTGTTGACCCGCACCAGATAGTCACCGCGCGGGATTCCAACGGTTTCCAGCGTGTCCGACAGCATCGCGCTAATCTCGGCATCCGCAGCCATCGAAGCCGTGCCCACCGTATCCGCATCGCACTGATAAAACTGACGATACCGTCCCGGCCCCGGCTTCTCGTTCCGCCAGACCGGACCCATCGCATAGCGGCGATAAGGCGTCGGCAGATCGTTGCGGTGCTGCGCATAGACACGGGCCAAAGGCGCAGTCAGGTCATAGCGCAGGGCCATCCAGTCGCCCCCGGAACCTTTTGAGCCGCCTTCGTCAAACTCCTGCCATGCGAACACGCCCTCGTTCGGGCGGTCCACGTCGGGCAGGAACTTGCCCAACGCCTCAACCGTTTCAACCGCGCTGCTTTCCAAGGCATCGAACCCGTAACGATGATACACACCCGCAATCGTCCGCAGCATCTCGGTGCGCTGCGTGACTTCCTCGCCGAAATAGTCACGGAACCCTTTCGGCGTTACGGCCTTGGGGCGGGGCTGTTTCTTGGGCTTGGCCATGTGGGGCGTCCTTGGGATTTAGTGTTCCGCGCGCGGTCTATCCCATGGCCCGCATCGGAGCAAGGCGGGGTTTCTCTGGTCAGGGCGTCACAGGGTCGCTATGAGGCGCCTATAAGGAGAGCCCCATGCAGCATCTGGAAGAGCAGATCGCCCATCTGACCCGCACGGTCGAAGAGCTGAACTCGGTCGTCACAAACCAACAGAGCGAGATCGACCGCCTGACCCGCCGTGTTGAGATGTTGCTGCAGCGCGAGGCAGAGCGTGCGCAGGAAGGCTCAGGTGGCGTTGTGTTCGGCGACGAACGCCCGCCGCATTACTGAGGGGTTACAACCCCAGCGTCGACTTCACCGCGTTATCGACCACACCGCCCAGAAGGGCATTCTTGTCGGCGGCACAACCCTCTGACAGAGCAGCAATGAAGGCTTCGCGCAGTTGGGTCTTTTCCTCGTCAGTGGCCGCATGATCTTCGATATTGATCTGGCGGTTATAGAGTGACAGGGCCGTCATTTTTCCAACAACGGCCACGACAAATTCTTCGTCGCCATCAGCCTCCTCTGCGATCGACGCACATGTGTAGTGCATCACAGGCAAGGCATCCTGTACCATCTGCTCTGCTGAATCGTCAGCCAGCGCGAATGTGGGTACGACAAAGAGCGTGGCACAGAAAGTAGATTTTACGAGAATTGACTGCATCAGCTTCACTTCCAGTTATGTCCGATAATCGCACCGGCCACCCCACCGACCGCAGCCCCTTTACCATCGCCTACCAGCGCGCCAACGCCCGCGCCGACCAAGGCCCCGGTAAGAGTGTTTTTCTTCTTTTTGTCGTCTGCATGTACCGCAGTGGCCAATGCCAGTGAACATGCCGCAGCGAGTGTAAATATCCTGAAAACATTGCCTGAACTTGCCATTTCGGTACCCTCCTGTGAAATGACCTTTGAGGATGTTCACCCAGCCTAGCGGGGTCCATCGCGTGTGGCAACATTACGGTTCGGGATCAGATTTCTTCGATCTCCGATATCCCCTCGAGCGACTTCAGCGCGCCTTTGATTTCTGGGTTGATCGGAAATTCCCGGCCCAGATCCATCTCGACCTCGCCTGGCAGTCCGGGATCGATCAGACAAACATAAACAGGTCCCTTGGCCACCCTTTTAGCTGAAGCCTCTGCGCCTTCCAGTACCGTGGCCATGTTCGGCAAAACCTTCGAATCCTCGACAAACACACGCAAACCCGTTGCACCCGCATCGGCCGCAACTGTATCAACCGGACCAACGGAACGGCCCAGCAGTTTCAGCTGATCGGCCTCCATGGTCGCTTCGGCCGTCAGTACCACTTGTGCGCCGGTTTCCAGAAACTCTCGGGATTTCTCCAGTGTTTCCGAGAATAACGTGACCTCGAATGCTCCGGTGGGGTCAGAGAGCTGGGCAAATGCGAACCGATTGCCGCGCGCTGATTTCCTTTCTTGCCGTCCGGCAACGACGCCTGCCATCTTGGCAATAAATGGGCCAGAGCGCGCCTTTTCAGTCACCTGATCCAGTGTCAGTACCTGTTTGCGCTTCAGGGCCGGCATATAGTCATCCAGCGGATGGCCGGACAGGTAGAATCCGATGGCCTTGAATTCCTCGCTCAGGCGTTCGGCAGGTAACCAATCAGGCGAAGGGGAAAGACGCGGTTCAGGTAAGTCATCGCCTGCCTCGCCAAACAGGGAAACTTGGTTGGAATTCTTCTGCTCGTGAATCGCCGCCGAATACTGAACCAACGGATCAAGGCTTTCAAACACACGGCGACGATTTTTATCGAGCTCGTCAAATGCACCGGCGCGAGCCAGCATCTCAAGCGGGCGTTTGCCGACCTTCTTCAGGTCAACACGGCGGGCGAAGTCGAACAGGTTTACGAAAGGCTTTTCGCCACGCCCCTCAACCACAAGATTCATTGCCTCGACGCCTACGTTCTTGAGCGCGCCCAGCGCATAGACCAAATGCCCATCGGCCACATCAAAGGTCGCTTGGGATCGATTCACGCACGGCGGAACATAGGGCAGCAGCAGCCCCTTGCGGACTTCCTCAAAATAGATCGCGAGCTTGTCGGTCAGATGGATATCGCAGTTCATGACACCTGCCATGAACTCGACCGGGTGGTTCGCCTTTAGCCAGCCGGTTTGATAGCTGACCACCGCATAGGCGGCGGCGTGGGATTTGTTGAAGCCATAGTTGGCGAACTTGTCCAGCAGGTTCCAGACTTCGGTCGCCTTGGCCTCATCCACATTGTTTTCGGCAGCACCTTTGAGGAACTTGGGCCGCTCTGCATCCATCGCCTCCTGAATTTTCTTACCCATCGCGCGGCGCAGCAAGTCCGCGCCCCCAAGGCTGTAACCCGCCATTTCCTGCGCGATCTGCATCACCTGTTCCTGATAGACGATGATGCCCTGCGTCTCATCCAAGATATGGTCGATGGACGGGTGCAGCGTGTCGCGTTCGCTAAGCTTGTTCTTGACTTCGCAGAACTTGGGGATGTTCTCCATCGGGCCGGGTCGATAAAGCGCGACGAGGGCGATGATATCCTCGATACAATCCGGCTTCATCCGCTTGAGCGCATCCATCATGCCAGAGGATTCAACCTGGAACACCGCCACCGTCTTGGCCGCCGAATAGAGTTTGTACGTCGCCTCGTCATCCAGCGGGATGGCGTTGATCTGATTTATTGCCCCTTCGGCGGGTTCATAGAGTTCCGTGCCATCGGGAGCTATGTGAAGGTCACGGCCTGACTTAAAGATCAAATCCATCGCGTTCTGGATCACGGTCAGTGTTTTCAGACCCAGGAAATCGAACTTTACAAGCCCGGCCTGTTCAACCCATTTCATGTTGAATTGGGTCGCAGGCATGTCCGAACGCGGGTCCTGGTATATTGGAACCAGTGCATCCAGCGGCCGGTCTCCGATCACCACGCCGGCAGCGTGTGTCGAGGCGTTGCGCAGCAGCCCCTCGACTTGCTGGCCATATGTGAGCAGACGGTCCACGACCTCTTCATTGCGTGCCTCTTCCCGCAGGCGCGGCTCATCCTTCAGCGCCTTTTCGATGGAAACGGGTTTGACGCCTTCGACTGGGATCATCTTGGACAGGCGATCAACCTGCCCGTATGGCATCTGCAATACACGCCCAATATCGCGCACAGCCGCCTTCGACAGCAAGGCACCGAAGGTGATGATCTGCCCCACTTTGTCGCGCCCGTATTTCTGCTGCACGTAGCGGATAACCTCTTCACGGCGATCCATGCAGAAGTCGATATCGAAGTCGGGCATAGAAACCCGCTCGGGGTTCAGAAACCGTTCAAACAGAAGCGAATACCGCAGCGGATCAAGGTCGGTAATCGTCAGCGCATAAGCCACCAGTGATCCCGCACCCGAGCCTCGCCCCGGACCCACCGGAATGTCATGATCCTTTGCCCATTGGATAAAGTCGGCAACGATCAGGAAATAGCCTGGGAAGCCCATCCCTTCGATGATGCCAAGTTCGAAATCCAGCCGTTCCTGATATTCTTCAGGTGTCACGGCGTGCGGGATCACGGCCAGACGTTTTTGCAGACCCTCGTTGGCGATGCGACGCAGTTCGGCGACCTCATCATCTGCAAACTTCGGCAGGATCGGGTCGCGGCGATAAGCCATGAAGGCGCAGCGTTGCGCGATTTCAACCGTATTCTCGACGGCTTCGGGCAGATCGGCGAACAGCGTCACCATCTCCTGCTGAGACTTGAAATAGTGCTGCGCGGTCAGACGTCGGCGACCGTCCTGCTGGTCGACATAAGCCCCCTCGGCGATACAGATCAGCGCGTCGTGGGCCTCGTACATGTCCGAAGTCGGAAAATAGACGTCATTGGTGGCCACCAGCGGCAGGTTCTTGTCATACGCCATCTCGACATGACCGCGCTCGGTCAAGCGCTCGGCCTCAGGTTGGCCTCCTTCGCCAGGGTGACGCTGCAACTCAACATAAAGGCGATCCGGGAAAATCGCGGACAAACGATCCACCAAAGCCTCGGCAGCAGGGCGCTGACCTTGCTGTAACAGCAACCCTACGGGCCCGTCTAGACCGCCGGTTAAGCAGATCAAATCATCTGATCGTTCCGCCAATTCGTCCAAAGTGACCTGCGGCAATTGCCCGCTTTTGTCTACATACAGGCAGGAACTGAGCTTCATCAGATTCTCATATCCCACCTCGGATTGTGCCAGCAGCACCAGCGGCGCGGGTGCTTTGGGCTTTTCTCCCGGCTGCGCCTGAACGTAACTGAGATCGACCTGACAGCCCATGATCGGTTGCACACCTGCCCCGCTGGCGGTGACCGAAAACTCTAAGGCCGAGAACATTGAATTGGTATCCGTCACCGCGACGGCGGGCATCTCCATCTTCAGGCACAGGTCCGGCAGCTTCTTCAGCCGCACGGCACCTTCCAGCAACGAATATTCAGTGTGAACGCGGAGGTGAATGAATCGGGGGGAACTGCTCATACAGGCTAAGCTATCTCAGCCAGCGACGTTGCAAAAGCGGGAACCGGCACCATCGAATGCCGAAAAAATCATCGGTGATTATTCGGATTTTTCAGAAGGTGCTTCGGGCGCAGGAACGCACACCTTCAAAAAAAGTGTTTATTTTCAATTTATTAAGTTTCACACATACACTACAATCATGGGCCGCTCGGGTGCAATGGTGTATCATATAGGCAGTTTTTCTTGCCAGATAAGGTGCGCTGTTTCTAACATCTGACGGCAAGCTACCGCCCGCCACTCTTTCTACGTCGCATCGAAGGAGGGCCGAACGGGCGCAACCGGGTAACGCGACGGGTTTCTCGAATGAACATCACGTTTCTTCTGAACGGAGAGACAGTGGAGCTGCCGGATGTCGATCCGACGGCCACCCTACTGGACTGGCTGCGTGAAGATCGCGGTCTGACAGGCACCAAAGAAGGCTGCAACGAAGGCGATTGCGGCGCGTGCACGGTCATGGTGACGGACGAAGACGGCGCAAAAGCTCTGAACTCCTGTATCCTGTTCTTGCCCCAGCTGCATGGCAAAGCGGTTCGTACAGTCGAAGGGGCAAGCGGCCCGGATGGCGAAGCACATCCCGTTCAACAGGCAATGGTTGACCTGCACGGCTCGCAATGCGGTTTTTGCACTCCGGGTTTTGTCATGTCGATGGTCGCCAGTCATGCGACGGGCGCCACGGATCATGACACCCAGCTTGCCGGAAACCTGTGCCGCTGCACTGGCTATGCACCGATTATTCGCGCTGCGAAAGCGGTCGAGGACCGTCCCGTGCCAGTCTGGGTCAAAGACAAGCCACTCGCATCTTCTGCTGCGTCGCGCATGCTGCCTGAATCTTCCGATGAACTGGCAGCTGTTTATGCTGAAAACCCGAATGCCACGCTGGTTGCCGGAGCAACAGATGTCGGCCTGTGGGTGACAAAGCAACTGCGCGACCTGGATCCAGTAATCTTCCTCAACCGTTGCGATGATCTCAAACAAATCACCATCACCGACGATGAAATTCGCTTTGGCGCAATGGTCGACATGAATCGGATGGGTGAGGCTCTGGCCGATCTTCACCCCTCTTACGCCGAAATGATCCGTCGCTATGCCAGTGTTCAGGTGCGCCATGCTGCAACGGTGGGCGGCAACATCGCCAATGGCTCGCCCATTGGTGACAACCCGCCTGCGCTGATTGCTCTGGACGCAACCCTTCATCTGCGCAAAGGCGACACCCGCCGGTCCCTTCCGCTGGAAGAGTTCTTTATCGACTATGGCAAACAGGACCGCGTTCCCGGTGAATTCGTCGAAGCTGTCAGTTTCCCCCGTCAGCTGGATCGCCTGAAGGCCTATAAACTCAGCAAGCGGTTCGATCAGGACATCTCGGCCGTCTGCGGGTGTTTCAACATCACCGTCTCGGGCGGCATCGTCACGCAGGCGCGCATCGCGTTCGGCGGCATGGCCGGCATCCCGAAACGGGCAACCCATGTCGAGGCCGCATTGGTCGGTAAACCTTGGGCGCGCGAGACGATTGACGCCGCGCTGCCTGCCTTTGCCGACGATTATTCACCACTCACGGACATGCGCGCCTCGGCCACCTATCGACTGGAAACCGCCAAAGCGATGCTCGAAAGATACTTCTTGGAAGATCAGGGCGAAGTGACCAATGTGCTGGAGGTATCGGCATGAGCGTGACCAAACCCCTCCCCCACGACGCAGCACCGCTGCACGTTTCAGGAACCGCGCGGTATGTGGACGATATCCCGACACCCAGGGACAGTTTGCATCTGGCTTTTGGCCTCAGCCCGATTGCCAAAGGCAAGATCACCGCAATGGACCTGTCTGCGGTGAGGGCCGCCGAGGGCGTCGTGATGGTTATGGCCGCGGATGATCTGCCCTTCGCCAACGACGTATCGCCTTCGATCCATGATGAACCGCTGCTGTCGGACGGAACGGTCCACTATATCGGCCAGCCGGTGTTTCTGGTCATCGCCAGCAGCCATCTGGCCGCCCGCAAGGCGGCTCGTTTGGGCAAGATCGACTATGCCGAGGAAACCCCGATCCTAACCGTCGAAGAGGCTCTGACCGCCGACAGTCGGTTCGAAGACGGCCCGCGCATCTATGCCAAAGGTAATGCTGATGCGGCTATTGCAGGATCCGCCCATGTGATCGAAGGGTCATTCGAGCTTGGCGGGCAGGAGCATTTCTATCTGGAAGGTCAGGCCGCTTTGGCCGTGCCGAATGAAGGTGCGGATATGCTGGTTCACAGCTCAACCCAGCACCCGACCGAGATCCAACACAAGGTGGCCGATGCATTGGGCGTTCCGATGCACGCCGTCAGGGTCGAGACGCGCCGTATGGGCGGCGGTTTTGGCGGCAAGGAAAGCCAGGGCAATGCGCTGGCCGTTGCTTGCGCGGTCGCCGCTCGCGCAACTGGCAAGGCGTGCAAGATGCGCTATGACCGCGACGATGATATGACAATCACCGGCAAACGCCACGCGTTCCGCATCGCCTATAAGGCCGGATTTGACGAGAACGGCCATATTCAGGGCGTCTCGTTCCACCACTACGCCATCTGCGGCTGGGCGCAGGACTTGTCCCTGCCCGTCGCCGACCGCGCGATGCTGCATTCGGACAATGCCTATCTGTTGCCAAATGCACGGATCGAAAGCCACCGGCTGAAGACCAACACCCAATCCGCCACCGCCTATCGCGGCTTCGGCGGCCCGCAGGGCATGGTTGGCATCGAACGCGTGATGGACCACGCCGCGTATGAGCTGGGTCTGGACCCGGTGGAACTGCGCCGCCGAAACTATTACGAACCGGCCCATGCGATTGCCGAGATCACGCCGTCCGAGAAGCCTTTGGGTCATCCCGACCCGCATGAGGACCTAACAAGCCGCGGCGCGGTCGAAACCGGGGACGCCCCCGTGCGCCCTCTGCCCGCTGGCGGCAATACCACGCCCTACGGAATGGAGGTCAGCGATTTCGAATTACACGGGATGACTCAGGCGCTACTGAAATCCAGCGATTACGAAACGCGCAAGGCCGCCATTGCGAAATGGAACGCCGAGAACAGCGTGATCAAGAAGGGCATTGCCTTTTCTCCGGTCAAGTTCGGGATTTCCTTCACGCTGACCCACCTGAATCAGGCAGGCGCTTTGGTGCATGTGTATCAGGATGGCTCGGTCCATCTGAACCACGGCGGCACCGAGATGGGTCAGGGTCTGTTCCAGAAGGTGGCACAGGTGGCGGCTTCGCGCTTTGGCATCCCCCTGGAGATGGTCAAAATCACCGCCACGGATACGGCCAAGGTGCCGAACACTTCGGCCACGGCAGCATCCTCGGGCAGCGACCTGAATGGCATGGCCGTGAAGGCGGCCTGCGATACGATCCGCGATCGAATGGCGGACTATCTGGCCGAGCGGCATCAGGCCGATCCGTCGACTGTCACCTTCTCTGATGGCCATGTTTCGGTTGGCGCAGAACGCTACACCTTCGCTGAAGCCGCGGCGCTGGTCTATCAGGGTCGGATCAGCCTGTCGGCGACCGGTTTCTACAAGACACCCAAGATCGAATGGGACCGGATCGCCGGACGAGGCCGTCCGTTCTTCTACTTCGCCTACGGAGCGTCGGTCACCGAAGTGGCCGTCGACACTCTGACTGGTGAGAACCGCATTCTGCGCACCGATATCCTGCATGATGCCGGTGCTTCGTTGAACCCGGCGTTGGATATCGGGCAGGTCGAAGGAGGTTATGTGCAAGGCGCGGGCTGGCTAACGACCGAGGAACTGGTCTGGGACGGCACGGGCAACCTGCGCACACACGCACCCTCGACTTACAAGATCCCCGCCTGCTCAGATCGACCCGACGTATTCAACGTCGCACTCTGGGATGCCGAAAACCGTGAGGACACGATCTATCGTTCGAAAGCGGTGGGCGAACCTCCGTTTATGCTCGGGATTTCTGCATGGCTGGCCCTGTCGAATGCGGTCGCGGCCTGTGGAGAGGTCTACCCCGCTCTTGATGCACCAGCCACGGCTGAAGAGGTTTGGCGCGGCGTCCAAAAGATGAAGGGAGGCATCTGATGGGAATTGACTTGGAGGCTTTGAGGGAGGCGGTCAAAACCCACGGAACAGTGGTCCGGGTGGTCATCGCCGGCATCAAAGGGTCGTCTCCACGTGAAGTGGGGGCCGCGATGCTAGTCTGGAAGGACGGGCAAAGTGGCACCATCGGTGGAGGCACGTTGGAGTATCAGGCAGCCGAAGCTGCGCGATCCCAAACCACCGCCACCCGACTAACGCATCACGCTCTTGGCCCCGACATGGGGCAATGCTGCGGCGGTGCAGTTTCATTGCTGAGTGAAGTATTTGATCATGAAGTGCTGAATGCACTGGACGATACCGTCATCGCGCGTTCGGCCTCGGGCGGAGAGATGCCGCTATCGGTCAAACGTCGGCTGGCGGCAGCGCGAGGACAGGGTGTCGCGCCCGAGCCCCAACTGATCGAAGGTTGGATGGTCGAACCCGTTCACAAACCGACGCGTAATCTGTGGATCTGGGGCGCAGGCCATGTAGGCCGGGCGCTGGTGGACGTTTTGTCCCCCCTACCCGATCTGGCAATCACCTGGGTCGATACCGGACCCGAGCGGTTTCCCGATGTGGTTCCAACCGGTGTAACTCCGGTTCCGACCGCAAAACCCGCCGAGCTGGTTCGCCACGCGCCAACCGATGCCGAGCATCTGGTGCTGACCTATTCGCACAATCTGGATCTGGAACTGTGCAACCGGCTGCTTTCGCACAATTTCCTCTTTGCGGGGCTTATCGGCTCGGCTACGAAATGGGCGCGATTCCGGTCGCGACTTGCAGCCCTTGGGCATCCGCCCGAGCGGATCAGCCGGATCACCTGTCCGATCGGCGATCCAGGCTTGGGCAAACACCCGCAGATGATCGCCGTTGGCGTGGCAGCGCAACTGTTACGCCCCGCCCGACAGAACGAATTGAAGAAGGACCTGAGCGCGTGACCACTCCACTTCTGAGCTTGCAAGGGCTGACCAAAGCCTATCCCGGCGTCGTGGCCAATGATCAGGTGTCCTTTGACATCGGTGAAGGCGAAGTTCACGCGCTGCTGGGCGAGAACGGCGCAGGCAAATCCACGCTTGTCAAAATGATCTATGGGCTGGTGAAGCCCGACAGCGGCTCAATGCTGCTGCGGGGGCAGTCCTATGCACCGCCTGAACCGCGCGCCGCCCGTGCGGACGGGATCGCGATGGTGTTCCAGCATTTTTCGCTGTTCGATGCATTGAACGTCGCCGAGAATATCGCTCTGGGGATGGAGAACCCGCCCCCAATGGGTGATCTGGCGACGCGTATCCGCGAAGTATCCGAAACCTACGGCCTGCCCTTGGACCCCTTCCGCACGGTTGGCGATCTGTCTGCAGGTGAGCGTCAGCGGGTCGAAATCATCCGCTGCCTGCTGCAGGACCCAAAGTTGCTGATCATGGACGAGCCGACCTCGGTTCTGACGCCGCAAGAGGTTGAAATCCTTTTCGAAACGCTGAACAAATTGCGCTCGGAAGGGACATCGATCCTGTATATCTCGCACAAGCTGGAAGAGATTCGAACGCTATGCGACCACGCCACGATTCTGCGGCTGGGTAAGAATGTGGGCGAATGTGTACCAGCCGAAACCTCAGCGCGCGATATGGCTGAGATGATGGTGGGCTCGACCCTGCAGACACCTGAACGTTCCGGCCGGGAGTTCGGTGACGTTGCGCTGGATGTCAGCGGATTGTCAGTGCCGTCGCCGTCGGAATTCGGAACCGCGCTTCGCAACGTCCACATGACCGTCCGCAAGGGCGAGGTTCTGGGGATCGGGGGTGTCGCGGGGAACGGTCAGGATGAATTGCTGGGTGTGCTTTCTGGCGAAATTCCGACCACCGCAGATGCGATCAAATTCAACGGTCAACCCATCGGCAAACTCGGCCCGACCGCGCGGCGTAAGCTGGGCGTGTTGACCGCGCCCGAAGAACGGCTGGGCCACGCGGCTGCCCCTGATATGAGCCTCACTGAAAACGCTCTGCTCACCGGGTCGGTCCGCGAAGGGCTGGAGAACAACGGCTTTCTGAAGTGGTCCGAGACCAAGAGCTTTGCCGAAAAGATCATCAGCGCCTTTGACGTGCGTACGCCGGGTCCTGAGAATGCCGCCCGGTCGCTGTCGGGCGGGAACCTGCAGAAGTTCGTGATTGGTCGCGAAGTGCTGCAAAACCCGGATGTTCTGGTCGTGAACCAGCCGACTTGGGGCGTGGATGCAGCGGCGGCGGCCTCGATCCGGCAGGCCATTCTGGATCTGGCGGCCAAGGGAACTGCGGTCATCTGTATCTCGCAAGACCTCGATGAACTGATGGAAATCTCAGACAGCTTTGCCGCCTTGAACGAAGGACGACTAAGCGCCCCGCGTGAAACTACGGGTCTGACGGTCGATGAGATCGGCCTGATGATGGGCGGCGCGCATGGCATGGAGGTGGCCCATGTCTAAACAGTTAAAAGAAAAGAGAAACGCGGGGGTATGAGCAAATGATTGTGTTGGAGAAACGGCCTCAGCCGTCCAAGGCGTGGTCTTATGCCACCCCTCTGGTCGCGGTCCTGGCGACGATGGTTTTTGGTGGCATCCTGTTCGCCATTCTGGGCAAAAACCCGGTCGAGGCTATTGGAACCATTTTCTGGGAACCCCTGTTTGGCGAGTTCGCCTTCTATTATCGGCCGCAATTGCTGGTTAAGGGCGCGCCCCTGGTTTTGATCGCTATCGGCCTGTCTTTAGGCTTCCGCGCCGGTATCTGGAATATCGGGGCCGAGGGTCAGTACATTATGGGGGCCATTTTCGGTGCGGGTGCCGGTCTGGCATTCTATCCGCTGGATGCATTCTACATCTTTCCGATCATGGTGATTGCAGGCGCGTTTGGCGGCTGGCTATGGGCAATGATCCCAGCCTTCCTGAAAGTGCGCTTCGGTACCAATGAAATCCTTGTGTCGCTGATGTTGGTCTATGTGGCCGAACAGATGCTGGCCTCGGTCTCGCTAGGCCTGCTGAAGAATCCCGAAGGGTTCGGCTTTCCGGGTTCGCGCAATCTGCAATCCTACGACAGCGCGTATAATGCCGAGCTGATTGCGGGTTCAGGCATGCACTGGGGCGTAGTCACTGCCCTGATCGCTGTTATCTTTGCATATGTCTTGCTGAACCGGCACATGCTGGGCTTCCACATCCGCCTGACAGGTGAGGCCCCGCGTGCGGCGAAGTTCGCAGGTGTAAACCCTGCCCGCCTGATCCTGTTCTGTTTGGGTCTGGCCGGCGCGCTGGCCGGTCTTGCGGGGATGTTCGAAGTCTCGGGCCCTGCTGGCGTGGTCAGCATCGATTTCAACGTCGGTTACGGCTTTACCGCGATCATCGTGGCTTTCCTTGGCCGTTTGCATCCGGTGGGCATCCTGCTGGCCGGAGGCCTGATGGCGTTGACTTATATTGGTGGTGAAATCGCCCAATCTCAGCTGGGTCTGCCCGCCGCAGCCATTCAGGTATTCCAGGGGATGCTTCTGTTCTTCCTGCTGGCATTCGATCTTCTGACAAACTACCGCATCCGTGCGGCCCGTAGCGAGGTAGCGTGATATGGACCTTGGTGAAATTAACCCCGTCCTTCTGGTCGCCTCGCTAATGGTGGCCGCAACCCCACTTTTGTTGGCCGCAATCGGAGAATTGGTGGTCGAAAAAGCAGGCGTCCTGAACCTCGGTGTCGAGGGCATGATGATCGTGGGCGCAATCAGCGGCTTCGCAATCTCAGTCGAGACCGGTTCGCCCTGGCTGGGCTTTATTGCGGCAGCAATCGGTGGCGCGGTGCTATCGCTGTTGTTTGTGCTGCTGACGCAGGTGGCGCTGGCCAATCAAGTTGCCAGTGGCCTGGCCCTAACATTGTTCGGCCTCGGGTTCAGCGCGCTGATGGGGCAGAGCTACGTAGGAATAAAGCCGCCCAGCATGGGTGAAATCCATATCCCGGTAATCAGCGATATCCCTGTTATTGGACCAATCCTGTTTCAGCACGACCCGATCCTCTATGTCGGAATTGCCCTGACGGCCGCCGTCTGGGCCACGCTGAAATACACACGCATCGGCCTGATATTGCGCGCCGTTGGCGAGAACCACGATGCGGCGCATGCGCTGGGCTACAAGGTCATCAAGATTCGCATCATGGCGATCCTGTTTGGTGGTGCTTGCGCTGGCTTGGGCGGCGCCTACATCAGCCTGATCCGCGTGCCGCAGTGGACCGAGGGCATGACTGCCGGTGTCGGCTGGATTGCCTTGGCGCTGGTGGTTTTTGCCAGCTGGAAACCATGGCGTGTCTTGCTGGGCGCCTATTTGTTCGGCGGCATCACTGTGTTGCAGCTTAATTTGCAGGCAGCGGGCGTTGCCATTCCTGTCGAGTATCTGGCAATGTCGCCCTACATCATCACGATCCTTGTGCTTGTGATCCTTTCGGCCGACAAGAGCAGCGCACCTGCCGCATTGGGCCGGACCTTCCATGCCTCGCACTAGGCGAGGCCAACTGAACCAACTTGGGGAGTAACACATGAAATTCACTACACTTTTGGCAAGCGCCGCAATGGCGCTGGGTCTGGCCTCGGGGGCCATGGCCCAAGACAAGACCAAAGTCGGCTTCGTCTATGTCGGCCCAGTGGGCGACGGCGGCTGGACCTATGAGCACAACAAGGGCCGTCTGGCCGTGGAAGAGCACTTTGGCGACAAGGTTGAAACCGTGTTCGTCGAGTCGGTGCCTGAGGGCCCAGATGCAGAACGCGTGATGACCCAGATGGCGCTGGAAGGCGCGGACCTGATCTTCACCACCTCGTTCGGCTACATGGATCCGACCATCAATGTCGCGAAGAAATTCCCGGATGTGAAATTCGAGCACGCAACCGGCTACAAGACCGCCGACAACGTCTCGGTCTACTCGGCCCGTTTTTATGAAGGTCGCGCAGTCCAAGGCCACATCGCCGGTAAAATGACGGAATCGAATATCATCGGCTACATCGGGTCCTACCCTATCCCTGAAGTGATCCGTGGTATCAACTCAGCCTATATCCACGCCAAGAAGGTGAATCCGGATGTCGAGTTCAAGATCGTCTGGGCCTACACTTGGTTCGATCCTGCGAAAGAGGCTGACGCCGCCACAGTTCTGATCGAACAGGGCGCGGACGTGATCCTACAGCACACTGACTCGACTGCACCGCAGGCAGCCGCGCAAGAGGCAGGAAACGTTGTCACCTTTGGCCAGGCCTCTGACATGAGCGAATACGCACCCTTCCCACGTGTGTCTTCAATCATCGACGATTGGGCTCCCTATTACATCGCGCGGACCCAGGCCGTGATGGACGGAACATGGGAAAGTGCCAACACATGGGATGGCATCCGGGAAGGCATGGTAGCAATTGGTGAGATTTCGGACGCCGTTCCGGCTGATGTTAAAGAAGAAGCACTGGCGCTGAAAGCAGCGATGGCAGCCGGTGAATACCACCCCTTTACTGGCCCGCTGAAAAAGCAGGACGGCAGTGACTGGCTGGCCGAAGGCGAGACCGCCGATGACGGTACGCTGGCGGGCATGAATTTCTACGTTGAGGGGCTGGAAGGCGAAATTCCGCAGTAGAATCTGACCTGGAAACTAACAACAAGGCCCGCATGTATTTGCGGGCCTTTTTAGTCGCCCTGAGCCCAATCTGGACATTGACGAGTGGCTATGCGCATCGTGAAACATGTCGCTCACGGAAGACCTGAACCAAATTTTAGAAACTGCCCTGCCGACTGATCCCAGTTTTCGACAGATCGAAAAGGCCGTGATTGACGACTGTATTGGTGAAACCCGGCAATATGCCTCAGAGGGCTCTGTCGAAGCCTTTCTGTTGTCAGCGATGCGTTTATTGGCACTTCCCGGCAATGGGCACACACGGCTGATCCCGAATGATGCGATCGCGGTGCTACCGCTGAGATTCGTGAGCGTTGGACGTTCCGTTCAATTCATCGACGCGGCGCCAGAGATAGCCGCACCGCGAGGAGAGTTGATAGCGGTCAACGGCTCAGCTTTGAGCCAGATTGAAGCCACTGCAGAGAAATTTCTGGCGGGAACGTGCCAAAGGAAACGGGTCATCGGCCCGATTCTACTGGCTTGGCCGTACGCTTTGGCACGTTTGGGTTTTTCGTCAAACGGCGGCACGACCGAGTTCCGTGTGCAGGACGAAAATGGGCGGATAGCCAATCTGAAAGTGGCCAATGAACATACAGTTCCTGGATCGATGCTCTACCCGAGAAACGAGCACGGCAAGGCTGATCCAGCCTGGGAACCCGAGATATTTGTAGAGATAAAGGACTGGCAAGAGCTAGGGCTATCAATAGCGTTACCAAGCTTCTTTGATCCGAAGGAAAATGCGCTGCCTAAAGCCATCTCAGCCGCGGTGGAATGCGTGCGCGCATCCTCGAACAAAACACTACTAATTGATGTTCGCGGAAACACTGGTGGCGACTTTCTTCTAACGATGCCCTTGATCGACGCGATCTCAGAAAGTGCAAACAAGCAGGTTGTTATGCTTGTCGATAAATTCACGTTTTCCGCAGCGATAGTGTTTGTAGCCATCCTCAAACATCGATTGGGAAACAGGCTCAAACTCATTGGTGAGGAAATGGGTGATGCGCTGACGTTCTTTGCCGAGGGCGGATTGCTCGAATTGTCGACCAGTGGAGCGGTCGTTCGATACTCATCAGCCTTTCACGACTGGAAGAATGGAACGACTGACGATACCACGCCGCCCGAAATCGCAAGAAAAATCGTACCTGCGGGATCACTGAACTTGGATTTGGAATGGGTCGAAAGACCTGCAGGTGAGGATGCACCAACCGATCTCCATCAACGAGTTCTCAAAAGCATGAGCAAATCGCTAGACAGCCGCTAAGTCCGCATAGCTGCATTCAAAGAAAGCAAATGCTGCACGCACGGCGAAGGTCTACTTGGTGGCCAGTCTTATTGGAGACCCAACACCATCGGCCCGTGGGCAATATTAGCCACGAGCGTTTTGATACCCAGCTGTCGTCGGGTCAGGACTTCAAGCGATTGAATCGCCGCAATGGTTAGGTTCTAGGGCGTGAAATTAGTGTCCGCCCAGCACCAGAGTGTTCACCGGCATCAGGATCAGTCGCAGGCGCAGGCCTGCCGCATGAACGACGCCAATCGTGTCTACCACATGCAGGAACGATTTTTCCCAGAAGCCGAGGCTCTCATCCTCCAGCTTTGCATGATTATCCGTATAGATATTCGCCAGACAGTTGCTGCCTGGAGGCACATCATCGGCCATGCTTTTGTAGAGCGGTTCAAGGTAGACAAGGATCGAACCCGGATTGGTGTTGCTCTGCACGTCCCGTAACTCATCAGATGGCCTGATCTGCCCCGATGGGATCACATCCTGCACCTCGACGACAACCACCGGGATAACGGTAAAGGGCTTGGTCATGCAGCCCAATTCGCCAATCATACCCGGTTTGACCACCTGGGCCGAAAGCTGACTGAACGCCGCCTGGAATCGGTCATGTCCGGAGGAGGATGGCACCAGAATACCCGCCGGGCGCAGCAAAGGGCTGACATAGTCGCCGACCTGAAGCCCGAATTGTTCAACCCTGCCCGTCACTCCAGCATTGACCACAGTCTTGTCCAACTCGGTCAATGCCGCATCCAGCTGCGCATTGGCACTGGCAAGTTGGGCCGGGATCAGCTCTTCGATCTGTTGTACAACCGCTGCGCGTTTTGAGACGGCTGCTTTCACCTGCGCTTCACGCTCGGCAACCAGATTTTCCAACCGATCAATCTCGGCCAAACGCACCGCGCTGGATCCCTCGTCACGCAGGGTGGTATTGCGTTCCAGATCCTCGAGCGACTGATCCAGAGCTGCGCGCGCGCCAGCAATCCCGGCCTCAGCCTCGGCCAGATCGGTTTCCGCCACCTTCAACGAGGCTTGAACCTGAGCAATCTGGGCATGCGCCGCTTCGACCTGCGCGGTTTGCGTGAAGTCTTCGATCCGGAAAATCGGCTGTCCAGCTGTCACCTGCTCATTGTTGCGCACGTAGACTTCGGAAACGCGCCCCCCTAGCTGCGGAAGGATCGTTACCGTCCGGAAGTAGGAAGCCGCTGTTTTGCTGGACGGGTGAAAATAGAACAGCGTTGTGATAACGGTTAGCGCCAAAATAGCGCAAGTCGTCAGCCCCCAGCGCAACTCGTACCACATGGTGAACAGCGTGATCTCGTGTCCGATCCGTTTGCCCTGCACAAAGCGGCGAAACAGATAGTCAGGAAGCACGGTAATCAGGGCGCACAGCATCGTCTCGATCATTGTTCAGTGCCCCTGTGCTGCCGGTTCGGAGGATTTGGATTGTTCGGGCTCAGTTTCCAGCTCAGGAGGGGGTGAAGCGTGTTCTTTGTCCTGCCCAGGCGCCAAAGATCGGATGGCATCGGCAATCGAGCGCAGCGGTGCCGCGAAATCAGGGAACTGGAACCCAGCCACAAGGATGGCGGCAACCCAGAAAAGGCCGTTATGCGTAAACAAAGCCAAAAGCGCCAGAATCCCAACCAATTGGAATTGCGGGTGATTGGTTTCATGCGCCATTTTTTCCGGGATCGAATGCAACGTGAAGTAGGCAACCCCGATCAGCACGACCATCCCGACGGTAAAAAACAACATGAAGGTGAAGAGGAAGTCGCTACCATCTGCTTGTGTCACATATGACGGAATGTGCCCCGTTGCCATCGGGTGAATATCTGCCGCGTTCACGTCCGCCTCCGAATCTTATGTTGTTTGCACTAAAAGCAGGCTGGCCGCCTACGATCAAGTTTCCATTGCGGTGGGCTTGTGTCTTTTCGTTTGGCAGTACGCGTGCCATGGTCCGCCAATGTCGCCAGTCAACTTACCACCGGCTCGATCACTTGGCGGCCGGAAACGGAACAAAACGCATGATTGATTTTCTGATAATCGGTGGCGGTGTCGCCGGGCTAAGCGCAGGTGCGCGCCTGTCAGAGCACGGCACAGTCACGGTGTTAGAGGCCGAGGACGGATTGGGATATCATACTTCGGGTCGTTCAGCCGCCCTGTTCGAAAAGGGTTACGGTCCAAACTCGGTTAAGGCATTGAACGAGGCAAGTGCTGCGTTTTTTGAAACAAATGCGTACCTAACACCACGCGGCCTGATGCTGATTGGCGGAAGGGATCAACAGACGCTGTTTCAAAAAGACGCCCAAGATCTTGGTGTGCAAGAGATTTCGCCGGAAGATGCCATCAGACACATTCCTGTCCTGAATGCTGAAACTGTCGGTTATGCAGCCATAAGTAATAGCGCATATGATATCGATACAGATCGTGTGCTGCAGGACTTTGCGCGAACCGTCCGCAAGAATGGCGGTTCGGTCCTAACCCGTCAGAGGGTCAGCAGCATCCGCAAACCGGTTCATTGGACCGTCGAGACCTCAGAATCCTTTGAGGCACGCAATCTGGTAAATGCCGCCGGAGCCTGGGTCGATGAGGTGGCGCAGATGGCAGGAATCTCCCCCATCGGGATCACACCTTACCGTCGATCGATTGCGCGCATCCCCGCACCGGGCGGACATGACCTGCGAAACTGGCCAATGATGCTGGGCGCAGGCGAGAGTTGGTACGCCAAACCTGATGCGGGCAAGCTACTGGTCTCGCCTTGCGAGGCGGACCCAACCACACCCCATGACGCTTACGCCGATGACATGGTTCTCGCAGAAGGACTGGCACGATACGAAGCGATGGTTACTGAAACTGTAACTCGGGTAGAAACCAATTGGGCGGGGTTACGTAGTTTTGTTGCCGATGGCACGCTGGTGCTCGGACCTGATCCAACCGATCCATCGTTTATCTGGTCGGCAGCACAGGGAGGGTATGGGTTTCAGACCGCTCCTGCTGCCTCGCAACTTGTGGCGGACCTTGTGACTGGCGCGTCGCCGCGCCTTGATGCGGCGATTGTGAAAGCGCTGACACCCGGTAGGCTGTAACGATGACAAAACACAAACTGCCCTCAAATGCCAGCGTCGCCACCGAGGGCGACGGCAGCAAACTCGTCGCCCCTGCCACCAGCCGAAACACGGTTGTGCTGTGCGATCTTCTGGCACGGGTCGCCCCGTCATCAGGACAGGCCCTGGAACTAGCCAGTGGAACCGGACAACACATTTCGGCCTTTGCCCAGCGGATGCCCGGGTTGCATTGGCAACCCAGCGAAGTCACCTCCGAACGGCGCGCCAGCATCGATGCGTACACCAAGGGTTTACCAAACACCGCCGCAGCCGTTCATCTGGATGCAACTGCGGAGGGTTGGCACAAATCAATGGCGCAGCAAGATTTGGTTTTACTGGTCAACCTCTTGCACCTGATCAGTTTGCCCGAGGCTGAAACCCTTGTTGCCGAAGCAGCGTGCGCTCTGAAAACGGATGGGCGTTTGGTGCTTTATGGCCCTTTCAAACGTAACGGACACCTGACAAGCGATGGCGACCAGCGATTTCACGACGCACTGGTCCAACAAGACCCTGAGATCGGGTACAAAGACGACACACATATATTGTCTATGTTAAAGGACAACGCCCTCGAACTGGTCGAAATCGTAAAGATGCCTGCGAACAACTTGGCATTTGTCGCCCAAAAAACTGGAATCTGATCAGGATCAAAGTCTGCTTTGCTCTTCATCATTCATATGCAGATTATCATATGTATAAAGAAGGACGTGATAATGAGCTGGCAGGATTCACTGAACGAAACGCGCAAAAGCTTGCGTAACCTTAACGGAGCCATTCCTGATACGGCGCGTGCCTTCGGGGCGCTGGGAAAATCTGTCAAGGAAGGCGGGACGCTGGACTACAAAACCAAAGAGTTCATCGCGTTAGGCATGTCAATCGCAGTACGGTGTGAGCCTTGCATTACCCTGCATTCCGAGGCGTTGGCCAAGGCAGGAGCCACCCGCGATGAGATTTCGGACGTTCTGGCAATGGCCATCCAGATGGGCGGTGGGCCGTCCATGATGTTTGCCGCCAAGGCACTAGACTGCTTTGATGAATTGAGCGCATGAAAAAAGCCCACCGAGAGCGGGCTTTTAGTAGGCGGCGCTACGTGAGTACCGCCTTATTTCTTGGAAGCGTCAGCCGTCTTTGCGGATGACCTCGTTCTTCGGATCATACGGGCTGTCACAAGTGACGACCGCATCCCACAGCTTGTCCTGAATTTTGACCTGCAGCTTGGTGCCTTCGACCGCCAGCTCAGGCTTCACATACCCCATGCCGATGGATTTCTCGAACGCCACCGAGTACCCGCCCGAGGTCAAACGACCCACGCGCTCACCTTCCGGCGTGTACAGCGCCTCGCGGCCCCAGGGGTCGGCATCGTCCGGTCCGTCGATCAGCAGAGTGCAGCACTTCACGCGCACGCCGGTCTCTTCCAGCTTGGCTTTGCCGTAGAAGTCTTTCGACAGATCAACAAAGCGCGGCAGGTCAGCTTCCAGCGGGGTCGCGTCGCGGCCCAGTTCGGTGCCGAAGGCGCGATAGGACTTCTCCTGCCGCAGCCAGTTCTGGGCGCGGGCACCGACCAGCTTCATACCGTGCTTTTCACCGGCTTTCTCCAGCAGGTCGAACAGGTAGTTCTGCATCTCGATCGGGTGGTGCAGTTCCCAACCGAGCTCACCAGTGTAGGCCACACGGATCGCGTTGACCGGGCACATGCCCAGTTCGATCTGACGGGCCGACAACCAAGGGAAGCGCTTGTTGGACAGTGCAGTTTCCGGATCGGCGTCCTTGATGACCTCTTTCAGAACGTCACGCGACTTGGGTCCGGCGATCGCGAAGACGCCCCACTGGGTGGTCACGTCCTGGATTTCGATGTAGCCGAACTCCTCCATCTTGTCCTCGGCCGCCTTGCGAAGGTAGTCGGCGTCGTACTCGGTCCAGGCACCGGCAGAGACGATGTAGTAATTGTTCGCGCCATTGCGGACGATGGTGTATTCGGTGCGGGTGGTGCCGTGCGCGGTCAGCGCGTAGGTCAGGTTGATGCGACCGACCTTGGGCAGCTTGTTGCAGGTGAACCAATCCAGGAACTGGGTCGCACCGGGGCCTTTGACGACATGCTTGGTGAAGGCCGACGCATCGATCAGGCCAACGCCTTCGCGGATGGCCTTGGCTTCGTCGACCGCATACTGCCACCAACCACCGCGGCGGAAGCTGCGGCTTTCTTTGTCGAAGTTATCAGGCGCATCCAGCGGGCCGAAATAGTTCGGACGCTCCCAGCCGTTGACCCAGCCAAACTGTGCGCCACGCGCTTTCTGACGGTCGTAGGCCGGAACGGTGCGCAGCGGACGGCAGGCTTCGCGCTCTTCGTCAGGGTGGTGCAGGATGTAGACGTGCTCATAGCACTCTTCGTTCTTGCGCGCCGCGAACTCGGTGGTCATCCAGTTCGACGAATACCGCTTGGGGTCCAGCGAAGCCATGTCGATCTCGGCTTCGCCATCGACCATCATCTGAGCCAGATAATAACCGGTGCCGCCCGCAGCGGTGATGCCAAAACTGAAGCCTTCAGCAAGCCACATGTTGCGCAGCCCCGGAGCGGGACCGACCAGCGGGTTGCCATCAGGTGTGTAGCAGATCGGGCCGTTGAAATCGTCTTTCAGACCGGACTCAGCACAGGACGGCACGCGTTCGGCCATCGCCATGTACTGATCGGCGATCCGATCCAGATCCAGCGGAAATAGGTCAGCGCGGAAGCTGTCCGGCACGCCGTGTTCGAACTGCGCAGGAGCGCCATGTTCGTAGATACCCAGAATCCAGCCGCCTCGTTCTTCGCGCGCATACGACTCGTTGTCTGCATCACGCACAACTGGATGCTCGGGGTTGCCCGCTTCACGCCATTTGACCAGCTCGGGGTCTTTGTCCATGACGATGAAGGTATGCTCGACCGGGATCGCGGGCATCTTGATACCCAGCATTTTCGCGGTCCGCTGTGCGTGGTTGCCTGACGCGGTCACAACATGTTCGGCGGTGATCACAACCTGCTCGTCTGACGGAACGAGATTGCCCCCCTTCTCGATCATCTTGGTGCAGGTGACGTCCCAGTGAGTGCCATTCCAGTGGAAGGCATCAGCCTGCATCTTGCGAACGATGTCGACACCGCGCTGACGCGCACCTTTGGCCATCGCCTGGGTCACGTCCGCAGGGTTAATGTAGCCGTCTTCAGTGTGATAGATCGCGCCTTTCAAGTCCGAAGTTTCGATCAGAGGCCAACGTTCCTTGATTTGCTCGGGCGTCAGCCACTCATATGCAACATCACAAGTTTCCGCTGTGGATGCATAGAGCATGTATTCATCCATACGCTCTTGTGTCTGTGCCATACGCAGGTTTCCGACTACGGCGAAGCCTGCATTCAAGCCGGTTTCTTCCTCTAGTGTCTTGTAGAAATCGACTGAGTACTTGTGGATGTGGGTCGTGGCATACGACATGTTGAACAACGGCAACAGGCCCGCTGCGTGCCAGGTGGAACCGGATGTCAGTTCGTCCCGCTCGATCAGCATCACATCATCCCAGCCCGCTTTGGCAAGGTGATAGGCAATCGAGGTCCCGACGGCGCCGCCGCCAACGACCAGTGCTTTGACTTGGGTTTTCATAGCCGGGTGTCTCCCCTTGAATTCAGTTGACACCATATGGCGCATTTGAGGGGCTCGACGCGACATTCATCCGACCAGTGATATAAGAAAAGCGACCTGAGCGTTGCACCAGGTCGCTTTCCAACAGTCGATCTGACGTGTTATCCGCCCCCCAATTTGCACCTTTTGAACGTTCCGGTGGTTGCGCAATCAATGCCCGTTCCGGAACCGCCTCGGTTTACCCGCACGGCAGTTTCTGCTTCGGAATCAGAGCTACCAAAGGCTGACAACAGTCCGGACAGGAAGCCTTCATTTTCGTTTACAGATGCGACTTCTTCAGAGGTTTCCTGATCTTTGAATTTGGCGAACAAATTTCCAAAGAAACCCTCGTCATCTCTGTCTGCCTGCTGCATCTCGTCTTCAAGCAAATCTGTCAGTCCTTTGCGGTATCCGACCTGGACCAAATCATCCGCAGATTCGATTCTGTTCGCGGTCAAGTCGAAGGTGTCTGCCGGCAAACCGTATTGCGCGGCCAAAGTATTTGCGACAAGAGACAACCCATCAATGTTTTCTAGCTTCAAACGCGCCAGCTCGCTGCGCAGCTTGACAAACTCGCCGCGCAAGGCGGCCATGTTTGTCGCCAGTTCACTTTCTCGTTCAGCATCAAAAACGGTATCGTTGCCGACGCCAGGCACTTGCTTTTGAAGCAGTGCGTTCAATCCGTCATAATCCAATCGATCTAGAAACGCTCGCAGCATAGGCGCTGGTGCATCGGAATAGACTTGCAAGCGAATTTCTTCGCCCAGTCCGATTGTAGCCTTGTAGATTTCAAACCGAGGTTCGACCTCAAGGTCCGTCAGGCTCGCCGTGATCATTGACCAAAACTTTCGATCTTTCACTGTGACGGGTTTGTATCGGCTGTTTTCAAACCTGAAATACGCAGCACCACCAATTATGCCGAATGGAGTGTAGCCACTCGATCCTGCGCCCAACCCTTCGACAGACCTGACGATGTTGCCAGTCAGTGTATTGGATTTAGCGTCTTTCCTGAGTTTCGCCTGTAGCCAGACCGTATACTCGCCGCTTTCGTAGACCCAACTAGAATTATCGAGTTTTCTGGCCAGTTGTTCAGTCTCTTGCACAGCAACTCTTTTTGCAATTGGACGAGCAGCTTCACTTATTCCGTCCTGCAAAACACCTTCTCGGGCATCGCGTGTAAAATCTGCATCCACGATCGAACGACGCACCCATCCTTCGCCCGAATCCGGCAGGTACGGCTTGGCCCCCTCACGCCAACGCTTCTGCCTTTCTCGTTCAACTTCTTCCGCGGCTAGCTCCGCCTGATACAAGTTGAACCGCTGATTAATCGTGTCGACATATCCGTTGAAGGACAACCTGCCTTCGACTTTCTTATCCTGCTGATAATAATCCAGACCTACGACAACCACGACGGCAATCAGCAAAAAACCAATGAAACGCAACGCGCCCATGAATAACCTCGGAATCAAATACTGCTCTTTCCTAGATCATTCACCTAAAATTGAGGCGCTGTTATGGCCGAACCCAACAATCGCGGTCAGAGTACCTTGCCCGGATTCATAATGTTATCGGGATCCAGCGCTGCTTTGATCGCCGCCATATAATTTGTCGCCGCACCAAGTTCTTTCACCAGATAGGGGCGTTTACCCTGCCCGATTCCGTGTTCTCCGGTACAGGTGCCCTCCATCGCAATTGCAAGATCATTTAGCCAACCGACGAATTCCTCTGCACTTGCGACCTCTTTTGCGTCATCCATGTCGATTAACAGAAGTGTATGGAAGTTACCGTCACCAACATGACCCACGATTGGGGCCAGCAAACCCAATTCAGCGGCCTTATCCTGTGCGAAGGTCACACATTCGGCCAAACGCGAGATCGGAACACATACATCCGTAGAAATGCCCCGCGCGCCTGGGCGCAGTTGTAGGCTGGCCCAATACATATCGTGCCGGGCCTGCCACAGCTTGTTGCGCTCTTCGGTTGTCGTGGTGGTGGTGATATCGCTGCCACCAAATTCTTCCGCGATTTGGCCAAAGGTCTCTGCCTGTTCCGCTGCACCGCTGTCCGAACCGTGAAATTCCAGCAGCAGCAGCGGCGTTTCTGGCAAATCCAGTCCCGAATAAGCGTTTGCCGCTTTGACCGACATCTGATCCAGCAATTCGATCCGCGCAACCGGGATACCATACTGAATAGTCATCATCACAGCCTGACAGGCTGCATCCACCGATGGAAACGAACAGCGAGCTGAACTGATGGCCTCGGGGATACCCTGCAATCGCAATGTGATTTCGGTGATTATTCCCAGTGTGCCTTCGGCACCGATTAGCAAGCGGGTCAGATCAAAACCCGCCGAAGATTTTCGCGCACGATGCCCCGTGCGGATCACTTGCCCGTCCGGCATCACGGCCTCAAGACTAAGCACATTGTCTTTCATTGTCCCATAACGCACAGCATTGGTGCCAGACGCGCGTGTCGCGGCCATGCCACCTAGCGACGCATTCGCGCCCGGATCAATCGGGAAGAACAACCCCTGATCCCGCAGATGGGTGTTCAATTCGGCTCGGGTGACACCCGGTTGGACAACGCAGTCCAGATCACCGACATTAACCGCCAATATCTTGTTCATCTGACTCAGATCGACGGATATGCCACCAGCAGGAGCGTTCACATGACCTTCGAGCGAGGTGCCGGTTCCGAATGGGATGACTGGCACCTTGTGTTCGGCACAGGTCCTGACGATATCGGTCACTTCTTCGGTTGAATGCGGGAAGACGACTGCGTCCGGTCTCTGGTTTTCAATCCACGTTGTTGTGTGCCCGTGCTGCTCGCAGATCGCAGCACCAGATTGCAGCCGGTCTGCGAACCTCTGCTTCAAAATTCCCAGCGCCGTGTCGATCCCGGCCTCGTTTCGCGGCAAAGCAGTTGCCTGCACCATTGCGTTCCCCTTTTCTCAGGCCACAGCCTAAAGCATTGCAGGCACAACCTGATCTGGCGGGCGATGACCGTCTTCGAAGGTCTTGATGTTGATAATGACCTTCTCACCCATCTCGATCCGACCCTCAAGCGTCGCCGAGCCCATATGGGGCAGCAGCACCACATTCGGCAATTGCCGGAGGCGTGGGTTCACATCTGTGCCCTGTTCATAAACATCCAGACCAGCGCCTGCGATCTCACCGGCGCGGATCATGCGTGTCAGGGCGTTCTCATCGACGACTTCACCGCGTGATGTATTCACGATCACGGCCGTGGGTTTCATCAATTTCAAACGCCTCGCATTCATCAAATGAAAGGTCGAAGGGGTCGACGGGCAGTTGATCGAGATGACGTCCATCCGCGCCACCATCTGATCAAGACTATCCCAGTAGGTCGCCTCCAGTTCCTGTTCAATCTCGGGGCGCAACCGGCGGCGGTTGTGATAGTGAACCTGCATTCCAAACGCGCTGGCACGTCGCGCAACGGCCTGCCCTATCCGGCCCATCCCAAGAACACCCAAGCGGCGACCACCGACCCGGCCACCCAGCAAGGCCGTCGGGGCCCAACCGGCCCAATCGCCCTTTTGCATCACGCCTAACCCCTCGGGGATACGTCGTGTAACCGCCAGGATCAGAGCCATAGTCATATCTGCAGTATCGTCAGTCAGTACTCCTGGTGTGTTCGAGACAAGGATCCCGCGCTGCCTCGCCGTCGCCACATCAATATTGTCGACACCGGCACCATAATTGGCGATCAGTCGCAATTTCTCACCAGCCTGCCCCAGGATACCACCATCAATTGTATCGGTTATCGTCGGAACCAACACATCTGCTGTGTTCACTGCCGCCACCAGCTCTTCGCGAGTCATGGGATCGTCGGTGTCACGCAGTTTTACATCGAAAAGCTCGCTTAGCCGTGTTTCCACCGCTTCGGGCAACCGTCGCGTAACGACAACACTCAGACGTTCTCTTGGCACCTTGACCCTCCTACCGCTTTGCAAACTGCCGCGCGCCATGGCATCGTGGCGCAGGATTACACGGGGCACAAGAACCCCTTGGGCATCGTCTCAACCTTTTTTGCATACGATCCACAGGCATAAGAGCAGACAGGCAGTGAGTGCTAGTTTTTCAGTGAACCGCCATTTTGTGGTGTTGATATCGGTTTTCCTGCTCGTGCTCGGCGCAGTGGCCGTGTCCGCGCAGGAAAAACGCGGTCCAGTGACGAATCTACCGCTTCCACGATATGTCTCGATGAAAGCCGCCGAGGGTAATGTCCGTCGCGGCCCTTCGCTGACTCACCGAATCGATTGGGTGTTCAAACGGCGTGGCATGCCGCTGCAGATCACGGCCGAATATGGAAACTGGCGCAAGGTTCAGGATCGAGACGGTGCCGGGGGTTGGGTGCATTACGCGCTGCTTTCAGGTGTGCGGACAGTCCTTATCGAAGCCGACTTGCTGCCGGTTTACGCGATGCCTGATCCCAAATCGCAGGTGAACGCGCATTTTGAAACCGGCGTCGTCGCCCGGCTTGAAAAATGTTCACCTGATTGGTGCCGCATTTCGGCAGGCGGCTATCGCGGCTGGACCCTGAAAAGCAATCTTTGGGGGGTCGACCCCACCGAGATTCGGGAATGACACGCGTGCGCGATAGCGCCGACTGAGCTACTCCGCGCCTGCAGCGCTGCCGCGTTTGGCCAGTTCCTGATCCAACAACAGCAGGTTCCATCGGTCCCCGCTGGCCGCCTTGGCCTTGTCCAGGATCGATGTGAACAGGTCTTCTTCCTCTATCTGTTCGGCCAGGAACCAGTTCAGCATATTCTGTGTGCTGTATTCTTTGACCTCATGCGCCAGCTCAAACAACGCGTTGATCTGGCCCGTCACGGTTTGCTCCTGCGCCAGCGCCTGCTCCAGTACATCAACGGGTGATTCATAGTCCGTTTGCGGTTTTGCGATGCCGTCGAGATTTACCCTCCCACCCCGCTTGGCGATAAAGTCGAATATACGCATTGCATGGGTTTCCTCTTCGGCAGAATGCCCCCGAAACCAACTGGCGAATCCAGGCAGATCCTGCGCCTCAAAATAAGCCGACATCGCCAAGTAGGTGTACGAAGCGTGGAGCTCATTGTTGATCTGCTTATTCAATGCTTCTGCAACTTGCGGGTTCAATTTCATTGCTCGCTCCTTTTTCGTGCTGGTTAGCGGACTTTATCTAGCTAGGCCCGAAGCCAAAGACATTCAACTGATAAAGGTAATTTTTATCGCTATTAATCAATAATTTAATCCAATTCTTGTGCTATTGAAACGCAGTCGCAGGAACGAGCGTTGTAGCGCATTGCGGATTGTATCTCGCGACCGCAAAACCAAGGATTGCCAGTTGGATTTTCGTTTTAGAGATCTAGCTTCGCCTCAAACAATCGCCTGACCCATATTCGACCATCCCGACGATCCAACCGCCATCAAACTAAATTGCATATCCACATCAAAATTGTCCAAAAAAGCCCTTGAACCCTGAAAGCAACAGTCGTAGATAGCCGCTCACCGTTGGGGTGTAGCCAAGTGGTAAGGCAGCGGTTTTTGGTACCGTGTATCGTAGGTTCGAATCCTACCACCCCAGCCATGAGCTTCCAAAGATACAATAAAATCAAGGGGACAGAACCCACCCCTGACTCGCAGTGTGCTACAGCCCTCAGAAACTGAGACACATAGTGCAAAACACCCGAACCACAGAAGTGTACAATGAGTGAGCGGACCATCCGCCTTCTCAGAGCAATAAGCCGGAGCATTGGCACCGTTTGTGGGCTGACTATCAGAATTTCTACAAGACCTCTGTGAGCGAAGAGATCTACAAGGCATCTTTAGAACTGCTTTTATCTAGTCGTTCTGTTACTTTAACCGAAGGATCGCAGAAGTTGACGGCAAAGCGATAGGATTGTTTCACTTTCGATACCATCGCTTTGAGTAATATCTCGAAGATGCCTGTTATCTAAAGAATCTTAATCGCGACGCCTATGTACGAAGGAAAGGTTTTGGTTAAGCGCCGATCGCAGCAGTACACGAAATGGCTAAGATCATCGGAATCCCTAACACCTTTTCAGCGCGTTTGTTGTTGCTGGAACGGTGCAAATTTCCATTCGGATCGCTAGCGGGTGGAGCAAGCTCAAAGAACCGCTTCATCTCCACCCATTAAGATCAAATCATCGCGTCTTCATTCACTACATCAGCGAAGGACTTGAAGAATTTTCCTGCGAGCTTCTTGGCTGTGCTCTGGATCAAACGACTGCCGAGCTGAGCCAGTTTTCCGCCAATCTCGGCCTTGGCTTCATAGCGCAGGATCGTCGTGTCGCCGTCTGCACTCAGCGTCACATCTGCGCCACCCTTTGCATGACCAGCGGTACCACCATTGCCCTGACCAGACAGCGAGAATGCATCAGGGGCGCCGGTCTGGTCCAGGGTAACATTGCCTCCGAACCGCGCCTTGACGGGCCCTACTTTAAGCAAGACCTTGGCCTCCAGTTCAGTATCAGAATGCTTGATTAGTTCTTCACAACCCGGGATGCATTGTTTCAACACCTCGGGATCATTCAGTGCCGCATAGACGCGATCTTTCGGGGCGCTGATGATGATTTCGTCCTTCAGTTCCATAGTCTAGTCCTTCTTAGCAACAGGGAAATCTGATGTTGTCTGCTTGTTCAGTGGTCATTTTGAGCGATTTAAGACGCCTGCGCATACAGATCAGAAGTCGGCTCATGAGATCGGCTCCTTCGCGGTTTCCAAATGAGTCGTATAGTCATCCGGGGTATCGACATCGGTGTAGAACCCTGGCGATGGCAGCTTAGCGGCTTGTACATGTTCGGGATGATCGCGCGTGAAGCCCGAGCAGCCGGGGCGTGCGGGGTTTTCCAGCAATCGCCGGCGCAATAGCTGCGGGATAGTAATTGGATTGCCTCGTGCGCCGTTATGGACAGGTATCGTCACTTTAGTCGCATCACCTGCAACGTGAGCGGCAATCAGATCTTGCAGATCCTGAGTGGTCAATAGCGGCTGATCACCCAAGCCGATCAGAAGCAGATGGGCGTCAGGTGCACAATGCAATCCCGTGGCAACCGAGCTCTGCTGGCCGCTGGTGAAGTTTGCATTGTGAACCAAAGAAACAGCTAGCCCTGATAATGCCCGGCGCACGGCGCTCGCCTTATGTCCTGTTACCACCGTCAGGTCAGTATCAATGGCGCCTAAGTAAGCCATGGCCACACGGCGGATCATCGGTGCGCCGTCTATTGGTAAAAGCAGCTTGTTTTGCGCCCCCATGCGACGGGAAAGACCGGCGGCCAGAAGGATCGCGGCAACATCAGCCATCGGCAAGCCCCACAGTCTGCCGTCTGACACGGACTAACTGCGCAAGGATCGACAGCGCTATTTCCTCGGGCGTGACCGCCCCCAGGTTCAGACCCGCCGGGGCGTGGACGGTGTTGATGGCCTCGGGCGTTATGCCGGCGGTCTTTAGTTTTTCAGCCAGTGTCGCGAATTTCCGAGCGCTTCCGACGAAGGCAACATAGTCGGGTAAATCTGTCAGTACGGATTTGAGCGCGTCCAGATCTCCTTGGCCTTGCGTCGCAATGACAACGAAGCGTCGTCGATTGCAGTTCGTATCAGTCGACTTGGTGCCAGAAACCGACCAGTGGAATTGCGGTGCCAGGGAACTAAGCGCTTGGGCCACAGGGGATGCGCCAAGCACGACAAGTTCGGGCATTGGCAAACAGGGCTCGATAAAAATGTCGACGGTGCCTTTTGACGGGCAACCATTGCGCGCAAAGCGCGTCCCGTCGATCTCATCCCCCGCTATCACGCCCATTTCTTCCAGGAGTTCCTCGGGCGCGACAGAAACCAGTTGCGGCTGACCGGCGCGCAAAGCCTCTACCGCAGCGCGTTTGACCGCACCACGCGTGCATCCGCCACCAAGCCATCCATGCAGGATTGTCCCGTCCGCGCTGAGCAGCGCTTTGGCACCCGGCTTGGCCGCCGTTGCCCCCGCAGTGCGCACGATTGTCGCGAAGGCGAAAGGTTCTTGCCGGTCACGCAGGTCTTGTACCGCATCGGCAAGGTCCGTGTCTAAGATCTCTGCCGGACTCATAGCGTCACCAATTTTGGTTCCAGGGCGGCAAGATCGGCAAGGGTGTTGGCCGGTTGAAAAAGGTCGAGATAAGGCAAGGCCGCAGCCATTCCGCCAGCTACGGGCGCGTAGTCGCTCCAACCCTTCAGTGGATTAAGCCAGATGATCTTACAGCCGCGTTTTCTCAGCTTCTCAAGCGCTGCTGCCAGGATTGCGGGTGGCTCGGTATCATAGCCGTCCGACAAGATCACTACGACAGACCGGCCATCTACAAAGCGCCGCGCATAGGTATCGGCAAAGCGTTGCAACGATGGCCCGATCTTTGATCCACCGCCGAAGCCATCTGCCATCAGCGACATCCGACCAATTGCACGCAGTGCGTCTTTGTCGCGCAATGCTTCAGTGATGCGTACCAGCCGTGTGTGAAAAAGATAAGCGTCGGCATCTTTGTCAGCGCGCATCAGCCCAGCGAGAAATGCAAGGAAAACTTGCGCATAGACGCTCATCGATCCCGATACATCGCAAAGCGCTACGATTTTGCGGCTGCGATCAGGGCGAGACTTGCGCAAGAGCTGCAGAGGTTCCCCTCCTGTCGCAAGGCTCAGGCGAATGGTCTTGCGAAAATGCAGGCGGTCGCCTTTGCGGGCGGCGATCCGACGGCGCGAACGTCGATCGCGCAAAGCGGCACCGATGCGACGCGCAACTGCTTCGGCCTCTGCGATATCATCCGCGCGGACCAGATCACGCAGATCGCGGCGGCTGAGATTGCGTTGCTGAGTTGCGATAAGTTTACCGGTGCCATCGCTGTCGGCTTCGCCGTCACCGGAATCAGGAGCGATGGCGCTGCCCGATGCGCCCATATCCTGACCCTTGGCTTGACGAGAGGAATGCACGTTATCGCTGAGCGCAGACTGCGCCTTGGGCACGGCCCTTTGCTTCACCCGACCGGAATCCATCCAAAAACTATCGAAGAGGCTGTCGAACCGTTCGGCCTCATCCTTGCATCCTGTGCAGATGGCCCGCAACGCGCGACGGCTTTCATTCGGGACAGCGGCATTGACCTCTCCGAGGGCACGCAAGGCAAGCTCTGCCTCTGCCACACCTAGGCGAAGGCCGTTCTGGCGCAAATGCGCAATGAACCCGGCGACACGGGCCGCTGGCCCCGGATCACGCGCCGCAAATTTGGAAACCCGGCTCATGCGGCCTTCCCCGCGATACGGGCCGCGACTTCGGCGGTGATCTGTGCCTGATCGCTTTGAGTTTTCAGCAGCGTGGTTAAGGTGGAGTGCAACACGGTTGGATCGTTGGTCAGATCCGCAATCCCAAGTCCCATCAAGGCGGCAGCAAAATCGAGCATCTCAGCGATGCCGGGTGTCTTTTCCAGTTCCTCCTCGCGAAGCTTTTGTACAAAGCCTACGACTTGCGCGCCAAGACGCGCCTCAATCGCAGGGCAGCGGGCTTTGAGGATTGCAAGTTCTGTCTGTCGGTCCGGATAATCGACATAGGTGTAAAGGCAGCGACGACGCAGTGCATCGGATAGATCGCGTGTGCCGTTTGAGGTCAGGATCACGATCGGCTTACTAGAGGCCGTGATGGTGCCGAGTTCTGGGATAGTCACTTGATAGTCGGCCAGAACTTCCAGCAAGTAGGCTTCGAATTCCACATCAGCGCGGTCAATTTCGTCAATCAACAAAACAGGCGGCGTGTCCTGGGTAATGGCGGCCAATAGAGGGCGTTCCAACAGGAAATCACGGGAAAAAATACGCTCCTCAACGCTTTTGCCCGTCTCACCATCTTCGGCCGCGGCGCGGATCGTCAGCAATTGCCGCTGGTAGTTCCATTCGTAGATGGCCTGCGCGGCGTCGAGCCCCTCATAGCATTGCAGTCGGAGCAATTTAGTGTCGCGCGCATCGCTCAGGGTGCGCGCGACCTCTGTCTTACCTACGCCCGCGGCGCCCTCCAGAAGAAGGGGCCGCTCCAACGTCAGCGCCAAATGGAGAGCAACTGCTAGGTCGTCGGATGCGACATAGCCCTGCCCTTCAAGAGCGGATTGTAAATCGGTCCAGGTCATGTGTGTCTCCGGGCAGAGCGGAACGTCTCCGCCCTGCCTTTCGCCTTTAGCCGTGCAGGCCAAGCTCATTGGCGGTCTTCCAGATCCGCCAGTGATCATGGGGCATGTTGGTATGCCGCAGACCAAAGGCCCGGAACGCATCCTGCACCGCGTTGGAGAAGCATGGCACCCCGCCCACATGCGGACTTTCGCCCACGCCCTTCGCACCGATGGGATGATGTGGCGACGGCGTGACGGTGTAGTCGGTCTCGTAATTCGGAACCTCCCATGCCGTCGGCAGGAAGAAATCCATCAGCGTGCCCGTCTTCACGTTGCCCTGATCGTCATAGGCGATTTCCTGGCCCAAAGCGACGGCGAGTGCCTCGGTCAAGCCGCCATGCACCTGTCCTTCGATGATCATCGGGTTGATCCGGGTACCGCAATCGTCCAGCGCGTAGAAGCGGCGGATGTCTGGCACGCCTGTATCCACATCAATATCCATCACGCAGACATAGGCACCGAACGGATAAGTCATGTTCGGCGGGTCATAGTAGCTAACCGCTTCAAGCCCTGGCTCAATCCCTGGAATGGCCTGATTGTAGGCGGCGAATGCGATTTCTTTCATGGTCTTGAACCGCTCGGGCGCTCCTTTGACCACGAAACGGTCGACGTCGAACTCGACGTCATCGTCATGCACTTCCAACAGATAGGCCGCGATCATTTGCGCCTTGGCGCGGATCTTGCGGCCAGCCATGGCCGTAGCCGCCCCGGCAACCGGGGTCGAGCGCGAGCCGTAGGTGCCCAGACCATAGGGCGCGGTATCGGTGTCGCCCTCTTCGATGGTGATGCTATCGGCAGGTAATCCGATCTCGGAGGCCAGTATCTGTGCGAATGTCGTCGCGTGGCCTTGCCCCTGCGAAATCGTTCCAAGCCGTGCAATTGCAGAGCCCGTGGGATGGATGCGAATTTCGCAGCTATCGAACATGCCGAGACCCAGGATATCGCAATTCTTCACTGGGCCAGCACCCACGATCTCAGTGAAGAAACTGAGACCGATTCCCATAAGCTTGCGCGTTTCGCCCCGTTTGAACGCCTCTACACGCTCGGCCTGTTCCTTGCGCAATCCCTCGTAGTCGACGGTGCTGAGCGCTTTGTCCCATGCAGTGTGATAATCGCCAGAGTCATATTCCCAGCCAAGCGCGGCCTGATAAGGGAATTGCTCTTTCTTGATGAAGTTGAGCCGGCGCAAATCTGCCGCGTCCATGTTCAACTCGATCGCCAGCACCTCGATCATCCGTTCGATGAAATAAACCGCCTCTGTCACGCGGAAGGAACAACGGTAGCTGACCCCGCCCGGCGCTTTGTTGGTGTAGACGCCATCAACCTCAAGGAATGCGGTCGGGATGTCGTAAGATCCGGTGCAGATATTCATGAAACCCGCCGGGAATTTGGTTGGGTCGGCGCAGGCGTCAAATCCACCATGGTCCGCTGTCACATGGCAATGCAACCCGGTGATCTTGCCGTCCTTGGTGGCAGAAATGCGGCCCTTCATCCAATAGTCGCGGGCAAAGGCGGTGGTCATCAGATTGTCCATCCGGTCTTCGATCCACTTTACCGGTTTGCCGGTGACGATAGAGGCGACGACCGAACACACATAGCCCGGATAGGCCCCAACCTTATTTCCAAACCCGCCGCCAATATCGGGAGAGATCACACGGATATTGTGTTCCTCGATCCCGGAAATCAGGCTGACCACAGTGCGGATAGCATGAGGCGCCTGGAACGTGCCCCAAAGAGTCAGCTTGCCATTGACCTTGTCCATTGAGGCGACGCAGCCGCAGGTTTCCAGTGGGCATGGGTGCGTACGGTGGTAATACATGGTCTCTTCGGCAACGACCTCGGCATTGTCGATTGTCTCGAATGTTGGATCCTTGTCGCCCGCTTCCCACGTGAAGATATGGTTGTGGTGCTTTCGAGGACCATGTGCTCCATCGATTGGTTTGCCATCCTCGCCCACGGTGTCTTCACGCAGAACTATCTGTGATTCCATCGCCTTGAACGGATCGACCAGAACCTCAAGCTCTTCGTATTCGACTTCGACGGCCTCGATTCCATCTGCCGCCGCATAGCGGTCTTCGGCGACCACAAACGCCACTTCCTGGCCTTGAAACAGAACCTTGCCATCGGCCAGAACCATCTGCTTGTCGCCGGCCAGCGTCGGCATCCAATGGAGGCCGAGCGGTTCAAGGTCCTTGGCGGTCAGCACAGCGAGAACGCCGGGCACTTCAAGCGCTGCCGCCGTATCGATGTTGGTGATCCGTGCGTGAGCGTAGGGAGAGCGGACGAAATCTCCAAAGAGCATCCCGTCAAGCTTCACGTCATCGACGTAGTTGCCCTTGCCTTGAGTAAAGCGGGCATCTTCCACCCTTTTGCGCGAACAGCCCATGCCCTTGAGGTTCGCGGTGCGTTCCTCACGATCTGGTGTCATGTCATTCATTGGGCCGCCTCCTTGGCTGCATTCATCTCGGCCGCTGCGGCTTTGATAGACTTCACGATGTTCTGATACCCGGTACAGCGGCAGATATTACCTGCCATGCCAAAACGGATCTCTTCCTCGGACGGGTTCGGGTTCTCTTCGAGCAACTTTGCCGCGCGTGTGATCATGCCCGGTGTGCAGTAGCCGCATTGCAGCCCGTGATGTTCCTTAAACGCCTCTTGCAGCGGGTGCAGCGCGTCAGGCCCACCGATGCCTTCGATGGTTGTGATATCCTTGCCATCGGCCTGCGCCACGAACATGGTGCAGGACTTGACTGATTTGCCATCAATGGTGACGGTGCAAGCGCCACAATGGGAAGTCTCGCAGCCAATATGCGGGCCGGTGATGTTGAGCCGCTCGCGCAGCGTGTAGATGAGAAGTTCGCGTGGCTCGGCAAGGAATTCCTCTTCCTTGCCGTTCACCGTGATCTTGTAGTGTTGTTTCTTTGACATCGGACGATCTCCTCACGCACGCGACCAGGCGCGCTCAATGGCGCGGGTTAGAATGATACCTGCCACGTGTTTTTTGAAAGCGACGGGACCGCGGTTGTCCTCGGTGGGGTCAATATCACCGAGCATGGCGGCCACAGCGGTCTTAATGGCATTTGCATCGACGCCGGTGCCAACCAGAGCGGCCCCAGCCGCCTCGGAAAAGACCGGTGTGTCGCTCAGATTGGTCATTGCAATCGAGGCGGAGGCACAGGTGCCACCTTCTTTCACGATCTGGACTGCAGCAGCAGCGGTAGCATAATCGCCAATCTTGCGCTTTTGTTTTTCATAGGCGTAACCGCCATGCGGCGTTGGGATGGTGACTGCAGTCAACACTTCTTCGTCTTCCCGAGCGGTCATGTAGGCGGCTTCGTAAAACTCGCGGGCAGCGATTTCGCGTTCCCCGTCAGGACCCTCGACAGTGAAACGCGCATCCAGGCACTGCATCAGGCCGGGCATGTCATTGCCGGGGTCGCCATTGGCCACGTTGCCACCAACTGTACCCATGTATCGGACTTGCGGGTCTGCGATCTGAAGGGCAGCTTCGCGCAGAATCGGAGCGGCGTCAGCCAGTGCGTCGTGATCAATAATCGCGTGCTGGGTGACCATCGCACCGATGCGAATACTGTCACCTCCGATCTCGATATCAGACATGCCGCCAACATCCTGAAGATCGATCAGATGCGGCACATCCGCCATCCGCAGCTTCATCATCGGAATCAGGCTGTGCCCACCGGCCATGACGCGGGCATCATCGCCATGCTCTTCCAGGATCGACAGCACACCGGCCATGTCCTTGGGTCTGTAGTATTCGAATGCCGCTGGAATCATCGGCTCTCCTCCCTTCAAGCAAATGTTCTGGCTGAAAGGATCACTGCATGCGCTTGGATGGCGACGCTTCAGTAAATCAACAAAAAACAGGTATTTTGCACGAAATGCGCCCTAGGTCGCACGAATTGCGCCGACCTGCGATGCAAGCGCATCCTGAACCGTCTTGAGTTTGGATCGACTGACCGGCGCGGGTGGCAAACCATCCCCGTCGAACAGGCATCGGCCCTTATCCTTGGTACGCTCAAACCGCGCCACGCGCTGAGGATTGACAAGGTAGCTGCGGTGGGTCTGGAGAAATCCGGTGGGCACCAATCGCTTGGCGGCCTCGGTCACTGGCCAGACACAAAACAAACGATCCGTTTCGGTGTAAACTTGAGTGTAGTGCCCATCCGCGCGCAAAAACAGAACATCTTCGGCAGAGATGAAGACCTTTCCACCATCCCGTTCGCAAGGAATTTGCAGCAATGGTTTTACATCCGCGGTCGCTTCTGTTGGCTCCGGGTCTTTCCTCGAAGGTCCTGGCAGGTAGGTCACGCTGACCCACAAGCAAGCACCAAATATGATGAAACTGAACAGGATTACGCCAATGGCCAGCGTCTCATTGCTCATCAACGGGCCAAACTCAACCCCACTTGGCACGGCGACGAAACGGGTGCTAGCCAGAGCAAGAAAATGAACGGTGCAAACCGCCGCTGCAAAACACAACGTGCCCAGCAAAATGTTTCTGTTTGTTCGCTGCCCGTAGGCAATCGCGAAAGCCAGCATACAAAGCGCTATTGCAGCAATCGAGGACAAGATGACGCCACTGGGCGTATACACTGCCCGGCAAAGCTCCAAGCCAGCCATGCCAATATAGTGCATCGCCAAGATGCCCAACCCAACAACGCCTCCTGCCATCGCAATCGTGGCGCGGTTGCGTTCGGTGAAATGCAACAGAATAAGCGCAGCTCCGACGAGCAGGATCGCGACAAGGGCAGACACAAGTGTGATTGCAGCGTCGTAATAGAACAGGATCGGCATCTGAAGCCCGAGCATGGCCACGAAGTGCATGGCCCAGATTCCACCGCCAAGCGAAACAGCCGCAAGAGCCACCGAGGCCTTCTTTTCAAAGACCGGCTTCGTCGAAAGATCTCGCGTCATCGACAATCCTGTAAACCCTGCCACGAAGGCAACAATGCAGGACATGGCGACGAGGAAACTGTTGTGGCTGACGTCGAGAAACTCCATTGTCGCAAATTGGCTAAAAAGTATGCGTTTGGCAAATGGATCAACGATGTCGGACGTTCAAAGAGCGGTTACACATTAGGCGATGCCCAGCTCCGAAGCATTCGTGCCGAGGTGGCTAGCATGCTGCTATTCGGCGGCTTTGAGGCCTAATCCGCCGTTCATATTGATTGGGTGAAAACCACAATTTATGGCTAATGAAGGTCTGCTCGACCCCTCCCGCCGTCATCATTTGATGTTTAATTTGTGACTTCCGAAAGCTGTTGGGTGGAATGGCTAGAGATGCCTTTAGACCGCTCTAAAAACTTGCCAGTCTTCGGATAAGCCCTTCAGTTCTTTTGTTCCAAGACTTTCGAAGTCCAGACCGGACCCAGCCACCAGATCTTTTAGTGTTCTGGAAACGACGATGTCGCCGCCTCCGCCCAATTCTGAGATACGCGCTGCAATGTTAACGGCAATTCCGCGCACATCATCCGCAGAAACTTCGACCTCGCCTGTGTGACCCCCTAAGCGAACTTCCAGATTCAGCTTGGAAATGGCATCGCCAATCGCCTTGCTACGATGGATCGCCTGGCCGGGTCCGTCAAACGTAGCGAGAAAGCCATCGCCATATACTTGGTAGGCAATGTGCACCTCATCGCTGTGCCTCCTTAGGACAACCCTATTGGCAAAGAAAGGCTATGAGGCACGCTTGGTTCAATCAATATCTTTTCAATCAGCAGTGAATGCCAGAAGGCCAGCCCGTTAACCGATGGTTCGATCCTTATAGCAATCGATTTTCCACAATAGTGCTTATGGTTTCGCTTTTTGTGCTAGCGTTGGGCAGTTGCGAGCACGCACGTTTGAGTATGCTGACGAAAGTGGGAGTATGGAGATGCTGGTTGACCGATATGGACTGACGCTGACGACCAGCCTGCCAGAGGCGCGGGACGCCTATGTCGCGGGGCTTGATCACATCCTTGCAGCAACGTTTGGTGCAAGCGAAGCTTTTTCCGCCGCCATCACGGCCGATCCCGGCTTCGCCCTCGGTCACGTTGGGCTTGCTCGAGCTCGAATGTATGAAAACGATATGTCTGGCGCTCAAGAGGCAATGGCGTCGGCCCGCGCCTGCGCATCTGGGTTGACTGAGCGCGAGGAGGGTCATCTCGCGGTATTCGATCTCTTGCTTCAGGGACGTGTTTCACAGGCACGAAGCACAGTTCTGAAGCACGCTGCTCATCACCCCCGCGATGTCCTTGTCGCGCAAATCTGTACCAACATTTTCGGCTTGATTGGGACATCGGGTGAGCCTGGTCGGGAAAGCACGCAACTTGCCTACACGACCAAATTATTTGATGCCTTGGGCGAAGACTGGTGGGTAATGAGCGTACACGGTCAGGCGCTGTGCGAAGTTGGGCGTCTTGATGAGGCCATGTCCATGATGGACGGCTCGCTCGCTTTGAACAACGCCAATGCAAACGCGTCACACTTCAAAGCGCACACGCTCTACGAGCAAGGTTATGGAGAGGCCGGTCGCGCATACCTTGCCGACTGGATCGCGGATTATGATGTGCGCTCGGTATTGCACGGCCACTTAAGTTGGCATCGCGCTCTGTGGGCCTTGGAGCAAGGGGATGAGGCTGAGCTATGGACGATTTACGAAGGAGCTATCGCACCCGCAGCGTCCTATTCGTTGCCGATAAATGTTCTAACCGATGCTGCTGCACTTTTGCACCGCACTGAAATTGCAGGTCTTACAGTTGCGCCCAAACTTTGGCGCGACCTGAGCGAATACGCATCACGGTTTTTTCCAAACCCAGGCATGAGTTTTGCGGACATACATGGCGCGCTGGCTCATGCAATGGCAGGGGAAGGTGAACACCTTGCGGTTCTGACCGAAACAAGCTTGGGTTTTGCGGCAGATCTTGTTCGCCCGGTGGCACGTGCTTGGGGTGCGATTGCGCGACAAGATTGGACGGATGCGCTGCAACAGCTGACTCCGGTCATGGCAGATCACGCTCGTCTGGGTGGCAGCCGCGCACAGCGTGACCTTTTGGAGCTGACTTACCTGAATCTGCTATTGAAATCCGGCCATATTCAAGAAGCTCATCGAACGATTACAGCGCGACGCCCGATCTTCAGTCATACTGCGCCCGTTGCAGGCTTTGTCTGAATTCACAAAGCTCTAGTTTATCAGCTCTTCTTACCCCTCCTTTAGCTAGGCTGCGCACGACCGGAATGGACTGGTTACTTCCTGATTACAAATCCCGTATCACGCCATTTATGGTATGCAAGCCTGATCAATCGCTCTGCAACCTGGTCGTAATTTCTGACAGGCGAGACCAGGATTGTAAGGTGACGGGCAAAGCAAGTGCGGCTTCCGCAAACTCCCACGAATAGCTGATAATCGAAAATATCATGCCCGGTGTCGCATCCAGGTTTTGGGTCGCGAACCACAGGTTGAATAGGAGCAGACCTATTAACAGAATGAAGATTACGCCATACAGAACGGCTTCGGTATCCGAGAGCTTTACTTCGAACCGGCGCAGTTTACTCAGGTGGACGAAAACCGGACGGTCACGTCGTTGTTCCAGAACACTGACCTGATGCTCCATTTGCTCATTCAGCGCACGGTTCCATTGCCAAAACGTCGAATGAAACAGAGCGTATACAGATATCATTCCGACAAGAACCCCACAGGCAGACAGGGCCAGAACTGGCGAGAAGTAAAACAGCAAAATTGCTGATACGACGAACTGCACCACCCCCGCGATTGCCGAGGGCAGGATCTCCTCAAGAAAGTCGGCCAGTTCGCGCCCCATGCCGATCCGGGCGTTCAGCGACGAAATTGGAAGATTTGAAAACCGTACGGCAAGCGCCTTGCCCAACTCGACACGGATCATACCGTAGACACGTGTATCGTAAATCCGCCGGATCACGCTGATCATAGTGAGGGCAACCATGAGCGCACCTAACTGCACAAAGGGCTCAAAATCTTCGCTCAGCAATCCATCTATGGCGAAGCCGACGAACAGCGGAATCAGAACCGTCAGGGCAGTTTCAGCCAGGATCAGGAACCACGTAATCCCTACGCGCCAGCGGAACACACTCAGAAGCGTGCCGATTGTCAGTTTTCGATCTGTCAGCATGGCGAATTACTGATCATAGTGAATGCGAACACGCACATCGCCCGGCCAGACCGAGGCAGCCTTGAAATCCGGCTCGTCCTGAGGGTCTGAGGCACCTGTTGAACCCAGCCCCTCCAACAGTTTCGTCTCAGTCATGTTCAGGTCATCGTCCTTGTTTTCGTCATGAAACAGCAGCACAGCGTATGGGCCCGCGTTCAGGTCAGAAAACTCATGGCTGACGCTGCCTTTACGTGACGGAATCTGGGCGTAGTCAATGGCGCTCCAGACATCCAAACTGTCAAAGGCGCGCGCGTTATCGAATACAAGGATCACGATGTTGCCCTTGGCGTTGCGGATGCCGTCCACAGTCACATTCAGACCCTCGGCGGAGGCCGGAGTCGCAAGCGTTACCACGGCGAATGCAGGGGCTAGAAGGTTCCGTATCATGGCTTTGTTCTTTCTTCAGAAGGCTGCGGAAGGGGTGACTTGAAAATGGCAATGACATCCTCGGTGATGGCGATCAGTGCCGGCACCAACAGCAGCATGAGGGCTGTGCCGAAGAGTTCTCCAAAAGCTAAAGAGATTGCCGCAGGGATCAGATACTGCGCTTGCTCAGAGGTTTCGGTCAGCAAAGGCAGCAGACCAATCACTGTAGTTGCGGTGGTCAGAAAGATCGCCTTGAAACGTCCAATGCCTGCGCTTCTCAGCGCCAGATTCACGGGCTGACCTTCCTCTCGCGCCTGATTGTAGCGGGTGATCATGACCAGACTGTCGTTCACAATCACACCGGTCAGAGCAAGCATGCCGAAGAACGAAAACAGCGACAGTGAGACACCCATGATCAGGTGCCCGACGGCGGCTGCGATAAAGCCGAATGGCACGATGGCCAGAATGACGAAAGGCTGCCAATAGCTTTTCAACGGCACGGCCATCAGCACATAGATCAGAACGGCTGCCAGCAACAGCGCGCGCTTCAGGCCATCGCTTATATCGGCCATTTCTTCCAGTTCACCGGCCAGCAGGACGGTTACGCTGGGATATTTGGCACGGAGTTTCGGGACCAGCTGCTCGAACACCGCCTGCCCCACCTCTTCGGGAGCAACAAGGTCGCGGTCGATGGACGCGGCTACGATGTTCATGCGCTTGCCGTCACGGCGATCGATAGTGCCAGAGGCATAGGTGCCCTCGATTTCGGCGACGGTCTCAAGCGGCACCCAGGCGCCGGATGCGCTGCGCAACCGGGTCTGCACCAGATCCGCCAACGTATCGCGGTTTTCACGCGCGTTCTGTACGACTACGCGGACTTCGGACCCATCGCGTCTGACCTTGGTCACCTCGGCCCCGCCGAACCCATAGCCAATCTGTCTGGCCAGAGCCTCTGCGTTAAAACCAAGGTGCCGCGCGTCCGGGCGCAGGCGGAGTTTCAGTTCAGGTTGGCCGCCCACCAACCCATCCCTTACATTTGCCACGCCCTCGATGTTCGACAGGAAACCTTTCATTTCGGCGCTGGCTTGCTGCAGAAGGTCTTCGTCTTTTGACGCCAACCGGATTCGGAACCCTCCGGCAAGCGTTTCCGATCCGGTGAACTCCAACTCGGTGGCGCCCTCGACCGCACCGACCCGGTCGCGCCATTCGCGGACCACGGAAAGGATCGGGACATTCGGACGCTCAGCTACCGGGATCATTTCAGCGAATACTTGCGCATTTCCAGCGCTGTTGATGATGGTGAATACCGTCTGAACGGGTGGAGCAGACATACTCGCCTCTTCTGCAAGCTCGACGTTCAGCTCGTTCAACACGGCTTCGATCCGATTCACGTTCGTGCGGGTCAGTGCAAAGGGGGAGCGGGCATCCATTTCCAGGTTCATCGTGATGACCTGACCGGGCACCTCGGGAAAGAACACCGTCCTGACCTTGCCCTTGTACATCAGGCCAAGCCCCAGCGTTGCGGCGGCAATGAACAAGATCAGCACGGAATAGCGCTGACGCACCGCCGCGACGAGCAAAGGCTGGTAGATGCGATCCCGCACCCAGTACAACCCGCCCTGTGCAGAATCCTGTACCCGCCCCAACAAGCGGGTCAGCAGGTATCGACGCTCTTGCCGCATCGAAACCTGCGCCAGATGGGCGGGCAGGATGAATTTGCTTTCGATAAGCGAAAAGATCAGCGTCAGGATCACGATGCCCGCGAACCCGGCAAGTACCTTGCCCAGCGGATTGTCGATCAACAGCATCGGGAAAAAGGCTGCGATTGTGGTCAGCACGCCAAAGACGGTCGCAACAGCCACGCGATGCACGCCGCGTTCCGTGTCCCTAATCGGGTCCTTCCCCTTGCGGCGTTCTTCAAAAACGCTTTCGCCGACTACAACGGCATCATCGACCAGAATTCCCAAGGCAATGATCAGACCAAAAGTCGTGACATCGTTCAGCGAATAGTCCACCCATTTCGAGCCCGAGACAGCAAGCGCCCCCATGACCGAAACGGGAATGCCTATGGCAACCCAGAAGGCCAAACGCACGTTCAGGAAAATCGACAGCATCAGGGTCACAAGGATCAAACCCTGCACCCCGTTTGAGCGCAACAGCGCCAGACGGTCCGAGATGTAGCCAGCGCCATCACCCCAGACCTCGACCTGAACCTGCGACGGCAGCTGTCGGCTGAACTCGTCAACCGTGCTGCGCACGACATCACTGATCTCCAGCAGGTTCTCCTTCTGCCCGACCAGAACCTCCATCCCTACGGTTGGTTTGCCGTTCAGGCGAAACAGGTACTCGCCGTCCTGAAACCCGTCTTCGATTTTGGCAATATCGCCCAAAGGCACATAGGAACCGTCGTCACGTTCGATGATCGGCAGAGCTGCGTATTCCGGCACGTATTTCGCCCTGTCATCGGCCCGCAGATAAATCGTGCCACCATCGGTCCTCAGACGACCTGCCTGAAAGGCCAGCGAATTCCCTTCGATGGCGCGGGTCACATCCGAAACCGTCAACCCATAGTGGCGCAGCAACGCCGGGTCGATTTCGATGCGTAATTCACGCGGTATCAGGCCCCAGATTTGCAACCGCGACAATTCCGGTTGCGCCAGCAACTCTTCTTTCAGGCGTTGCGCCAAGCTCTGTAATGTGGCGGGGTCTGTTTCTCCGAACAAGTTCAGATACAGCGCCGGGAAATCGAAACCCGAGGCTTCGATCACGGGTCGGCGCGCAGTATCAGGCAGATCAGTCAAGCCGTCGATCCGAATACGGACACGATCCAGGACGGCTTGTAGTTTCTGGCCACCTGCGCGGCGAACAGTCACGACACTTAGGTCATTTTGGGATTGTGAGGTCACACTACGCACGCCCTCCAAACCTTCGAGGGCCTGCTCAACTTTCTGGGTCACCAATTCATCAACCTGTTCGGCTGTGGCGTCCGGAAACTCGATCGCGATTGTAACACTTTCCGGCGGAATGCGGGGGAAGCCTTCGATCCGAATGTTCAGCAGCGTTTGCACCCCAAGAAATAGGATCAGAGCCATCATCAAATTGGCAGCGACCGGATTTCGAATAAACCAGGAAGTCAGAGCGTGCATGGCTCAGCCCCCATCTGATTGCGGCGTCACCCGCTGACCCGGTAGAAACGAGGCCAAAGGTGTTTTGGCCACGCGCCACGGGCCGGTCCCTTCGGGAGCCGATACCGTCACTGTACTTTCGCTGCGGAACAGGATGTTCGGGCTAAGCCTCTGCAATTGGTCCTTATCGTCTACAAGCCAAATGTATCCCGCACGGGTCAGGACGCTTTCGGGTAGGGTTAATGTGTCCGAGATCCGGCGTCCGGGTATGTGAACCTGCAGGAAGTCTCCGGCGAGTATGCGTTCATCGGGCTTTGTGACATCCAGAAAGACCCGCACCTGCCGTGTGTCTTGATCCAGAAACCCTCCTCCACGCCGGACTTGAGCCCGCCCCAACGCTCCGCCCGAGCGCTGTGTCAGATCAGCAGTGGCGCCAGAGATCGGATGATCCAACAACGCCCAGTCCGCCTGACTAAACTCGGCGACCAGTTCGAATTGCTGGTCGTCCGAAAGGTGTATCAGGGCATCGCCTGGGTTGACCGTCTGGCCCAGGCTGGCAAAGCGATGGGTTACAAATCCCGAAAAAGGGGCGACAACCTCCGCGTCCTTCAGTTCATTTCGCGCCGCATTCAGCCGTGCCTGCGCAGCTGCAACGGATTTCTCGGCAATGCGCAATTGCGGTAGATTCACAGCCAGTTCGTTTGGCGGTTCTGATTCATCCCGGTCAAACTGTCGTTGCGCGACTGTCACTTTGTTCTGCGCGCGCAATAACGCCAGTTCCGCTTGCTCAAGCTCCATCTCAGCGGCTGCAACGGCGCTTTGATAAGGTGCATTTTCGATTGAAAACAAAGGGGCACCCCGTTCCACCTTAGTCCCTGCCAAAGCGGCGTTGTGCACTGCAATGATGCGCCCGGACACAGCAGATCGCAGCTTGGCATCCCACCGAGGCCGAACTTCGGCAAACGCCGAAACCCGCGCTTGTACGGTTGCTGAAGCAACTGTGACGACCGAGACGGTCGGTGGCGGAGGTGAGGTCGTTGTTGCCTGAACATCAATTGTATCTTCTGTATCAAACAGGAGGATGACGATCGCTACAAACAGTGCCAACGATAGTCCAATCCAAAGCCACCGCCGGGTCGGTCTTTGCCGAGTTTCCAAAGTTTTGTCTGTCATAGACCAGTCTTTCCTGTGCCGCCGAATCCATTGCACCTTGTGGCGTTCGATAGAGTGTCATATACTATGAACGATCGTTCGTTCAATATTAAGTTGAAAAAATGTCCGATGACACCAGGAAGCCAGAATCAATCCGGGAAAAGGCAACAGCCAAGCGTCGCAACCAGATTTTGGAGGCCGCAGTTATGTGTTTCCTTGAGCGCGGCTATCATCAGACCGGTGTCCGCGATATCGCAGCGCGGGCGGGCGTCAGCCTTGGAAATCTCTATAATCATTTTCGCGGTAAACATGATGTGCTTGTAGAAATCGCAATACTCGAACGCCGCGAGATGGAGCCGTTTATGAAAATCCTGAACTCAGATGCGCCCGCGCCCAAAGTCATAAGAAAGTTCATCAAGGCCTACGCAAAATACCTTGCTGCGCCGGAAAACGTTATTCTCACGTTGGAAATTTCGAGCGAAGCAGTTCGTCAACCGGACATCGCGCAGCTGTTCGTCGAGAACCGGTCGAGTTTGACTGAGGCCCTGGAAGCCGTAGTGAAGCGAGGAATTACTTGCGGTGAATTGCGCGCCGTTCCGGATCCCCTTCAGGCGTCACAACTGGTGATCGAAGTTCTGGAAGGCAGTGCATATCGTAGTGTGCTGTCAGAAATGCCCATGACCGGGATCATTGTGTGCGCTGAAGACTTTATTATGAGTTCCCTGCTGGCACGTCATTAGCACGTGGGTAGCGTGTCGTTTTGGAATTCGTGAATGTTAGCCAAAGGGAGCTGCCTGAGACATTCATGTAGGCAGCAAAGATCGACTTTGAGCCGGCCGAAACGCGGGGGAGGTCAAAAGAAAGTTGGAGTTGCGGTTAGGACTATTTGCTAACGCAATATCATCCGAGGTTCGGTTACCAGACTTCGTTTAGTCACAAGACAAAGCGGTCGCAAAGCGAATGCAGGTTCCAACCACCGGCACAGCGCCAGATCGTTTTTGAGGCGATTGACGCACTGATCTATTGATACTGTAGGGATCAGGCGATCAGATACGATGGCAAATTTCTCAAGCATCCGCCTTTATCAGGTCGCTTGCCTTTTCGCCAATCATGATCGCTGGTGCGTTGGTGTTGCCGCTGACGATTTCCGGCATGATCGAACAATCAGCCACCCGCAGGTTCGAAATACCGTGTACCTTTAGTCTTGCGTCGACAACAGACGTCTCGGCGTTCCCCATCGCGCAGGTGCCGGTTGGGTGGTAGATCGACACGCTGTTCGATCTGGCCCAATCCAGAGTGCCTTCATAATCTTCGCAGCTCAGCTCTGCAGTTGGTCGAAACTCTTCTGAAATCTTCGAGGCCAGAGGGTTTTGTTTGGCAATCCCGCGCGCGATGTTCACGCCGTCGACAATGGTTCGGCAGTCCGTTTCAGTGGACAGATAGTTCGGGATGATCTTGACATGTTCGGATGGGTCCGGTCCGTTCAGGCGCAGCTCTCCCCGACTTTCCGGACGCAGTTGGCAGACCGACATCGTGAAGGCCGAAAACGGATGCACACCTTCGCCTGGGCTGTCGGCGGACCAGGGTTGCACGTGGAACTGAATGTCGGGCGTCTCAACATCGGGCCGGGTTTTCATGAAACCAGTTGCAAGGCTGGCGGCCATTGTCATCGGACCTGCACGAAATAGTGCGTATTTCAGCGCGATTCGCGCCTGATTGAACAGGCTGCGAACTTCGTCATTCAGTGTGGGCTCATTGCATTTGAACACCAGCCGCGCCTGCAAGTGATCCTGAAGACCTTTGCCAACACCCGGCAGGGCGTGCAGCGGTTTGATACCATTTTCCTTTAGATGATCCGGCTCTCCGATCCCTGACAACATCAGGATTTGGGGAGAGTTGATCGCCCCGCCGGACAGGATGACCTCGCGCCGAACAGTCAGTGTCTGCTCGTTACCAGAACGATCCCGGTAGACCAGCCCGGTTACTTTTTTCCCATCCAGAACCACACGCGACACAAGCGCTTTGGTGATGATGTTGAGGTTCTGACGACCGCGAATGGGCTTGAGATAGGCGACGGCGGCGCTACAGCGGCGCCCATTGCGCGTGGTCAGTTGGAAGTAACCCACGCCTTCTTGCTCGGCCCCGTTATAATCTGGGTTGAACGGGTAACCGGCGGCCTGTGCTGCTGCGACCCAGGCATCGCAGATCGGGCGCTGAATGCGCATGTTGGACACTGACAAGGGGCCATCGACGCCATGATATTCATCCTCGCCGCGTTCTTGATCCTCACAGCGTTTGAACAGGGGTAGCACATCGTCCCAGCCCCAACCCTCGTTGCCCATTTGCCGCCAGCGGTCGTAATCTTCCTTCTGGCCACGCACATAGAGCAACCCGTTCAGCGAAGATGAGCCACCCAGTACCTTGCCCCGTGGCCAGTCGATGGATCGACCGTTAAGGCCGGGGTCGGGCTCAGTGCGATAGCACCAGTCAACCGAGGGGTTATGCATCGTTTTGAAATAGCCGACGGGGATGTGAATCCACGGGTTGGTATCGCGGCCACCTGCTTCGAGCAGCGCAACAGTTGTGTTGGGGTCTGCGCTCAACCGATTGGCAATGACACAGCCCGACGATCCTGCGCCAACAACTGCATAATCCACCTCCATGACCGCCTCCTTCCAAACTCGCTGAAAAAAACTCTATGCAAGATGCAAGAATTATACTAGCCTTTTTTGATACAAAACGTCTCAATAATTGCGATCAGGGAGGTAAGCAATGGAGATCGGACGGAAACTAAGTGGTATTTCACGGCGAGATTTCTTCCGCGTGGCCGGGCGTTACGGCATGAGTTCGACACTGCTGGCGGCAGGCGGGTTCGGCGGCGCGATGAGTCTGGCGAATCTGGCGCAGGCCGCCGAATCCACCTATGAGAAGCGCTTTTCGAAAGAGCCGAAGCACACGCTGAAATTCGGCGCGTCGGGTTTCAACACCCGCAACCTGTTGATTGAGCGCGCCGGCGCAATCGAGTTCGCGCGCGACCTGGAAGAACGCACGGACGGCGAGATTCGCATCGAATTCATCGGCGACAACCAGATCTGCGGCCAGCTGAGCTGTGTCGAAAAGACCCAACAGGGGATCGTCGATATTTATGCCGCCTCAACTCAAAACTCGGCCGGAGGCGCACCTTATCTGAACGTGCTGGACTATGCCTATATGTTCCCCAGCCGCGCGGCGCAGTATCACTTCTTCTATAGCCCGGCGAGCCAGCGCATCCTGCGTGATCCGCTGGAAAAACGGCACGGGTTGAAGTTCCTGTTTACCCATTGTGAGCTACGCGGCCTGCAAATGGGTTCGACCTTTGCCGACAAGCCGACCGTCACCAAACTGGAAGAGTTGTTTGGTACCAAGAACCGCGTGACGGGTACGCAGTTGGGCCGGATTGCAATGCAATTGCTGAATCTGAACCCAGTCCCGGTGGCTTGGGAAGAGACACTGGATGCGCTTAAGACAGGTCTGATCGATGGGGCGGAAACCTGGGCCTCGGCCGTGGCTTACGCCAACATGGCGCCGGTGGTTTCGCAGTCGGTCAATCTGAAATTTTTCTGCGGCACTGAACATACGTCCATGTCGGCCGAGGTCTTTGACGGTCTGAGTGGAGAATTGCAAGACGCAGTTATGGAGTCTTCCTACTTCACTCAAGCGTTGATCCAGGGTGCGAATGAAGCCGCATTGCTGAATACGGTAGGCTTCTCGGAGCCGCAATTGCCGGACACTATCTTCGCCGAAAATGGCGTGCGCCCGGCATTCCTGGCTGACGATCAGATCAAGCTGGCCGAAGAGATGTGCGCTCCGAACTACAACCCAGAGCCTTGGGCCCAGTGGCGCGAACGTCTGAATAAATGGGCAGGCGGCATTGATACCTATCAGGAAATCTACGACATCGCGCGCGAGATTCCGGCCGACACCCTGCCGGAAAATGTCGAACCGCGCCGTTGGTGGAAAGGCGAAGCCTGATAGACTGTTACGAACCGGCCCTGAGCGGGCCGGTTCAACTTTATACCGACTGGGAGGACGGGGTTCATGTCGTTTTGGGCAGACATCGGCGCGATTTTCAGCGCCTTTCTCAGCCAGGATTCGTTCGAGATTCAATCCGCACTGGAATCCGACGCCGCCTGGGTGTTGGGCGCGATTGTCTCGGCGATTGGCGGAATCGTGATCATGTTGATCTATCGGGCGGTGCCCTTTGTTGAACGTCATCTGGAACGGTCGGTGATGGTGTATTCCTACCTTGCGATCGCATTAATCATCTTCTGGGGCGTGATCGACCGGTTTGTGTTCAACGATCAGGAACCCTGGTCGACCACCATCCCCCCGCTGCTGTTCATGGTCATGGCGTGGTTTGGGGCGTCGTATAACGTCCGCCTGCGCACACATTTGAGCTTCAGCGAATTCCGCACTGCAATGCCGAGGGCTGGGCAATTGGCTTGCCTGATACTCGACGCGATATTGTGGTTCATCTTTGCGGTGATCGTCATCGTGACCACAACACGGCTGGTGGCATTGTCGGCATCAAACTTTCAGATCGTTCTGGGCACAGACAATATCATGCAGTGGTGGTTCCTTCTGGCCGCACCGCTGTCGTTCTTTCTGATGGTCGGGCGGGTTTTCCAAAACCTTGCCGATGATCTGAACAACTGGAAAACAGGCGAGCCGCTGATCAAGCAGGCCGTGATCGGAGCAGACTGATGACAGACGGAACTATGGTCACACTGATCTCTCTTGCGGTCACCTTTCTGTTCATGCTGGGCGTGCCGGTTTTGCTGGTAATCGGCTATTGGGTCATCGGCTGTTCGTTTGTTCTTGGCCTGACGCTGGACAACATGGGTGCTGAACTTCTGAACGTGTTCAACAAGGGTTTCGCCTTGCTGGCGATGCCGCTGTTCATCCTGACCGGAGACCTGATCAATAAATCGGGGATCGCGCGGCGGCTCAGCGATTTCGCTTATGCCTGTCTGGGCTGGATACGCGGCGGGTTGGCGATGGCATCCCTTGGGGCTTGCGGATTGTTCGCAGCAATCTCAGGCTCAAACTCGGCCACAACCGCCACGATCGGTTCGATGCTGCACCCCGAGATGGTCAAAGGGGGTTATGACGAACGTTTCAGCGCAGCCACCGCTGCGGCTGGTGGAACTGTCGGGATCATCATTCCTCCCTCGATTATCTTCATCGTCTACGGCTTCCTGATGAACCTGCCGATTTCCGAGCTATTCGTCGCGGGTATCCTTCCGGGCGCGCTGATGGTCTTTGGCATGCAGTTCGCCTGCTGGATCATTTGCCGCATGAACGGCTGGGGTCATCTGATCCCACTGCAACTGAACCGGGTGTTGAAAACTGCATTCGGTGCCTGGCTTGGATTCTTCGCCATCGGGCTGGTGCTGTGGGGTATATACACAGGCAAATTCTCACCAACTGAGGCAGCCGGAGTGACGGTCGGCTTCTGCGTTATTGCAGGGTTGGTCAGCTATCCGATCAATCGGATCATGGGCGCGCGGAACGACATCTCACCCACCGAAAAAAGCTATGCCGAGATGTTCGTCGTCGAAGGCTTCACGATCCCCGAGATCCCCTCAATCGTGATCCGCTCGGCCCAGATCACAGGTATCCTCGCACCGCTGATCGCGATTTCTGTGGTGATGCAGCAGATCCTTTCATTGCTTGGCGCTCAGCAAACCATTGGGGATTTCGTAACCTCGATGGGTGGCTACTATGCGGTTCTGTTTACTTCGATGGTGATCGTTTTCTTCTCGGGCATGGTACTCGAAAGCCTGCCTGTCACGATTATCCTGGCCCCGATCCTGGCACCGATTGCGGCCTCGGTCGGGATTGATCCGATCCATTTCTCGGTAATCTTCCTTGTGGGGGCTTCGATTGGCTTCATCACACCACCCTACGGTCTCAATCTCTACGTGGCATCAGGGGTGACTGGCGTTCCCTACTTCCGTCTGCTTCGGTACACTGTGCCCTATCTAGCAGCGCTGATATCAGTGTGGATTTTGATCTCGCTTGTACCCGATCTGGCCTTGATCCTGCTGCCAAATAACTAGACTGTTGCGGGATGGCCGAAACGGAAACACAAGACAAAGAAACTCAGATCCCAACTAACTTGCGCCTTCTCCTCATCCTTGAGGAGGTGGCGCGTCGCGGGGTTGCCGTCAAACCATCGGACCTGATCGAGACACTCGGTCTGGCGAAACCAACAATCCACCGTTTGTTGCAAACAGCAGAGGCCGAAGGTTTCCTGCAGCGTGATCTGGATGGCCGCTCATACGGTCCCGGGCACCGTCTAAGGTTGCTTTCAGTCAACACCATGTCGTCCGAGCATCTGCGCACAGCGCGTTTGGCGATCTTACGCAGTGTCGCCGAGCAGGTTGGTGAGACCTGCAATCTCGCCATTCCTGACCGAGAGGGCATGATCTATCTTGACCGGGTTGAGACGAAGTGGCCTTTGCGCATTCAATTACCGGTCGGGACACAGGTTCCCTTTCATTGCACCGCCAGCGGCAAAATGTACTTGTCCACGCTCCGGCAGAAAACACTGGATGGATTTCTTTCAGCAGGAAATCTGCAGCCACAGACTGAAAGTTCCCTGACCGATCCGCAGTCATTGCGCACGGAAATCCAACATATCGCTCAGAACGGTTATTCCACTGATGATGAAGAGTTCATGAGTGGAATGGCAGCCCTAGCAGTACCCGTTCAAGATGGGCAAGGCCGATTGGTGGGCACACTTTCGGTTCATGCACCGACACAACGTCACAACGTCAACAGCCTGATGTCGTTTCTGGGTATCCTGAAAAAGGGGGCAAATGAACTTTCGGCTCTGTTAACCACGTGACCAGAACCTGAAAGACAGCCGCGACAAAATAATTTTTGCCCGATTGCCGCGGCAGGCATCGTCCGGTTCGGGGCATTCTGCATCGCAACGGATGAGCCGCGTACAAAGGCCTTCCTCACAGCTTTCTTAGTCTGCTAACCATAAACTCTTAGTCTAAGAAATACTCACACCAGTAGTTCAAGTTGGATTGGCCGTGCATGCCGAATCCGGGTCGTACATCGTTGGTAGATTCGAGCGGGTAGATTTCCAGAGATAGCCCTCAAGGTTGGGATCACACAATAGTGCGGGCAGGACCGAGTGATTGACGTAGTCTTATTTCTGTCGGCAATTCAACACTTTGACCGCTGTGCGCATCACGGAGTATCTGGATCAGCATCCCAGCGGCGCGACGCCCCATCTCGCGATGCGGGACATGTACCGTCGTAAGAGCGGGTTCGGCGAGCATTGCAATTTCGATATCGTCAAAACCGGTAATTGAGAGGTCTCTAGGCACCTCAAGCCCCATTTCCCGAGCCGCACGTAAGGCTCCGACCGCCAAAACATCATTGACGCACATCACGGCAGTCGTTTCTGGTGCGGCTGTCATGACCTCGCGCAAAGCAACTTCACCAGTTTCAACGCCGTAAGCGGTCTCGACAAGAAACATTGTATTCGGGTCTTGACCGGCCTCTTGTTTGGCATCCCGAATGCCTTGAACGCGTTCCCTTGCCCGATCATTCGAAGCGGTTGGTGCAGAGATACACGCGATATGCCGATGCCCATATCCAATGACCTGCCGGGCAAGGGCAAACATCGCAGCCCGATTGTCAAAGCCAATGGCCGGCGGGGATTGGTCAGGATCAAATGACCAGGCGATCAGAGTTGGTACACGCTGCTTTTCCAGAAACGCATAGATTTCCGGTTCGCGATCGTACCCAATCAGCAGCAACCCATCTGCACCCCGCGCTACCAACGCACGCACCTGTTGTTCTTCCAGCTCTGAATCATAGGCGGACGAAGCAACCAAAAGCGTTTTACCATGCCGCACCAGTTCTTCCTGAAACGCCTGTAGTCCGCGTGCAAAAACAGCGTTCTCCATAGTCGGTATCACGGCGGCAATCGTATTTGTCTGCCTTGCTGCAAGGGCTTGGGCTCCGAAATTTGGCGCGTACCCAAGTTCTCGTACGGCTGCCAGAACTCGTTCCCTTGTGCTTTGCCCTACTCGCTCTGGCGAGTTCAGGCACCGCGAGACGGTTGCGGTGGACACGTTCGCATGTCGGGCAACATCTGCAAGGGTTGGGACTGTGTTTTCGTGACCGCTTTGAGGCATGGTTTTTCTTGTCATTCTGGATGGGCAACTAGCTCAAGACGAATTCTATCAAAAGCACGATTTGTCGGGAACCTACAGCACATATGCAATGTAAGCGCTTGCATAACAAAATGTAAGCGCTTACATTGCGGGCGACTCAGTGCGAGACATTGGATGGGTTGGGGAGGACGCATGCCATATTTGATAGCTGGAATATTGCTGCTCGCGTTTGTAGCGAATGTGGTGATCGGAGCGGTCACGAAGGCGCCTCTGGTCAATAATGTCTGGGAAATGCTGATTTTGTTTGCGGCGGCCATCGCCTTTTCGGTCGGCATACTTCGCAGCGAAGCACAAGAAATTTCGGAGGAAAAACCAAAGGAATAAATCCGAAAAAGTCCAAACGGGAGGAGAACACACATGGACAAGACCAAACAGGAGCTCGCGTCGGCCGAGCGGCGAAATTTTCTAAAGCTAGCGGGCACCGGCTCGTTCACGGCGGCCATGGTCGCCGGCGCGGCTGGTACATTGTGGTCCAGCGAAGCGGCAGCACAGACCGCCGCCGAGGAACGCGATCGCGAAAACGCGGCTGAATTCAAGATGACGCTGGCAACGGCCTATGTTCTGGGCGCGTCTCGCAGCTATCCGATCATGCAGCTGGACCTGAAAGAAAACATCCAGAACATGACGAATGGAAAGGTCTATGTGAAACTGGCCCCCGGTGGTCAGCTGGGCGCTGGAGGAGCTTTGGCGCAGGCTGTACAAGGTGGAACCATCCAGGCCGCGCAACACTCGTTGTCAAATTTCGCGCCCTTCGCAAGCGTCGTCGATCTGATCAACCTTCCGTATTTCTGCGGGTCCAATCAGCGGTTCACGAACCTGACTTCCTCCGAAGCTTGGAAGGCGGAAGTAGACCCTAAGATCGCGGCATCCGGCTTTAAAGCGCTGATGTACATCGTGATCGATCCGCGCGTCGTCGCTGTTCGCCAGGGAGGCAACGCAATTATCACCCCCGGCGATATGTCCGGTGTCAAATTCCGCGTACCCGGATCAAAAATGCTGCAGCAGTATTATGGCATGGTGGGTGCGAACCCGACGCCTGTTGCGTGGGGTGAGACTCCGTCAGCGATCCGGCAAGGCGTCGCAGACGCGCTTGATCCCTCGGTGGGCGCGTTGCATGTCTTTGGCTTTGGTGAGATCCTCAGCCATGTGACCTTCACTCAGGCGGTGCCGGACAGTCAGGTCTATTCGATCAACCTTGAATGGTTCGACAGCCTGCCGATGGACGTCAAGGAAGGTATCGAATTTGCGGGCGAAGTCACCCAGCAGCAGAACCTGTCCAAAGTGCCTTCGGCACGTGCCTACGCCATGTCTCAATTGATCGCGAACGGCGTCGAGTTCCACTCGCTCAGCGAAGATCAGTTGGGCGAATGGAAAGAGGCCGGTGGCTATCAGCGCAGCGAATGGGACAGCTTCAAGACCGAGCTGGCCGGATCGATGGATGCGTTCGCCAAGCTGGAAGAAGCCGCAGACACGCGTGCGAAATACTACGTGCACGACGCCTGATCGCGTCTTCGGGCCGGCGCGTCCAGCGTCGGCTCATCCGATGTTTGCCCATTAAAAACCCACTAGAACACGTCGCCGCCGCGTGACGGTAGTGAGGATGCTATGTCTCAGCTCTTTCGAGCGATTGATAAAAATGCCGAACGTTGGCTGCTTTTAGTCTTCTACGTCATGCTCGTCGGCACGATGTTTATCGAAGTGGTCCGGCGCGAAGTCTTTGCCTACTCGTCCATCTGGGGCGAAGAAATCGTCCGGTATGCGTTCATCTATCTCGCATGGATCGGTGCCGCAGCTGCAGTCAAGGAACGCGGGCATATCCGCATTGATGTTCTGATGCACTACGTCCCGCGCACGGTCAAAACGCTGCTCTATATCTTCGGCGACATCGTGATGTTCATCGTGGCACTCGTCGCGATCTATTGGTCGTGGGAGACAGTCCACGTGTCCTGGAAATTCGGGTCTGTCACACACGGCCTGCGGATCAGCCAGGTCTTTTTCCTCATGGCGGTGCCGTTTGGCTTCGCGCTGGTCATCTTTCGGCTGGTGCAGTCCTTCCTCCGCGACATTGCCGACCTTCGAACGGGCCGTCCCGTCTACGAAGGCGACAAGCTGTTTGATTAAGGGAGGGCCTGAGCCATGATGTGGCAACAACTCGGCGGTCAAACGCTTGAACTTGGGTGGGATTTCTACGCCTCCGTCATTCTCTTCGTCGCTCTTGTCGCGCTCGCCGTTCCGGTCTGGGCCGCGATCGGCGCAGCATCGATCACAATGCTGATCATGTCCGGCGCATTGCCGCTGAGCCTTGTCGGCGAAAAGCTGTTCTCGGGCATCGATGCCTTCGCGCTGACAGCTGTGCCGTTGTTTATCCTGACCGGCGACGTGCTTGTCCGAACCGGGCTCAGTCGAAAGTTTCTGGACGTCGCCGAAGCCCTGACCTGCTGGGCCAAGGGTGGCTTCGGTTCGGCCACCGTCCTGGTCTGCGGCATGTTCGCGGCGATCTCCGGGTCGGACGCAGCAGGTGCGGCAGCGGTAGGGCGCATGACTATCGACCGGCTGGTCGAGAGCGGTTATCCCCGCCCCTACGCCTGCGCTTTGGTCGCGGCGGGGGCCTGTACCGGAATCCTCATCCCGCCCTCTATCGCCTATATCATCATCGGCCTCGTGCTGGGTATAGCGGTCTCGACCTTGTTCCTTGCTGCGCTGATCCCCGGCCTCTTGATCCTGACGGCCATCCTGATCACCAACGTCGTGATGAACCGGCTGAACCTTTGGGAAGGCGGCGGCATGATGACCGCAGCTGAATGGCGCGCGAACCTGTGGAAGACGGTCAAGTCCGGCTGGTACGCTTTCCTTGTCCCCGGCATCATTTTCTACGGCATCTTCTCGGGGAAACTGACCCCGACCGAGGCAGGTGCCGTGGCGGTCGTCGTGACCATATTCATCGGGTTTATCCTGGGCACACTGAAATTGTCCGACTTCCCGGCCATGCTGGTCAGTTCGGCCAAGGTCAACGGTGTGATCCTTCCGATCATCGCCTTCTCGATCCCTCTGGCCGAAGCTCTGGCGATCATTGGAGTGCCGCAAGGATTTGTCGGAGCTTTGACCTCAGTCAGCAGTAACGAATTCGTACTGATCGCCATGATGGTCCTTATCCTGATCATTGCGGGCTGCGTTATGGAAACGACGCCCAACATCGTGATCCTGGCACCGATCCTCTACCCGCTGGCGCAAGAGATCGAGATGAACCAGATTCAGTTCTGCATCATGATGATCACCGCGCTGGGGGTCGGGTTTATTACTCCACCCTTGGGGCTGAACTTGTTCGTGGTGTCGGGGATTACGGGCGAGTCGATCCTCAAGATCGCCTACCGCGCCATCCCGTTTGTTTTCTTCATGCTGATCGTGACGTTGATGATCGCCTATATCCCGGCGTTCTCTACCTCACTGTTGCCTGATGTCTATCGATAAGCCGCCGAAAGACGCGGTAAGAAAAGGACTCGATACATGACCCGTGAATACCTGAAGAAAGCCACGCTGACCGCGCGCAGCGGAGCGTCAGACGTCAGTGAAATTGTGCAGGGAATCCTGACTGATATTGAAGCAGGCGGCGATGCCAAGGCGTTGGAATACGCCGCCAAATTCGACAACTACGAAGGCAACGTCATTCTCAGCGATGCCGAAATACAGGCCGCGATGGATGCCGTGCCAGAAAAGCTGAAGCGCGACATCGAGTTCAGCCACAGCAACGTCAAACGCTTTGCCGAGGCACAGAAAGCGTCCATGACCGACATCGCAGTCGAGGTTGTGCCGGGCCTGACCGCTGGCCAGAAGATGATCCCGGTGGATGCAGCCGGTTGCTACGTCCCAGGCGGGCGCTACAGCCATATCGCCAGCGCGATCATGACCGTGACGACGGCGAAGGTGGCGGGATGTAAACATATCGTCGCGTGCTCACCGCCGCGCCCCGATGTCGGCATTGCGCCTGCGATCGTCTACGCCGCGCATATCTGTGGCGCCGACAAGATCATGGCCATGGGCGGCGTGCAGGGGGTTGCGGCGATGACCTTCGGGTTGTTCGGGCTTCCCAAGGCTAACATCCTTGTGGGCCCCGGCAATCAGTTTGTGGCCGAAGCAAAGCGTATCCTGTTCGGGCGTGTCGGCATCGACATGATCGCGGGCCCGACGGACAGTCTGGTCCTTGCGGATGTCACTGCTGATCCGATGGTTGTTGCAACTGACCTCGTTGGGCAGGCCGAGCACGGATACAACTCACCGGTTTGGCTGGTGACAGACAATCGCGACCTCGCCGAAGAGGTTATGCGCTTGGTGCCAGTGCTGATCGAGGACCTGCCCGAAGTGAACCGCGAAAACGCTACGGCTGCGTGGCGCGATTATGCCGAGGTCATCCTGTGCGCGGATCGCGAAGAAATGGCGGCGACATCGGATCAATACGCCCCGGAACACCTGACAGTCATGGCCGATGATCTTGATTGGTGGCTGGATCGGCTGACGTGCTATGGGTCGCTTTTCTTGGGCGAAGAGACCACGGTTGCCTTTGGCGACAAAGCCTCGGGCACCAATCACGTGCTGCCCACGAGCCGGGCGGCCACTTACACCGGTGGCCTCAGCGTCCATAAATACATGAAGATCGTGACCTGGCAGCGCTCGACCGCTGATGCGATGAAGCCGATTGCGCAGGCGACGGCCCGTATCTCACGCCTTGAAGGTATGGAGGGGCACGCGCGTACTGCGGATATTCGACTGGCCAAGTTCTTCCCCGATGAAAACTTTGACCTGACAGCCGAAGACTGACCCAACCCGTGACCTATCATCCTGATCTCACTGGACATACCGCTCTTGTGACCGGGGCCAGCTCCGGCCTTGGTCGCAGAGCGGCAGAGGTACTGTCGCATGCCGGCGCTAAGGTCGTGGGCGTGGCGCGACGTGCAGAAGCGTTGGCCGAGCTGGATCAGGTCCATCCCCTGCCCTGGGATCTTTCGGATCGTGATCGGTTGGCAGAGCTGGCCGTCGCCGCGTCGCAGCCGTTTGGGGCACCGGATATTCTGGTGCATGCCGCCGGGATCAACACGCGCGAGGCTGCGGATGATGTATCGCCTGAGGGGTGGGACATCACACTGGGATTGAACCTTGCCGTTCCCTTCTTTCTGTCGCAGCACCTAGTGCCCGATATGAAGGCCAAAGGCTGGGGACGGATCGTAAATTTCGCATCGCTCCAGTCCAGCCGGGCTTTTCCAGGTGGGCTTAGCTATGGGGCGTCAAAGGGCGGCGTGGCACAGCTGACCCGAGCAATGGCCGAGGCCTGGTCATCAAGCGGAATCTGCGTAAACGCGATTGGCCCTGGGTTCTTTCGAACCGAGCTGACGGCTGCGGTGTTCAATGATCCTGAACGCGCGAACCGTAATGCTGCGCAGACCTGTATCGGTCGCAACGGTGAGCCCAAAGACCTCGACGGCCCGTTGCTGTTCTTTTGCTCTGATGCCTGTGCCTTCGTGACCGGGCAAGTTTTGATGGTCGATGGAGGGTTTACAGCGAAATGAAAGCTTTGGTTTACACCGATGTCGAAACACTGGAATACCGCAATTTCGCGAACCCAGAGCCAGGCCCCGATGAGGTTCTCGTCCGCATCGATAGCGTCGGTATTTGCGGGTCCGACATGCACGCCTATCTGGGCCATGATGACCGCCGCCCGGCACCGCTGATCCTTGGCCATGAGGGGGCCGGTGTAACGGCTGATGGTCGCCGCGTAACCATCAATCCGCTGGTAAACGACCCCAACAGCGCGGCCAGCCGGTCCGGACGTGAGAACCTTTGCCCCTCGCGGCAGATCATCTCAATGCCCCCGCGCGAAGGCGCTTTTGCGGAATACGTCGCTATCCCAGAGCGCAATTTGATTGAAGTGCCCTCGCATATCACGCTGGAGCAGGCCGCACTCGCCGAACCGATTGCGGTCAGCTGGCATGCGGTGCGGCTGGGGCTTGCGGCCCTGCACCCGGCAGACGAACGGCGTGCCCATGTGATTGGCGGCGGGGCAATCGGGCTAGCGGCAGCTCTCGCGCTCACTGCGATGGGGGTCGAGCAGGTGACCTTATCCGAACCCAACGCAGCCCGTGCGACCTATCTTCGCGACACCTGTGGAATCGCCGTTGTGGACACACCGGAACAGGACAATCCATTGGTGATCGACGCAGTGGGGTTTGCGTCTACCCGCGCGGTTGCCTCGGCGCTCGTCAGCCCGGGCGGGGTGATTTTGCACATCGGCCTAGGCAGTTCCGAAGGTGGATTGGATATCCGACGCATCACGCTGCAGGAAATCACGCTGATCGGCACCTACACCTATACCGCACAGGACTTCCGCGACACATGCAATGCCATGTTCAACGGCCGCCTCGGGACGCTTGACTGGGTTGAAACCCGCGACCTGTCCGACGGGGCCGCGGCCTTTACAGACATTCGCGCTGGCAAGACGCTTGCGCCGAAAACCATCCTTAAACCATAGCAAAAACCGGAGACCTTCATGTCAAATCCAGCCCCAAATGAAATACCGCACCTTTTGGTGCATGAAGAGGAAGACAATGTCGGTGTCGTGGTCGTCGAAGGCCTGACTGCAGGCACCGACATGCTGTGCTGTATTACACATGACAACTCGACCTTTCGCCTGACCGCAGGCGCGGATGTTCCGATTGGCCACAAGATTGCGCTCACGGACCTCAAGAACGGCGATACGGCGATCAAATATGGCGAAGACATTGGTAAGATCATCGCTGACATCCCACGCGGCGGGCATGTCCACACGCAAAACTGCAAGACCAAGCGCTGGTAAGGGGTTAATACCATGAGCAAATATTCAAACATGACTGTCATGGGCTACCGGCGCGAGAACGGCCGGGTTGGTGTGCGCAACCACGTGCTGATCCTGCCCGTCGATGACATTTCCAACGCCGCCTGCGAGGCAGTCGCCAACAACGTCAAGGGCACGCTGGCAATCCCACATGCTTATGGCCGCCTTCAGTTCGGCGAGGACCTCGAGCTGCATTTCCGCACCATGATTGGCACGGGGGCCAACCCGAATGTCCACTCGGTGGTGGTGATCGGCATCGAGCCGGGTTGGACCAAACGCATTGCCGACGGCATCCGCGAGACCGGCAAGGACGTGGCAGAGTTCTCAATCGAACAGAACGGTGACTTCGAGACCATCCGGCGCGCTTCATGGGCCGCCAAGGATTTTGTCCACAAGGCCACCGAGGTCCAGCGCGAGGAATGCTCGATCAACGAGCTTTGGATTTCGACCAAATGCGGTGAAAGCGACACGACAACGGGTCTGGGGTCCTGCCCAACCGTTGGCAACATGTACGATAAGTTACTACCCGAAGGGATCACCGGATTCTTCGGTGAAACCTCGGAAATCACCGGGGCGGAACACATCTGTCAGAAGCGGGCCATCAATGAAGAGGTGGGCGAACGCTGGTACAAGATGTGGAAAGCCTATCAGGACGATGTAATCTTTGCCCATCAGACCGATGACCTCAGCGACAGTCAGCCAACCAAGGGCAACATCGAAGGTGGCCTGACCACCATTGAGGAAAAGGCGCTTGGCAACCTCGAAAAGATCGGCCGGACTTCGCAGTATATCGACATTCTGGAACCTGCCGAGCAACCTAACTCGGGCAAAGGCCTCTACTTCATGGACAGTTCATCAGCTGCGGCGGAATGTGTGACGCTGATGGCGGCGGGCGGTGCTGTGATCCATACCTTCCCGACAGGTCAGGGCAACGTGGTGGGCAACCCGATCGTTCCGGTCATCAAGATCACCGCGAACCCGCGTACAGTGCGCACCATGGGCGAGCATGTGGATGTTGATGTTTCAGGCATCTTGCGGCGCGAACAAACCATCGATCAGGCTGGTGATGCTCTGATCGATATGATCCGCAGGACAGCAAACGGCCGTAACACCGCGGCAGAGGCGCTGGGACATCGGGAATTCTCGATGACAAAACTGTATCGCAGCGCATAGTAACCTCAAGGCGGCCATTGCATATGCGGTGGCCGTCTTTCTCTTGAACCGAGGTCCAGAATGGGCGCGGCTCGAGGTGTTTGGCCACTAAGGCAGGGCGGGGTCCTGGGCAACAGATCAGAGACCCAGATTCTGAAAGTACTTATCAAGTTATGATGCACCAAGCCCTGCTCGTTGACATCGCCGAAACTCACTGGGAGTGCTTTACATGTATAAATCCATATTGATCCCCGTTGCCATTGATCATGAAGAGTTGGTTGCCGAGAAAATCACCACTGCCCGCAAGCTTTTGGCAGCTGACGGAAAGATCACACTACTTACAGTTCTGGAACAGATCCCGGGTTTTACGGCGGAATTCGTGACAGTGAAATCCGAGAACCATCTGACCAACAAAATCATGGGAACCCTAAAGTCGATCGCCGGAGAAGCGACCGATATAAACTGCCAGGTAGAAACGGGAAAGCCAGGGCTGCGCATTACCGAGTTCGCACGTGAAATCGGCGCTGATTTGATTGTTGTCGGAGCGCATCACCCATCGGCAATGGACTATTTTCTCGGATCAACGGCAGCGCGTGTTTCTCGTCGGGCATCGTGTTCCGTCTTGATTCAGCGACCGCAATCTTGAAAATTCTCTAAGCGTCGACCCGAACGCTACGGCTGCGTTGCGAGAAGCAGGTGGCCACGGCACCACTCCATGGGTTCGCACCCCTGTTGGATGTTTTCAACTGTGTGCGATCGACGCCAGCGAGAATTGCCCAGGTGCACTATGGGAGCCGACGATTGCCTTCGAGATATGCGGACATTTACCCCTCGGAACCTTTACTAAACAGCGATGCGATCGAGCGGCCTTCGGCTGCAGGGTTGATGTCCGTTCGGTATTTCCGGGCTGAGCCGGATCAGATGCCCGAGGATGTTTTCAAAGAGCATCACGTGCTTCTCAATCTCCAGACCATTCCGCACAGAGTTCAGAACTGGAGGGATGGTGAGTTGCGGGATTTCATGTTTCACAAGGATGAAATCATCGTCACTCCGGCTGGTATGCGATCGGGTTGGCGGTGGTACGCGACGTCTGATGTCATCGTTATCACGCTGGACCCGGCTAAGGTTGAACGCTTTGCTCAGTCCGAGCTGGGCATGCTGCTTGACCCGCAGCAATTTCGGGATTTGCCGCAGTTCTCGGACCCTGATCTGTGCACGGCTGGCGTTATACTGCGCGACGCATTGGAATCGACCGACATGTCTTCGGTCGTGATGTTCGAAGCCATGAGCCGCGTATTCCTAGTGAAACTGCTCCAGAAATATGGAAAACGCCGGATCGAAGATGTTCAGTTGTCATCCCGCTTCACATCCCGGCATTACCAGCGCGTTTTGACCTTTGTACAGAACCGGCTGGATCAGACCATAACCGTTGAGCAACTCGCGACCGAGGCGGGAATGAGCCCTTCGCACTTCGCACGCATGTTCAAAGAGACGTTGGGCACGACCCCGATGCAATATGTCATGGCCTACCGAATTGAACAGGCGATGAAGATGATGCAGGACCAGCAGCGTCCTCTGGGTGATATCGCTTTGGAATGTGGCTTTTCCGATCAGGCTCATTTCACGCGCAGCTTTAAACAGGTGGTGGGACAAACCCCCAAGGCTTATCGCGCGGCCAACATGGCTTGATGCAGGATCATTCAAAAACACAGCAGTCCGGTGCAATCAAGTGAACCTCCGGCAACGTATCTCTTTCGTCATCGGGCTTGCGCCCATCCAGACAGACTTTGGGAGATATCGCGATGAAAACCCTCGCTCTGAATACCGCTGCGGCTTTAATGGCCTCGACAGCTGCCGTCGCACAGGTCGAAACCCGCATTGTCACCTTTGAGAATGAAGGTGCCACCCTATCCGGCACACTGTACCTACCCGAAGAACGCGGCGATGCACCATTGCCAACGGTCGTGGTCACAGGGGCCTGGACCTCGGTACAAGAACAGATGCCGGCGAACTATGCCCGGGAAATGGCCGAACGCGGATTTGCCGCCTTCACCTTCGATTTCCGGGGCTGGGGCAAATCCGGCGATCTGCCGAACCAAGCGCGCTTTGTCGAAAGCCCCGAAGCCAAGACCTCGGACATCAAGGCAGCGATCGAATTCATAGCGACCCTGCCAGAAGTGGACGCCGAGCACATCAATGGGCTGGGTATCTGCGCCTCAGCGGGTTATATGGTCGATGCCGTCTCGGGCAACCCGCTGGTTCAGCGACTTGGTTTGGTTGCTCCGTGGCTGCAGAACGCCGAAATTGTTGAGGCCGTCTACGGCGGCGCAGAAGGTGTTGCCGGCTTGCTTCAAGTCTCTCGGGCTGCCGAAGCCGCCGGGGGCCAGATCATTCCTGCCGCGGGTCCAGAAGGTGCCGAAGGCGTGCTGATGCCGATCGGTGGCTACTACTATGAGGCTGACCGTGGGGCGATCCCGGAATATGATGACAAATGGAACAATGCAGGCTGGGAAGGCTGGCTGACCTACCATCCCGCCGACAACCCACAGCGGCTGGATAAACCGCTGACCATTGTTCACTCTGAAAGCGCAGCGATCCCGCAGGGCGTGCAGACCTTCCTTGCCGGATTTGCCGGTGACGCGACTGCGCAGTGGCTCGAGGATGTCACGCAGTTCGATTTCTACGACAACCCCGAGGACGTGACACGGGCGGCCGACGCCGTTGCCGACCACTTCCGCGCCGGATCGGATAATTGATCCTGCTGATCAGGCGTCGGACCTCGCTATCCGACGTCTCATTCCCTTGGAGACCCCGATGAACCGAAAACTTCAACTAGCACTCGCGGTCGCGACCGTTATGGGAGGCAACGCAATAGCCGATACCCCCGAAAACAATATGAAAGTGGTTCAGAACTTTTTTGCGGCTTACGGCTCGAACGACCTTGATGGAATCGCCGCTGTCATGGACGAGGACGTACAATGGCACATTCCCGGCCGCCATCCGCTGAGCGGCACCAAAAACGGTCGGGATGAAGTTTTGGCCTTCTTCGCCCAGTTGGGCGCAGCTGGGTTTCAGGCTGACCCGATCTACTTTGGCGCGGATGAAACCCATGTTGTAGATATTCACCGAGGCTGGTCCAACGCCGAAGGTAAGCCGAATGTCGATACCATCTGGGCTCTGGTTTACCGGATCGAGAACGGCAAGATCGTCGAGGCCACCAATCTCAGTGCCGATCAGGATGCGGCGAATACGTTTTTTTGGTCGCAATACACCTTAGCGCCCGTGCCTGAACGCTTGGCTAATGAATGAAGCAGGCGCAGCAACGTACGTTGCTTTGTCCAACTCTGACAAAGGACCCGGATATGAAACGATCCCTCATCGCCATGCTCACCGCCATAACAATGATTGGAGGCCCTGCATTGACCGATCAAACCGACATCACCCGCACCCTAACGGATATCGCTGCAGGCGCAGACCGGCATGATTGGACCCGTGTAAGGGATGCCTTCGCCGATCACGTCACCATTGACTACACCAGCCTTTGGGGTGGAGACCCGGCAACCCAACCCGCTGACGAACTTGTTGCGGGCTGGGCCGCCTTCCTGCCCGGGTTCGACAGCACGCATCACATGGTGACCAACCACGCAATCAATTCAGTTTCAAAAACCGCCGCAACAGCGCAGGCTGATTTCACCGCCACCCACCGTCTTGACGATGACCTATGGGTTTTGGGCGGCCGCTATGACTATGCGTTGGAAAAAACAGATGACCGCTGGGTTGTAACAGCGATGACAATGACCGCTCTTTGGGAAACCGGCGACCGTGGTCTCGTCGCCCTCGCTGGTGAACGCGGGGCCGGGGCCAACTGACATCAGTTAACGCCGCATCGTTGCGCGCCGGTTGCCTTGCCAGAGCGATGTTGGCAATCTCACTATTAGGCTTTGCTTTCGGTTAACTGACGAAAATTCAAAGGAAACCTCATGACCGAACAACGTATCGCACTTGTGACCGGAGCCAATCGAGGCATCGGTAAAGAAGTCGCCCTACAACTGGCCCGCGATCATGGATTATTTGTTTTGGTAGCATCGCGCGACCCGCAAAAGGGACAAGCCACGGCCGAAGAGATTGGGCATGGAGCTAAGGCCTTGCAACTGGACGTGTCCGATCAGAGCTCGGTCAACGCTGCCTTTGATAAGATCAACTCCGAATACGGATATCTCGACATACTGGTAAACAATGCAGGCGTTGACTACGACACGGATCAGCACACGCTCAGCGCCGACCTGGTGCGCGTGCGCCGTGCTTTCGAGACCAACTTCTTCGGAGCCTGGGCAACAACCATTTCGGCCGTTCCTTTACTTCAAAATGGTCATGATGCCCGGATTGTAAACGTGTCTTCCGGCTCAGGAGCGCTGACAGGCATGTCATCCAGCACTCCTGGATATGGCATCTCGAAAACAGCGCTCAATGCGCTGACCATCAAGACTGCGGCTGATTTGAAACCCGAAGGCATCCTTGTCAACGCAGTGTGCCCCGGCTGGGTCGCCACTGACATGGGCGGGGGTGGTCGCCCGGTGTCCGAAGGGGCCAAGGGCGTCGTGTGGGCTGCAACACTGCCCGTGAACGGTCCAACAGGTGGTTTCTTTCGGGATGGGGTGCAAATTGATTGGTAGGATTTATCTCGGCGCCATGAAATCGATCAGTTTCCTGACACGCTCGGGCAACAGGCGACGGCTGGGATAAACCGCATACATGTCTCGAGTCAGCGGGACAGTATTCTCAACTTCCAGTCGTCGCAGATCGCCCTCCACCATATCCTTCGGCAACATCGCTATCCCCAGATTACGACGAGCGGCCTGTGCTATGACATCAAGGTCGCCAATATTATGGGCTATGTGGGCTGGATTCACCATCTCTCCCGTTTCCAGTACCCAAGGTTGACCCGCCATCAGCGCAGGAAGAGTCTGGAACTTCGGTCGCGTTAAAGGACCCGAAAGCCCGTGCTCTCGAATGAAGCCCTGCCCTGCGCAAAAACAATATGGAACTGACCATAACCGCTTGGCAACAAGACCGGAGTCCGCAAGCGGACCGACCCGAAAGGCGAGGTCGATATTGTCCGCGAAAAAATCCAGCATGATGTTAGTCGTCGTCAGTTCAAGCTGGACCTGAGGATTTTGTTCCGCGAAATCCACCAGCTTTGGCCCTATCGTTGTACGAGCTGCCAAGGGTGGGGCCGTAATGCGGATCGTGTGGTGCCGCGTGTCATCGGTAAAACCCGCAACACGCTGAAGCGCTTCAATCGGATCCTGACAACGATCCAGAAGACGGCGCCCCTCTTCGGTCAGGCGCACCTGCCTTGTCGTGCGCTCGAATAGCTTAGCGCCCAGATGATCCTCTAACATGGCAATCCTGCGACTAATCCTGCTAAGCGGAATACCCAGCCGATCTGCAGCTTTGGAAAAGCTGAGATGGTGGGCGACAACAGTAAACAGGCCAAGGTCGTTGTAGATCATAATTCTATTTATGAGATAATACCTTCTAGATTCAACTATTATCACGAAATGGCGTCATCGCTATCTTCTGCGAAACAAAAGGAGATGCATGATGCCGTACGCGATAGAAATCACCCAAACTGGCGGGCCCGAAGTTCTGCGAAGCGTTGACCAAGCTGTCGCACAGCCCGGTGCCAGAGAAATCCTGATCCGTAATCATGCCGGGGCGGTAAATTTTATCGATACGATTATTCGCCGTGGCGAAATGCCAGAGGGCATGATGCCAGACCTGCCCCATGTACCCGGCGTTGAAGGTGCCGGAATCGTCGAAGCGACGGGCAAAGATGCCGTTGGTTTCGCCGTGGGTGATCGCGTCGCATGGATGGGGCCGATTGGTGCGGGCGGCTATGGTACGCATTCCGTAATAGGTGCACCTTATGTAACCAAAATTGCCGATACCATCGCCTTTGAAACCGCAGCAGCAATCCCTGTCAACGCAATGACGGCCTATCACATGCTGGTCAATCTGGGCGGTGCGGCGGCCGGAAGATCCGTACTGGTGCATGCGGCTGCAGGCGGAGTGGGCACGATGGCCCTCCACATCGCCAAGCATCTGGGCATGACTGTGATCGCTTCGGTCAGCACTGAAAAGGTCGGATACGCCCAGGCGCAAGGAGCAGATTTTGTCATCGACTATCGTACTCAGGACGTGGCCACGCTGGTGTCAGAGATCACAAGTGGGCGCGGTGTTGATCTGACGTTGAATCCGGTTTCCGGTGACTCCTTGAAATCAGACCTTGATGCGCTGGCTCCCCTTGGAACGGCTGTGCTCTTCGGATTCCTTGCCGGGCCGCCAGCTGGCGATTTTGCCGAGGATCTGGCGAAACACTTCCAGAAATCTGTCTCAGTGCGGGTCAGCGACATTTACACGTATTTTTCCAACCGACCAACTGCATTCGGCGCGGACATGACCAAGGTATTCAAGCTGTTGGAAACTGGCATTCTGCGTCCTCAGATCACCACATACCCAATCGCCAAGGCTACGGAAGCGCATCGCCGCCTAGAGGCGGGCGAAACCACCGGCAAGTTGGTGCTCAGCATCGATTGACTCATTTAACAGACACGACATGCAAGGAACCAAAGCAATGAACTCGGTTTTCGAAACGGCCCTCATCGGCAAACACGTTGTTATCATTGGCGGCAGCAGCGGCATGGGTAAGGCCACCGCAAAGCTGGCGGTAGCGCTCGGTGCGAAAGTTACCATCGCCAGCCGGAGTCTCGCCAAGCTGGAGGCAGCAGCGGCAGACATCGGAGGCGGAGTTCAGATCGCACCGGTCGATACCACCAACGAAACTGGCATGAAGTCCTGGGCCAGCGGCCTTGAAAAAGTAGATCATCTGGTCATCTCTGCCTCAAGCGCAGCGCGTGGGGCCTTCGCCGAATTGCCAACCACTGACCTGCGCGCGATGTTCGAGGCTAAATTTATCGGGCCCTATGTGGCGGCGCGTGAAGTCTTGCCTGTCTTGACTGAAGGCGGCTCCATCACCTTCTTTTCTGGCGTCCTCAGCCGCCGACCCTCTGCCGGTGCAACGGGTCTTGGGGCCGTGAACGCGGCGGTCGAAGCCCTGTCCAAGGGGTTGGCATTGGAGCTATCAAACCGTGCGCGTGTGAACTGCATCAGCCCTGGAATGGTTGCGACCGAGGCTTACGCGGCAATGTCGAATGAGGCTCGCGAGGCCATGTTCGCTCAGGTTGGTAACAGCCTGCCCGTCGGACGTATTGGTGAGGCCGAGGACATCGCCCAAGCTGTGATAATGGCAATGACAAATGGCTATCTCACGGGCGCTGTGCTGGATGTGGATGGTGGTCACCTGGTGCGTGGCTGAATGGCCAATGCGGATTGGCCTGATCCAATCAGGGCTCTTCCGCGTGATATAGGCCTAGCTGATGGCGACGCTTGTGAAAGGTCGCCACTCTTTCGACGATCTCGTCGCTGGCCACAGCAATGACGAAGGACAAAAGCGTTTCGAGCAATGCGATAGTACTTACTGATGAGGGGAAGAATTGCGGCGTATCCGCCGAGATGACGAACCCGTGTTGTGCATTGCGCAGAACAGGGCTGGCTGGGCTATCAGAAAGACCGATCACCGTCATGCCCTGCTCTCGGGCAACTTGCACCGCCTCGACCACTTCATTCCGATAAGGTTTGCAGGTCATCGCAATTAGTACATCGCGTTTGTCCGCCCATGCCAGATCGTCAATCGGATTTGATCCAGCGCGCGGGATAGCATGAAACTGCACCATGCCCGTCGAGGCCAGATAAACAAAGTTTCGCGCATTCGAATTGTTCACGCCAACGCCCAGCACGAACACGTTACGCGAATTCCAGATATCTTCAGCGGCGCCTTTCAGCTGTTCGGACGAGATTTTGGCAAACGTCTCCTCGACATTGCGCAGGGCGTCCTGAACCATATCCGCATAAAGCCCGCCCATATTGCCGGACTTACGAATATCCTGCAGCCAACGCGCGCGCTCCGGGAAATCGGCCTGCCCGCGCCGGATCGCCTCGCGGAAGGGAACCCGGAAATCTTCGTAACCGTCGAACCCGACCTGCCTTGCCATGCGAACGATCGTATTGGGTTTCACGTTTGCAGCTTCGGCGATTTCGCGTACTGTTGAGACACCGACATCACGCGGGTTCTCAAGCACGTAGGTTGCGGCCTTGCGTGCCTCAGGTGTCAGCTGCGATAATTCCTCTGCCAGCCTTTCCAGAATCGAATTTGATACATCTGTCCCATTCATGATTGACGATGGTATTTTTGTTTGCCTACGGTGTCGAGGCCAAATCGACTCAGGGATCTATTCGGATGTCATCCGGAATCCTCTCACACTCTGAGCCGGTACAGGCGCATGGATGGAGAGTGCCGCATGAAACAAACCGCAACAATGAAAGCTATGGTTACGATGGGGCATGGTGACCTGGATCAGATGGTCTGGCACGAGGACTGGCCCTGCCCCACACCCAAGCCCGGCGAAGTGTTGATACAGGTCGGAGCCTGTGGCCTGAACAATACCGATGTGAACACCCGGTCCGGCTGGTATTCCAAAACCGTCAGTGATGCGACGACAGGTGGCGCGTTCGAAGAGGTGGGCAGCGATGATCCAACCTGGGGCGGAGCGCCGCTGGTCTTCCCGCGCATTCAAGGGGCGGATGTCTGCGGACAGATTGTGGGCGTCGGAGATGGGGTGGACCAAAGCCGCATAGGTGAGCGAGTGATCACAGATTGCTGGCTGCGCGATCCTGCCGATCCGCTGAACAAGGACAAGACCGGGTATTTCGGATCAGAACGAGATGGCGGATTTGCCGAATACACGACAATTCCTGCTCAGAATGCCATCGCCATCCAGTCCTCGCTTTCGGATGCTGAACTTGCGACATTTTCCTGTTCATATTCCACAGCCGAAGGTATGCTGACCCGCGCCAAAGTAACCGAGGCTGATACCGTACTGGTCCCGGGCGCGTCTGGTGGCGTAGGCGGCGCGCTGATTCAATTGGCCAAGCGCCGTAATGCGCGGGTCATCGCGATGGCATCGGAGGCCAAACATGATGACGTCGCTCTTCTTGGCCCCGATCTCATTCTACCCCGCGCGCCCGATGATCTGCGCGCCTCGTTGGGTGATGAGAAGATCACGGTCGTCGCGGATGTGGTTGGTGGACCCTATTGGCCACAACTCATTGGCATTCTAGAACGGGGCGGGCGATATACCTGCTCGGGCGCCATTGCGGGTCCGATGGTCGAATTTGACCTGCGCACCTTCTATTTGCGGGATCTGACGTTCACCGGATCAACGGTTATCGACCCCGAAGTGATGCAAAATCTTGTAGGCTACATTGAGGCCGGCGAAGTGAAACCTGCCTTGGCAGCGACCTATCCGCTGAGTGCACTGCATGAAGCGCAATCCGCCTTTATCGCCAAGAAACACACCGGAAACATAGTAGTTGCCCCATGACATTGAACGACGTGTTAGCAGCCGCCCGACAGCTGCACCAGGCACATCCCGATTTGGCCAGCTTTGGGGATTGGCCAACGGACCTGGCCGCAACCGAGCTATCGCCGGAACACGTTCCAGCGACCCGGCTGGTCAGCGAGTTTGACCTTGAAGGTACAGCCGCAACCCAAGCGATGATCAGGGCCATTGCCGCCTCTGCAGAACAGGCGCATTGGAAACGCACCTACACCGAAGATGAGGTCGGGGCGGATTTCCTTGCACGCTATGGATATTACGAGTTGTTCGGGCCTACCGGGCATTTCCACTCGACCCAGTTGCGGGGATATGTCGCCTATTGGGGCGCGGGTTTGAACTATGATTGGCACAGCCATCAGGCAGAAGAGCTCTATCTGACGCTCGCGGGCTCCGCCTGTTTCAAGATCGAAGGTAATGCAGAGTTTGTCGACCCCGGACAAACGCGCCAACATGCAAGCTGGCAAAGCCACGCGATGACGACAAGTGATCATCCGATCCTGACCTTTGTTCTTTGGAGGGGTGATGGAATTGGCGATCTGCCCCGGATGGATATGGCATGAGGATCACAGTTCATCGCGCCCTCAAGCAGGAGGCAACTCGATGAGGCCACAAGCAATTGCGACCCAGATGATCGATGACGCACGGGTGCGTGTAACCCGTTTCGACTTTGCCCCCGGAGCTGAAACCGGCTGGCATCGGCATGCAATGGACTATGTCATCACCGCCGTTTCCGATTGTCATATGCGATTGGAGTTGCCGGACGGAACCACCAACGAAGTGACTGTCCCTGCCGGAACGGCCTATCGTCGCGACGAAGGGGTCGAGCACAATGTGATCAACGCGGGTGATACGCCAATGTCATTTGTCGAGGTGGAACTGAAATGAAGATCACTCAGATTTCAGTCTTTCAGATCGATCTATCATTGGAACATCCCTATTGGCTGTCTGGCGGGCGATTGAAATTCGAAACGCTGGACGCGACTCTGGTGAAGATCGATACCGACGCCGGGCTGGTAGGCTGGGGCGAAGGCACCCCTTGGGGCCACACCTATGTGCCCGCCCACGGCCCCGGCATTCGGGCGGGGATCGAGACGATGGCACCGTTTATTCTGGGCCTCGACCCGCGCCGCGTTCTGGATGTCGAACGCGCGATGGATTTGGCTTTGCCGGGGCATCTCTATGCAAAAAGCCCAGTCGACATGGCCTGTTGGGACATCTCGGGCCAGGCTGCCGATTTGCCCATCGCTGATCTGATGGGCGGCGGATCCCGTACACCACGCCCCATTGCGTCATCCGTAGGGGCGAAAACGGTCGAAGAAACCCGCGCGGTCATCGATCGATATCGCCAACGCGGCTATATCGCCCATTCCGTCAAGATCGGTGGAGATGTGACCCGGGATATCGCCCGCATCCGTGACGTCGAGAGCCTGCGAAACCCCGAGGATATTATCCTCTATGATGTGAACCGCGGCTGGTCACGACAGCAGGCGCTGCGGGTGATGAGCGCGGTTGAAGACTTGAACGTCATGATCGAACAGCCCTGCGAGACACTGGATGATATCGCGGCAATTTCCGGCAAACATGCGTCGCCCGTTTCTGTTGATGAGAGCCTTGTAACCTTGCAGGACGCAACCCGTATTGCCCGGGATGGCATCGCTGAGATTTTCGGCATCAAGCTCAACCGTGTCGGCGGGCTGACCAAAGCGGCCCGGATGCGCGATGTCGCACTTGCACATGGGATCGACATGTTTGTGATGGCGACCGGTGGCTCGGTCCTGGCGGATACCGAAGCGCTCCATCTGGCGGCGACCATTCCAGACGCGAATTGTTATGCCGTCTGGGCCTGTCAGGACATGATCACCGTCGATATCGCCGGTGGGCGTGGGCCGAGAAACGTGGACGGCCACCTGCATCTTCCCGAAACACCCGGCCTTGGCGTTCACCCAGATGAAGATGCGTTGGGTGATCCTGTGGCGATCTACCGGTAACGATACACGCCTCTTGTGCAAGTTCGATGACGGTCATCTGCCGAGGTTGACCTTGCCGCTTCGCCATGGGAACGATGCGCGATGGCTTAGTCGAACAGGATAGCGCGATGAAGATCGAACCCTTTGGCGTCGAAATCTGGATGGATGAATGGGAAACCCGCTGCGCCTATAACCTTGCAGAGACTTGCGTCGAGAGCCTGAGTATTGCCGAGCTTTTGAAGCTTTCCGGCAAAAACTCGGATGATCTGTCTGAATTGCTGGGGATGAAGATGACCTATGGCGCGATCCGGGGTTCGGACCGGCTGCGCGATGCGATTTGTAGCCTATATGACCAGCAAAAGCGTGAGAATGTCATCGTCACCCATGGCACGATCGGTGCCAACATGCTGGTCCACAAAACGCTGGTCGAGCGCGGCGACAAGGTGGTGGCCGTCGTGCCCACCTATCAGCAACACTATTCCATCCCGGCCAGCATCGGCGCGGAGGTGACGCAGATCCATTTACGGGCCGAGAACGCTTATTTGCCCGATCTTGAGGAGTTGCGCGCCGCCGTAACTCCGGGCACCAAACTGATTGCCATCAACAACCCCAACAACCCAACCGGTGCGGTGATGGATCGCGCGTTCCTGATTGAGATCGTCGAAATCGCACGCTCCGCTGGAGCATGGTTGCTGTGTGATGAAGTCTATCGCGGTACCGGGCAAGAAGGTTCGGGCATGACGGATGCGGTTGCAGATCTTTATGAGAAAGGCATTTCAACCGCGGGCATGTCCAAGGCGTTTTCGCTGGCAGGGCTGCGACTGGGTTGGATTGCGGCCAACCCAGAACTGATCGAAGCGGTTTCGATCCATCGGGACTATGACACGATCTCGGTCGGCATGATCGGCGACCATTTCGCGGCGCTTGCGCTGGAAAACCACGACAAGGTTCTGGCGCGCAGCCAGGCCATTACGCGCGGCAACCTCGCCATGCTGGAAGAATGGGTCGAAAGCGAGCCCAAAATCAGTTGGGTCAAACCCAAGGCCGGAACAACCGCGCTGTTGCACTACAACTTCGACATGCCCTCGCGCGAGTTCTGCGTGAAACTGCTGCAGGAAACCGGCGTGATGTTCACACCGGGCTCTGCCTTGGGTCTCGAAGGCTGTGTTCGGATCGGTTACGCCAATACTCCGTCGATTATCCGCGAAGGGCTGGAAAAAGTTTCCACCTACCTTGCGAAGCTCGACTAGCGCTTCATCGACTGGCCGTTGTGGAACAGATGCACCTTTTCGGGTGCCGCCGTGACCGAGACGGTTTTTCCTCGCAGATTGCGCTGAACACCAGGTAGTTTTGCAATCACGGCCTCCCGTCCATCCGGGACTGCAAAGTAAAGCAGCGTGACCTCACCCAAAGCTTCGGTGAAATCCACCAAGCCGGAATAAATTGGTGTTCCATCAGTGATATTTAAGTCCTCAGGCCGGACACCGATATTGACCTTTTTGCCTTCGTCAGCGGCATCCGTCGGGATTGATGAGATTGCCACGCCGCCATCATCCAGCGTGACGGTTGTTGTCTCTCCTGTCGCGGTAATGGTCCCGGGCAGCAGGTTCATTGCTGGTGAGCCGATGAACTGCGCGACAAACTCGTTATCTGGCGTCTCATAGAGTTCCAGCGGCGTGCCAACCTGCGCAACTCCCTTATTGGCCAAAACCACAATGCGGCTGGCGAGTGTCATCGCCTCGACCTGATCGTGGGTGACGTAAATCATCGTGCTGTCGGGCATCGCCTCTTTCAGGCGTGCAATCTCGATCCGCGTCGCCACGCGCAGGGCAGCGTCGAGGTTCGAAAGCGGCTCGTCGAACAAATATACTTTGGGGTCGCGCACGATGGCACGACCGATGGCAACGCGCTGGCGTTGTCCACCAGACAATGCCTTGGGCAGGCGATCCAGCAGGGGTTCAAGCTGTAGAATCTGGGCCGCGCGCTCCACTGCGGCATCAACCTCAGCGCTCGGCATCTTCGCGATCTTGAGCGCGAAGGCCATGTTTTCGCGCACCGTCATATGCGGGTAAAGCGCATAGGACTGGAACACCATCGCGATGCCGCGTTGCGCAGGTGGCACATCGTTCACCACCTGCCCTTCGATCTCAAGCGTACCGCCAGTGATCTTTTCAAGGCCCGCGATCATCCTCAGCAAAGTGGATTTTCCGCAACCTGATGGGCCGACAAAGACAATCAGTTCGCCTTGCTCGATCTCGAGATCGATATGTTTCAGAACATCGATAGGACCATAGGATTTGGCCACATCCGTAAGCTTGAGTTCCGACATGGTTTACCTCTTTTCCCGAGCCAATAGACAGAATTGAGCGGCATCCAGCGTCACGTTGCTTTCCCCGCGAACGCCGCCCAACTCCTCCCCGATCACTTGCCAGTCACCTTCTGGCAGGGTCACGTCAACCGGACAGTCACCCAGATTGAAGGCGCAGAAGACCTGCTCGGCTTCATCCTCTCGGGTGAAGGCCAATACCGAACCGATTTGTGACATCCCTGTCTGCGCGCCGGACATCAGCGCTGAGTGCGCATGACGCAATGCAATCGCATGGCGGTAGTGGTGCAGCATCGACGCTGGATCTTTTTCCAACCGATCCACCGCCCGCTCGGCCTGCGCAGCGCTGACTGGCAACCAGGGACGGCTCGTGCTGAACCCGGATTGTTCGTCCTGTGCGGCCCAGACCATCGGAGTACGGCAGCCATCGCGACCTTTGAATTCCGGCCAGAATTCAATACCATAGGGGTCTTGCAAATCTTCGAACGCAACATCTGCCTCGGGTAGCCCCAGTTCCTCACCCTGATACAGGCAGGCTGAGCCACGCAGGCACATCATCAGAACGGCGTGCTGCCGGACAGCTGCATCGTCCAAACCCCAACGCGAAGCATGGCGTTGCACGTCGTGGTTTGAGAAGGCCCAGCATGGCCATGCATCACCCGCCTTGTCCTCAAGCTGGTCAAAAACCTGCTTTGCGTAAGCTGCCGTCAAAGCCCGCTTTTCGAGGAACTCGAAAGCATAACACATGTGCATCCGTTTATCGCCGCTGGTGTATTCGCCCATAATCTCAAGCCCGCGCTGCGCGTCGCCGACCTCACCCAGACATGCGCGGCCCTCGTATTCATCGGTCAGGGCGCGCAGCCTTTCCAGGAAGGCGATATTCTCGGGCTGACTTTTGGAATAGAGGTGATCCTGATGGTTATACGGGTTCACCATCGGCGCAATGGATGAGTTCCTCTGATCCATCGGCAGGCCGGGATTGTCACGCAGCTGGGCGTCGTGGAAATAGAAATTGATGGTGTCCAGACGGAACCCGTCGACCCCCATATCCAGCCAGAAGCGCGCCACATCCAGCAGCGCATCCTGAACTTCTTTGCAGTGGAAGTTCAAATCCGGCTGCGAGGTCAGGAAGTTGTGCAGATAATACTGCAACCGCCGCGCATCCCACTGCCACGCCGAGCCGCCAAAGATCGAAAGCCAGTTATTCGGAGGTGTCCCGTCGGGTTTGGGATCAGCCCAGACATACCAATCGGATTTCGGGTTCTCGCGACTGGCGCGGCTTTCGTTGAACCATGGATGCTGATCTGAGGTGTGGGATAGCACCAGATCGATCATCACCTTCAACCCATGCGCATGGGCTTGATCCAGCAGCTCTTTAAAATCTCCCATGGTGCCGAACATCGGATCGACATCGCGATAGTCGCTGACATCATAACCGAAATCCTTCATCGGAGATTTGAAGAACGGCGAAATCCAGATTGCATCAACCCCCAGCGAGGCGATGTAGCCTAGCCGCTGGGTGATACCCTTTAAGTCTCCGATCCCGTCACCGTTGCTGTCCTGAAAGCTGCGCGGATAGATCTGATAGATCACCCCGCCCCGCCACCAATCTGACGCCGACTTGGTTTTTTCGAATGCTGTCGCGTTGGTCTGCACGTTCATCACACGCCCTTATTTTACGGAACCGGCCAGCAAGCCGCGAACCAGATATTTCTGCATTGCAAAGAAGACCGCCAACGGCACCGCGATTGAGACAAACGCCGCCGTGGCCAAGATTTCCCAGTTACCGCCCCGTGTACCCAGCAGCTCGACGATACGGTTGGTCATTACCGTTGTCTGGCCGCTGGCATCGATCAGGAAGACTTTGGCAACCAACAGATCGTTCCATGTCCAAAGGAACTGGAAGATCGCAAAGGATGCCAGTGCCGGAAAGCTAAGCGGCAGGATCAACTTGGTAAAAATCTGAAACTCGGTTGCGCCATCTACCCGGGCGTTCTCAATCAGGTCACGAGGCAGCCCGGCCATGTAGTTACGCAATAGGTAGATCGCCAATGGCATCCCGAACCCGGTATGGGCCATCCAGACCCCCAGGTATCCTTTGCCGATCCCGATATTGAGATGCAGTTTCAGCAACGGGATCAGCGCCAGCTGCAATGGCACCACCAATAGGCCAACCACCGCAGCGATCAGCAGGGCACGCCCCGGGAAATCCATCCATGCCAGCGCGTAAGCCGCAAATGCTGCGACAAGAATCGGGATAATCGTCGCCGGGATCGTCACCGTCAGGGTATTGAAGAACGCCTTGCCCATACTGTCGGAACTGCTTTCGTTGAAGAGAACATGGGCATAGTTTTCCAAGGTGAATTCAGGCGGCAGAGTAGTCGTCACAAACACGCGAGGGCCGCGCTTGCCCGAAAACTCTTCTGCGTTTTCCATCCGATAGTCACCGTTGGCCTGAACCGTGATCGTCCCGCCACGACGAAGCTCAGCCGTTTCGCCCGGAGCAAAGGCATCAATCGCACGGGAATTCACACCCCATCGCGAAATGTCCGAGGCCCGATCACCATCGAAGATATTGCCTTCGATCACATAGAGACCATCCTGCAGAACCTGCGTTTCCGGCGCAGCCGCGCGCAGAGTCAGGTTCTGTTCCGACGGGAAGAGCGCCCGCCACCAGCCGCTGCTGGAAATCTGGTCCGCCGTTCTGAATGACGAGATCAACAAACCGAGTGTTGGGAAAACCCAAAGCACCACAAGCAGCACGACCGAGGCGTGAACGACCCATCTTAGGGCTGGGCGGGTTCCTGCAATATCGCTCATAACCCCGTCCTCCTACTGCATTTCTTTGCGCGCATTGCGCACGTTCCAGATCAGGATCGGCGTCACCAGCAACATGATCACCATGGCGGATGCCGATCCCACGCCCCAGTCATTGGCGCGGAACATCTTGTCGTACATGTAATTGGCCAGAACCTGGGTCTCCCACTGGCCGTTGGTCATCGCAAAAACGATGTCAAAGACCTTGAGGACCACGATGGTGATGGTGGTCCAGACCACCATGATCGTGGTTTTGATCTGCGGCACTTTGATCTTGAAGAAAATCTGGAACGGATTGGCCCCGTCCAGAATGGCGGCCTCGATGGTCTCTTCCGGGATGCCGCGCAGCGCGGCGGACAGAATGACCATGGCAAAGCCGGTTTGTATCCAGACCAGAACGATCATCAGGAAGAAATTGTTCCAGAAAGGCAGGGTCAGCCAAGTGTGCGTTTCGGTTCCACCAAAGAAGATGTAGATCGCGTTCAGGACGCCGATCTGATCCTGATCGGCCGGACGCGCATCATAGACCAGTTTCCAGATTACCGAGGCGCCAACGAAAGAAATCGCCATCGGCATAAAGATCAGCGACTTGGCGACGTTACCCCAGCGGATGCGATCCGTTAGCTGCGCCACGAGCAGGCCAAATGCGGTGGACATGGCAGGTACAACAATCAGCCAAAGCATGTTGTTGCGCATCGCCTCCCAGAATTTCGGCTCGGCTACCATCTGGGTATAGTTGTCAAAACCCGCCCATGCATATCCACCACCGGCGACCCGATCAGTCAGCGATAGGCGCAGCGTCTCAAACACCGGATAGGCAAGATAGACCCCAAGGGCGAGGATCGCGGGAAGCAGAAACAGCCAGGGCCGGATCATATTCGCGCGGTTGATATTGCGACCCGCGTTCGGTCCACGCGCAGGGAACAGGACTTTATCCAGAAATTGGTTGGACAGGTAGAAATAGCCCACGCATCCCGACACACCGATTACGATTGTTAGCAGGCCCTGAATTGCCGGATTCATGGCGTCCTCTCCCTTGCTAGGGTTTCGGGCAACCTGATTGAAAGGTTGCCCGAAGGTTCAGCGGATTACTTGATTGCGTCCCAAGATGACTGGATTTCGCCGGTGACTTCTTCGGCGGATTTCCCGCCAGTATAGTCAACCATGCCGGTCCAGAACGTACCCGCACCCACGGCGCCCGGCATTAGGTCCGAGCCGTCGAAGCGGAAGGTGGTCGCGCCCAGTAGAATGTCACCCAGACCGCGCAGAGTATCATCCTTATAGGCTTCGGTGTTCACGCCCTTATGCGGGGTCAGGAATCCGGTTTGTGCCATCATGACTTCATGTGCAATCGGTTGCTTGAGGAACTCCATGAACGCGCTGGTCGCATCCGATGGATTGCTTACCGCCATCAGAGTACCGCCACCCAGAACCGGGTTACCCAAGTCCTTGTCTGCGAAAGACGGCATGTAAAAGAAATCTGCATCCAGGCCGAACTCGACATCTTCGGGGAAGAAGGCCGGAACAAAGGACGCCTGACGGTGCATGTAGCACTGGGGCGGCGATGAGAACATGCCTTTGGGGCTGTCGCGGAAGTCAGTCGAGGCGACAGCATCTGACCCACCCGAGACCTTGGCGTCATCACGCGCAAACCAGCCAAACTCTTCGATTGCGGCGATAACGCGCGGATCATCAAACGGAATCTCGTTTGTCACCCACTGGTCGTAAACCTCGGGCGGCTGGGTCCGCAGCATCATGTCTTCAACCCAGTCGGTCGCGGGCCAACCGGTGGCGGCACCCGATCCCAGGCCAATGCACCACGGGGTTTCGCCATCGGCGACGATCTGCTCGGTCAGGGCCTTCAGTTCTTCCATGCTCGTCGGCACTTCGTATCCGGCATCCTCGAAGTTTTCCGGGTTATACCAGACCAGAGACTTGACGTTCACATTGTAGAAGAAGCCATACATCTGGTCATTGCCGTCGGCGTCTTTGTAAGTGCCAAGATCAACCCAGGAATCGCCAGCCGCATAATTGTCACCAACCCAGGCCGCCATATCTTCACCCAGCGGTGTCAGCTGCCCTTTGGATGCCATGATCGCCGCCAGTCCTGGCTGCGGGAAGACCGCGATATTGGGGGCTGATCCTGCCTCGGCATCGATAACGATCTGCTGCTCGAAACTGTCGGAACCGGTATAGATCACATCTGCGCCAGTCGCCTCTTCGAAATAGGCAATCATGTTGTTGAAGTAACCGTCTTCCGGGGTCAGCCACGGACCAAAAATCGTGACCGTCTGACCGCTCAGATCCGGGGCGCTTTCGGCCCAGGCATTATAGCTGTCCCAGTTGAACGGCCCCTCGCCCGGCGCGAAGACCAAATCTTGTGCTTGTACCGACCCGGCCAGCAGAGCGATCGCCGCCGCACCCGAATAAAGTGCGTGTCTCATGAGTTCTCCTCCCAATATTTTCGGCGCAAACGAGATTCGTTTTCAAAGCGCTTTGGATGCGGTACTTTATCCGCTAACATTCAGATCCTGTCAATATCTCGCCTGCTAACCCCTAAAAAACTGCCATTCTAAGGCATTCTCTCGAAACATGTTGACTGAGCCAGGTTTTCACAACAAAACAAATGGGAATCAATTTGAAGGCGCTTTGAGTGAAATGAACCTAAAGCAACTCTCTGAGATCCTCGGCCTTTCACAAACAACCGTCAGCCGCGCGCTGAACGGTTACCCGGAGGTCAGCGAAGGGACGCGCATCCGGGTTCAGGCTGCCGCGAACAAGCATGGTTACCGCCCCAACAGCCGCGCCAAGGGGCTGGCGACAGGGCGGTCTATGGTCATCGGCCATGTGATTCCCACCTCGTCCCGGCACGAAATGGTCAATCCGATTTTCGGAGATTTTGTGGCAGGCGCAGCCAAAACCTATGCGGCGAACAATTATGACATGATGTTCACGCACGCGCCGGACACATCAATTGAAGAATCCTATCGCAGCCTGTTCAATCGGGGCGTCGTAGACGGCGTGGTCCTGCAAGGCCCCAAGGTACGAGAGCCGCGCATCTCGGTGTTATCGCGCCTCGGCGTACCCTTCATTGTTCATGGCCGGTCGACCTACGCCAAAGAGCCATATGATTGGATCGATGTGAACAATCAGCGTTCATTCGAACGCGCTACTCGGTTTTTGATCGATCTGGGCCATCGGCGCATCGCGTTAATCAACGGACTCGAGGAAATGGATTTCGCGCGTCGGCGGAGGAACGGCTATCTGGCGGCGCTCAAAGAAACCGGGATCTCGCTTGATCCACACCTGCTGCGCAGCGCCGAGATGACCGAGATTTATGGGCATCAGACAGCTTGCGACATGCTGAAGCTCGACGACCCGCCAACAGCAATTTTGGCCTCTTCGATTATCTCTGCGGTTGGAATCCGGCGCGCACTTGAAGAACGCGACCTGAAAATGGGGCGCGATATCTCGGTGATCGCTCATGATGACGAGTTGTCATACATGCGCAATGGTATGGATGTTCCAATTTTCACCGCAACGCGCTCGTCGGTCAGACACGCGGGCGAGGTGGCTGCCGAAATGCTGATCGAGCGGATCAACGCTCCGGATGACCCACCCAAAACGCGCTTGCTGGAGGCTGAACTTGTCGTCGGCAGCTCGACGGGGCCAGCCCCAAAAAGGATGTGAGATGAAGTACAAACGCGCAGATTTCCCGCCAGATTTTCAGTTTGGCGTGGCGACGTCGGCCTATCAGATCGAGGGACACGCCAATGGGGGCGCAGGCAAGACCCATTGGGACAGTTTCGCCGCAACTCCAGGTAACGTCGCCAATGCGGAAAACGGAGATTTGGCCTGCGATCACTATAACCGGTTCGAACAGGATCTGGATCTGATCCGGAGCGCAGGCTTCGACTGTTACCGTTTTTCAACCAGTTGGGCGCGCGTGCTGCCCGAAGGGCGCGGACCGATCAATCAGCAAGGTTTGGATTTCTATGATCGCCTGACCGATGCGCTGCTTAAACGCGGCATCAAACCCTGCGCAACGCTGTATCACTGGGAACTCCCGTCACCGCTCGCCGATCTGGGCGGTTGGCGAAACCGGGATATCGCGAATTGGTTTGCAGACTTCACCGAGATCATCATGGGCCGCATAGGCGATCGGATGTTCAGCGTCGCACCTGTCAACGAGCCTTGGTGCGTAAGCTGGCTGAGCCATTTCGAAGGCCAACATGCCCCCGGCTTGCGCGACATCCGGGCGACCGCGCGCGCGATGCACCACGTGCTGCTGGCCCATGGTCGCGCAATCGAAGCCATGCGTGGATTGGGCATGTCGAACCTTGGCGCAGTGTTCAACCTTGAATGGGCGGAACCTGCTGACGACAGCGATGAGGCACAGACTGCGGCGGCGCTTTACGACGGGATTTACAACCACTTTTTCCTGGGCGGCGCATTCAAGAAATCCTACCCTCAGAATGTTCTGGAAGGATTGGAGCCGCATCTGCCGGACAAGTGGCAGGATGATTTCGACACGATAGCTGCACCTGTCGATTGGTGTGGGCTCAATTACTATACGCGCAAGTTGATAACGCGCGCAGATACGTCTTGGCCTTCCTTGACCGACGTCCCCGGCCCCTTGCCAAAAACGCAAATGGGGTGGGAAATTGATCCGGCAGCCCTGTCCCGTTTCCTGATCCGGACCGCGCAAGAGTATACTGGGGACCTGCCTATCTACGTGACCGAAAATGGCATGGCGAGCGCAGAACGTCAAAACGACGCTGACAGAATTGACTACTTGAACCAGCATCTTGCCGAAGTGTGTAATGCCCTGGACCACGGCGTTCCGATCAAGGGATATTTCATCTGGTCCCTTCTCGACAATTACGAGTGGGCGCTGGGATATGAAAAACGGTTCGGGCTGGTCGATGTAGATTTTGAGACGCTGGAAAGAAGACCAAAGGATTCCTACCGCGCGTTGCAGGCCGCTTTGGTCCGGGATCAGTCTGGTTGACCGTCAAGCTTTGCTGCTGCGGGCACACGCCGGTTCAGTTTGGCACCTTCAAATGTGGCGTTTGGCGTTCCACCGTAAGGTTCTGTGTGGCCAAGGATGACGTCAGCTCAACAAACAAGCGCTCGGCGCGCGCAAACCGTTCGAAATAGGTGAACTGGATTGAATTCACTAACGACGGCTCCTGACATTGCACCAGATAATCGGCCTGAAATTCGGTGTGATGCACGGCATTATCGCTGACTTGCCCCTCATCCTGAACGAAGACATCACCAACAAGCGCGACATTGGCCGTTGCAGTCACACACCCCGCTTCAGGCGGCACCTCAAAGATCTCAAGCGGTTTAGAAAGGTCCGAGATTGCTACGGCAACATCCGCCCTCTCATCTTCGTTCTCGGCAGTGTGCTCGAACCCAACAATATCTACGCCTGGCACTTCAAGCGTCAGGCTAAATCCGGTTTCAACAAATGAAATTGCCATATGACCCGCGCCATGAGTATGCGCTTCGATGGCGGTCTCTGCCTGCGCCATCAGCGCGGCTGGTATTAGCGCAAGAACAACGGCCGCGCGTTTCATTCTGTTCACCATTAACCAAACAAACCGTAGGGCATTTTAATACAATTGCGCCTCAGCGCAATGTTCGCCGGGTGCATCGGGCTCCCCAGATATGGTTAGTCAGAAATAGGAATAATACCCGACAATAAAACTCAGGTTGACATTGCCGACTATTTCACTAAGAAATTGCCCCGTCCAGCCCCGCTGTGCCTGCCGGGGTCCGAATCCCGCTAAGAAAGAAAAGTGTTCCACATGACCAGATTGTTCAACGCGGCCAGTGCCCTGACCTTGTGTATCGCAAGTACAGCTGTCGCCGAGGCCCCGTCCAAAGCCGATGTTCTGACCACATATTCCAACATCGCCGAAGCCAAATATGACGACAGTCTGATTGCAGCAAAGAATCTGCAAGCTGCCGTCAACGCCCTGATTGCTAACCCATCCGATGCCACTCTGAACACCGCACGTGCCGCATGGGTCGCCGCGCGCGTGCCGTATCAGCAGACCGAGGTTTATCGCTTTGGAAACGCCATCGTCGACGATTGGGAAGGCAAGGTGAACGCATGGCCTCTGGACGAGGGCATGATAGATTATGTGGATTCCTCCTACGGCGGCCCCAGCGATGAGAACGAATTTGCCGCGCTAAACGTCATCGCCAACCCCAGCTTTGATCTGTCTGGCGAGACCATCGACGCCAGCGAAATTACCCCTGCCCTGCTGTCGGATACGCTGCATGAGGCTGACGGGATCGAGGCGAACGTCGCCACCGGCTATCACGCCATCGAATTCCTGCTGTGGGGTCAGGACCTGAACGGCCACGGCACGGGCGCAGGAAGTCGTCCTTATACCGATTATCTAGTTGGTGACGGCTGTACAGGTGGCAACTGCGATCGCCGCGCCCAGTATCTGAAAGCGGCAACCGATCTGCTGATCAGTGATCTGGAATGGATGACTGCCCAGTGGGCCGAAGATGGTGACGCACGTGCCGCTCTTGCCGCAAATGAAACTGCTGGCGTTAGTGCGATCCTAACCGGCATGGGTTCGCTGTCCTACGGCGAGCAGGCGGGTGAGCGTATGCGCCTCGGCCTGATGTTGAACGACCCCGAGGAAGAGCAGGACTGCTTCTCGGACAACACCCACAACAGCCATTACTATGACGGCCTGGGCATCCAGAATGTGTATTTGGGCAGCTATACCCGCATCGATGGCACGCCTGTTTCGGGTGCATCCCTATCGGATCTGGTGACCGCAGCCGATCCGACGCTTGATACAGAGATGAAAGCCAAGCTGGCCAACACCATGCTGGCGCTAGGCCGTATCAAATCAACCGCCGAAGCGGGTTTTGCGTATGACCAGATGCTGGAACGCGGCAATGAAGGTGGCGAAGCGCTGATTATGGGTGGCGTCAATGGACTGGTCGATCAAACCAAGACCATCGAACGCATCGTGACCGTGCTGGAGCTTGAGCAGATCGATTTTGAAGGCTCGGACAGCCTGGATAACCCTGACGCGGTATTCCAATAGGTATCATGGCCGGGCGCATTTTTAGTGCTCTCGGCCTTTCTCAACATCGAGTGTGGCGTCTTGGCACTGGACGCGCCCACAATAACCTACTATTTCACTAGGAAATAGCATACCCCGACTGAGTCGCCATGATCGTTTGCCAATGCACCAACATCTCTGACCACGACATCCGAGCGGCGATCGATTGGATGCGCGCGGCAGACCCACAGACCATCATCACTCCCGGCAAGATCTATCATGCCCTTGGCAAGTCAGCGGATTGCGGCGGATGTATGCCGCTTTTCCTAGACACAATGCGCGCAGACGATAATCTTAAAGTCCCCATGCAGCTTCGGTCATTGCGATCCGAAGTATCACAGGAGAAAGCACATGAAGGGCGATCCCAAGGTCATAGAATACCTCAACAAATCACTGCGGCATGAACTGACGGCGGTCAGCCAGTACTGGCTACATTACCGCCTGCAAGAGGATTGGGGGCTTGGCCATATGGCCAAGAAAAGCCGTGAGGAATCCATCGAGGAGATGGGCCATGCAGACAAGCTGATCGAGCGGATCATCTTTCTGGAGGGCCACCCCAACCTGCAGAAACTTGACCCACTCCGCATCGGGCAGACCCCGAAAGAAACACTGGAATGCGATCTAGCCGCCGAACAAGACGCGCGGGCGCTTTATGTCGAAGCGCGGGAATACTGCCGCGAGGCCGGCGACTATGTGTCCATGGGCCTGTTCGAAGAATTAATCAGCGACGAAGAAGGACATATCGACTTCCTCGAAACGCAGCTCGACCTTTATGAAAGGATTGGCGAAGCCAATTATGCGCAACTTAACGCATCCAAGATGGACGAAGGCGAGTAAGCTTGCCCTTGCATCGGTGGCCGCACTCACGGCCACCTCTTCCCAAGCCACCGAGCTGCGGGACTCTCATCTAAATTTCCTTCCAAGAACTGCCGAAGAACGCGCCCGGATCGATGCTGTCACAGCAACGCCGGAAGAATTCAGTGTGCCGCAACGGTTCGAAGAACTGTCTGCTGGTGCTGCGACCGTGCGGGCTCGTACTGATGCGGACGCGTTTTCTCAGCCCTCCGCCAATTTAAGCTTCGAACAGGAGCTGGACTTCAAAGTCGGCAACGGGTTGTTCAAAAAGATCTGGGTCTCGTCTCCGTCGTCCACTCTGGCTTCGGACGGTTTGGGTCCGCTATACAACGCCCGCTCGTGTCAGCGCTGTCACATCAAGGACGGGCGCGGTCATACGCCTAACGGCCCGGATGACAATGCCGTCTCGATGTTCCTGAGAGTTTCGGTTCCCGGCAAGCCAGAGGACGCGCCTGCCGAGATCGAAGACTATATCGCCACCCTGCCTGATCCGAATTATGGCACTCAGCTGCAGGATTTCGCTCTGGCAGGCCATCCCGCAGAATATCGGCTGGACATCACGTATGAGGAAGTCCCCGTCGCGCTGTCCGACGGCGAAACGGCCTCGCTCCGCTGCCCCAGCTATAAGGCCGCCGATTTAGGCTATGGCCCGCTGCACCCGGACGCGATGCTTAGCCCTCGAGTTGCGCCGCAGATGATCGGACTGGGGTTGCTGGAATCAATTCCGGTTGAGGACTTGCTGGCCAAAGCCGATCCTGATGACGAAGACGGCGATGGTATCTCGGGCCGTCCGAACATCGTATGGTCGACGGAATTTGGCGAACCAATGATGGGCCGCTTTGGTCACAAGGCCGGGATGCCCACGGTGATGGAGCAATCGGCGGCGGCCTTCGCAGGTGATATCGGCATATCAAGTCCGCTTTACCCCGCGCCGCACGGCGATTGCACCGAATTGCAGGCCAACTGCATTGAGGCACCGCACGGTGACAGCGATGTGCGGGGATTCGAGATTGACGCAATTGGCATGGACCTCGTCGCCTTCTACAGCCGCAATCTCGGTGTTCCGGCGCGCCGAGACACCGATGACCCTGAAGTGCTGCGCGGGAAAGAAGTGTTTCTTGCCTCGGGCTGCGCATCCTGCCACACGCCTGCTTATGTCACCCACAGGATGCCCGATAGGCCCGAACAGAGCTTCCAGCTTATCTGGCCCTATACCGACCTGCTGTTGCACGACATGGGCGAGGGTCTGGCCGATAACCGCCCCGAGGCCCGCGCAACGGGCCGCGAATGGCGCACGCCGCCTTTGTGGGGTATCGGCCTGACCCAGCGCGTCTCGGGCCACACCCAATTCCTGCACGATGGTCGCGCGCGATCCCTGCTTGAAGCCATCCTTTGGCATGGTGGCGAGGCGCAGGCCGCCCGCGACACGGTTGTTTCAATGCCAAAAGCCGACCGCGACGCCCTGATCCGCTTTCTTGGGAGCCTCTGACCCATGCGTAGCCTTACTTTCGCCGCCGCCCTGCTAGTGCCCTTGGGCGCCTTTGCTCAGGATCGTGCTCCGATTTTGATGGATGTGACCGAAACGCATATTCTACCGCGCTTTGCAGAGCTGGCTGACGCAACCGGTGCTTTGTCGACCACAGCCCAAACAGATTGCGAACCGGAGTCAGACGACCTGCGCGCTGATTACGCCACGGCATTCGATAGCTGGATTTCGGCCAGCCATTTACGTTTTGGGCCGTCCGAGGCTGACGATCGCGCTTTTGCACTGGCTTTCTGGCCAGATACCAAAGGATTCACGCCCAAAACCCTGTCCCGACACATCGCCAGTGAAGACACTGCCGTCGACGACCCCGATGCCTTTGCCGAAACCTCAATCGCCGGGCGCGGCTTTTTTGCATTGGAACGAATGCTCTTTGATCCAGCGATGACAGAACAAGGAAGCGCCGACTATCGTTGCGCGCTTATCCGCGCCATCACCACTGATATCAACCGAAATGCCGTCGCGATCAACGCGGACTGGCAAAGCTACGCACCACGACTGACGCAGCCGGGGGACAACAGCCCCTATCGCTCGGGCGATGAGGCAATGCAGGAGCTGTTCAAGGCGCTTACAACGGGGCTAGAGTTCACAGCCGACACACGCATTGGACGCCCTTTAGGAACGTTCGAGCGTCCGCGCCCGAACCGTGCTGAAGCGCGGCGGTCCAAGCGGTCGTTGCATCATGTCACGCTGTCTCTGATCGCCCTGCGTGACTTGGCCGCCCGTCTGTCCTTTGACCACCCCGAGATTGCTGCAGATCTGGATGCCGGTTTCGCGCGGGCCATCGACCGGGCTCAATCACTGGACGACCCCGCCCTCGCCGGTGTTGCGACACCGCAAGGTCGCGTCCGCATCGAAGCGCTGCAGCAATCGATCAACGACATTCGCGAGATCGCCGCGACCGAGCTTGGCCCGACGCTCGGCATCAGCGCCGGATTCAACTCACTGGATGGGGATTGACCATTGACGAACCGCCGCGAATTTCTTGCAGGCCTTGGTGCCGCCAGTCTTGCTTCGGTGCCGGGCTGGGCGTCCGTCGGCGCGCCCCGCTATCTGGCCGCTGCCTTATTCCCAGATGGTAGCTACCGCCTGTCCGGCCTGGATAACTCGGGTGCGATTTTGTTCGCTATACCGCTACCCGCGCGCGGGCACGCCGCCGCGGCCCATCCGTTCAAAGCCCAAGCGGTCGCCTTTGCGCGCCGCCCCGGGACCTTTGCAATTGTAATTGATTGTAAAGACGGCTCTGTCCTAAAGCGGCTGGAGGCACCCAATGGCCGCCACTTCTACGGGCATGGTGCATTCTCGGCTGATGGAACACGGTTCTTCACAACCGAAAACGACTATGAGGCCGTAGAAGGTGTGGTTGGCGTCTGGGACGCGATCAGCTTCGCACGGCTGGGAGAGTTCTCGTCAGGTGGGATAGGCCCCCACGACATGCGCTTGCTGCCCGGTGGCGACATACTGGTCATCGCCAATGGTGGCATCGAGACACACCCCGACAGCGGTCGGACCAAGCTAAATCTGCCAACGATGCAGCCCAACCTAAGCTATCTCGACATTTCGGGTTCGATATTGGAGCAAGTGGAGCTACCCCGCGCGCTGCACAAAAACTCGATCCGCCATCTTGCGGTGCGTGACGATGGTCTAGTGGGTTTTGCAATGCAATGGCAAGGCAGCCAGACCAAGTACCCTGCCCTTCTGGGGCTTCACCAAAGGGGCAAAAAGCCTCGCCTTTTGTCAGCGCCCGAAACGCAGCAAAGAGAGTTGCAATGGTATGCTGGCAGCATTGCCTTTTCCACCGATGGCCAATCGGTTGCGATCACCTGTCCGCGAGGCGATGCATTGCACCGCTTCGACGTAAATAGCGGAACATTCATCGAAGCTTTAGTGTTCGAAGATGTTTGCGGTTTAGGCGCCGGCAAGGCTGGGTTGGCGTTTACCACTGGAACCGGTGCATTTGGCACCCTGACGACCACCGGCGCCGAAATCACCGCGCGGTCGGATTGCCAGTGGGACAACCACCTGATCCCGATCCGTACATACGGCTAGAATTCGGCGGCGAACCCTCTCACAGTTTACACTTGGACGAATCAAACCGCTGCCGTATTGGCTGGCGCTAAACCAGCACACCCAAGTTAAGGACTGATCTGATTGAAACAGACGCCCGACGCACCGCATTCCATCTACGGGGTTGAGAAATGGGGCCATGGCCTCATTGAGGTGACAGAAAGGGGCGAGATAGCTCTGCGCAATCCGATGGCCCCCGAGGCCGAGGCAATCAGCCTGCCGGGTATCCTCAGCGATCTGGACGACCGGGGGATCAAAGCCCCGATGGTCTTGCGTGTTGCGTCTTATCTAGAGCATGAAATCGCGCACCTGAACGAGAGCTTTGCCGAGGCAATCGCGCGCGTAAACTATAAGGGCCACTATCGCGGTGTTTTTCCGATCAAGGTGAACCAACAGGCGCAGGTGGTCGACCGGATCGTCGAGTTCGGCAAGAAATACAATTATGGCCTTGAAGCAGGATCAAAACCGGAACTGGTGGTGGCCCTGGCCCATCGCCTGGCCCCCGAAGCGCTGATCGTCTGCAATGGCGTCAAGGATGCTGAATTCATCCAATTGGCGATCCTGTCTCGCAAGATCGGGTTCAACACCGTCATCGTGCTGGAAAGCCCAAAAGAGGCCAATACCGTCATCGAGGTCTATAACCAACTGGGGATCGAGCCCCTGATAGGCGTTCGGGTCAAATTGACCAATCAGATCAGCGGCAAATGGGAAGAAAGTTCGGGCGACCGTTCCGCCTTTGGAATGAACACCGACCAGCTTGTTGCCACCGTGGACAAGCTCAAAGCGGCGGGATTGCTGCACTGCCTCAAGCTGCAACATTCGCATCTGGGTTCACAGGTGCAAGACGTTAACGATGTGCGCCGCGCTGTTGGCGAGGCATGCCGGTATTACACCGAACTCTCGCGTGAAGGCGTACCACTCAGCTATCTGGATCTCGGCGGCGGCATGGGGGTGGATTACACGGGCGAAAAAAAGGCCGCGGAAAACTCGATCAACTACACGGTCGAGGAATATTGCGCCAACGTAGTCGAAACCGTGGCCTACGCCATGGACGAGGCAGAAATCGATCATCCCACGCTTATCACCGAAAGCGGCCGTGCGGTGGTTGCGACGTCGTCCATGCTGGTCTTCAACGTGTTGGAAAGCACACTCTACGACGCCCCGGACGGACCAATGGCCGAGCCCGATGACCACCACATGGTTTCGGACCTCGCCGCAGTACACGGCTATCTCAGCAAGGATCGGCTGCAGGAATGCTGGAACGACGCAACCTTCTATCGCAATGAATTGCGCGCGCTTTTCAGACGCGGGTATGTCGACCTGCGCCAGATGGCCCGGGCCGAGCGCATCTACCTGTCCCTTATGGCCCGTCTCAAGGCCTTGGCGGCAAGTGATGATCTGGACACGGAAGTGGATGACCAGCTTGAGAAGGTCGCAGACATCTACCATTGCAACTTCTCGCTGTTCCAATCCCTCCCCGATGTCTGGGCCATCGACCAATTGCACCCGATCGTGCCGCTGCAAAGCCTGAATGAAACACCAGACCGACGCGCGGTCCTGTCCGACATCACCTGCGACAGCGACGGAAAGATCGACCGATTCATACTGGCCGACGGCGTGTCCCCCAGCCTGCCAGTGCATTCGCTGCCCGAAGAAGGCGAGTATTTCATGGGCGTCTTCTTCGTTGGCGCCTATCAGGAAACACTTGGCGACCTACACAATCTGTTCGGCGACACCAATGTAGTCACCATCGACCTGCGCACCGACGGTGGCTTCGACTTGCTGCATGAACAAGAGGGCGACACTATTTCTCAAGTCTTGTCTTATGTGGAATTCGACCCGCAAGACTGTGTCGCCGCGTTCCGCAAAATGGTGGACGAGGCGATTTCGACCGGTACTCTGCAAGCCAAGGACCGAAAAACCCTTATGAGCGCCTATCGCGACTCGATCAACGGCTACACCTATTACGAATAACCCCTTGAGAGGAGACTATCCCATGGGCAAAACACTGGTTGTCGGCGCGGGCGGCGTGTCCCACGCAGCCGTGCACAAAATGGCGATGAATTCGGACATCTTTACCGAGATAACGCTCGCCAGCCGAACCAAGTCAAAATGCGACGCCATCGCAGCGGCCGTTAAGGACCGCGTCGGTGTGGACATCGCGACTGCCGAGTTGGACGCCTACAAGGTTGAAGATACAGTCAAACTGATCAAAGAAACGGGTGCAGAAATCCTCGTAAACCTGGCCCTGCCGTATCAGGATCTGGTTCTGATGGACGCGTGTCTTGAGGCCGGCATCCACTATCTCGACACCGCGAACTATGAGCCCGAGGACGAGGCCAAGTTCGAATACCACTGGCAATGGGCCTATCAAAAACGGTTCAAAGAGGCTGGTTTGACTGCCATCCTCGGCTCGGGCTTCGATCCGGGTGTTACATCCGTCTTCGCCAAATGGCTGAAGAAGCACAAGTTGGATACGATCCGTCAGATCGATGTGTTGGACGCGAATGGCGGCAGCAACGATCAAGAATTCGCCACCAACTTCAACCCGGAAATCAACCTGCGCGAAGTGCTGGCCGAGGTGCGCCATTGGGAAAACGGCGCATGGCAGCACAGCCCGGCGATGACCCACAAGGTCGAGTTCGACTTCCCCGCCATCGGCCCCAAGAACATGTACTTGATGTATCACGAGGAACTGGAGTCGCTCAGCACCCATTTCCCCGAGATTGAGCGCGCGCGCTTCTGGATGACCTTCGGCGACGCCTACATCACCCACGCCAAGGTGCTGGAAAACGTCGGTATGACTCGCATTGACCCGGTGATGCATGACGGCAAGGAAATCATCCCGATTCAGTTCCTGAAAACCCTGCTGCCCGATCCCGGCGATCTGGGCGCGGAGACCAAGGGCAAAGCCTGCATCGGCGACATCGCCACAGGTCAGGCCAAGGACGGCTCGGGCGAAAAGACCTATTATATCTACAACATCTGCGATCACGAGGAATGCTACCGTGAGGTCGGCAGCCAAGCCGTCAGCTACACCACCGGCGTCCCCGCCATGATCGGTGCGGCGCAGGTGCTGAAAGGCAATTGGCGCGAACCGGGCGTGTGGAACATGGAGCAACTCGACCCTGACAACTTCATGGACATGCTGAACGAACATGGTTTGCCATGGCAGGTCCACGAACTCGACGGCCCCGTCGATTTCTGATCCGCATCAGCTCCATCTGGCTAAAAATATCTCGGGGGGTCCGGGGGCAGCGCCCCCCCCGGCCTCTCCACAATCCGGAGACACCCGAATTGTCCGACATGATGACCACCCAAGCCGGAGATGCCGGAGCTTTCCGCAATTTCGACTTCAACCGCGTGCCCACCCCTTGCTTCGTGGTCGATGAGAAAGCCGTAGAGCGCAACCTGACCATCCTCTCCGAGATCGGCACCTGTTCCGGCGCACATATCCTGAGCGCGCTTAAGGCGTTTTCCATGTTCTCGCTGGCCCCACTGGTGCGCCGACACCTCGGCGGCACTTGCGCGTCCGGCATCTATGAGGCGCGGCTGGGGCGCGAGGAATATGGCGGCGAGGTCGCAACCTTCTGCGCCGGATATAAAGACGCGGACATGGACGAAATCCTGTCGCTATCGGACCACATCATCTTCAACTCACCCGCGCAAAAGGACCGCTTTCTGGCAAAAGCCCAAGCCGCCGGCGTACAGGTCGGTCTGCGCATCAATCCGGAACATTCCGAAGGCGAAATCCCCAAATACGACCCTTGCGCGCCCTGCTCGCGTCTGGGCACGCCGGTCAGCCAATTGACCGCCGAGACTATGAGTGGCGTGGACGGGCTGCACATGCACACGCTCTGCGAACAGGGGTTCGAGCCGTTGCAGCGGACTTGGGACGCGGTTGAGCCAAAACTCAAACCGTACCTTGGCCAACTCAAATGGCTGAACTTCGGCGGCGGGCATCATATCACCCGTGATGACTATGACCGCGACGGGCTGGTCGCCTTCATCAAATCCATCCGTGAGACACACGGTATCGACGTCTATCTGGAACCCGGTGAGGCGGTGGCCCTGGATGCGGGCATTTTGGTTGGCGAAATCCTCGACTTGCCGACCAACGGTATGACCCTTGCGATCACCGATATCTCGGCCACCTGCCATATGCCGGACGTCATCGAAGCCCCCTATCGCCCCGCCCTCATGGATGAGGCCGAGGCAGGCCATACCTATCGCCTGGGCGGCCCGTCCTGTCTGGCGGGCGACGTGATCGGTGACTACACATGGGACAAACCACTGGAAATCGGCCAGCGCTTTGCCTTCCTCGATCAGGCGCATTATTCGATGGTCAAAACCAACACCTTCAACGGAGTTCCGCTGCCGACTATAGCGCTGTGGAACAGCGAAACGGACGAACTGAAAATCATCAAACAGTTCGGCTATGACGACTTTAAAGGCCGCCTCTCATGAGTATTTTCCTCGACAGTGAACTGTCCGCATCCGAGAGCACCGAGGACGCGCGGTTCCGTGTGATCCCTGTGCCGCTAGAACGCACTGTATCTTACGGGGCGGGCACCGCCAAAGGCCCGGACGCAATTATCGAAGCCAGTAATGAACTGGAACGCATCACTGGCCACGCCGAGCCCTGCGTCGAGGGGATCTTGACCGAAGAACCCGTTGACTGCGATGCAGCGTTGTCAGAGATAATGGAACGCCTAGCCCAACGCACGGAAGCGGCCGTTCGCGCCGGCAAAATCCCGGTGACGCTAGGTGGAGAGCATTCACTTAGCTACGGCGCAGTGTTGGGTGTTGCCCGCGCTCTAAACCAACCGATTGGTATCGTGCAAATCGACGCCCATGCTGATCTGCGCAACGCTTATCAGGGCGAGAAACACTCTCACGCCTCAGTCATGCATCTTCTTGCCGAAGAAGGTATCCGTCTGGCGCAATTCGGCGTTCGCGCCTTTTCGACTGAAGAAGCCCAAAGCCGCCTGAGAAACCACGTGTTTCATGTGGACGCCGAAGAACTGGTTACCGGCAACATCCACTCGGTTGATTTGCCCAAGGATTTTCCCGATCTGGTGTACGTCAGCTTTGACGTTGACGGGCTGGACCCGGCAATCATGCCCGCCACTGGAACACCCGTCCCAGGCGGGCTGGGATATTATCAAGCCCTGCGCCTGGTGGAACACGCCCTGAAGGGCCGAAAATGTGTGGGTTTCGACGTCGTCGAACTGGCCCCGAACGGCAATGCCGCCTGGGATTTTACCGCCGCCCAGATCGTCTATCGCCTGATGGCCGCCTGTTAAGCCTCGGCGGTCTCATTCAGTTCCATGTGCCCTTCGCCTTTGTTCAGAACGCGGCGTAGCATGGGTTCGAAGAACTCCAGCGGTTTGGTCGGATAATCCGGGTCGAACGCCTTCTGATCGTATTCATGGCAAAAATAGCGGCAGTCCTCCCAATACGGGCTGTCGCGATACTTGTCGCGGGCATTCCGATCACCACCTAGATGATGATTGTAGTAGTAGCCCTGAAACACGCAGTGGTGCTTGAGAATCCAGTGTGTCTTCTCACTGACATAAGGCTTCATCATCGCGGCGGACAGTTCCCCGTGATTATAGGGCGACAAGATATCGCCGGTGTCATGGATCAGGGCAGCCACAACCAACTCTTCATCAGCGCCGTCCTCATACGCTCGTGTCGCGGCCTGCAGACTGTGCTGATAGCGATTCACCGGATACGGCGTCCATTCTTCATCCAGTGAACGAATGGCGTCCAGTATGCGATCCGGCAAAGCAGCGTTGTAGCTCTCTTCATACTCCATGACCGCATCCCAGTCGGCCTTGGTCGCCTCTTCAAAACTGGTCCAGGTGGGTTTGTGGCTCTTGTCCAGCATCGCGCGAATCCTTTGGCTACGTTCGTCAAATCACTTTAAAGCGGCATATATAGGCAAAAAAATGAATTGATTTTATCAATACGATCAAAAAATACTTTCAATATGCAAACCAAATCTCTGGAAACATTTTTAAGCGTTGCCGAAACCGGCGGGTTTCATTCAGCGGCCCGTAAGTTGAACGTAACCCAAACCGCAGTCAGCGCCCGGATCAGGGCCCTGGAAGACGCAACAGGCAAACCGCTGTTCTCGCGCGGGGCAGGCGGAACGGTATTGACCGAGTACGGTCGCCAATTCAAACCCTATGCTGAACAGATGCTGTCGCTGTGGTCGTTCGCAGCCAACGACCTGCCTGAACAGATTCAAAATCGGTTGGCACGGCGTCTGGGTGCCCAGTTGAGCGTGTGGGATCCGTTACTGGTGGACCTTGCTGTTCGCTTTGAACAACGGTTTGGACAATTGCTTTTAACCCTGAATTACGACCATGATTTGGATATGGTCGACGCCGTTGCGACCCACGTACTTGACGCCGCGCTGACCCATGAAAAACCTGCGGACCGGCGCGTGGTATTCCACGAACTTGAGCCCGAACGGCTTTCTTTGGTTCAAAGCAGGAAGGATGCGAACACCGACGCTGAACGGGTATTTGTCAACATAGAACTGGGCGAGACCTACCGGGATCATGTCCGTTCCACAGCGCGTCTCGCGACAGGGCAAACTATCTTTCTGGGTAATTGCTTGATGGCTTTACGCTATCTCCTACAGCGTGGCGGGTATGGGTATTTCCCGGACTATGTCATCACTCAGCATCTGAACTCAGGCGAGCTGTTGCGCGAGAAAGGTGCGCGCGACTTAATGCTACCGCTGTATTTGGTGGTTCGTTCGGACAGTCAAGAAGTTGAAAACATCCTGCAGTGCCTGGAGGAACTTCGCCGCTGACTTCAGACCGGTGACGGCTTTGGTGCTCCGTTTCGAACCCTTTTTCGCAGCAAGGGTCGCCCCGCGGCCAGTAAAAACAGAACCGACACAAGCACGCCCATAACGGCGGGAAGATACAGCAAGCCCCAAAGTCTGGGATCATTGATGACGAACGGGGATACGAATCCCCGAACCCCCTCAAGCAGGACCAGAATGGTAAAGGCACCCAGGATCTGAGGCCAAAGCCCAAAGCGCGAAAAGCTACCCAGCATCAGGGTCGAATATCCGACCAATGCGACCGCAATACATATCGCAATCCACGAGAACCTCTGGTGCAGCTCATCCACCAGATGGCCGATGCTGTGATCATCTTTCACTGAGACCGCTTCGCGATCCCAGATCAACTCGACCGTCGGGATGGCTTCAAGGCTGCGATGGCCCATACTCGAATTCTGGGTCAGTTCGGAAATGTCGTAAGAGGCGTCTTCGAACAACGTGGATGACAGCGTGTTACCAGCCTGATCATACCGCAGCGCAATCCCATCCAGCATAACCAGATGAATGCCCGAAGCCTGATTGACCAGATAGGCCGTAGCACTGGAATAACTGACAGGGTTAATCCCATCGCGACGGTCCGAGACGAAGACTTCGCGCAGCGTTCCGTCCAAATCGATATCGCCGATATAGACGGTTACACCTTGTGCTGGATGCAAGAATTCGCCCTCATTCAACAGCTGTGCGGTGACATCTCCGGCAACTTCATCCTGTCTTAATTCCAGTTGATCAACCGATGCAGGTCGCAAAAAGACGCTGATGACAGCCATCATCAGTCCCGCACTTAGCCCGAACACCAAGACCGCTCGCGCCAGTCGCCACGGGCTGGAGCCTGTTGCCAGCATTACCGTCATCTCGCTTTCGCGGCTCAAACGGTTGGTGGCGTAAACAGCGGCCGCAAACACCGCCATGGGCATGACCGTCCGGATCAGCGTCGGCAAGGTCAACGCCGTGAACTCCAGGAACACCATCGCCGATTGGCCGCCGCTGATGACCCGATCAAAAAGGCTGACCGAACGCGTGATCCAAAAAACCCCGACAAGCACAAGGGTGAAAAAGCCAAACAGCACCAGCAATTGCCGCAGGAAATACCCATCAAAACGCGACATGCGACCTCTTGTTTCTTGGCGATTGGCGTTGCGGCGGACTTTAGGCCATTCAACGCGCCGAGGAAACCTCGATTACGCCTGATCAACGGCGGGGATCACGATGCGATGATACCAAAGCCAGCGCAGAATGCGCGACGCCGTGTGCGTGGCCAAAACCTCTGACCAGCTCTTGATGATGTTCAAAGTGGTTGTCGGGGCGCCCAGCCGCTCTAACAACGGTCCCAGCATTGCGCCCTCCAGATTTGCAACTGGCCTTGGAAGATTCGGGTGCCCTATGACAAGGCCGGGTTCGATATGCGAAGCGGTTTGCACGCCGGAAGTGATGAGCTTGGCCTGAGGTGACAGGATCAGGGGCTGATCATCACGCAACGCCTCCGTGTTTGGATCGAACGCTGGGGACTTTACCCAATCCAACGGCTTTGCGCGCTCAGCCCAGAAGGGCGAAGGATCAACAGCATGCTGCCGTGCATAGAAATCGGCTGCGAGCGCTGCATGGGTCTGCACACGCTCGAATTGCCGATCCGCATAAAAAGACAAGGCCAGATCACTATGATCGGGGGTTGTCAGAAGCGTGTTCACCACAGCTGCGGCCTGCACCGCCTGCCCCATCGCCAATTGCACCCCCTGCGACGACAACGCGTCGACCGCGAAGCTGGCCTCTCCGACCCGCAGAAGGTCGCGCGTTGGTGGTGTTGTCTCGGCCTGGCTGGTCGCATCCGCCCGCCGCACAGGCCCGATACGGCGCTGTTCCAGACAGGGTGCCAGTAATGTCGAACGGGCCAGAAGATTCAGATAGAGATCGCGTCGATCTGCGGGTTGCAGCCCGATGCAGGCGTCGGGATCGACAAAAACCATTGCGTTGACCACTCCTCCCGGTAACAACGCGCCCCAATACCAATGCCCTTGTCCCGCCTCGACCCGGGCTTGCGGGCCAAAGCCCGGCGGCACGTGCCAATAAGCATAAAGCGCCAACAAAGGTTGGGATGCAGGGCGAAACCTGCGGCCCAGCCCGGCTTGCCGTCCCGCTGCGTCCAGCAGGATTTGTGCCTGGATCCGAAAGGCGCCCGTGTCGGTCCGAACGGGAATCTCCCAACCAGACTGCTGGCGCAAGGGGCGGTATGCGCGCGCAGGTTGGACGACCTGCGCCCCTGCCGCTTGTGCTGCACGTAACAGCACTGCATCAAACTGGCCCCGGTCAACCAATAGTCCGGGGTGATCACCGTCGACGCCGCGACGTTCGAACGCTCCAGCCCAATGCAAAAGCGATCCGCTTGCACGCAGAAAACCGGCTTGGGTAACGGTTTCGTCGACCCCCAACAGGTTCAGGATCGGCCAGATTGATGGCGGCAATGACTCGCCGACATGTTGGCGCGGGAACGTTTGCCGCTCGATCAGGCAGACGCGCCGACCTAGCTGAGCCAACCTCAGCGCAGCAGCGCTACCTGCCGGGCCGCCTCCGATCACGCAGATTTCGGTCTCAATCTCCATCCGTTCAGGCAGAGGCCACCCGTGCGGACACGCCAAAATAATCCGGACGTGCTTCGGACAAGCGGACATAGGCCTGAAGGCAATAGTGCAACCAACCTCGAATGTAGTCGCAAGCGGGGCGTCCGCGATGGATGACTTCGTGATGACACCCGCCGCCGCATAGATACCGCGCCCAGCAGGTGCCGCACGGGGATTGCGTGTGCACGTGCCGATCCGCCAACCAGTTCTCGCGCCGTAGGTCGGGGCCATCATAGACGTTGCCCATGGCTCCGGCTTCGTCTTCAACAAAGCGATGGCAGGCGAACAGGCCGCCATCAGCAGACACGCCAAAATACCCGCCCCCTGCCCCGCAGGCATAGGGCCGGTGGGTGCCTCGGTGGATCTCCTGCATCGCCGCTGCCATGTTCGAGAAAGGGTAGCGCCGCCCTTCGATTACCGCCGCCTCGAAAACTTCGCCGCAACGGATCATCTGCGATAGCATCTCGTCCAAATCACTCCGGTTCAGTTCATGCTGACCGTTGGGCGAGGCCAGCATGGGCGAGAATCCAATCGAATGAAATCCCATTCCCACAAACCGATCCAGCGTCTCTGGCAGGTTCATATTCTGCGGCGTAACCGTTACCCGGGCACCAACCTGCATACGGTGTTGAGCTGCCAGCAAAGGCTCGACCCGTTTCAGGATCGTATCAAAACTACCCCGACCGCCACGATTTGGGCGCAGCTTGTCATGGACCTCGCCCACGCCATCCAGACTGATGGTGACAGCAAATCCATGCGCTTCGAAAAACGCCGCATCCTTGGGGCGTAGCAGGGTCCCGTTGGTTGTGATCGAGAACCCGACGCTCAACCCGTTGGCATGCGCCTGATCGACGGCATATTCCGTAGTGCGTTGCACCAGATCACGGTTGATCAGAGGTTCTCCACCCAAATAAGCAAGGTTAATCCGCACACCGGGTTCGGCTTCGGCCACCAACCGATCAACCGAAGCCTTGGCGACTTCCCATTCCATATTCCGCGCGGGTCCACCAAATTCTCCCCCTGCAGCATAGCAATAAGTGCAAGCCAGATTGCATTTCTGCGCCACTGCCAGTGACAGCGACCTCACGGGCATACTCTGAGGCGGCGTGTCATCGATGAAAGGTGTTCCATCCAATCCCATGGACCTGAGGAAAGCGCTTTGACTTCTCTTGTCCATCGTTGCGAATTGGTCCGCCGTCCCCTCAGGCACATCAAACACGCGCGATCCATCAACGGCCAGTATGTGATCTCCATGCCCTGTGTCAAAGAAATGCACCTGCGCGGCGGGTGGGATCACGCCTTACCCTCCGTCCAGAACGGGATGCCAATCCCCTTGGCGGCCAGCGCTTCGCCCTCGACGCGGAACAGCTTCATGTCATCGCGCACCTGCTGGATGTAGGCCTGGGAGTCTTCAAATTTGCCATCCGCTTCAAGCGCATAGGCGTTGGCTAACCCATCCTTGACCTTAGCGTAGAGTTCCAGCGCCGTCCTGGCCTCCTCTTCAGTGCCAACGTCAATCTGACGCAAATAGACAGGCGTGCCTTCTCCCGTATCGTATTTGGCCAAAACGTCCTTCATTTGACTGAAGCGCAGGAAGTGCTCGTCCCCGTCAGTGTCGATCCGTACCGCCAGCGCATAAAGGCGGCGTTCCGGGAACAAATCCTCCTGCTCCAAAGTCGCCACACATTGCGCATAAGCGCGGTCGATAAAGCCTCCGGGGCGCTCGATCTCGATGAAATCCGCAAGCGCTTCGGCCGTTAGTGGCCTCAGTGCGCGCGGCTGAGTCTTACCCTTGCCCGCCGGCAAGGTTTCGGACGGGGTCAAGATGGGTTCATACCCCTCGGGCTCAAGCTCCCAAAGCAACTGGTTCGCCCAGCGCATATGGGTCATCTCGCCAATCGCGACCTCCAGCACCGAACGCCGGGCAAATATCAGATCGTCTTTCAGCGTCGGCCATTTTTGGGTATCCGCCGTTTCGGGATCCGCCAGCGAGAAATAGGCATAAAGATATTGCAGGCTCAGCGTCATCTCCATCGCGGCCAGACGCGTCTTGAGGTCCTCGATCATCGCCTGCGGCGTGTCATAGGGCTCCACGCCTGGCATTTCGGGATCAACTTCATAAACCTCGCCCGTTTCGCGGCCTTCAACGACGATAGGCAATTCGCTCCACATCTGATTTACCTGATAATGGTCAATCTGGTAGGGGCGGTTTTGTTCGACCGTATTCAGCGCCGCGACGTTACCGGACGGAGACTTGTCCGAGCGCAGCCAATCCAGATAGGTCTCGGCCTCGATCGGGTTCTTTGACTGACCCGAGGGTAACTGATCGTCATGCGCCACCTCAGCCATCACCACGTCGGGGTGGTTCGAAGGCCAGTAGTGGCAGCCGCAGTCGCGGAAGTCATGGGACCACGGATTGCACAGGCTTTGCGTCAATTCTCCGGGATCATAGGCTTCGCTGAAGACCCCCGCCTCGGTCCGGTACTGGCGGCGGAATCCGTGCAGGACGACCTGCTCGGTATCCACGATGCCCTCATGATTGCGCCGTTCCAGAGCAATGCTGACCGGTTTGTCATCACCATGTTCCAGACTGCGGATGAACCGCCAAATCATCAGCCCGTCATAGGGTGTGCCGTCTTTCTCCTGAAAGGTGATCCGCTTGCCGCTTTGTTCGACCCAGGACAGGAACCAGCGACCTTGGCTGAGCTTTGCGCCAATGTCACCGCTGTAGGCCTCCAACAGCGTCTGCACCCACTCCTCGGGGCTGTTGTCAGGCAGCATCGGGTCGTAGAAATAGTCCACAAAAACCAGATGGAATCCCTGCGAATTCTTCGGCGCCTCGGGCACGGGGTTCAGCGGCACCCGCGCGGCGTTGAACACCAGACCGGGGAAAAAGCGGCGGTCGAGGTTGCGCACATCCATTTCCAGACCGGGAAAGCAATTCCCCACCGATCCGTCCAGTCGCGTGTTGTCGGGGTTGCCCGGTACCTTATAGGCCGCGCGGGCGGTCAGGTTGCGGGGTTTAACGCGGATTTGGCCGGGCTGATCAGACATTCTGAGCCTCCGTTTCCTGTGCAACCAGATAGTCGATGAACGAGATCACCAGATGGTACTGCCTGCGCGACAGCGACAGTGGGTAATAGTTGGAATCGCGCATATAGGGCGGCATCCGCGCGTCGTGCATCGAGTCGCGGATAATCCGAGGATCGCGAAAATCCGGGTTCGGATTTTGATCAGGGTTCGGGTCGGTTTCAAGCTCGGTCAGGATACCATATGGTGGACGCAGCAGTGTTTTAACGAAATCCGGGCGACGGCGTAGGAAATCCAGCAGGTTGGCCTCGTCGATCAGTTGCTCATGCACGAACTTCGTCGCAACTGTATAGGGCAGCCGATCATTGGGCACGGAGTTCGAAAAGACCGAGATCGGTTGCGGGCGGATCAGTTCGTCGATCTTGTCCGGCGGCCTTGCATCCTCCTCCGTCATGGATTTCGCATCGGTTGACGGCAGGCCCGGCGTCGGGGAAATCCCGGTTTTCGCCTGTAATTTGGCATTGTCCTTCAAACCTTGCGCGCGGATATCGTCGAGGTTGATCAGGCTGTTGGTCTCGAAGGCGCGGCGGAAGATATCGACCACCTCGTCTTTGGCCTGGGTGTAGTTTTCTTCAGTTACCGAGATTAGCGACAGATCACGATCGGCCAGATCATCCTCAAGGCTGTAGAACGGCCGCGCATCAGGTGCAAAATCGGGTGGTCCGGTCATGATCGTGGCGCGCGCGGTCAGGCGTTCGCCACGTACTGCCAGCGTCGCCTCGATCACGCCATCGCTGGTGTCATCGGCCACTCCCCAGGATTGGTCATTGCCCACACGGGCACCGTCGTAACTATCGTGCGGCTCAGGGTCGTCCGAAGTGCCGGACATCATGATCCATTTCGACCAAGGGGTGTCGGGGTTCAGGATGCGGTTCTGTTCGGGCACGATTTCGTGGATGCGACCATATTCCGATTTCGGCGGGTCGTTCTGATAGCCCGGTACGGCCAGCGTCGCCGGACCGTATGCAGCATCAGGCGGGCCATAAACCTCACCTTTCGGAGGCATAAAGCGCAGGCGCAGGATGCTGCGGTCGATGAACTTCCCTTCGACCGGTTCATCATGACCCTGCACAGGATGCATCACACGGATTGAGCCTAGCGGGATCGGGTTATGCTCATAGACCATCGGCTGTTGTTCGGACGTATACGGGCTGAAGGCCAGCAGGGGTTTCGGGGTGAAATCCTGACCCGCAATCTCGACCCGTGCACGAAACCCGCAAGCCGCGTCGCCAGTCCGGCGCTCGGCCTTGGTGTTCCCGACGGTTACCGAATAGCGCACGTTTTGCAGCGACAGGCCCTGATTGTCGAGCAGATCGAGCGTCACCGGTGTCTCATATTCCTCGCCCGTTTCGGCATCATGCATCCGCGCCCACAGCTCAAAGAACGGGGCAACCGGGCGCAACGCGCCGCCTTCGTCGCGAAAGCGGATCGTGTCGGGATCGGGAAGATAGGCGGTGACACTGCCATCTTCGATCTCGCGAAAGGTTATGTTCGACCGGATGACCGTTTTGTTGTTGCCATGGGCATCCATGTCCTGCTGCCACTCATAGCTTTCCAGCGGTGTCTCACCCGGTCCAAGACGGGCAACCGCCATGGGTGGCAGAAAGAAAATCTCTTGGATCGTGTCCATACTGGGCCCTCCCCCGTTTGGCCTTGGCAGCCCCCGCTTTCAGGGGTTCGAATAGCTCTCGTATGTGATCGTTGGGTCGTCGAAGATCGACTTGGACGTATCTCGGATGATGTCTGGCGGAGCGTCATCCGGCACCGGCGAAATGCTCTGCTGATAATGGAAGAAATTATGCGGGTCGAATTTCTGCTTCACGAACAGCAAAGAGTTGAAATACTCGCCCCAGTATTGCCAGCGATAGTTCTTCTGGGTCCGCCGTGGATAGTTCTGATAGACGCGGTCAATGAAATAGCCTTCTTCGGTCATCAGTTCCATGAATCCGTCGAGCCACGGCACAACGATCTCTTTTTCTTCTTCCGACACCCAGAACACATCGACGTAGAAGTTCAGCGACACATCACGGTGAATGAAGGCATTGCCTTGTTTGCCCAACGGCATCCGATTGATCGCCCCCCCATAGGGTTCGATGGCCACAGCGCCATAAGCGTTGGGTGTGCTGTCGAGGTAGTCTACGACGCGCTGCCATTCGACTTCGCTGAGCTGGCGTTCAATATATCCGGCCTGCTTATCTTCACGCGCCTGATCGGGGACGACGGGGATGTCATATTTGTCGTCATATAACCATGAGTTGATTTCTTGATAGGTGCCATAGTTCTGGTCGTCCTCACCCATCTCGCCGCCGATTTCATCGCTCAGCAGGGGCTGAACAAACGCGTTCCCCTCTTCGGACGTGCCATCATAGAGCGCCGACACCAGCAACACCTTTCGATCTCCCTGATAGGCCAGAAAGATATAGGCCCCGAAACGGTCATCTTCGCAGGTGCGCATGTAGTTGGCCTGCAGGTACTCCAGTGCCTTGGCGGCTTTGTCCAACGGCCATGTGATGTGGCAACCCCAGACTTTATACAGCTGGTGCAGCTGGTAGCGGATTTCCAGCAACACACCAAAGTTGTTGCCGGTCCCGCCTCGTATGGCCCAGAAGAGGTCGGAGTTCGTGTCTTTGTCCGCGATCACGATACTGCCGTCCCACAGCATCACGGAGACACCCAGAACGCTGTCGCAAGCCATCCCAAGCCTGCGCGAGGTAAAGCCATAGCCGCCGCCCATCATGAAACCCGCCACGCAGACATCCTGACAGGCCCCGCCCGGCACATGCAGGTGATAGGAGTTCAACTCCGAATTCAGCATCTTGAACGGTGTGCCCGGACCGACATAGGCCATCGGCACCTTTGGATCGACGGTCACGTAACGCATTCGGCTGGTATCCAGCACCATCTGGTTATTGACCGAATACCCCGCCGTGCTGTGACGCCCTGACCGCGCAACAACCCAAAGGTCATGCTCACGCGCGAAAGCAAGGCTGGCGCGTACATCCTGAATGGTCTCGCAATAGACGATGATCTCTGGGTAGTCCTGGAAAGCCGGATTCCAAACCTGCCGGTCATTGTTGTAATCCGCGTCGGTCGGCAGAGTGACCGTTCCAATCAGTTTCTTCTCAAATTCACGTAACTCATCGGGCGTGATCGAATGGTACTGCTGCAGCGCCAGATCGGTACGGCTTTGCGCCAAGACATCCTTGGCCAGAAGGGTTTTGCTGATCTTACGCATTAGGTCTCCTCATACCACAAGAGCGGGGCGCCGGACTGGTGACCCAGCGCTTAAAAGTCGAAATTCAGGTATCATCCCAACTCTGCCCGCGCCCAAGCTGGCAGCAAGTTGGCCTTCGGGTCAAGTAATCGTTTCCATCAACGCTCGTGCGTCTTTGAGGTCCGGCAGTTGGGCATCTTGATGGAAATGCGACATGACCGAAATCAACGCCTCACCAACCGGTTCGCCTCGGTGTTGCCGCCACTCCGCCAACGCGACCGCCGCACGAAGCTCGTAAAGCCGCGCGCCTTGCCTTTGCGCTGTTTCGATAGCGCGCAACAGCAGCGGTACGGGATCGCCCCCTGTCTTGGCTACAAGGGCGGCCTCGATACGAAGCTGATCGGCCTCGGCCCATTTCTCTTCGGTTTTACTCAGAACATTTCTGGCGTGCGTCAGAGTCTGATGCGCAGCGTCGTGATGGCCGGCGTTTGTCTGAATCTCGGCAATCAGCGAAGGGAAGAAAGTCTTGTAATTTCCGGCCCCAACCGACCACCAGTCTTCCGACGCCTGACGCAGGTCCTCGATATGTTCGACTTCAGAGGTCGTGGTCGCCTTTGCCCAGCTTTCCCATAGCCGCGCAATGGTCGCCATAAAGGGTAGCGAATGCTCCTCGGCGACTTCGGACAGCGCCTTAACATCCCTTTGCAATGCAGGGATGTCGCGCGCCAGCAGGTGAACCTTGCACATGTAAACCAAGATCTGCGCCACACTATGCGCGTGCTTGAGGTTCTTGGACCATTCCAGCGCTGTATTCTGCACCTGCAGGGCATCTTGATGCCGACCCATCAGGCAATAACATGTGCCCAGAAATGCTGATGTAATCGCGGCATGATCCGTTCCATAGACATAGGCTAGCTGGCTGTGCTGATCAAAATCATAAAGCGCCCAAGCTTGCTCAAGATGGCGCTTTGCATCTGACAGGTTGCCCAGATGCAATTGCACCGCCCCCATGGCGCGATGACCGACCATGCGGTGTTCGGTCTTGCCGCTTGTCGCCGCCAGATCGAGGATCTGCGCAGCCACGCCTTTCGCCAATCGATATTCGGCACGCACAAGATGGAATGCATATAGCCCGTTGAGCACAGGAAACAGCCGCTCGGTCTCGTCAGCTCGGTGACATAGTTCGCGCAGACGCCCATAGGCCTCACCCGTCGCATCCCCTGAAATACCACTTGTTGAGCGCAGGACACCGGCACGCAGAATCTGGATGTCGATCTCTTGCAAATCCCGTGCACGGCTCTTTGGCAGATCGGCAAGCTGATCCAGAGCTTTCGACAGATGGGTCAACGCCTCGGCCTGGGCCGAGCGTTCGATCGCTCGACGCCCCGCGCTTTGCCAGTGCATCACGGCCTCATCCGCGCGTTGGGCCAACGTGTAATGCTGTGCCAGAACCTCGGGCTGAGTCTGGGCCAGTTGCGGCTGGTTCTCCAGCAACGCACCCGCCGCGCGGTCATGCAGCGACTGCCGTTCCGTGCGCAGCAGGCTGTCATAAGCCATGTCGCGAATCAATGCGTGGCGGAAGATGAACTCATCCTCTGCCGCATCCGGGGCTTGAAGAATGATCCCGGCCGATGAGAGCTGTTCCAGTCCGGCCTGCAGAACCGTCGGAGACAGAAACGAAACAGAGGCCAGCAACGCGATCGAGAACTGCCGCCCGAACACGGCGCCGGTTTGCGCCACTTCTTTGGCCTTGCCCAAACGGTCCAAACGCTCCATCAGCGAATCCTGCAACGTGCTGGGAACTGAAAGCGATGGCAGGGGGCCGCGCACGACATAACCCTTGTCGCTCAAGCGCAATTGCCCCGATTCCAAAAGACCGCGGGTCACTTCCTGGACATAAAGCGGAATGCCATCCGTCTTGGCCGCAATAAGGTCGCAAACCTCGGGTGGTACTGGGTGCCCCCCCGCCACCTCAGCTACGATCTCAGCCACATCCCGATTGGTCAAACGCTTGAGAGGTAAACGTAGGGTATTGTTGTGGTGACCCCAACCCGGATCGAAACCGGTACGTGCTGTTACGACGATCAGCACCGGTAGGTCCCGAATATGTTCGATCACCCGATCTGTAAGAGACAAGGTGGTCGGATCAACCCAATGCGCATCTTCGAACAACAGCAACACCGGTCGTTCTCGCGCTAACGTCGCAAGCTGTTCTGTCACTGCCTCCAACGTCTTCTCAAGCTTCACTTGCGGCGGCAGGTCGAGAGGCCCCAGCGTAGCATCAGCATCAACGCTCAACAAATCAGCGATCAGGCGCACATGCTCAGGCGGGTGATGGCGCAAGAGGTACGAGAGTTTTCCCAGTTTATCCTCATCGTTGTCTGTCGGCGCAAATCCTGCGGCGCGTTCCAGATGCTGAATGATCGGATAAAGTGCCGAGTTGGCATGAAAGGGCGAACACTGGAAGTTCAGGCGAAGCGCGCCTTGATCCAGCACTTCTTGGCTAAGCCCCTCAATCAGGCGTGATTTGCCGATCCCTGCCTCGCCAGTGACAAGAACCGATTGTCCAGCGCCCTGACTTGCCTCATTCCATTTGTCGGTCAGCTTGCGGAACTCTGCCTGGCGCCCAATGAGCCGACCAGAACCGGCATCAGGCATTATGTCAAATCTGCGCTCGATCCGCGCCTGCCCTGTGACGCTCCAGGCTTGTATCGGTTCCGAAAACCCTTTCAGTGCGAAAGACCCGCGATCCTGCAGTTCAAATGCATTGCCCACCAATCTGCGAGTGGACGGGCTGATGATCAGTGTATTGGGCTCGGCCAAACTCTGCAAACGTGCTGCCAGATTGGGTGTCCGCCCCATGACCACGTCATGTTCCTTCAACCCTTCGCCATGGATCTCGCCCACAACGACAAGACCGGTCGAAACACCGATCCGCGCAGTCAGACGCTCCTGGCCTTCCATGCGATTCAATCCTTCAAGAATATCCAGACCCGCATGAACGGCGCGCGAGGCCGCATCTTCCACCGCATGAGGATACCCGAAATAGATCATCGCCCCGTCACCCATGAAATCGGCGATATGTCCACCAAATCGAGCAACCGAGGTCGAGCAAATTTCCTTGAACCGCCGAAGCAGCTCCCCCAAGTCTTCGGGATCAAGCCGCTCGGACATGGCAGTCGAGCCAACCAGATCAACAAACATAACTGTCAGTTGCCTCCGCTCGGCGACTATCTTCCCGCTGCCTTGCACCGGGGTCGGATTGGAATCCCGCGCCTGCCCCAATGCGGCCATCAATCGGCGCCTTGGTCCAAGTGGCAGCCCAAGGTCGATCAAATCATGTTCGGAGAGGTGTGCGAGATCGGCCAATGTAACTTCGTTCGACGCGAATACCGGCGCATACTTCGACAGCCCGTGTTCTTCAAGGAATGCGTCGATCTCTGTCATTATCCCCGTTGTCCCCGATCGTCTCCGGGTTCCCCTACCCGGTCAGGCTTGCATATTGTGACACAAAAGCCGAACGACTTTAGCACATTAGCTGGACAGTCCTGATGGCTTTTCCTTCAGCCTTGATCAAGCTTTTTCTTTATTGCCGCACACGTCAAGTGAATTGCGCCACACGTATGCACCAAGCCCGCGCCTCTGTTGCAGGAATTTCGCTTGTCCGGTGGGAAATGGCAGGGGCAGCAGGGTTCGAACCCGCGAGCTACGGTTTTGTAAACAACTTAACCCAAAATTTTTCACCACAAGGATACCACAAACGAACTGAGGGCCACTCAACCTTAAGTGATAGATAAGCCCAGGGTTCGACGTGATAAAGAAGAAGAACGACACGCTTGGCGCCAGCCTCCTCCTCCAAAGTAGATGTGGCACCGATTGGTTTGAAAACCCTGGACGAAACACCTCTTGCCTGTATTCTTCCATTTCCTATCAACCATTGAGAAAAGAAATGAACTTCAGCGAATGGCGCGCAAAGGTCGAAAGCGCGAAGCAAAACTACGACGAAGTATTTAAGGCAGCCAAACAGGCGGCGCAAAGTAAACTATGTGAATTAGATTTGATGGAAGAAGAAGTGTTGAACCGAGTGTATGCGCCAGATGATGAACACGTAAGGCAAAATGACATCGAATGTAACAATGCCAGGTTGAAAGAAGTCTCAGATTTTCTGGCATGGCTGAGCAAAGACTAGCGGATCATAATTCTAGCCATTTAAAGCATATGCTTCAGTGACCTCAGTAAGACAACTGTACCTTGCCAGGTTTGTAAAAAATACCTGGTAAGGTCATCACACTTCCCATCAAAGAACTGGTCAACGCCTTAATGTTAATAGTAAAAAAGAACGGCAAGGGCTCAGGTCCGCTTTGATATTGTCAGACTAAAGTGGACCAATTCGAAGATTCGGGCATTGAACTGAAAACCATGTTGTAAGTGCTTCACGCCGTCAGAAAAAATATCGCCGCTAAGTTGTTGATTTTAAATGGCAGGGGCAGCAGGGTTCGAACCCGCGACCTACGGTTTTGGAGACCGTCGCTCTACCAACTGAGCTATACCCCTAGGCTGGGCCATCAGATATGACAGAGGCGCAGCGGACTCAAGAGGCTTTTTAAGTTTTCCGAACACTTTACCGCTGACAAAAAAGTTGCGCCCGGCGCGCAGTTCTTTAAGACAAGGCTCGGCCAGCAGGAGGACCGCAGCCTTGAGCATCCGCAAGAAAATCGCAGACAGCGAAGCCGTGCTGAACTGGGTCGCGCGAAGGATCGCAAGCTATATCCGGTTGGTGCATCGCAACACACGCTGGCAGCGCATCGGTTACGAAGAGCTGGATCAACTGGCCGAACAGGGCGAACCGGTCATCGTGGTGCTGTGGCACCAGAGACTGGCACAATCGCCATATTTCTTCCCACTGGACAAGGGCCGCATTTGCTCGATCACTTCGGCCGCGCGCGCGGGCAGCATGGTAGGGCGAGTGCAGAAGCTGTTCGGGATGGATACAATTGCAATGTCCAGCCGCAAGCGCCACGTCGCCTTGTCGCGCGAAGTGCTGGGAAAGATGAAACAGGGTATCTCGATTGGCATTGCCGCCGACGGCCCTCGCGGACCCGAGCGGGTATCCTCGACCGTACCGCTGGTCTGGGCTCGCACATCAGGTAAACGAGTTTTCGGCATCACCTATTCCGCGCGGCACGGGCGCGAAGCCGGAACTTGGGATCGTCTGCTGATGCCTCGCCCCTGGCGCAACGACGGCGTATTTCTGTGCCGCGAATGGACCGATCCAGTTCCACGCAAGGCCAGCGAAGAGCAGATTGAGGCCCTTCGTCTGAGCCTTGAGCAGCATATGAACGACATCACCGCCGAGGCCGACCGGATGGTCGGGCGTGAGCCATGGGCAAAGAGCATTTGAACCCAGAACCCGGCGTGAAATGACTATTGCGCCGTTAGGCTGCGTCTGCGCTGGTTTTGACCGAGGTCGCTCCTCTCGCCATGCTGTCCGACATTTCAGCAAGCTTGATATCAAATCGCTTGCGCTCTCGGCAAAAGTCGCTGATTTTGCACTCAACTTCCTGTTCGTCGTCACCGAGAACAGCGGCTCTCATATCGTCCAAATCCTTGCTGTGAAGGATTTGCGTTCCATAGTTTAGAAATTCAAAACCAAACATCTTAGTCTCCCCTGATCGCCGGGACGCGCTTGATTTGCGCGTCACCCTTGCTGTTGCAATAGAGAGCTGGGAGTTCAGTCTTCGTTTGGAGTGGACGGTAGATTAAGAATGCGAGATCGACAGCTGTTTTGTTCAATGAACTCAGCTTGCCCGAGATCATTCGACGAATAATCTCAATGCGCCGAGAAGATTGGATGAGAAAAGGCCGCCCCATGTGGAGCGGCCTTCTTTAGTTCACCGATTTGTCGGGCCAAAGCCCGACTACCGTGATTACTCGATGATTTTCGAGACGACGCCGGCGCCGACGGTGCGGCCGCCTTCGCGGATGGCGAAACGCAGGCCGTCTTCCATCGCGATCGGGGCGATCAGCTCGACGGTGAAGCCGACGTTGTCGCCGGGCATAACCATCTCGGTGCCAGCCGCCAGGGTCACGGTGCCGGTCACGTCAGTTGTACGGAAGTAGAACTGCGGACGGTAGTTCGCGAAGAACGGAGTATGACGACCGCCTTCTTCCTTGGTCAGGATGTAGGCTTCGGCTTCGAACTTGGTGTGCGGTGTAACCGAACCCGGCTTACACAGAACCTGGCCACGCTCAACACCGTCACGGTCAATACCGCGCAGCAGTGCGCCGATGTTGTCGCCCGCTTCACCGCGATCCAGCAGCTTGCGGAACATTTCAACACCAGTACAGGTGGTTTTCTGAGTGTCACGGATGCCGACGATTTCGATCTCGTCGCCAACATTGATCACGCCACGCTCGACACGGCCGGTCACAACGGTACCACGGCCCGAGATCGAGAACACGTCTTCGACCGGCATCAGGAACGGCTTGTCAACTTCACGCTCAGGGGTGTCGATGTAGTCATCAACAGCCGCCATCAGTTCCTTGATCTTCTCTTCGCCGATTTCCGGGTTGTTGCCTTCCATCGCGGCCAGAGCCGAACCTGCGATGATCGGAATATCGTCGCCGGGGTATTCGTAGCTGGACAGCAGTTCGCGAACTTCCATCTCAACCAGTTCCAGCAGCTCTTCGTCGTCAACCTGGTCAACTTTGTTCATGAACACGACCATCTTCGGGATGCCAACCTGGCGGCCCAGCAGGATGTGCTCGCGGGTCTGCGGCATCGGGCCGTCAGCTGCGTTCACAACCAGGATCGCGCCGTCCATCTGGGCAGCACCGGTGATCATGTTCTTGACGTAGTCGGCGTGGCCGGGGCAGTCGACATGCGCATAGTGGCGGTTGTCGGTCTCGTACTCCACGTGGGCGGTCGAGATGGTGATGCCACGTGCTTTTTCTTCAGGCGCGCCGTCAATCTGGTCATACGCTTTGAAGTCACCGAAATACTTGGTGATTGCTGCGGTCAGCGTGGTCTTGCCGTGGTCAACGTGGCCAATCGTGCCGATGTTGACGTGCGGCTTATTACGCTCAAACTTTTCCTTTGCCATTCCTCAGGCGCCCTTTTTGCAATTTGGGGGACCCTTGGTCCCGTGGTTACATCTGCGCGCGCGAGATATTTGGTTCAGGGGGGAAAATCAAGCACATCCTGAGGGAAATGCATCCATCACGCCGGATTTTGTGTGACAGCTTCGGTTTCAAGCGGCTGGATCAAGCTGGGGCGCTTGTCAAACCAGCCATCATCCTTGTGCTCTTCGGCCAGCCACTCCTCAACCCGGTCGGCAACCTTCAAGGCCAGACCGTTCATCTGTTCTTCTCGGGTGCGCGCATTTCCTGATCCAGTAAGGGCGCTTTCACCGGTGGTATCTTCGAGAACCTGAAACTGCTTGCCTTTAGCAAGGAACTCTTTCTTTTCGACGTCATAGACGTTTACCAGAACGATGGCGGTGCTTTTGGGGTTGTAAATCACAGGAATTCCCGGAGGTGCCAACATGTAGCCCTCGAGACTGATGCCAATGTCGTATTCCTGTGAACCTTCATACCGGCCAAGCCTGATGTCCACTGCATTCTGGATCGCTTTGGTCCATTCATCCGGCGTAGCATCCCGCGAAACCGGTCCCTGAACGGCCTTTTCCGCAAAGGCATAATTCACGCGTAGCTTGAATTCACCCAGCGATTCGGGGTCTTCATAAACCTGCGTTTGGGTGCATGCGCCCATCAGGGCCAACCCGGTGATCAGTGTCAGAATGCGCAGCATGTCTCTCGTCTCGATAGGCCTGTTTTCTTTGGATGTAGCGCACCGATACGGGTTGTGCCAAGCCGTATCGGCAGATTTTCACCAAGCGGACAGCATATCACGGGAACTTGTAATCCCTCGGAAAGCCATAAGGTGCTTTTTTCCCAACACCCGCACGCTTGGCCAGCCATTGGGACATATCCGCCTCGTGCCGGGTTTTGTCGCCGCCCATGGACCATTTCAGGCCCTCTTCCCAGTTGAAGGTGGTGATGTCGGATAACCCACCATCCAGTTCCAGTGTGCCCTGCCGTCCACGCGCCATGTTGTACTTCTGCAAGCGGACACCCTTACCACGGGTCATCTCGGGCAGCTCCTCTGTCGGGAAGACTAGGAATTTCCCGTTCTGCGAGACAACAGCAACATGATCGCCCTCAACCGGCTTACAGATCATCGCCGTCTCGTCTCCTTTGACGTTCAGCACCTGTTTGCCATTCCGGGTCTGCGCCAGAACGTCATCTTCCGGCACCATAAAGCCGTTGCCAGCATCTGAGGCCACAAGCAGCTTGCGCCTCGGTTTGTGGATCAGGATGTCGATAATCTGCGCCTCGTTCGGCAGGTCGACCATCAGACGTAGCGGTTCGCCCATGCCACGCCCGCCGGGCAGGTTAGCGGCGCTGACGGTATAGAATCGGCCATTTGACGCAAAGACCAGCAGGCGGTCCGTAGTTTCCGCGTGGAAAATGAAACGCGGGCCGTCACCATCTTTGAACTTCAACTCGCGCTTCAGATCGATATGGCCGGTCATTGCCCTGATCCAACCCATCTGAGAGCAGACGACCGTGATCGGTTCCTTGTCGATCATCGCCTCAAGCGGCACTTCCTCGACCTGACCTGCCTCGGCAAATTGGGTCCGGCGCGCGCCGCCTTCATAGTCTTTGCCGAAGGTCTTCTTGGTCTCTTTGAGTTGCTCAGCGATCTTGGCCCATTGCAGGGCGGGATCAGCCAGCAGGTCTTCGAGATTGGCGCGTTCCAGCATCAGTTCGTCACGTTCGCGTACCAGTTCCATCTCTTCCAGACGGCGCAAGCTGCGCAGGCGCATGTTGAGGATCGCATCGACCTGCACCTCGGACAGTTCGCCCTCACCCGGCTTCGGCGAGACGTAATCGGACTCATCGGTTGCGCGGACGTGATCGATGCCCCAGTCCTCGCGCATCAGCGCGGCCTTGGGGTCGTCGTCGTAGCGGATGATATCGATCACCCGGTCGAGGTTCAGGAAGGCGACGATAAAGCCCTCCAATACCTCAAGGCGGTGGTCGATCTTGGCCATGCGGTGACGCGACCGCCTGATCAGCACCTCTTGCCGGTGATCAAGGAACGCGCGCAGCACTTCCTTCATCGAGCAGACCTTAGGCGTCACCCCGTCGATCAGCACGTTCATGTTGAGGCTGAAGCGCACCTCAAGGTCCGAGTTGCGATAGAGCATGCCCATCAGCACCTCGGGGTCCACATTCTTAGAGCGTGGTTCAAGGATCAGGCGGATGTCATCAGCGGATTCGTCGCGGACATCGGCAAGGATCGGGATCTTCTTGGTCTGGATCAGTTCCGCGATCTTTTCGATCAGCTTGGATTTCTGAACCTGATAGGGAATCTCGGTGACGATGATCTGCCACTGGCCACGCCCCAGATCTTCAACCTCGTATTTACAGCGCAGCCGGAAGGATCCACGCCCGGTGCGGTAGGCCTGCGCGATATTTTCGGGCGGCTCGACAATGACGCCGCCGGTCGGAAAATCCGGGCCGGGAACATAATTCAATAGCGTATCGTCACGCGCATCCGGCGTCTTGATCAGATGCAGACAAGCGTCGCACAGCTCGGAAATATTATGCGGCGGGATATTAGTCGCCATGCCCACCGCGATACCGCTGGCGCCATTGGCCAGTAGATTCGGGAACTGTGCGGGCAACACGACCGGTTCAGTCAGTGTGCCGTCATAGTTGTCGCGGAAATCGACAGCGTCTTCGTTCAACCCTTCCAACAGGGCTTCGGCCACGATGGTCATCCGCGCCTCGGTGTATCGAGAGGCCGCCGGATTATCGCCGTCGATATTGCCAAAATTCCCCTGCCCGTCGACCAGTGGATATCGGACGTTGAAGTCCTGTGCCAAGCGCGCCATTGCGTCGTAAATCGCCGCGTCGCCATGAGGGTGATAGTTACCCATCACGTCGCCAGAGATTTTCGCTGACTTACGGAAACCGCCCGTCGCACTGAGTCGCAACTCGCGCATCGCGTAGAGGATTCGCCGGTGAACCGGCTTCAATCCATCGCGCGCATCTGGCAAAGCGCGGTGCATGATGGTGGAAAGCGCGTAGGTCAGGTAGCGCTCGCCAATTGCGCGGCGCAGCGGCTCGGCTACCTCGCCCCCATTGTCAGGGGTCTCCATATTGGGGTCGTCGATCGTATCGTTCATACATGATGTGATACGACGCAAGCGCGCGCGGGTAAAGCAATCGGCGCATATTTTGCTGGGGACAAGTCGGGCTTTTTGCAACAGGGGGAGGCAAGTATCGGATTTCCCCCGCTTTTCGACTCGAAGCTGAATCTATGGTAGGCTTTCGAACATTAAGACTGCTGCCTTTTATTGATGTTACGATTGCCAGGGGGTGCGCCATGAAGCGTGTTATTGTTATCACTTTCGCCATGCTCGGCTGGAGCTTCTATGTGATGAGCGGGGGCCCGGATTTCGAACCGCGCGGCACCCGCACCGAGCAACCGGTTCGCGTTGCCTCTGTGCCAGAACATGAGCCTGCATCCGACCACGCACCTCGGGCTGAAGACCTTGTGACCAACGTTGCCGCGCGCATTGTACAGGCGCGCGCTCAGCCCGAGCCACAAGTAGAGGAGGATGCCGCAGTCGTTCTGTCACAAGTCACCAACGATCCGCTGTCTCAGTTCTCTGCATTTGACGAGAACGGCGTCAGCTTTACTCTGGCTTCGCTTGAAGACGGAGCCGCCGGACTGTTGCAGGTCGAGGCCGAGGTGCAGGATGACATCACACCTGTGAATCAGGTCATCGAGCCCGAGAAAGATATCCGCGAAATCTCGGGCACGCGGGTCAATATGCGCGATGGGCCCGGAACGATTTACCCCATCATCGCCAAAGCCAAACTTGGCCAGCGCGTTGAGGTTCTCAGCGATTCCGGCACCGGCTGGCTGCGGTTGCGGTTATACCCTGATCAGCGGGTGGGTTGGATTTCTGCCTCACTGGTTCGGAAACCAACAAACTGACGCAACTGTGTCATTGTCCTGACCTAAAGCTCGCCATAGCTATGGGCGAAATACACAGGCGGGGGCAATATGCAGAAATCAATTCTGATCACAGGCTGCTCATCCGGGATCGGTCTGGACGCGGCGCACGGGATGCGCGCGCGCGGTTGGCGCGTTTTTGCCTCATGCCGTCAACAGCGTGACTGTGATCGGCTACGGGCACAGGGTTTCGACAGCCCGCTGATCGACTATACCGATTCCGATAGCATTACCTCAGGCCTGCAGCAGGTTTTGGACGCGACCGGTGGCACGCTGGATGCGTTGTTCAACAATGGCGCTCACGGCCTTCCCGGCGCGGTTGAAGATGTCCCAATCGAAGGGCTTCGCCTAATTTTCGAGACCAACGTATTTGGCTGGCACGAACTGACCCGGCAAGTGATTCCCGTGATGCGGGCTCAGGGCCATGGGCGCATCGTGCAGAACTCATCAGTGTTGGGACTGGTCGCGTTCCCCTGGCGCGGAGCATACGTCGCTACCAAATACGCCATCGAAGGCCTGACCGACACCTTGCGCCTAGAGCTACGAGACACCGACATCAAGGTCATCCTGATCGAACCAGGCCCGGTCACCTCGAAGATCCGTGTGAACGCGATCCCTGTCTTCGAACGCTTTATTGACTGGAAAAGCTCAGCCCTGCGACAGAGATACGAGGAAACGCTGCTGAAACGCCTCTACGAATCCTCCGGACCTGACAAGTTCGAACTGCCCGCCTCGGCTGTTACCGCCAAATTGGCCCATGCGGTTGAATCCAAGCGCCCACGTCCGCGATACTATGTGACGACGCCCACCTATATCGCCGGATATCTGCGCCGTATTCTGCCTACCCGGGCCATTGATCGCATCCTCTCGGACATATGAGGCGAAATTACCTGTTCGCTTTTGCCGCTATCAACGCTAGATGACGGCTCAACAACTGAACAAACACGGACGGTGAGCTATGGACCTGACGATGGTCATACTGCTTCTGGCCATGGCGGCGGTCGTCGTCGTGCTAGTGATGGGCATTGCCAATTTTGGAAAACCCGGCAAAGAAGCCGCGCTGAAAAGCAACAAGCTGATGCGCCTGCGTATCCTGTTTCAGTTCATTGCGGTGCTGCTGATCGTACTTTACGTCTATCTGCGTGGGCAGGGAGGGTAAGGCATGGTCGTTCTCAACAAGATTTACACGCGCACCGGCGATGACGGGAAAACCGCTCTGGGCAATGGTGAGCGCGTTGCCAAATATTCCGGGCGTGTCGCGGCCTATGGCACTGTGGATGAGCTTAATTCCTTTGTCGGCGTGGCACGGACCGAAGCAGACGGAGAAGTCGAAGCCGCCTTGTCCCGTATCCAGAATGACCTGTTTGATCTGGGTGCCGATTTCTGCCGCCCCGACATGGATAAGGATGCCGAGGCCGACTACCCGCCCCTGCGTATCGTTTCCGCTCAGATCGACCGGCTTGAAGCCGAGATCGATGCGATGAATGAAGCGCTCCAGCCCTTGCGCAGTTTCATCCTACCCGGTGGCTCACGTTTGGCCGCGCATCTGCATGTGTGCAGAACAGTTTCGCGCCGGGCCGAGCGGTTGGCGGTTGAGCTGACAAACATGGAACCGGTCAATGAGGTGGCTGTCAAATACCTCAACCGCCTGAGCGATTGGTTCTTTGTCGCCGCGCGCTGTGCCAACAACGGCGGGCACGATGATGTGCTCTGGATTCCCGGTGCAAACCGGTGATCGCGCCTGCCGTCGGGAAACTAAATTTCGTTTCTGGTCCAAAAAATGACAAAACGCGACGTCTCGAAACCATGACGTGACGATTTTGCTCTGTTGCGAGGCATCACGACTCGCTATCTAGGCCAGCGAGAGCATTGGTGGAGTCGCTGCGCGGCTTGCCGTTTTTGTAAGGAGCATACGCAAAAATGAAGGTACTTGTGCCTGTCAAGCGCGTGATTGACTACAACGTGAAAGTTCGTGTGAAAGCGGACGGCAGCGGAGTTGATCTCGCCAATGTAAAAATGTCGATGAACCCCTTCGACGAGATTGCCGTGGAAGAGGCGATCCGCCTGAAAGAGGCGGGCAAGGCCGATGAGGTTGTTGCCGTTTCGATCGGTGTGAAACAGTCGCAGGAAACCCTGCGGACCGCACTGGCCATGGGCGCCGACCGTGCCATTCTGGTTGTCGCGGCGGATGACGTGCATCAGGACATCGAACCGCTTGCCGTTGCCAAGATCCTCGCCAAAGTGGTCGAAGAAGAGCAGCCGGGCATCGTTCTGGCGGGCAAGCAGGCGATCGACAATGACATGAACGCCACCGGTCAGATGCTGTCAGCCCTGCTGGGCTGGAGCCAAGGCACTTTCGCGTCCGAACTGGACATCGAAGGCGACACTGCCAAGATCACCCGTGAGGTGGATGGCGGTTTGCAGACCATCTCCGTCAAGATGCCAACCATCGTGACCGTCGACCTGCGCCTGAACGAGCCGCGCTATGCGTCGCTGCCGAACATCATGAAGGCGAAGAAAAAGCCGCTGGATGAAAAAACCGCCGCCGATTATGGCGTCGACGTCACTCCGCGTCTGGAAGTCGTCAAGACCGAAGAGCCGCCGGCACGTGCTGCTGGTATCATCGTGGGCTCGGTTGATGAGCTGGTCGAGAAACTCAAAGAAGCGGGGGCTGTGTAATGGCTGTTCTTCTTCTCGCAGAGGTTAACAATGGTGAGCTGTCGGTTGACGCCACAGCCAAGACCGTTGCCGCTGTCAAATCGCTGGGTGAAATCACCGTTCTGGCCGCAGGTGGTTCTGCCGCTGCTGCTGGTGAGGCCGCTGCCAAGATCGATGGCGTATCCAAGGTTCTGGTCGCTGAAGACGCCTCGCTGGGTCATCGCCTGGCGGAATCGACCGCAGCCCTGATCGTGGGGCTGGCCGATGGGTACGAGCATATCGTTGCCCCTGCTACCACCGACGCCAAGAACGTGATGCCGCGCGTTGCAGCTCTGCTGGACGTGATGGTGATCTCGGACGCGTCCGGCGTGGTCGATGCCACCACTTTCGAGCGTCCGATCTATGCCGGTAACGCGATCCAGACCGTGAAATCGAACGACGCCAAGAAAGTCGTGACCATCCGGACCGCCAGCTTCGATGCGGCGGGCGAAGGTGGTTCGGCGGCGGTCGAGACCATCTCGGTCGGCGAAAACCCCGGCCTGTCGTCGTGGGTCGAGGACAAGGTTGCTGAAAGCGACCGTCCTGAACTGACTTCGGCTGGTGTTGTTGTTTCGGGTGGCCGTGGTGTTGGCTCGGAAGACGACTTCAAACTGATCGAAGGCCTGGCCGATAAGCTGGGAGCCGCCGTTGGTGCCTCACGCGCCGCAGTTGACTCGGGCTACGCCCCGAACGACTGGCAGGTGGGTCAGACCGGCAAGGTTGTTGCCCCTGACCTTTACGTTGCAGTCGGCATCTCGGGTGCGATCCAGCACCTGGCGGGCATGAAGGACTCCAAGGTCATCGTTGCGATCAACAAGGACGAAGAAGCGCCGATCTTCCAGGTCGCAGACTTCGGTCTGGTCGCAGACCTGTTCCAGGCCGTGCCGGAACTCACCGAAAAACTCGGCTGATTTCAGACAAAGATTTCTCGACGAAAAATCTTAGAAGGCCCGCCACTGGCGGGCCTTTGCTGTTTATACGCCCAGGTCGTTGATCACTTGGGCAAGTGAGCCAGCGATATTGCGATGTGTGGCTGGGCCGATCATATGCTCGGCAATCGGTTGTTGCAGGGTGCCAAACAACATGTCTTCAAGCTCATCGGATACGCCGGACACCTGAACCTGCAAGGACAAAATATCCGTACAATGGGGCCCCAAAGGCTCAATCATCTCGGGGTTGATTGCAAAGCCGACACCCGGTGTCGAATCCAAATCGCTTCTCTCTACTTGCAAATGCAAAAGCAGGACGGGCGGGCCTACTTCTGCAAGAAACTTGCCGAGCTTTTCGATCCAGACATTGCGCAACTCTTGTTCCACAAGTTCAATTCGGGCATCCGAGCGTGCCGACAGGCGGTTCAGCAAGTGCTGTACAAAATGGACATCCGTAAAATCTTCTTCGGGATACAGAGCAACCAGATCGGCATTTGGCGCAACGAAACGGTCATTGCGTCGTGGGTGCACCCGGTAGAATCGGTTCGATAGCCCCAGCATGCCGGGTAACTGCAGGACGCATATATCAGACCGGTTTGCGATCTCCAGTAGCCCTTTGTCCTGCGTCAACGCCTCGGCACCGCAGAACAGGCTGCCCAGATTGAGGCAGCGGCGATCCAGACGACGTTCCAACTCATTGGGAAAGGGGGTTTCTACGAAACGGCCAAAGGTCTCTTCGCCCCCCAAACATGCCACATAGGGGTTGTTCAACGCCCTTTGGGGGCCCCTGAAACGTAGTTTCGAATTTTCATATTCGCACGTCGTTTCCGCGGAATGGACCGCATTGATCGATTGATAGCTCATCACACTCACCCAAATATTCACCCGACCGCCATTTTGCCGCCGCAAGTCTTGAGAAAGTCCTAATGCGCGCATTTGAAGCGAAATTGACTGTCCCCGTCCCCTTGCCGCCCATAGGGAACTGCCGATAATGTCGCCATATTCTGCGAACAAGGGCATCGAACAAATGGACGTAAAATCAGTCGGAGTGATCGGCGCTGGACAGATGGGCAACGGGATTGCTCATGTTATGGCATTGGCAGAGTATGATGTTCTACTGAACGATGTCAGCCAGGACGCGCTAAACAGCGCTATGGCAACCATTGAAACCAACCTGGCGCGTCAAGCGTCGCGCGGCAAAATCTCGGATGATGCAGTGAAATCCGCGTTGGGTCGGATCACGACGACGCTGAATCTGCCGGATTTGGGGCAGACCGATCTTGTAATCGAAGCCGCGACCGAGCGGGAAACGGTGAAACAGGCAATCTTTGAAGACCTGTTGCCGCACCTACAGCCACATACGATCCTGACATCGAACACTTCGTCGATCTCAATTACCCGGCTGGCCAGCCGCACCGACCGGCCCGAACGTTTCATGGGATTCCACTTCATGAACCCGGTCCCTGTGATGCAGCTCGTCGAGTTGATCCGGGGCATCGCCACCGATGAAGCAACCTTTAACTCCTGTAAAGCCGTAGTGGACCGGCTTGGCAAAACCTCAGCCAGCGCCGAAGATTTTCCGGCCTTTATCGTGAATCGCATTCTGATGCCCATGATCAATGAGGCGGTTTACACATTGTATGAAGGTGTCGGGAATGTGCAGTCCATTGACCAATCGATGAAACTGGGCGCAAACCACCCTATGGGCCCATTGGAACTGGCGGACTTCATCGGCTTGGATACCTGTCTGGCGATCATGAACGTGCTGCATGACGGGCTGGCAGACACCAAGTATCGCCCCTGCCCGCTATTGACGAAATATGTCGAAGCCGGATGGCTGGGGCGCAAGACGGAACGTGGGTTTTATGATTACCGAGGCGAGGTTCCGGTACCCACACGGTAGAATCTGAGAGGGCCAGCCCTCTCTTGAGCCTTTGGCTCAATTCACTCCCGAGATATTTATGGCCAGATGAAGGGGCGGATCAGGATTTGAGCGTCTTGCCCAGCGCCATGGTGTGATCACGGAGCCATGCCATGAAACCGCGGGGGTCGCGTTCCAGCAGGTCCATGTCTTTATCCGAAATCGGGTCACCGATCACCGGCGACTGGGGCCTGTTACAGGATCGGACGATTTCGTGCAGCAGTAGGCCCTGGCGCAGGATGGGCGATATCCGGTTGGCGATTTGATACCAGCGCGAGTTGCTGCCGGGGAAGAAGATCGGCACGACCTTGGCGCCCGACCTACGGATCATCTTCGCGGTGAAGACATTCCACTCCCGCTCGATGGCTGGTCCGAACCAATCATCCGAAGACATCACAACACCTGACGGGAATAACGCGACAACGCCCCCATCTGCCAGATGTTTCATCGTCTTGCTGCGCATCTCGAGCATCTTGGCCTGCGCTTCAGGATCATGCGGGAACGGCACCGGGATCATGAATGAGGTCGCAGCTTCATCCAACCCAGTCAGGACTGAGCGGGTCAGGATGCGATAGTCACTGCGGACCCGGCCGATGAGTTCAGCGAAGATCATGCCATCAACCATGCCGTGCGGATGGTTCGCGACGACCACTACGGGGCCTTCTTTTGGGATGCGGGAGATCTGTTCGGCTGGGGTTGTCAGCTCGATACCCATGGTCTTGAGCGCACCGCCCCAGAACTTCTGACCTCGATAGCGTTCGTTCTGCTTCTCGAACTTGTTGACCATGCGCAAGATGGTCAGCTTGCCTGTGCACCATTCGATGGCGCGAATGGCCGTAGACGTCCAGGCATCGTCAAACGAGTTGGCGTAGGTCAGGGTTCTGCGGTCGTAGATTTCACCCTGATCGGTGTCGTGATCCACTACAGGACCTGTCTTGGTATCGTGCGTGGTTTCCGCCAATTGCCTTGTCTTTCCGTCCTTGGTGTCGTGGCTGTCAGAACCCTTCGCCGAACTTATCGTTCACCAATGTTTCCAAAGCCTCTGCCAACGCCTCAGCATCCGGGCCGGACGTCTCGACGTCAATAGTGCTTCCGCGCGACGCTGCCAACATCAAAAGGCCCATGATACTGTCGCCCGAGGCAGAAAGCCCGTCTCGTGACACCTCGGCGCGCGCATCAAAGCCTTCGACCACCTCGACCAGCTTGGCAGAAGCGCGGGCGTGAAGGCCCTTTTCATTGATAATTTTCAAACTCTTGGTCGTCATATGAATTTATCCGGTGTCAATCCAATGTCACATTTTGCGCATTGATGTACTTTCGTCCAGCTTCCAAAGCCAAACGCACGGCCTCGGCCAGCGGCAAGTGGCGACTTTTGGCCAGTTTGATCAGCATGGGAAGGTTGGCCCCGTAAAGGATTCGCCGGTCTTGTGGCGCACATGCGCGCAGACTCAGATTCGAGGGGCTGCCGCCGAACAGATCGGTCACCACAACGACGCCATCGCCCATATCGACCTCGTCCGCCGCGCGGCAGATTTCAACTTGTTTCGCTTCGCGATCATGGTCGGCTTCTATCGGGATGGCCACCAGTCCGGGTTGCTTTCCAACCACATGCTGCGTGGCCGCAAGATACTCCTGAGCCAACCCACCATGTGCAACAATAACGATCCCGATCACTCCGGCCTCACATTCAACGCGCGTCGTTCCATTTCGCGATGCCTAATTGCCACCTGCTGCCCCCCTTCTGCAAGGGCCTTTGCAACTGCTTCAGCCACCGCGACCGAGCGGTGCTGCCCTCCGGTGCACCCAAATGCAACTGAAAGGTGCGCTTTGCCTTCCTCACGGAAGGCCGGAAGCAGTTCGATCAGCAGGTCGACCACCCGGTCAAAGAAGACGCCATAGTTTGCATCTGATTGAACATAGGCCGCCACATCCGCGTTTCGACCATCCGCATCCCGCAGTTCAGGCCGCCAGTATGGATTGGCCAGAAACCGGCAATCGAACACCATGTCCAAACCGCGCGGCAAGCCCCGCTTGTACGAGAAGGATTCGATCGACACCGCCAGATGCCGCCCGCCCTTTGGGGCGAACCAGCGTTCGACCTCTTCCCGCAGCTGATGCACATTCAACGCGCTGGTGTCGATCAGCGTGTCGGCAAACTCGCGAATTGGGGCCAATAGTTCCTTCTCCTGACAAATGCCGGTTTCCGGGCTGGCATCAGTCGCAACCGGGTGACGGCGGCGGGTTTCCGAGAAGCGACGCAGCAGCACCTCGTCACTGCAATCCAGATAGAGGATCGTCAGGTCGACATTCTCCATCCGGCCCAGTTTGGCGGCAAGTTCGATAAACCCGGTGGTTGAAAAATCGCGGTTGCGCGCGTCGATACCCAAAGCCATTGGGCGCGCAGGCTCCGAATTGTCGACGAGGCGAGCCAGCAACCCCATCGGCAGGTTGTCAATCGCCTCGAACCCCAGATCTTCAAGCACATGAATTGCGGTCGATCGCCCTGCACCGGAAGGACCTGTTATCAGAACGACGCGCTGTTGTGCTGTCATGTATTCGGCCATTCCGGGGCTACGCGCCCCATTTTCACAAGTTGAATAAGTCCTGCAGCCAAATTGGGCACGCCAGCCCCCCGAAGCAAGGGAACAGTTTGCTTCAGCACAAGAATTTCAGTGGGTTCAGGCAGCCGCGCAGGCTCGGCTTGGTCCATATCCACAACAAATGCCAATCGGACCGGCCTCGCGGCTTCAGCTCGCAGCAACCCGATGCCGCGCGCTTCAATCAGGCCGCGGATCTGCGGAAGTCCAGCTGCCATCACGTGATCGGCCTGTCCGGTCAATTCGACCCGGTCATCAGCGACAAGCTGCGCCCCAAGCGCCATCATCTGTAGCGCCAAAGAAGATTTGCCAGTACCCGAGGCGCCAATGATCAATAAGCCTTTTTCCTGAACCGCAACACAGGTCCCATGAATGCAGGCCGACCCTTGATCCGCTATCTCAGAAAGTGGGGTGGTCCTCATAACCTAGACGGGAAGCCCGACAACAAACCGCGCACCTAGCGGGTCCGAGGTGATATCGGCCTCGGTTGGACGGATGTTTTCTGCCCAGATCACACCACCATGCGCCTCGACGATTTGTTTCGAAATCGCCAATCCAAGGCCCGAATTGTTGCCGAAATGCTCTTCGGGGCGTTCGGAGTAGAAACGCTTGAAGATCTTGGTCAGCGCCTGATCAGGAATGCCGGGACCGGTGTCTTCAACCACCACGAGCACACGGTTGTCACGACGGCGGACCCAGACCCGGATCGCGTCTTTGTCCTCGCAGAACGAAATCGCATTGGTGATCAGGTTGACAAAGACCTGCGCCAGACGCGCCTCGAGCCCGTTGACCACGATGGGGTCCGAGGGAAGGTCTGTGATATATTCGATGCCTTTCGAACGGGCATCTTCACCCAGAAACTGACTGATATTGCCAAGCAGATTGAGCAGGTCAAAGGGCTGCTCTTCTTCTTTCACCAGTTCCGCGTCCAGCCGCGATGCGTTCGAGATATCGCTGACCAGTCGATCCAATCGCCGCACATCATGCTCAATCACGCCCAATAGCTTTTCGCGCTGATCATCGCGTTTGACCATGCGCATAGTGCCCACGGCGGATTGCAGGCTGGCCAACGGGTTCTTGATCTCATGCGCGACATCGGCCGCAAATTGTTCGTTCGCGTCAATGCGGTTATAAAGCGCCGTGACCATCCCGCGCAAAGCCTGGCTCAGGCGGCCGATTTCATCCGGACGCGCACTGAGATCCGGGATGCGGATACGTCCGGGGTTCACTCCGGCTCCGCGGTCCTTGCCCATCTCGGCAGCGGCGGCCAGATCAGCAAGAGGATTGGCAATCGTTGAGGCCAAAACGAGGCTCAGACCGATCGAGACCAGCAGTGCCACCACAAACATCTGCAGGATCCGCTCTTGCTCCTTGCGGGCCAGCGCATCGATCTCGCCCGCCGGGCCGGCCATAGCAACGGCACCCACAGGCGTATCGTCCAATAGGATCGGGGCCACGGCGACAATCACCGTCTTGCCTTTATCGTCGTGCACGGCCTGTACTTGCAATCCGCCGTTCAGCGCCTGCGGGATCATTTCCTGCACCCGTTGCGCCAGCGTCGGAGCCTCGCTTTCGGAAGAACCGCTAAAGACCGCAGACACACCATTCCAAACCGCATTCAATGCGTCGCTGATCAAAGTGCTTCCAGTGGCGCTATCGGCGTCCTGATGCAAAAGGCTGGGCAATTTGTCGGCCATGGACGCCCCGCGTGTCCAACCGATCAGAGTGCCCGTGCCGTCATAAACAAAAACCTCGCCGCCTTCGGGCAAGCTGAGACCCGCTAGCGTATCACGGACATCCAATGTGCCTGCACCATTGGCAGAGGGTTGACGCAGCTGGGTTTCAAAAACGTTGCTGACAAGTTGCGCATCACCGACCAGGTTCTGCGCGGTTTGTTGAACCCGTTCTTTTCGCGTGTCGTCCAGATACAGCAGCCCTGCCACCAAAATGACAAGGGCAATGAGGTTGAAGGTGATGATCCTGCGCGCCAGGGGCGAATAGCGCATAGAAAACAGGTTTCGTCGCGAACGCTTGGCCTGTAGCTCGGCAGCATCAGGGTCTTGGGGGATGACCCAGTCATCCCCAAGAACGACGTCTGCGTCGTGCACTTGGTTGGCTTGTTCAGTATCGCGCACGAGACCCCTTCGGCTTGATAAAACGGCCGCGCCTATTCTTCGTTATAACGATACCCGATACCGTACAGCGTTTCTATCGCCGAAAACTCGGGATCGGCTGCGCGCATCTTCTTACGCAGTCGCTTGATATGACTGTCAATGGTGCGGTCATCCACGTAGACCTGATCATCATAAGCGACATCCATCAGCTGATCGCGGCTTTTGACAAAGCCCGGACGTTGCGCCAAGGCCTGCAGCAGCAGAAACTCGGTAACTGTCAGCGAGACATCATTGCCTTTCCAGCTGACTGCGTGGCGCAGCGGGTCCATCCGCAGCTCGCCCCGCTCCATCACTTTTGTATCGCCCGAGGCCGCGTTGGTCACATCGCCATCGACCGCTTCCTGACGGCGCAACAAGGCGCGAATCCGTTCGACCAGCAGCCGCTGAGAGAATGGTTTTTTGACGTAGTCATCTGCACCCATGCGCAGACCCAGAACCTCGTCAATCTCGTCATCTTTGGAGGTCAGAAAAATCACGGGCATCTGGGTTTTCTGCCGCAGCCTTTGCAGCAGATCCATGCCGTCCATCCGCGGCATCTTGATATCCAGTACGGCCATGTCTGGCAGCTTTTTGTTGAAAGCGTCCAGCGCAGCCTGACCATCGTTGTATGTTTCGACCTCAAACCCTTCGGCTTCGAGTGTCATGGACACAGACGTCAGGATATTTCTGTCGTCGTCCACCAGTGCAATCTTTGACATCGGGTTCACCCCTATTCCTGCTCACTCGCGCAATAATACGCTTTTTTGTAAGGCATTGTTGGCGGTTTTGAGCCACCGAATCAACTCGTAACCTCGAATCGTGCCATTCTTGCGGCAGGTATGCGGCAAATTTGCCTTGCTGCGCCCAAATAGCTGCCTTGATTTGCGGCACACAATTCGTGATGGCGCTAAACCTTAACTTGGTTGCGCTAACTACCCCCAACCCTCCTGTTCATGTCCCAAAATACCGTGATAAGAGGCGCTTGACCGCCGGCTCTTTCCGGTATCCGCCCCAATGGTGCACCCGGCCCAAGGCCCTCGCGCCGCCACAGGAGAAGACACACATGACATCTGGACGGGTTAACCCGCAATTCCGCCTCGAAGATCAGGGCATCGAGGGTCTGGGCAATGTCTATTACAACTTCATGGAACCGGCGCTGATCGAAGAAGCGCTGAAGCGCGGCGAAGGCACCCTTGGCAATGGCGGCGCCTTTCTGGTCACCACCGGCAAATTTACTGGCCGCTCGCCCAAGGACAAGCATGTTGTCAAGACAGACAGTGTTGCCGACAGCATCTGGTGGGAAAACAACGCCGCCATGAGCCCTGAAGGTTTTGACGCGCTCTATGAAGATATGCTGACCCATATGAAAGGCCGCGACTACTTCGTGCAGGACCTCGTGGGCGGGGCTGATCCCAGCTACTCGATCAATGTGCGCATGGTAACCGAGCTGGCGTGGCACAACCTGTTCATCCGCCACCTGCTGCGCCGCCCGGATCGTGAGGATCTGGATGATTTCACGGCTGACTTTACCATCATCAACTGTCCCAGCTTCCAGGCGGACCCCAAAAAGCATGGCTGCCGCAGCGAAACGGTGATTGCACTGAACTTTGACCGCAAGCTGATCCTGATCGGCGGCACCGAATACGCAGGCGAGAACAAGAAGTCCGTCTTCACCCTGCTGAACTATATGCTGCCCGAAAAAGGCGTGATGCCGATGCACTGCTCGGCTAACCACGCGGTTGGCAACCCGGTCGACACCGCCGTATTCTTCGGCCTGTCCGGCACCGGCAAGACCACCCTGTCTGCCGACCCGTCGCGCACCTTGATCGGTGATGACGAACACGGTTGGTCGGATCGAGGCACCTTCAACTTTGAAGGTGGTTGCTATGCCAAGACCATCAACCTGAATGCCGAAGCCGAGCCAGAAATCTACGCCACCACCTCGAAATTTGGCACCGTGATCGAGAACATGGTTTTTGATCCCGAAACCAAAGAGCTGGATTTCAACGACGACTCGCTGACTGCGAATATGCGCTGCGCCTACCCGTTGGAATACATCTCCAACGCGTCGAAAACTGCATTGGGTGGGCACCCTAAGAACATTATCATGTTGACCTGCGATGCGTTCGGCGTTTTGCCTCCGATCGCGCGGTTGACGCCTGCACAGGCGATGTATCACTTCCTTTCCGGCTTTACCTCGAAGGTCGCCGGGACCGAACGTGGCGTGACCGAACCGCAGCCCACCTTCTCGACCTGCTTTGGCGCGCCCTTTATGCCACGCCGCCCCGAGGCTTATGGCAACCTTCTACGCGATAAGATTGCTCAGCATGGCGCGACCTGCTGGTTGGTCAACACCGGCTGGACTGGAGGTGCCTACGGCGTGGGCAGTCGCATGCCAATCAAGGCCACCCGCGCGCTGCTGACGGCTGCGCTGGAAGGATCACTGACCGATGCGGAATTCCGCAAGGATGCCAATTTCGGCTTCGATGTGCCGGTCTCTGTCCCTGGTGTGCCCGAGGTCTTGCTGGATCCGCGCCGCACCTGGGACGATCAGGAAGCGTTCGACAGACAGGCGGAAAAGCTGGTGCACATGTTCGCGGAGAACTTCGAGCAGTACCTGCCCTTCATCGACGAAGACATCAAAGCTGTCGCGATCGGGTGATCGAATTCAGGGGCCATCATGGCCCCTGACCCACCAAAGCTTACGCTTCGGCACCTTGTGTGCACACAGACAAGTTCATTGCGATAACGTGCAACATGCGCTATCGCAATTTACCCAAGACGCTTCGAAGCCCGGCGTCCTTTGGCAGCGGCTTCTGTTAAATTTGAACATCGGGCGATCCGGGCTATCTTACTCACATCATGTCTCGGGCCGTTCAACAAGGTAATGATTATTTCTACACGGGGATGGGTGTCGGCGTGATGTGTTCCAAAGGTCAGCCTTTCGAACTGCCTCGGTCCGTCACGGAAACTATAGGCAAGTAATGACTGAAATCTCAAAACTCACCGAACTGCGCAAATTGATGCAAAGCATGGAGCGCACTCTTGGGCTGGAAGAACTCTCACCGGTTGAGCGCGACATCTACTATGCCGCCGAAGAACTGTCGAAAGATGATCGCGAAGTACGCACCTTTGGTCTGATCGAACACACGCTGGTCAAAAGCGTATCTCGCCCGACATTTTTCCGCGCGCTGAAGTCTCTGGTTCAAAAGGGTTATCTGTCGCAAAGCGGTAGCGCCAATCGCGGACGGTATCTGGTTCATGCGCCCAGGTGATCGCCACCCCAGATCTGTAATCGGCTGACCCCGTGCGCAGATGGGCCTCTGAAACATTCTATGCCTCTTTGGCCTATGTCGCTGCATCGTTCCTAACATTCCAGGTGCTGATGCCGCTTCAGAACGTGTTTTTTCCCGCATACCCCAGCTATGCCAGCTTATTGTTCCTGCCGCACGGCGTGCGGGTTCTGTCGGCCTGGTTATTGGGATGGAGGGCGATATTCGCACTGTTGCCCGGCGTTGCCATCGTCTTTGCTCTTGTGGGCGGTTGGGATGTTCTTCTGCCCAGCAGATTGCTGGCGATCACTATCGCGGTCACCACAGTTCCAGCGGTTTTTTATGTCTGCAAGGCGTTGGGCTGGGATTTGTTTCCGCGCGTCGATCGGAAGCCATGCTGGCTGTGCGTGATGGGCGTTGGAATCATCACATCGGTATTGGTGTCCGTTCTCACCAACATGGCCTTCGGCAGCGCAACGGCCGAATATATCGCCTATCTGATCGGTGATATCTCAGGTCTTTTCTTCCTAATGTTGGGCCTCTATTTCGCCTTTCGGTTTGCTGAAAGACGCAATTAACCCAAAAGACCCCTGCGCAGCAGGTTCAGCCCTGCAATCAGCAGTACAAGCAGAGTGAGTTTGCGGAACTGCGCCTGATCGATACGATCCTGCAGAAACTGACCGCCGCGCATTCCCAGCAAGGCAGGGATAATCAGCAGCGCTGAGAACACCGCTGTGTCAGTCCTTAGAATACCCGAACCCAGATGCGCCACAATAAGCGCCACAGCGCCCAGACCGTATATCACGCCCTGCACCCGCATCTGATCCTTCTTCGGTGTATTCAAGGCTGTCAGATAGGCCACGGTTGGTGGTCCCCACACGCCCGAGATGCCGCCGACAGCACCGGCCACCGCACCCACCATAGCCTCAACCCGCATTGAGGGCGCTTGCAGCGTCAGTTTCAGCCCCAGTAGTTGCATCAGAGCAAAGAACGAAACTGGTGCGCCTAAGATCAGCAGAAATGCCTTGGGCGACAGGATGTTGATCAGCTGCGCGCTGGCCAATAGACAGACCAGTCCAACGCTCAGAAATACCTTGAACTTTCGAACTGACGCCACCGCCGCAGGTAAACCTTCCCGCAAGGCCTGCACCCCATTGGTCACCAGCGTGGGCAAGATTAGACCTGCCAGCGCCAGCTCAGGTGGCAGCATCATGCTAAGACCAGAAACAAGCACCATTGGCATGGCAAAACCGACCATGCCTTTGACCCAGCCCGCGACGAAGGCAACGACCAAAGCCAGACAGAAATCCTGCGGCGACATAAGTGAAAACAGTCCCATCGACCCTTCATACCAGTCCAAAAAATTTCTGCACTGCAAAAGTCACTAAGCAATTTTTGAACTTTTTATGGATGATTTGCGTATTTTTGTTGCGCTGCATGTGCAGCATGATATGACAAGACAACCCAGCAGAGGACGTGATTCATGGCCCATGACGGACAGGATGTGACGAACATGACGCAGCCAGCGGTTTTGCCCGATCTTCTAACACTCAGCGCAGCCGCCCTGCCCGGCGTTCAAGCGGTGTTCGATAAGGCGGTCGAATCGGTTCGCGCGCAGGTGACTAGCGAAGGGCGAATATCGGGCGCACTGATCGAGGCCAATCAGACAGCCGCGCATGGGCTGGCTTGGCTGGCCACATACCACCAGTCGCTGCAGCAGATGCAGCGCTGGGCCGAGGCGCTTCAGGCCGAGGGAAAATTCGGCGAGATGGAGCAGCTGTTGCATCAGATCGCCTTTGGGGAATACTTGCATCAGATCGCCGGTGGTATTCCGATGAACCAGGGCGAGGTTGTACGTTTGCAGGATCTTGGCCTTGGCTGGGATGCTCTGTCGGGATTCCAATGCAGCGAAGTGCAGACACTGATGGCGCAAGCCAACTCTCAGGCCGCGCGCACGCGTCTGGTTGAGTTGATGCAGGACCAGTCCGGTGCCACCATGTTTGGTGCGTCTGGTCTGGACGAAGAACTGGAGATGATCCGAGACCAGTTTCGCCGCTATGCCGTTGAAAAGGTTGAGCCTAATGCCCACGAATGGCACCTGAAGGACGAACTGATCCCAATCGAGATTATCGAGGAACTGGCCGAGATGGGCGTGTTCGGTCTGACCATCCCCGAAGAATTCGGCGGGTTCGGCCTATCCAAAGCCTCAATGTGTGTGGTCTCGGAAGAGCTTTCGCGCGGGTACATCGGTGTGGGTTCTCTGGGCACACGGTCCGAAATCGCCGCAGAACTGATCATCGCGGGCGGTACGGATGAACAAAAGGCCAACTGGCTGCCAAAACTGGCCAGCGCCGAGATCCTGCCAACCGCTGTTTTCACTGAACCCAATACCGGATCGGATTTGGGCAGCCTGCGCACGCGGGCCGTCAAGGGTGAAGATGGTAACTATAAGATAACAGGAAATAAAACATGGATCACGCACGCGGCGCGCACCCATGTGATGACCTTGTTGGCGCGGACTAATCCCGACAGTACCGATCACCGTGGGCTGTCCATGTTCCTGGCTGAAAAGACACCTGGAACCGACGAGAACCCCTTCCCCACGCCCGGCATGACTGGTGGTGAGATTGAGGTGTTGGGTTATCGTGGCATGAAGGAATACGAGCTGGGATTTGACGGCTTCGAAGTGAAGGGCGAAAACCTGCTGGGCGGCGAAGAAGGCAAAGGTTTCAAGCAGTTAATGGAAACCTTCGAGTCTGCCCGCATCCAAACGGCTGCCCGCGCCATCGGCGTAGCGCAGAGTGCTTTGGACATTGCCATGCAATATGCACAAGACCGCAAGCAGTTCGGCAAATCTCTGATCAATTTCCCTCGCGTCTCGGGCAAGCTGGCGATGATGGCGGTCGAGATCATGATCGCGCGACAGCTAACTTATTATTCTGCTTGGGAAAAAGATCACGGTCAACGTTGCGACCTTGAGGCCGGGATGGCCAAGCTGCTGGGCGCTCGAGTTGCTTGGGCTGCGGCGGATAACGGGCTGCAGATTCATGGCGGAAACGGCTTCGCTCTGGAATACAAAATTAGCCGCGTGCTTTGTGACGCGCGCATCCTAAATATCTTTGAAGGCGCCGCAGAAATACAGGCGCAAGTCATCGCGCGTCGATTGCTGGGCTGACGCCCGAAGCGACGCGGTTTCCCCAACTGAACCCGGCCTTGCGCCGGGTTTTCTTTTTCTTCCGTGTTGTACGGACCTTCAGGCCTATTTCTTCCGAGTTGTACAACTCGGTTTCAGGGCTTAATGGGCGAAACTTCCCCCTCGGATCGAGCGCAGAAATCGGGTAAAGGGCGTCAACCAAACCCAGCGCCCAAGCTGGCCAGAGGAGAATCGAGCGTGAAGATCATCATCGCAGTTTTGGCCACCTGCATGGCCCTTGCCGGATGCGCCATGGCACCAAACACCGGGCCCGATGATGTGGACCAGTTGGCACAAGCGATCCAGCAGCTTGACCCCAAGGTTGACCCTGCCGAGGCGCGGCGTGCAGCCGAGATATCTTTTGCCTATTCCAATCAACTGAAACAGGACTGGAACGTCACCGATCCAGCCATCATCCACAACGCAAAGGTCATCAACGGATTTCGCGAAAAAGGTCTGTGCAATGATTGGGCGCAGGCCATGACCACGCGTTTGAAGCAAGAGAACTTTCGCACGCTGGACCTGCACTGGGCCACGTCGCCTCCAACTGCGTTCCGGATCATCCACCATTCGGCTCTGATCAGCGCTAAGGGAGATTCAATGTATGAAGGCATCATCCTTGACCCGTGGCGCAACAGCGGGGTGCTTTATTGGGATCAGGTGCGCGAGGACACCAAATACAACTGGCGCCCCCGCCTTGAAGTGCGCGAAGAGTTAATCAGCGGTGTGAACCCCTACTGACAGGATATTGCGATGTTACGTATGGCCTTGTTCCTGCCCCTTTTAACCCTGTTCCAATGCGACAAGGATGAGACTGTCGCCGCCTATGGCGCAGCGGATCAGACATGGGCTTTGCAAGAGATCGACGGGCAGCCTTTTGAGGCCAGCGCCCTTTTGCGATTCCCCGAAGAGGGTCGGATTGAGGGCAATGCCCCGTGCAACACCTATTCAGGTACACTGAATGCACCCTACCCGTGGTTTGAGATCACCGATCTTGCCGCCACCCGCGCGGCTTGCGCCGGGCTTGAAGCCGAGGGGTTTTATTTCGCCGCACTGATGGCGATGACCCAGTCCGAGGTGTCCGGCGATGTGCTGATCCTGCGCAATGAAGACGGGCACGAGATGGTGTTCAAAGCCGCCGAGTAAACTGCGCCACAAATCGCGCGCGTGCGTCCGGCAAAGGCGTATGACCCAGCGACGGAGCCAGATGGTTTTCCAGAAAATACCCGGTCGTGCGCAAGGCTTCAGCAATCTCGGTATCCGGAGCCGCGCCTTCGCCGCGCAGGCAGGGGGGCAAAGGCAGCAGCTTATCGGCCCAGTCCCCTGCCCCCGCCGCACTGACCGCGCGGCCGGTTTTCGGAGAGACATAGACCAACCCCTCGGTCGCCCCTGTCACTGCGCAGGCCGAAAGATCCAAGCCAAAGCCCAGCTCTTCCAGCAGCGCCAGTTCCCAGCGCAGATAGGCCAGTGGCCAGACCTCATCCTGACCCAGCAGGTCCATCAACTGTTCTGTTTGCTGATAGATCGCCGGATGAGGCTCGCGTTCGGGCAGGCAAAAGGACAGCAGCGCCACCACCGCATTTAATCCGGCGAGCGCCAGCCGCCCTGAAAACGCCGCTGCAGCGCGCGAACGCAGGGGTTCGACCTGAAAGGTGCCAAGATGTTCTTCGAGCCGCGCGCGCCAAAGCACGTCCAGTTGCGCGCCGGGTTGCAGGATCGGGGCGATCTTGCGGCTGGTGCCACCGCGCACAATTCCGGCGTGACGACCATGGGCTTCGGTAAAGACCTCGATGATCGCCGCTGTCTCACCATGACGGCGAGAAGTCAGAAGAATGCCGTGATCACGCCAGTCCAAGTTTGGCCTCGTCAGGTCACCAGATATATACGCAGGAAATCTTATGGCCGTTGCAGGTTCAAGATGGAAACGCGTTAGGTTGACCCTGTGGAACACCAAAAACACGTTGCGTGACATCTGTTCACGCAATAGTGTTCACTTTATGTTCTGCACGGAGGAATTTAAGAAATGTCACTTAACTATGTCATGATCGGTTCAAATGATGTCGTCAAAGCGCGAAGCTTTTACGATGCGGTTGTGCCCAAAATCGGCGGCAAGGTTATTGCTGAATATATGCCCCACGCTGTTTGTTACGAGCTGCGGGGCGGTGGGTCCATGTGGGTCGCGACGCCCTTTGACAAAGAGGCCGCGACGGTTGGAAACGGCAACATGGTTGGCTTGCTTTGCGAAAGTGAAGCGGAAGTTCGCGAGGTGCATGCCGAGGCTCTTGCCAATGGCGGAACAAATGAAGGTGATCCCGGAGATCGACCTCAATATGGCCCGAACTTCTATGGCGCTTATGCGCGCGATCCTGATGGCAACAAGATGAGCTTTGTCTATTTTAGCGATGCAGGCTGATCGCGCGCCCTAGAACGTCATACCTGCGTGAATCAGAATGCCGATAACCATCAGCAGGTTCAGCACCATTGAGATACCGTTGCCCACATAGATGGGCAACTTGCCCACCACCAGCCCATAGGCGAACCACAAAAACGACAGCCCAGCATACAGAGACCAGGACAGCAGCGACTGTCCGGTCGCATGTTCGGAGTGGGTGAAATAAAGCTTGATCAGTTGTGGAAGCGTGGCGAAGGGGCCAACGACGCCGATGAAGACCATGAACCCCTCGAACCGCTGCATCCAGTGACCGAGATTTGAGTTTTCCAGTTTCTGGGCAAGCGTTTCAGCCACTCAACCCCCTCCTGTTCCTGCGGCCCCCGGAAGATTGGGCCGTTTCATTCAGCCGGTTGCAAAGCAAAATAGTCGCTTTGCGCCGCACGTCCAAGATCATTTGGCGCGGGTTAGTCCAGACCTTCTTCACCCAGCAGGTGCCTGCCTTGGCGGTCTTCCACTTCGATCACCCAAAGGTCGGGGTCAAAACTGCGTTGGCGGGTGATGGCGGCATCTACGTCTGCCTCTTCGCCGGATGAGAGCTCCACCCATTTGCGCTCGCCGCTCATCAAATCAAAACTGCGCTGAAAGGCTGCGGCCCGCCCGTTGAGTGTGTTGAGTTTGATAAGCACCGCCCCTGCGGTGTCATCCCCATGCGCTACAACAAAAGCCGGTATTTCCTGAAACCGCAGCCGCGCCAGATAGGCATGCACCCAGAATTCAGCCGTCAGCCGGGTCATGGTTCTGACCTTTCCGTAGGGGTTGAGAATTTTCGACGAAAATTCTTGGCCCGGGTCATGCGTTGCCGTCTTTGAAATCCAGACCCATTTCCGAGTAGCGCTCGGACTCCTCCAGCCAGTTGGGCCGGACTTTCACCTGCAAGAACAGGTGAATCTTGCGGTCCAAAAACTCTTCCAGCTCGGCACGCGCCGCTTGACTGACGGCCTTTATGGTCTCACCACGTTTGCCCAGCACAATCCCTTTGTGGCCATCACGCATGACATAGATGACCTGATCGATCTTGGCCGAGCCGTCCTTGCGCTCTTCCCAGTTCTCGGTCTCGACGGTCAGCTGGTAGGGCAGTTCCTGATGCAGGCGCAGGGTCAGTTTCTCGCGCGTCATCTCAGCCGCGATCATGCGCAGAGGCAGATCCGCAATCTGGTCTTCTGGATAGAGCCACGGGCCCTCAGGCAGTTCCGAGGCCAGCCATTTGCGCAGGTCGTCGACACCGTGGCCTTTTTCGGCCGAGATCATGAAGGTCTCGGCAAAGGGATAACGCGCATTCAGGTCACTGGTCAGCGCCAGCAGCTTTTCCGAGGGCACCTTGTCGATCTTGTTGATCGCAAGTGCGATGGTGCGGCCCTGTCCGATCTCTTCCAGGCCTTCGAGGATGCGTTCGACACCTTCGGTGATACCGCGATGCGCCTCGATCATCAGCACGACCACATCCGCATCTGCAGCCCCGCCCCAAGCGGCGGCTACCATGGCACGGTCCAGACGGCGGCGCGGTTTGAAGAGGCCCGGCGTGTCCACAAAGACCAGTTGCGCATCGCCCTCCATCGCCACGCCACGGATACGAGCACGGGTGGTTTGCACCTTATGCGTCACGATCGAGACCTTGGCTCCGACCATGCGGTTCAGAAGGGTGGATTTGCCTGCGTTGGGCTCTCCGATCAGGGCGATAAATCCGGCGCGTGTGCTCATGTGTCCTGCGATCCTGTTTGCAAGTGCGCACCCCTATAGCAGAATGCGCGGACGGGCCAGAGGGATTTGTCGCATTGCGGATATCAGTGAGCGAAGGCCAGTCTGAGGCCCATAGGGCGACGCTGCCCGGTCGGCCGGTGCAGGCATTGGCCGGGCTTGATCGCGCGATCAGGTTGTAGTGTTCAACGCCAGAACTTGGTTCGGATAGGCTTGGTCCCCGATCCGAAAATCTGTGCCTCCGACCTGCCGGAACCCTTTGGCTAGATAGAAGTCGATTGCGGGCGTGTTCTCGGAATTGGTTGTCAGCCAAATCGACGGGCGCCCTTTTTCACGCATGTGGTCAATCGCGATGTCGAGCAGCGCTGAGCCGATGCCTTTACCTTGATGGCGGTGCTGGACATAGAACGTCACGATTTCTAGGTCAGAAAGCCCGTCCACAGGTGCGATGCGACTTTCCGCAAGCCGAATATAGCCGTCGATCCCGTCTTCGTTTTCAGAAACCATCAAGAGATCTTGGCCGTCGTCCAATATGGCTTCGAACCGGGCGGTTGTGAATTCGGACAGTGCGAATTCGGCAAAGAAGGCGTTCACACCACGCTTTAGATAGGTTCCGATCCAGACCTCAATCGACAAGGCGGCGAGGCTGGCGGCATCGGATTTCTGGGCGGGTCTGATCTTCATGATCTGGCCGCAAAACGGATCAAGACAACTGTTCCAACAACGCCTTTGCCGCTGCCTGTTCGGCCTGTCGCTTGGAGCCTGCGGTGGCCTGAGCTTCGGTACCATTCTGCAGACGAGCGGCGATCGTGAAGATCGGAGCATGGTCAGGGCCGGTGCGTTTGACCTCGACATAGCTGGGTGGTTTCTGGCCGCGGGCCTGTGCCCATTCCTGCAGGGCGGTTTTTGCATCGCGGGCGTCGGCCTCGACCTTGTGGATGCGATCGCCCCAGAGGGCGAGGATCACGTCTCGGGCAGCCTCGAATCCTGCGTCGCGGTAGATGGCCGCGATGACCGCCTCCATCGCGTCGCCCAGCAAGGCCTGCTTGCGACGACCTCCGGACAGCATCTCGGACCGGCCCAGTTTCAGCACCGCACCCAGATCAATCTGGCGGGCCACATCGGCGCAGGCTTCCTTGCGCACCAGCGCGTTGAAACGGGGGGCCAGTTGGCCTTCGGAAGCTTTCTTGTCGGCCTCAAGCAAAGCAGTGGCCATGACGAGGCCCAGGACGCGGTCGCCCAAAAATTCAAGACGCTGATTGTCGGGGCGCGTGGCAGAGGACACCGAGCCGTGGGTCAGCGCACGCACCAGCAGTTCAGGGTCGGAAAACTCATACCCCAAGCGCTGCTGGAACGCCCTTATCTCAGCCGATAGCTTCAATTGACCGCCTTGAAGAAGCGGTCACCGCGCCATGTCCAGAAGAACAGCATGGACCGGCCAGCGGAGGAGAACATGATCCTGTCGGCGCGACCGATCAGGTTTTCGTAAGGTACATAGCCCACGCCACCAGCGGATTGCGGTAAGCGGCTGTCGGCCGAGTTGTCGCGGTTGTCGCCCATGAAGAAATAGTGGCCCTCGGGTACGGTATAGACCCCGGTATTGTCGGAGCCCTGATTGCCGATGTTCAGCACGTCGTAGGACACGCCATTTGGCAGGGTCTCGATCAGGCGGGTCTTTTCGCAAACACCACCAATCCCGACCGGGCCGTTTGAACAGCGTGGGCGCAGGCCTTGCGGGCCTTGCGGTTCAGCAACTTCGGTGAACACACCGTCGGGCTGCTGCAGCACAGGTGTGTCGTTCAGGATGATCTGACCCTGACGGATCTGGATGCGGTCACCCGGCATGCCGATCAGGCGCTTGATATAGTCACGACCCGTGACCGGGTGGCGGAAGACGATGACATCCCCGCGCTCAGGCTCGCCACCCAGCAGACGGGAATTGTCATCACCCTGCATCCAGCCGCACACATCCTCGGCATCGATGTTCAGGCCGACGCTGGGGATGATCAGGCTGGGGCAGGACGCATATGAATAGCCATAGGCCATCTTGTTGACGAAGAGGAAATCTCCGATCAGCAGCGTCTGCTTCATCGACCCGGAGGGAATCCAGAACGGCTGAAAGAACAGCGTGCGGAAAACGCCCGCGATCAGCAGGGCGTAGACGATGGTTTTAATCGTCTCCCAGACGGCGTTTCCGGATTTGGCTTCCTCGGCCATACTGCTCTCTCCAGTCTATGCGTGGTTGGGGTGCTACATGCGTGTCGGGTGGAGGCAAGTCAAGGCTGCGCGGGCGCTTCTTGAAGCGGGCGGGCCTCGATCACCACAAAGGCCTGCGCCCAGGGGTGATCATCGGTCAGGGTGACGTGGATGATCGCCTCGTGCCCTTCGGGAGTCATTTCTTTCAGACGCTCGGCGGCCCAACCGGTGACATGCATGACGGGCTGGCCGGTGCGCAGGTTGGTCACCGCCATGTCTTTCCACGCGATCCCCATCCGCAGGCCGGTGCCTAACGCCTTCGAGCACGCCTCTTTCGCGGCCCAGCGTTTGGCGTAGGTGCCCGCAGTATCGGCGCGACGCTCAGCCTTGCGCTGTTCGGTTTCAGTGAAGACACGGTTACGGAAGCGGTCGCCGAACCGGTCGAGCGTGCCCTGAATGCGATCAATATTTGCGAGGTCGGTGCCGATGCCGAGGATCATGTCAGACCTCCAACACAACGGTCCCGAGCTTTTGCCCCGCCTCGACCATTGCGTGTGCATTTGCCGCATCCATCAGCCCTCCGCCAGGGACGACGGCGTGGGACAGTGCGCCTTGTTCCAGCCACTGGCCCAACTGCGCCTCGCCGCGACGGCGGGCCGCGGCGTCGAGTTGGTAGACGATCAGCATATGCAGGCGGATGTTCTTGAACATGAAGCCATAGAAATCCAGTTCGGGCTTCATTTGCGAAGCCGAGGCATAGCTGGCGATGGTGCCACCGGGGCGGATCATAGAAAGGGAAGCGGGTTGGTTGGCTGCGAAATCAACCTCGACAATGCGGTCTATGCCTACGCCGTTGGTCATGTCCATCGCCGCCTCGGCCACGTCTTGCGTGCGGTAGTTGATCCATTCGGACGCGCCGGAATGGGCGGCTTTTTCATCTGAACTGACCGTTGTGATAACGCGTGCGCCGCCCAGTGCGGCCATCTGGCAGGCGTAGCGTCCGACCGTGCCTGCGCCGCCGGTCACAAGCACGGTCTGGTCAGTGATCGGTCCGTCACAATAGAGCGCGTACCATGCAGTCAAGGCTGGGATACCAAAACACGCGCCCTCGGCGAAGCCGGTCGTATCTGGAAGGAATACGGCCTGTTCGGAGGGTAGCGCAATGTATTCGGCCCCAGTGCCAAAAGCGCGTTGCCATTGGCCGTTCCAGATCCAGACACGTTCGCCAACGCGCGCGGGATCGACCCCTTCGCCTACGGCCTCAATCACTCCGGCCCCGTCCGAGTGGGGAACAACCATCGGGTATTGCATCACAGCACCAGGGCGCGCGCCGCCGCGCAGCTTGACGTCTGAGGGGTTGATGCCGCTGGCATGGACCCGGACAAGAACGTCGCCTGGGCCGGGGTTGGGCGTGGGCAGATCGACCAACTCAAGGACATCCGCCGCCGCACCAAATCCGCGATAGGTGATTGCTTTCATGACATTCCCTCGTCTCTATTGGTCAGCCGCGTCGGGCGTTTCCAGATCGAACACCAAGACGCCCTCGGCCCCATCCACGCACAGCGCGACAAGCCGTGCGCCAAGTTGCTGGTGGGTTTCGTCACTGGCATAGCGCTGTAGGTCGGCCTGAGCCGCGAAATCCAGTGTGAAGCCGTAGGGATAGCTTGGGGATTTTGCCTCAAAATCGCGGTTGGGGCCGTGGATGAAGCCACCGCAGCCCGACAAACGGTCTGCGACCGCGCCCAGCCCATCCATCACAGCTGCAAGCTCTGCGGTGTCGTGATCGGGCTTGAGTCGCAGCATCACGCAATGTCGGATCATCCTTGCACCTCAGAGGTCATGACAGGCGCACCGTGAGAATCTTGTAGCTGGCCACGCCAAAGAAACCCGCGAAGGCAAAATCAAACCAGCGGCGGGCGCGGCGATAGGCGTTGACCATGCGCGCAGACGAAAACAAGAAGGCGTAGCCGATGAAGATCAGCAGTGAACCCGCATAGAGCATGGCGAAGTAACCCAGCAGCATAGCAAGGCTGGCGTCATTTGGCGCAACGATGGCGTAGATCGAGCCCCAGCTGAGGATCGCCTTGGGGTTGGTCAGGTGGATCGCTGCACCCTTGGCAAATATCGTGCCCAATGAGCCGGTGACCGGATTGCCCAGCGCGACCTCATCCGAAGTCAGCGCGCGACGTAGCGCCTTGAGCGCCAGCCAGCCCAGATAAGCGACGCCGATATAGCGGATCACCTCGAACACCCAGACATTGGCCAGCATGATCGCCGACAGCCCCAGTGCGGCGGCGATGCCCCACGCGGCGGACCCGGCGCAGATGCCCAGCGCAAAGGCCAGACCGGCGGTGCGGCCTTCGTTCATGGCGGTTCCGGCGATGCCCATGGTGGCAGGGCCCGGAGAGCCCCCGGCCATGAGCCATGCAAACCAGATCGCCACAAAGCCGGGTGTGATCATGCCCGCGCCTCGTCCATCAGGCGGCGCATTTCGTGAACCGCAGGGGTGAGGCCCCGGAATATCGCCTCGCCGATCAGGAAGTGGCCGATATTCAGCTCTCGCACTTCAGGGAAGGCCGCCACCGGTTGCACGGTGTCGTAAGTCAGCCCGTGACCCGCATGAACTTCAAGACCCAGCGAATGGGCATAGGCGGACATCTCGCGCAGGGCTTCCAGTTCGCGCGCGGCGTCGTCCAGTTTGCCTTCGGCGTGGAAATCGCAATAGGCACCGGTGTGCAGTTCGATCACCTCAGCCCCGATGCGGTGGGCGGCGTCGATCTGGCGCTGGTCGGCGGCGATGAAGATCGACACGCGGCAGCCCACATCGCGCAAGGGCGCAATGAAATGGGCCAGCTTGTTTTCCTCGCGCGCGACTTCTAACCCGCCCTCGGTTGTGCGTTCCTCGCGCTTTTCGGGAACGATGCAGACGGCGTGCGGCTTGTGGCGCAGGGCGATTTTCTGCATCTCGTCGGTTGCGGCCATCTCGAAGTTCAGCGGCACCGACAGGATCTCCATCAACCCGTCGATATCGGCGTCCGAGATGTGGCGGCGATCTTCGCGCAGATGTGCTGTGATGCCGTCGGCCCCGGCCTCTTCCGCGATCCGGGCGGCGCGTAGTGGGTCGGGATAGGCCCCGCCGCGCGCATTCCGCACGGTGGCTACGTGGTCGATATTCACGCCCAGACGCAAACGGTTGTCAGACATCTTTCGAATCCTTCATTGTCCCTGAGGTCGAGCCTAGTGGTTTTGTCGGGGGAACGTCAGCCTCTGCCTGAGCAAGGCGTTTGATTTGTTCAAACTTCGCTTTGATTCTGGCGCGGCGGCGTTGCTGATAAGTACGGATAAGCGGCAGGCTAAGATAGGCGCAGATCACTCCGGCCACGATGCCTGGAATGACCCCGCCGATCATATAAGGAAAGAACACATCGTCATAGAACCGGCTAAGCCCGTGCCAGTCCGCCTCGCGATGGGTAAACATGGCGATGCAATTGTCCTTGAGATCGCCCATCGCATCCGCAAATTTCCCCATCAACCCATCGGTATCGTCTTTGCGGAACTTGGTCCCCAGCAGGAAATGCCCGGTTTGCAGGCTGATGACCGCGATCGGCACATAGGTCAGGGGATTGCCAAAGAACGTGCCGCTGAGCGCGGCAAGAATGTTGCCGTTCAGCAGCCGCGCCAGCACGGCGGCGACCAAGAAATGCAAGCCATAGAAAGGTGTGAACGAGGCAAACACCCCTGCCCCGATGCCACGCGCGATGCGTTCCGGGCTGTCAGGCAGGCGCCGAACCCGATGTTTGACATAGTGAAAGGCACGGGTCCATCCGCCGCGCGGATAGACGAACTCTGACGCGACTTGGACAGGCGAGCGGCGATCTCGGCGCTTGAAAACCACTCGTGATCACCCCTTCTCAGCCAGCCGCAACGGCGGGTTTCGCACTTTCCCGGTACCGTTCGACCGCAGCAACGTCGCTTTCAGCCTCGAGCATCAGCATCAGCGAATGCAGCTGTTCAAGATCGCGAAGTTCGACATTGATCATCAGCCGATAAAAATCCGGTTTGCGGTCGACAAATTCGAGGTTCGAGATATTGGCCTTTTTCTCGCCGATCAATGTGCAAATACGCCCCAGCACCCCGGCATCATTGCCGATGGTCAAATCCAGCGTCGCGCCATAGACGGCGGGGTGGGTGCCCGAATGCCAGTGCAGATCAACCCAGCGCTCGGGTTCATTTTCAAACTCGGTCAGGCGATCGCAGTCGATGGCGTGCACGACAACACCTTTGCCACGATAAGTAATTCCGACGATGCGCTCGCCCGGCAGTGGCTGGCAACAGGGGGCACGATCGAATTTCTGGCCCGGTTCAAGCCCGATCACAGCACGACGGGGCGAGATCGCGTCGCCATCATCCTTGGTGAGTTCGGGGTATACCGCTTCGACCACCTCATGGGCGGTCAACTCGGCACTGCCCAGACGGGCCAGCAACTCGTCCCGATCTTTTAAACGCAGGTGTTTTGCAGCGGTTTCCAGCGCCTTGTCGGTGGCTTTGCGGCCCAGGTTTTCGAACCCGGCGCGGGCCAGTTCCTTACCCAGCTTGATGAAGCGTTCCCGGTCGACCTCGCGCAAGGCGCGGCGGATCGAGGTGCGGGCTTTGCCGGTAACTGCGATCTCAAGCCAAGTGACCTGCGGGCTCTGGCCATCGGCGGTGATGATGTCAACCGATTGACCGTTCTTGAGCCGGGTCCAGAGCGGCACACGAATGCCATCAACCTTGGCCCCCACGCAGGCATGACCAATGCGGGTGTGGATTGCGTAAGCAAAATCAATCGGCGTCGCCCCACGCGGCAGTTTCACCACATCGCCCTTGGGGGTGAAGCAGAACACCTGGTCCGAATACATCTCGAGCTTCACAGCTTCGAGGAAATCCTCATGATCATCCTCGCTGTCGAATTGCTCGGTCAGGTTTGCGATCCACTTTGCCGGGTCAACCGCAAAGGGGTTTTCGGACCGCACACCGTCGCGATAGGACCAGTGCGCTGCAACGCCGGTTTCGGCCACGTCATGCATCTGGCGGGTGCGGATCTGAACCTCGACCCGTTTGCCGTCGCGCCCCGAAACCGTTGTGTGGATCGAGCGATAACCGTTCGATTTCGGCTGGCTGATATAGTCCTTGAATCGCCCTGGCACCGCGCGCCAGCGCTGGTGGATGGCACCGAGTGTGCGATAGCAGTCTTCTTCGGTCTGGGTGATGATGCGGAACCCGTAGATGTCGGACAGACGTGAGAAACCCTGATCCTTTTCCTGCATCTTGCGCCAGATCGAATAGGGTTTCTTGGCACGGCCAAAGACTTCGGCTTCAATGCCCGCCTTTTCCAATTCGTGCCGCATGTCGCCGGTGATGCGATGAATCACGTCGCCGGTTTCGCGTTGCAGAGTGATAAAGCGGCGGATGATCGACTGGCGGCCTTCGGGGTTCAGGACGCGGAAGGCAAGGTCTTCAAGTTCCTCGCGCATCCATTGCATCCCCATCCGGCCCGCAAGCGGCGCGTAAATATCCATTGTCTCACGCGCTTTTTGCACCTGCTTTTCAGGGCGCATCGCCTTGATCGTGCGCATGTTGTGCAGGCGGTCGGCGAGTTTGACCAGAATAACCCGAAGGTCCTTGGACATGGCCATGAACAGCTTGCGGAAATTCTCGGCCTGTTTGGTCTCACGGCTGGACAGCTGCAGGTTGGTCAGCTTGGTGACGCCATCGACCAGCTTGGCGACCTCATCCCCGAACAGTTCGGTAACCTTGCCATAACTGGCTTTGGTGTCTTCGATCGTGTCGTGCAACAGGGCCGTTATAATGGTCGCATCATCCAGACGCTGTTCGGTCAGGATGGCGGCAACGGCAACGGGATGAGAGAAATAGGGCTCGCCGGAATGGCGGAACTGGCCTTCATGCATCTGTTGGCCAAATTCATAGGCCCTTTCGATGCGGTCGGCATTTGTCTTGGGATTGTAATTGCGGACCAGCGCAATCAGGTCTTCTTCTGAAATCATCCGGTCCGCACCTTTGTCGCTTGGGTTACCCCTGGCCCTGGGCCTCCATCAGAGCGCGCAGGAGCTTTTCTTCCGACATGTCGTCATCCGCAGGCTTGTCAGATTCCGCACCCATCAGCAGGGCCATCTGATCTTCTTCGGGCTCATCAACCTCGATCTGGGTCTGGTTGGCTTCGATCAGACGCTCGCGCAGCTCATCAGCGCTTTGGGTTTCGTCGGCGATTTCGCGTAGCGAGACGACAGGGTTCTTGTCGTTATCGCGGTCAACGGTGATCGGGCCACCAGCAGAAATCTCGCGCGCCCGGTGGGCTGCAAGCATCACCAGTTCGAACCGGTTCGGGACCTTGTCTACACAATCTTCGACCGTAACGCGGGCCATGGGGCGCTCTCCGTAAATGAATCCGTGGCAGGAAGGGGTTTATCTAAGCGCGAATCCCCGCCTTGACAAGCAAGAAATGCCGCAAATGCGAGGATCACAGAGGCTTGACCTCTGCCACCTCATCGGGTGGCAAGGCTGCAACCATCTGCGTCACTGTCCGGTCCAGAACGGGATGGCGCCAATCGGGGGCGACATCCATCATGGGAACAAGCACAAAAGCGCGGTCCTGCAAGCGCGGATGGGGCAGGATTAGGTGTTCCGGCGCAGATTTGGTCTGATCTTCGGGGGGAAGGGTCAGCCAGCGCTGGTATTCGGCGTCATCCGGCAGCACAAGTTCATCCCAAAAGACCAGATCGAGGTCCAGAGTGCGCATGCCCCAACGCTGTTCACGGGCGCGCTCAAAATCATGTTCGATGCGGTGCAGCAGGTCCAGAACACCCTGTGGCGTGAGGTCCGATTCGATCAAAACCGCTGCGTTGACATAGTCCGGCCCTGCCCCTGCCGGAAAGCATGGGGTGGCAAAAAACCGGCTTGTCTTGCGAATCACCAAGCCCACTTCGGCCATCGCGATCAGCGACCGCTCAAGTGTCACCTTGGGCCCACAACCTCTCAGACTGAGATTTGCCCCTAGGGCAATGACCGCTTTTGACAAGGTTTTGTCCACTTCAGACCCCATATTCGGACCAGAGAATACTTGCGATAAAGCCTAAAACACCTATTTTAAGGACACCATTGCACTGACCTATTACTTTATCACTCACGGAGCTCACGGTGCGGTGGCTTATACCGGAAGGACCATTTTATGTTTTACAAGGACGAACGGCTAGCGCTGTTCATCGACGGCTCGAATCTTTATGCAGCCGCCAAAGCACTGGGGTTTGACATCGACTACAAGTTGCTGCGTCAGGAATTTATGCGCAGAGGCAAACTGCTTAGAGCTTTCTACTACACAGCGCTACTGGAAAATGACGAGTATTCCCCGATCCGGCCTCTGGTGGACTGGCTGCACTATAATGGCTTCACCATGGTCACCAAACCGGCCAAGGAATACACCGACAGCATGGGGCGTCGGAAGGTCAAGGGAAACATGGATATCGAGCTTACCGTCGATGCCATGGAACTGGCACCACGCGTTGATCATATCGTACTGTTTTCGGGCGATGGGGATTTCCGCCCGCTGATCGCAAGCCTGCAACGGCAGGGCGTACGTGTTTCCGTTGTTTCGACCATCCGTAGCCAGCCGCCGATGATTTCGGACGAACTGCGCCGCCAGGCCGATAACTTCATTGAGCTGGAAGACCTGCGCGACGTGATCGGCCGCCCTCCGCGAGAGATGCCGACTGAACCCCGCAGCGTCGCAGCTGCAGGCGGGCACTGACCCCACCAAACCCCACCACTCACCAATGGGGGTTGGCAAGAATATGCGCGGCCAGGGCCAGAAGCCCTGGCCGCGCGACTTTAAAGGTATAGGTGCTGAAAACACCCTTGTGCTAACAGCGATTCATGTCAGTGAAATGACGCAGTGCTGTCTGGACCATGGCAATGAAAAGACCTAGGTGTTCGGTCCAGGAGATCGCCGAATGACAAAGCCGCCGCTGACATTATATCTGGCCGCCCCGCGCGGATTCTGCGCTGGTGTGGACCGTGCCATCAAGATTGTGGAAATGGCCCTTCAAAAATGGGGGGCGCCTGTCTATGTGCGCCATGAGATCGTTCACAACAAATTCGTCGTCGACGGTCTGCGCGCCAAGGGTGCCGTGTTTGTCGAGGAGCTGGACGAATGCCCTGATGATCGCCCCGTGATCTTCTCGGCCCACGGTGTGCCAAAATCGGTGCCCGCCACAGCAGCCCAGCGCGAGATGATATATGTCGACGCCACCTGCCCGCTTGTATCCAAGGTGCATGTCGAAGCGCAGCGCCACGCGGATGCCGGGCTGCAGATGATCATGATTGGTCACAAGGGCCATCCCGAAACAATCGGCACCATGGGACAGCTGCCCGATGGCGAGGTACTGCTGGTTGAAACGGTAGAAGATGTGGCGCAGGTCGCTGTGCGTAACCCCGAAAAGCTGGCCTTTGTCACCCAGACAACCCTATCGGTGGATGACACCAAGGACATTATTGCCGCGCTTGAGGCCCGCTTCCCCGCCATCGTCGGGCCGCACAAGGAAGACATTTGTTATGCCACCACCAACCGGCAGGAAGCGGTGAAAGCCGTCGCTCCGAAAGCCGATGCCTTGCTGGTGGTGGGTGCGCCGAACTCATCGAATTCACGTCGTCTGGTCGAGGTCGCCTCGCGCGCCGGATGCAGTTATGCGCAGCTGGTGCAGCGCGCGACCGAGATCGACTGGCGTGCGCTGGAAGGAATTTCCAGCATTGCGGTTAGCGCCGGGGCATCCGCGCCCGAAGTGCTGGTGAACGAGGTGATCGATGCATTCCGCGACCACTACGATGTCACCGTCGAGCTGGTCGAAACCGCTGTCGAGAATGTCGAGTTCAAAGTTCCCCGCGTATTGCGGGAACCAGCATGAGCGGCATCCCCCGCGCGCCGTTATTCCTTGGTTTGGCTGGGCTGATCCCGTTTGTCTGGGGCGCGCTGACTTATCTGAACGGTGATTTGAACGATTGGGGTCGGCAGACGCTGGGGTCGCGCTTCGTGGGGCCGTATATTCAGCTATTTTATGGCTCGGTAATCCTGAGTTTCATGTCGGGCGTGTTGTGGGGCTTCGCCACCAAAACCTCAGGCAGCAAAGCTGCGGCCTGTTACACCTTGTCGGTGTTGCCTGCACTTTGGGCATTTTTTACGACCGGCGGCGGTCCGGTGAATGCGGGCACCAACCTGATGTATGGGTTTGCGGGCTTGCTTTTGCTGGACGCCATGTTCTCATATTGGCGGTTGACCCCGGTCTGGTGGATGCGGCTGCGCGTCCTGCTAACCGCTGTCGTGCTGACCTGTCTTGCTGTGGGAGTTTACCTGTGAGTGATGAACGGACCATCAAGGCCTACACGGATCGCGTTGCGGATTACCTAAGGATCCCCCTGCCCATCGAGCAGCTAGAGGCGCGTCAGGCTTTTGTAGATGCGGTCCGCGAGGGTGGATATGTGCTGGATCTGGGCTCGGGTCCCGGATCAGACAGCGCGTTTCTGATGCGGCAAGGGCTGAAGGTACGGGCGCTGGATGCAACCCCTGCCTTTGTTGAACATGCGCGGAGCAACGGTGTCGACGCCCACCTTGGCACCTTCGATGACGTCACCGAGGTGGCAGAGTATGACGGCGTCTATGCCAGTTTCTGCCTGCTGCACGCCCCGCGCGCCGATTTCCCGCGTCATCTGAACGCGATCCACACCGCACTGAAGCCGGGCGGGCAGCTGTTCCTGGGAATGAAGCTGGGCACGGGCGAGCATCGTGATGATTTGGACCGTTACTATACCTATTATTCAGAGGCCCAGATCAAGGACGCCCTGACCTCGGCAGGTTTCACCATTGATCGTACCGTGCAGGGAATGGGGAAAGGTTTGGCCGGGTCTTACGACGGGTTCATTCTGGTATTCGCTCATGCCTGATCTCTTTGCCTATACCGATGGTGCCTGTTCCGGAAATCCCGGCCCCGGCGGCTGGGGCGTACTGCTGCGCGCGATGGATGGCGAGACCATCCTGAAAGAACGCGAGCTGAGCGGAGGCGAAGCCGAGACAACCAACAACCGGATGGAACTGCTGGCTGCAATCAGTGCTTTGGAGACGCTGGAGCGGCCCTCGAAACTGACTATCGTCACCGACAGCGCTTATGTGAAGAACGGCGTTACGGGATGGATTTTCGGGTGGAAGCGGAACGGCTGGAAGACGTCGAACAAGAAGCCGGTCAAAAATGTCGATCTGTGGCAGCGGCTGGATGAGGCGCAAGAGCGGCATCAGGTGACATGGGAATGGGTCAAGGGCCATGCGGGCCACCCGGAGAATGAAAAGGCCGACGAGTTGGCACGCGCTGGCATGGCCCCATTCAAACCTAAGAAGGCGCAGGCGTGAGCGGGCTTGCCCTGCTGGATTACGCCTCGGTTTTGGTCTTTGCGCTGACCGGTGCGCTGGTGGCCAGCCGAGCGCAGCTTGATCTGGTCGGGTTTGCCTTCATCGCCTGTCTGACGGCAGTGGGCGGTGGTACCGTACGCGACTTGCTGCTGGACCGACATCCGATCTTCTGGGTCGGTCAGCCCGCTTATATCCTGATCGCTTGCGGCGCTGCGGTGCTGGTATTTTTTACCGCTCATCTGGTGGAAAGCCGGTATAATTGGCTGGTCTGGTTGGACAGTTTCGCCCTGTCCATCGCGGTCGCTGCTGGCACGGGTGCGGCGTTGTCGTTGGATCAATCCGGTATCATCGTAGTGCTGATGGGGGTGACCACGGGCTGTTTGGGCGGCTTGATGCGTGACGTGGTGTGCAACGAGGTGCCACTGGTACTGAAACAAGGTGAGCTTTACGTATCCTGCGCCTTTATCGGAGCCTTGACCGCTGTGTTTGCCACCCGCCTCGGGCTGGAAGGCCTGCTGGCATTGGGCTTATGTGCATTGATTTGCTGGGCGTTGCGCGCCGGATCTCTGTTGTTCAGTTGGCAGTTGCCGGTTTACAAGGCCCGACCGCCTCGGCAATAGGATAGAAACGGACAAGAGATCGCGATGACCTACAGACTTTCGTTTCTGGCCACGGCACTGCTGCTAACGGCATGTGCAGAGCAATACGCCCCGGTCAGCTTCACGGCAGTGGGCAATCAGATCGTCGCATCCGGAACGATCGACCACACAACGCTCAGCGCGTTTGAAGAAGTGATGGACGAGAACCCCGAGATCAAGACGCTGGTGCTGCAAAATATCGAAGGTTCGGTCGATGATGACTCGAATGTGGTCTTCAGTCGCGTAGTGCGTGAGGAAGGGTTCGACACGGTGGTTCCGTCAAACGGGCTGGTGGCCTCGGGCGGCACCGATTTGTTTCTAGCGGGTAACCGACGCGTGCTGGAACCCGGCGCCTGCGTGGGCGTACACAGCTGGGGCGGCGGCGGCTATGTCGCTGCGGAGCTACCCGAAGATCACCCCGAGCATGACCGGTATTTGAACTATTTCGAAGATATCGGCATCGATCCCGACTTCTACTGGTTCACGCTGGATGCAGCATCCGAGGAAGAGATGCACTGGATGACGGCGTCCGAGGCGAACCGGTTCGACATGACTACACGGTCCGCCCCTCGCCTTGGCACTGCCGCAATCTGCGACGAACGTTAGCGACTGAGCAGCCGCGCGCCGATTTCCTTGACGAATTTCGCCGCCACCATGGCGGTCATGCCATAGGGATCGCGATGCGGGTTCAGCTCGACAATATCCGCGCCAATCAACTGGCCCTTGAACCGGTGGATCAGGTCGATCACCTCACGCGTGCTGAGGCCACCGGGTTCGTGATGCGACACCCCGGGGGCAAAGGCGGGGTCCAGCGCGTCAAGGTCCAGTGATAGATAAACCGGGCCATCAAAGCTGATCTCAAGATCGGGGCTCCAGTTGCGCATGTCGATTACCTCGACCCCGAACTTGTCGGCCTGTTCCTGTTGGTGCTTGTTCATGGTGCGGATCCCGACCTGCACCAGACGGTTGATCTTGCCGGTTTCCATCACGCGGGCAAACGGGCAGCCATGGCCCAGCGGGCCGATCTGCTGACTGTCATAGAGGTCGGGATGTGAGTCGATATGCAGGATATTCAGCCCCTCATACCGGTCGGCATGCGCCTTGATCAGCGGAAAGGCCACCGAGTGATCACCGCCCAATGACAGCAGCCGTGCGCCGGTTTCAATCCGGGCGGCGGCCCCTGCCTCGATCCGGTCGATGGGTTCCTGCCCCATCATCTCGAACACATCCAGATCGCCGGTATCCTTGAAACGGTCGGTTGCGCCCAGATCAGTGCCATCCTCGGCGGTCAGGTTGGCCGCGCCGGAATGCAACGCCTCGCGGATGCGACCCGGCGCAAAGGCGGGGCCTTGCAGGAACGAAGAATGCAGGTCCAACGGCACGCCCATCAGCGCGACGTCTCCGGCGGTCAGATCATGCGACATGAGAGGCCTTTCAACAAAGAATTGACGGGACATTGGTCGCAGATCACGGTCGGGTCAAGCGATCAGCGGCGGATATATGTCTGCCAAATCCATATCACCAAAAGCGCCCCCAGAACGGCCCCGATAAACCCTGAGAGCCAGCCCATCACGGTGATGAGCGTGCGTAGGACCAAGCCGCCCACCAAAGCGCCGACGATGCCGATCAGCATGGTGGTAGGGATATCGGCCTCGATCCGCATAAGACGTGTGGCAAGGAACCCTGCAGCAGCTCCGACGATGATCAGGGCGATGATCGGCATGTCATTTCCTCCAATGCGTGGGCACGATGATCAGCGCACCGATCGAGGACAGCACCGCGTCCAGCCCCGGCGGGCCAAAGCTGATGCCGAACATGATGCGGACGAAATAGAAAAGGAACGCACCACCCACGCAGATGATGATCGATTGCAGATAGCCGTTATGGGTAAAGCCAGTCTGTTCAGACAGATAGCCCACAATCCCGGCAATCACGACTGTGCCCATCATGATCATGACCATGCAAGCTTACTCCGATGACAGGCGGGTGCCGACCGGGATGGGCCAGCCCCGCAGAAAAGTTTCCCTATCCTGCGCGCCCTTGCCTGCCCTTTGCAAGCGCAGCAGTTCAACCGCGCCTTCGCCACAGGCCACGCACAGGTGGTCATCCAGCACCTCACCCGGTACGCCCTGCCCTTCGGCCAGCCGGGAGGCGAGGAGTTTGATCCGGTCGCCCCCGACCTCGGTCCAAGCGCCGGGGAATGGAGAGAGACCGCGGATTTTTCTGTCGACTTCAGATGCGGGGGCCGACCAGTCGATCCGCGCCTCGGCTTTGTCGATCTTGGCGGCGTAGGTCACGCCCTCTTCGGACTGCGGGTCCGGTGTAAGGCTGGGCAGTTCGGCCAGAGCCTCAACGATCAGCGCCGCGCCCAAATCCGACAGGCGGTCATGGAGTTGCGCGGTGGTTTCCTCGATGCCGATATCGGTGGCTTCGCGCAGCAGAACGGGGCCGGTGTCCAGCCCGGCCTCCATCTGCATGATGCAGATGCCGGTTTGCGCATCGCCCGCCATGATTGCGCGATGGATCGGGGCGGCCCCGCGCCAGCGCGGCAGCAGGCTGGCGTGTATGTTCAGGCAGCCATGGGTCGGCGCATCCAGAATGACTTGCGGCAGGATCAGGCCATAGGCCACAACAACGGCGATATCGGCGTTCAGCGCGGCAAAGCTGGCCTGTTCTTCGGGCGATTTCAGCGAGGTGGGGTGGCGGACGTCCAGACCCAGCGCCTCGGCGCGGGCGTGGACCGGCGTTGGGCAGTCCTTTTTGCCCCGGCCCGCAGGACGCGGGGGTTGGCAGTAGACGGCGGCGAGATCGTGCCCCGCGTTCACCAGCGCATCCAGTACCGGGACCGAGAAATCGGGGGTTCCCATGAAGATTATGCGCATCGTCGGCTCCGAAGGTGTTGGGGTGCCGGGCTGAAGCCCGGCCTACGTGGATTTGCGCGCCTTGCGCAGCAGCATGTCGCGTTTGACCTTGCTGAGGTGGTCGAAATACATCCGCCCGTTCAGGTGGTCGATCTGGTGCTGCACGCTGGTGGCCTCGATGCCGACGAAATCGCGGCGGTCGATCTGGCCCTGTTCGTTGAGGAATTTCACCGTTACCGCGCGGGGGCGTTTCACCTTGGCGGACACGCCGGGCAGGTTCGGGCTGGCCTCGTCATGCTCACGCAGTTCGACCGAGCTGTGCAGGATCTCGGGATTGGCCAGCCGCACGGCTTTACCCCGCTGGGTCGAGCCATCCACGACGGCCAGACGCAGCATCACCCCGATCTGAGGCGCGGCGAGGCCGACACCCGGCATCGCCTCCATCGTGTCGATCATATCGTCCCAGATGGCGCGGATGTCATCGGTGATCTCGGTGACAACCTCGGCCTTGGTGCGCAGGCGCTTGTCGGGCCATGGCAGGCAGGTTCGCACAGTCATGTACGGGCCTTTTCGCGCTTGAGCTTCTGCATTTTGCGCGTGATCATCTGGCGTTTAAGCGGCTTGAGATAATCGATGAACAGCTTGCCGTTCAGATGGTCGATCTCGTGCTGAACACAGGTCGCCCAGAGATCGTCAAAGGTTTCCTGCTGCAGATTGCCGTCGCGGTCCAGCCAGGTGACATCAACCGTCTTCGGGCGCGTGACTTCGGCATATTGCTCGGGAATCGACAGGCAGCCTTCTTCGTAGACGTTTGTCTCGTCCGAGGACGCGATGACCTCGGGGTTGAACATCACCAGCGGGCGTGGGGCCTCGCCTTCTTCCTTGACGCAATCCACCACGATCAGCCGGTCCAGAACACCGATCTGGGGCGCGGCAAGGCCAATACCGGGCGCGTCATACATCGTCTCCAGCATGTCATCAGCCAGTTTGCGCAGATCGTCGGTGATGTCGGCCACCGGCGCGCAGACCTTTTTCAGGCGGGGATCGGGATGGATCAGGATATTGCGTTTCATGGGGCTGATTTAGGCCATCGCGCCCGCCTCCGCAACGGCCCCCTTGCACCTGATGGATTTGTGGTTAGCTTTCGCCTCGACAGATGGAGATGACATGACTTTCAACGACCTGATCGACCGCCGGGGCACCAACTCTTCAAAATGGGACAAGATGGAGCAGCTTTACGGGGTTTCGCCCGAGGATGGGCTGGCCATGTGGACGGCTGATTCCGACTATGCCACCGCCCCTTGCGTGATCGAGGCGGTGCGGGAAGCGGCCGATCATGGTGCATTTGGTTATTCTTGGATGCACCCGGACTATCTGAACGCGATCCAGTGGTGGATGAATACCCGCCACAATTGGGAGATCGACACCGATTGGGTGCTGACCTCGCAGGGCTTGGGCAATGCGATCGCCCTGTGTCTGGATGTCTGGAGCAAACCCGGGGATGGGGTGGTGATCTTCACGCCCGTCTACCATGAGTTTGCCCATAAGGTGAACAAATCCGGCCGCCGCGTGGTCGAATGCCCGCTGGTGCGGGATGGGGAGACCTACGCGCTTGATCTGGATGATGCGCAGTCGCGGCTGGACGGGTCAGAAAAGCTGCTGCTGTGGTGCTCGCCGCAGAACCCCTCGGGCCGGATCTGGACATCGGAGGAGCTGCACGCGGTGGCGGCGTTTGCCGAGCGTAACGGGTTGATCCTGGTATCGGATGAGATTCACCACGATCTGGTTTATCCGGGCAATACTTTCGTGCCGATGGATGTGGCCGCCCCGGATGCGCGCCCTTGGACCGTGACCCTGACTGCAGCGTCGAAGACTTTCAACATCGCAGGCCAGCGTACGGGCAACATGATCATTCCTGATGCCAAGCTGCGGGCCGAGATGCGGCACCGGATCACAACGCTGGACTATGACCCCAGCGCGCTGGGGGTGGCGATGATTACCGCCGCCTATTCGCCGGAAGGTGCAAAATGGGTCGATGAACAAATTGCCCACCTGGACGCGAACCGGAAGCTGTTTGATGCTGCCATCGCCGAGATACCGGGCCTGTGGTCGATGCCTCTGCAGGCGACCTATCTGGCATGGGTCGATTTTTCGGGCACGGGTATGAGCCACGATGAGTTTGTCCGCCGCCTACGCGAAGATGCGCGGATCGCGACATCCTCTGGCCCCGGTTTTGGCACCGGTGGAGAAACCTTCGAGCGCTTCAATCTGGCCACCCAACGCGAGCGGGTTGAAGAGGCCTGTGCGCGATTGAAGGCAGCCTTTGGCGATTTACAATGAACCCCGTTCAAAAAAAACGGAGGCACGTCATGCCCAACCACCTTTTTACGCTTCCGGACATCCCAAGCATCCCGGTGCAGGGGGAACAGGCGACCTATCCGATCGGACGGATTTTTTGCGTGGGCCGCAACTATGCCGCCCACGCTGCCGAGATGGGGCATGAGGTGGATCGTCAGGCGCCGTTTTACTTCACCAAATCCGCGCCCAACGCGGTTTTAACCGGAGCGCATGTGCCGTATCCGGCAGGGACCGAGGATTATCATCATGAAATGGAACTGGCCGTTGCCATCGGCAAGCCGGTTTTTCAGGCCACGGCCGCGCAGGCCCAAGCCGCGATCTTTGGCTACGGCTGTGCCCTGGACATGACGCGCCGCGACCTGCAGATTCGTGAGCGCAACAAACAGCGTCCCTGGGATCTGGGCAAGGATGTGGAAAACGGCGCGGTCTTCGCTCCGCTGACCCGCGCCGATGACTGGAGCCCATCTGATGACAAGCGCATCTATCTGAGCGTCAATGAGCGGGTCGTACAAGACGCCACATTGTCAGAGTTGGTCTGGAAGATCGATGAACTGATCTCCCATCTATCGGGCTTCTACCATTTGCGCCCCGGCGATCTGATCCTGACCGGCACACCCGCCGGGGTCGGGCCTGTGGTCGCCGGAGACCGAATTGAAGGCGGCATCGATGGTTTGGCTCCTGTGCACCTGACCCTGACGGCCTCCGACTAAACCGTCCGGCCTGATCCCTGCGAATCTTGAGGCCCCATTGCCGCCCGTGCGCCGGTGGCGCGTCGGTGCCAAAGATCAAACGGTGCGCGCGTCAGTCGCGGTTTTCAAGCAGTGCGATCGGCGCATCCGGGGCGCGGTAGAAATCCAGTGGAGCCTTGTCCGTCGCCACAGTGTTACGCTTGAACTCATAGCGCATTTCACCCACCGCTTCTTCGTCTGCGATGATCAGGCACTGATACATGTGATTGGCACCGTCATAGATATCGACGAGCCCACGCAGGCGCGGCGTGGTTTCGGCCTCGACGGTGAAACCATCCTTCCACAATGTCAAAATTTTGAAGCTATTGTCGCCAACCTCCACCCGTAAACGGCTGGATTTCTTGAGGGTAGCGATTCGGGCCGCATCCAATTCGGCGCGAATTTCCTTGGAAACATAGGTACTCATAATAAACTTCCCCCCTTAACACTCATTAGTCTGACGCGATTCCTGTAAAAATCCAGTGAACGGCGTCACATAAGTTTTGGCATTGCGGTTCTGGTGCCCAGACACCGCACCCCACCTGTGCGCGCATGCAGGCCTGATGCGCGCCCGGTGAAATAGGATCGTGGCGCAAGACGGCCTATCTTTGACCCAATCGCAATGCGAAAGGAATAACGATGGGCCTGCTTGTCGACGGCGAATGGCATGACACCTGGTATGACACCAAATCCACAGGCGGGGCGTTCAAACGCTCGGCCGCACAGTTTCGCAACTGGATCACCGCCGATGGCGCGCCCGGCCCCTCGGGGCGCGGCGGGTTCGAGGCCGAAAGCGGACGCTATCACCTCTATGTCAGCCACGCCTGTCCTTGGGCGCACCGCACGCTGATCTTTCGTGAGTTGAAGGGGTTGAGCGACCATATCTCGGTCTCGGTCGTGCATCCTGACATGCTGGACAAAGGTTGGACCTTTGAGACCGACGACCATGGCGCGACCGGCGACAAGCTGTTCGGGCATGATTTTGCCCATCAGATCTATACCCGTGCCGACCCCAACTATTCGGGCCGCGTGACGGTGCCGATCCTGTGGGACAAAGTTGAGAAAACGATCGTGTCGAACGAAAGCTCGGAAATCATCCGCATGTTCAACTCGGCTTTCAACGGGATCACCGGCAACACAGACGACTACTGGCCCGAGGCAATGCGGGACGAGATCGAAGAGGTCAACGCGCGCATCTATTCCGATGTCAATAACGGGGTCTACAAATCCGGCTTTGCCACCTCGCAAGAAGCTTATGACGCCGCGGTTGGCCCTCTGTTCGACACGCTGGACTGGCTTGAGGATCGTCTGGCCCGGAACCGCTATCTTATGGGTGACCGCGTGACTGAGGCCGACTGGCGCCTGTTCACCACATTGATCCGGTTCGACCCGGTTTATCATTTACATTTCAAGTGCAACAAGCGTCGGTTGGTGGACTACCCGAACCTCTGGGCCTTTACGCGGGAGCTATATCAATGGCCCGGCGTGGCGCAGACAGTGAACATGAACCACATCGTGCGCCACTATCACTTCAGCCATGACAGCATCAATCCGCACCGAATTATTCCAGTGAATCCAACGTTGGACTATTCAGAACCTCATGGACGAGATCAGCGCCCGGCGGCGTAGTGTTCGACCATGGCCGCCAGATCCTCGGGCGGGGTCGAGCTTTGGACATAGGCGCAGGCATTGGCGCTATGGGCAAAGATTGATCCGTCCGAGAAGAATGTGGTGTTGGTGACGAAGATCACTCGCGCCTCGGGCCTGCGATAGCTTGCGAAATCGGCAACCGCCAAGGCGCTGCCGGTTTCCAGAACCAGATCCAGCACGATGATATCGAATGCGGTACCATACAGTGCCAGGATCGCGGCCTCTTGCGTTTCGACCAGCGTGACTTCGGCCTCCTGCCTTTGCAGATGCCGCTGCCAGACCCGACCTAGATCGGGGTTACTCTCAACAATCAGTACTTTCATTTGCAACAACCTCGGCACGTGATATGGGTGAGTGGTGCCGACCCCTGTTGTCCGTGATCACGCGATTTCCTTAACAAAGTGTTAACAAGGCCCGCACAGCGCCGTGATCGGGCGGATTCGCTTGTAAGAACGGCAAAAATCCGCTTGAAGCATGAGAAATAGGCGATTCCGGCTGGGGCAGATGGTTGGACAGGATGACAGATTGAACCCTCGGGCTGCGCGCGATCATGGCGGAGGGCTGGATGGCGCGATGACGCGGTTTGGGGGCACGCGCGCAGACTGGATCGATCTGTCCACGGGGATCAATCCGCATGCTTATGAGGTCTCGGGCCTGCAGCCTCCGGACTGGAAGGAACTGCCGGATCATGGCGCGTTCGAACGCCTCTCGGACGCGGCGCGGGTGTTTTGGAACGTGCCTGATGGGGCCGAGATTCTGCCATCGCCTGGTGCCTCTGCGGTGATTGCCCGCGTGCCCGCGCTGACCAAAGCCGGCCGCGTGCAGATCACGATGCCCACTTATAACGAACATGCCGCTGCATTCACCGCTCAGGGTTGGACGGTGCACGAGAGCGGCCCGGCTCAGGCACGTGTCATCGTAAACCCCAACAATCCTGATGGGCGCATCTGGCAGGACGCGGATGTCGACGCGCCGCTGGCGGTGATCGATGAAAGCTTCTGCGACGTAACGCCCGAAGCCTCGCTGATTCATCTGGCCCAGCGGCCCGGCATCGTGGTGCTGAAGAGCTTTGGCAAATTTTGGGGGTTGGCCGGGTTGCGACTGGGTTTTGCAATTGGCCAACCCGATCTGATTGCACGATTGAACGACCTGACCGGACCATGGGCCGTATCCGGCCCGGCACTGCGGATCGGCGCGCAAGCGTTGCACGATGTAAAATGGACTGATGAAACGCGCATGCGTCTGGCAAATGAAGCAACACGGTTGGATCAGCTTTTAACGTCCAAAGGTGCGCGGCTGATTGGCGGCACCAGCCTGTTCCGCCTCTACGACGTTGATGACGCGACCGCCTGGCAAGACCGATTGGCGCGGGCGCATATCTGGAGCCGAATTTTCCCCTATTCCCGGACCTACCTGCGCCTTGGATTACCGCCAGCAGATGGTTGGGCCCGGTTGGAAGCAGCGCTGTGAGCACCGCGTTCCTATTGGTCTGCGCTATGTGTCTGGACGCAGCATTGGGTGAGCCGGATTGGCTGTGGTCGCGGATTCGCCACCCTGCCGTACTGATGGGCAACGCGATTGGCTGGCTGGACAACCGGCTGAACCATGGGGCGTATCGCCGCCTCAAAGGGGTTGCGACGGTGCTCATCCTGGTTGCGGTGGCACTCATCCTTGGCCGGTTGCTGGAGCTGCTTGGTCCGATCGTCGAGATCGTGGTCTGCGCCATCCTTCTGGCCCAGAAATCCCTGATCACCCATGTTCGCGCAGTTGGCGAAGGCCTGTTGACCTCGCTTGCCGAAGGGCGCGCGCAGGTCGCCATGATTGTCTCGCGCGATACGCGAGATATGACCGAGGCGCAGGTGGCGCGCTCGGCCATCGAAAGCGCCGCCGAAAACCTGAGCGACGGGGTGATTGCCCCAGCCTTCTGGTTTCTGGTCGCAGGTCTGCCGGGGCTGCTGGTTTACAAGGTCGTCAACACCGCCGACAGTATGATCGGTTATCGCAACGACAAATACCGCGCCTTCGGCTGGGCAGCGGCGCGGCTGGATGATGTGCTGAACCTTGTCCCAGCACGCCTGACCTTCGTAATGATCGTCGCGCTGTCCAGCCAATGGTCGCGCTGGGGAGAGATGGTTGAGGATGCACGCCGCCATATCTCACCCAACGCAGGCTGGCCCGAGGCCGCGATGGCACGTGCGCTTGATATCGCACTGGCCGGACCGCGCAGCTATGATGGCCAGATGCGGGATCTTGCTTGGGTGAACGGGAATGCGCGGCAGAATATCGACGCGGCGGAGGTTTTTCGCGCATCAGACATGCTCTGGCAGGTATGGGGGCTTGCGCTTGGGCTCGTGTCGGTGTGGGTTGGGTTCAACTTCATATTCTGACGGATCAGCCTTATGCGTTTCCTTTCCGGCCTTATTGCCGCCGCCCTCTTCGCCTCGCCTGCACTCGCCCAATGCGGCGGTGGGTTCAATACCTTCGTCAAAGGGCTGAAAGCCGAAGCCATTCAGCAGGGTTACGACAAATCCACCGTCAACAGCTTTTTCAAGGGCGTGCAGCAGGACGGAGCCGTTCTGAAAGCCGACCGCGCGCAGGGCGTATTCCAGAAACCATTCATCGACTTCTCGCGGCGCCTGATTTCACAGAACCGGATCGACCGGGGCAAGGCCATGTCGGGCAAATACGACGCGGTGTTTGACCGGATTGAGCAGGAATACGGCATTTCGCGCGGTGTGCTACTGGCATTTTGGGCGTTCGAGACCGACTACGGGTCCTTTCAGGGCGATTTCAACACCCGCAACGCGCTGGTGACGCTGGCCCACGACTGCCGCCGCCCCGAGTTGTTCCGCCCGCAGATTTTCGCCGCGATCGAGCTGTACAGCCAGGGCAATTTTGACCCCGCCCGCACCACCGGAGCCTGGGCCGGTGAAATCGGCATGGTCCAGATGCTGCCCCGCGACATTCTGGAAAACGGCGTGGATGGGGACGGAGACGGCAAGGTCTCGCTAAAAACATCGGCGCCGGATGCACTGATGTCCGGGGCCAAGATGCTGTCGCATCTGGGTTGGCAACCGGGTCAGCCATGGTTGCAAGAGGTCACCGTCCCCGCGCAGATGGACTGGTCTCTCTCTGGCCCCGGCAAGCCCCGCTCGGTGTCCGAATGGCAGGCGATGGGCGTGCAGGCGCGCAGTGGGTCGTTGGCAAATCTGCCTGCCTCGCTGATCCTGCCACAAGGGCATAAAGGACCCGCCTTTCTGGCTTACCCGAATTTCGATGTCTATTTCGAATGGAACCAGAGCTTCGTTTACGTCCTGACCGCCGCCTATTTCGGCACACGGTTGGAAGGCGCGCAGATTTACGATGCAGGTAATCCAGCGCCGGGGCTGACGGGCGCGCAAATGAAACAGTTGCAGAGCAAACTGCAGGCGCGCGGGCACGACGTGGGCAAGATCGACGGCATCCTTGGGGCCGGAACGCGTGCGGCTGTGCAGGCTGAACAATTGCGTCTGGGTTTGCCAGCGGATGCGTGGCCAACGACACAGCTGCTGAAGCAGCTATAAGGGTCAGCGCCTAGGCAACCTTTGCAGGTTCACGTTTCACTGACGGATCAAACGCATGGATAGATACCAGCGAGCCTTCTGTGACGATGGCGGTATTGGGCTGTATTTCAACCCAGCCGTCACTGTCTGCATCAAGCGGCTCGGAAGATATCACTATCCCGTCTTCAGAGGCCCGGTAATGCAAACTGGGTGCATAACGATCAGACGCATAGCGCGCCGCAAATACACGGCTGCCATCTGACCAGCACGCAGCGAACCGCATATAAGGCGACGATCCGCATTGTCGGGACAGCGCTTCCACCCGCCCCACGGCCCGTGCCATTGCGTCGATCGGATTTGAATCCAGACCTTCGCCATGAGCAATCAAAAAGATCGCTTCACTTTCTGTCGCACCCATTCGGTGCCCGTATAAATGTGCCGGGATCATAGCATCGAGCTGCTGCCGGATTTGGTCATGCCCTCCAGCCTGGCCATTGTGCATGAAGCTCCATTTGCCAAATCCAAATGGGTGACAGTTGTTGCGCGAGGTCGCAGTGCCTGTCGACGCTCTTACATGGGCCAAAAACAGTCGTGATCGTGTGTGATGAGCCAGTTGTTTGAGATTTGCATCGGACCACGCGGGATGAGTGTCCTTGTAGAAACAGGGCGTTTCGCGATCAGAATACCAGGCCAGTCCAAACCCATCGGCATTGATTGGTGTCTTCCCAATCAACGCGTTGCGGCTTTGAATGACAAGCGATTGCTCTTGCTCCTGAATCAATTCATCCAGATATCGCTGCTCCCCAACCCAAGCCAAAAAACGGCACATTTGGCATCCCCATCAGTTTTTCGATCCAGGGCATTCTACAACTTGATTTGACGATGATTATCCCGTTTTCTTCCGTTTTTACTCAAAGCCTCTATCAAATTTACCAATAGATCGGGAATAACAGATCAATTACTCGCTCTGACCGGATAGCGATCGCCTTTCTCGTCGATCAGGATCAACCGCTCACCACTGCGGACATATAGGTCGCATCGACTGAACCCATTGCGATACGCGATGCAAACACTGCCGTCCCCGGCGATGGAATAGGTGCCAAAGGCGGATTCTCCGCTGGCATAGGTATAGGAATAGGCCCCTCCGGCCGAGTATTTGGACTGACCGTCATCATAGAATGTCAGAGTCTGGCCCGCCAAAGCCTCAAGCTCTTGCGGAGAAAGCGGCTGGTCTCCGGGTTTAGTGGCCCATTCGGCGGCCGCAAGTGGGGTGGCGCATAGCAGAAAAAAGATCAGTGATCGGGTCATACGCTACCCTAACCCGGCAAGCCGGGAATGGGTCATAACGTTGCGGTGATCGCTCAGGCGACCATCTGCTCGGCCTTTTTCAGGTCGACCGAGACCAGCTGGCTGACGCCCTGTTCCTGCATCGTCACGCCAAACAGACGGTCCATCCGCGCCATGGTCACCGCGTGGTGGGTGATGATCAGGAAACGCGTATCGGTCTGGCGGCACATCTCGTCCAGCAAGTCGCAGAAGCGGGTGACGTTGGCATCGTCCAGCGGGGCGTCGACCTCATCCAGCACACAGATCGGGGCGGGGTTGGCAAGGAACACGCCAAAGATCAACGCCGTCGCGGTCAGGGTCTGTTCGCCGCCCGAAAGCAGGCTGAGAGTCGAGAGCTTTTTGCCCGGCGGCTGGCACATGATCTCAAGGCCCGCATCCAGCGGATCGTCGCTTTCGACCATGACCAGATTGGCCTCACCGCCACCAAACAGGTGCTTGAACAGCATGGCGAAGTTGGAATTCACCTGCTCGAACGCGGTCAGCAGGCGTTCGCGACCCTCGCGGTTGAGGCTGGCGATGCCGCTGCGCAGGGCCTTGATCGCCTCCTCCAGATCGGCCTTTTCGCCGTTCAGCGTGTCGAATTCTTCCTGAACTTCTTTGCTGTCCTCTTCAGCCCGTAGGTTCACTGCGCCCATGGCGTCGCGCTGACGCTTGTGGCGGTTCACTTCGGCTTCAAGTGCGTCGGCGGCGGGCATCTGATCAGGGTTCACGTCCAGTTGGTTCAGCAGCTGGTTCGGCGTCAGTTGCTGATCCTCGGCAATGCGTTCTGCTGCGGCGACTACGCTTTCCTTGGCGGCGTCGCAACGCGCCTCAGCCGCCGCGCGGCTTTCGCGCGCCTCCGAGGCCAGACGTTCGGCTTCGCGCTCGGCAAGAACCACCTCGCGCTGCTGGGTCTCGGCCTCGGCCAACTTGTCGGCGGCTTCGGCGCGCCGAGCCTCAGCGGTTTCGATCAGCTCGTTCAGTTCTTCCCGTGCCTCGGCGATTTCGCTGGGGGCCGCCATCGCCTCCGTCAGTTCTTCTTCCGAGCTTTCCTTGCGTTCGGCCAGTTCCGATATCCGCTTTTCCGCCGTTTCCAGACGATGCCGCCAACCGCTGAGGTCCTTAGTCACCTCCTGCGTGCGCCGGGTGCGCGCCTCGCCCTCGCGGCGCAATTCATCATGCGTCGAGCGGTGGGTCAGCATGGTGATCCGCGCCGCCTCGACCGTCTGCTTGATGTCCTCGACCTGCGCGCGGGCGCTGTCGAGATCGCCCAGGCCAGTCAACGCGCCTTCAGCCTCACGCAGTTGTGCGCGGGCGGACATGGCGTCTTCCTTGTGACGGTCGACCGCGAGGGTCAGTGTTTCCAGCTTGCCCTGCGCCAGATTTCGATCCGCCTCAGCCCGGCTGAGCATCCGCGCGGTTTCCGCCATGCGCTGATCCGCGGCACGGCGGGCCTCGCGGGCGCGGCGGTCGGCTTCGGTGACGTCGGCCAGTTGCTGCGACAGCGCTTCATGCGCGGCGCGCGCGCCGTCGGCCTGCGCCTCGGTGCGTGTCAGTTCCTGTTTCAGCGCCTCAAGCTTGTTGAGCTGTTCCAAACGCAGGGCGGCAGCGCTTGGTGCATCCTCGGCCCAGGCGCGGAATCCGTCCCAGCGCCACAAATCTCCCGAGCGTGAGACCAAGCGTTGACCCGGTTTCAACGACGCCTGCAGGCGCGCGCCCTGATCCGCATCGACCAGACCGATCTGCGCAATACGGCGACTTAGGCGGTCGGGGCCGGACACATGCAACGCCAGCGGCTCGGCCCCGTCGGGCAAGGGCTGGTCGCTGTCATAGCCCGCTACCTGCACCCAACCTGAAGGTCCGTCGCCCTCGACCAACGGTGCACGCAGGTCATCCGCCAGCGCAGCCCCCAATGCCTTTTCAAAGCCCGTTGCCACCCGCAGCATGTCGAGCACTTGCCCACCCTCAGCCGTGTCGCGTTCGACCAGCTTGGCCAGCGCGGTGGTCTCGGCCCTTATCGCGCCCAGTTCACCCTCGGCCTCGGAGCGTTTGGCGCGGGCCTCGGCCTCACGCGCCTGTGTATCGTTGCGCAGCTCGTCGGCGGCGGCCAGTGCTTCTTCCGCTGCCTCAGCAGCTTCGCGGGCTTCTTCCTCACCCTCTTGCGCGGTCTCGAACGCCTCGCTGGCACGGGAAAGGGCATTGCGGGCCTCGTCCACGGCGGCGCGGGCCTTTTCTTCCTCGCCCTCGGAACGAACCAGTGTCTTGCGGCTGTCTTCAACCAGTCGTTGCGCCGATTGGTGGCGAGCCACCAGACGCGCCATGTCTTCGGTTTCCAGCGACAGGTGATCTTCGCGATCCTGCAACACCGACGCGGCCTCGCGCGCAACTTCAGCAGCTTCAGCGACCTTTTCGTCATAGCCATCGGCGGCTTTTGCAAGCTCGCGGGCCTCCCATTCGAGCCGTTCGATCATCTCACCCGCGTCCCGGTTCAGACCGGATTCGCGTTCGATGTCGTTGCCCAATTGCTGGATACGGTTGGTCAGAGTCTCGATCGTCTGGCGTGCGCGGGTTTCCTGATCCGACAGCTGATCGCGCTGCACCTGCTGGCGCTGCAGGACGGCTGCGGCGATGGCCTCTTCCTCACGCAGGGGCGGCAGGGTTTCCTCGATCTCAGCGCGTTTGGCGGCGGATTCACGGGCGGATGCCTCGGCGCGAGAGGCTTCGGTGATCCGGTCGCGTAGCTTTTCCTCGGCCGCCTGACGGGCCATGTCGGCCTCTTTCCAACGGCGATAGAGCAGCATCCCTTCGGCCTGACGCAACAGCTCGCCGATCTCGCGATACCGCGCCGCCTGCCGGGCCTGACGGGCGAGTTGTGCCAACTGCCCGCCCAATTGTTCCAGCACGTCATCCACGCGGGTCAGGTTGGCCTCGGTGCCTTTCAGTTTCAGTTCTGCCTCGTGGCGGCGTTGATAAAGCCCGGAGATGCCGGCGGCCTCTTCCAGAATGCGACGTCGTGCGCGGGGTTTGGCGTTGATCAGTTCGGCAATGCGGTTTTGCCCCACCAGCGCAGGCGAATGCGCTCCGGTCGAGGCGTCCGCGAACAGCATTTGAACGTCGCGGGCGCGCACGTCCTTGCCGTTGGTCTTGTAGGCACTGCCCACATCGCGGGTGATGCGGCGGACAATTTCCAACTGGTCGCTGTCGTTGAAGCCGGATGGCGCCAAACGTTCCGAGTTGTCCATCGTCAGGACCACCTCGGCAAAGTTGCGCGCAGGCCGAGTGGCAGCGCCCGCAAAGATCACATCTTCCATCGCGCCACCGCGCATGGATTTGGGACGGTTTTCACCCATCACCCAGCGCAACGCTTCCAGCAGATTGGACTTGCCGCAGCCATTCGGACCAACCACTCCGGTCAGCCCGTCCGCGATGATCAGATCGGTCGGGTCCACGAAGCTTTTGAAGCCGGTCAGTTTGAGTTTGCTAAAGCGCAATGGCTGCTCTTGGTATGATTCCTATGGGTAAGAAGTCTGCGCAACGGATGGGGGAGGTGTCAACGTGATTGCGCAGGATATGGGAGATTGGACCAAGTTATCCACAACATCTTGGCAAAACTACGCGGAGTCTCGCGTATCTCAGTAAGGCGAGCATTCAAAGACCTGATATCCGTAGTCTTCGTAATATCCGTAATCAACGCATTCATAGGGACGGCGAAGGAGTGCGCCGAAAATCAGTTTTTCCCCCAGTTCCTGGTCGCAGCCCAGCACGCCCACAGTGACGGCCGCATCGCCAAGAACGTCCAGAAGCGGGCAACCCGAGACCTGTGCCATGGCCAGCGCGGCCCGGTCACGGATCGGACCCAGACGCGGCGCGTATTGCGGGTTCACGCGGACGGCCTCGGCCAGTTCATTGCGTACGCGGACGTCGAAGATACTGCCATTCACCGCGACGCGCGTTGCGGGCAAGTCGCGAAAATAGGGTGTACCACCCGAGCAGGCGGCGAGGCACAGGAAAGCGAGCACGCGGATCATGCTGCTTTATTAGCGACAATATGGTTAATGAAACCTTTCCCCGGTTCAGGCGCGCAACACTTCTCCTAACCGGCGTATACCCTCGCGGATCGTGTTCTCATCCGAGTTGGAAAAACTCAGTCGAATGGTATTGGACCCGGTGTCGTCGGGATAGAAAGCCTGACCAGGGACAAAGGCCAGCTTGACCGTTTCCAGCGCCCTCGCCAGCAGGTCGGCGCCGTTCATTCCCTTGGGCAGAGTGACCCAAATGAACATGCCGCCCTCGGGTCGGGTCCAGTCGACGCCATTGGGCATGTGCTCGTTGAGCGCCTCAAGCATCGCATCGCGGCGCGCGGCATAGGTCTGGCGCAGCATGGGGACATGAGTGTCGAAGCGATCCCGTGCCACCTGATAAACCGCCATCTGGTTGATCGTAGAAGAATGCAGATCAGCCGCCTGTTTCAGCAGCACCAATTGCAAGATCACCGGTTTTGCTGCAACCACCCAACCCAGCCGCAACCCCGGTGAAAGAGTTTTCGAGAAGCTGCCGCAATAGATCGTCCGGCAGTTCTCGATCGATCCCTTGCGCGCCTGTTCTAACGCGAGGATCGGAGGGATCGGATCGCCGTCATAGCGCAGCGCCTGATAGGCTCCGTCCTCGATCACTGCGCAATCCAATTCATCTGCCAGATCGAGCAGCGCCTCCCTGCCCCGCAGATCGACCGTCTCACCAGTCGGATTTGCAAAATCGGCGGAGAGATAAGCGAATTTGATCGGGCTGTTGCCGGCGGCGGCCTGGAATTCGGCAGCCCCACGATTGCCATTGATGCTAAGCTGGTCAAAGCGCGGCTCATAAGCGTCAAACGCATTGAGCGCGCCCAGATATGTGGGCCACCCAACCAACGCAGTATCACCCGGTGACAAGAACAACTTACCCAAGTAATCCAGCGCTTGCTGCGAGCCCGAGGTGATCAGGATGTTGTCAGTGCCGCATGTAACGCCGATCCCACGCATATGGTCGGCCAGCCATTCACGCAGCGGGGCATAGCCCTCGCTGACCGAATATTGCAGCGCCTGCGCCTGTTGATCTGGGCTAAGCGCATTTTGAAACGCTTCGGCGAAAGCCTCTGCTGTAAACAAAGCGGGGTCGGGAATACCGCCTGCGAAGGAAATGATACCGGGCTCGCCCAGCAGTTTCAGCAATTCGCGGATTTCGGAAGCCTTCATCCGTGCGGTTCGGGTGGCGTAGAGCTGATCCATCTTAGGGGGCCTCCTCCGCCCTTGGGACGCAGATTAGGCAATGCGCCTCTTATGTCAATAATTCTGACCTAATGTTTCAACCTCTGTGAGCGACTTGAACGCCCCTTACAAACGTGGTCAAGTGACTTGACCAATTCCAAGTGGTAGCCAGATGCCTTTTCAAAAAGTTCAAACCGAAAAACTGTCACTGGCTGTTGTGCGCCAGATCGAACTGCTGATCCTGCGCGGCATTCTGCGCCCCGGAGAACGCCTGCCCTCGGAACGGGAGCTGGCCGAGCGGATGGGCGTGTCGCGCCCGTCGCTGCGCGAGGCAATCTCGGACCTCCAGGAGCAGGGATTGCTGACTGCCAAGGCCGGATCGGGCATCTATGTGGCCGAGGTGCTGGGCTCGGCCTTCGCGCCGGCTTTGATCCGGTTGTTCGGCAATCACGACGAGGCAGTGTTCGACTATCTCTCATTCCGGCGTGACATGGAGGGTCTAGCGGCTGAGCGTGCCGCCCGCATGGGCTCGGGCAGCGATCTGAAGGTGGTGCAGACCATACTGGACAAGATGGAAGACGCCCACGCCCGCAATGCAGCCGAAGAAGAGGCGCATCTGGACGCCCAGTTCCATATGGCGATCATCGAGGCCAGTCATAACGTGGTGATGCTGCATATGATGCGGTCGATGTTCGATCTGCTGCGGCAGGGCGTATTCTACAACCGACAGATCATGTTCCAGCAACGCACCACCCGCGACGCAATTCTGGACCAGCACCGCGCCATCAACACAGCCCTGCAGGACCGCGACCCGAAAGGGGCACGGAAGGCGGTCGAAGATCATCTGAACTTTGTCAAAAGCTGCATGGCCGATCAGCAGAAGGCCCTGCGCAATGAAGAGATCGCGCAACAGCGTTTGAAGCACGAGACTGGAGAGGTCTGATCCTTCAAACTGGAAGCCACGAAAAGAAAAAACCCGAGAGCCTGAAGCCCTCGGGTTTTTCAAATCATATGATCCAGGCGATCAGTGTAGCTTTTCACCCACATCCGCGATGGATGCATCGATCAGCTTGTTCGCCTGCGTTGCGGTCATCTGTTTGGCCAGCACGGCGTTGGCTGCCGAAACCGCTACGGTGATGGCCTGATCGCGGACTTCCTTGACGGCAGATGCCTCGGCGGATGCGATCTGATCCTGCGCTGCCGCGAGACGGCGCGCGATGGATTTTTCCAGATCGACCTTAGCCTGTTCAGCTGCCAGAACCGCGTCTTCCTTGGCCGCGGCAACGATAGCTTCGGCCTGACCCTGAACTTCGCGCTGCTTGCGCTCGTACGAGGCCAACAGGCTGCGTGCTTCTTCATGCAGGGCGCGGGCTTCGTCCAGCTCGGCTTGAATACCTTCGGCGCGATTGTCCAGCGCACCGCCGATCATACCGGGGACCTTGAAGTAGAACAGGACCGCGATAAAGACGATGAAGCCCAGAGTGACGACAAAGTCAGTGTTGGCAAGCGAGAAGAACGGGCCGCTTGCGGCCAGCGCGGGGCTGGCGGCACCAACGGTCAGGATAAGGGCAAGAGTGTTCCGCATGTCACTTATCCTTTCGTCTGCGCATCTACTGCACTGTTGATGGCTTTGGCATCCGCCTCGCCGCCCAGTGCTGTGACCAGTTCAGCCGCCGTATCCTTGGCAACCACTTGAATGCTTTCCAGCGCACCTGCACGGATTTCGGCAATTGCCTTTTCCGATTCAGCCGCCTTTGCAGCGATTTCCGCATCCGCCTTGGCAATCGCGTCATCCAGACCGGCCTGGATTTCGGCGCGGGCTTCCGCTGCGATACGCTGAGCCTCAGAACGGGCATCGGCCAGCGCTTTGTTATAGGCCTCTTCGGCCTCGACCGCTTTGGCCTTCAGATCTTCGGCCGCAGCCAGGTCATTTGTAATGGTCCCCTGGCGTTCAGCCAGGATTGCCGCGATGCGGGGCAGAGCCACGCGGGACAGGACCAGAAAGATGACGACCAGCGTGATGACCAGCCAGAAAATCTGGTTGGGGAACCAATCGAAGCAGAGCTGCGGCATCCCGACGGCGTAGCCGCTGGAATCAACGCATGTGCCTACTACTTCTTCAGCAATGGGTTCAGTCGCCATGATGTCCTCCGTCGGAACGTTGTCTTTACAACAGATGGGCCGCTATGGCTTGGGCCCATCTGCGCGTAAGGATCAGGTTCCGCAGATTATACGGCGAACATCAGCAGCAGCGAGACCAGGAATGCGAAGATGCCCAGCGCTTCTGCGAACGCGATACCGATGAACAGGGTTGCGGTCTGCGAAGCAGCCGCCGAAGGGTTGCGCAGGGCGCCGGCCAGGAAGTTGCCTGCAACGTTGCCCACCCCGATTGCGGCTGCGCCGGAACCGATTGCTGCCAGGCCTGCGCCGATGTGTGCGAGATCGCCTTCCATGAGAATTCTCCTTACGATTTGGAAGTTTCGATGTTGGGGGTTCGGACCTTAGTGCGACGGATGCAGCGCATCTTTCAGATACACACAGGTCAGAATGGTGAAGACGTAGGCCTGAATGAAGGACACGAGGACCTCAAGGCCATACATTGCGGTGATCGCCAGAACCGACACAGGCGAGATCACGGCAATCGCGGCAAAGCCTGCGAACACCTTGATAACCGCGTGGCCTGCCATGACGTTACCGGCAAGACGAATGGAGTGGCTGACCGGGCGCACGAAGTACGAAATCAGCTCAATAATCGCCAGAACAGGGCGCAGCGCCAGCGGCGCGCTGGAGACCCAGAACAAGCCCAGGAACGCAGCGCCGTTCTTGACGAAACCCAAAACGGTCACGGTTAGGAACACGGCCAGCGCCAGCGGGATGGTCACGGCGAAATGCGATGTGGTGGTGAAGGACATGGGCAACATGCCCAGGAAGTTCGCGCAAACGATGAACATGAACAGGGTCATGACATAGGGGAAGTACTTTACGCCTTCCTTGCCGCAGATGTCTTCCAGCATCTTGTAGATGAAACCATAGGCCAGCTCGGCCACCGACTGCATCCGCGTCGGAACAATGGCGCGCTTGGACGTGCTGAGAACCAGCAGGGCAAAGATCGCCGCAATCGCCAGGAACAGCCACAGGGTCACGTTGGTGGGCGTGTACCAGGCAATCGCACCGTCGCCGAACAACGGCTTGACGATAAACTGGTCCATTGGATGGAAAGCCAGGCTGCTGCCTTTTTCTGCGGTGGTCTCGGTTGCCACGTTCAGTCCCTCTCGTCCTTCTCGGTCGCGCTTGCGGCCGCTTGTTTCTCTTGAACCTCTTTCGCGCTGCGGAGCATAACCTTCACGCCCGCGACAAGGCCCAGCAATGTGAACAGCACCAGAAAGATCGGGATCGTCCCGAGCAGGCTGTCCAGCCCGTATCCGATGCCAAATCCGATCCCCAGACCGGAAACCATTTCGATGACCATCCTCCAGGCAAGCTCGCCTCCGGATACGTCAGCATCCGCACGAGGTTTCGGCGCTTTGGCCTTTTTCGCCGCTTCGATCTTGGCCTCCAGCTGCGCCATACGCTGCTTTTGGTCATCTTCGGTCACGGGCGTTTCCCTCGCACAGTCTTGGGTAGGGTGCTAAGGGGCTGAGAGCGCAGAGTCAACGGCAATGAAGCCGCAGCATAAACGTCGCTATGTATATGATTTTTATATTAAAATCACAGACCGCGTGAAACCTGCCGATGGCGTATAGTTCGCTGACCGGGCGGATAAGCCTGAATCCGCATATTCAACCAAATGGTTGACCAAACTCACAGGCTATGGTTCAGCGGAACCATGTCCAACGACCTCGACACTGTCTTCGCAGCCCTCGCCGATCCCACCCGCCGTGCCATCTTAGCGATGCTGCTGGAAGATGACATGGCCGTCACCGACGTGGCCGAACCGTTCGAAATGTCGCTGGCCGCGATTTCAAAGCATCTGGTGATCCTGACCAAAGCAGGTCTGATTTCTCAGGAAAAACGCGGACGGGTGAAGTGGTGCAAACTAGAACCCGACGCGCTTCGTGCGGCCTCGGTTTGGATGCAGGGGTTCGGACAGTTCGAACCGGTCAATCTGGATGCGTTCGAGCGGTTTCTTGAAGTTGAACTGCCCCCGGATGAGGCCTAACGCACAACTAAGACCGACATGCTGGCGTGTTTGGCCAGATATCCCGCGTGGCTGGACAGGATATAGTCTGTGATCCGGGGTGCGTGGGTTCCCACAACAATCAGATCGGCCCCCATTTCCTCTGCTGCGTGGGTCAGGTCCTTGTCGATCTCGACCGCGACATCAACCGAATGAATGTTGCGTGTGTCCACCTGCGCCCCGCTTTGCATCGCGATTTCATTGGCGCATGTCAGCAATTCTTGTTTGATCGCGTCTGTTGTCAGGTGGCTATCCCCAGGCTGCGGGCCGGTGACGCTGACGATGGTCACTTTGGCGCCCTGCCATTTGGCCAATTGCGCGGCAACCTCGGTGGCTTTCTTGACCTCGGGCGGCAAGTGCAGGTCGACCGGGACCATGATGTGTTTGAACATATTGGCGTCCTCCTGATCCTGAGATATGTCGACCCGGGCGGTTCGCCAGTCTGACCCGTCGGGACGATCCAAACGGCAGGCTCAGCCCTCGCGGCTATATTCCACCCCGGTCACAACCCCCGTTGGGTCGGCACGACAGAGCCACGGAGCCTCGGCCCCTGCCACGAATACGCTGGTGACCGAGCCTGTCGGGCTGGACTGGGTCGACATCGCTTTGACACCATCAGGCCCTGTGCCGGTTTCGGCGCCCACCAGAGCTTCGCAGCTGGCTTGCAGGTCCGCCTCTGCAGCGTCTTTCGCGCCACCGGGGGCACAGGCGGACAGCGCCAGCAATGCGGGAATAAGTGACATTGTTTTCATGGCCCAGCTCCTTGGTGGTGACAGGCAGGCTGCCACATCAGGTAGAAATCACAAGCTTCAATTCGAGCGCACCGGAGTGTTTGCAGGCGCGTCTTCTCCTTTCAGCAGCAACAACAGCGCAACAGCGGTGAGCCCGGCACCAACCAAAACCAATGCCGTCGGCGCAGGACGTCCCAGGGCGATTTCCCACAGGATCACCCAGCTGGGCGTCAGGTAAGTGTAGGCCATGACCTTTGCCGCGGGCAAACGCAGGGCTGCAAACTGAACCAGTACAAAACTGGCGGCGGTCGCAAACAACGAGATATAAAGCAGCGTCACCCAGACAATCCCGGGAAGGTTGCCCCAATCTACTGCACGGATATCGGACCAGCCCCAGACCGTCAGGATCAAACACCCCGCAACCAACGTACCGAAGGTGAACACCACCGCAGGCTCGCCCCGGTTCAATCGCCGTATCATCGGCGTATAGACGGCGTGCGCGGCGCAACCCCAGAAATAGATGATCTCGCCGCCTCCGATCTCGAAGACCTGAAAGGCTTGCCAATCCGCTCTGAAGATCACCCACAGCGCACCGACCGCACCGACCGTCAGGGCCAGCGCCATGCGTGGGGTGGTGATCTGGCGCAGCAGCACCCACCCGGCCAGCGCCGACATGACCGGGGTCAGCGTAAAGACCGCCGCCGCGCTGACCGGGGGAGCGGTTTTCAATCCGTAAAACATCAGGACAAAGTAGGCTCCGAACAATCCGCCAAGCACCAGATAGCGCCATGGTGCCCGAGCCGCGCTGCGCGGAATGCCCGTTGTGGCAATCGCAGCGATGCCGATCACAACCGCCGCAATCGCAAAGCGCGCTGCCGTGATCGCCGACGGTGCGATCTCATTTGCCGCCATTGAGCCAAGCGAGAAACTGCCCGCCACCAAAGCCGAGAATGTCAGCATGGCCAGATGGCCGCGCGCCTGCGGTGTCACGGCAGCCAGCCCTTGGATTGATCTTTCAGGAAGGATAGAAAAGCCTGCACCTTAGTGGTCCGGTGCAGATCCACATGAGTCACCAGCCACAGCTTGCCAGACCACTCGGGCAACGGTGCCATCACCTCGACCAGATCGGGATCGCGCGCGGCCTCCCAACGGGCCATAAAGCCGATGCCTGCACCGGCCAGAACAGCCTCTCGCATACAGAAATTATTGGTGCAGCGGAAAGTGATCGCCTGCTCCGGCGCGTTGGCACGCAGCCAGCGGGAAAACGGCGCGCGGCTGTTTTCATCATCATTGCCCACGAAGTAGTGATTGGCGAAATCTGCAACGTTTGCAGGTTTGCCGTGGCGCGCGAGATAGGCCTTGCTAGCGAATAGTCCGACCTCTTGTGGAATGAACGGCTGCACCACATTGTCCGGTTGATCCGGCGCGGCCCCGGCGCGGATCGCCACATGCGCCTCGCCATATTCCAACCGGAACAGGCGGTCGCCGGTCAGATAGCGCACGATCAATCCCGGGTGGGTCTGCTGGAACTCGGTCAGCGTCGGTACGATGAGCGGGGCCAGTGAGGCCAGTGAGGTGACCACGATCTCGCCCGAGACATCGTCTCCGCGCCCCTTCATGCGACCGACCAACTGGTTGAACTGATCTTCGGTTGCCTGCGCGACCCGCAACAGGTCCTCACCCGCTTCGGTTGGTGTGTACCCACGCGCGTGACGCTGGAATAGTTTGACGCCCAGCCGCGCCTCGATCGCATCGATATGGCGGATCACGGTGGCGTGGTGCACACCCAGCACATCCGCCGCGCCGCTGACCGTTCCCATGCGCGCCACCTGATAGGCGGTTCTCACTTCATCCCAATTGTCCATTGCATCTGATCCAATGTGCAAATTCTAACAATGCTTGTTGATATATCCGAGTTTTGTTCATGCACGCAACAGCCATATTGGGGCAACAGAAGGTAATTCCGCAACAAAGGACACCCCGAAATGACCAAAACCATCCTGCATATCGACGCCTCGGCCCGCCGCACTGGATCTGCCACCCGCGATCTGTCCGACCGCGTGGTTCGCCACTTGAACGCCGGGCGTATCATCCGCCGCGATCTGGCCACCCCCCTGCCCCTGCTGACCGAGGACTGGATCGGCGCCAATTTCACCCCCGCCGACCAGCGTGACGCGGTACAGAAAGACCTGCTGGCCCTGTCGGACGAATTGGTGTCCGAGTTGCAAAAGGCCGACACGATCGTCATCGGCCTGCCAATCTACAACTTCTCAGTTCCCGCCGCGTTCAAGGCCTGGATTGATCTGGTCGCCCGTGCCGGTCTGACATTCTCCTATACCGAAGAAGGACCGAAAGGTCTGCTGGAAGGCAAACGCGCCATCCTTGCTGTTGCATCGGGCGGTACGGCGGTGGGCTCCGAGATCGACTTTGCCACCACCTATGCGCGGCATGTTCTGGGCTTCATCGGCATCCATGATGTCGAGGTCATCGCCGCAGATCGCATGGCACTGGACCCCGAAACAACCCTGTCCAATGCGCAGAAAGCTGTCACCAAGCTGGCAGCCTGATTGACCTGACCCCCTTGAACCGTCCAGTCTGCGCCGAGGCAAATCGGCAGACTGGACGGTTCACATGAAAAAGATTGGAATATTGGGTGGTGTTGGCTGGGCCTCAACTGTCGACTACTACCGGGCGATCGCTGAAGGCGCGGGTCGGTATTTTGCTGAACGCGGCCACGGATCGCCGCTGCCCATCCCACCCATGACCATCGAATCCGTCACCCAAGCCAAAACCCGCGCCTTGCGCGGCGTGGCCGGTGACGAAGACAGCTGGGCCGCTTTCGACGCGGTGTTCCGCGAAGCACTGCTGACTTTGGAACACGCAGGCTGCGATTTCGGCATCATCGCCTCCAATACGCCACACGCGCGGCTTCACGCGATCCGCGAAGGCGTCTCCATGCCTATTCTCAGCATTTTTGACGCAACCGCCGACGCGACCGCCTCGACCGGCGCCACCAATGCTTTGGTCCTTGGAACCGCAGTCACCATGCGGGCCACAAACTATGCCGACCGGCTGGCCGCCGAGGGTATCACGGCAAACACACGCCTGCCCGAGCCCGAGATCGCCGAGATGCAGGCGATGATCGACAGTGATTTCTACGGCGGCGCATCCGACACCGCACATGCGCGCCTGCTGGCCTTCTGCAACAAACACGCCACACCCGGAACCGCGATCTTGCTGGCCTGTACCGAGTTGCCTCTGGCCTTCCCCGATCATCTGGACGATCCGGTGTTCGAGGCGGACGGTCACCTGTTCGTCAACCCCTCCGCCGCCCATGTCGCTGCCGCTTTGAACGAAGCGCTTGAAGGGTGATCACGGCAGCCAGTTTATCTCGCACCCGATCTTATCAAAGAACACCATCAGGTCTTCGCGCGACAAAACGACGGTTCGGTCGTTGACCAAAGGGTGCATGTTGATGACATCGGCCTGTTGCGCGGCGGCGTCCATGAAGAACTTAACGTTGTTCTCAACGCCGTTGATCATCGCCAGCGGACTGACCGCGCCAGGGCGGATGCCGAGGTTCTGGAACAGCCGATCCGCCGAGCCGAAGGACAGGTTGCCAACCCCCAACTCCGCGCCCAGCGCCTTGAGGTCGATCTCGCGGCTCTGTTCCAGCGTCATTAGATAATTCCGCTTTTTCTTGTCGCGCAGATACAGGTTCTTGAGCCGCAATGTGTTTTCACCCGGCACCATGAACTGGCCTTCCACCCCCTTTGCATCCTCAACCGTGCGCAGCGGGATATGAGTATGCAACCGATGGGGCAGCCCCCATTCATCCAACTGCGCCAAAAGCGCATCCGAGCTGAGCGGCAACGTATCCTGAAAGACAGATGATGCGTCCATGGGAACCTCCTCGTATGGCGCGCTCATCGCCCAACCGACAGGTAAATTCAAGCCACGACAGGCGCGGCATTCGGTGCTAGCGTGCCGCCATGAAAGTCACGCGCAACACTCCGAGCCAACTGATCCTGTCCAATACGCCATGGTTCATCGGCATCACGCTGGTTTTCTTCATTCTGGCATTTGTCGGCGCGGGCGTCTTCTTGGCCAGTGAAGGTGGCGAGGGTATCTTGTTCGGCATTTTCTTCGCACTATTCGGCGGAGGCATGGGTTTTGGTGCATTTTGCGCCTTTGTCCGGCGCGTGCAGGTCATACTGGATCGCAATAATAACAGCATCCTGATCCGCAGACAGTCAGTCTTTGGATATGATGCCGTGGAACATGAGCTCTCGCACCTCTCGCACGCGGAAACCGAAAGCACGACCTCACGTAGCGACAATGGCACATCGACCCTCTATCGCCCTGTCCTGATACTGGATGAAGGCATGAGCGCCGGACGGCATCCCATTGTCGAGGCTTATTCCAGCGGGCGCGGCGCGCATCGGCTGGTTGATGCGATCAATGACTGGCTTCCGGCGCGCAAGGTTGACTCTGCCAGCCAATCGGCCTAAGTCGCCACCAACATCCGGAAGCGCTTGATCTTCCGGTCCCTTGAGTCGTTCAGGGATCGCCCCCCACCAGCGAGTTTCGCCCGTGGGGGCGTTTGTGCATTTAACCGACGCGTCCTATCTAGGGCACGCCACCAGATAACCGGCTAAGGAGGCCGAAGGCATGTTTGAAAATCTATCCGAACGCCTTTCCGGCGTCTTTGACCGGCTGACCAAACAGGGTGCCCTGTCTGAAGAAGACGTGAAAACCGCCCTGCGCGAAGTCCGCGTTGCCCTGCTTGAGGCCGACGTCTCGCTGCCGGTGGCGCGCGAGTTCGTCAAGAAAGTACAGGAACAGGCGACCGGTCAAGCTGTCACCAAATCGATCACGCCCGGCCAGCAGGTCGTCAAGATCGTGCACGACGCGTTGGTTGATACACTGCGTGGCGAAGAAGACCCCGGCGCGCTGAAGATCGACAACCCGCCTGCCCCGATCCTGATGGTCGGCCTGCAGGGTTCCGGTAAGACAACCACCACCGGTAAGCTGGCGAAACGCCTGAAAGAGAAAGAGGGCAAGAAGGTCCTGATGGCCTCGCTCGACGTCTATCGCCCAGCGGCGATGGATCAGCTTGCGGTTCTGGGCACGCAGGTTGGTGTAGATACGCTGCCGATCGTACCCGGTCAGACGCCGGTTGATATCGCCAAGCGCGCCAAGCAACAGGCAACGCTCGGCGGCTATGACGTCTATATGCTCGACACCGCGGGTCGTCTGCATATCGACGAAGTCCTGATGGACGAGGTCGAGCAGGTTCGTAACGTGGTCGACCCGCGCGAGACGCTGCTGGTGGTCGACGGCCTGACCGGTCAGGTCGCTGTTGAAGTGGCCGAAGAGTTTGATGCCAAGGTCGGCATCTCGGGCGTGGTCCTGACCCGGATGGACGGTGACGGACGTGGCGGTGCGGCGCTGTCGATGCGCGCAGTCACCGGCAAGCCGATCCGCTTTGTTGGTCTGGGCGAGAAGATGGACGCGCTCGAAACCTTCGAGCCGGACCGGATCGCGGGGCGTATTCTGGGCATGGGCGACATCGTCGCTCTGGTCGAAAAGGCCCAGGAAACGATGGAGATGGAACAGACCGAGCGCATGATGAAGCGCATGGTCAAAGGTCAGTTCAACATGAACGACCTGAAAATGCAGCTGGAGCAGATGATCCAGATGGGCGGCATGCAGGGCATGATGGGTATGATGCCGGGCATGAACAAGATGGCCAAGCAGATGGATCAGGCCGGTCTGGACGATAAAATCCTGCGCCAGCAAATCGCGCTGATCCAGTCGATGACCAAACGCGAACGCGCCAACCCGCAACTGCTGCAAGCCAGCCGCAAGAAACGCATCGCCGCCGGTTCGGGTATGGAGGTCAGCGACCTCAACAAGCTGCTCAAGATGCACCGGCAGATGTCCGACATGATGAAAAAGATGGGCAAGATGGGCAAAGGCAAGATGCTGAAACAGGCCATGAAAGGCATGTTCGGCAAAGGTGGCCCAAGCCCCGAGGAAATGGCTGCGGGCATGGACCCCAAGGCGCTGGAACAAGCCGCCAAAGCGATGGGCGGTAAGATGCCCGGCGGTCTGCCCGGACTGGGTGGCGGCATGGGCCTGCCCCCGGGGTTGAGCGGTTTTGGAAAGAAAAAGTGACGTCAGCACGCTGCACCCAGCCCCCGTCCGGAAAGGCGGCGATGGCAGCAGCGCAGTATCGCGCGGCCCTGCCGGTCATTGAGACCCGGCGGCTGGTTCTGCGTGCACCCACTCTGGACGACCTGCCGGTGTGGACATCGATCTGCAAGGACAGCTTTGGCGATACCGAGCAAGACGCCTGGACTGAGTTTTCCTACTACACATCAGGCTGGCTTTTGCATGGTCACGGCTTGTTCACCGTCACGTTTAAAGACGATGATCAGGTCATTGGCTTCGTCATTCTGGGCCTCGAATGGGACGATCACGAGCCCGAGCTTGGCTATATGTTTGATAGCAAGTTCCGCATGCAAGGTTACGCGACCGAAGCGTGCAGCGCCGTTCGCGATTTTGGGCTTGATCTGCTCGGATCCGGCCAGTTCGTAAGCTACGTTTCGCAGTCCAACGCTCGTTCGAACGCATTGGCACAGCGTCTGGGTGCAACGCGCGACGCCGTTGCCGAAAGCGCCTTTGGTCCAACACAGCATGTCTGGCGATACGGCGAGGTGCAGGCATGACACTTGCCATGGCCATACCAACGCTGGAAACCGAACGCCTGATCATGCGGGCCCCCTGCGAGGCCGATTTTGAGGCTGAGGCAGAGTTTTTTGCCAGCGACGCCTCGAAATTCGTCGGCGGCCCGAAACGCCCGGATGAGACATGGCGCGCTGTTGCGATGCTGTTAGGCCACTGGGCGATGCGGGGATATGGCTTCTGGGGTGTCGAGGAAAAAGACACGGGCACCTATGTAGGCCATGTTGGCTTGTGGAACCCGCATAGCTGGCCCGAGCCCGAAATTGGCTGGACCCTGATGAACCACGCCACCGGCAAGGGTTATGCGACCGAAGCGGCACTGGCTGCACGTGCACATGCCTATGACGTGCTGGGCTGGGAAACCGCAATCTCGCTGATCGATCCGGATAATCTGGGCAGCAAGGCTGTCGCGGAACGGCTGGGCGCGCAGTTCGAATATATGTTCGAACACCCGGCTTTCGGGGCGATGCAGGTCTGGCGTCATTCTGCGCCTGCCGATCTGGTAAACGGTGGCGTGGAGGCATACGCATGACCTCGTTCACTATACCCACCGTCGAAACCGATCGCCTGATCCTTCGCGCGCCGCATCTGGACGATCTTCCTGCGATGACCGCGTTCTACGCGACCGAGCGCAGCCATATGGTTGGTGGTCCCAAGGACGCGCTTGGAAGCTGGAGCTCTCTTTCGAACAGATTGGGTCATTGGGCGCTGCGCGGTTATGGTCTGTGGCATTTGACTGAAAAGACCAGCGGCGCATTCGTGGGATGGGCAGGCATGATCTACGTACCCGGCTGGGCGGAGCCCGAGCTGGGCTGGACGCTGATGGCCGAGGCCGAAGGCAAAGGTCTGGGCTTTGAGGCCGCCGCGGCTGCACGCGACTATGCAGCGCAGCATCAGGGGCTGAACGGTGTGATTTCTTACATCGCCCATGCCAATGATCGCTCGCGCGCGCTGGCCGAACGGCTGGGCGCAACGCTGGAGATTGAGAGAGCCGAACTTTTGGGCAAACACGCCCAGATCTGGCGTCATCCGCAGATTGATTTGACCACCGAAAGGACCGGCCAATGAACAACCCCGTGACACAGGCCGCGGCGCTGTTGAAAGACCATCGCGAAAGCATCGACCGGCTGGATGCGATCCTTGTCTACACGCTAGGAGAGCGGTTCAAGCACACGCAGGCTGTTGGCAAGCTCAAGGCCGCACACGACCTTCCCCCGTCCGATCCTTCGCGCGAAGCCGCGCAGATCGCACGGTTAGAAGACCTGGCGAAAGAGGCCGATCTGGACCCCGATTTCGCCAAGGCTTTTCTGAATTTCATCATTCAGGAAGTCATCCGACACCACAAGAAACACCAGAACTAAGCCGGTCTATCACCGGATACGCCATTCAAAGGAGATACCACCATGGCAATGAAAATTCGTCTCGCCCGCGGCGGCTCGAAAAAACGTCCCTTCTATCGCATCGTTGCGGCTGACAGCCGCATGCCGCGCGACGGCCGTTTCATCGAGAAACTGGGCACCTACAACCCGCTGCTGCCGAAAGACAGCGAAGAGCGCGTGAAAATGAACATGGAGCGCATCCAGTACTGGCTGGATCAGGGCGCACAGCCCACCGACCGGATCGCACGCATGCTGGAAGCTGCTGGCGCACGCGACAAGGCCGAGCGCAACAACCCCAACAAGGGTACTCCGGGCAAGAAAGCTCAGGAACGCGCGGAAGAGAAAGCTGCCAAGGCTGCTGAAGCTGCCGAAGCGGCGGCTGCACCGGCTGAAGAAGCTGCTGCAGAAGAATAAGCAGTCGGGCGCGTGCAGGATCAGGCCTTTTCCGACGATTTTCGCACGCAGTTCGATCTGTTGATGCGGCTCCGGCGTGATGTGCGCCGGTTCCGCACGGATGCAATTGACGAGGCAGTGCTTGCGCGCTGCCTCGACGCGTTTCGGCTGGCCCCTTCGGTTGGGCTGAGCGAACCCTGGCGCGTGATCCGCGTCGAAACTCAGGCCGCGCGTGACGCGGCGTTGAAGAATTTCCAAGCCGCAAACGAACAGGCGCTGAGCGGGTATTCCGGCGAAAAGGCGCAGCTGTACAGCCAGTTGAAACTGACCGGGATGAAAGAAGCCCCGGTGCAATTGGCCGTGTTCTGCGACGATGCCACCGACAAAGGCCAAGGTCTGGGCGCGGGCACTATGCCCGAGATGCGGCGCTATTCTGTGGTCTCAGCCATCACCCTGTTCTGGCTTGCCTTACGGGCAGAAGGGCTGGGGCTGGGTTGGGTCTCGATCCTCGACCCGGACCAGATGGTGCGCGATCTGGATGTCCCCGAGGACTGGCGGTTGATCGGATATTTCTGCTTGGGCTGGCCCGAGGCCCAATCCGATACGCCGGAACTGGAGCAGGTCGGCTGGGAATGCAGAGACACCTCTCTGCCCATCGAGGTGCGCTAGACATGTTCGGATTGTTACGGCTTCCCATCCTGCTGGCGATCGCCTTTATTGTGGGCGTATTCTTCGAGCGCTCGAACCAGCGCGAGGCGTGCGAGGTGATCGGGCAATGGCGGGACGGGCTATGTGTGACGGATGGTCGAAATGAGTGATCTGATCTGCGTGGGCAGCATCGCGGGCTCGTATGGGGTGCGCGGCGAGGTGCGGCTGAAAAGCTTCTGCGCCGTTCCTGAGGATATCGAAGGCTATTCGCCGCTGACCGATGAGACCGGCAAAGAGCGCTATCCGGTGGTCCTGACCCGCGCGATCAAGAACGGCTTTGCCGCCCGGCTGGGTGGGGTTGAAACCAAGGAAGCGGCAGATGCTCTGAACGGCCTGCGCCTTTATGCGCGACGTGATCAATTGCCTTCGCTGCCGGATGATGAGTTTTACCACACCGACCTTATCGGGCTTGAGGTTTATGACACCGGCGGCACGCTGCTGGGCCGAGTGAAATCGGTGCAAAATCACGGTGCGGCGGATCTGTTGGAACTGCATGGGCCGGGCTTAAAGGCCACCGTGCTGCTGCCGTTTACACTCGAATCCGTTCCGACCGTTGATCTGGACAAGGGCCGCATCATCGCTGATCCGCCCGAGGGCCTGCTGTAATGCGCCGCGTGTTGCTGCATCTGGGTCTGCACAAGACCGGGACGACGGCGGCACAGTCCTTTCTGTTCGAAAACCGCTCACTGATCTGGCCGCACCATGCGTTGGTCCTGCCCTATCGGACCCGCAAAACCGGCTTGTCCGAAGCAGCCACACGCTATTCCGTCTACGGCACCCCCGGCGCGATGAGCGATTTCAAGGATCAGATGCGGCACTTTCTGAATTCGCTGGAATTCGGCCAGAAACGTGGGCTGGTTCTGAGCGAAGAGAATTTCTCGGGCCTGCGCCCCAGCCGCAATGTCGCGGTGGGATATGAGGCCGCGCCCGAGCTCGCCTCGTGCCTTGTCGGCCTGATCCGCGACCGGTTTGCCGGGGAAGAGGTGCATATCACGATCTACTACTCGCTGCGCCAACGGGGAAGCTGGCTACGCAGCCTGTGGGCGCATGATCTGCAACGATCGCGCCTGATTCAGGATTTTGAGACCTTTCGCGCCCGGCTTGAACCGGTGCCGTCGCCTCAGATTGCTGCTGCGGCTGTGCGCGACCGTTTGCCCTCGGTCTCGGTCCGCACCGAATGGCTGGAAGACCTGCAGGGCCAGCGACATGGGCTTGGAAGCACTTTTGCTGAATTCCTTGACCTGCCTGCGGACAAAGCCGCCGAATTGGTAGGCCCGACCCGATCAAACCCACGCCTGCCCGAGGATGTCTTGCAGCAGATGCTGGAAATGAACCGATCCGATCTGGACGATGCTGCGCTGATCGATCAAAAGACGGCTTTGGTTCAAAGCACCCAGAATGATCTGATCGGCTCGAGATGACAGATAAACCCGGAAAGTCCCATGGCCGCAAAGCCATCCGTCCAACGTTGAAGCCGCGCGAGTTGATGACGCCGACGCCCGATCTGCACGGGGTGTGGAAGGCCAAGATCATCACGTTGTTCCCATCTGCCTTCCCCGGTGTTCTGGGCGAAAGCCTGACCGGCAAGGCCCTGCAAGAAGGGCTATGGCAGTTGGAAACTGTGGATTTGCGCCAATTCGGGATCGGCAAGCACCGCAATGTGGATGACACCCCGGCGGGCGGCGGTGCAGGCATGGTCCTGCGTGCCGATGTGCTGGGTGAGGCCATTGAGCATACGATGGCGGGCATCCGGGGCAACTGGCCGTTGATCTACCTCAGCCCGCGTGGGCGTCGGATGGATCAGAAAATGATGCAAAACCTGGCTCGCTGCGATGGCATGACCCTGTTATGTGGTCGTTTCGAAGGCGTCGATGAGCGCGTGCTGGAGCATTACGGCGTGCAGGAGGTCAGCCTTGGCGATTTTGTCATGACCGGTGGTGAGATCGCGGCGCAGGCGCTGATCGATTCGACTGTGCGGCTGATCCCCGGTGTGCTGGGCAATCAGGCCTCAGCCGAGGAAGAAAGCTTTTCGTCGGGCCTGCTGGAACATCCGCAATACACCCGCCCCGCCGACTGGAAAGGCCGCCCGATCCCCGAGATCCTGATGTCAGGCCACCATGGACGCATTGCGGATTGGCGTCATGAAATGTCGGAACAGATCACCCGCGAACGGCGGCCCGATCTGTGGGACGCCTATCGAAAATCAGAAGATAAGGGCTAAGACTAACGGGTTGCCTTCCACAACGCCCAGGTTTCCGGCGTGCCATTGAAGGTGTTGATGTCCACCTTACCCTGAACCCCCGGCACCAGCCCGGTGCCGGTGTATTGCCAGAACCGCCAGACCGAGCCTGGATAAACGTTGCGCGGGTGGCCCGCGACCGAGCGCAGCCAGAACTCAGTTTTGGGAAGTCGTCCGATATCGGTGTCGCCGTAGAAATCTACCGTCGTGTAGACAATCGGGCGTCGGCCATAGTGGCGCTCGAGAATATCAAGGAACCGCTGCGCCTCGGCCCGAACGGTTCGGCCATCAGGGCGCAGGGTGCAGGTTTTGGAATGAGGCGTCCATTCCATATCCAGCACATGCGGCAGGTCGGCCCCTTTGGGCACGTTCTGGATGAACCAACGCGCCTGTTCATGGGCCGGACGGCAGAAATAGTAATAGTGATAGGCCCCCCACGGCACTCCGGCAGCTTGTGCGCCGCGTCGGTGCTCGTCGAACATCGGGTCGGTAAAATCTCCGCCCTCGGTGGCTTTGATGAAGGCAAAGCTGACACCGTTCTTCTGTGCGGTGCGCCAATCAATCGGCCCCTGCCAACGCGAGACATCCAGCCCGTGCACGGGGTACTGGCCGGGGTGGCGACCTTCCCACGGGTGCGGGTCAGCGTCACCAAAGGCGGGGTAGATGATCGAAGGCGGGGTCGTGTCCGCGAAGGCCTGCGGCTCAACCGCCTGAGGTTGCGGGCCGCGGCGACCACATGAGACAATTGCAAGCGCCATAACGGCCAGCAGAAGTGCTTTGCGCATCTTATGATCCTGTATCAAATATCTGCTCTTATAATTAATCCCAGAATGCCTGATCTGGTTAACAAGGCAACGGTGGATTTGACGGGTGGCAAAAACTCACCTGTTTCACCAAGAATAAGGCTTGATCCCCGCCCGCAAAGCCCGTAAAGCAGCGCAATCCGGTGTGGCGTTATGCGACTCCGGTGTTTTGGTTTGCATCCTGACGTGACGCCCAGCTTTCTTCGGCACCGGCGCGACAGGGCGGACCGGACCAAAAGGAACATTCGATCTGACCTCTGGCGGGCTGTGCGCAGGACCCGGTGAAGACCAAGAGCTCTCAGGCCGTGCCCAAACTTCGTGGACCAACCACGAGCAGATAGGAGTAACTGCGATGGACCTGATCGCACAGCTTGAGGCGGAACAGATTGCCGCCCTGGGGAAAGACATCCCCGATTTCAAAGCCGGTGACACCATCCGTGTCGGCTTTAAAGTGACCGAAGGGTCGCGTACCCGTGTGCAGAACTATGAAGGCGTCTGCATCGCGCGCAAAGGTGGCAGCGGCATCGCCGGTTCGTTCACCGTTCGCAAGATTTCGTTTGGCGAAGGCGTGGAGCGTGTGTTCCCGCTGCATTCGACCAATATCGACAGCATCACCGTTGTCCGCCGTGGCCGCGTTCGTCGCGCCAAACTTTACTACCTGCGCTCGCGCCGTGGTAAATCCGCGCGTATCGCAGAAGTCACCAACTACAAGCCCAAGGCTGGCGCCGAGGCGTAAGGAGCGGAAAGATGAAAAAAGACATCCATCCCGATTATCACGTCATCAACGTCAAAATGACCGATGGCTCTGTGGTTCAGATGAAATCCACCTGGGGCAGCGAAGGCGACCAGTTGGCTCTGGAAATCGACCCTTCCGTGCACCCCGCATGGACCGGTGGTTCGTCGCGCCTGATGGACGCAGGCGGCCGCGTGTCGAAGTTCAAGAAGAAATACGAAGGTCTGGGCTTCTAATCCCGACCTGGTTGAAATGCGAAAGGCCGTCCAATTGGGCGGCCTTTTTTTGTTTTGGAATTACCCCACTGCACTTTGCGGCTGTTTCAGAAATCAAACCCGGTCTGGACCGGGGGCGTGTAAGGCTCAATCATATCTTCGCCCTCAGCTCCGCGCTTGATGGGTTTGACGGTGTGATATTCAAACCGGCCTTCGTACTGCGCACCCAACGACTGCTGCGCCTCTTGCGTGGTCGTGACGCCTGATAGCCAGTTTTCGATCTCATCCGGGGTCAGGATCACCGGCATTCGGCTGTGAATATGCGCGATCTGCGGGCTGGGTGTCCGGGTCAGGATCGTACAGCTATGGCTGCCGTCATCAGTCCTGTAAAACCCCGCAAAAAACATCACCGGGGCATTGCGCTGAACCGTGATGTAGACCGGGCAATCATGGCCCTGGTCCTTGGGCCACTCGTAATATCCCAGTGCCGGAATTAGACAGCGCCCCTTGTTCCAGTATTGCTGCCAGAAGCTGACATTTTCGATCTTCGAATTGATCATCGGCTTCTTGCTGCGCGGATCCTTGATTTGCCAGCGCGCAGTAGCCAATTCGGCCTGATCGCCGTCCCAACGGACCATGCCAACCCGATTGGTCGGAGACACATTGTACCCACCCGAAGGCAGCTGCTCGGGCAGATCAGGCGAGACCTTGCCGTAGAGAAAATACTCGGTAATCGCCAGCATTTCCCGCTGCGTCAGGTGACCGGCTGCAAACTTTCCACACATGACAAAAGCCTAGGCCGATTGAGTGCCGGTCACAAGTGGCCCCACCGACGATCAGTCCCTTGTCAGATCAACCGCGCTGTGCGGTGGAGGCACCGGGCCTCGCAGCATTACGGCAGCCAGGATCATCCCCAAAAGCGCAGCGATAGCGGCGACAAGCATGGCACTGTTAAATGCATCATCCTGCAGATCTCGCAAGGCGCGCGCCAAAGCTTCGCCCGTGGTCGGATCAAGCGCCGCTATAAGCTGCTGCACCTGACTGGCGGTGCCATGTGTCAGTGCATGGGCCAGGTCGGCCCGTTGCTCGGACCCGGTGGGCAAGGCGTTGATCACTTCGGACAGGCCGCGTCGGGTGGTGATCGCTTCGGCCAGACCTCCAACCACGGCACCAAGGGTGGCACCAAAATAGAGGAACGCATTCACCACGCCCGAGCCCTGCCCCATATGTTCTTCCGGCAACAAGCGCAGCCCGAGACGCGGCAATAACGAAAAACCGATGCCAAGCCCGATCCCGATAATCACCAGCTTCCACCAAATCGCACCCATGCCTGTTGTGTTCGTCGTTGTCGTCAACAGCATGAACCCACAGGTCATGAACCCCATGCCCAGGATCACCGGCCATCGAAAACTGTAAGGTGCAAGAAAACGCGGAGCCACCACGGACACGACGAACATACTGAGGCTCAACGGCAGGATCGCCACCCCCGCCCCAACAGCGGAAAGGCCAAACGCATCTGGCGATTGCACGAAGACGTTGAAATAGACGAAAAAGCTGAACAGCGCGAAACCGGTAATGAACATCCCTGCCGCCGCCATGAAATAACGGGGGTGGCGGAAATACCGCAACTCGATCAGGGGGTCCGCGCTGCGGCGCGAGGTGATGATCAGTGCAATCACCGCTACAGCCGACACGGCAAGCGGGATCAAGGTCGATCTTGTGGCCCATCCGTGACTTTCCCCGTTGCTGAGCGCAAAGGATAGCGGGCCAAGCAGCAGGACCAGCGCGACTGCACCCGCAAGATCGAACTTTGCGCCTGCAAGACGCGTGTCGGGCACGTAATGCTCTTTGCTGACCCGCAACCCGACCGCAAACGCCACGATCAGCAGCGCAAGATCGGTGGCAAATACGCCGCGCCAGCTGAGGTAATGTGCAAACGCGCCGCCAACAATCGGACCAACGCCGATTGCCAGCCCGACGATTGCGCCCCAGGCACCGGTGACGCTGGCCCGTTGTTCCTCGGGCGTGGCGGCAGTTAGCAGCGAAAGCGAGGTGCCAAACAGCGCTGCCGCCCCGGCACCTTGGGCCCCGCGGCCTGCCAGCAACATGGCTGCATCCTGTGAAAACAACACAAGGGCCGAGCCAAGACCGAACACGATCATTCCGGCAAAGAAGACGCCCATCTTGCCGGTGATATCGCCAAGTCGGCTGACGATGGTGACGAGGGTCGCGCTAACCACCGTATAGATCGCCATCACCCATTGCAGGCTGGAAGGCGACAGATCGAACTCGGCCTTCAGATTTGGCAGGATCGTCGCAACGGCGGTTGTGTTGAAGCCAACAACCATCATGCACAGCGCGGTCATCACCAGAACCAGACGTGCCCCTCCCGCGCCGGATATGTCCTCAGTGACGTCTTTTGGCATCTGCCTGTCCCCCGTTCAGGAATAGCGCGCTGGCCCTTCGGGCACGGTGTTGTGCCTATTATTAAACGGTTTTTTGCTGATAGATACTGTTTTTAGCGCGCTGCGCGCCCAGCGCCTATTAGATCCAGTAGGACAGCGCCACTGGCAGCACCAGGATCGTGGACAGAGTCGAAACCAGAATGAACCCGGCCACATCGGGTCCGTATTCCGGCACATGCTGATCGATAAACAAATAGGTCGCGACAGAGGAGGGCATCAAACAGCACAGGATCACCGCGCCCCGCTCAGCCCCGGTGAAGCCGAAGCTCCAGACCAACGCACTGGCAATCACCGCAGCCATCAGCAGGTGCAGCGCTGTCAGCAAAACGGCTCGGCCAAGGCTTTTGATCCGCAGGGTCGCCAGCGTGTGGCCCAGCGTCAGCAACATCAGCGGGATTGAAAGACCGCCCAGAATATCAAAGGATTTGGCCACCGGTTGCGGCAGGCTGGTGCCCGTCGCCATCAACACCAGCGACAGTGCGACCGCGTAAATAATCGGCGAAGTCGCCAGTTTCTTGGGTGAGAACTCTCCGGCCGGAATCCACATGCCGATCGTGAAGATACTGATCAGCACAACCACCACAAATGCCATCGTATAGGCCATTCCCGCATCGCCCAGCGCCAAAAGGGTAATGGGCAGGCCGATATTGCCGACATTGCCATGCATCAGTGGCGTCAGAAATGCCCGCACCGGCAGCCGCATCAGTTTGAGCGCGACAAGCCCCAACAGCCCAAAACCTGCAATCGCCAAAGCGGCGGCCATCATGACATCAAGAAAGGTGCCGACCGCAATCTGGGTGGTTGAAAGGTGCGAGATAATCAGCGTCGGATACCCGACCCGCGAGACGATCCCGCCAATAACCTTGTTGTCATAGGGGGCCCTGATCAAAGCCAGAGCGTAACCGATTCCAGCGCAAATCAGGACAGGCAGAACCACGTTCAAAACGTTCAGAAACAGATGATCCAATGGCTGCCCTCGATCACAAATCCATAGGATGGACAGTGAAACAGGGGTGTGTGTTTGGCAAGGATTTACCCTAACCCCCAAGTACCAAGCACTTTTCCAATTTGAGGCTTGATAATACCGCTCAAGACGGCCCGAGGTTCTTCCCTTCCCGGCCTACACAACATATAGTGGCTGCCAACAACGTGTAGGCAAACACGGCGGGACTTGGGAATACAGGCATGGCACATATCATTGTGGTCGGGAACGAAAAGGGCGGCGCAGGCAAATCAACCGTGTCGATGCATGTGGCCACTGCATTGGCACGGCTGGGGCACAAGGTCAGCACACTCGATCTTGACCTGCGGCAGCGCAGTCTGGGTCGTTATTTCGAGAACCGCTTGAATTTCCTGAACGGCTCGGACCTGTCTCTGCCCAGCCCACGCCACCACGACCTGCCCGAGATTGACGCCAGCGCTCTGCAACCCGGTGAAAACATCTATGACCACCGCCTTTCAGCCGCCGTAGCCGAACTGGAAAGCGATAGCGATTTCATCCTGATCGACTGCCCCGGTTCGCACACTCGACTCAGCCAGGTTGCACATTCGCTGGCCGATACGCTGATTACACCGCTGAACGACAGTTTCATCGATTTTGACCTGCTGGCGCGGATCGATTCCAAAGGTGAGAGAATCCTTGGCCCCTCAGTCTATTCCGAGATGGTCTGGAATGCCCGCCAACTGCGCGCCCAAGCTGGGCTGAAACCGATCGACTGGGTCGTCGTCCGCAACCGGGTCGGCACCCAGCGCATGGTCAACAAGGAAAAGATGCAACGCGCGATCGAGATGCTGTCACAGCGCATCGGCTTCCGCGTCGCCTCGGGCTTTTCCGAGCGAGTGATTTTCCGCGAGTTGTTCCCGCGCGGGCTGACTTTGCTGGACCTCAAAGATATCGGGGTCAAGCAGCTCAATATCTCTAACATCGCAGCACGTCAGGAGTTGCGCGACATGATGAAGGAACTGAGCTTGCCGGGTGTTGAGATCGATTTCTGAGCGACCACAGCTCGAATTACCCAACACATCCGCCCAAGACCCCGGAAACTTTAAAAGTTTCCGGATCGATTTCATTCTATGAAATCGTGCGCATCAGCAGTCGCACGCACTGGCACAGGTGTCAGTGATCGGTTAGTCAGCCCTTCTGTAAATCGTAAACAGCTCTTTCGGCTCTGCCACACCCCGCAACATATAGCGCCCGACCGAAATCAGGTCCTGATCGCAAGGATGCGCCGCGCGGGCGACATCGTCGGAAATCAGGATGCGCTGCCCCAGTGACCTGTGCATTCCCGCGATTCTCGAAGTCTGGTTGACCGCCGGACCAATTACCGTGAAATCCAGCCGACTTTCGGAGCCAATGTTTCCATAGAGGATCTCACCAGAGTGCAATGCCAGCGTATAGTTCGAAACCGGTTGACCCCGTGAACTCCGCTGAGTGTTCAATTCGGCCATGCGCTCTTGCAGCATGGTCGCCGCAGCCAGCGCGGCGCGGGCATCGGCATCGATCTCGCCGACATCAAACATCGCCATGACACCGTCGCCCATGAACTTCAGGATGTTGCCTTCGCATTGATGAACAACATCGACCACCACACCCAGGTAGTCATTCAGCATATCTATAACTTCGATCCCTGGCATCTCTTCTGACAGGCTGGTGAACCCTTCCAGATCGAAGTTCCAGATCACCGCATCAATCTGCTGCAGTGACCCGCGACGGATTTCACCGGACAAGACCCGACGACCGGCATCGCGCCCCAGATAAACCCGCATCAAATCTTTCGACACCCGCGCGTTCGAGGCTGACTTCAGAGCCAGCCCCAGATGCGGTAGCGCCGTATTGATCACGTCCAGATCATCGTCGCAGAATCCTTCCGGCGCATTGCTGGACCAGGACATCAAGACGCCGTCGATTGCCTCTTTCGCATCATAGGGGTTGCGTTGAGCCGGCACATCAAAGCTGATGCCAGTCGCGTAATAGTCCGTGGCCCCGTTTTCCCGCAACTCGTTCAGCAGGGGAAAACGGCTGGGTTCGTTCTGATCGACCAGCCGTTCACGGATAGCATCGATATCTTCGTGCAATACGGCATACAGCGGACTTTGTGTCCAAACTTCACTGGGCTCTTCGGAATACTCGAAGGTTTCCAGATTACTTCCTTTGCTGCGGTACCAGCTATAGCCCGTTCCGCCATAGACTGGATGCAAGGCCGGTTGCGCCGCATGAAAGCGCATCAAGGGCACACCAAGATCAACTAAACGGGTGCAATACCCGTCCAGAAGTTCTTGTTTGTCGGCCCCTTCCAGGCCTCGGGTCACCAACCAATCTATCAGATCATGGGATTTTGCCGTTGGGGAAACCGGCGCTGTCATGTGTCGTTCCTGTGTCCGTTATGACGTTGATCTGGGGGCAGCTGTACCGGATTACCAGTACCCTAATCCATTCCCGCCAGACGTCGCAGCATCATGCGCAGCAAGGCGGCCTCACCCGTGGTGAAACGCGATGCCAGTTTCTGATCATAATCCTGCGCGATACCGCTTAACTCGCGATAAACCTTCTGGCCAGCCGAGGTCAGCGATAGCCGCTCAACCCGCCGGTCATTTTCATCCCGCAACCTTTGCAAATATCGGCGCTGTTGCAATCGGCTGACCGCACGGCTGACCTTGGTTTTGTGGATTTTGGCACGCTCAACAATGTCGCGTGCGGTCATCTCACCATGATTGCCCAGATGAAACAGCACCCGCCATTCGGTGCGCAGCATTCCGTAGCGATCCTTGTAAACGCGCTGAAACTCAAGCGAACTTTCCTCGGCCGCCTGATTCAACAGGAACGGCAGGAAATTTCGCAAATCAAACTCATCTTTTTGGTCATTTTTAGGCTGGGTCATCCTTGTTAGTTACAAAATCAACTATTATTCGACAAGTGACAAGTTGAAGGATCACCGGAGACGAGATGAGTTTTGATATCTGGATCACCTATGTGGCGACGGTGTTGCTGCTGATGAGCACACCGGGGCCAAGCCAGTTGCTGATGCTGTCGAACTCGGCAACCAATGGGCTGCGGCGAGGTTTTTTTACCGCTGCGGGTGATTTGACGGCCAATTTCTTTCAAATGTTGGCCGCCGGTCTGGGTCTGGCTGCCCTGATCGCCACGTCCGGGACCGCCTTTACCGTGATCAAGTGGTTGGGCGTGGCCTATCTGGTCTATCTCGGCGTCAAGCAAATCGTGAAGGCACGCGTTGCCGAAACCAACGATGCGCCACGTGCCAGCCGCAAGGCGCTCTGGATGCAGGGCTTCATCACCTCTGCCGCGAATCCCAAGGCGGTGGTGTTCTTCGCCGCTCTGTTTCCGCTGTTCATCGATGGCGCGCTGCCATTCTGGCCGCAATTCGCCATCCTCTCGGCCACATATCTGATCATAGACGGGTTGTTTCTGATGGCCTATGGCTCCACTGCCAGTTGGCTGGCCCGGCGCCTGCAGGGGCCGGCAAGGCTTTGGCTCGACCGGATCGGTGGCAGCTTCATGATATTGGCGGCAGTCCTGCTGGGCTTCAAATCCCTGCGCGCCGCCTCGTAACCGAAAGACATAAGGACGCAATATGCCTTTGAAGAAATCCTGGGTCGCATCGGCCAATTCCGCCGACCACCCCTTCCCGCTGAACAACCTGCCTTATGGCGTGTTCTCGACCGAAACCACCGAGCCCCGCTGCGGCGTTGCCATCGGCGACATGATCTTCGACGTGACTGCTGCCGAAGCTGATGGATTAATCGCGCTGTCGGATGAGCCGCTGTTCGATCTGCCCTTCTGGAATCCTCTGATGGAAGAAGGCCCTGCCGTATGGGCTGCATTGCGCGACCGCCTAACTACGCTATTGGCTGAAGATTCGGACGAACAGCACAAGATTGAAGGTCTGCTGATCCCGCAGGACGAGGCCGAGATGCACATGCCCTTTGCCGTCAGCGAGTACACCGATTTCTACGCGGGCCGCCACCATGCCCAGAACGTGGGCACCATGTTCCGCGGCCCGGAAAACGCGTTGCCGCCGAACTGGCTGCACATCCCCATCGGCTATAACGGCCGCGCGTCGTCTGTTGTCGTTTCAGGCACGGATATCCGTCGCCCCTGGGGTCAGTTGAAATCGCCCGATCAGGACCTGCCTGCTTTCCTGCCCAGCCGTCGATTTGATATCGAACTAGAGATGGGTGCAATCGTGGGCACACCGTCTGACGGCCCAATTTCAGTGCAGGAAGCCGATGACAACATCTTTGGCTATGTCCTGCTAAACGACTGGTCCGCACGCGATATTCAGGCCTGGGAATACCAGCCGCTGGGGCCATTTCAGGCCAAGGCGACCGCGACCTCGATCAGCCCCTGGATCGTGACCAAAGCGGCGCTGGAACCGTTCCGCTGCGATACGCCCGACCGTGAGTTTGCCCTGCTGGACCACCTGAAGGATTGCGGCCCGATGCTCTATGACATCGATTTGGCCGTGACGATGGCGCCCGAGAATAAAGACGCCACGACCATCGCACGAACCAATTATCGCGAGATGTACTACTCGGCGGCGCAGCAGTTGGCGCATCACTCGACGTCTGGGTGTCCGATGAACACGGGCGACCTGTTGGGGTCCGGCACCATTTCGGGGCCGAACAAGCCAGAGCGCGGATCACTTCTGGAACTCAGCTGGGGCGGGAAAGAGCCACTGACGCTGGACACAGGCGAGACCCGCACCTTCATCGAGAACGGCGACACGCTGACCCTGACCGGCGCAGCCAAGGGCGACGGCTATACCATCGGGTTCGGCGATTGCACCGGCACCGTGCTGCCCGCACTCGAAAATCCATTCGCCAGAGATTGATGCAGGTCCAGCCCGCATATTCAGAGCGCGCTCTGCCAGTCCTTAACGGCCTCGATGGGATAAAGCAGCATCAGCACGTTCAGCGTCAGACCATCGCGGATCAGCGTGGTGGTCAGGATCTCGAATCCCAGCGCAATGGTGACCGTCATCCAGATCGGCAGGCGACGCGCCAACCAGAACCCCAGCATCATCGCGCCAATATCGGCGATCGAGTTGACGACACTGTCGCCGTAGTAATCCAGCGAGATCGTGACCGCGCGGTAATGTTCGATCACGGCATTGGTGTTCTCGGAAATCTCCCACGCGACTTCTATCAAGGTGGCGATGAACAACCGCCAGCCAACCGCAAGGCGGCGCGCCACCAGCCACAGAAGACCGTAAAACAGAAAGCCATGAATGATGTGGCTGGGCGTGTACCAATCGGTCAGATGCTGCGAGCTTTCGGAACTGAAGGTTTCACCATGCCACAGCTTGACAAACCCGCATTTGCAAATCGGTTCGCGGCCCATCCACAGCAGGATGATGGCGCAGGCAATGACAACACAAGCGGTTGCCCAATAAGGCAAAAATCGACGTTCAAACATATGGCGACAACACCATCAAAGTCAGTCGCTGTCCAGAAGGGAAATCACTGATATGGCCAAGGCATTTGCGTCCCAGGGGGACATGTCGGAAAAGAAAATCAGCTTCACCGAGGTGGGCGAAGGGCTGTATGCCTTCACCGCCGAAGGCGACCCGAATTCGGGCGTGATCATCGGCGATGACAGCGTGATGATTGTCGAGGCACAGGCGACCCCGCGTCTGGCCAACAAGGTGATCGAATGCGTGCGGTCGGTGACTGACAAGCCGATCACCCATGTGGCGCTGACCCATTACCACGCAGTACGCGTGCTAGGTGCCAGCGCGTTTGGTGCGCAACAGATCCTGATGTCGGATATGGCCCGCGCCATGGTGGTTGAACGCGGTCAGGAAGACTGGGACAGCGAATTCCAACGCTTCCCGCGTCTCTTTGAAGGACACGAAAGCATCCCCGGCCTCACATGGCCCACCACCACCTTCAGCGACACTATGACGGTTTATCTGGGCAACCGCCGGATCGACCTGATGCATCTGGGCCGTGCGCATACCGCTGGCGATATCGTCATCCACGTGCCCGATCAGAATGTCATGTTCACCGGTGACATCGTCGAATACCACTCGGCCTGCTATTGCGGCGACGGGCATTTCAGCGACTGGGGCGATACGCTGGATGAGATCAAGTGGTTCGACGTAGACGCTATCGCGCCGGGGCGCGGCGACGCTCTGGTCGGTAAAGACATGGTCAACGCGGCCATCGAAAACACCCGCGATTTCGTGGAAAGCACCTACCGCCCGGCAGCAAAGGTCGCGGCGCGTGGCGGTTCGCTGAAAGAAGCCTGGGACGCCGTGCGCGCAGAATGCGACCCAAAATTCGCCGACTATGCGATCTACGAACACTGCCTGCCCTTCAATGTTGCCCGCGCCTATGACGAGGCCCGCGGCATCGACACGCCCCGTATCTGGACCGCCCAGCGCGATCTGGAGATGTGGGAGGCCCTGCAGGGCTAAGAATTCCGGGCCGGATTTGATCCAGATCGTGGCGGCCCGGATTTGACGGTGAAACTCTAACGCAAGACCTCCGGCGCAACTGTGCCGGGGAACAGATGAGGTGCGCCCGATGCGCCAGAAATGGGAGAGAGAGAGTGAACAAGATTTTTGAAGTTCCACTTTATGCCTACGAGGCCAGCCCGGATCAATCCGCGCCAGCGCCCGTGCGCCACAAGGTCATCGTTGTCGGGGCCGGTCCGGTGGGTCTGGCAGCCGCCATCGATCTGGCCCAGCAAGGGGTTGAGGTGCTGGTGCTGGACGACAACGACAAGGTCAGCTTTGGCAGCCGCGCCATCTGTTTTGCCAAGCGCCCGCTGGAAATCCTCGACCGACTGGGTTGCGGGCAGCCGATGGTGGACAAGGGCGTTCTTTGGAACAAGGGCAAAGTGTTCTTCGACGAACGTCAGGTTTACGAGTTCGACCTGCAGCCCGACAGCGGCGATCAGCGCCCGGCCTTCATCAACCTGCAGCAATACTATTTCGAGCAGTTTCTGGTCGACCGCGTCCGCGAATTGCAAGCGCAGGGTGCACCGATCGAAATCCGCGGCCGCAACAAGGTCGAAGCCGTTGGAACCCACCCCGATCACGTCAAGCTTGAGGTCGAAACGCCTGAGGGTTCATACACCATCGAGGCGGATTGGGTCATCGCCTGCGACGGCGCGGGCTCACCCATGCGCGCCATGATGGGTAAGGATTTTGTGGGCCGCGTGTTCGAAGACAACTTCCTGATCGCTGATGTGATCATGGAGGCCGATTTCCCTTCGGAACGCTGGTTCTGGTTCGATCCGCCGTTCAACAAAGGCCAATCTGCGTTGCTGCATAAACAACCCGATGGCGTCTGGCGCATCGATCTGCAACTGGGATGGGATATCGACAAGGAACGCGAAAAGCGCCCAGAAAACGTGATCCCGCGCCTCAAGGCCATGCTGGGCGAGGAGGTAAATTTCGAGCTGGAATGGGTCAGCATCTACACCTTCCAGTGCCGCCGGATGGAGCAATTCCGCCATGGCCGCGTGATCTTTGCCGGTGACAGTGCCCATCAGGTCAGCCCGTTTGGCGCACGGGGCGCAAACTCGGGCGTGCAGGATACCGACAACCTGTGCTGGAAACTGAAACTGGTGATCGATGGCAGCGCACCTGAATCTTTGCTGGACAGCTACGATCAGGAACGCATTCACGGCGCGGACGAAAACATCCTGAACTCGACCCGCTCGACCGATTTCATCACCCCGAAATCGCAGATGTCCCGCATCCTGCGCGACGCGGTGCTGGACTTGAGCGAGCACTATGACTTCGCCCGCCCGATGGTGAATTCTGGCCGCCTGAGCGTACCTTGCGTCTATGACGGCTCGTCGCTGAATTCGGCGGATGCGTTGAACGGGCCGACGCAGACGCGCCCCGGAGCGTCCTGTCCCGATGCGCCTTTGGGTGATGGCTTTCTACTGCCTAAACTGGCTGGACAGTTCACGCTGCTGACCATCGACGCCGATGCACCAGATGAGATCGAGGTCGATGGCATCATCGTCAAACGCCTGGTACTCTCGGTCAAAGACGACCCGACCCTGACGCTGAAGCGCCGCTATTTAGGCGATGCCAGCGGAGCGGTCTATCTGATCCGTCCCGATCAGCACGTTGCCGCCCGCCGCGACACCTACGAAGAAAATGCATTCCGGCACGCGGTGCGCCGCGCCACAGGCAAGGAGTAAGCGACATGGCTGATCTGATCCTCTCATCCAATCTGACCCAGGCAGACGATTTCTATGCCGATCTGGTGGCCGCCCATGAAGGGCTTGAGAAAGCCGAAAGCGATGCGTTCAACGCGCGCCTTGTGCTGGTTCTGGCAAACCACATCGGCGACAACGCGGTGCTGAAGCAGGCGTTGGACGCCGCAGCCCTGAAACAGGAGTAAGCCCATGAAAATCGAACAGATTCACCACGTCGCCTATCGCTGCAAGGACGCGAAAGAGACCGTTGAATGGTATGGCAAGATGCTGAACATGGATTTCATTCTGGCGATTGCCGAAGACCATGTGCCCTCCACCCATGAACCTGATCCCTACATGCATCTGTTTCTGGATGCCGGAAATGGCAATGTGCTGGCGTTTTTTGAGCTGCCTACCAAGCCGGAAATGGGGCGCGATCCCAACACGCCGATTTGGGTGCAGCACATCGCATTCAAGGTGAAGGACCGTGATGAGCTGATCGCATTCAAGGACCATCTCGAAGCCAACGGCGTCGAGGTTCTGGGTGTCACGGATCATTCGATCTTTCATTCGATCTATTTCTTCGATCCGAACGGTCACCGGGTGGAACTGGCTTGCCCCGACCCCGAGGAAGAGGCCATGCTGGCCCGGCTGGATTCGGTCAAATGGGATATGCTCGAAGAATGGTCGCGCACCAAACGAGCCCCTCAGCATGCCGACTGGCTGCATGCCAAGGAACTAAGCAAAGGCTAACCATCGTATGTCCGAAGTGGTTCTGTTTGATTACTGGCGTTCGTCCGCCAGTTACCGGGTGCGGATTGCACTGAATCTGGCTGGGATCACCTACCGCCCGGTCGTCGTGGATCTGGTGAACGGGGCGCATCGCGCCCCGGATCATTTGGACCGCAACCCGCAGGGTCTGGTCCCGGTGCTGGATATCGATGGGGTTCGGTTGACCCAATCGCTGGCGATCATCGATTATCTGGATGAGACCCGCGAACTGGGTCTGCTGCCAACCGATCCGGCCAAGCGAGCCGCGGCGCGGGCATTGGCGCACAGTATCGCGGTGGATATCCATCCGGTCTGCAATCTGTCGGTTGCCAAACATGCCACCGCGCTCACCCAAGGTGCAGGCGACATGCCCGGCGACTGGATGCGTCACTTCATCCGGCCGGGTCTGCTCGCGTTTGAATCGCTGCTGGGCGGCTTTGATCAATCCCCGTTCTGCACCGGTGAAACGCCGGGTCTGGCCGATATCTGCCTGATCCCACAGCTTTATAATGCGCGCCGGTGGGAAGTTGATCTATCCGATATGCCACGCCTGACAGCAGTCGAGGCCGTCTGCGCCGAGCATTCGGCCTTTGCCGCAGCCCATCCTGACCTGCACGCTCCGCTCTGAACCGGCGCACAGAGTCTGTGTGGCGGTGCGGGTGCACAAATCCTCGCGCCGTCCTTAGGTTTCTGTGCAACGACAGATGGAGACCCCCATGCCCAAGATCACCGGCTACCACGCCCATGTCTATTTCGACGCCGACTCTCAGGACACGGCACGGCAGGTCTGTGAAGAGGCCGCGCGTCTGTTTCCCACTGTGCAGATGGGCCGCATGCATGCGCGCAATGTTGGCCCGCATCCGCGATGGAGTTGCCAGCTGGGCTTTCCCGCCGAAGCCTTTGATCAGGTCTTTCCCTGGCTGATCCTGAACCGGCAAGGGCTGACCATTTTCACCCATCCAGAAACCGGCGATCACTTGGCCGATCACCGGGATCGCGCTATCTGGATGGGCGAGATGCTGCCGCTTGATTTGTCGATCTTCGATTAACCCAATTCACGCGCCCGGTCGCGCAGGATGAACTTCTGAATCTTCCCCGTCGACGTCTTGGGCAACGCCCCAAACACAACCGTCTTGGGTGCTTTGAAATGGGCCATATGATCCCGGCAGAAAGCGATGATCTCCGCCTCATTCGCCTCTGCCTGCGGTTTCAATTCAACAAATGCACACGGCGTTTCACCCCATTTCTCATCCGGGCGGGCCACCACCGCCGCCTCCATCACGGCCGGGTGTTTATAAAGCGTGTCTTCGACCTCAACGGATGAGATATTCTCGCCGCCCGAGATGATGATGTCCTTGGACCGATCCTTCAGCGCGATATAGCCATCCGGATGCATCACGCCCAGATCGCCCGAGGCAAACCACCCGCCCTTGAAGGCTTTGTCTGTCGCCTCGGCGTTCTTGAGATAGCCCTTCATGACAATGTTGCCCTGCATGAATATCTCACCCATGGTTTCGCCATCCGAAGGAACAGGCTCCATGGTTTCAGGGTCTGCGACCATCAAGCCAGACAATGCCACGTATTTCACACCCTGACGCACCTTGAGCGCGGCGCGGTCCTCTGCACCCTTGTCGTTCCATTCGTCCTTCCAGGCGCAGACGACGGATGGACCATAAGTCTCGGTCAACCCATAGACATGGGTAACCTCGACACCCATCCCTTCCATCGCTTCGATCACCTTGGCCGGCGGTGGAGCGCCAGCGGTCATCGCCTTGATCTGCTGCGTGAAATCCTTGAGGTGATCCGGTGCATTGGCCAGCATGTTCAGCACGATCGGCGCGCCGCAGAAATGCGTTACGCCCTCTTCTCGGAAGGCGCGATAGATCGGTTCGTCCCGTACGGCGCGCAGGCAGACGGAGGTGCCCGCATTGGCCGCCATCGTCCACGGGAAACACCAGCCGTTGCAGTGGAACATCGGCAAGGTCCACAGATAGACCGAATGCTGCGGCATCCCCCATGTCAGAATGTTCGACGTCGCGTTCAGCGCCGCGCCGCGGTGGTGATAGACTACACCCTTGGGGTTGCCGGTGGTGCCCGAGGTATAGTTCAGCGTGATCGCATCCCATTCGTCTTCGGGCAAAGACCAGTCGAACTCCGGATCACCCTCGGCCAACAGACCCTCATAGGTCAGATCTCCCAATCGCTCGCCACCGTCAATACTGGCGTCTTCGATGTCGATCACCAGAATGTTGTGATCCACCTGTCCTAACGCCTGTTTCACGACGCCTGAAAACTCGGGATCGACCAGCAGAACCTTGGCTTCGGCATGGTTCAGAATGAAGGCGATGATCGGCGCATCCAACCGCGTGTTGATCGCGTTCAGCACCGCCCCTGCCATGGGCACGCCAAAATGCGCCTCATACAGCTCGGGGATATTGGCCGCGATGATCGAGACTGTATCGCCCACGCCTACGCCACGCGTAGTCAGCGCGCTGGCCAGACGTCGGCTCCGCGCATAGGTTTCTGCCCAGCTATACCGGCGCTCGCCATACACAACGGATGGGTAATCCGGATACACTGCCGCCGTCCGCTCAAGATAGCTCAGCGGAGACAACGTTGTGAAATTCGCCGGGGTTTTATCCAGATGTTGCTGGTAGATAGGTGTGGCTGTCATCCGGCGATCCTCCCAAACTCGTCAGATTGTCGTATTGAGCACAAAGTTTACGTCATAACAAACCCGTATTAATACGCGTTTGAGCTACACTGGAGATATCCTATGGGCTAATCTGGCCCTACTTCACGCGCACCATTCGCGTTGATCTGCAGTATCACGTCACTTTGCGCCCGCCGGGACCTACTGATTCCCCGCGCGCCCCACTTTTGAAAGGACATGTCATGGACGGCACGTTCAACGAAAACGATCTTTCCCGCGTCGTCGAAGCCGACCGCGCCCACCTCTGGCATCACCTGATCCAGCACAAGCCGTTTGAGACCAACGATCCCCGTATCATTGTCGAAGGCAAAGGCATGCGCGTGTGGGACCAAAAGGGCAAAGAGCACCTGGATGCCGTATCAGGCGGTGTCTGGACCGTGAACGTGGGCTATGGCCGCGAATCTATCTGTAAGGCGGTTTATGACCAGCTGATGAAGCTGTGCTACTTCGCCAACACCGCAGGCTCGATCCCCGGTTCGAATTTCGCGGAAATGCTGATCGACAAGATGCCGGGCATGAGCCGCGTGTACTACACCAATTCAGGTTCTGAGGCGAACGAGAAGGCGTTCAAGATGATCCGCCAGATCGCGCACAAGAAATATGGCGGCAAGAAAACCAAAATCCTGTACCGTGACCGCGACTATCACGGCTCCACCCTGGCGACCATGTCGGCAGGTGGTCAGGACGAGCGCACCGCGCAATACGGTCCCTTTGCACCCGATTTTGTGCGCGTGCCTCACTGCATGGAGTACCGCAAGCACGAGCTGGACGGCGCACCGGAAGAGAGCTTTGGTGAATGGGCTGCAGATCAGATCGAAGAGGTCATCCTGCGCGAAGGCCCTGACACTGTTGGTGCCCTGTGCCTTGAGCCCGTGACCGCAGGCGGTGGCGTCATCGAAGCGCCTGAAGGCTATTGGCCCCGCGTGCAAGAGATCTGCAAGAAATACGACATCCTGCTTCACATTGACGAGGTTGTCTGCGGCGTAGGTCGGACCGGCACGTGGTTCGGCTACCAGCAGTACGGCATCAAGCCGGACTTCGTGACCATGGCCAAGGGCGTTGCCTCGGGTTATGCCGCGATCGCCTGCATGGTCACCACCGAGGAAGTCTTTGACATGTTCAAAGACGACGCGGCAGACCCGATGAACTATTTCCGTGATATCTCGACCTTTGGTGGCTGCACTGCCGGTCCGGCGGCAGCGGTTGAAAACATGCGCATCATTCAGGATGAAAACCTGCTGCAGAACTGCGTCGACATGGGTGATCGCATGATGGGCAACCTGCAGGCGCTGATGGAGAAGCACAAAGTCATCGGCGACGTGCGCGGCAAGGGTCTGTTCCTTGGCGCCGAGCTGGTAACCGATCGGACCACCAAGGATCCGATGGACGAAAAGCGCGTTCAGGCCGTGGTTGCTGATTGTATGGCGCAGGGCGTCATCATCGGTGCCACCAACCGCTCGATCCCCAGCCGCAACAACACGCTGTGCTTCTCGCCAGCGCTGATTGCAACGGCGGACGATATCGACCAGATCACTGACGCCGTAGACGGCGCGCTGGGGCGTGTGTTCGGCTGATCTAGGCAACGAACTACCATTGAACCACATGAAACCCGCCAAATTTCGGCGGGTTTCTTTTCATGAGGACATCAGCCAAGCGTATGAGCTGATGCCAAAGATACTCAATTTTCATTCAAATGGCGGGAAAGAGTCCAAATTAGCCCTGAGCGCCGACGTTTTCTGCTGATGAAACGTCCCAAAATATCCATCTCAAAACTTACCTGCGTCCTATGTTTCAGGAGTTTGGGAGGGAAATCGAATGGCGACGCACGGGTATTGTCTGTGTAAAAGAACGAGCTGGGCCTACCAGGGCAGTCAAACATGGGCATGCTATTGCCACTGCGATGATTGCCGTCGGAATTGTGCCGCGCCGGTGGTTGCCTGGTTAGGCGTGCCGATAGAGAACTTTGAGTGGACCGGCGATAAACCCGGCACTTATGAAAGTTCCAAAGGCGTTTTCAGGCACTTTTGCGGGACGTGCGGATCACCTATTGGATTTGAAGCCGATCATTATCCGGGTGGTATGCACCTTTACGCAGCGTCGCTCGAAAACCCGGAAGATTTCAAACCGACTTTTCACGTCAACAAGCAAAGCAAATTGCCTTGGCTGCAAATGACTGATGATCTCGACGCGTTTGAAGGCACATTGCTACACACCCCTAACGACCCAGACGGATATCGTTAGATGAGGAAGCCACCTGGTTTTCAAGTGGCTGCTTTGCGCTGCCCTGCAGTCATTGATCATGTGTCAATGTAAACGTACCCGCCACCGAACACACGCGCACGGATGACAGCGGCACATCGGACGCTCGGCTTCACCGTACCAGCTACCGGCCGGGGCGCGGAGAGCTCAGATTACTCACCAAAATTCGGATAGATAAACCCGTTCACCGGGTACGAACTGCCGTAACTGCCCGGCCGGCTTTCAACCCGGACAAGCGTCCAATCATTGTTTTTGGACACGTCCCTCACGCCCATCTGCAACGACACCTTATTCCGGAGCCAGTTTGCGTGGTTCACAATGACTTCCCGCTCGGTGACAATATCGGACACGACAGCCACATGTCCCAGGGGCATCCCTCTGGTGGCCCGAAACGACATCACCGCACCGACCTCCGGTTCATTACCCCGGTCAAACCCATTGCGGGCCTTGCCCCACCAATCCTTGGCATTGCCACGAATTTCGATGCCGCTGAGGTTGCGTGCGTAGGGCACGCACCACACCCTTTGTCCCAGCGCATGTTTTCTTGAGACCTCTTGCAACGCCATGGCCTGACGTTCGGGATCCAAGTCCACCTCATTCGGATTCTTAGCACAGGCCGAGATCAAACTGAAAAGTCCCAAAACAACGGCAATTCGCGCGACGCCGGGCAGGCGCGACCAGATCGTATCGGTATTGCGTGCGTTGTACTGCAAGAAGGTTCTTTGCCGGTTTGAGTGGTGAAGCAGTTTTAATAATATCTTTAGGAAAAAGAAAAGAGCCCAACTGTTCTCCGGCAGAATATTGCCAGTTCCTGCGCCGCATTCCGGCCGTTGGCCGAGCGTGCGGTCACTTATGCAACAAGTTTCCTCCCTGTGCCGTCCCTGGGATTCCTGGCAGGCGAAGAGACCGGCACAAGGTCACCTGACACATGAACGCCAACCCGTCCCGCAGGTCGACGATCAAGCATCCGCTGGACAGTCGGGTTAGGCAGAATTACTTTGACCGCAACCCAATCCAACAGGAGGTTTGTATCGGATGTCCAAGACACTCTCGATCGCGGCAACTTCAATTCTGTTTTTGTCAACAGCGGCCAATGCGCAGGAACAATGCGCTGCCGGCAAAACGCTGACAGACGGCAAATTCACCATCGCAACGGGCAACCCGGCCTACTATCCGTGGGTGATCGACGACGCGCCTGAAAGCGGCGAAGGGTTCGAGGCAGCCGTTGCTTATGCCGTGGCTGAAGAAATGGGGTTCGCGGCTGATGATGTGGTCTGGGTCCGCTCGTCCTTCGACGAGGCGATCCAGCCTGGCGCCAAGGAATTTGACGTCAACATGCAGCAATATTCGATCACGCCCGAGCGCGATCAGGTGGTCGATTTCTCTGCCCCCTACTACACCGCTCCGATGGCGGTTCTGGTCAGCCCTAACTCAACCGAAACGGCCCCAACGCTCGAAGCGTTGAAAGGCCTGCAATGGGGGGCTGTTGGGTCCACCACGGCGGTTCCGAAACTGGCCAGTATCATCCAGCCCGACAGCGATCCGCTGCTTTATGGCGACAATGCTGACGTTAACGCCGCCATGTCGGCCAACCAGATCGATGCGGCCCTGTTCGACCTGCCCACCGCCCTGTTCCTCAGCGCGGTTATGATCGAAGGCTCAAAGGTCATTGGTCAGTTCCCGGCGGATGAAAATGACAATCCCGATCATTTCGGTATGCTGATGGAAGAAGGCAACCCGCTGAAGGCGTGCGTGGACGAAGCGCTGGCAGCACTGGCCGCGAACGGCAAACTGGCAGAAATCGAAGCCAAATGGCTGCAGGACACCACTGGTGTCCCTCTGATCAAGTAACATGGCAGATCACAAGGCGGCGGGGATGACCCGCCGCGAACGGTATGAGGCGCACCAACGTAGACGCGCGTTGGTGATCGCCACGATAAGCACGGTCACCGTTGTGGCCGCGATTTACTTTCTGGTGCCTTTGGCGCCGGGTTGGGCGAAGGTTCAGCAGAGCTTTTTCAACGGCGAGACGCTTGTAAAAACCTTCCCGAAACTGCTTGAGGCGTTTCGGATCAACGTAATGATCTTTTTGTGGTCCGCACCCGCAATCGCGGTGCTTGGCCTGTTGATCGCATTGGCAAGGGATGCCAAATCCCCCGCCCTTTTCCCGCTGCGCATCTTTGGCGCGGCGTTCACCGACATTTTTCGCGGTGTGCCTGTGATCCTGACGGTCTATCTGATCGGCTTCGGCATTCCGGGGCTCGGCCTGCCGCGTCCGTGGAATTCACCTTATATCTGGGGTTCGCTGGCGCTGATCCTGACCTATTCGGCCTATGTGGCTGAAATCTTCCGCTCTGGCATCGATAGTGTCCACCACAGTCAACGCGCCGCGGCCTTGTCGCTGGGTCTGTCGGAACGGCAGGTGATGCGCGACGTGGTGTTGCCGCAGGCGATCCGCAACGTGGTGCCATCACAGATGAACATGCTGATTGCGCTGCAAAAGGATGTCTCTCTGCTGAGCTTTATCGGCCCGGTCGAAATCTTCCGTCAGGCGGGGGTATTCAAATCGCTACTGGCGAATTTCACCCCCTATGTGGGCGCGGCGATCATCTTCCTGATCGTCACCATCCCCGCCACACGCTACGCCGATCACCTGATGGCCCGCCAAATGCGAGAGAGGCGCTGATGCCAAAACTGGAACTTCAGGGCGTAGTGAAACGCTTTGGCGACCGCACGGTCTGTGACGGGATCAATCTGACCGTGGATGAGGGCCAGATGGTCTGCCTGATCGGCGCATCCGGGTCGGGCAAATCCACCCTGCTGCGCTGCATCAACCTGCTGGAACCCATCGAAGACGGCGCAATCTTTCTGGATGGCGAGGATATCTCGGTCCCCGGTCTGAACCCGCAATCGGTGCGTGCCCGCATCGGGATCGTGTTCCAGAGCTTCAACCTGTTTCCGCATATGACCGCGCTTGAGAATGTCATGCTTGCCCCCCGCCGGGTGCGTAGACTGACACGCGCCGAATTGCAGCCCGAAGTCGAGGCGCTATTCGCCCGGTTCGGGTTGGCCGACCGGATGCACAACTATCCTGACCAATTGTCGGGCGGGCAGCAGCAGCGCGTTGCCATCGTGCGCGCCTTGGCCATGCAGCCTGAGGTCATGCTGTTTGATGAAATCACCTCGGCCCTCGATCCCCAACTTGTGGGCGAGGTGCTGGATGTTCTGCTGATGCTCAAGAAACAGGGCATGACGATGGTGATGGCCACGCATGAAATGGGCTTTGCCCGCGAGGCCGCCGACAAGATCTGTTTCCTCGACAGCGGTCGGATCATCGAAGAAGGCCCGCCCGAAGCGGTGTTTGACCACCCGACACACCAGACCACACAAGCCTTTCTGGCACGGGCGTTGAAGTAAGCGCGCGGGCTCTGAAACCCTGACGATCTGGCCCTCAAGGACTCGACTCTTTGAGGGTCAAGAACATATAAGAACAAATGTAGAACATTTGGGGGTTTTATATGTTCGGCGGGATGCAGCGCCGCATCGTTTCACTCTGGTTTCCCCGGCTGGCAAGCGACCGGGCTTTGCGCCTACGCCCGGTCGATGGGCCGTTTGTTCTGACGCTGAAACAGAATAATGCAAACCGGGTGTATTGCCTGAATGTGCAGGCCCAGCGGCAAGGCCTGCATTGCGGCATGCCCTATTCCGATGCCCGCGCCTTTTGCCCCGATCTGCAAAGCCATCCCGCCGATCCGCAAGGGGATCAACGGTTTCTGCACGCCCTGCGCCGCTGGGCCACGCGCTATTGCCCCTGGGTCGGGCTGGAGGGTGAGGATGGGCTGGTTCTGGACATCACCGGATCAGCTCATCTGGCTGGCGGGGAAGAGATGATGCTGACCGACATGCGCAGGCGTCTGGCCCGGGCCGGGCTGGCGGTGCAGATCGGTCTGGCCCCGACACGCGGTGCGGCCTGGGCTTTGGCCCATTATGGCGAGGGGGTCGCGACCCAGGATACCCTGAAGGCCATCCGCGCCCTGCCGGTGGCGGCGCTGCGGCTGGATGAGGATACCTCGGTCGCGCTGCAACGGCTGGGCCTGCGCCGGATTGGCGAGCTGGCGCAAACCCCGCGCGCGCCATTGACGCGCCGGTTTGGCCCCGAGGTTCTGATGCGTCTGGATCAGGCGCTGGGGGATCAACCTGAACAGATTACCCCGCTGGCCGACCCGCCCCATTACGGCGTGCGCATGACCCTGCCCGAGCCCATTGGCCTGCTGTCCGACATGATGGCCGGGGCGGAACGGCTGCTGGAACGGCTCTGCGACAAGCTGAAAGCGCAGGAAATGGGCGCGCGCAAGCTGTGCATCACCTTGCGCCGGGTGGATCAGGACCATCAGCAGGTCGAACTGCGGCTGGCCCGCCCTCTGCGTGACCCGTACCGCATCCTGCCCCTGTTCGAACGCGGGCTGGCCGAGGTGGATGCAGGCTTTGGCGTCGATCAGCTGCGGCTGGAGGCTACGCTGGTGGAACCCCTGCCGGTGCGCCAGATCAGCCGCGCCGCAAGCCGGGGCAAAGATCAACTGGATGACCTGATCACCCGCATCGGCACCCGGATCGGGCTGGAACAGGTCCATCGCCTACTGCCCGCGCAAAGCCATATCCCCGAACGCAGCTTCATCATCTCGCCCGCCGCCTATTCCGACCCCGCAGGCGGGTGGTGCGCTCTGCGCCCCCGCCCCCTGCAACTGTTTCCGCCAGAACCCATCGCCGGATCGGGCCCACACCCGCCGCGCCGCTTTCGCTGGCGACGCATGTCGCTGACCACAGGCCGCTCAACCGGCCCCGAACGCATCTGCCCCGAATGGTGGCTAGAAGATGAAAACTGGCGCACGGGCCTGCGCGATTACTGGCAGGTTGAAACCCGGCAGGGGCGGCGGTTGTGGCTGTATTACACGCCGCAAAATCCGGGATGGTTCGTGCATGGGGAATTCGCATGAGCAAAGCAAACCCGCCCAGCTCGCACGCGCAGGACCCCGGCTATGCCGAGTTGGGCGTAACCACCAATTTCACCTTCCTGACCGGAGCCTCACACCCAGAAGAGCTGGTGACCCGCGCGGCAGAGCTGGGCCTGAAGGCCATCGCGATCACCGACCGAAACTCTCTGGCCGGGGTGGTCCGGGGCTGGAGCGCGTTGAAAGAGCTGCGGCGCGAGGCGGAAGGCGCGGTACAGATCCGCTCGCAACACCGGGTTGATTCCTCGTCCCGGCAAGAGGTCGGGCATGTGCAGCCAATCGACAAACCGGACGTACCCGCCCTGCCCAAGCTGATCGTTGGCTGCCGTCTGGTTCTGCGCGACAGCGCGGTGCACTGGCTGGCCCTGCCCCGCGACCGCGCCGCCTATCAGCGACTGACCCGCCTGCTGACGCTGGGCAAACGACGGGCCGAGAAAGGAGAGTGCCATCTGGATCTGAAGGACATGCTGGCGGCCTGTCAGGGGATGATCCTAATCGCGCTGCCTCAGGCAGGGTTGAAACAGGCCATCCCCGACATTCAGACCGTCCGGCGGCAGTTCCCCAATGCGGTGTTTCTGGGGGCCGTGCCGCGTTATGACGGCAGTGACCGGGCCTATCTGGCGGCCTGTGCGCAGGCGGCGCTGCGGGCCTCGGCCCCGATGGTGGCGGTAGGCGATGTGCTGATGCACCGTGGCAACCGCCGCCAACTGGCCGATGTGCTGACCTGCATGCGCGAACACATCACGATTGACCAGATCGGCACCCGCGCCCTGCCCAATGCCGAGCGGCGGCTAAAAGGCTACGCGGATATGGCCCGGCTGTTTCAGGACCACCCCGGCGCGCTGCGCCGCACGCTGGAAATCGCCGACCGCTGCAGCTTTGACCTGAGCGAGCTGTCTTACGAATACCCAGACGAGATCGCCAGCACTGAAACCCCGCTGGCGCGGCTGGAACGTTTGGCCCACGAGGGGCTAAAACGACGCTATCCGGGTGGCCCGCCCGAGCGTGCGCTGCAATTGATGCAGAAAGAGCTGGCCCTGGTCGCCGATCTGGATTTCCCGGCCTATTTCCTGACCGTGCATGACATTGTGCAATTCGCCCGCTCGCAGGGCATTCTGTGTCAGGGGCGGGGCTCGGCCGCCAATTCGATCCTGTGCTATCTGCTGGGCATCACCGATGTCAGCCCCGACATGATCGCCATGGTGTTCGAGCGTTTTGTCTCGAAATACCGAGGCGAGCCGCCGGATATCGATGTGGATTTCGAACACGAGCGGCGCGAAGAGGTGATCCAGTGGATTTACGAGCAATATGGCCGCCACCGCGCGGGTCTCTGTGCCACGGTCATCCATTTCCGATCCCGCGCGGCAATCCGCGAGGTGGGCAAGGTAATGGGTCTGTCTCAGGACGTCACCGCAGGTCTGTCCGGCCAGATATGGGGGATGAGCAATGGCGGCGTTGATGCCGAGCGGCTGCAGGAACTGGGCCTCGACCTCAAGGACCGGCGCCTGATGCAGACCGTCCGCCTGATTGGCGAGATCATCGGTTTCCCCCGCCACCTGTCGCAACATGTGGGCGGGTTTGTCATCACCAAAGGGCGGCTGGATGAGCTATGCCCGATCGAAAACGCCGCGATGGAAGACCGCACCGTGATCGAATGGGACAAGGATGACATCGACGCGCTTGGCATTCTGAAGGTGGATATATTGGGGCTGGGGATGCTCAGTTGCATCCGCAAGGCGTTTGACTTGATGCAACAGCACAACAGCGAAACCCTCAGCATCGCGACCGTCCCGCAAGAGGACACGGCGACCTATGACATGCTGTGTGCCGCTGATGCGGTGGGCGTGTTTCAGGTCGAAAGCCGGGCACAAATGAATTTCCTGCCCCGGATGCGACCGCGCGAATTCTACGATCTGGTGATCGAGGTTGCCATCGTCCGCCCCGGCCCTATCCAGGGCGATATGGTGCAACCCTATATCCGACGGCGCAACGGGCTGGAAAAATCCGAACCCTTCGGCCCTGCCTTGGAAGAGGTGACGCGGCGCACGCTGGGCGTGCCGCTGTTTCAGGAACAGGCCCTGCAAATCGCCGTGGTTGGTGCAGGGTTTTCGGCGGAAGAGGCGGATCACCTGCGCCGCTCCTTGGCCTCATTCCGGCGCATGGGGACGATTGGCACCTATCGCGACAAGTTCATCGCGGGGATGCTGAACAACGGCTATACGCCCGAGGTCGCCGACCGCTGCTTTGGCCAGATCGAAGGCTTTGCCGATTACGGCTTTCCCGAAAGCCACGCAGCGGCTTTTGCCATGCTGGCCTATGTCTCGGCCTGGATGAAATGCCACCACCCGGCGATCTTTGCCTGCGCGCTGCTGAACTCGCAGCCCATGGGGTTTTATGCCCCCGCCCAAATCGTGCGCGACGCGCGCGAGCATGGGGTCGAGATCCGTCCGGTCTGCGTCAACGCCTCGGAATGGGACAATCTGCTGGAACGCCGTACCGATGGGGCGCTGGCCCTGCGGCTGGGTTTTCGTCAGATCAAGGGATTCAAGCAGGAAGACGCAGACTGGATCGTGGCCGCGCGGGGCAATGGGTATCCGGACCCCGAAACGCTGTGGCTGCGGGCCGGGCTGCGCCCGGATGTTCTGACCCGTCTGGCCGAGGCAGATGCGTTCTCCGGCATGGACCTGACCCGGCGCGACGCCCTGTGGCATGTCAAAGCCATCCGCAGCCGAACCGCCCTGCCGCTGTTCAATGACCCTATCGATGGCGAAAGCATCAATGAGCCGCAGGTCAACCTGCCGGTGATGCATCTGGGCGAGGAGGTTGTCGAAGACTACGTCTCGACCCGTCTGACCCTACGCTCGCACCCGATGGAGCTGTTGCGCCCGTCCCTGCCCGGCCTTGTGCCGCATGCCACGCTGCAGGACATCCCGCTGGGCCGCTACAGCGTCTGCGGGTTGGTGATTACGCGCCAGCGGCCGGGAACTGCCTCGGGCGTGATCTTTCTGACGCTCGAGGATGAAACCGGGGTCAGCAATGTGGTTGTCTGGCCCAAGGTCTATGAACGGTTTCGCCGCATCGTGATGGGCGGGCGGTTGCTGCAGGTTCGCGGGTATCTGCAGCGCGAGGGGATCGTCGTGCATCTGATCGCGCAGGAGATCACCGATATGTCGCATAAACTGTCCGAGCTTGGGCATCCGCTGGATGAGGCCATCGGCATCACCCAACCGCAAGCGGATGACACCCCGCGCCCTCGGCAGAACGGCCCAAGCGCCCGCCATCCGCGCGAACAGGCCAAGCGTCTGTTCCCAAGCCGGGATTTTCACTAGAACCCGCGCCAACATAAGGCCAGTTTCAAAGAAACATCTGGCTAACGTGATCCGGTCGCCTCTTTCCCTTGCCCTTGCCCGCAATATGTTGCACCACACACGGGTTCAAACCCGGTGAACGGGCCAAAGGATAAGGACAAGGCGCATGGCTGACGGATCGATCGACATCAACGCAAAACCCACCGAGGACATTTCGGTTCGCGAGGTGTTTGGCATTGACAGCGATATGGCAGTCAAGGGCTTTGCCGAACGCAGCGACCGTGTGCCGGTTATCGATCCAACCTACAAGTTCGATCCCGAAACCACGCTGGCGATTCTTGCGGGCTTTACCCATAACCGCCGGGTGATGATTCAGGGCTATCACGGCACCGGGAAATCGACCCATATCGAACAGGTTGCCGCCCGTCTGAACTGGCCTGCCGTGCGCGTGAACCTCGACAGCCATATCAGCCGGATCGACCTGATCGGCAAGGATGCGATCAAGCTGCGCGACGGCAAGCAGGTCACCGAATTCCACGAAGGCATCCTGCCCTGGGCGCTGCGCAACCCCGTTGCCATCGTCTTCGACGAATACGACGCGGGCCGTGCGGATGTGATGTTCGTGATCCAGCGCGTGCTGGAGCATGACGGCAAGCTGACCCTGCTGGACCAGAACGAAATCATCACACCGAACCCGAACTTCCGCCTGTTTGCGACGGCCAACACCGTCGGTCTGGGCGACACCACCGGCCTCTATCACGGTACACAGCAGATCAACCAGGCGCAGATGGACCGCTGGTCGCTGGTTTCGACGCTGAACTATCTCAGCCACGATGCCGAGACGATGATCGTGCTGTCGAAAGCGCCGCATTACAACACCGCCGAAGGCCGCAAGACCGTCAGCCAGATGGTCACCGTCGCCGACCTGACCCGGACCGCCTTCATGAACGGCGATCTGTCGACTGTCATGAGCCCCCGGACCGTGATCAACTGGGCTCAAAACGCAGAAATCTTCCGCAACATCGGCTATGCCTTCCGCCTGTCCTTCCTGAACAAATGCGACGAGCTGGAACGCCAGACGGTTGCCGAGTTCTATCAGCGCTGCTTTGATGAGGAACTGCCGGAAAGCGCGGCGAGCGCGAGCTTGGGCTAAGCAATATGAATTGCGCCCTGCGGGGCGCAATGCCTCCGGCGGAGGTATTTTTGGCCAGATGAAGGGGGATCCGGTTTCGCATTGATGCGGCGGGTCACTGCAACACAAAGGGCGATTGAACATGGTGCAGAAGAACGACAATCCTGCTGATCCGTTCAAGAAGGCTCTGGCCGAGGCTACTAAAGTTATGGCCGACGATCCCGAATTGTCGGTGAGCTACACTGTTGATCCATCGGGCCTGTCGGGCGAGTCGATGCGTTTGCCGCAGGTCTCACGCCGGATGACGCGCGAAGAGGTTCTGTTGGCGCGCGGGACGGCAGACGCATTAGCTTTACAACGCAAATATCATGATGACGCGACCCATGCGCGATATGCCCCTCCGGGTGATATGGCACGGGATCTTTATGAGGCGATGGAGACCGCCCGGTGCGAGGCGATGGGTGCGCGGGATATGCCCGGCACCGCGTCGAATATCGACGTCAAGATCGGGCATGAGGCGATCCGGCGCGGCTATGATCAGTGCAAACAGCCTGCGGATGCGCCATTGGCTGTGGCGGCGGGCTATCTGATCCGGCATCTGGCCACGGGCCGCGACATGCCGCCTGCCGCCGAGAATGTCATGAACCTGTGGCGCGGATTTATCGAGGAACAGGCCGGCGGGACGCTGGAAAATCTTGACGAAATCCTTTCGGACCAGGCCGAATTTGCCAAATTCGCCCGACAGATGATCAAAGATCTGGGTTACGGCGATCAGCTGGGTGATGACCCGGATGAACTGGACGACGAGCAGGAAGATCAGGCCGAGGATGACGCTGAAGAACAGCCCGATCCCGACAGCACCGGGCAGGATGATCAGGACGAACAAGACGCCGACGCGACGCCTGAACAAACTCAGGAAGAACAGCAGGACCAGTCTCAGGCTCAGGTCTCGATGGACGAGATGGCCGAGGATGAGATGGGTGATGAGGCTGAAATGCCCGAGGGCGAGGCTCCGCTAGAACCGCCAGCCCCGCCACCTGCGTCCGAGGCGGACCCGGATTACAAGGTCTATCTGAACACCCACGACGAAGAGATCGCAGCTGAAGATCTGGCCGAACCGGCCGAGCTGGAACGCCTTCGCGCCTATCTGGACCAGCAGTTGGAGCCCTTGAAGGGCGCGGTCAGCCGTCTGGCTAACAAGTTGCAACGCCGCCTGCAGGCGCAGCAGAACCGGTCTTGGGAGTTCGACCGCGAGGAAGGCATTCTGGATGCCGGACGTCTGGCGCGCGTCGTGGCCAACCCGACCACGCCACTAAGCTTCAAGGTCGAAAAAGATACCGAATTCCGCGATACGGTGGTGACGCTGCTTCTGGACAATTCCGGCTCGATGCGGGGCCGTCCGATCTCGATTGCCGCGATCTGTGCAGATGTCCTGGCGCGGACGCTGGAACGTTGCAACGTCAAGGTCGAGATCCTGGGCTTTACCACCCGGGCCTGGAAAGGCGGTCAGGCGCGCGAGGCGTGGCTGAACGATGGCCGCCCGCAGCAACCGGGGCGTCTGAACGATCTGCGCCACATCATCTACAAAGGCGCCGATGCCCCATGGCGTCGCGCGCGACCCAATCTGGGTCTGATGATGAAAGAGGGCCTGCTGAAGGAAAACATCGACGGTGAGGCGTTGGAATGGGCGCATCGCCGGATGCTCGCGCGGCGTGAGGCCCGCAAGATCCTGATGGTGATCTCGGATGGCGCGCCGGTCGATGATTCAACGCTCAGCGTGAACCCGGCGAACTATCTGGAAAAACACCTGCGCGACGTGATTGCGATGGTGGAAAAACGCAAGATGGTGGAATTGCTGGCCATCGGGATCGGCCATGACGTGACCCGCTATTATGATCGCGCCGTCACGATCACCGATGTCGAGCAGCTTGCGGGTGCTATGACCGAGCAGTTGGCCGCACTGTTCGACAGCGACCCGCGCGCCCGCGCGCGCGTGATGGGGATGAAGCGGGCCAGTTGACGGCCCTGCTTCGACAGTGCAGACTTAGTGCCATCCAAGCCAGTTTTTGCACCGCTGAAGGCGACTTTGCTTATGGTGGCGTAACGGATAGCGCATAAGCGCTATATCGAAGGGCAGGAACATCATTCGTTCTCCTGTTTATCTGCTTGGATAGTGTCCCAACCCTGCCCGGCCTGCTTGTAGCTGGTCCTGAGATACGCCCTAGAAACCCTTGAGATTGTTGTTGAACCTTGTCGTTCCGCGAGAAACGGAGTGTATTTGCCCCATGCGCTATGAGTTTGCAGACTGTATTCTGGATGTGGATCGACACGTCCTGACCCGCCGGGGTGAGCCCGTCGCAATCGAACCTCAGGTATTCGATCTGTTGGTCCTCTTGGCCCAGCACCCAGGTAAGCTGGTGCCCCGGGACGAGATCATCGCGCGTGTTTGGAGTGGCCGCTTTGTCTCGGATTCTACCATCAGCGCACGAATTGCAGCGGCGCGTAAAGCAGTCGGCGACGATGGCAAAGCGCAGCGGATCATTCGGACAGTCGTACGGCGCGGGTTGCAAATGGCGGCGGATGTGACCTGTGACGCCGACACCGATTCAGGCGTAGACAACCATACGCAACGGCTGCGTTACGCGCGCGGTGCGAAGGGTCGCGCTGTTCCATACACGCTTTCCGGTGATGGGTTGCCGATGCTGCGCATCGGTTCGGTCGTGCACGATCTGGAGGCGGAATGGCGCATCCCGTCCGAGCGTACCCGGTTACAGGACATGGCAAACCGTTTCCGCCTGTTACGCTACAACAAGGACAATGACGTCAGCTCAAACATCGACCATCAGGCGGTGTATGACCGCAGAATAGAAGAAATCCTGACCGTCGTGAATGCAGCGGGGTTTGACCGCTTTTCCATTCTCGGTGAAATGGGCGGCACCTTCCCTGCCCTACACTTCGCCGCAAGACACCCCGAGCGGATTGACAAGCTAATTATCTCCGGCGGATGGGCAGAAGGGCGAGATTACCGGGAAGATACCAAACAACCCGACTCGATCCGGTCACTGATCGCGGAAGGCTGGAACACGCCGGGCAGCGGCTATGCTATGGGCGCTGAATTCAGCTATTTTCCAGAAGGTCCGCTGGATAGCGTTCGGCACATGGTCAATGAATTGCAGACACTTTATTCAAGCGAGGAAAGACTTCACTACCGTGACATCGCCAATAGCACCTCGGTGCTGCAACTTCTTCCGATGGTGCAATGCCCCACGCTGGTTCTGCACGGGCGGCACACAGCCGTTCACCCCCTGTCCGAGGCGCGCAAACTGGCGGCTGGAATCCCCAATGCCTCGCTTGTGATCCTTGAGACCGGCAACCAGATACCATTGCCTGGAAATGAGGCCTACAACCCATATATCCAGGCCATTCAACGCTTTCTTGAGACAGAAGAATAGTGTGCGCCGGGGCGCTGGACATTTCCTACCGCAGGCCGCAGGTTTGCGCGCAGCAAGACCGACGAATGAGGCCGCCCATGTTCCAGAGTTTCGAAGTGACCGCACGCCCCGAGCAAGGCCCACCACGACTGGCCGCTTTGCGGGACGAGCTGGCGCGCGAAGGCCTGCAGGGCTTCCTGATCCCGCGTGCGGATGCGCATCAGGGTGAATATGTGGCCCCTCGGGATGAAAGGCTGGCCTGGCTTACCGGATTCACCGGTTCTGCGGGGTTTTGCGCGGCGCTCACGGACATTGCCGGGGTTTTCATCGACGGGCGCTATCGCACTCAGGTAAAGGCCCAGGTCGCACAGGATTACACGCCGGTCCCATGGCCAGATGTCAGCCTGAGCGCGTGGTTGAAAGAGCAATTGCCAAATGGCGGCAAAGTCGGGTTTGATCCGTGGCTCCACGCTGCAGGACAGATTTCGTCTGCACAGAAAGAGCTTGAAGGCAGCGGCGTCGAACTGGTGCGCTGTGATAACCTTGTAGACCGAATTTGGGCGGATCAACCCGACCCTCCGATGAATCCTGTCAGGGCACATCCGATTGAATTTGCAGGTGAAAGCGCCGAGAGCAAAATCAAGCGCCTCGCGAGTGACCTGCAGAGCGCAGATCGTGCGGCAGCGGTGATCACCTTGCCGGATTCGATCATGTGGCTGTTGAACATTCGCGGCGCGGACATCGCATACAACCCTGTGGCCCATGGCTTTGCCATCCTGCACGGTGATGGGCGGGTGGATCTGTTCATGGCCGCTGCCAAACTGAACGGGCTGAAGGATCATCTGGGCCCGCAGGTCACCCAACACCAACCCGACGCGTTCCTGACAGCGGTTGAGGCACTTGAAGGCAAGGTACAGGTCGATCCGGGAACGGTTCCGCAGATCGTAGCGGATGCGTTGGGGGACCGTATGGTCGATGGCGGCGATCCCTGCGCCCTGCCCAAAGCCCGCAAGAACCCGGCCGAAATCGCAGGCACGGCCGAGGCACATCTGCGAGATGCCGCAGCGGTGATCGAACTGCTGTGTTGGTTGGACGCGCAGAAGCCCGGCACCCTGACCGAGACACAGGTAGTAACGCGGCTGGAAGAAAGCCGCCGCCGGGACAACGCGCTGCAGGATATCTCATTCGACACCATCGCGGGCACCGGGCCGAACGGGGCCATCATGCATTATCGCGTGACCGAGGAAACCGACAGCAGGCTGGAAAACGGTCACCTGCTGGTGCTGGACAGCGGTGGGCAATATCTGGACGGCACCACCGATATCACCCGCACAATTGCAATCAGCGATGTTGGGGATGAGGAAAAGGCCTGCTTTACACGCGTCCTTAAAGGCATGATCGCCATGTCGATGCTACGCTGGCCTGTTGGCTTGGCAGGACGCGATATCGAATGCGTAGCGCGGCTGCCGCTATGGCTGGCCGGGCAGGATTTCAACCATGGGGTCGGTCATGGGGTCGGTACCTATCTCAGCGTGCATGAGGGCCCTCAGCGCCTGTCTCGGGTCAGCCATGTCCCGCTTGAGCCGGGCATGATCCTGTCGAACGAGCCGGGATATTACCGCGAGGGTGCTTTTGGCATCCGGCTTGAGAACCTTGTCGTAGTGGAAGAGGCCCCAAACCTGCCCAGCGGTGACGACGAACGCGCCATGCTGAACTGGCGTACGCTGACTTATGTCCCAATCGACAGGCGTTTGATTGTAGTCGATTTGCTGACACGAGAGGAACGTGCTTGGCTGAACGCCTATCACCGCGACGTGGCGGAAAAAGTCCGGCCAAGGCTGGGCGACGCCGCTCAACTGTGGTTGGATGCCGCAACCGCACCGGTCTGACACCGGATTGTTACATAGTTTGGGCAGAGGAGAAGCCCTGACACGACGAGGGAAGGAACAGGAATGACAGACACCATCACGATCCGCAAAGCACCGGGCAAATGGAGCGTCCGTTCAGGCGGCGCGATTTTGGGTGAAACCAACAACGCGCTGGAACTTCTGGAAGGCGACAAAGACCCGGTTATCTACTTCCCGCGTGCGGACATTGCGATGGCCTTTCTGGATCGGACCAACAAAGTCACCCAATGCGCAGGCAAGGGAGACGCCACGCATTTCTCGATCGTAAACAAATCCTCAGTCACCGAAAACGCCGCTTGGAGTTATGAAAACCCGATCGACGCGGTGGCCGAAATCAAGGATCACTTGGCCTTTTATCCCGCAGACTCGATCAAGGTGGAACAACTCTGATCCAAGTATCCGCGCAGGACCGGATCGATCTGCAAAACGGCGAAAATCCTCAGAACCTGCCCTGTCCACAATGTTGCGAGGTGACCATGACAAAGCGTCTATTGAATTCCGCAGGCACGATTGCGACCCTGACGATGGCCTTTTCAATGGCTCTGCCCGCCGCAAGCTCTGCCAACACCGGTCTGGCCAATCCCGCGGCAACATATTGCATCGCGCAAGGCGGGCTCTACGGTATCCATGACGGTCCGGACGGTCAGAGCGGTATCTGCCAATTGCCCGACGGCACCCGGATCGATGCATGGACCTATTTTCGCGAACACCATGCGGGCGCGGATGGCAGCAAGCCGGTCGGCCTTGCAAATCCCGCCGCCGTGTACTGTGGCTCAATTGGAGGCGAATATGACCTGACCACGTCTCGCTGCGCACTGAGCGACGGTACGTCCTCCGATGCATGGGAGCTGTACCGCAAGGCACATGGAAAAACGCATCAGGTGGTGAACCCCGCAGCAGCCTACTGCCTTGAGATCGGCGGCAGCTACAAGATCAAAGACACTGGTTCGGGTCAGGTGGGTATATGCACCAAGCCGGACGGCACCTCGCAGGACGCATGGGCCCTGTTCCGTGCGGAAAATCCCGAGTGATCCGATCCGGTAATCAAGCCCGACATCCACACCCAAAATGAACTTGAAGCCCCGATTGAACCGCAGTTTACCGACGATCAGAGCGCGTGGTAGTGACCGTTTTGCGACAGCCTGATCGCGTCCATTAAGTCGCCTTGGCTAATTTTCAGGTTTTCCTGCAACGCAAGCATATTATCTGGCTGCTGATTACACTGGGGTTCGCTTTCCTCGCTTTCGATGAAGGGTTCGAGATTCACGAAGGTCTGGACAAAGCGTTTCACCGCTTTTTCGGGATTTCGCAAACCAGCCTGACCGACCAGATCGAGGACATACCTGATCCCCGGATTTGCCCTTCTGGCCGCATCCTTGGTGCACGATGCCGTTACAAATGACAACGCCTTGTTTCTGTGAGTCGATATCCCCGGGGCCAATGTTCTTGATGTAAAACTGCCCCTTCGCACGCTTGAGGAACTTGAAAAACTGATGCCCGAGGTGGAGTTCCTTGCCTGTTTCGTTCAGGTTCCTCGGTAGGTCAACTCGACCTCTGATCAGCCATTCGATGCAATCTCTGCACCGGCGGCCGAGAAAGCCTGCCAATACACACACCCGCCTCGAAACAGTAAGTCGCAACATAGGTTTCAGAACCACCCGCGCCGCGATTGCAGTAGCCCTGGACGATCTGCTGTTCTAGTGTCGCGCAGCGACCAGACATAGGACTTGGGAATGAAAATCGCCACCGCCGCCTACGACCTCGATTGGCTCGATAGTTGGGCTCAATATGAAGACAAGCTTGAGGCATGGGTTTCCGAGGCCGCAGGACAAGGTGCCGACCTTCTGGTCTTTCCCGAATATGGCGCAATGGAGTTGTCGACGCTCGACGGCCCTAAGGTGGCCGGTGATCTCGAACGCTCAATCCGGGCGGTTTCCGACCGGATGGAAGATGTACAAGTTGTGCATTCGCGCCTTGCAAAGATGTACAACACATACATTCTGGGGGCTTCCGCCCCGGTCATCGACGGACCAGGGCGCCCGGTGAACCGCGCAGTGTTCTACGTTCCTGACGGTCGTCTCGATCATCAGGACAAGCAGATCATGACACGGTTTGAACGCGAGGCCTGGGACATCGCCCCGGGCGGTTCGTTGAAACTGTTTGATACCGCATTGGGTAAAATCGGCGTTCTGATCTGCTATGATAGTGAATTCCCTCTCTTGGGTCGGGCCCTGAGCGAGGCCGATTTGATCCTCGTTCCATCCTGCACCGAAGCCCTGTCCGGGTATTGGCGTGTGCGGATCGGTGCCATGTCTCGTGCCCTTGAAAATCAATGTGTTACGGTAATGTCATCGTTAGTTGGCGGCAATGAATGGTCCGAAGCAGTCGACATGAATACCGGCATGGGTGGCGTGTTTGGCCCGCCCGATATCGGGTTCCCACCGACGGGAGTGCTTGCCGAGGGCACGCTGAATACCGCTGGCTGGACCTATGCCGAGGCCGACCTGTCCACAATTGCAAACGTCCGCGCAGACGGGTGGGTGTTGAACCGCACGCACTGGACCGAGCAAGACGCTCGGGTCGATTCAGTCACAATATCACCCCTTTAGGTGACTTCGCCCTTGAAATAAGGCCGAAATAGGCTCATTTAAGCGCACGATCTGCAGATTCTGCAGGTGCAACCTAATGATGGAGACAACATGGCCAAGGAAGATACGCTCGAATTTCCCGGTGTCGTGAAGGAACTCCTGCCTAATGCGACGTTTCGGGTCGAGCTGGAAAACGGCCATGAGATCATCGCACATACGGCAGGCAAGATGCGCAAGAACCGCATCCGTGTTCTGGCCGGCGACAAAGTTCAGGTCGAAATGACCCCATATGATCTGACCAAGGGTCGGATCAACTATCGCTTCAAGTAACGCTTCGTACATGGCGTTTATCCTCGGATCGGGCAGCCCGCGGCGGCTGGACCTGCTGGCGCAGCTTGGCGTTCGGCCCGATGCGATCCGTCCGCCGGATATCGATGAAACGCCGCTGAAAGGCGAACTGCCAGCCCCCTATTGCAGCCGCATCACGCGGCAAAAAGTTCAGGCTGTTCAAGCTGATAGCGATGATATCACCTTATGTGCCGACACAGCGGTCGCACTGGGTCGCCGCATTCTTGGCAAACCCGAAGACGCGGGACAAGCTGCAGAGTTTCTGCACGCCCTGTCCGGCCGACGCCATCGGGTGATCACTTCGGTCGCTGTGCGGCGCGGGGATAAAATCCTCCAGCGTGACGTGGTTTCTCAGGTAAAAGTGAAACGTCTGTCCGACAGCGAAATCAATGCCTATCTTGCGACGGATGACTGGCAGGGCAAGGCCGGAGCCTATGCAATACAAGGTCCTGCCGGTGCGTTCATCCCGTGGATTTCAGGCTCGTTCACCGGTATCGTCGGCCTACCCCTGTCCGAAACTGCTGCACTGCTGCAAGGCATCGGCTATCCCTTATATCGCGAGGTATCATGAAGGGTCGTACCATCATTCTGGATCATATTCAGGGACGCGAAGCTGCAGCTCTGATGGTGGATGGTATTCTCGACGATTTCCTGATCGCCACAGATGCCCCTGCGCCAGGTACGATCTACCGCGCCCGCGCCGATCGCCCGGTCAAAGGTCAGGGCGGCATGTTTCTCACCACACCCGACGGCCCGACTTTTCTGAGGCAAGTCAAAGGGTTGGCACCCGGTGCTTTGCTACTGGTGCAGGTGACCGGATATGCCGAGCCCGGCAAAGCCATACCCGTCTCGAACCGTATTCTGTTCAAAAGCCGCTTTGCGATCGTGACACCTGACGCGCCCGGCCTGAACATCTCGCGCCGTATCCGTGATGAAGATATGCGCGACCAACTTCTCGAAATCGCGCATGAGCAAATGGGAAACAGCACGCACGGCCTGATCCTGCGCTCGTGCTGTCAGATGGCGGATGCAGATGAAATCGCTGAAGATATCTCAGCCATGTTGGCACTTGCCGAGCAGGTATTGGCTGATACGGGCAGTGAACCAGAATTGCTGAGCGAGGGCGATGGTCCGCATATCCTGGCCTGGCGTGATTGGACGGACCCGGCCGAGGTCGTGACCACATCCGGCGGATTTAAGGACCACGGTGTCGTTGATGCGCTCGATACAGCAAAGGGGATTTCCGAAACGCTTCCCGGTGGAGGACACCTCTATATCCAACCGACCCGCGCGCTGGTTGCGGTGGATGTGAACACCGGCGCCGACACATCTCTCGCGGCGGGAACCAAAGCTAACTTCGCCTGCGCCAAAGCCCTGCCGCGCGCCCTGCGCGTGCGCGGGTTGGGGGGGCAGATCACTCTGGACCTTGCACCGATGCCCAAGAAAGACCGGAGGGGTTTCGAATCGGCCTTGCGGGCGGCATTCAAGTCCGATCCTGACGAGACGATCCTGGCCGGTTGGACCCCGCTTGGCCATTTCGAACTACAGCGCAAACGTGGTCGTATCCCATTGACGGAGATCCTGAAATGAGCTGCCCGATCTGCGGAGAAGATACCCAGCAGGCCTTTCGACCATTCTGCTCCAAACGCTGCGCGGATATCGATCTGGCAAAATGGCTAAACGGTTCTTATGCGGTGCCATCGCAACGTGAAGAAGACGCCGAGACGACCTCGGAACCAACCGAAAGCCCCACGTCCCTCCCGCATTGAAAAAATGTCAAAAAGCCTCTGGACACCGCCTGTGGCAAGTCATAGAAGGCCTCCACCCAATGGCAAACGCCATTCCCGTGCCCGGGTAGCTCAGGGGTAGAGCAGTGGATTGAAAATCCTCGTGTCGGTGGTTCGATTCCGCCCCCGGGCACCATTTTATAATTAAATCAATTACTTACAGATTTTGACGTACGTAAGATGACGTAAAGTTCGATTCCTCTCAGTAGAATCGAACCACCGACAAATCTGTATGGAATCCACGCCCAAACAACTTGAAATCTTTAGTGTTAGGCTTGTTTCAAGATTCAATTTCGGTGCGCTCACATCGAGCAAGGACGAGCGCTTTGCAGTCTTCGTCTTCTAGCTTGACCTTTTTGGGTGCCCGAACATTACATATTCCTGTTTTGGAACATGTCGCTACAATCTATGGCTGTGTTTGTATTGAAGTTTGAAAGCTAAAATGGTTTTCTCAGCAAAGTTTTTAGGAGTGATTTGAGAAGTGGCTGACGTATCGCGGAAAGAGTTTTTTGATAGAATTGACGGAACTCCTCAGAAACGCATGTTTCTCTCCATCATGGCAGACTACGACCTGCCAACGGCAATCTGCGAATTGGTCGACAACGCGATTGACCATTGGATCGCTACAGAAAAGTCTGAGGGTACTGCAATTTGGTTGTTCCTTGACACAGAGCGCCAACTAATAACGGTACGCGATAATGCGGGCGGCGTTCCTGTTGATCAGATGAGGTTATTGATCGCGCCAGGAGCTACCCGTTTGTTCGATTCAGGAAACTTGATTGGCAACTTCGGAGTAGGTGGAAAAAGAGCCAGTGTTGCGTTGGGGGAGCAGGTCGCAATCACATCTCGTTTCAAGAAGCAGGGTAGTTACCAACTAGAAATCACGAAGGACTGGTTAGCAGACGAGGACTGGAGAATCGACGTGAGTCGTGTTCCCAACATTGATCCCAACACAACAAACGTCAGAATTTCTGAAGTTCGTCAGGGCTTTTCTCAGCAAGATCTAGATGAATTGTACAACCATTTAGAAGCGACTTACTCTAGGTTCATCAAAGAGGGCTGCCAGATATTCTTGAACGGCACCCCCGTGGGAGCAACGACTTTCGACACTTGGGCTTATCCGCCGGGCCACCCCCCTAGGCAAATGAGTTTTGACGTCGATCTAGCTGACGGTAAGCTTCTTAAAGCCAAGGTGACCGGCGGACTAATCAGAGATAGAATCCCAGAAGCCGACAACTACGGAGTGTATTTCTACTGCAACGGGCGACTAATACTGAAAGAACTTAAGACTAGAGATGTCGGTTATTTCATTACTGCAGAGGCGGGTGTGCCGCACCCAGATGGATCGCTTTGCCGGGTAATCGTAGAACTCGACGGTTCAGCGGAACTAATGCCTTGGAACAGTAGTAAAAACGGAATTAGCTTCAGTCATCCTGCTTTTACGCAAGTCAGACCTAGTATTATTGAGTTGGTGACGTACTTTTCCAAGTTGTCACGACGTTTTAAGAACAATCGGGACGAAGGGGTTTACCAGCACGACTCCGGTGCCGTCGAACCTCTAACGCCAACCACCAAAGCATCTAAAAAGCGTTTGGTTTTACCACCGATTAAGCGGGAACCAAAGCTATCCTACTCGCAGAAGCTATTGCAGCTAAACCAAGGCACTATGGCCAGAAAGCCTTGGACCCTGGGATTGGTTGAAGCTATGGGCATGATCGACGTAGCACTTGATCAAGGTTTTGAGACAAAAAATAGAGCCGCGTTGATACTTCTTGATAGCAATGTCGAAATTGGAATGAAGGAATACATTGTAAACAACACGGCTCTGTTTCCACCTCACAAATACAAAGGGAACACGCTTACGGACATACTCACAAACCGAACCAAAGTCCTGAATGAAGTCAAAGGGCATCTAAGTATTGATACTAATACGGAAGCCAAGCTGAAATATTTCTACGGACTTCGAAACAAATTGATACACGAACGAGCCTCAGTCCAGATTCTGGATCGAGATATAAATGAGTATAGAGGGATCGTAGAAAAACTGCTTCGGGAGATGTTCGGGGTGCGCTTTCCAAGATAGACCCATCGCATCGATGGCAATGCAAACAGAACCTACACACACCAATATCGTCACGTTTGCATATATGCAGAGGTTCCCACTCTCTTACAGCATAGTTTTTGTTCTTGGAAGGCAAGCAAGTTTCAGGCACCGTTCTGCTTTACGTCACCCAAAAGCTTGAGGATCACTGTTCGGCTAAAAAGACGTAAGAACGACGTAAAGCTTGAAATTCCGATGTCTAAGTGCTTGAATTAAAACGTTGCAGATTCCGCCCCCGGGCACCATTCCCAACAGGTAAGCTACTGTTTCCCTTCAGCTTTAACTGGAGCTGACCAAGGGCGTAGTACATGCTGGAGAACAAAACCGTTCCCTTCTCATTTGTGAATGCAGAGGTCTTCTACTTTACACGACGGGTCCCGAAGGACCTCGATCACCACTAGCTGCAGAGAAGTGTTGCTTTCCGGCGGTCTCCGAGCGACTCAATGCGATGGCTGAACTCGTAAGGCTGGGGATTCCCGTCTCGGCGAGGCTGCAGCCGCTTGTACCGGACAACGAAGAAGACGCGGCAAAACTAATTCGCGGATTCGCTGATTGTGGTGCGAAACACGTTTCGGTCGAGTAATTGAAACTGCCTATCGAAAAAAATGCTTCGCAGTCAAAAGTGTTGGAAAGAGTTCTTCCGAGCGCCCGAAAAGACTACCAATCACGGCAAGCGGATCGCGCAGGTAGGGAGTATGTGCTACCGCCTGAGCACAAGATTGAAGGCCACGAGTATCTATCAACAACCGCCAAGAAACATGGATTAATCTATGGCTATGCCGATAACGAGTTTTTGCTTCGCAACCCCTTTCGCTCTTGCTGTAATGGTGCAGATTTGTTCCTGAGGGGCTCTGGGTCTCTAACATCACGCATTTCATTGTGATCAAGATAGCCATAGCTCAGCCCAAAACTCAGATCCGCAGCACCTAATCCTACCGAAAATTGACGGCATGATCTGCACCTCCCATACGTCGATCCATGTCATGCCTATTGCTTCACCGACGCAGGTCCATCTAGCGCGGGGGACGATCTAAATACTGATGATTATTAGTGCGATCAATTTACACCTTTAACCGCAGAATAAAGTCGGCGGAATTTCATCAACCGCTCGGAAAGTGCAGCCATTTCAGCGGGTTCAAACCCTTCGGTTGTGGGCGGGTGATATGCCAAATCGGCTTTCGTCAACGCGCCGAGACCACACGCCGCGAGCCGGGCTGCGCCATATGCCGGACCGGAATCCGCCCCATCAGATCGTACAATGGGTTTTCCAATCACCGTTGCGATCAAACCAAGCAACAATTCTGATCGGCTGCCGCCTCCTATGGCGGCCAATTCGGGCAGGTCGTCAATTGTGTCACCAAAACTGAGCGCTGCATCGGCAAAGCAAAACGCAATTGCCTCAACTACAGAGCGGCAGATGTCAGCACGCGTTGTTGAGTCCTCCAGTCCAAAGAAACTGGCCCGAATACGTGGGTCTCCGTGCGGGCTGCGTTCACCCGTCAGATAGGGCAGAAAAATCGGAACGCGATCACCGTTGACCGTTTCAGCAAGCGCGACAACTTCGGTAGAAGTCAGCCCCAACTGATCCCCAATCCATGAAATGGGCCTTGCCCCGTTCAGCATCGCAGCCATTTGATACCAACGATCGGGCAGCGTGTGTGCCAAAGCATGAACATAGCTTTCAGGGTTAGGCTTATAACTTCGATTAGCCACAAATAGCTGACCGGATGTCCCGAGTGAGATGAACCCACGCCCTGGCTCGGTAGCACCCAATGACACCGCCCCTGTTGCCGCGTCCCCTCCTCCGGTCACGACGGGAATACCGGGTTTCAGCCTTGTCTCTGCCGCAGCTCGCGCGGTCACTTTCCCAACAACCGTTTGACCGTCGAATACTGGCGGTAACCAGTCGGGCTTTACAAATGTGGCTTCGGCGACAGCGGCATTCCATTTGCGCGACGCCTGATCAAGCCACATTGTTCCGGCCGCATCGGACGTATCGGTTGCCAATTCTCCATGCAGGCATAAGCCGATGTAGTCTTTGGGCAGCAGGATATGGGCAAGTCGACCGTAATGTTCGGGCTCATGTTGTCTAAGCCATGCAATCTTAGGTGCGGTAAAGCCTGGCAAGGGCAGGACACCCGCAATCTGTCCAATCTGTGGTTCGGCCGCACGCAGTTCATCACACTCGCGTGCTGATCAGCTGTCATTCCAAAGGATCGCCGGGCGGATCGGACGCAGATCGCGGTCCAGCAAAACGGCACCATGCATTTGACCGGACAATCCGACGGCCTTGATTGCGGACAATCCAATTCGGCCTACAAGTTGGTTCAAAGCGTCTACTGTCGCCTTCCACCAAAGGTCCGGGTGCTGCTCAGACCAGCCGGGCTGGGGTGAAGATGTCTGTATCCCCACCGAAGATGTCGCGAGAATCCGGTCCCTATCCGCGTAGGCAAGCTTGACAGCCGAAGTTCTGATATCGATCCCGAGATACACTCAAACCCCTCGCCCCGTTCAACTACTCGGAGACCGTCTGGCTATTGATTTTTTAGCGCGCGCAAAGAATATGTAAAGATACGATAAAATCAAGGCGGCTATGATCCGCAGGCAGACTAGCATGACCAAGATTAAGAATATGGAAGAGTTCGCGGCCCTCAGCGGCATTTCGCGGCCCACAGTATCCAAATATTTCCATGATCCCGAAAGTGTTCGCCCGACGACAAGGGCGCGCATCGAAGAAGCGCTCGAACGGTTTGATTACCGCCCTAACATTTATGCGGTGAACCAGAACCGAAAGCTGACCAAGAATATCGGCATCGTCGTACCCTATTTGTCTGACCCTTTCTTTGCAGAAATCGCACGGTATCTGGAACAATCCTGCATCGCGGCGGGCTATCGACCGTCTCTCTTCAGCTCACATGGCGAGCAAAAGCTCGAGAACGAAATTCTGGACGGCCTGCAATCCCTGAAACCCGCCGGGGTTTTGCTAGCCCCTTTGGGGCGTATCTCGGACCGATCCGCGATCGAGAAATTCTGTGCCAACGTGCCAACGGTCTTATTTGACAGTAACCTGGATGGTTTGGGGGCTGCCTTTGTTGGATCGGACAATTTCAGTTTTGTGTCACAAACGGTCGAATACATGACCCGCACGGGCGAACCGCCATCTTTCTTTGAAATGCGTACGCCTGCGAATCCGAACGCCAACAAACGTCGAAAAGCCTATGTTGAGGTGATGGAGCGTCTCGGGTTCGAGCCTCATATCATCAAAGTCGACGGCATAGGCTGGGCATTTGAAGAAATCGGTCACCGGGGCGCGTTGAAAGTTCTGGACGAGCGTCAATTGAGGACGAATTCAGTTCTATGCAGCAATGACCGACTCGCAATTGGCTTTCTTGCGGCCTGTTACGAACAGGGGATTCGGGTCGGACGCAAGAACGATTGCACGCTGCGCGTGGCCTCAAATGACGATCATCCGTTCGCAAAATTCACCTGCCCTTCTCTGACCACAGCTGCGCATGACTACGACAACGTGGCCGGAAGAAGTGTCGAAACGCTGTTCGAACTCATTGAAAATGGGGGAGAATTTGAGACACGAACAGAAACCCTTTTCCCTGCGCGGCTCGTATTAAGGAATTCGGCATAACTCGATAATTTTAACGCGCGTAAAGTTTTTATTGACGGCGCGACAATTTACGCTCTACGCTCTCTGCACGACATCCAAGCTCAGGGAGGACAGGGATGTATCTGAAGCACGCACTTCGCGCGGCGACTGCATTGACATTCGTCGCTACGGCCGCAGCCCACGCGCAATCTATCACGATCGCCACCGTGAATAATGGCGACATGATCCGGATGCAGGGCTATACTGACAAATTCACCGAAGCGACCGGTATCGACGTCGAATGGGTAACGCTGGAGGAGAACGTGCTGCGTCAGCGCGTCACCACCGACATCACGACCAAGGGCGGTCAGTTCGACATCATGACCATCGGCATGTACGAGACGCCCATCTGGGGCGCGAATGGCTGGTTGGTTCCGCTAGATGGTTTGTCCGAAGACTACGATGTCGGGGACATTCTGCCCGCAATGGCGGGGGGCCTAAGCCATGAAGGGACGCTGTACGCAGCGCCATTCTATGGTGAAAGCTCGATGATCATGTACCGCACTGACCTGATGGAACAGGCCGGCCTTGAAATGCCCGACGCGCCTACCTGGCAATTCATCCGCGAAGCTGCCGCTGCAATGACGGATCGGGACAATGACATCAACGGTATCTGCCTACGTGGCAAGGCTGGTTGGGGTGAAGGCGGCGCCTTTATCACCGTGACAGGCAATTCCTTCGGCGCGCGCTGGTTTGACGAGGATTGGAAGCCCCAGTTCGATCAGCCGGAATGGAAAGAAGCGCTCACTTTCTTCGTCGACATGATGAATGAATCTGGCCCGGCGGGCTTCGCCACCAATGGGTTCAATGAAAACCTGTCGTTGTTCCAGCAGGGCAAGTGTGGCATGTGGATCGACGCAACCGTCGCGGCATCCTTCGTGACCAATCCTGACGACTCGACAGTGGCAGACAAGGTTGGTTTTGCACTGGCACCGAACTCGGAAGGCGTAGATAAACGCGCCAATTGGTTGTGGGCCTGGGCGCTAGCGATCCCAGCGGGCACGCAGCAAGAGGACGCGGCAAAGCAATTCATCGAATGGGCGACCTCGAAAGACTACATTGAGTTGGTGGCCGAAAATGAAGGCTGGGCCAATGTGCCGCCGGGCGCGCGAACCTCGCTCTATGAGAACCCGAACTACAAGGAAGTTCCCTTTGCGAACATGACCTTGGAGTCGATCCTGATGGCCGACCCACAGAATTGCTGCGCACAGCCGACGCCATACACGGGTATCCAGTTCGTCGCGATCCCCGAGTTTGCCGGTATCGCTACGCAAGTAAGTCAGGAGTTCTCGGCAGTTTATGCCGGACAGCAGTCAGTGGACGAAGCACTCGCCAAAGCGCAGGCCTTCACCACCGAAGAAATGGAAGCCGCAGGCTACTGAGGCATCCCTCCCCGGCGGGCGGGCAGAGGTCTGCCCCCCGCTCTACCCTTCCACAACTCGCGTTTTTCTCGCAGGCTTTGCTTATGCCTGAACAGAGAGGGTTTGCGTCATGGCAACTCAACATTCCCGATCCGTCGCGCGCCTGATGATGGCACCCGCAGTGGTCCTGCTACTTGGCTGGATGCTCGTGCCCCTGACGATGACGCTGTATTTTTCCTTCAAGAAATATCTGCCCCTTCGCGGTGGCGACTTGGGCTGGGTCGGGTTCGACAACTATGTCCGGTTCGTCTCGTCCAGCTCCTTCTGGCCCGCTGTGCAAGCGACGTTGATGATCGTAGGTGGCGTCTTGGTGATCACCGTAATTCTGGGCATTCTACTAGCGATGCTGCTGGATCAACCCATGTGGGGTCAGGGCGTTGTCCGTATCCTCGTGATCGCTCCCTTCTTTGTCATGCCCACCGTGTCTGCGTTGGTGTGGAAGAACATGTTCATGGATCCTGTGAATGGGTTGCTGGCCCATCTATGGCGCTTTTTCGGGGCCGAGCCGATCTCATGGCTATCCGAGGCCTCGATGACTTCGATCATCATGATCGTCTCATGGCAGTGGCTGCCCTTCGCGACGCTGATCCTGCTGACCGCAATTCAGTCACTGGACAGTGAACAGCTGGAAGCAGCCGAAATGGATGGTGCGCCAGTCCTGAAACGCTTTTATCACATCGTCCTGCCACATCTGAGCCGCGCGATAACCATCGTGATCCTGATCCAGACGATCTTTCTTCTGTCGATCTTCGCCGAAATCTTCGTGACCACCGGCGGCGCCTTCGGCACCCGCACCCTCACCTACCTGATCTTCCAGCGTGTGCTGGAAAGCCAGAATGTCGGCCTCGGATCAGCCGGAGGTGTCTACGCCATCATCCTTGCCAATATCGTTGCGATCTTCCTGATGCGCATCGTCGGCAAAAACCTGGACGCGTGAGGAGGAACGACCATGGCCCGCGCCGTCACATCCCGTCGTAAATCGCTGAACACCGCCCTTGCCTGGGCCGTTGGTCTGCTGATCTTTTTCCCGATCCTCTGGACGATCCTGACCAGCTTCAAAACCGAAGCTCAGGCGATCGCCAGCCCACCGCTGTTCCTGAACTTCGATTGGACGCTTGAGAACTATGCAATCGTACAGGAACGCTCGGATTACATGCGGTTCCTGTGGAATTCGGTGATCATCGCAGGTGGATCAACCATTCTGGGCGTGATCATCGCAGTGCCCGCAGCATGGGCCATGGCCTTCGTGCCGTCCAAGCGTACCAAGGACATCCTGCTGTGGATGCTGTCCACCAAGATGCTGCCCGCGGTGGGTGTTCTCTACCCGATCTATCTGCTGTTCATCCGGTTGGGTCTACTGGACACACGCGGAGGGCTGGTCGTGGTGCTGATGCTGATCAACCTGCCGATCATCGTCTGGATGCTTTACACCTATTTCCGTGAAATCCCCGGTGAGATTCTGGAAGCCGCCCGGATGGATGGTGCCACGCTGAAAGAGGAAATCCTCTATGTGTTGACACCCATGGCCGTGCCCGGCATCGCCTCGACCGTGTTACTGAACTTCATTCTTGCCTGGAACGAGGCATTCTGGACGCTCAACCTGACTGCCGTTGACGCAGCGCCGCTTACCGCATTCATCGCCAGCTATTCCAGCCCCGAAGGCCTGTTCTTCGCCAAGCTCAGCGCGGCATCGACCATGGCGATCGCACCAATCCTCATCCTTGGCTGGTTCAGCCAGAAACAACTTGTCCGCGGCCTGACTTTCGGCGCTGTGAAATAAGGAAGACGACTATGGGACGTATCCAACTCAAGTCAGTGACCAAAAGCTTCGGTGACGTAGAGGTCATTCCACCACTAGATTTGACTATCGAGGACGGTGAATTCACCGTCTTCGTCGGGCCCTCTGGTTGTGGCAAGTCCACGCTGTTGCGGCTCATTGCGGGGCTAGAGGACATCACTTCGGGCTCCATCGACATTGATGGCGCGGATGCAACCGACGTACCGCCCGCCAAACGTGGTCTGGCGATGGTGTTCCAGTCTTATGCTTTGTACCCGCATATGAGTGTGCGCAAGAACATCGCCTTTCCCTTGCGTATGGCCAAGCTGGATCAGGCCGAAATCGACAAGCGGGTCGAAGGCGCAGCAAGCGTTCTGAACCTGAGCGATTATCTCGACCGCCGCCCGGGGCAGCTTTCAGGTGGGCAACGCCAGCGCGTTGCCATTGGTCGCGCCATTGTTCGTGAGCCCGCGGCATTCCTGTTCGACGAGCCCCTTTCAAACCTAGACGCGGCGCTGCGCGTCGGCATGCGGCTGGAGATCAGCGAACTGCACGAACGTCTGGCGACAACGATGATTTACGTGACGCACGATCAGGTTGAAGCCATGACAATGGCCGACAAGATCGTCGTGCTTCAGGCCGGTGTGATCGAACAGGTCGGCAGCCCGCTTGAATTATATCGGACGCCGCGCAACTTGTTTGTTGCAGGGTTCATCGGCTCGCCCAAAATGAACTTCATCGAAGGACCAGAGGCGGCGAAACACGGCGCACAAACAATCGGTATTCGCCCGGAACACATCGCGGTTTCGGAAACTGAAGGTGAATGGTCCGGGATCGTTAGCGTTTCAGAACACTTGGGATCGGACACCTTTTTTCACGTCCACGAGACCGGCCTGGCCGAAACCATAACCGTCCGCGCAGATGGTGAGGTCGGCTTCGGCCATGGGGATCGAATTCACCTGACACCGCGTGCAGATGTCATCCATCGGTTTGATGCGAAAGGCTTGCGGATCGAATGACACGCTTGGCAGGCAAAACCGCCCTGATCACCGGGGCTGCGCGAGGCATCGGATTGGCCTTTGCCAAAGCTTATGTTGCAGAAGGCGCGCGTGTTGCCATCGCCGACATCGACATCCAGCGTGCGAAAGACGCCGCCGCAGAATTGGGTCAGGTTGCATTCGCCATCGAGATGGACGTGACAAACCAACAAAGCATAGATGAGGCCGTCGCAAGAGCCGCTACACATTTCGGCCCTATCGACATTCTGATCAACAATGCGGCAATCTTCACCGCCGCCCCAATCGTTGAGATTGAGCGGGAAGACTACAACCGCGTGTTTGACATCAACGTCTCGGGTGCTTTGTTCACGATGCAAGCGGTCGCCCGGCACATGATCGAGCACGGGACCAAAGGTCGGATCATCAACATGGCATCTCAGGCTGGGCGAAGGGGGGAACCTTTGGTCGCGGTTTACTGCGCCAGCAAGGCGGCGATCATATCGCTGACCCAATCGGCAGGGCTGAACCTGATCGCTCATGGGATCAACGTGAACGCAATTGCTCCGGGTGTTGTTGATGGCGAGCATTGGGACGGCGTTGATGCGTTCTTTGCAAAACATGAAGATAAACCGCTCGGCCAAAAGAAACGCGAAGTGGCGGCAGCTGTTCCCTATGGGCGGATGGGTCGCGCAGAGGATCTGACCGGGATGGCTGTGTTTCTGGCCTCTGACGAAGCCAGGTACATTGTCGCCCAGACATATAACGTCGATGGCGGAAACTGGATGAGCTGATGAACCCTGTGGCAAACGCAAATCCTGCAGTACATCTAAGGCGAGATAACCTTTCAAACCTGCCGACAACTGTCAGGACCCCATCTTACAGGTGCTCGGACCTGACGCCCGGCATTGTCCATATCGGTCTCGGGAATTTTCACCGCGCGCATCAGGCTTGGTATATCCACCAGTTGATGCAGCAAGGTCAGGCCCACGACTGGGCAATCATCGGAGCCGGTGTGCGAAGCTACGATTCCGAGATGCGAGGGCGTCTGCTGGCGCAGGACTGCTTGACGACATTGATCGAACTGGACCCGAAAGGGATGTCCGCCCAGGTAATTGGTCCGATGATCGACTATCTTCCGGTCGAGGCAGGCAATGCAGCGTTGATCCGTAAGATGTCCGAGCCTTCCATCAAGATTGTGTCTTTGACAGTGACCGAAGGTGGATATTACCGAGATGCCAACACGGGTGCCCTCGACACAGATCACCAAGAAATTCTTCATGATGCAGCAAATCCAAATCAGCCGCGCACGGCCTTCGGTGCGATCATTGCGGCGCTCAAGCAGCGCAGGGCACAGGGCATCAAACCCTTCACCGCGCTGAGCTGCGATAACCTTAAGGATAATGGCGTGATCCTGAGGAATTGCGTTGTCGGTCTAGCACGCCTGTCTGACCCTGCTCTGGCCGACTGGATAAACCAGAACGGCGCATTCCCCAATTCAATGGTGGATTGCATCGTGCCCGCTACAACAGACCAAGTGATATCACAATGCCACGCACTTGGCGTCGATGACCAAGCACCCGTATCGCACGAGAACTATCGCCAATGGGTGATCGAGGACGATTTCTGCGCGGGGCGCCCACCCCTGGAACAGGTTGGCGTCACGCTGACGCGTGATGTCCAAAGCTATGAAACGATGAAACTGCGCATTTTGAACGGCGGTCACCAGTTGCTTGCTAATGTCGGCGAAATACTTAATGTCCCGACAATTTCGGATTGCATGCAGGACCGGGATATCCTGGCGTTTTTCAGAAAGGTCCAAGAAGAAGAAATTCTGCCTCATGTCGCAGCCGTCCCCGGTGCGACTGCAAATGAATACCTTGAGCAGGTTGAGACCCGATTTGCAAATACGGCCATTCACGACACGACGCGCCGGGTTGCTTTCGATGGATCGGCGCGACACCCCGGGTTCTTGCTGCCGTCACTTCGCGATGCACTTGCGGCAGGCTTTTCCATAAGCGGGCTCGCGCTGGCCGAAGCTTTCTGGTGCCGGATGTGTGCAGGATACCGTGAAGATGGCTCCGAAATCGCCCCCAATGACCCCCAATGGGAGAGTCTACAGAAAGCTTCGCTGGCGTCCAAAGACGATCCAGAACTCTGGGTCGGCCAGCAACACTATAGCGATGCTTGCGCCCTCGGCGCAGACTTTCCCAGAGCTTTTGCCTTCTGGCTAACTACGATCTGGAAACACGGCAGTCGGGCAGCTATCGCGGAATATATCAATCGCGGTTGAGCCCTTTTCTGAACGCGCTTTGCAGAGCAGGGTCAGTCGCCGATACGAATATCGAGCGACACAGTTTCAGCCATCCGGCCTTAGAGAAGCCGTTGATTTTGATACGACCCCAATACCCACTACGCGCAAGTTTTGCGATTTTCGCCTATAAGTTCTTCCATCATGTCCACGCATCCGAGAAGATGTCATTGAATTTAAGCGCAAACCAAGTCGGCGGAGAGCCCTTAAAGGATCAAATTGAGCGACGCCTCATTTAACGCACAGGTCGTGTAGCGGCCCTTCATTCGTGTTATCAATTGTGTCAACCAGAGGATTGGTTGCTTTTTTCGACAATAGTTGCCCGCTTAGACGAGATACTGCTTAAACTAAAAATCAGAATTACTTCGCTTTGCGTCGATGAATAAAGTAGTCAACAAGTGCGAGACCAGAACATCAGCCCAACCTTCTATTTGCTTCGTCACGGCGAGACCGAATGGAACTCCCAAAAACGGAGGCAAGGACGTCGGGACTCGCCGCTGACCGAACGAGGCATTCGTCAAGCATTGGCAAACGCAAGTAAACTACGAAGCCGCCTTTCTTTCGGTCATTCGCTGACAATGTTTTCGAGCCCGCTTGGCCGAGCTGCACAGACAACATCAATCGTGATCAAGGAATTAGGTCTGCCGCCAGAAATTATCGAGTACGAGACCAGTTTGGTGGAATGCAGTTTCGGGCAATGGGAAGGATTGACTGAAAAAGAGATCACTCGACAGTTTCCCAAGGAATGGGAAGCGCGATGCTCTGATCGCTGGAATTATCCACCCCCGGGTGGAGAGTCCTATGCTGACGTGCACAATCGTGTTTCCTCATGGTATTCGAGCAGCTCGTTCGAAGGAACAGTGATAATTGTTGGCCACGGATTAACATCCCGCGTGTTTCGAGGAATCTTCCTGGGCCTATCCGCACAAGAGGTATTTGAATTGAACGAACCTCAAGACGGCTTCATCAGGTTGCAAGACGGACATTCAGCCTACATTGAACACTAAAGCTTCGTTGATTGGGCATTTGTCCCGAGTATCCGGTTTTCCGTTGGTTGCAGGTCCAAATTATTATCTCGATGAAGCGGGGGATATCGGCTCATTCACCGCAAATTCAATACGACACTGAGTTTTCACAAACTGCGCCCCTCTAGTTGAATGCGCCACTTCAAGGATAGATTTGTTTTTCTCGGTATGTTTTTTGTTAGTGTAACACACTGTTCACGCCGACCTCTCCAAGCGAAGCAATTTCTGCTGCACACGGATCTTAATCGCATCCATTGGCCAGCCTTTCGGCATGATCCAATGCGGCTACCTGACAATTGCACGGTACTTTAGACGATTGTTCTTTTGCAAATTTAGGCTAGTTGATGTGTCTGATCCTTCCCAACTGCAACTGAAAAGAACATGAACGGCGTCAGCTTTTGTGGCGCGGTGCTCACCGGCAATCGACACTCCACCTCATGCCCAAATCCGACAGATGCCTTTGAACCCGCCCAGGATAATCAGATACAATTGCATCCACGCGCAGGTCGATCATTCTGCCTATATCTTCGTGCGAATTGACCGTCCACACGGCGACACATAAGCCCAGCTCTTTTGCATGATTCACGTTTGCAGCCGTTACATCCGCATAGTACGGACACCATAGCGAACCGCCTGCTTGTTTAACCAATTGCGGAATTTCATCCCGACGACCGCGAAAATCCGGGCAAACAGCTTTCGAAGAATCTTCGCCAACATCTTCCGCATTCTCTGGAAGCTTGGTCAAGTAAGAGGAAGGCATATCATCAGGAGCCTGCCGCTGACACTCCTCCAACAGGTTCCAATCAAAACTGTGGAGCATCGCGCGCGAAGACAATCCTTTGTCACGTACTTCTTGAAGAACCCGCCCGACAAATTTCTTCCTATAAAGCGCATCGTGAGCCAAATCCGGATCCGACTTCAGTTCGAGCATCAGATAGGCATCGCCGTATTTTGGATCATCAACCAGATCCAGCAAATCCTGCAACTTTGGAACACGGATGCCATCCAGTTGAGCCTGGTCCGGAAACCGTTGGCCATAAGCCGAATGACCATCCAACCGCCCGATGTCAAATTGCTGGATTTGCTCGAACGTCAATGACGAGACCTTCGGCTCTTCTCCGGTCAGAAACAGGCCATTTGCGTCACGAAAGCTGGGAGCGTGCAGCCGATGGTTGTGGGTTATGACCGGTACGTCATCGGCCGTCAGGACAACATCAAACTCAAGCAGCGGGACGCCGATAGAGAGCAAAAAGTCAAAGCCAATCATACTGTTTTCGGGCAGCACACCCCGCGCACCTCGATGCCCCACAACCCGGATCAGGTTTTTGCCACCACGAAAGGCTTCAACCTGTGGAAAGACCATCAGCCTTCCAACCTCTTGCCGGATGAATGGTCAAACAGATGCATGTGCTCTGAGGCAACTGAGAACCGCATGCTCGGATGCCGGCCTTCGATTGGGTGGACACCCGGAAGACTAATCGTAATCGCGTCGCCTGCATCCGTGAGCTGGCCATGCAATAAGGTGTTTGCGCCTAGCGGTTCCGCCATCTGAATAGCGGCTTCCAACGGACCATTGTCGTCCAGAAACAGATGCTCTGGTCGGATTCCAAGCTTTAGTGGGGTATCAGGCCCCGTGGATGGGCCAATCTCTAAGCCCCCTATCTTAACCGTTCCGTTTTCACGCTGAGCATCAAAGATATTCATTGCAGGGCTACCAATAAACTGAGCCGCGAAAAGGGTTCCTGGTGTTTCATATACCTCCAATGGCGTCCCAATCTGCTCAGCGATGCCTCCGTTCATCACGATCATCCTGTCTGCCATCGTCATCGCTTCGACCTGATCGTGAGTCACGTAAAGCGATGTAATTCCAAGCTTTTCCTGAAGCTCGCGAATTTCTAAACGCATCTGAACACGCAGCTTGGCATCAAGATTTGAGAGTGGTTCATCAAACAGGAAAACCGCCGGCTCGCGAACAATTGCCCGCCCCATTGCCACCCTTTGGCGTTGACCGCCTGAAAGCTGCCGGGGTTTGCGGTCCAACAAAGCTTCCAGCTGCAACAGTTTGGCGGCCTCGGTCACCTTCTGGTCAATCTGGTTTTTTGGAAGCCCCGCGATTTTTAGCCCATACCCCATGTTCTGGCGCACCGACATATGTGGGTAGAGCGCATAATTCTGGAACACCATCGCGATATCGCGATCCATCGGCTCTTTGTCGTTGGCTCGTTCTTCTCCAATCCGGATTTCACCGGACGTTACGGTTTCAAGGCCCGCAACCATTCGCAAAAGCGTGGATTTTCCGCAGCCCGAAGGGCCAACAATCACAATGAATTCACCGTCCGCAATATCTATGTCGATGCCATGGATAACGTCCGTCGGGCCAAAGCTCTTTTTGACATTCTCTAAGTTTACTGTTGCCATTTCTTATTTCTCGCTATCGACAAGGCCGCGGACAAAGAGCTTTTGCATAGACACCACTACGATGACCGGCGGGATCATTGCCAAAATCGAAGTGGCCATGATGACCGGCCATTCAGCTACGTCGTCGCCGGATGGGAACATCTGTTTGATACCCATCACGATGGTGTTCATTTCAGGATCGGTAGTGATGAGCAGCGGCCAGAGATATTGGTTCCAACCGTAGATGAACAGGATCACGAATAGCGCTGCGATGTTGGTCCGGCTCATGGGCACCACAATATCAATGAAGAACCGCATCGGACGGGCTCCATCTACTCGAGCAGCTTCGGCCAGTTCATCTGGGATCGTTAGAAAGAACTGACGGAACAGAAACGTCGCCGTGGCAGAGGCGATCAAGGGGAAGATAAGCCCATAGTAGCTGTTGAGCATGCCGAACCCGGCAACAACTTCGAATGTTGGAACAATTCGGACTTCAACCGGAAGCATCAGCGTCAGGAAGATCAGCCAAAAGAACGTCGTCCGCCCGGGAAAGCGAAAGTAGACAATCGCAAAGGCAGAAAGCAGTGAGATCACGATTTTGCCCACCGCAATCCCAATCGCCATCACGAGGCTGTTGAACAGCATGGTGGCGACAGGGACATTCACACCAGAAAACAGCGCGGCCTTGTAGTTTTCCCAGAACTGATCGCCGGGAAGAATTGGCATGGGTGGCGATACGATTTCCGGCTGGGTCACAGTCGACGCCACGAATGCCAGCCAGATCGGGAAAAAGATGATTAATACGCCAAGGATCATCATGGCATGGGTCAGCCAGATGCCCATCCCGCGTTTTTCGACCATTCCGTGTTGTTGGGCTGCCATCAGTAATGCACCCTTTTTTCCACGTATTTGAATTGAATGACGGTCAGCAGGCCGACAACGATCAGCAGGATGACTGATTGTGCCGAAGATGAACCTAGGTCTTGTCCGACGAACCCATCCGAGAAGACCTTGTAGACCAGAATGGTCGTCGCCTGTTGTGGACCACCGCCAGTAATCGTGTGGATCACGCCGAAGGTTTCAAAGAAGGCGTAGACGACATTGACCACCAACAGGAAGAACGCGGTAGGTGACAAAAGCGGCAGCACGATCGTGAAGAACCGGCGCCAGAAGCGCGCACCGTCAATCGCAGCAGCCTCGATTACCGACCTTGGGACCGATTGCAGTGCCGCGAAAAAGAACAGGAAGTTATAGCTAATACGCCCCCAGGCCGATGCAACAACCACCAGACCCATGGCTTCGGTGCCGTTCAGCACGTGGTTCCAGTCATAGCCAAGCTGGCCGAGGTACCATGAAACGACACCAACACGCGTGTTGAACATGAACAGCCACAGGACACCGGCCACGGCGGGGGCAACGGCATAGGGCCATATCAGCAGCGTCCGATAGACCCCCGATCCCTTGATCAGGCGATCCGCAATGACCGCCAGAAACAAAGCCGGTATCATTGAGCACAGCGTTACGAGCGTTGAAAACACTGCAGTTGTCACAAACGATGCGCGGTAAAACTTATCGCTCAGCAGGAACTCAAAGTTGCCGAGCCCCACAAATTGGGACGACAGCCCAAAAGGATCAGGTATGAACAGAGATTGCCAAACAGCCTGCCCAGCCGGATAGAAAAAGAATACAGCGGAAATGATGACCTGCGGGGCGATCAGCGCCAATGGCAAAAGCCAGCCGCGAAAGGTAACGCGTTTTTCCATCCTGATAGTCCACTGAAGAAAGAAAATGCGGGCCCTGAAAAGGCCCGCATCGAATTACGACTTATTGATTGGCGGATTCGAAACGGCGCAGCAGCGCGTCACCGCGCTCTTTCGCGCTGTCCATCGCTTCCTGAGCGGTCTTCTCACCGGACCAGACGGCCTCAAGTTCTTCGTCGATGATGCCACGGATCTGGTCGAACGACCCCAGACGAAGACCCTTCGAGTTGGCGGTTGGTTCTTTCGCCGTCATTTGAATGACCGCGATGTCGGTGCCTGGGTTTTCATCATAAAAACCTGCGGCACGAGTAACCTCACCAGCTTCTGAGGTGATCGGAAGATAACCGGTGTTCTGGTGCCAGGCCGCTTGTACATCAGGTGATGACAGGAAGCTCAGGAACTCCCCGACGCCCTTGTACTCTTCGGGGTCATGACCTTCCATCACCCACAGCGAGGCGCCACCAATTATGGTGTTTTGTGGCTCACTCACGGTCGATTCCCAATATGGCAGCGGGCGTACATCAAAGTCGAACTCCGCTTCTGAGCTGATCCCGGCATAACCCGCCGAGCTTTCGGTGAACAAGGCGCATTCGCCAGCGCGGAAGTTCGCGCCACCTTCGTTTCTGCGACCGGTGTAAATAAACTTGCCGTCTTTGGCCCAGTCACCCATCGCAGTCAGGTGTGCAACTTGGGTCGGACCGTTCAGCATCAGCTCGGTATCCAGTCCGGCAAAACCGTTATCTTGCGACGCAAATGGAACGTCGTGGTAGGCTGACAGGTTCTCAAGGTGGATCCAGCTTTGCCATGCGGTCACCAGCGGACAGTCTTCACCACCGGCTTTCAGCTGTTCAAGTACGTCACCGACTTTTTCCCAAGTGGACAGGTCTGTATCAGGATCGACACCCGCCGCTTCCATAGCATCGCGATTGACCCAGAGAACGGGTGTGGACGAGTTGAAGGGCAGCGACAGCATGTCCCCGTCAGTGGTCGTATAGTAGCCTTTGACGGCACCAATGTAGGCATCAGGATCGAATGATGCACCGCTTTCAGCCATCACTTCATACACTGGTTTGATAGCCCCTTCGGCCGACATCATCGTTGCCGTGCCTACTTCGAAAACCATCAGGATATGTGGTTGTTCACCTGCTCGGAAAGCAGCAATACCCGCATTCAAGGTTTCCGAATAGTTGCCTTTATGGCTTTCTACTACAGTGAACTCATCTTGGCTGGCATTGAACTCTTCAACCTGAGCCTTCACAAGATCGCCTAGTCGACCGGTGAAGGCATGCCAGAACTGAATTTCGGTTTGCGCCATAGCCGCCACCGGCGACAGAGCAGTTGTTAAGGCGAGAGCGCCTAGAAAATTCTTTTTCATGATTCCTCCCATGCATCAGGGGTTGATGCTTCGTTGAATACCGACCGCAACGCGTAATCAGCACACATGACGATTTCACGACGTTAACGTTACAATTTTATAATTCAAGCATTTAATTTTTGAAAAAAACATAACATTACATTATAAACCAGCCAGGGAAACAACGAACCAGGTTCAAAATATGAGTCAAACTTTGCGGATCCGGCAATTGGAAGCGCTCATGGCCGTTTCCACCAATGGGTCGGTCACTGCTGCGGCAACGGATCTTGGGATAAGTCAGCCCGCAGTCAGCAGACTGCTTTCTGATTTGGAAAAATCACTTGGCTTTCAGCTTTTTGATCGCCGCGAGGGTCGCTTGGTGCCCTCGCAGGAGGTACGATATCTGCAACCCAGCGTAGAGCGCGTTCTGGAATTGATGAAGCAAATCTCGGATGTCAGTCAGGACATCACACAGCGCAAAGCGGGTCACATCCGCGTCGCTTGCTTACCGGGATTCGCCACAAGTCATCTTCCTGATGTCGTCGCCAAGTTTTTGCAGGATCGGCCCGGCGTCACCCTGACGATTGAACCAGACCGACCGGAACGGATTCTCGAGTGGATGATAGGTGAGCAGTATGATTTCGGGATCACGGACAGCTTTAACGGTCACCCGGCCGTTGAAAGCAGAAACATCAATGTCCGCACAGTTTGTGTGTTTCCCACCGGACATGAATTGGAAAGCCTCGCTGAGGTGACACCAGCGGATATTAAAGATGCTAAAATTATCCATACACGACGCAACAGCGACTTTTTTGTGCGGCTTTCCAAAGCGTTTCAGAGCGCCAACGTAGAGTTGAATTCCCACATCGAAGTCAGGCAGTTCACCGCAGCTTGTGAGTTGGCACTAAAAGGTGTCGGAGTTTCCGTGGTAAGCGAGTTGGACGCCATCCAGTATTCAACGCGTGGATTGAGCTATAGGCCGTTCAAGCCATTGCTTCCACATACACTATCGCTTGTGCGCCCAATATTGAAACAACCGTCACTGGTGACACTCGAATTCATCGAACAGTTTCAAGAAAGCTTAAAACCGTTCAAAGCCCAATGAGCCCGTCAAAAAACCACGGCACATGAAAGAGCCTTTGCGCTGCCGACAAATCACCTACCCCTTTCTGCATAAGAAACATCAGAGTTTTGAGACCTCTGGGCATCATCCGGATCCAGCACCAAAGCGATCCACACCCATTCAGCCATGATCAGTGAAACAGCCATAAATTTCGCAAAGGAGCATCAATGGCAAGCTTCCTAATCCTTGCTCGCCAAAGTCCATTTGACCGCGCAAATAGCATTCGTCTGACCAACGTGCTAGCGCTGCGGTAAGAGGCAGGCTTATCGTAGTGCAGGTTGATCGAAATGCGGGGACCGATGTTATCGAAGGTTTAGATTGAACAACGTAAACGCACCTATGCTGAACCAGCGCACTGTACACGAAATGATCGAGCCAGTTCAGATGCAGGTTTTACGCAGCACCAACAAAACTGTGTCCAGATAGTTCAGTTTCTCCGATCATTGGCCACCCTTAAACTTCCGCCTCTAGAGCAAGGAGCAGAATAATGGACATAAGACCACTGACAGGCGGTTTGGGAGCTGAGATCATGGATGCTGACATCCGCGACAGTACCCAGTTTGAAGATATTCACGCTGCGTTTGCAAAGTACTCTGTGATCGTCGTCAGAGATCAGCAAGTCAGCCCAGACGATCACCTGGAATTTGCCCGTCGCTTCGGTTCGATCAACGTCAATCGATTCTTCAGACCTGTCGATGGCCATCCTGAGATCGCCATGGTGCTTAAGGAAAAGGATCAAAGAGAAGCGGTCGGCGAAGGATGGCATACCGACCATTCGTACGATCAAGAACCCGCCATGGGTTCTATTCTCCATGCCATCGAAATGCCGCCATACGGCGGGGACACGCTTTTTGTTTCAATGGGCGCAGCCTATGACGCACTGTCCGTGCCGGTGCGCCAGTTTCTGCATGGGCTTACAGCCATTCATTCATCGCGGCATGTCTTTGGTGCAGCTGCGCAAGAAAGCGAGGCTGCAACGAGCGGGCGTCTGAGCAACGCAGAAAACGCCGTTCAAGACGCACGCCATCCAGTAGTCATCACGCATCCCTTGAGTGGGCGTCGCGGATTATTCGTGAACCCGGTGTTTACCACGCATATCGAGGGCCTCTCTCGTGAGGAGTCTGATGCAATCCTTGACATGCTCTATGAACATTGCAAACAACCTGAATTCCAATGCCGCGTCCGATGGCGGACTGGAGACATCACCATGTGGGACAACCGAGCGACATGGCACAAGGCCATCAACGACTATCACGGATTTCGACGCCTGATGCATCGAGTAACTGTGGAAGGCTCAGCTGTTTCCGCCATTCAGCCAACATAGAATACAGCCCCGAGGGTGCGCAAAATTGCCTATGGTGTGAGTTCGGACCATTAAATTGCCAATGTCGCGAATGCCTGATTTGACGGACCCAACCGTCACTATGGCAACCTCAAGCAAATGGTGGGTTCGGGCTGTTCTCGATTTTGGTGTTTGCGCCCGGAAGGACAAGTTGTTGCTGAACCGCAATCAGCAGCGGGGAGCTGTCCCATTCAGGTTCCCCATAGTAACAGACGCCGGCTTTCTAGAAATTGCTCAAGTGCAAACAGGCAAAGCCTGATTTCAAGCAGAATTCGTCGTCAGGGACCGAAGCCCCTGACAGATGTTGAATTTACCAGGTTGAGTCTGGGTCAACTTTGAAAAGATGCTCCATAAAAACGCGAGTGACGGCCTGCAGTTTATCGGTGCGCGCGTGGTCGCGTTGCAGTTCGGCTGGAACCACATTCCATGTTATAGGTTCAACACCAGCCTCGATCATGCGGCGCATGCCGTTTGCGTGGCTGGTCTGAGTGATCGATCCAACAGCATCTTCCGGAACGTAGACGTCATATCCGGCCAACTCGGCCTCAATCGCGGGATAAGCCAGACATACATCCGTCCAAAGACCGCCCATTATCAGCTTCTTTCGGCCCGTTGCTTCAACTGCAGCTACAAATTCAGGCTCTTCCCAAGCGTTCACATTGGTCCGGTCAACAAATACCGCGTTCGGGGCCAGTTCGCGCAAATCTTCGATCATAGGATCATAGCCGTTCAATCCTACGGCTACATGGCTGAATATGATCGGGATGTCGTAGATCACGGCGGTCTTTATCAGACCCGTGGTATTGTTGATCAGCTCTTCGTGGTTGATATTCTTAACCCCAGCCAAAATCGGCGGCTGGTAGTCGATAAGGATCAGCGCCGAGTTGGTCGGTGACAGAAACGGGTCATTATCTGCGGCTCGGACAGGCGTGCCTTGATAGCCGTCTGGGTATGTTGCGACACCATCCACTGTTTTGATCATAGGTATTTCTGCGGTTGCTGGGAGTGCTACGGCGCTGATCGTCAAGCTCAGGGCTGCGGCGAACGGTTTGATGAAAGTGGTCATGGGAGCATCTCCATTAATGATGGGGGTTCAACCGTGCACATGCTCGGCGATCAGTTGCGCGACAGATGGTCCGGGACCAACAAGTTCCAGGACATTACGATCCGGATCGCGGATGAAAATTGTCTTGGTACCGCGAAATTCTCGACGGCCTGTTATGGCTATGCTGCGTTCGGTAACAAAGGCCTCCGTTGCTTCGGCGTCCCTTACCTTGACGGCTAGGTGCGTGATGCCGGGAAACTTCTCGACCTCATCCATCAAGACGTTTTCACCAGCTTTAGCTGTAGCGGGGCCTAACAGGTTGATGTTGATCCCGGACGGATGCAGCATCACCAACGGATGGCCATGGTCATAGCCGCCATCCGCGATCAACTCGAATCCCAGCAACTCATAGAAGGCGACTGATGTATCGCGGTCGCTGATGCGGATGCCAATGTGATCGAAGTTTCTTATATCCAACATGGTTTGGCCTTTCATTACACTGCAACCAATGTAACTATACTTGTGTTGATGCTTAATAGCTCATATGGAAGGTAATTTATTCCAAATGGATCATAATAAGGATTTGTTCGACGGCATGGTTCTGTTCTGCACAGTAGTGGAACAGGAAGGCATGAGTGCCGCCGCAAAACTGCTGGGCCATACGCCTAGCCATGTCAGTAAAGAAATCGGACGGCTTGAGGCCCGGCTTGGCGCCCGGGTATTGAATCGGACCACGCGTCGGATCAGCCTGACGGAATCCGGGCGCATATATTATGAAAACGCCCGCCGGATTGTGGATGACGCCCGCGCCGTACAAAACAGGTTGCATTCCATCGGCAACAGACCCTTTGGAGAGCTTCGGATGAGCGTTCCTGTGGTTTTTGCACATGGATGGCTGAACGATCGGTTGCCCGAATTTCTGCAGCGATACCCCGAAGTTGATCTGAACATTGACATATCCGAGCGCCGGGCCGACATGATCGGTGAAGGCATCGATCTGCTGGTGCGCATCGGTGATTTGCCTCCGTCCGATTTGATTGCACGCGAACTTTTTCGCACACAAGGCCTTACAGTGGCTTCCCCCGCCTATCTGAAACGAAACGGCACGCCCCGCCACCCCGATGACCTAAAGGGGCATCAACTAATTGATTTTTCGTTTCACGGGGCCACCCAAAACTGGACCTACCCAGGACCAGATGGTGAGGCAATCGCGGTTCCAATCGCTCCTCGTATTCGATGCAACGATGGTCATACCGAAAAGGTGCTGGCCCTTGCTGGTCGTGGGATTACACGTCTGCCTCAGCTTTCCTGTCAGGCTGAACTGGATGCCGGGGCATTGGTGGCGATCTTACCCGATTTCAGCCCGCCTTCTATCGGAGTCCATGTGATCTATGCCAGCCGCGACAACCTACCCGCAAAGACCCGCTCTATGATCGATTTTCTGGTCGAAATGAACGGCTGAAGTCAGGTGCTGCCGAAGTTTCAAAGTCCTTCGTTTGCTGTGAGCAGTCTTCTTGCAGACAGTATCGCACCTTGCAGCAATGTCTGATTTGTTCAACCACCTCATAGTTTTAGTTACGCCACGATAGGCAGCAATGAGCTGACTGATGGGAAATAATGGGTAGAAAACTGCAATCATTACATCTTTCCCGTAAGTCCCAATCTGTCGAAACATGGAATCCGGCAGACAGGGTCATTGAACACGTTCAAGCGTCGGGCTTAGTTGAGCCAACGCGTTGACCACGCCAAACAACTCATTTTCGAATGAAAGCAAGGCATCGGACTTCGCATCCACGATCGGGTAAAGCAGGCCAAACGTCATCCAGCGTTCAGGCGTCACCGGTACAAGTGCTAGTTTGTCCGAATTGGTTTGGGCGACGACCAACTCGTCCGCAACAGTAACACCAGCACCCTCTGCAACAAGCGAGCACGCGAGTTGAGATGCTGCCACTTCGCAAGTTTGCTTTGGTGTGACACCAGCAGAGTGAAAAATATCGTCCAACTGGTCGCGCAACAACAGACCGTGCATCAAGCGTATGATAGTTTCTTCCGCGAGATCACTCGCCGTAATTTCTTCTCGGATGGAAAGAGGATGATCCAATGGTAAGACCGCTTGTGCTCTCACTCTCAACAAAGCTTTAGTGACAATGCCTGGATGATCGACGGGCAAAGCACCAATACCGATATCGTATTCTCGTCCGGCCAACCATTTCCCCGCTTCACGTCTTGCCCGGACATCAAGGTTGATATTGGTGCCGGGGCTGGCCTTCATGAAACGCGCTACGGCCGGGGCTGACAGCGACTGCGCAATTCGGGGCATGGTTACAATCCTCAGAGTTTCCGTGCGACCTGCCCGGATTTCGGCAGCGATCCGAGGAACTTCATCAAGGTTGTCCAGGATACGGCCTGCCTCGCGGTAGAACGCCAACCCTTCGGGTGTTGGGGTCAGATTGCGGCCGCTGCGGTCAAACAGCGTCAGCTTGAGTTCGGCCTCGAGCCCCGAAATCAAGCGGCTGATCGCAGGCTGGCTAAGGTGCAGAATCTCGGATGCGGCAACCAGCGAGCCTTCGGACAATGTTGCGCGAAAGGCGCGTAGGGCCTTGATGTTCATCAATCCATACTTTCAATTTTTGCAAGAGTAGATAACATATTTGCATTTTTTACAATTGATGTTTTCGCGTAAATTGATCCCAAGCGAATTTGGGAGGTTACTCATGAAACGCAGAACGCTTCTTGGTGCTGTTATTGCCGCCATAGCCGTCACCACGACTGCCACCGCAACCTTTGCAGCGGATTGGCCAAAACGACCAATCAACCTGGTTGTTCCCTACAAGGCCGGGGGCGGTACTGACGCCTATGCCCGCGCCATCTCGGCCGCGGCGGAAGGCACGCTGGATGTGCCCGTTGTTGTGGTCAACAAGCCGGGGTCGGGCGGCCTGAATGGGGCCAATGCGGTGGTTGGCGCACGGCCCGACGGGTATACTCTGATGATGACATCCGGAGGATCGTTCCTTTTGTCGACGATGACCCGAGATACTGACATTGATGCATTGGAGAGCTTCGATTTTGTCGCTCAGGTAGGACAATTGCAGACATCGCTTATGGTGCCAGTCAACAGTCAGTATCAGACCGTTCAGGATTTAATTGACGCGGCCAAGGCCAATCCCGGCGAGCTGCGTTGGGCACACTCGGGGCGTGGTGGATTCCACCACGTCGGTGGGTTGGGCTTTCTGGCCAGTAACGGGATTGACGCCCAGGATGTGCCGTTCAAAGGCGGCGGGCCGACCCGGGCTGCCCTGATCGGCGAGCAGGCTGATTTCGGGTTCCTTGGCGTTCAGCAACTTGCTGGTTTTCAAGAGCAGTTGAGGGCACTGGCCGTCAACAGTCAGGAGCGGGATGGGATCATGACTGATGTCCCCTCGTTTGGTGAGCTGGGCATTCCATTCGCTGCAGTATCATCCCCAGTGATCGTCTTTGCACCTAAGGGCACACCGGTAGAAGTGATTGCTGCGTTGGAGACCGCGCTGGAAGAAATTGCCGCCAAGCCAGAATTTGCGGAACTCCTTGCCTCACGCGGAACCGGCCCGGTCTACCAGAATGGAGCGGACGCAAAAACAACCCTATCCGCAATGAAAGAGGACGCCACTCCCTTGGTCCAAAGCCTGACCAACTAATGTCCTCATGGTCGGGTGAACAATGGTCACCCGACCCCCTTGTTCATGTTGATATCTCGGAGGAAAGACATGCGTGCCTATGCAGAAGGTCTGGTGCTTGCCCTCATCTCAATCTTTGCAATCTGGGGGGCCTGGCAAGTACCGGCCGCATCTCCGGGCGATACATGGGCCGGGATTGTGCCATTCTCCGCCGCTCTCGCTCTACTTGCTCTGTCCGGTGTTATGGTGTTGAGCGCAACGCGCCAGACGACGGGTGATACAAGTGACGATCAAGACAGCAACGCGACTTTACAGATCATAGGTCTGTTTATCATCGCTATGCTGTACCAGCAGTCGTTCCGCTGGTTCGGCTACCTGCTGCCGACTGCGATCGTGACGCCGATCGTCCTCTACATTTTCGGCGTACGCAGTCGGATCGGATTGGTTTTGTCGATCGTTCTTTGCCCGCTGGTCTTCCATCTCATCTTTTTTGTCCTGCTGGGTGTGTACCCGCCACATGGCGAAGTTTTCGACCTTCTCAGCTGGATTCAGGGGTAAAACATCATGGAGATCTTTCCTGCACTTCTGTCGGTGGTGACTGACCCTACATTGCTCTTTGCCATCGTACTTGCAGCGGCGGTTGGGATGGTGGTTGGTGCGACACCTGGCCTGACTGCCTCTGCGGCTATCGCGATGTTGCTTCCAATCACCTTTTATATGTCGCCGATCTTTGCGTTGGCATTTCTGTATGTGATCGGCAAGTCCGGTCGGTACGGCGGCTCGATCGCAGCAATCCTGTTCAACACACCCGGAACAGCGGCCAGTGCAGCGACTCAGATCGATGGCTATCCGTTGGCACGAGCGGGCAAAGCAGGAAAAGCTATGAAAGTGGCGACAATCTCGTCCGTCATCGGCGACCTGATGGGGGATGTCCTGCTGGTCATCGGTGTAGGTTTCATCGCGGCCATCGCACTGAAACTCGGCCCGCCTGAAACTTTCGCCATCTACTTTGCCGCTTTTGTCGTAATCGGTTCTGTCATTGGCACTTCCATCGTCAAGGGTCTGGCATCGGCCTTGATGGGCATCCTGATCGCCATGGTCGGGCTGGACCCGATTTCGAGCGAAGAGCGCTATACATTCGGATCGTTCGATCTATCCAATGGCATCGGCTTGGTACCCCTGATGATAGGTGTTTTTGTATTGGGCGAAGTATTCGCGCAGCTAGAATCCCGCCGCAAGGCTACCGGAGAGACCAAAGAGAATGAAACCACAGCGGATGGCAACAGTCTGACCTGGGCGGAATACAAACCCTGTCTTCCGCACGCATTGCGTGGTGGGTTCATCGGCGCAGGCATCGGAGTATTGCCCGGCCTGGGATCGGCGATCGCGGCGTTCATCTCTTATGGAGAAGGCAAACGCCGCGCAAACAACTCCGAGATGTGGGGCAAGGGGGCACTAGAAGGCGTTGCCGCACCTGAGGCTGCCAATAATGCTGTGTCCGGTCCATCAATGGCTCCATTGCTGACGCTGGGCATTCCAGGTTCGACCATCGGGGCAATATTGCTGGGCGTTTTCCTGATCCACGGCATTCAGGTTGGTCCGACCTTATTCCTGACGGATAAGGAGCTGGTGTACAAACTTTTTGCATGCGGCATGCTGGGTATTCTGGCTTATGGCTTGATCGGTTACTTCGGCGCCACACGAGTTGCCCGCCTGATCCTGAAGATTCCGACCAATGTGCTGTATCCACTGATCTTCCTAACCGCGTTTGTGGCGGCCTATTCAGCCCGTGGATCGATGTTTGACGTAACCGTCATGACCGTAGCGGGGTTCTCCGGCTGGCTGATGCGGAAATGCGACTTCAACGTTGCAGCGTTCGTAATTTCCTTTGTGCTGGCTAAGGGTGCCGAGGAAACCTTTCGCCAATCCCTACTGATGTCCGAAGGCGGCGCACTGATATTTGTCGAACGCCCCATAGCTCTTGTGTTCATCATCGTCGGCTTTGCTGCCATCGCGTTCCGAATCCGAGGTATCGTCAAAGAACGCCGCATCTCTCGTGGAGGGCTCGAAGATGCTTGAATACAGTATCTACCGAGATTGCTTTTCCAGCGCCGATATGCGGTCGATCTGGTCTGAGCACGCCACGATATCCGCCTGGCTTAAGGTCGAACAGGTTCTTGCGGCGCATCAAGCTGCGGCTGGTCTAATCCCGATTGAGGCTGCTGAGGCAATTGAGGAGATTTCGATCTGCGATCTGAACCATGAAGAATTGCGGAAAGAGATGATGTTTGTTGGCCGCCCCATCGTAGGACTGGCCAAACAGTTGCACCAACTATTGCCAGAACACTCGGCCCATGTGCACTATCGTACGACCACGCAGGATGTGATGGACACGGCGTTGGCGATGCAGATGAAACTGGGGCTTGAGCAAATACAAAGCACCCTCGGCGATGTCATGGCTGCGATCGCTCATCATGTTTCCGCCCATCCAGACACAATGATGATGGGAAGAACCAATGGTCAGCATGCTGTGCCCATTCGCCTTGCGACGAAGCTTGAAGTCTGGAGATCTGAACTGGGTCGGCGGTCTGAGGCACTTCAAGAGGCAGCAAAACGTGGATTGAATGTTCAGATTGGTGGCCCCGTCGGAGACTTGCGCGGATATGAAAATGGCATTGGTCGCCAGATTAAACAGGATGTTGCTCATTCACTCGGTCTGAACGTCGTCGAACCGCACTGGCAGAACGCTCGTGACGGTATCGCTGACATCGTCACCGCCCTTGGCTCGCTTTGCGGGACGCTGTGCAAAATCGCCCACAACGTCAATCAACTGTCATCATCCGACATCGGTGAATTCGCCGAAGTTCATGAACCTGGCAAAGGATCGTCTTCAGCGATGGCCCACAAACGAAATCAACGTGCATCAGAATTTGGGGAGGCCGTCGCTCGGCTGGGACGCCAACGGGCCGGACAAATAGGTGAACTGACCCATCATGAGCATGAACGATCCGGTGGCGTCTGGATTGGGGAATGGATCGTTGTTCCCGAGGTCTTTCTTTTGACTTCCGGCGCGCTGCATTGGTCGGAACGGATGTTCAAGAGTTTAGTGACCGATACTAACGCGATGGCGCTGCTGGTTTCGTCTTATCGCCCTGTGAATAGTATCTATCATCTAGATAGATCATAACTAAACACATCGCATCCTGACTTGTAGAAGCGTGGCAGAACACATGAGATGCCACTATGACCAAGAAGATCACAATCATCGGTGCCACAGGCCATTTGGGGCATCGCGTGACCGCGAAACTTGTTGAGAAAGGTGCAGAAGTAACTGCCATCGTGCGTGATCCTGAGGCGGCAAAATCAATGCTTCCCACGCAGGTTCGGCTTATCCAGGGCGACGTGTCGGACTTGGCCAGCCTGAGATCAGCCCTTCACGGCACTGAGACGCTGTACATTACGCTGAATACCGAATCTCTGGACACCACCGCACCATTCCACACAGAGCGGGAAGGCGTAATCAACATTATCGCGGCAGCAAAAGAGGTCGATGTTCAGCACATCATGCAAATTGCAGGGGTCGACTACGCTTATCCGCAGTTTTCGACCGAGGGCATGGCCTATGGCACCAACGCGATACGCACGGGCGGGATCAATGCCATCAAAGCATCTGGCATTCCTTATACTTTTTTCTTTTGCTCCTTCTTTTTGGATTCATTGCCCAAGCTATTGATGGACAATCAATTGGCCGTAATCGGAAATCACATTCATCCAATCTGGTTCACCAATCCCAGCGATCTTGCAGAACTCGTCCACAATGCCATCGGTAACGATGCTGCCAAAAACATGGAATTTGCCGTGCAGGGTCAACAGGCCGTCACGTATACCGAAGCGGCCAAAGAATTCCTCGCTTCTTTCGCCCCCGAGGCGGAGGTGGTTGAGTTACCCATGGATGCTCTTGATGAAATGGGGCTGCCGGAAGAGCAGGCCGTTTTCATCGAACACGTTTTGACGTTTGTGCAACAGTTGCGGGAAGAGCAAGTGGACAGAGAAACCCGTGGGATTTTTGGAGCGCCAAAACACACCATTACCTCATTCGCCGAGGAGCTTCGAAATGAGGCTTAAGTCACGTTGGAATTTTGAATAACGGCTTTTTCAGCGAGCAACTCCTTAAGCCTTACCGTCGCTCGACCTATAGGCCTTTCGAAAGACCAGATCATATCCACCGAGCGTTCGGCGTAGTTCTTGGTCTCGAATTGCAGTGGCAGGATTTTTAACGCTCCGGTCTGAACAAAGACGTCCACCGCGTGCAATGGCAGCGCCGACCACCCTAGGCCGGCCTGCACAAGATCAATGGCTTCCGATGCAGTGCTGACCTGCCAAATAGACGACGATGCCTTAAGGATAGCGCTGTTGGGATTATCGGCTTCCTTCAATAATATCTGAAGATGTAGTCGCAATTCTTCCCAGGAGACTGACGACATTTGAGCAAGCGGACCTTCGGGATGGCTGACACACACCAGCCTGAGAGTGCCCAATGAGCAAAAAGTCTAGTGCCTGGGGGATGCCCTCAGGTTCCAGAATAACCCCCAAATCCACCACACCATCGACGATCAATTGCTGAATCTCAGCGGTAGTAAAGGCACGTATCTGCACATCGACAGAAGGAAATTCTTCACTGAAGCTGCGAATGATCTCTCCCAGATTGGCCAGTTTGATGTGCGGCGCCATGGCGAGGGTAACGCGGTTTTCCAATGTCATGGACTAGGCATCTGCAACCGCTAGAAAACGGCTGCGCCGTTCCAACAGAATTTCGGCCGGCGAGATCAACGCCTCTCCTGCTTTGGTAAGCGAGGGATATCTTAAGCTGCGATCTAAAAGCTCGACATCCAGATCGACCTCCAGATTGGCGACCAAAGTGCTGATCACCGATTGTGCTTTGTTACATTTTTCTGGCTGCGGCGGAAAAGGATCCTTCGTTGTGGGTGGTAACGAACGCCTCCAACTGCTCGAATGACGCGCGCATCAGAACCCTCTTTCCATCTATCTATCATCAGTATGGTAATCAGCTTTATGGATCGCAACAACAGACCGTTACTTGCCCAACGACATGAATTGAGGAGAACTTTCATGAGCTTTGCCGGTCGGATTGTGCACGCGGTGTTGTTCGAGATCTTTGCGCTTATAAGTATTGCCCTACTACTTTCGCTATTCACATATATCGACGCGCAGAAATCATTGATGCTTGGGGTGTTCTTCTCCTTGGCAGCGATGCTTTGGAACGTTGTCTTTAATATCACGTTTGATTGGTCGCATTTCAAACTGGTCAATCAGTCCAATTCTTCTGTTTCGAGCTATCGCAACTGACCAGTGATTACGCCCAATGCGTATGCCTTTATGCTGATGATGGGATTCTCATCATCCGCTAAAGGAACAGATATGGGGAACCATTGGGCCAGTGATCTTCGATCCTGGTCCGTTGAGCGTCGTCAAAGTTCAGGTGTGCGACCTGAGCATTTGTGAACTCTTCTCGCATGGCATGGATTAATCCTGCGGGTTTTATGGCATCGGGAATCTTTGCCGCCTTTTCAACACGGGGCTCGACTGCTATTTCGCCCAATTTGATCGCCGGTCCGAGCAGTGCGAAGGCAGGATTGATGGACAGAGCTGCGATCGCACCAATGAATTCAGCGATGCCCGCGCCCCATTTCAATCTGACTGGTATTTTGGTGGCTGCAACAGCCTTTGCGTAGGCCTTAACCAGCGTCTCCATGCGCTCGCGCGCCTCTTGTTTGCTGGTTCCTCTCAAAGCTTCGACCGATGTCCAGGCACGCAAGGCGTTGCGGTGTTCCTGCACCTCAGGCATTGCGCAAAGATCAAGCGCGGCCTTGATCTGATCTTGATGAGAGCGTGTCTTGCCCTCAGCAGTTTCGTGATGTGGAACCAGAAATTCCCAACCAAACGCGCGCAGCAAAGGTTCCTGCTCTGGAGTGTCATCAAGGAAAGCCTGAGGGCCATCATAGGCCGGGATAACTGCGACCTCGGTGAGAGGTATTCCCTTGATTAGCGCCCGGTTCCGTTTGGCATCCACGAAATCCTGAAGAACCCGACGGGTCAGGTGAAACGCAGGCGCATCGAAATCCTCTTCCTTTTGCGCTGCTTCGAATCCGGGCTGTTGCTGAAGATCGACCACATCCATTTCGGCGTCCGTAGCGATCTTTCGTTTTTTCCACTCCATGTGGTGCGCGTTGTCCCAGGAAACCTCCATCAAACGATCTCTGGGAATCCAGCTTAGTATCTTGTCCTGGCGCACCGGGTTCCATTTTGCAGGCCAAGTCGCTCCTTGCGGTGGCCGGGGGATCACCAGTGTCTCGAAAAGCACCAACTCGGCGACGAAAGCGCTCGGTCGAAGATGATCGCGCACTGACATGGTGCCCCAAAGCTGCGACGAATTGTTCATGGCATTTCTCCTGCAATCGTCTTGCAGATCAGGTTACCATCTTTGTGCACCAACCCAAGATGGTTGCTTGGGTATGCCCAAACAAAGCTGATGTAGCTTATGCAACAGGAATGCGGAAAACTCATCTCGCCGCGCTCGCAATTCCGCGCCACCATTTCTAATAGCGCCCAAAATGCCAAGCGTTGTCGCGAACGACTGGTCAGGCAATGCAGCGGTGCGATAGGACGGTATTTCCCGAAAATCCGGTCGCACCATTCTAGGCCATCAATGTGAATGTCCGCGTAGAGGATATTCATGGCTTCCTAGTCTGATGACCCTCTTCTTCAGCAACACAGTGATTACATCCGCAATGGCTTTGCAAATTCGATGCCAGTTGTTAGGCGCTAACCGTTGCATACCTGCACCTACAGCTCCGCATTGACCGAGAGCCTCGGGTGAGCGGCGATAGCAAAACAAAGGTGATCGCGCCTTCCGGCTTAGCTGGCAGATTTTTGCGGGAATCGGCAATAAATGCTACGATAGCTTTGTTGGCAGGATCGCCGCTGGGTCTCTCCGGCCATCGCGCTTCGTTATTCTTTTTTTATTACAACAAGTTCTTTTTTTGCCGTTCGGCCGGGCGATCCGGGGCCTCTGGGCCAGCGTTTCAGAATGCTTTTGAACGGAGGCAGACATGCCGGAAACAGTATTTGAACGCGCGCCAGACGGCGCAATCATTGGACTTCAGCATCATGGCGACCCTCTTCGAGGGCGTTCTAAAGGAACCAGTGCGCTGGATGTGGCGCAGGCTTATGCCGCCGAAGTGGCGGGGCTTTACCGGATAAAGCCCGATTTTCTTGACAGGCTCGGCGAGAGTGTTTCAGGCAAGTATAATCGCGAGGAGGGCAGCAAGCTGCGGCTGGAAGAAGCCAAGGCAGTACAGTCCTTTCTGGTCTACACATTTCGTCAGACACATCACGGCATCCCGGTCTGGGAGCGAGGTCTGACACTACGCATGGCCGGCCCAGACAATGTGGTCACCGGTTCGTCCTCAAGTGTTGCTGCCGATATCGAACTCAGCAACGCCCCTACTCCGCCTGCTGGCCGCGACAAACAAGCTGGCGCGATTCTGCGCGAAGCTGTGAAAGGGGCCAAGTTTACAAAATTTAAGGTTAATGACACCCGGGACTTTGTCTATCGCTACGACGCAGAACATCGCCTGCCACACAAAGAACCGGGCGAGATCGAAGGGGCCGAGTTAACCCCGCTGCCAGAGATCGGTCGTGTACCAAAGGGCATCAAGGACGGCGAATGGCGTTTCGTAAGCCTTGTGCATTTTGGCTGCAAAATTCCCGACTACGGAGAGCTGAACTGGCGAGCATTGGTCGATTGGGAGACCGGCGCGGTGCTTTACATCCGGCCATTGGTGGGGTGTGTTTCGGGTTACGTCTTCACAGACGACCCGATATCACTTTCAGGAGATTCAGAGCTTGATCCGACGGCCCCGGTTGCGCTTTTGGATGCGCAACGCGAACTGGTGGCGCTGGAACGGTTGATATTACCGGGCGGAGGCGCACCGGTGGAACTAAGCGGCGAATTGGTGGCGGTACGTGATCTCGATACACCGAACATCGCCCCACCGACTGAAAACGCCGGTGCCGCATCGATCTTTGATTATCCCGCCGACAGCGACGATTTCGCGGCGATCTGTGCGTACTACAACCATGATTTCCTGTATCGCTTCGTCCAGTCTTTGGGCTTCGATCTGCCCAGCTATTTCGACGGGGTGACCTTCCCGGTGGATGTTGATCACCGCTGGTTCAATCCCATTGCAGGACCGGTGAATGCTCAGGCGCCAGGCAATGCCATAGGCAATGGTGTACTACGCTTTCGTTATGCGCTTGCGGCAAATGGCTCCACAGTCGGCATGGCCACAGACTCGCGCGTATCGGCGCATGAATTCGGGCACGCGGTGCTATGGGATCATCTCAATTGGCCCAATTTCGGCTTTTGTCATGGCTTTGGTGACGCGCTGGCGGCAATACTTTACGATCCTCAAGGTATTGCGCCGGATCGTTTCCGTACCTTCCCCTTCAGCAACCTAATCACCCGGCGATGGGATCGGTCGGTCGCCTCGGGTTGGGGCTGGGGTGGCACGATGGACGTGGGCGGATATCGGTCGACCGAGATCAATGCCACTACTTTGGGCCGAATCTATCGATCTCTCGGAGGTGATTCCACAGAACTGGACGACAGGCTGCATGCCAGCCGCTACACGATCTATCTGATCCTGCAGGCGGTGCCGCTTTTGGCCGGGATCGTGCCCAACACAGTCGAAGGTTTTTCCCGCGCCTTGCAGGAATCAGACGAGAACACTGCTCAATTCGACGGTGCAGCCGGAGGCTGGGCACACAAAGTGGTACGCTGGGGCTTTGAGAAACAGGCGCTCTACAACGGATCCCCGCCTGATGTTGACGTCTTCATTGATGACGGACGACAGGGTGAATACCCTTGGCACCAACCGGGCAACAATGCTCCCGGCATCTGGAATCGGCACCGCCCTGACGGCGGCACCGACCACGAGACTCCGCGCCGCTGCGTCGAGAATTATCTGTATGTCCGGATCGGCAATCGCGGCAACTCCCCAGCCCAATCAGTGACTTTGTCATTAGCCCGCGCGATGGAAGGCAAGGGCACCACATGGCCCGATGACTGGAATCCGCTGATCGTAGGCGAACCTATCGGCCAGTCAGTGCATTATGGCGACGAAGTGATCGTCGGCCCGATCCCATGGTGCCCCGAGGACCTGTGCGAGGAATACATTCTTGCCAGCGTGGATACGCCAGAAGACCGCAGCAATGTCGAGACGATTGCAGGCAGTCTGCCTGTCGATCGACTGGCGCTTGGTGACAACAACGTCGCCCTTCGCCGAATGGAGGTGAACCGCGACGAAGATGACACCCCTTGCTGCGAGGAGGAAGAAACGAAGATGACCTATCGTTACGCCGTCAAGTTCGTCTGCGGCTGTTCCAAGGGCCGCATTTTGTCCCAGGGCCGCTATCACACAGCAATCAACATCGGAAACGGCAGCGGCGATGCTGTGCGTTTTCGTAAACGGGTGTCGTCGGCCTTGCCAAACGAAAAACCGGGCAATGTCTCGGCCAGAACGAAGAACAAACTCGGTCCCTGGGAATCGATGGAGATCGATTGCGAAGATGTGGCACGACACCTACGGGTGGCCGAATGCTGTTTCTTAAAAGGGTTTGTCTTTATCGACAGCGAAACACCGCTGGACGTGGTCGCGGTCTACACCGCCGCCCATGGTGAAGGCGAAGTGGAAACCATCGATGTCGAACCGGTCGTGCCTCGGCTGATCAAAAAGGTACCGCCCCCGCCACCGCCACCTCCGCCGCCGCCCCCACCCGAGGACAAGCCGGACCTAATCCCGGTGCAGCCCTTCCCGCCCGGCCCGCCGCCCTTCCCGGCTTGGTATTGTGAGGAGCCGCGCAAGTTGAGGATCATCGTGCGTAACATTGGTGCAGGGGCTGCCGGGCCTTCGACCACGCGGGTCGATTTCTTCCAGAGCGGCGTGGTGGTCGATCTGCCGACACCAGCACTGGGGCCAAACGGGGATGAGACCACGCTATCGCTCGAATTCCCGGACGAGGTCAAAGGTGGCGAGCAGATCCCCTTCAAGATCACCGTCAATGCCAATCCGGCCGATGGTGTGACGGAAACAGACACCACCAACAACAGCGACTCTTCCTCCTGCGGCCTGGCCAGCTAAAGCAAACTGGGGGTGGCCCGGGCCATTATCGGCCCGGGCTGCGCGATCTAGAGGTGCCGGTCGCTAGGCTGAATCATGATCGTGATTGCGCTCTACATTCAGGAGGGCAATTTGCTTCAACGACACCAAGGTGGGACCGCCCTGTCTGATCCCAAAGTCAGACCTCAAGCTGCGATTTAAGTATACTTTTCTACCGCTTCCCAAGGGGCGACAGGGTCGCCGCAGCCTAGTAACTATCTCTTTTCCGTTGCGCATCTTTGATAAGAGCAGCAAGCCGATAGAAACCGTGGGCCATCTTGGTGTAGGGCGTTAGCAGGAAGAATGTCAGGACCGATCCAAGATGAATAGCAAGCAACGCGGGCATCAAAGCCGTTGATCCGAAAGCGTAAAGAGCAAGTCCGCTAAAACCGACGAATCCCAGCAACAGGATGAAACCGATATCGCCGCCCCATGCCGAAGCATCACCGAGATTGCGATCGGACCTTTGCTTGAGAATTGCCATGGCGCAACAACCCACTGTCAACAACACACCGCCGGAGATTCCGAATAGTTTGGGCAAAGACCAGAACCCGTACGGCGCATGCATTCCAAAGCCATAATGCATAACCGTTGCAATCGAGGTCGACGCGAAGCAAAGCAGGAAGCCATACATGATCGCGTGGTGAATATGACGTCGCGCCTGACTGAACCGGTCTTCGTCTTCAAAATTACAGCCTTCACCATGACCTGCGGCAAGATCCTGCATTTTACCCGCTCGTTTGAAGGCGGCCAGCAGGTCCGCCATTTTGATGGGTTTTCCCCCCACCTCGGCCCAATAGCGCCTTAGGCTGATGGCAATGCTAAAGAGTGGCAGCAAGAATGCCGGAGCAAAAATCGCAACCATCGCATTATGCGACAGAACGGCATAAAACCCGTCCCCTCCGCTGGAACCTATCGCGCGAATTGCCCAGAACAACAGGGCAAATCCGACCACAAGTGCCAGCGCAATCGCCCCGCCATGGGTGTGAAATCGGCGCGCCAGCGGCTGCGGCCATGCGAAGCTTTCCCAGCTATCCCTCCGTACCTCGGCCAGAGCCTTCGGCAAATTCAGGTCGAACTCGTGCGGGGCTGTGTACTGGCAGGCGTAGTAGCAGCCGCGGCAGTTGTGGCACAGGTTGGCAAGTTGCGTGACGTCCCCATCCGAGAACGCGCGTTCCGCATGAAGCGACGGAAAGACCGAGCAATAGCCCTCGCAATAGCGGCAGGCGTTGCAAATTTCAGCCTGACGGCGGGCTTCCTGTATCAATTCAATTTGCATAAGCGGCGGCCTCACGTCCTGCGATGCGTCCAAAGACGGTTCCGATGGTCATGCCGAAACCGGCTAGATAGCCTTGCCCAAGGATCGAGCCCGCCATGGTTTCGCCAGCCGCCCACATGTTTTTGATCTTGCCGTCGGCGCTCGAACATTGCGCGGCATCGTCGACTTTGAGACCCAAATAGGTGAAGGTTACGCCCGTACGCAGCGAATAACCGTAAAATGGCGGCTCGGTGATCGGACGCGCCCAGTTGGTCTTGGGCGGGTTCAAGCCAGATGTTGAAACGCCGTCCAGCTCTGTCGGATGAAAGGCGCTGGTGTCTCCGCAGGCGGCGTTGAATTCAGCGATTGTTGCGGTCAACTTTTCGGCAGGCAGGCCCATCATCCCGGCCAGTTCTTCCAACGTATCTGCCTTCAGCGGTGGAAACACCGACGGCATGAAAAGATTCAACGAATTGGCGTCGATGATCACATAGCCAACTTGATCCGGTTGGGCTGCCACCAAGCGCCCCCAGATTGCATAGCGCTTGGGCCAGACATCCTCGCCCTCATCGTAGAAGCGCTCGGCATCCTTGTTCACGACGATCGAAAACGGCACACAATCCAGACGGGTCACAATACCACCGTCAAATTTCGGTGCACGCCCATCGATAGCAACGGCGTGGCATTGGGTCGGGTCGCCAACACTCTCGACGCCTTGATCCAGAAGATCAGCCAGGACCACGCCTCGGTTATAAGGGGTGCCTCGGATCAGAAAGTTTTTTGCTGGCTCACCCCATGCACGGGTCAGCCAATCCGTATCGGCCTGAAACCCGCCCGAGGCGACGATGACTGCTTTTGGCATTATCCGGTGGTTTTGACCTTCATAGGTATAGTCGACCCATTCGATCCGATCCCCGTTCAACTCCAAATGCGTGACGGCGGCTTCATACAAAACATCGATACCCAAACCCGCCGCAGTTCGGTAATAAGCATTCACCAGAGACTTCCCGCCTCCCATAAAAAAGGCATTTGTCCGTGCCAAAGAAAGTGTTCCGGAAAGAGAGGGTTGAAACCTGACACCGTGCTCTTCCATCCATGGCAGGCATTCCTCGGAAGTGCGGATCGCAAGGCGTGCCAGATGCTCATCAGTTTTGCCGCCGGTGACCTTCATCAAGTCCGCGAGATATTCGTCTTCGCTATACTCCTCGATCAACGGGCCCAAAGGACCACCATGCATGCAGCGAAAATTGCGCGTATGGCGCGAGTTTCCTCCGCGATAGGGTTTTGGCGCGGTTTCCAGTATCAGAACGCGGGCACCGGCTTCGGCGGCGGTCATCGCGGCGCATAGAGCAGCGTTCCCGCCACCGATCACAGCGATATCGTAAGCTTCCTTTTGGGTGGCCATATCCTGTCTACCTAGTGATTTTCGTCGGTTGTCCGATCGCGTTCCTGCAACGCCCGGATACGCATTCGTTGTGCGGCCTGAATATGCCCGCGCATTTCTGTCTCGGCCGCCGCGCCGTCACGGGCCTTCAGCGCGGCCATAATACGCCGATGTTCAGCGACTGCCGCTTCGGCCCGATCTCCGTCCAACAATTGCGACGGCCCAAGGATCAGCAGCGCCTTCTGCAAGGACAACATGGATTTCGCGAGAAAACGGTTCTTGGCTGCATCCAAAAGTGTGGCATGAAATATCCGGTTGATCCGAGCCGCGTCTGGACCTGTGCCAGCCTCGGCCAAGCGATCATTCAAAACATCCAACTCGTCCAATTCGACATCCGACGCCGCACGCGCTGCTAGACGGGCCGCAGTGCCCTCGAGCACTGCGCGCATCTCATAGAGTTCCATCACCTCGGCGTAATCCAGACTGCGGACGGTCGCGCCCTGCCGCGGTACATGCGTGACCAGGCCGTCGGCCTCCAGCTGCCGGATCGCCTCGCGCACCGGGGTTCGGCTGACACCCAACCGTTCAGACAGCTCAATCTCGCGCAGGCGCTCGCCGGGCAGAAGGGTGCCCTCGCGAATCTCATCCAACAGGCGTTGATACGCCGAATTGCCTTGCGGGCCAGGCTGTAAGGGGTCGTCCTGAATGGTCATCGCGTGCTCACTTGTCTTCTTGCGTCCATTTGTATACATTTGGATACATTGTGAGTCAATATTGTCGGAAGCTGCACTTTGCCCACCCAGAACAAAACACCTTCTCTCCTCGCAAAGCGGGCCCTAACACTGGGCTTGGCACTTCTTGGCACAGGGCTATTCTGGGCGTTGGATCTGCCATTGCCTTTTCTGTTCGGCCCGATGAGCGCGTGTCTGGTCGCGGCTCTGGCTCATGCTCCAATGGAAGGCTTTGGTCAGGTCTCGATTGCGGCGCGCACCATACTCGGCGTGGCCGTAGGGGCTTCGATTACCCCAGCCCTATTTGCAGAACTGCCGAAGATGGCAGCGTCGATTGCACTGATCCCGTTCTTTATCCTGCTGATCGCGCTGGTCGGAGTGCCATTCTTCCGCAAGGTCTGGGGCTTTGATACAACGACCGCGTTTTACGCGGCCATGCCCGGCGGATTGCAGGATATGATCATCTTCGGGGCCGAGGCTGGCGCTAACCCGCGAACGCTGTCCCTGATCCACGGAACCCGCGTTCTGATTATTGTAACGCTGGCCCCTCTGTTTCTTACGGTGTTTTACGACGCCCAACTCACCAACCCAATCGGAGAGCCCGCGCGCAACCTGCCGATACATGAATTGGCGCTGATGGTTCTTGCTGCCTTTGTCGGCTGGAAAGGTGGTGAGCGGATCGGCTTGTTCGGGGCGTCGATTCTAGGGCCAATGATCCTGACGGCTGCGTTGTCACTGGGCGACTTCATTCACACCCGACCGCCTCGCGAGGCCATCCTTGCAGCTCAGTTCTTTATCGGCTGCGGTATCGGCGTGAAATTCGTAGGTGTCACATGGGTCGAACTACGCCGTGTGGTAGCGGCGGGATTCGCCTATGTCATTGTCCTCGCCGTTCTGGCAGCCGCTTTCACCGCCGTTGTCACCACCTTGGGGCTGGGGCAACCGGTCGAGGCATTTTTGGCCTTTGCCCCCGGCGGGCAGGCAGAAATGACAGTTCTGGCCATCGTCTCAGGCGCGGATCTGGGCTTTGTGATCACGCATCATCTGACAAGGATCGTGTTGGTAATCATCGGTGCGCCGATAGCGGCCAACCTTATCCTGCGCTGGTCCAAACCTCGGGGTTGATCATGTGAACCGGAGCGCCTGCAGCGTAGGCGTTCACTTGATCGAAAATGTCCGAAAATTGCAGATCGAACTCATCCTCGGTCACAAAGCCGATATGCGGCGTCGCAATCAGATTTGGATGCGAAAGCAAGGGGTCTTTCGGATCATTGAGGGGTTCGGAATCGAAGACATCGATTGCGGCCTTCCCGGGATGGCCGGCATTCAGCGCCCCAAGCAATGCCCCTTTTGCAATAAGGCCAGCACGAGATGTATTCACAAACAGTGATCCCGGCTTCATGTGCGCGAAGTCTGACGCAGTAATGATGCCGTTTGTGCCTGGCTTCAGGCGAACATGGATCGAGACAACATCGCTGTTGGCAAAGAAAGCTTCGCGGTTCGCGGCGACCTGAACACCATCTGCCTGCGCTCGAACCCGGCCTTCATCTGAGGACCACCAGACTACATTCATTCCAAATGCCTCGGCGTAGCCCGCGACAACGCGTGCGATACGGCCATAGCCGTACAGTCCCAGCTGCCGCCCTCTCAGCGTCTTGCCAACTCCGGCCTGCCACCGCCCCGCTTTGACCGAGGCCATCTGCGCCGGTAAATCGCGCATCCCGGCCATGATCAGCGCCCAAGTGAGTTCGGCTGCAGCATATGAAGGCGTTCCACCATGCATGTTCGAACACAGCAGAACACCGTTGTCCGAGCATGCCTGCACATCAACGTGCGGATACACGCTGCGCTGACTTATCAATCTCAGGTTCGGCAGCGTTTCGATCAACTCGCGGGTTACCTTGGTGCGTTCGCGAAACAAAACCAACGCCTCGGCCTCCTGCAACCGTGCCGCCAATTCATCGGTATCCTCGACATGATCTGTCCAGATCTTCACTTCGTGGTCAGATAGCTTTCCAAAACAAGGCAAGCCCTGCAGTGTATCAAACCAATCATCCAGAATGTGAACCTTCATCGACTTTCCACACCCTGCCCGGTGTTCAGTTTTCTTGGCGTCGGCACAAAATGCAGCGTATCGAGTGCTGCAAGCGCATTGCGGACCCGCTCGCTTTGATCCAGCAAATGGTTGAACTGCTCATCGCACCCGGCGATCGGTGTCGGGTATTCCGCAATGTCCCGCCGCAGGGCCGACTGCGCCAGCCTTAGTTCCTGACGCGCAATATCGAGGCATTCAGAATAATTGTTCATCGTGGCACCTTCATATTGTATACCTTAGTATACATAACGGAGATCCCAGTTTCAACTGCCACTCCACACAGATCCGGGTATATAGACATGCCCATCTGCAAGCTTTCGCGCAGTCCGCACCAGACCAGCAGAGTTTACGTTGAAGTCCCCGTCATTCGAGAAGTCCACCAGCACATCAATCTTCCCAGAAGCGTGTTCCAGCACAACTTCAGCCGGGCTTGCCTTAGGTCGGTCCAACAACCCTTCAGCGACGGTTCCGGGCGTCAAAGCACAAGACGCCATGCACTGCGCACCCGTAACGGCCATTGTCGGGTGAGTTTTCCATGGCATGAAATACCGAACTGCAAGGGTTCCGCCCTCTTTGGCTGGTGCCAACAGCCCGAATTTGGGGGTTACCGATTTCGATACATCCCCCATACCCATCAGTTCCCCGGCTTCGATCCGAACTGCCTCCATCCGGGCAAAGAAAGAGCGGTTGGCGTCCAGTTCTTCTGCGCTTTCATACCCAGTTAGTCCAAAATCGGTGGCGCGGGCCATAGCCATAGGCATGGCGACATCCATACAGGTCAGTTCGACCCCTTGCACCGTATCGCGCAGATTTCCGGTGGGCAGAAATGCACCTGTTGCCGAACCCACAACTCCCATAAAACTCAGTTGTACCGGTGCAGATTGCCCAGGAACTCCGGCAATCTCGGCATCGCCCTCATAGGCCAGTTCACCACCCGGGGTCTGCACTTTGGCAACCACTCGCGCACCCGTATTAACTGCGCGTATCCGAACCACGGTCTCATCGCCTTGAGGCTGAAACAAACCCATTTCAATTGCGGCCGGAGCGACGCCGGAAAGAATGTTTCCGCAAGTTGGCTTGAAGTCGACCAGCTTTTCCTCAACCGAAACCTGCGCGAAGAAATAATCGATATCGGCCCATTCATCATCGCTGACAGATAACATGGCTACCTTGGTCGTCACAGCAGTACCGCCACCGATTCCGTCAATGTTAAACGCCTGCCCGGCCCCTAGGGCAGCGACCAGCACATCAGCCAACGTGTCCATATCCACGGGCAGGTCAGAGCGACGAAAATAGGGCCCCCGCGAAGTGCCCCCACGCATGAAAATATACGGGATTGCTGTCTGGGTCATCTCGAACCCCTCCTCTACAAACCGTCAAAAACTGTTGTGTTTTCAGCTTTGTCCGACCTGCCTGCTTCGCAGGCCGGACCTCAGTGGAGCATTCATTTCAGTGGCCATGGCAGGCTCACCATGTCTTGCAACAGTCCCGGTGGGAAATCCCGGTTCAGAGCGCCTGCCATGACGCACATGAAACCGATGCCGCAGGCTGTCAGGATCAGCGTCATCTGCCAGCTTGAACCGGCTCGAATGCGGAAGAAGGCAATCAGAAACCCGATCAGGGCTAGGATGAAACCAACAACCCACGTTGCCGCGATAAGACTTGCAAACCACGCCAACGTCGACCAAAGCCCATGCGGAGCGCTCGCATCTTCACCGGCAATTTCCTTATCGGCAAAGATTGCATCACCCTCGGGTCTCCGCATCATCTGGATCAGCAGGATCACGCAGCAGAACAAGGACACACTGCCGATCACCAACGGGATGATCTTGTCGGTCATGTTGTAGTCTGGGATCATGTTGGCGTTGATCAATGCCGCGATTAGGTAGGCCATGATCACCAGCAGGAAGATCAACGGCGCGCGCTTGCTGCCAGACTGGACTTCACCTTCGGCCATGATCATCTTAGCCTGCCGAATTCCTAAAATGACCGAAGCCACAGTGACCAAGATCAGAACAATCACGATCGGGCTGAAGACATACTCCATGCCCTCACCAAAGCTTTTGCGGAACCGGAATGAGGCAATCTGGAACGCCTGATTGGTAAACTTCTCAACCGGGTTCGACAGCACGAACCCAATAAGAAAGGCAGGGCGCGACCAATCGAACCGGCGCAGGAAGATCCCGATCAGGCCGATCACGAACAGCGCCAGAAGGTCTTCGAAGTTCTGACCGGACTGGAAGGCTGCAAAGCTGATCAGCATAAACAGGAAAGGTGCCAGATAGGTGAAGCGGATCGTTGTCAGCTTGGCGATGCCTCCGGAAGCCGCGATGCACAGGATGGTGCCCACGACGTTAGCAAGCGCCAAAAGCCAAACGATCGAATAGGTGATGTCGAGATTGTCCTTGAGCATGCTTGGACCGACCTCGATGTCGCCAGACCCCAACAGAGCCACTGCGCCGATGAAGATCGCCATCGAGCCCGAGCCGGGAATGCCGAACAGTAGCGTAGGCACCAGCCCGCCGCCTTCCTTGGCGTTGTTTGAGCTTTCCGGCCCGATGACGCCACGCACTTCGCCCTTGCCGAAGTTGCTTTTATCTTTGGTCGATTGAACCGAATGGCCGTAAGCGATCCAGTCGACGACCGAACCGCCTAGGCCGGGAATGACGCCAACGACCACCCCGATGATCGAGCAGCGAACAGACAGCCAGATATTCGCGGCCCAGTCTTTGACGCCGTCCAGCCAACCCGCCCCCAGCGAAGCCCCTTTGGCAATCGATCGATCCTGCCGCAGCAGCGAGACGATTTCGGGAACGGCAAAGATGCCCAATCCAACGATGACCAGCTTCAAACCATCTGTCAGATACGGAATATCATAGGTTGCCATACGGAGCGAACCGCCAGCGTCCGCCTCACCAATTGTGCCAACCATCAACCCAAGCCCAGCAGCTGCGACGCCCTTTAAGGGGATACGCCCAGCCAGAATGGCAACCATGGAAAGGCCGAGGATGGTGATCATCAGCATCTCTGGTAGACCAAACGCCAGAACGATGGGCCGCGCGACCAGAATGAACATTGTTAGGAAGGTTGCGCCGACCAAACCGCCAAACAGCGATGAAGCGAACGCGGCAGATAGTGCCCGCGCAGCCTCACCCTTCTTCGCCATTGGGAAGCCGTCCAGGACAGTTGCCTGAGAGGCGGAACTGCCGGGGATCCCCATAAGAACAGAAGCAAACGTGTCAGAGGTCGGAACAACGGCGACCATCCCGATCATCAGCGCCAAACCAAGGATTGGGTCCATCCCGAACATGAAAGGCAGCAACAGGGACAAACCGGCAATACCGCCAAGTCCCGGGAAAACACCTACGGCCAGTCCCATAACGACACCGAGAACAAGATACCCCAGCACGATAGGTTGCAGGATCAAACCCCACGCATCATTGAGCGCAGGAAGAGCGGTGGCGAAAACCTCCATAGCGGCCGCCTTTCATATACTGTCTTGTGTTTAAAAAAGCGCGCACCCGACATTGGGGTGCGCGCTGTGGTGTGTGGGCTTAGTTCAGCTCGACACCGTAGGCTTCTTTGAGCCAGTTCAGAACGTAGCCTTTGGCATTGTCGTCGACGTTTGTCGCGGTTTGCAGCGCCGCCTTGGAACCGTCGCCCACAAATACCGGGTACTTACCGACGCGTTTGGACGAAATATCAGCAAAGTCGCCGCGCTCGGTCACAGCCTGAAACGCTGCGGTGTAGGCGTCGACCACTTCCTGTGGTGTATCACCAGGCAGAAAAGCCAACTTCTGAACCGGGAAACCCGCGACAAAGAACGCTTTCCAAGCGTCCCACGCCTCGCCACTGGTTTCACAGCCATCCGTTGCCTCGCAAACCTCTTTGAAGGTTGGAATATCAGGGAATGTCGGATCACGAACAATGTTTCCATCGGCATCCAGCGCCCCCCAGGTCATCATCGGCACAGCCTGACCGGCCTCAACCAGCGGGGCCGATCCACCCAAGTAGCCGGATGAGGTCTGATAGTCGATGTTAGCTTCGCCACGTTCGAACATCAGACGACCATCGCCACGGCCTTTGATGCCAAAGACTGGCTCAACGTTCATACCCAGCATTTGCCATGCCAACAGCGGCACGAGATCCAGACGCGTTGCGCCCTGCGAGCCGTAGATGAAGTTCGTGTCTTTCAACGCATTTGCGGAGCCATCAAACTTGGCACCATCTTCGGCGTTCAGATAGGCGACACCTCCTGTCCCGGACGCCATAACCGGGATCCAGTCGTTGTATTCATAACGCACGCGCGGATCGCTCAGTAGATAAGGGAATTGAGTTGAACCGGAAGTGCCGAACAACAAGGTTCCATCATCGTGGCTTTGTTCCTGGAACCAGTTTGCGCCTTTGGTCGAACCAGCACCTGGCATGAATTTCACGACCACGGTCGGTTGACCCGGAAGAGCTTCGGACAGAAGCGGCGCAAAGAAGTTGGCCCATTTCGCCGAACCACCCGTTTCCGAGAACGGGATGACCCATTCGATGGTCTTGCCCGAGAAATCAACCTCGGCAGCGGCAGGTGCAGCGATACCGGCGGCGGCGATCAGCCCCACGACGGCGCGACGGGTGAAGTTGGAAATGGTCATTGGTTCCTCCCTGTTGACCAGACAATCACGTCATCGCCCCCGGCGCTACCGTGATCGCAAATAGAACTGTGGGGTTGATTCCCCCTCCCATCTGGCAATCATGGAGCGCCAACCTTGCGCGAAACTTGCGGGAGACCCGATGCGGATCGTCATAGTCGAGGACAATGAGCCACTCGCCAATGCCATTGCTTATCGCCTTCGTGACCGAGGTCATGCGGCAGATATACTGACTGACGGAGATGCGGCTGACCTGTACCTTCAACAAGAAGGCGCGGATTTGATCGTTCTGGATATCAACCTACCCGGCCGGTCAGGGTTGGACATCCTGAGGTCGCTTCGCGAACGTGGTGACAGTGCGCCCGTGATCCTGCTAACAGCGCGCACCGAAACAAGCGACCGGGTGACCGGTTTGGATATGGGCGCAGACGACTATCTGGTCAAACCCTTCGAAATGGACGAGTTAGAAGCACGCGTCCGAGCACTTTCTCGGCGCAAAGAACTTGACTACGGAGCGCGGGAGAGCATCGGTAGCCTCGAATTCGACCGCGCATCGCGTCAGGTTAGTGTTCAGGGCCAAGTCATGGATATACCACGGCGGGAAATAGCGGTGCTTGAATGCCTGTTGGAGCGTCGGGGCAGAATTGTTCCTAAAAGCCAACTCACAGATTATGTCTATGGCGTTGGGGCCGATGTCGATGACTCAGCTGTTGAACCTCATGTGTCGCGGTTACGAAAACGCCTTCAGAATCTCGGCATTAAGATCAAGACAGCGCGCGGTCTGGGGTACCTTCTTGAGGTGCAGAAGTGATCAGGCACGGCTCCCTCAGGCTACGACTCTTCATTCTTATCCTGACACCCTTGGTGTTGCTTGCGATCCTTCTTGGGCTTTGGCGCTTTATGATTGCCCAGGAAACGGCTCAGGAGCTGTTTGACGACAGCCTGCTATCTGCCGGTCTTGCAATTTCACGAGATGTTGCGATTTCAGGAGGTGACGCACTTTCGCCCACCACGCGCAGCTTGATCCGCGACGCGTCGGGCGGAGAGATCTTTTATCATGTTACGGGCCCGGGTGGCATCTACGTGACTGGCTATGCATACCCTCCGGCACCCGCGAACCCGTCTGCACAAGAGGCGAACAGGCCGCAGTTTTTCGAAGCACTCTATCGCGACGAGCCGGTGCGAGTTCTTAAGCTGACAGAACGTGTGACCATAGAAAATCTCATAGGAGATGCGACGGTCACCGTTTGGCAACGTATGGCGGATCGCAACGCGTTTGCAAATGAGCTGTCAATCCGCGCAGGAATTCTCATGGGAATCCTACTTGCCACTCTGGCATTTGTGGTATGGTTCGGAGTTGCTCGCGGGCTGCGGCCCCTCCTGGATTTACAGGACGCAATCGACCTGCGCTCACCAGATGACCTGAGTGAGATCAAACGCCCGGTACCGGTCGAGGTTCAAGGTGTCGTCAAAACCTTGAATCGACTCTTTGGACAGGTGGAAAAAAGTATCAATGCCCATCAGGTGTTCATATCCGAAGCGGCACATCAGCTACGTAACCCTGCGGCCGCCGTTCAGTCGATGGCCGAAGCGCTTCGAGATGCGAAAACCGATGAAGACCGCGATAAACGCATCATCGAGCTCGTTGCAGCGGCAAAGAACTCAGCAACAGTCGCTGAACAACTGCTATCACTTGAACGGCTCAGGCAACCGACGCACCAAGATCAAATGGTTGAAATTGATTTCCGCTCGGTTGTCGAAGAAGCCTGCGCAGAAATGGGAGTTCACATTCTTGCAAAAGGCATCGAGTTTGATGTCACGATGCCCGAGACGGCGGTCATAGTATCAGGTGATCAGGTGTTTCTAACTGAAGCTCTAAAGAACCTGTTAGACAATGCTGTTAAGCACGGTGGCGCTAAACTGAGCCGCATTTCAGTCGTCCTGCGTTCTGACGGCGGAAACGTTAGGCTTACTGTCGCTGATGACGGCGCTGGCCTTTCGCCCGACCAAAGCGATGCTGCATTTAGTCGGTTCTCCCAGTTGGAATATTCCGAAGGCAGTGGCCTGGGTTTGTCAATCGTCTCTGCGGTGGCGCAGCGCCACGAAGGATCAGTCTTAATCAACCAAGTCGAAAGAGGAGCGAGCGTTACGCTTGAGCTTCCGATAATCCTCTGAATTGTTTCGTTTTTGACAAGTCCGACACCTATAAGGGTTGAATTTCTCCTCGACTAAATCCGGCGCTCGAGAGATTGAAACAGAGTCCCCGCAGGTCAAATAACTGTCGAAAATGATCAAACTAGCGGCCGATTAAGCATATCCCCGAATCTCACTTGAAATAGGTTTAAGTTTAACGGGAGAGGGCAGCATGACCGATTCAGAAACAATTTCCTTGGGCTATCACGTCGATCCATCACGCTCTAGCTCGTTACAGGCTGCGGCATACACACAGGACAAGTGGTTTGACGCAGACCTTCGCTCCATCCTCTCCAAAACTTGGCAATGGGTGTGTCATGTCGAGAAAACACGAGAGCCGGGGTCCTTTGTAACGGTGGATGTTGCCGGTCAACCTATTGCGGTTGTGCGCGACAAAGAGGGTAAGCTTCGCGCCTTTTACAATGTATGCAAACACCGTGCCCATGAACTGCTATCAGGCGAAGGCAATACCACACGGATTATGTGCCCCTATCATGCCTGGGTCTATAAGCTTGACGGGCAATTGGCGCGTGCGCCACATACTGAAAACCTCGAAGACTTCAACAAGAATGAGATTTGCCTCGACGAAGTGCAGGTCGAAGAGTTTTGCGGCTTTGTTTTTGTCAATTTGGATCCGACGGCTGCCTCTTTGTCAGAGCAATCCGGAAACCTGGAAACCGAGGTGCGCCATTGGGCTCCGGATGTGGATCAACTCACTTTTGGCCACCGTCTGACCTACGACATCAAGTCGAATTGGAAGAACGTCGTGGACAATTTCCTTGAGTGCTATCATTGCCCTACGGCCCATAAGGATTTTTGTGACCTCGTGGATATGGATACCTACAAGGTTACGACCTACGGCATTTACTCCAGCCATATGGCTGACGCAGGCAAAGGTCCAAATACCGCCTATGACGTCTCGAACGCCACGGTAAAAACCCACGCGGTTTGGTGGCTCTATCCTACCACTTGCCTAATGCGATATCCGGGACGGTCCAGCATGATCGTGTTGAACATCATCCCTGTTGGGCCAGATCGGACGCTTGAAACTTACGACTTCTTCCTTGAGACGCCCGAACCCGACGCCATGGAGCTGGATGCAATTCGCTATCTGGACGAGGTACTTCAGGTCGAAGATATCAGCCTCGTCGAAAGCGTACAGCGCGGGATGAAAACGCCTGCGTTCACCCAAGGTCGGATCGTCAATGACCCGGATGGGTCTGGCAAGTCCGAGCACGCCGTTCATCACTTCCATGGCTTAGTCTTGGACGCTTACGCAAGAGGTGCCACGTGACGCGGCCAAACATCCTTGTGGTCATGGCGGACCAATTGGCTCCGCATTTCACAGGGGCGTACGGGCATAAGGTCGCCAAGACGCCACATCTTGACGCGTTGGCCGCGCGCGGCATGCGCTTCGATGCAGCTTACTGCAATTCCCCTCTCTGCGCGCCTTCACGGTTTTCCTTTATGTCGGGTCAGCACATCAGTCGCATCGCAGCTTACGACAATGCATCCGAGTTCAAGGCTTCGGTGCCGACATTTGCGCATTATCTGAAATCGCTGGGCTATCGTACATGTTTGGCAGGCAAGATGCATTTTGTCGGACCGGATCAGATGCATGGATTTGAGGATCGTGTGACAACCGACATCTATCCTGCTGATTTTGCGTGGACCCCGGATTGGGAGGCCCCGGACGAGCGGATCGACAAGTGGTATCACAACATGCAAACGGTCAAGGAAAGCGGCGTTGCCCACGCTACCTTCCAGATCGCCTATGACGACGAAGTTGGCTTTGTCGCCAATCGCTGGCTCTTCGATGTTGCCCGAGACAAAGCGCTTGGCAATGACGCGCCTTTTGCGATGGTTGCAAGCTTCATTCACCCGCACGATCCATATGTAGCCCGACCAGAATGGTGGAACCTGTATGCGGATGATGAAATTGACTTGCCCGCGTTTGTGCCCGCGTTGGAAGATCAAGACCCCTTTTCACGACGTTTATTGGATGGGATCGAAGCGTCTTATGTGCCACTGACCGAGGAAGAAATCCTGCGCGCGCGCCATGCCTACCTGGCAAACGTCAGTTACTTCGACAGCAAAATCGGAGAGCTGGTTCAAACACTCGAAGAAACGGGCGAGTTGGACAGCACCATTGTGATTGTCACAGCCGACCATGGCGACATGCTGGGTGAACGTGGGCTGTGGTACAAAATGAACTTCTTCGAACACTCCGCACGCGTTCCACTGGTCATGGCCGGGCCAGGCATCTCAGTTGGGGCCGCTCAAAATGCAGTGTCACTGATCGATCTTTTGCCGACATTTATCGACATCGGTGGCGGTGATGAGACGATGATCGGAGAGCCGATCGACGGTCGTAGCCTTATGCCTTTGGCTCGGGGTGAAGAAGATCCAGTTGATGAGGCGATCGGAGAATATTGTGCCGAGATGACGGGCTATCCTGTGATCATGATCCGGCGCGGGCCCTTAAAATATATTCATTGTGATAGCGACCCACCGCAGCTCTATGACCTGAGTGCTGACCCGATGGAAACGAAGAATTTAGCTTCGGACCCAAGCTACTCCGACGCGAAAACTCGTTTTGCAGCCGAAGTCGCCGAACGGTGGGACGGCAGTGCTTTGCGAAAGAAGATAATCGCCACGCAAAAATCGCGCCGTGCATTACATGCCGCGATGGAGGCCGGTGCCAGCGAGCCTTGGGACTACAACCCGCCGTCCGATGCAAGTCAGCAGTATGTACGTAACAATATGGATTGGACAGTGGCTGCACGCCGCTACCGCTATCCGCCATTGAAGGATTGAAACCAATGATGCTGAACGGAAAAGTTGCTCTCGTGACTGGTGCCCGCGGTGGAATCGGGCGCGCGATTGTCGCTCGGTTTCTAAGAGAAGGCGCAACGGTATTTGCCGCTGATCTCACACCGGAAGGGTCGTTAGATCAACACGACGACGACGGCAGTCATTTTGTTAAGCTGGATGTGACTCAAGAAGCAGACTCGGTTGCGGCGATGGATCATGTGCGCGCCGCACACGGAAAGTTGGACATCCTAGTGAACGCGGCGGGGATCGAGATCGAAAAAACGGTTGAGGAGACTACGCTGGAGGAATGGAACCAAAGCTTTGCCGTAAACTCCACAGGCACTTTCCTGACCTCGAAATACGCCCTCCCCCTAATGCGCGAAGCGGCGAAGACAGGGAATAGCGCAAGCCTTATCAACTTTGGCTCCTACGACGGGTTCATCGCAGATCCAGGGCTTGCGGCCTATTGCGCGACCAAGGGTGCAGTTCACGCTTTGACCCGCGCAATGGCTTGCGATCATGGCTCTGAAGGCATCCGGGTTAATGCCATCTGCCCTGGCTATATCGACACTCCAATGCTGCAGAGCTTCTTCAACGGCGATGGATCCGGCGGAGGAGGTGGCAACATTGAAACGCTGCAAAAGGCCGTGCGCGATGTTCATCCAATGCGGACCTACGGGACGCCCGAGGATATTGCAAATTTGGTCAACTGGCTTGCCTCGGACGAGGCGCGCTATGCCTCTGGCCAGTTGTGGGTTCTGGACGGGGGGCTGTCTGCACAAGTGCAGCAGATGAAACTCTGATGCCCAAGCCAGTCATTATCACTTGCGCGCCGACCGGAGGCATCCATACGCCGTCAATGTCACCGCATCTGCCGATAACACCGGCCGAGATTGCGACGGCCAGTATTGAGGCGGCCCAGGCAGGGGCATCAATCATTCACCTGCACGCACGGCACCCGGAGACAGGAAAACCCGATCCCCGACCTGAGCTGTTCAAGCAGTTTCTACCCGTAATCAAGCAGTCCACCGATGTTGTGATGAATGTCTCGACCGGCGGCGGCTTGGGGATGTCGATGGATGAGCGGCTGCTGGCGGCGACATCTACCAGCCCAGAGATGGCATCGCTCAACATGGGATCCATGAACTTTGGTATCTTTCCGATGCTGCAGAAATACACCGAGTTTCAGCACGACTGGGAACGGCCATTTTTGGAGATGACGGAAGACTTTATCTTTCCCAACACTTTCAAAACAATTCGTTACGCCATCGAAAAACTTGGTGGAGATCACGGCACCAAGTTCGAGTTCGAATGCTATGATCTTGGACATCTCTACAACGTCAAATGGTTCGTGGATCAGGGCCTGATCAAACCGCCATTTTTCATTCAGATGGTATTTGGCATCTTGGGTGGCGTTGGCGCAGATGCCGACCATCTGACCCACATGCACAACACAGCCGATAAGCTGTTCGGAGCAGAGAATTACGAATGGTCGGTCCTTGCCGCTGGTCGTCACCAAATGCCATTTGCGACCCAAAGCGCCATGCGGGGCGGTAACCTGCGTGTCGGTCTCGAAGACAGCCTGTTCATCGGCAAGGGTGAATTGGCAAAATCTAACGCGGAACAGGTCACGCGCATCCGATCAATCGTTGAAAACCTTGGCCTTACGGTCGCGACGCCAGCAGAAGCGCGCATGCGGCTCGCACTAAAAGGCGGCGATCAGGTTGGCTTCTGAGGAGACGCATATGCAGACGAACATGTTGATCAACGGCGAAATGGTTGAAGGCACCGGCGACGCCTTGAACATCCTGAACCCTGCAACAGGAGAGGTTATTGGTACCGCAATAGAAGCCAGCGATGCACAGATCGAGGCGGCGGTGCGCGGCTCAGCAGAGGCATTTGAGACCTTTTCGGCTACGACCCCTGCAGAACGCGCTGCAATCTTGCTTCAGATAGCTGATGTTATCGAGGCGAACAGCCAGGAGTTGGCAGAACTTGAGAGCCTAGATGTGGGAAAACCCTGGCCATCGGCTCATGATGATGAAATGCCGCTGACGATTGATGTCTTTCGCTTTTTCGCCGGGGCTGCGCGCACCATGATGGGGTCTGCCTCTGGAGAGTATGTCGCGGGTCATACGTCGATGATCCGGCGCGACCCCATTGGCCCTGTCGCCGCCATCGCCCCTTGGAACTACCCGCTGATGATGGCGTCCTGGAAGATTGCTGCACCAATTGCGGCAGGATGTTCGGTGGTGTTGAAACCGTCCGAGATCACGCCGCTATCTACTCTGCGACTTGCAGAACTGTTACAAGATGTTCTGCCAAAAGGCGTGCTAAATTGATCCATGGTCGCGGGCCCGGCGTGGGGAATGCCCTGATGAACAGCCCACAGATGGAAGGGATCAGTGTTACGGGTTCTCCGGCGACAGGCATGGCTGCAATGCGGGCTGCTTCCCAGAAAATTAAACACGTTCATCTGGAATTGGGCGGCAAGGCGCCAGTCATTGTCTTTGATGATGCTGATCTCGATGCTGTGGCCGAGACGATCCGATATGGCAGCTACTTCAATGCCGGTCAGGACTGCGCACAGCCTTGCCGCGTGATGGTTGCAGACAGAGTTTACGACAAACTTGTGGCCGCGATTGCCGGTCAGGTTGGCCAGATCCAAATCGGTGCACCGAAAGCTGAAGGAACGGAAATGGGCCCGCTTGTCTCTGCGGCTCAGCGGGATCGTGTAGCGGGTTTTGTTGATCGCGCACGCAGCAGCTCTGAAATCGTTTCCGGTGGGGCCTCTGGCGAAGAAGACGGCTTTTTCTACCAGCCGACTGTCATCGCCAATGTCGACAACACTGCAGAGATTGCCTGCAATGAGGTTTTTGGACCCGTTGTAACTGTCTCTCGGTTTTCTGAGGCAGAAGATGCGTTGAAGATCGCCAACACCGGAGCTTACGGTTTGGCCTCTTCGGTCTGGACACGAGATGTTGGGAGAGCAATGCAAATGACGTCCAAGTTGCGCTATGGATTCACCTGGGTAAACACGCATGGGGTTGCGACCCCCGAGATGCCATGGGCCGCGATGAAGGGCTCAGGCACGGGCAGCGATATGTCGGTCTATGCGCTGGATGCTTACACCGCAGTCCGTCACGTTATGGTGGCACACTGATGCGGTTAGCTGGGAAACGCGCCTTTGTTACAGGCGGCAAACAGGGCATTGGTCGCGGCATCGTTGAGGCCTTCGCAGCCGAAGGTGCGGCTGTCGCCACCTGCGGGCGCGGCCCTCAACCAGATGATCTACCTGATCAAGTAACCTGGTACACGCTGGATGTATCCAATCCCGAAGCGGTTGCACGTACTGCCCGAACAATCGGCCTGGTAGATATCCTGGTAAACAACGCCGGCGTTCAGGTCGAAAAAACAGTGACCGGAAGCACAGACGCGGATTGGGATTTGGTGATGGGAGTAAACGCACGAGGCGTTTTTAACTGTTGCCGCGCCTTTATTCCGAAAATGTCTCAGGGTGGTTCGATCATCAACATTGGTTCTATCTCGGGCAATGCCGCTGACCCATCGATGGCGCTCTACAATGCTTCAAAAGCGTTTGTGCATGGGCTTACACGCTCTATCGCGGTGGACCATGGACCTGCGGTGCGCTGCAATGCAATCTGCCCGGGATGGATTGAGACGGGCATGCTGGACGCAGCATTCGAACTCGCCCATGACCCGGAAAAGGCTAGAACAGACGCGCTGGCACGCCATGCGGTCAAACGCTTTGGTAAGCCCGCAGACATTGCTGCGATGGCTGTTTGGCTAGCTTCTGACGAGTCGTCTTTTGCGACTGGCCAACTGTTCACTGTAGACGGTGGTATGACTGCGGCATCCCCCCTGAATCCGGGACTGTTCTGATGTCGGAAATCGAAAGAACCGCCATTCTCGGAGCCGGTGTTATCGGGGCAAGCTGGGCAGCGCTGTTCCTCGCGTCGGGTCGCAGTGTGACCGTATTTGATCCCGATCCGAACGCTGAGGCATCCGTCCGTAAATACATTGAAAAGGCGTGGCCTGCGTTGGAAGAATTGGGCCAAGTTGGCCACGCCACCCGAGATGCGATCACCTTTGCACCGACCGCAGCTGAGGCCGTGCGAAACGCGCAGTTCATTCAGGAGAATGTGCCGGAGCGGTTGCCGATCAAACATTCCATCTATGCGGAAGTTGAGCCAGAGTTGAGCGCTGATGCAATATTTTCAAGCTCAACATCCGGCCTAACACTCGATGCTCTCCAACAGGGATGGCGCAATCCGAGTAAGCTCATCTTAGGTCATCCGTTCAACCCGCCACATCTCATTCCGCTGGTCGAGTTGACGGCGAACGACGCCACCGGTTCAGATGTTCTGAACCGAACAGAGACGTTCTACGAAGACCTGGGCAAAGTCACGATCCGGATCAAGAAGGGCATGCCCGGACACGTCGCAAACCGCTTACAAGCTGCAGTATGGCGCGAGGCCGTCCATATGGCGATTGAAGGCGTTGCCAGTGTCGAAGACATCGATAAAGCGATGTGGGCCGGCCCCGGATTGCGGTGGGCCGCGATGGGTCCGACGACGCTTTTCCACCTGGGTGCAGGCGACGGCGGTCTGCGGGCCTTCTGTGACCATTTCAAGGATACATTCAATGGCTGGTGGGACGACCTGGGCAACCCTCGTCTTGATGAGGATGTCATCAATAAACTGGTAGATGGCATTAACGATCAAACTCAGGGGCAAAGTACCGAAGAGTTATCAGCGCAACGCGACAAGATGCTTATGGCGATGCAAAAAGCTACCCAACACCTTCGGACTTAATATCAGGCTTGAACATTGGCCAAGCGCGGAACTCGAATGGCGTGCGGCCTTCAATACGGTCTGCAGTTGGTGTGAGGCCAAAACGGCTTCGATATGCCCGGCTGAAATGAACTTGCCCGTTAAATCCTGATGCTTCTGCAATCTCGCTGAATTTCAGCTCTGTTTGGGTTACTAGTCCACGCGCGCGATCAAGGCGTATGTCACGGTAGTACTCGATCGGCGACTTCTGGACATATTGCTGAAACAATCTGCTAAGTTGTCGTTGCGAAATCTTCAACCTCGCTGATATTTCAGGGATCGACAAAGTGGCTTCCAAATGTGCCTCCATCAAGTCGATCGCGTCCCTTACCACCCCAGAGGTGACATACCCCAGTGGCTCCACGTCTTTGGGGTTCTGTGATTGGCCCTCACCGCGTACATTGTGATGAAAAAGATATCGCGCAGATGCATTGGCGATACTCTCACCATCGACAGAGTGCACAAACCGCAAACCCAGATCAGTCGCTGCGGAACCCCCGCAACAAGTGAACATCTTTCCATCCATAACAATCATGTTCTCTGACACTGTGGTATCATGGGCCATTTCAGCAAAGGCATCGATGTGCTCATAGTGAACCGTCGCTGTCTTGCCTTTAAGCAGTCCAGCAGCCGCAAGAACAATCGCACCAGTATCCAAGCCGCCAACGATTGCTCCGCACGCCTCCCACTTCTGAAGGGCCACCTTAAACTGAGAGGTTCCGTGACGTTCAGGTGACCAACTTGTACTCACCAGAACCAGCCAGGGCTTGCGCCCGGTCACGACCGCCAATGGGGCAGTGTCAACGACTAGGCCGCTGCTAGACTCAACTGGTCCACCGAGGTCCGAGACATAGGTCCAAGAAAATCGAGCCGAACCTGTCAGGTAATTGGCTATTCTGAAAGGGTCCACGAAAGACGTAGTCGCCGAAACATTGAAATGTGGACTCACCAGGACAACGATATCTAGCTTGCGATCAATTGGATGGATCATGGCCGATTCTGTAAAATGGAGTCCAAAATTGTCAATTGTGTTTCGCAGGAGTGCAAAAGTCACCAATTCATGGGCTCAGTGTCGTGATGCACACCATGACGGAATGCCTCAAATACATTGATGACGTGAAAGCGTTTGTTTGCGCGCAACCCGCGTCCATCAATGTCATGTCAAAGGTATCGTTGGACGCGATGGGGCTGGGCGCGTTTCATAACGTTCTGGGCGAAGAGATTGAAAAGATTAGTGGCTTGCCCTTGGACAAATGACCCCTCATCTTCACGCCAAAAACGTCACCATGCCGACATACATTGTGCAGAACAAGGATGATGTCTGGACGATCCCCGAAGACGTTCAGACCACTTTTGACCTGATTCCGGGTGAAGAAAAGAAGCTACACTGGATTGAAAACGGCGATACGCGACGCTTCATTGGATACAATTTCTTCGGTGAACATCCTGAAACAACGATTGAGTTTTTCGACAATCACATGCGGTGACGTCAAGGTTCTTTCGGAACCGGCCAAGCGATCCCGAAATTCATCATTCAAAATGGCAGAGGTCACGTAGTGACCTCTGCCTTATCAGTTTATCTGCCAAAGAACTCGGCAACTGCATCGGTCGACGCTTTCACAGCCTCCGGCTTGTAGTAAAAGTCCACGTGGCTGAATTCATCGAAAGCCAACTCCTCATGTTCATTCGTCAACTTCGCGACAAATTGGGTGGAGCACGGCGCTGTAAAGGCCGTGCTGCTGTAAATTGTCAGGGACGGTTGCACGATCTTATCGGCATAAGCCTCTCCAATGGAAATCAGAGACTGCATGCCCTGATCTCCGATATGCATATTGGTGTAGGTCGGAACCGCAACCGGGCCTTTTGCCCCATCACGCCCGTAATAGTCATAGGATTCTCCTGCCATCGGGTTGACACCCGATCCAACAAATTCTTCTCGGGTTTGCTCATCATTGAGGCCAAAGGGAGCGACATAATCCGGCTCGCCTGTTTCATACATCTTCTGCATCGAGGCGTTCGAGGCCGCGATTTGCTGATTAACCATGTCGCGGTCGGTCCATTGGAAGCCATCGGCTGCCATCATGCCGGAAACCATGGCAATCTTCTTGATCCGGTGATCGGTCACGGCGGCGGATGCGATGATCGAGCCGCCTTGGCAAACACCCAGACCGTAAATCTCGTAAACGAAAGGAAGCGTGCCCAGGTAGGAAACAGCGTCCCAGGTGTTTTCGATCAGCCGGAACATGTAGCGGGATTGCTTGTACTCTCCGGGCAGCGCAGGGGACGAGCCCATGCCGAGGTAATCGAATCCGAGGTAGATGAAACCCCGCGCGGCCATTTCCGGCCCGTAAGTAGCCGGAATCTGATCTTTGACCTGAGGGAACGGGCTGGCCCCCACGATGGCCTTGTAGGTCTTGGTCTCATCAAAGCCTTCGGGCAGGTAGAGATCGCCCGCCAGATCCACGCCAAAGGATTTGAAGGTAACTTCGTTTTTGCCCGCGGTGAGATTTTGGGTCGTCATGGTCTTGGTCCTTTCGGGGTCAGGAAGCTTTGCGCCTTGCTAAAGTAAATTGTTTTGTTTACTTATGGTGGGGAGGTAGCTCTTGTAAACACATCTTTTTACTTTTTGAGGTAGAAATCTTGAAACGCACTGAAAAAAAACGAAAAGATATTATCGATGCGGCCATCGATGAGTTCAAAGAGCAGGGGTTTCTGGGGGCAAAGACCACTTCAATCGCCAAAAAAGCCAACGTATCGAGTCGCACGCTCTACAATCACTTCGAGAGCAAGGAGGCCCTTTTCGAGGCGATCTCACAGATCATGCTGGAGCAAAACCGGAGCATGGAGCCAGCGCCCTATGATCCGGATCGTGACTTCGTCGAACAATTGAAGGAAGCCTTGTGGCGTTACATTGGGGTGATCACCGATGAGACCGCCATCGGATTGAACCGGATGGTCATCTCAGAATTGATCCGTGACCTTGACCGATCCCGGCAATTCTTCACTGAAACAGCAACTCACGATTACCCAATAACGAGGCTGATCAGCGAAGCCATGGATGCAGGCGTGATCCGCAAGGCGGATCCGGTTTTTGCGACCAACCAGCTTCTGGCGCTCATCAAAAACTTCTTTTTCTGGCCAGAGTTCTTCCTTGGCGAGAACCCGACGCCCAAAGATGTATTGGACGATTGCGTCGCGATGTTTCTGGCACACTACAAAGCAGACGTTTGATCGATCATCACCGAAACAGATCTTGGATGGCGGGTTCTTGCACCCACCGGGTGAATGACGGCATAGTGATGAACCGAGTAGCTCGCTGGTCATAATGTCTGATGCGAGATCTGGTTGTACCTCAGGTAAAGAGCAAGGCATCTGAAAAGCACCCCCAGTTTGAACGCTTAGCGTTTAGTTTCAAAAGGGTTACACTCCCTTTTTGCGATGCGTGTCGTGCCAAGATCATCGTCCTCAGGCCTACCGGAACTTTCAACTGCGACAAATGCGAGACCCTTTGGGATCAAACACTTGATCGATGAACATTTGACTGGATTTCGATCAAACGACTGATAACTTGCCTCGCAGCGGTTTTTGGTTGCAACAGCGTTGCACAGAAAATCTATTGGAGCGTGCTATTGGTAATTCCGTTTCATGTCCGGGAAATGCTTCAACGCATAAAAGCACGATTTGATGCTGACCAGATACCTCAGCAGATGGCGCCAAGCGATGCTGAGTTTTCAACCTTACGCCCATCTCGCAAGCCGACCAAGGAGATGGTCGCACGATTCTGGGAAAAGTTGAAACCAACGGCCAGCGACAAGGATCAGGCACAAATTGCAGATTCGGCGGCTATCGAAGATGCCGAAACCTATGGCACCAATATCGAGAATTTCATCGGGACGGTTAAGCTTCCAGTCGGGGTTATTGGCCCCTTACGCCTGAACGGAATGAACGCCAACGGCGACTTTCATGTCCCCCTCGCAACAACCGAGGCAGCGCTGGTCGCATCTTATGCCCGGGGCGCCTACGCCGCCACTCGGTCGGGCGGTATCAGTACCGCTGTTTTATACGAAGGCGTGCTGCGGACCCCGGCCTTTGTGTTCGATAGCCTGCTAAGAGCGGGGCAATTTGTGGATTGGGTGGTGACCAATGTTGACAGGCTCAAATCTGCGGCCGAAGCGACGACCCGTCATGGCAAGCTTGTATCGCTGGAGCCATTCATTGACACCAACGTCGTTTTCCTGATTTGCCGCTATACCACTGGTGATGCTGCAGGTCAGAACATGGTGACCATCGCCACCGACGCCCTTTGCCACGCAATCACGGATAGCTGTCCTGTTGCGATTGAGAACTGGTATGTCGAAGGTAATTTCTCGGGCGACAAAAAGGCCTCGGCTCTGGGGCTGGTGACGGGGCGCGGGCGGAAAGTCAGCGCCTCGGTTACGCTGCCGGCTGAGATTGTCGAAAAGACGCTGGGCACGACGGTCGCGGCGATGCTGGACTATGGCCGTGTCGCCAATCTGGGCGCACATTTGTCTGGCCAGTTTGGCGCACAGGCGCATTATGCCAATGGGCTGGCTGCGTTCTATATCGCAACCGGACAGGACGCGGCCTGCGTTGCCGAAAGTGCAATGGGCGTCACGCGTATGGAACCTAGGGGCGGCGATCTATTCTGCTCGGTCACGCTTCCGAACATCCTTGTCGGCTCGGTCGGCGGCGGAACCGGTTTGCCAAGCCAGTCAGCAGCGCTGAACATACTCGGTCTACGGGGCAGCGGGTGTGGCACGGCTTTGGCCGAAGTTGCTGCGGCCACGTGCTTATGCGGCGAAATCTCCATTGTCGCCGCGATTGCTGCCGGTCATTTCACCCGCGCCCATGAAAGTCTGGCCCGCCACAGATGAGCTTTCAGAACCGATTTTGGATTTACCAATCCGAGCGCTTTCCGCTTAAGAAAACCGTCCCCCTGTTGCTGGTGTTTTCCTCGGCCAGCATTTGTGTGTCTGCCCGTCTGGCAGACCGCCCATTGCCCGAGTGGCCTGCCTTTGCCGCCGGTTTTGTGCTGGCCATGGCGCTGTTCTTCCAGATGCGGGTCTGTGACGAGTTCAAGGACGCCGAGGATGACCGACGTTACCGACCCAACAGGCCAATCCCACGCGGATTGGTCTCACCAGGCGAAGTTTTGAGCTTGGGCTTACTGACCATTCCACTTGCACTTGCGGCTTCCTGGTTCTGGCACCCGTCGGTTTTGTGGCTGTTGGGCGCGGTTTGGATCTGGCTCGTGGCGATGACAGTTGAATTCGGTGTCCCGGCCTGGCTGAAGGCCCGGCCGGTTCTGTACCTGCTAAGCCACATGGCAATCATGCCCTTGATCGATCTATTGCTGACTGGCCTCGAATGGCTGCCGGCAGGCGGCGCAGCACCCTCACTATGGCTGTTCCTGGCGTTGTCCTTTGTGAATGGCTGCGTCCTTGAGATCGGGCGCAAACTGTGGGCGCCCGAAAACGAGATTGAAGGGGTCGACACCTATTCCTCCAAATGGGGTCCGCGCCTAGCAGGACGTATCTGGATCGGCTGCATTCTGCTATCCTACGCGCTTCTCGTCGGCACAGGCAGCGCCACCGGGGTTGGCTGGCCAAGCGCCCTGATCGGCACACTGGCGCTGGTTCCCTGCGGGGTTGCTGCATTCCACTACAGTCAGACACCCACTGTGAAAGCACAGAACAGGATGGACACTGTTTCCGGTCTGTGGGTATTTTTCTGCTATGCCACGGCTGGTTTCCTACCCTACCTGATCGGAGCCGTAGCATGACTTTCATCGTCGACCAAATGGATGCCAATGACATCTCTGTGGTTGGAGGCAAAGCGGCAGCCCTGTCGCATCTGTCACAGCACGGGTTTTCCCCGCCCGCATTCTTTGTCATCACAAATGACGCGTTTCGTATGGGGCAATCGGGTCCGATCGCGCAAAAAGGCCTGCGACCGGCAGTGTCCACCGCGCTTGAAACACTCGGGTCCGGGCCCTACGCGGTACGCAGTTCTGGCCAGTCCGAAGATGGCGTGGACCACAGCCATGCAGGACAGTTCGCAACGGTCCTGAATGTTCCTGGCAAGAGTGTGATCGCGGCGGCCAAGCAGGTTTGGCAATCCGGTTTCTCATCAACGGTCGAAACCTACCGCGCGGTCAAATCCGGTGGCGAGGCCGAGGCCCCCGCAATCATCGTGCAACGCATGATCGATGCCAAAGCGGCCGGGGTAGCCTTTTCCGCCGATCCGGTCAGTGGCCGGCGCGATGTGGTCGTGATCTCAGCGATTGACGGGCTTGCAGAGCAGCTTGTGTCGGGGGAAGCGGACGGAGAAGACTGGGTCATCGATGCAGATGGCGTACCGGAAAGCGCTCCTGACGCCCCTGCACATTTGACCGTCACGGAGGCGCAATCCATCGCAGCTCTAGCCCGAAAGGCCGAGGTGCTATTCGTTGCTCCTCAGGACATCGAATGGGCCATTGATGCGCAAGGGCTGCATATTCTGCAGGCCCGCCCGATCACCACGGCCCTGCGCCCTGCCCCGCTCGAAGATCAGACGCTTACCATTTTCGACAATTCCAATATCGTCGAAAGCTATCCGGGCATCGTCAGTCCGCTGACTTATTCCTTTGCCCTGCACGTGTATTCTCAGGTATATCGAGCTTTCGTTAGGCTGCTGGGCGTGTCCCGGCACACGGTCGCGCTGAACCCCACTGTGTTTGACAATTTACTGGGGCGGGTGGACGGGCGCGCCTATTACAATCTGATCAACTGGTATCGCGCGCTGGCACTGTTGCCCGGGTTTTCACTGAACCGCGACTATATGGAAACGATGATGGGCGTTTCTGAACCGATGCCGCGTGAGGTCACGGATGCTCTTGCCCCACCCCCCACCACCGGCTGGCGCAAGGTCGTGGAGTACGCGAAACTGGCCAAGGTTGCGGGCGGCCTGATCTGGCAGGCCATCCGCCTACCGCAGACCCGGCGTGATTTTTACCGCAGGCTGAACGACATATTACAGACGAGGCTGAACGTGGATGCCTCTAACGCGACCCAACTGGCTGCGGAATACCGGCGCATTGAAAGCACTCTGCTGGATCGGTGGGATGCCCCGCTGATCAACGATTTCCTGTGCATGATTGCCTTTGGCGGCTCGCGCAACCTGCTGCAAAAGTGGCTGGGCGAGGCCGGGTTGAGCCTGCACAACGACCTCATGATCGGGCAAGGTGATATCGTTTCGGCGGAACCCGCGCAACGCATCGCCCGGATGGGAGAGTTGGTTCGGCAGGCAGGGCTTGCCGCTCCTTTGAAGGCCAATGCAAATCTGTCGGTTTTGTCAGGACACCGACAAATCGCAGCCGAGGTTGATGCGTATCTTGAGAAGTTCGGCGACCGGTGTACGGAAGAGCTCAAGCTGGAAAGCGTACCGTTACGCGATGACCCGACCAGTCTGTTGCTGGCCATTGCAGCCAGCGCTGAACGTCCACCTTCCGGGCGTCAGGACGGCGATGAACCGGACTGGAAGGCTCTGTTTCCGTCAAACCCACTCAAACGGTACTTCGCCAAATGGATTTTGGGCTGGACCAAGGCGCGGGTGCGCGACCGAGAAAACCTGCGCTTTGAACGCACGCGCATATTTGGTTATGCGCGGCGCGTGTTTCTGGGCATCGGCCGCGAATTCGCTGCGCGTGACCTGCTTTCATCGCCAAAGGATGTATTCTTCCTGACAACACATGAAGTTCTCGGAGCAGTCGAAGGTTATAGCCTGTCACCCGATCTGAAAGGCATCGTTGCGCAGCGCAAACTGGAAGACGAAGCCTCGTCCCGACGCCCAGATCCGCCGGAACGCATCGAAATCCGTGGCCCCGCCATCGCGCCGGTCTGGTCCGAGAGCGCAGAAGCCGAGGTGGACCCTGCACGGATGAAGCAGGGCACGGGCTGTTCCGCAGGTCAGATCAAGGCGCGCGCGCGCGTGATCCGCGACCCGCGCACCGAGGCCTTAAACCCCGGAGATATACTCGTGGCGCGCCACACCGATCCGGGCTGGATCGCCGTATTCTCGAACGCATCCGCCATCGTCGTCGAACGGGGATCTCTGTTGTCACATTCTGCGATTGTCGCACGCGAACTAGGTATCCCCTGCGTGGTTGGCCTGAAAGGCGCCACCAACTGGATCGAAGATGGTGAGATGATCCGGGTCGACGGGGCAAGCGGCGCGGTGGAGCGGTGCGATGGATAGCAGTGAGATTGAGAAAAAGGCGGATTTCGACCATATCCGCTATGCCCAACTGTGGGAAGACGCGGATGTTCTTACCTCCGCCCTGGGCGATTGTGCGGGCAAGACATTGGTCTCCATCTGCTCTGCCGGGGATAATGCGCTGGCAATGCTAACACTCGATCCCGCGCGCATTGTCGTTCTGGATCTTTCACCGGCCCAGATCGCCTGCCTTAAGCTTAGGATCGCGGCCTACAAAGTGCTGACCCATCCCGAATTCATTGAACTCACCGGCTCGCGGCGAAGTAGCCGACGGGGCGCATTGCTGAACCAGGTTTTGGAAGCCACAGATGCCGAAACGCGCGCTTTCTGGCGGACTCTGATCACGGAAGTCGAAAAACACGGCATCGGTGGCGTCGGCAAGTTCGAGCGCTATTTTCGCATCTTTCGAACTTGGCTACTGCCTCTTGTGCATTCACGCCGAACCATCGACGCAGTGTTTGTTCCCCGCTCGCCCGCAGAGCGACTGACATTCTTCGACACGCGGTTCAACACGGTGCGATGGCGTCTTTTGCTGAACATCTTCTTCTCTCGCCTCGTCATGGGTCGCATGGGCCGGGACAGTGCGTTTTTCGATCATGTCGAGGGTAGCCCGGCCCAACATGTCGCCCGCCGCATCCGTCATGCGGGAGTCACCACCGATCCCTCGCAAAATCCCTATCTGCACTGGATTCTCAAAGGCGATCATGGCGACGCGCTGCCGATGGCGTGGCGTTCCGAGCATTATGAGACAATCCGATCCCGGTTGGATCGTCTCGACATCCGCCTTGGATCGCTTGAGGCTTTTGTGTCGACCGACGAAAAAGCCAGAGGATTCAACCTGTCCGACATCTTCGAGTACATGTCGCCCGAGACCTTCCATCAGGTTTACGGGTCGATCCTGACCGCTGCAGAGCCAAATGCCCGACTAGTCTATTGGAACATGATGGCACCCCGGAGGGTTCCGCCGGAATTCAGAAACAAGGTTGAAACCCTGACCGACATCGAAACACAGCAGAAGGCCCGCGACATGGCATTCTTCTATTCGGATTTCGTCGTCGAAGAGTTTCAACCGTGACTGTTATTGGGCAGATTCTGCTGGCGGCGGGGTCGGTGCTGGCTCTGGTCGGCGTAATGATGATTATACGCAATCTGGCTAATACAGCGGGCCTGAAACCCGAAGTGCAGCGCAAGCTTATGCATGTCAGCACCGGCCTCTTTGCGTTGTTGCTGCCCTGGTTGTTTCCCGATCGCTGGCCGGTTTACATGCTGATTGCGGCCACAATCCTGGTGATGCTGGTGCTGCGCCTGCCTCGTTTTTCGTCGGGTCTGGGTGCAACTTTGCATGGTGTGGATCGTACGTCCTACGGCGACTTTCTGCTCGCCCTGTCAGTTGGGCTTTGCTTTCTGCTAGCCGGGGAAAACACACTGTTCTACATACTGCCAATCGCCGTTCTGACACTCGCGGATGCAGCCGCTGCGCTTGCCGGGACCACGTATGGAACCAAACGCTACGTGGTAGAAGATGGCGACAAGAGCTTAGAAGGATCAGTGGTGTTTTTTGTCGTAACACTATTGGTTGCGATCATCTGCTTTTTGTTCTTATCGAAACTCCCGCCATCTAACATCATGATGTTGTGCCTTATGGTTGCGGCTTTTGGTACATTAGTCGAGGCACAAAGCTGGCGCGGGTTTGACAACCTGTTCCTGCCGCTTGGCTTGTTGATTTTCCTAAACGGCCACTATTTCAGCTCTTTGGCGGAGCTCGCGCTGTTGGCCGCCATGTTCTTTGCCGCCCTTGCGAGTTTCGGCGTAGTGGGAACCAAACTGGGCCTGACCAAACATGCGACCCGTGTCTATGTTGTCGCGGTTTTTTTGCTGCTGGCCGCCGCAAAGCTGCAGAACACAGTACTGCCGATCATGGTTCTTGCCGCACATGGCTGGGCGCGTACCGCTTCTCCTAGTGACAGTAAGTACCCCGATCTGGATATCATAGCCGCCTTGGGGCTTTTGGGATTTGGTTGGCTTGCGGTGGGAAATGCAACGGGATGGGATGCAGTTTCCTTTTTTGGGCTCAGTGCGATGGGGCTGGCTATGGGCCTCGCTGCTGTGGCGCTGCGTCCCATTCCTGTTGTTATACCACTTGCTGCGGCTGTCCTTTATTTCATTCGAACTTGGGCTGTTTCCCAGAATTCTGAACAGTCGAACTGGGCTGAACCGTTGACTGTACTGGCCCTGTTCTCATTAGCTTGTTCAGCCGCAGCGCCGTTGCTCCGACCACATTGGTTCGAAAAAGATAGGGTGCTCAGGCTGACGCTGTTGGCCCTCGCGCCGCCGTTGCTTTACTACGTTTGGATCGTTGCTGGATCGCTAAGTGCTGGGTTCTTTGCCGGAGTTTTTTCATGACCAATGAGATCATCAGAACGGCGGATGCAAAGCTGACCGTTTATCTGAACGGTCCGATCTGGGAGGGCGCGCGCGCCGCGACCTTCGGCGATTTTTCCTGCAAAACGCCCGAAGCCGGTGCCGAAATCCTGTGCAAAGGGATCGAGAGGGTGAAAGACGCCGGCCTCAACCGCATTATTGGGCCAATGTCGGGCGACACCTGGCACAGTTACCGGTTCGTCTCGGATAGCGACGGGTCCGCTCCGTTCCTGATGGAGCCTACCAACAAACTTCATGAGCCCAGGGTTTTCCAGTCGGCGGGATTTTCAGAGATCAGCCGGTATTTTTCGGCCCGGGTGTCGTTGCGGACCGCCGCTGGATCAGCACCGCCAGTAACCGATGGTTTTGTCGTGGAAGAATGGGATGGAACAGACCCCGAGGCCCTGTTTCGTCAGGTCTTCAAACTTTCAACCCGTGCGTTCTCAAACAACGCGTTCTACAAGCCGATTGCCGAGGCAGATTTTCTGGCCATGTATATGCCAGTTGTGCCGATGATGAAGCGCGATCTGATCCTTTTTGCGCGCCGCCATGACGGGACATTGGCCGGGTTTCTGTTTGGCATTCCCAATTATGCCGAAGGCCCCAATCCGGCATCCGCAATCCTCAAGACCTATGCAAGTCTCGAACCGGGCGCCGGACGGCATCTGGCTAACCGGTTTCACAAGGCGGCGCTCAGGATGGGGTACGAAACCGCCATTCATGCGCTGATCCATGATGACAACACCTCCGCCGAGCGCAGTGCAGCGGAAGGCGCGACAATATTCCGGCGCTATACTTTGCTTGGACGGAAGCTGAATGGCTGACCTGCTGTCCCAATTCGCCGCGGCGGTTAAACGGGTTCCTGACCGGACAGCCATAGTGGACGGCAAGGGCCGCGAGATCACCTTTCAAACCCTGCACACGCGCGTTCAGCACTTGGCAGGTCGGTGGCAGGACAAGGGTATCCAGTCAGGTGATCGCGTGTTGTTGGCCATGCCTGTCAACGCGGACCTATATGCGAGTCTGGCTGCGCTTTGGACCCTTGGCGCAACCGTTGTCTTACCAGAGCCAGCCTTGGGGCTGGCCGGTCTGCGCCACGCCGCCCGAACAACGAAGCCAAAAGCGTTCTGTGCAGCGGGTGCGTATTCTTTGCTGAAGTTTCTGGTTCCGGATCTCTGGGCATTGCCCCTGCTGACGCCTGGTAAAAGCCGCAGCAACCCGGTGGCGCAAAAGGTACAACCGGACGATATCGCCCTTATTTCCTTTACCTCTGGTACAACTGGCTTGCCCAAGGCCATTCCGCGCTCACATGCGTTTCTGATGGCGCAGCACGATGCCATCGCACCCCTCCTCGACAGCCGCAAGGCCGAGCGCGATCTGGTGGCCTTTCCGGTGTTCACGCTGATCAATCTGGCGGCCGGGCGCACAAGTGTTTTACCCAACTGGAGGTTCAGCAAGCTGGACCGCATGTCGACTGTGCAGTTGGAAAGCTGGCTTCAAACGCAACAGATCACCCGGGCCCTCATCCCACCATCGCTATGTGAAAAACTGGTTCAATCCGACGATACCGGTCCGTTGCACACGGTGTTCACCGGCGGCGGTCCGGTGTTTCCGAGTCTTGTCGAGGCGTTGAGAACCCGGCACAGCCTGTCAGTTGTGTGCGTCTATGGGTCGACCGAGGCTGAACCGATTGCCCATCTTGACGCCGCGGATATCACGGTGAAGGATCACCGCGACATGGCTGTTGGAAGGGGTCTTCTTGTGGGATACCCGGTGCCCGAAATCACGCTCCGCATCCGCGACAATGAAATTCAGGTCGCCGGCGCACATGTGAATGACGGGTATTTGAACCCGACCCACTCAAAGAACAACAAAATCAAGGAAGGTGACGTCATTTGGCACCGGACCGGTGACGCTGGCGCGCTGGATGATGACGGGCGTTTATGGTTATGGGGGCGCGTCGGGTCCGAAATTGAAGTCTTTTCAGGTACGCTCTTCCCCTTTGCTATCGAAGTCGCGGCACAGAGATGGCCAGGTGTAGATCGATGCGCGCTCGTCAATACCAAAGCAGGCCCCACACTTTGCGTCCAAGGTTCCGCGGATCACATCGACGATTGGACTAAATCTGCGCTTGGTTTTGGCGTTCCAAATGTGATTTCGATTAAGCACATTCCTATGGACAAGCGTCATGCCTCCAAAGTCGATCGTACGAAACTTACACGCATAATAGAAACCTGACGCAATATGGCTCGTAGGCCACTGAGCCTGCACGCCACTACCCAAACTGCGATACAAATTGGGAGAAAGGCCAAGCATAACCTCAGTACGATATGAAGTCCTTCACTTGATCAAAACTATTCTCCGCTCAAGGCAGGGGTCAGCGAACGACGGTATCTCAAAAGGAAAAACTGTTAGTACTTAACATGTTCGTAGGGTCAAACTATTTCCCGAACTAAATCAGGATTTCATCCTTCAATTCCGAAACCAATTTCAAGTATCAGCACTAGACTGTTACAGCCTGCAGCAACTCATCGCGTGTCACGTCTTCCCTGGTGCCGTTGATTATGACTTCTCCTCGTCGCAACGCGATAAATCTGTCGGCAAGTTCATAGGCAAAGTCAAAGTATTGCTCCACTAGAATGATTGCCATTCCGCTCGTGGTTCTGAGGTGTCGGATGACTTCGCCTATCTGTTGGATGATGTTGGGCTGAATACCTTCGGTCGGCTCGTCCAACAGAAGCAGGCGTGGTCGTGTTATCAATGCCCGTGCAATCGCCAGCTGTTGCTGCTGACCGCCAGAAAGGTCACCTCCGCGACGGTTTTGCATCTGTTTGAGGACCGGGAACATATCAAATATATCACCTGGAATGAAATGTTCGCTGGCAGGCAGGCAGGCGTACCCCGTTTCAAGGTTTTCGCGAACTGTGAGCAAAGGAAATATCTCACGACCTTGTGGGACATAGGCCACACCTTTCCACGCCATTTGATGAGCAGGCAGGACGCCCAGAATTTCCCCGTCCAGTTCCAGACTGCCGCCCGATCGCGGATGCGTACCTGATATTGCTTTCATCAGGCTGGTTTTCCCGACACCATTGGTCCCCATCACGCAAGTCACTTCACCTTGTCTGGCTTCCATGGAAATCCCGTTGAGGATTTGCGAATGCCCATAATGCAAAGTCAGATCTGTTAGCTTCAGCATTGTTTAGCGCCCTAGATATACGTCGATGACATCCTGGTTAGATGTCACGTGATCAAGACTGCCTTCAGCCAAGGCGGACCCTTCATGTAGAACCGTGACTTTGCAATTCAGGCGTCGGACAAATTCCATATCGTGTTCCACCACAACAACGGCACGGGTTCTGGCGGCTTGTACTAGCAAGTCGGTGGTGTGTTCGCGCTCCTGCGGTGTCATGCCGGCGGCGGGTTCGTCCACGAGCAAAAGTCGTGGCTCCTGAGCCAGCAGCATGCCAATTTCCAGCCACTGCTTTTGACCGTGGCTCAGTTCACCAGCTTTGCGGCTTAGATTCTGATACAGGCCGATTTCGACAGCCAGATCTTCAACTTTCTGCAAATCGTCAGTGGAGGTTCGATAGAAAAGCACGTGAAGCCAGCCACGTTTGTTCTGAAGCGCCATCAGCAAGTTTTCCTGCACGGTCTGGTCTTCGAAAACCGTGGGTTTCTGAAACTTCCTTCCGATCCCAGCCTGCGCGATCTTTGCCTCGGACAGCCCCAACAAAGATACCGATTTCTCCCCCCAGATGACACGTCCTTCATCGGGCCGGGTTTTACCTGTAATGATGTCCATGAATGTGGTCTTGCCTGCCCCGTTCGGGCCGATCACGGCGCGAAGCTCGGCCTCGCCGATCTGAAAAGACAAGTTGTTGATAGCTCGGAAACCATCGAAAGTGACCGAAACGCCGCTAACCTCAAGCAAAGTGCTCATTCGATGGCCTCCTTCTCGCGCAGGGCGCCGTCATCCGGTCCCAGATTTGCCCCATGCCTATCCGGGTGGCGGCTGTCGGTCCACAAGTCGAACAATCCTCCGATGCCCTGCGGAGCGAACAACGTAACCAACACAAAAGTTACGCCCAGTAGCACCTGCCACCAGTCGACCCATTTGATCGTGTAAAACCCAAGCGGAATATCGGGGGCCTGCCCACCCGTGAACCACGTGCTCAGAAGGCTTACAAAAGCTGCACCAATTACCGCACCATACAAGCGGCCTCGTCCACCGATGGCGACCCAGACGGCCAAATAGATCGAGGCGATGGGGGCCATCTCCTCGGGATTAATGATGCCAGCTTGCGGGTAATAAAGCGCGCCAGCAATGGCTGCGATACAAGCAGTCAGGGTGAAGATAGCCAGCTTGAATTCCTCGACTGAATAGCCAAGGAAGCGCACCCGTGCCTCGTTATCGCGAATGCCGCGGATGACCGAGCCGAACTTGCCTGACACGATCCACGCCGCCAGCATATAGCCCAGCCCCAAGGCCAGCGCCGAGGCCCAGAGGAACCAGATCGACACCACGTCCTGCGAGGCGGTGACGCCTGGCAGGTTCTGCAGGCCAGACAAGCCGTTGTTCCCACGCAATCCGCTGTCGTTCTGAAACAGATACAGGGCCAGTGCCAACGTCATCGCTTGTGTCAGGATCGATAGGTACACACCGGTGACACGGCTCCGGAAAGCCAACCATCCGAAGACCAGCGCCAACAGACCCGGGACCAGTACAACCAGGATCAGTTGCAGGGTCAGGCTGTGGGAGAACGCCCAGATCAACGGAAACTCCGACGATCCGACAACGCCAAAGACTTGTGTTCCAATCGCGTCCACCACTTCGGACGACGTCGGTGGAATTTCGGCCTGTGCCAGCGAGTCGACCACGATCAGGCGCGTGCGTTCGTACATCAGCCACATGCCGATCATGTAGCCCCCCAGCCCGAAGAAGGCGAAGTGGCCCAGTGACAGGATGCCGGTGAAGCCCCAGACCAGATCCATCGCCACTGCGATCAGGCAAAGGCACAGGGTTTTGCCCAGCGTTTTGACGAAACTAGTCGAGATTACACCGACCCCGAAACCCTCGGACAGGATGGTTACGCTCAGGGTGAACAGGGACAGGATGGCAAGAAAGACCAACACGGATGGGTTCTTGGCGATAAAGCTGCGTTCCATGGCTCAATCCCCCGCCGCGCGACCCTTGAGGGCGATAATGCCCCGCGGCCGAAACTGGATGAAAATGATGATGAAGATGATCATGTAGGTTTGGGCCGCGAGGGTGTTCGACGGGTTCATCCACTCGATCCCCTTCTGCAGGAAGCCGATCATGCCCGCACCTGCAAGCGCGCCCCAGATGTTACCAACACCACCCACAACCACCGTCATGAAACTTTGCACGATATAGTCGCTGCCCAGATCGGACGTGACCTTGGCGAATAGGCCAATCGCGACCCCGGCGATGCCGGCAATGCCGGAGCCAAGCCCAAAGGTCAGCATATTCACTCGCCCGGGATTAATCCCCATTGACGCCGCCATGCGCGAGTTCTGCGTTACTGCACGCATCTCAAGCCCTAGCCTCGTCCGTTTGATGATGTAGAGGAAAAGTCCCAGAAAAATAAGCGCCAGAACGAAGATCGCAATGCGGATGTAGCTGATTGAAACCACGTCATTCAGCATCCACGAACCATCCAACCAATCGGGAGCAGTCAGCGGGCGCGCCTGCGTGCCAAAGATATTCTTGGCCAGCTGCTGTAGGGCAATTGAGATGCCGAACGTCGCCAGCAACGTCTCCAACGGGCGAGCGTAAAGCCAGCGGATCACCAACCGCTCCATAGCGACGCCCATCGCGAAGGTGACAGCAAAAGCCATTGGAATAGCGACCATGATCGAAAGCGTATGATCAGGGATAATCTGCTGCACCACGTATCCGGTATAAGCACCCATCATGATGAACTCGCCATGGGCCATGTTGATCACGCCCATCACGCCGAAGGTGATGGCCAGACCGATGGCGGCGAGGAAATAGATCGACGCCAGTGAGATCGCGTCCAGCGTCAGGTCGAGTGCTTGGTTCAGGCCGACCTTCAGTTCGATCTGTTGCAGGGCTTTCTCTGCTGCTTCAGTGACCTCGGCAGATGGCTCACTGTAGGTTTCGAAGAATACATGCGTGTTAACTGCAGCGTTGACATCCGCGTTCGTGACTAAGGCTGGCACAGCCCCCGCCTCTGCCAGAGAGGTATACGCACGCGCGCGCATTGCATCTGAATTCAGCTGTGCGACGGGAGTACCACCTACACGACCACCTTCTATATTGGCCGCCAGTGCCGATCTGATATCTTCCGCCGAAACACGCGGTGCGGCCAGGTTTCCTGCAACGAGCAAGTCATATGCTTCGTCAGATTTTAAGGCGTCTGACCCCGCTTCAAGAATAACGGCGACGTTCAGGTCCTGGGGCAATTCGGTAGCGGCTTGGCGGGCAGTGACGACCAACGGGTTCAGAGCCGCACGAACGTCTACGCCCAGATCGCCGGACATTTCTTTGATCGCCGCCACGCGGGCTGCGGTATCTTCGTCAAAACCAATCGTCAGCAACCGTTCCAGCCGCTGCTTTTGCGCCTTCAATTCTGCTTCGGGTTCATCCCCTATCGAAGCGCGAAGTGGCTCCAAGAGTGCACTTTCGGGATCACGTTGGATGGATTGCAATGCGGCCAAACGTTTTGCGCGATCCGGATCGGTCAGTTGGAACTGGACCAGAGCGGTCCCGATCATCGCGCGGATACCGCTGTTGGGCTTCAGCTGCCTAAGCTCGGATTTCTCAAATGTACCGACGACTTCTCCGGTATCGAAGTCGGTCAATTCATACGACCGCCCCTCTCCTTTCTGGCCAGAAAAGAACAGACCGTCCGACTTGCGCATCCACATGTTCTTGGCTGCCCATGTCTCAAGCATCACTTGCGCCTGAGGCAAGCCGCTTGACGCAATCGCATCAATCGCCGGTTTGATCGTCTTGCGCGAGCTTTTGGCGATGATCTCCTGATGCTCTTGCAGGATCGGTTGTAGACCGACCTCTTGAGCGTTGGCAGTCAGGCAGGCGCACAGGATTGCGAGGCCCGCAAGGAAAAGTCGTACCATGTGGTGAAACCCGAATGTCTTTTGTGACAAGGCGGGCAAACAAACCCGCCTTGCGTGGTCTGTTAGTAGTTCGACAGGGTCTGAACGCAGGTCTTGGTCTCGGTGTTGTACATACCGCAACCCAGCTCTTTCCAATCCGAGACGAGCACAGCCGACTCCGGCAGGAAGTCGGTCCAGGCGTCACCCGGCACGACATCAGTCTCACTGATGATATCGAACTGGCCGTCTTCCTGAATCTCGCCGATCAGAACCGGTTTCGCGAGGTGATGGTTCGGCAGCATCACAGCGGTGCCTCCGGTCAGGTTCGGGAATTCCTGCCCATACATCGCGGCGCGCACGGCATCGACTTCGGTCGAACCGGCCTCGGTCGCGGCGTTTACCCACATGTTGAAGCCGATGTAATGCGCCTCCATCGGGTCATTGGTCACACGTTCATCACCCATGGTGGCTTTCCAGGTGTCCACAAATTCCGCGTTGGCCTCAGTATCCGCCGACTGGAAGTAGTTCCAAGCGGCGAGGTGACCGACGAGGTTGGTGGTATCCAAACCGGACAGTTCTTCCTCACCGACCGAGAAGGCCACGACCGGAATGTCATCTGCCGAAACACCAGCCGCTGCCAGTTCCTTGTAAAAACCAATATTGGCGTCACCATTGATGGTCGAGATCACACCGACTTTTTTACCATCCGCGCCCAGCGCGACCACGTCCGCCACGATCTTGGACCAGTCGGAATGGCCGAAAGGCGTGTAATTAACGAAGATATCTGCTTCCGCGATACCTTTTTGCTTCAGATAGCTTTCCAAGATATTGTTGGTGGTCCTGGGGTAGACATAGTCTGTGCCGAGCAGAGCGAATTTCTCGACCCCGAGTTCCTCCAGGAAATAGTCCGTGGCGGGGATGGCCTGTTGGTTCGGAGCGGCACCGGTATAAAAGACGTTTTTAGAGCTTTCTTCGCCCTCATACTGGACCGGATAGAACAGAAGACCGTTTAGTTCCTCGATCACTGGCAGAACCGACTTGCGGCTCACCGAAGTCCAATTGCCAAAGATTACATCCACCTCGTGGACGGTTAGCAGCTCACGCGCTTTTTCGGCAAACAGAGGCCAGTCAGAGGCCGGGTCGACCACGACAGCTTCAAGCTGTTTACCCAACAGACCGCCCTTGGCGTTTTGCTGGTCAATCAGCATCAGCATGGTGTCTTTCAACGTCGTTTCCGAGATCGCCATCGTACCGGAAAGCGAATGCAGCACTCCAACCTTGATCGTGTCTTCGGTCGACAAGGCGGCGGTGGCCATGACAGCAAATACTGCCGATCCGGCGAGTGTGGATTTGAGCGATTTCATGTGATCCTCCTGGCGGGGCCGGGAGAGAGGGCTTGCACAAAGGCACACTCTTCTTCTACCTGATCCCCGCAACTGTTGTTGCGTTCCGTGTGGCGGTTGTGTTCGAGGTCCAATTCGCGCAGCCGTCACACACCCCCGGGTCATCTCCGCGGTGGCACCCATACGGTTTCTGCATCGCAGCAAGCTTGGCAACTTACCTTTAACCCAATTTGGAAAATCGGCGCGATCCGCCTATTTTTTCATCCAAGACCGAGGTCGCTGTCTAAAATTTAGCCGCGCGATGTCGAATTAAGCAGATTTCGACTCTGTAGATTAGTGTTCCGCCCCTTCAACAGAGAAACAAGTGGCACTAATCAAAGCTCCAAAGGTGCCCTATTACCCACGTTGCAGCCATATTGCCCACGCACAGTGCTATTCCACCGCGCGCTGCAGGCGCCGTCAGTTTGAGTACCAAGCAATTGGGTGACAGGACGGTGCTGAACAAGTTTCGCCAGTCCGGGTCTTATAAATGTCTGTTCCCCAGAACCAACACACCTGATCTTGACGCGGTTCTTCTTAACACGGCAGGCGGCGTAACCGGAGGCGACTCATTTCGACTTTCCGGTAAGGCAGCAAAAGGAACGGCGCTGACTTTGACAACACAAGCCTGCGAGCGCGCCTACAAGGCCAAGCCGCAAGAATGTGGCCAGATTACCAATCATCTGACTGTTGAGACTGAAGCCCGGCTGAACTGGTTGCCGCAAGAGACTATTCTGTTCAATGGCAGCGCTCTGGAGCGACGCCTGAAAATCGGGATGGCGCCAGATGCCGAGATGCTGATGGTAGAGCCGCTGGTCTTCGGCCGCATTGCGATGGGCGAGACGCTGACCGATATCCGTCTAAACGATCGGATCGAGATACGGTACCAAGGAAAAAAGGTGTTCCTTGACGCGATCCAGTTCTCGGGTGATTGGCACAAACATCTGTCCAAACCGCATATTGCAAACGGCGCGGGTGCGATGGCGTTGATCGTCTTTGTATCGGAGTCAGCCGAAGGTCATCTGAATGCTATTCGTCAGATGCTGCCCGACACAGCAGGTGCGACTATGATCCGCAATAACCTGTTGGTTGCTCGTGTTCTTGCCGAAAACAGCTTTGCCCTCCGTCGCACATTGATGCCGATCTTGCGTCGGTTGAACAAAGACACGCTACCTCGATGCTGGATGCTTTGACATGAACCTGACCCCTCGCGAAAAAGACAAACTGTTGGTCGCCATGGCCGCCGAAGTCGCCCGCAAACGGCTGGACCGCGGCGTCAAACTGAACCACCCCGAGGCGATCGCCCTGATCACCGATGCCGTGGTCGAAGGTGCACGCGATGGGCGTTCAGTTGCTGACATGATGCAAGCCGGGGCCGAGGTGATCACCCGAGAGCAATGCATGGAAGGTGTGCCCGAAATGATCCACGAAGTTCAGGTCGAAGCCACCTTTCCAGATGGCACCAAGCTGGTGACCGTCCACAACCCCATTCGCTGAAAAGGAAACCAATATGACACGCATGCTTTTCCCCGCCCTGATCTTCGCTGGCCCGGCAGCCGCCCACAACGGAACGCATATCCACGCGCACGGCACCGATTATGCGGCGATGGGCGTTGGGCTGGCGGTTGTTGCGCTGGCTGCTGTCGCGCTGATCACAAAGCTGAACAAATGATCCCCGGGGAGCTGTTCCCGGCTGATGGTGAAATTACCCTGAACCCCGATACTAATGCGATCACTTTGATGGTCGCCAATACCGGCGACCGCCCGGTTCAGGTCGGCTCACACTACCATTTCGCCGAAACCAACCCGGCGCTCGACTTTGACCGAACTGCCGCGCGTGGCCTGCGCCTGGACATTGCGCCAGGCACCGCTGTGCGGTTCGAACCGGGGCAGGCCCGCGAAGTTTCGCTGATCCCGATCAGTGGTGCGCGCAGGGTCTACGGCTTCAATCAAAAGGTCATGGGGGCACTCTGATGCCAGCAAAAATCAAGCGCGAAGACTACGCCGCGATGTTCGGCCCGACCGCAGGGGACAAGCTGCGGTTGGCCGACACCGATCTTGTGATCGAGGTCGAACATGATCTGACCAGCTATGGCGAAGAGGTCAAGTTTGGTGGCGGAAAGGTAATCCGCGACGGGATGGGGCAATCTCAGACCACGCGCGCCGAAGGCGCTGTGGATACGGTCATCACCAATGCTCTGATCGTTGATCACTCGGGCATCTACAAGGCCGACGTTGGCCTGAAAGACGGGCGGATCGCCAAGATCGGCAAGGCGGGAAACCCCGATACACAACCCGGTGTCGACATCATCATAGGACCCGGAACCGAGGCCATTGCTGGTGAGGGTCGTATCCTGACAGCAGGTGGGTTCGACAGTCATATCCACTTCATCTGCCCGCAACAGATCGAAGACGCGCTGCATTCCGGCCTGACCACCATGCTGGGCGGTGGCACCGGTCCTGCGCATGGGACATTGGCCACCACTTGCACCCCCGGTCCATGGCATATCGGGCGGATGTTGCAGGCGGCGGATGCTTTCCCGATGAATCTGGCCTTTGCGGGTAAGGGCAACGCTTCGCTGCCTGCCGCGCTCGAAGAACAGGTCAAAGCCGGAGCCTGTGCCCTGAAACTGCACGAGGACTGGGGAACCACCCCGGCCGCCATTGATTGCTGCCTGTCGGTGGCCGATGCGATGGACGTGCAGGTGATGATTCACACCGACACGCTCAATGAATCAGGCTTTGTCGAAAATACCGTGGCGGCCATGAAGGGTCGCACTATTCACGCTTTCCACACCGAAGGCGCAGGCGGCGGCCATGCCCCGGATATCATCAAGATCTGCGGCGAGAACCACGTTCTGCCGTCCTCGACCAATCCCACGCGGCCCTTCACCGTGAACACGGTTGAGGAACATTTGGATATGCTGATGGTCTGTCACCACCTCGACAAATCCATCCCCGAGGACGTGGCCTTTGCCGAAAGCCGCATCCGGCGTGAGACAATCGCAGCCGAGGATATACTGCACGACATGGGCGCATTTAGCATCATCGCGTCTGACAGTCAGGCCATGGGTCGGGTCGGAGAGGTTTTGATCCGCACGTGGCAAACCGCTGACAAGATGAAGAAACAGCGCGGGCGCCTGGCCGAAGAAACCGGTGAGAACGACAACCTTCGCGTCCGTCGCTATATCGCCAAATATACGATCAACCCTGCTATTGCCCATGGGCTCAGCCACGAGATCGGGAGCATCGAGGAAGGCAAACGCGCTGACCTCGCCCTTTGGAACCCGGCCTTTTTCGGCGTGAAGCCCGAGATGGTTCTTCTAGGCGGCACCATAGCCTGCGCGCAAATGGGCGATCCCAACGCGTCGATCCCTACACCGCAGCCGGTTTATAGTCGCCCAATGTTTGGCGCTTACGGACGGTCGGTGGAAAACTCGGCGATCACATTTGTCTCGCAGGCGGCCCATGCAGATGGGATCGGTGATACACTGGGATTGGCAAAGCAAACCGTCGCCGTCCAAAACACACGAGAAATTGGCAAGCAGGATCTTCTGTTGAACAACGCGACACCGCATGTCGAGGTCGACCCGGAAACCTACGAGGTGCGTGCGGATGGCGAATTGCTGACTTGCCAACCCGCCGAAACGCTGCCGATGGCGCAACGATATTTTTTATTCTGATCAAAAAATGTGCTGCGTTGCGGCGCGTGCAAGGCAGCAATGACCAAATACGCACTTCTAAGTGAGGCCAATATGACAGATATAAAAACCCATGGGAGGACCAACGTTTACGAGGGTCCAAATGGCACACTCAGCAACACATACAAACACGCGCTTTTCGCTGGCCGGTTTAATCGTATCCATCGGGTCGTCAATTTACTCGGCCCTGATCAGCGTAGCCGAAGCTCAATCTCGCGTCCGGCAAGTCGAATTCCTGCAATCGCTCAGCGACGAAGAGCTGAAAAACCGCGGTCTGACGCGCGAACGGATCGTGCATCGGGTGTTCTCGGACTCAATCTGGCTCTGACTATTCCCGCTGCAGAGGAGGTGATGGTATGACCGCCCTGCTCTGCACTGCGCGCCAGTATTCGGATCACACGCATGGCGATCCGGCAGACTGTCTCTCGTTGACCTACGACGACCGTTTTTTGCGGCGTAAGGTTCTTACCTGCGAAAGCGGCGAACAGATTCTCATCGATCTCGCGCAAACGACCTCACTGAACCACGGTGGCGCGTTGGTTTTGGACGACGGTCGCGAAGTGGAAATACAGGCAGCACCGGAAGTGTTGCTGGAGGTAAAAGCACCGGACCTGACACGTATCGCCTGGCATATCGGCAATCGGCACACGCCTTGTCAGATCGAAAAGACCCGCCTGTTGATCCAAGTCGATCACGTCATCCGTGATATGCTTCTTAAAATCGGAGCAAAGGTGCGAGAGGTGAATGAACCATTCAACCCCGAAGGCGGGGCCTATGGCCACGGCAGGACCCATGGCCACACCCACTGACGCCAATATCCTGACGCTGACACAATGGTTGTCCCCTGCCTATCCTGTTGGGGGGTTTGCCTACTCTCACGGGCTTGAAGCTGCGATTGACGGGGGAACTGTCGCGAATTCTCGGGATACTGAAGCCTGGATTTCAGATGTGCTTGAACATGGCTCTGGGTGGAATGATGCTGTGTTCGTTGTGGCGGCCTTCAACGCGCATGACAAAGAAGAACTGATCGACGTCGATATCGCGGCGCGCGCCTTTTGTGCGACATCCGAAAGGCTCATGGAAACCGAGTTGCTGGGACAGGCCTTCGGAAACGTCACTAAAGGTGTCTGGGAATTGGACCTTGGGCAATTCACCTACCCCGTCTCGATTGGACGGGCTGCAAGACTAGAAAACCTTCCTTTGCTGCTGACGACCAAGATGTTTCTGCAAGCATTCGCAAGCAACCTTGTCGCCTGTGCGACGCGCCTTGTACCACTGGGACAGACCGATGCGCAGCGGTTGATCCGCCAGCTGACACCGTTGTGCGCCCAGATTGCTGAAAGGGCAAAAAAGGCGAGCCTGGACGAGTTAAGCTCTACCGCGTTCTTGGGGGACATTGCGGCCATGAGGCACGAAACACAATATTCGAGGATTTTCCGCACATGACCAGTATTAACGGCCCGCTTCGCGTAGGTATTGGAGGCCCAGTAGGAGCCGGAAAAACCACTTTGACCGCCGCCTTGTCTGAAGCGCTGCGCGATGTCTGTTCGGTGGGAGTTATTACTAACGACATATATACGCAGGAAGATGCCGAAGCGCTGATGCGCATGCAGGTCCTGCCGCGGGACAGGATCATCGGCGTCGAAACTGGCGGTTGCCCGCATACAGCAATTCGCGAAGACGCCTCGATCAATTTGGCCGCCGTCGCCGAGATGCAGACACGTCATCCGGATCTCGATATTGTTTTGATTGAAAGCGGAGGCGACAATCTATCGGCCACATTCAGCCCGGAGCTGGCGGATCTGACCATCTACGTGATCGATGTCGCTGCAGGCGAAGAAATACCCAGGAAAGGCGGGCCGGCGATTACGAAATCAGACATCCTTGTAATCAACAAGACCGACCTTGCACCGCATGTTGGCGCTTCGCTGCAGGTTATGGAACGTGATGCGAAAATGATGCGTAAAGGAAGGCCCTTCTTGTTTTCGTCACTTCGTCACAGAAGCGGGGTCGACGCAATTGTGGATCTGCTTGTGAAAGGCGGAGGTTTAAGAATTTCGGAAGCGAATTGGACCCAGAGATGAAAAGGCTAAGATAGCTCGCCAATTAGCCCATTCCCAAGCCCTTTACACCAGTGCTTTATTAAGAATCCTTGGAGAGCGTGACCAAAAACGCAACTAAGTCTGCAATCTCCTGCTCAGACAAATTCAATTCCGAAAGAATGGCTTCACCGTCGGCGTGCAGCCTTTCAGTATCAATTTTGCTGTAATGCCGTATCACAGATTTCAGATCATCTAAGCTGCCGTCATGCATGTAAGGAGCGGTTTCAGCCACTCCCCGCAGGCTGGGCGTCCGAAAGGTTCCAAAATCAGAATGGCTCCTGCGTACATTTCGCACGGCCCAGGCATCTTTCTTTTCCGGATCGTCGTTCCAGTCGCCGTCCAATGTGTAGGGGCTAGAGAGTAAAATGTTCAATCCTCCGAACCGACCTTGGTCAACCTCGGTTTCATTCAGAAAATATGGCACACCAGCGTTATGGAACTCGTTGTTGGAAAACCTCGGACCGTTGTGGCAAAATACGCAATTCCCGCGCCCTAAAAAGAGCTGAAGACCTCGCTGAGCTGCTTCGGGGTATTCCTTAGCCGCTGCAATATCTCGGCGCTCCAAAGCATCGCGAAAATCGTCAAATATCGTCCGGTCGGTGGCTAAGGTCTCCAAGTAAGCAGAAAGAGCTTTTGCGGTATTCACCAGAAAAAGTTCAGGGCTTTGATCCTGGAGGTGACCAAATATGGCTTCAAAATCATCTATGTAGGTACTTTCAGAGATAGCTATCTTTAGGCTTTCGGCACTATGTGTTTGATTTGTTCGGAGCTGAGTTGAGTAGACGTCGTCGCTTCAATCGTCATCGCCTTATCGGCTCGCCACCAATTCCGCTCGTTGATATACTTCGGACAATTCCCAAAGGTCTGATGGATATCGACTGCAAAGCCATCCTTGGTTGGACGCGACTTACCGCTGAAGCGGTTGCGGCGGCGCGTAGCGAGTTCGATGCCAACCACGCCTATATCGGTGCCAGCCATAATCGATTCGCTCAGCGGATCTTTTGGATCAATCCGTGTTGCAAGCGTCAGCGTCTGAGAGTCCGGTGACCCAATGAATCCTTCCTCGCCTTCGATGATCGTCGCCCACACTCGTCCCTGGTTATCGCTGGAGGCAGCAACCAGAAACGGTTGTGCATAATAAAAAGCGCTGTGTTGATCTGGCATGTGATTTCGGATGAAGGGCGCCACGCGTTTGGAAAGCCCCCTAACACCCGCGCGTTCTTGTGCAGCCAGTTCGCCCGGATGAAATGGGGTTTCTTCGTCCAACATCGTTTTGTCCTTCTTTCTCAATCTTGTCATCAAAGACGCTGTACACTCAGGTCCGGGTTATCGTCCGCAAGCAACCCCATGACCCAAAAGTCCAAGCGACTTTCGGGGTGCTCTGCACGGTTGCGTCAGTTGCCGCCTCGCGTTTATGCGGGCGCGACCTTAGCTACGTTGCGTCCATTCATGCCGACTTAGTCAAGGCGCGCGTTTTCAATCACGGTTTCCCGAGTCGATGATGAGACGGCGCTTCGTTCGCCTTCGCAAATGTCCATTGAACTACTCGGCAGCAAGACCAACGGCGGTGGCTGGCATCGCTTGAAAACCGGTCAGCGCTTCGAACCTTGCAATCCAGGCACGGACATTCGGGTACGGCGCGAGCGAAATATTCCCTTCTGGCGCATGGGCTGTGTAGGAATAGGCCGCAACATCAGCGATGGTCGGTTGATCACCAACAAGCCAGTCGCGACCGTCCAGCCCAAATTCCAGTTTTTGCATTGCTTTCGCCGCGGTTGCAGCTGCAAAGTCCTCGTCCAGAGGTGCGCCAAACACCGTAATCAACCTTGCAGCACATGAGCCAAATGCAATTTCACCTGCAGCAAGTGTCAGCCATTGCTGAACGTTCGCTTCTCCTACGGCATCACTTGGTATCCAGTCGGGTGCGTATTTGCGGGCTAAGTAAACTAATATTGCGTTTGAGTCAGAAATGACGGCGTCGCCATCTTCCAGCACGGGCACCTGTCCATTCGGGTTCATGGCAAGGAAGTCAGGCGTTTTGTGCTCACCAGCGGCGAGATCTACTAAGACAGCTTCATGGGCAATCCCTGCGAGCTTAGCAAAAACCAAAGCGCGATGCGCGTGACCTGATTTGGGGAAGTGATGAATACGAACCGGGTTTGACATTTAAGGGCTCCTGCTGGGGTTGGTCATTTACCAAAACAGATACGACTTGCACAGTTGCGCGATAATCGTCAATTTTGGAGAAAGTTTAGGCCCTGAGGGGGCGGAATAAGCTATGGATAAGATTGACCGCATGCGAGCCTTTGCGCTTGTCGCAAAGAACGCCTCTTTCACACTTGCCGCACAGCGTATGGGACGATCCGCGCGGCAGGTCAGCAAATACGTCGCGGATCTGGAAGAAGCGCTAGGCGTTCAGCTTCTGAACAGAACCACACGCAGTGTATCCCTGACGGATGTCGGCGCCACGTATCTGGCGATGTGTGAACCACTTCTTGACGGGTTCGACGAGTTGGAAGAAACCGTCAGGAACCAACAAACGGCTTTACACGGTGTCATCCATATCTCGGCTCCGACGGGATTTGGATCGGTGCGGCTCGCGCCTTCTCTTGCGGTATTCGCCGCACAGCATCCGGAAGTTGAAATCGACCTTCGTCTCTCGGATCGAAGGGTGTCAATTATTGACGAAGGTTTGGATCTCGCGATCCGCATCGGACCGATGAGAGACAGTTCACTTAAAGTACGCCAGCTTGGCCCAATGCCTTTGCTAGTCTGTGCATCTCCAGACTATTTGAAGCGCACAGGTATGCCGGCGCATCCGCGTGCACTGGAGACGTATGAGTGCATTTTAGACGGCAACATGACGGATCCTACGATCTGGCGCTTCGATTTAGAAGATCGGGAATTTGCGGTCCATGTTAACGGTCGACTTCGCGCCAATGCACCGGCAGCATCAGCACGGCTGGCAGCCACGGGAATAGGGGTTGCCCGTTGTCCGGCCTACACCGTTTCAGAAGCTCTAAAGACAGGAGAATTGGTCGAGCTCTTCGCCGAGAATCGCGTTACACCCTATGTGGTCGCCGCACTTTTTCCGCAGAATCGCCGACTGACGACCCGCGTGCGCGCCCTTATTGATCATCTTGCAAGCGACACGTCGCTTTGCTCTGACTTAAAGGGGTAATGGTGCAAAACCGGTTAATAAAAACCGTTACGGTGTGCGGCTTCCTTTGAAGCTCCTGCTTCCAGTATATCTTGAACAACTTACGCTTCAGGTTGAGACTTGCCGCCAATGCGACTTGTTGGGACGTCGACAGTAAGCCCAAACTGGAAGCGTCCAAAGAACTGCGCGTGCGCTCGCAGCAATCCCTTCACCGCAAAGCAGATAGAATTCAAGCCGTTTCACAGTGGGAATAGGGGGAGAAGTGTCGTTCAATGCGGTTCACGTCATTAGTGGCAGGGTCGCGGATCAATTGGTCCTCCGATTCAAAGGCATTTACGGTGCTTCCCGTTTTGGCGCCAGCTGAATCAGGATGCGCCTACGGACAATCTCCAGTGTTATTGAATAACAATTCACAGAGAAACTATTCTCGGATTTGGATGTAAGTGTATCGAAGATTACGATCTCTATTTCGGTATTCTCGTTCATTGGAAGGTTGTATTTATGAAGCGAACTGTATTGGTACTAGTTATTTTGATGCTGGCGGGATGCATGTCATCCGCGCCTCCCCCCTCTGCACCCGTCCCAATATCAAGTCGCGTAAGCACCCCAGTCAATTCACAGCAGGCACAAGTAAGATTCCGTCAAGTCGCCTCTCGAGTTGAGCCCGTGGCAGAGCGAGAATGCCGCCGCCGTACAAAAGGTGCGAATTGCGATTTTCTGATCCGAATACATCCTAACAAGCAAGCACCCTCTAACGCGTATCAGAGTTTGAGCAAGTCGGGGCGCCCGGTAATAACAATGACGCAAGCTTTGATAAAAGATGTGAACAACACCGATGAACTTTCATTTGTTATGTCACACGAAGCTGCCCACCATATCCAAGGGCATTTGGCACGCCGTGCTCAAAATGCGGCAGCTGGTGCGATTATTTTTGCTGGTCTAGCAACAATCGCCGGGACTGGACCAAATGACATCGCCGCAGCACAAGACCTTGGAGCCTTTATTGGTGGTCGCAGCTATTCGAAGGACTTCGAATTGGAAGCTGATCGGCTAGGCACGGAGATAACTTACAAAGCAGGCTATGATCCACTCAAAGGTGCGCTCTATTTCGTACAAGTCCCTGATCCTGGTGATCGTTTTCTAGGGACGCATCCTCCCAATGCTCAACGATACTATGCAGTGCAAAACACAGTGGCTCAGATCGGTCGTTGACTAATTTGAGATCAGGTTCTGCACGACCGCAAAGCTTGAGATCGAGCATGCCATGATTCCGCGGCTGCAGAGAATGATCAACCTGACGCACCATGACGCAGCACCGTCATCGCCAATTCACCACAGCTGCCGGCCCTTCAAGTGGTCGGGCTCCTGGAATTGGAGAAACGGGTGCGCTATTACGGATATCGCACTTGGTTGTGGCGAACGGGCTGTTTCAAACGTAAGTAAACAAGGTGCTTTGAATGACGGCTCTTATGACACACGCGATACTTCCGCGATGGCAGCGTTGTCTCCGCGAGCGAATACTGAGTCAGTAACAGCCGCTCCTGCATAGGGCAGCTTTGGTGCGCGTATCGCCACTTCAATCAATCCATGATCTCGCACAAGCACCGAGTGGAAGGTTCGACGGGCCGCGCTGCAGCATTCACATGTCGCGTTAAACGGCAGAATTGGGTCGGCTGTCATTTTTGCAGTTTAGCAATACGTAACAATCGAATTTGGTGGCGTTCATCCTCTCCGTCGCTTCCCTTTCTTGGACCAGCAGGATTTATGCAAACCAAACGCCCTAGACCGTCACGGGGAGGGCACTGCCCTCTCACTCGGGCAACCCTATCGGGCAGGGCCGAGGCCGCACCACCCCTATCGAATAGCCTCACCTCCCCCCGGCGTTCACCACATTGCAGATTAGCTGCGACAAGCTGCATCGCTGTCTGAACTGCAATTCAGCTCTGATTATCCGAAAGGGAAGCCGGATCAAACGAAACTGCCTGCGGTAGTCCTAAATGGTGGGTTTGGATTGAAGTATAATACTAAGGGTCATATTTAGTAGATGTCCGACTTCGAAGTTTCATCTGATTTCGAACATTCACTACAGTGTAGTCCGACTATGACGGTTGGGTAAGATAAGTGTGACCTTCAACAGGAAACTGTTCAACGTCACTGGCCTTAAACTCGATCGATGCCAAAACATAAACAAATCAGTGAATCGCGTCATCCAAATCCGCCACAAACCTCAAGCGTTTCTAACCCAGAACTACTAGTCGGCTTTCTTCTATGCCGCTGCAAGAATCTCAATTAAGCTCACCCACACAATCACGACTAAAAACTGCGCGCTCGCGAACTTTGCTGCTCTACATTTTAAATTGAATAAGCTGTTGTAATGCGTCGATGAACATAAAAGATTGAAATAGAGTTCTCTTGGCTCGGTAGCTTCAGATACCCAGGAGAAACGAGTATGGGGAAAGCAGATATGACAAAACCTACTTCCGCTCAGAAAAAACTCTCGGAACGGTTACCAGTTTATCTATCGTTGGCCTGTATCATATGCAGCTACCTTGTCTCCGCCGCTTCATTGCAAGCTTCTGAGCTTCCCTGGATCAAACTAGATAGAGAGGTTCAGGCGCCATCGGGTGCCAAATCACTCTGCAAAGATTATTCGTGGGCGTGCGCGAATACTCGTACTTCTGGTCTGCCAGAAGCGCGGGAGAAACAGATCGTTAAAGCGATTAACTTGCGCGTCAATCGGAGGATCCGCGCCGTTTCGGATCAAAACCAATACGGGACAAAGGAATACTGGACACTACCAATGCAGGGGTCAGGGGATTGCGAAGATTTCGCTTTGCAAAAGAAGTTTGAACTAATGCAGAACGGCTTGGATCCTACGAAGCTACTTATTGCCACTGTCTTAGACACCAATCGCAGTGGCCATGCAGTTTTAGTTTATCGCTCGAGTGAAGGCGATTTGATTCTGGACAATGTCACCAACAGGATCAAATCGTGGAAGGAAACGAGGTATCTTTTCCTACGAATACAGGACCCAAATCACCCTGATCGTTGGGTACAGGTTTCTAGCGGCTAAAAACAATGTGGCGCGCCCTAGAGACGCGCCACAATAGAATTTTGGTCCTGCGACTACTGGTTGTTTCGCGGCAACCCAAGTATAGGACACCGCTTCAAACTTTGGTCAAGCTTTCGCAGCGTTGTACAAACGCGGAGTCACCAGACCTGTACTGTTCAAACCGCGCATTGCCTTGGCTGCCGCAAGCACTGCCAGATCAGCAATCGGCTCAATGACGATTACCAGCATATAAGCGCCGCCAAAGGACAGAACCGACGCCATGGTTTCTGCGCCGAAACCCTGGCCGTAGAAGGCCCAGAACCCAACCCATGCGACTACTCCTCCCTGATACGTCGCACTTAGGGCAAGAGCTTGGCCATATTTGAGGTCAACATATGCTGTGCCGGGTGCGATGATGCGGCTGGCCAGTGCCTGTAGCGCAAATAGCGGCACCAGCAGAGTGGTCAGGTTGATGAAGTACTGCGGAAGATCGAACGGGGCAAAAAACACACCCTGAATCAGGAGACCAGCTGCCAATCCAAAAGCCGCGGGTGCAGCACCGAGAAGCAGAAACAGCGTCGACCCCAGGATGAAGTGGACTTCAGAGACACCAACCGGGAAATGCGGCAGGACTTCGAAGAAAAGGAAAACCCCAACGGTGGCGAGCACCGAGCGCATAACAAAAGATGCAGGTCCATTCGCACGCAATGTGGAAAACGTTTCTTTCGCTGCGTAAGTAGCCGCACCTGCGGCGGTAACATAGGAAAGCGCGATTTTGGCACCATTCACGATGCCCGGTTCGATATGCATGTTCTTTCTCCCTACCGCCTCACCCGGCGGCTTGTCAGGTTGAATCGACCGTAAGGCCGACAGGTTCAGTCTGGGCATAGCCCGGCGCTTTACGGCAGGTCTCCTGACTCGCGGGTGCTCGCTCCGCCAACCTTCCCGGTTCCATTACAAACCAGTGGTGTCTTGGCATCGCTCTCCGCTCACAGTTGCGGGGGCAGTTACGGAATTGGCGCCATTGAAAACACCGAACCGTATTCCCTTTTAATCCTTTTGGCTTCCGCCATCAGGAACCGAAAACAATTCACCGCTACAATGGCGGCTTCGCCTGTGTCAATTGTCTTTGCGACCTATTCCAATGTAAACTCGACCGAAGCAGGATTCACGCAACCGGTCACTTGATCGACAGGGTAAACCAAGCGTTACCTGAAACCTCTTGAAGCTCTAGCTGCTAGAGGCTTTAAGATTCGGATTAATTCGCGATAGTGCGATCCAAATACGTTAAACTTGTGAACCAGGACGAGACCTATGCTTACAAGGCGCCATTTCATTCAATCCACCACAGCGCTGTTCTCGGCGTCTGCGGCCAGTCCATTGATCGCCAAAACCTGGCCAACCGCATCGCAGAAGACCTATTGGGACAGTCAAGTCACGCCAATTGGTTACGATCCAATGACCTCAAATCCGTGGGGTGTTCATGACCGTTTTTTACCAAGACGCGTCGCGGCAAATGATGGTTTGGTTCCAGGTGACATCCATGTGGATGCCGTCGCGCGCTATCTCTATCATATCGAAGAAGGCGGGACCGCAATGCGCTATGGCGTAGCGATCGCGCGTGGGAATCTTTACGAGCCCGGCACCTATGTTATCCGCCGAAAGGTCGAATGGCCACACTGGACACCAACCGCTTCAATGATCGAGCGCAACCCCGAATACGCGGAATTCCGGAATGGAATGGAGCCCGGGCCGAATAATGCTCTCGGCTCTCGTGCCCTTTATCTATACGTTGGAGACCGAGACACATATCTCAGAATTCACGGCACGCCTGAGCCAAGAAGCATCGGCGGTCGCGCAAGTTCTGGATGTGTGCGAATGATCATGGCTCATATCAATGACCTCTACCCAAACGTGAAAACCGGCTCGACCGCTTTCCTATACTCTGCCGAAGATAGCGTCACAGCCCGCTCATGAATATTGGGCAGCGTACATGGACGTCGCTGCCCTCATTTCGATCAGGCGTCGCGCGCAATGCAGATCGGAGCGCCATTCGTCGCGCGCAATGGTACCAATGTCGTCTCGACGGGTCCGCTGTGCTCATACCAAAAGCAATTGTCTTCGGGCAGGAGGCGCGCTGTGGTCAAATCCTGCGCCGGCCCTGCCAGCGCTACGACCGAATCTGGCACGTTGCCTGGTTCAAATGCTTTGCTTTTGGCCCCAGTGAACTGGGCTGAGCAACCAGCCGTAATCGAGACTAACGTGATGGTAAATGCGATCCGTTTCTGCATTGATCTATTCCAAATTTTTTGCGTCATCTGCAATTAGATTGCATCCACACGGCCGGCCCGCAAGACGAAATGAACTAACAATATCGCAGGCCAAGAACCCGGATGAAAAAAATATAAAAGGTATTGAAGCTCTAGTTACTGTAGGAACTATTTACAAAGGACCATAGAGATTCTTGAGGTCCAATCATGTCATCCGATACCCATAGCCACGACCATGGCCACGAAAACAAACATGGTCACCACGCATGCGGTAGTGGCGGGTGTGGCGACATCGCCCCCGCCGGTCCAATTCCTGAAGGTGGTAGAAGCTTTCAGGTCTCTGGCCTTGATTGCGCCGAAGAGGTGGCGATCCTGAACCGTGTCGTCGGCCCGAAAGCAGGTGGTGAAGAGCATCTCGCATTTGATGTGATCAACGGTCGGATGACGCTTCTTGAAAGTGCTTCCAAGTTATCTGACGAAGATGTCATGATGCTGGTTGCCAGTACTGGTATGACCGCCAAACCATGGGATGACGGAAATGCCGCCCAGGACCAGGCGGCGCATATTGCACGTCAGCGGCGGTTCACCACTCTTAGCGGAGGGTTTTGGGCAGCGGGTTTTGGCTGGCACATTTTCGAAACCGGCATGGGCGGTGCGCTCGGGCTGTTCTCGGGACATGGTGAGGTTCCGATGCCTTTGCCCGAGGCAGCTTTGTTCGCGGTCGCGATCTTGTTTGGCGTCTGGCTGGTGGCCCCTAAGGCCTGGTCTTCGGCGCGTCGACTTTCGCCGGATATGAACCTTTTGATGGTTGTTGCCGTCGCTGGTGCCATCGCTCTGGGTGAGTTTTTTGAAGCCGCAACTGTAGCATTTTTCTTCTCGCTCTCTCTTTATCTGGAAAGCTGGAGTGTCGGACGTGCTCGGAACGCGGTATCCGCACTGCTTGATCTGGCCCCCCCGACGGTTCGGCTGGTTCGTGCTGACGGTTCTGAGGCAACGGTCCCGGCGGCGGATGTCTTTGTCGGTGACAGCTTCATCGTTCGGGGTGGGGATCGCATTCCACTTGACGGGGAAGTCATCGAAGGAGCTGGTGCCGTTGACCAGGCTCCAATCACAGGTGAAAGCGCGCTGATTCCCAAAGAGCTGGGTGATGAGGTCTATGCCGGCACAATCAATGGTGAAGGCACCCTCAAAATACGTGCGACGAAAACAGCGTCCGATACCGTGCTTGCCAAGATCATCCGGATGGTCGGTGATGCTCATGCTCGCCGTGCGCCGGTTGAGCAGTGGGTTACAAAATTTGCGCGGATCTATACGCCCATCGTTATGGTCGTCGCAGTGGCTATCGCCCTGATCCCACCGCTTACATTTGGCGCATCGTGGGGCTTCTGGTTTTACAACGCACTTGTTCTGCTGGTTATCGCCTGCCCCTGTGCGCTCGTCATTTCCACACCGGTTTCAATCGTTGCGGCTTTGACCTCTTCGGCCCGGGCTGGGGTTCTGATTAAGGGCGGCGCATATATCGAGGCCCCCGGGCGTACCACCGCACTGGCCATGGACAAGACAGGCACGATCACCATGGGCGAGCCTGAAGTGGCCAATGTCTATCCGCTGGGCGCCGCATCCGAGCAAGAGCTGTTGGCGAACGCTGCAAGCCTCGAGGTTCGGTCTTCACACCCGCTGGCCCGCGCCATTTTGACCCGGGCAGAACAGACCGACATTTCGATATCGGCGGCTGAAGACATCCGAACCGTTCCCGGTCGTGGTCTGGAAGGCCGTACCGAGCGTGGAGATATCTGGCTTGGCTCCGACCGCTTCGCTGTAGAGAAAGGCTTTGGCGCGTCCATCCCTGCCGAGTTGCGCAACCAAATCGAAAACGCGGGAAGCACACTTGTTGTTGTCGGGGATGAGAACGGGTTAACCGGTTTGCTTGAGCTGCGGGACCGCATTCGCCCCGAAGCCAAGAACATCGTTGCCCGGCTTCACGCGCAGGGCGTGAAGTCAATCATCATGCTGACTGGTGACAACGAACAAACAGCGAGAGCGGTAGCAGCCGAAGTCGGCATCGACGAAGTCCGGGCCCAACTTCTGCCGGAGGACAAAGTCGCTGCGATTGAGGAACTGGCAGAACAGCACGAGATGGTTGCGATGATCGGCGATGGCGTCAACGACGCGCCTGCGATGGCTCGGGCACATTATGCAGTTGCGATGGGTGCAGTTGGATCTGATGCTGCTATTGAGACTGCAGACATTGCTCTGATGACTGATGACATCGGCAAAGTACCCTGGCTGATCGATCATTCACGTCGAACCATGTCGATCATCCGTCAGAACATCGGCTTCTCACTTGCGACCAAAGCACTGTTTGTGACCCTTACCGGTTTTGGATTGGCATCAATGTGGGGTGCAATCGCCGCAGATGTCGGAGTGTCCTTGCTGGTCGTGGCTAACGCCTTGCGGCTTCTGAAAGCCTCGGAGGGTAACATACACTCAACAGGAACAGAAACCGTTGGAACGCCAGGTGAAAATGCTGAATTGGCGCATGGGCAGTAATCAGGCGCGCGGAACCTAAGATCGCGTGTGCTGTGGGATGCCCATTGAAATCAGCATCCCACAGCCGATTTTCGCAATTTATCACTGTGGCGTGGTGCCCGATATATCAATCAGTCCTGGGCTTTGAGTGGCATTTCATCCTGAAGATGAGGGACATTGACACTGATCAGGTTTCCCGGCGCCGCACTTTAATCAGTCAACTTCATCCTGAATGTGGGGGGTTAGTTTGGATCGCCCCACTGCTCCACCCTCTGCTACTGCCAGATCCATTGTCATCATCCTGTAATCACCGCGCATCCATGAAGAAAACAAGTTCTTGTAGAACCGCGAAAGCGGGTGTCCCGACTGCCCGGATGGTGTCAGAAAAAAGAAGCCTTTGTCTTCTGAAACAGACATGACGGCCTGAAAATTCGTGCCGATATTTGTTGCAAACGGTTTTTCGTCAGACATCCCGAATTGAAACGAGAGCAATGAATAAGGTCCTCCGGACTTCGGTTCCCGCACAGATAACAACCCATTGAGGAATCCGGCTGGGCTAACCGCAGACCAATCCAGATTCACAATGTGTTCAGCTCCCCAGCTCCACGAAGAAAGGTCGGGACCGTAGCGCTCGGTTATCCAGACGAGCGCATCGTCGAGTGCGAGAACGATCCACTCGTCGCAGGTTTCGACACGAGTTGAGGTGCGATTGTCACACCAGATCGCGGCCTCGTCTCTATTTGAAAGAACCGCGGCAAGAAAATATGGATTCGGATTGGTCCACAAATCACGCGCCGCAGGAAATTCATCCTGTAGAAATCGGCGTTGCAAAGCACGCGCCCATGCCCAGAATATCAATGGCTCCGGCGAAAAACGATCCATTTCACCGTTCCATTCAGCCAAGCGGTTCAAGGCATCCTGTCGGACTCCATCGAGCGGGTCGTCGGTTGCGGGATCATGGGTGCAGAACGCCACAAGTCCGCTGCCATCAGAGGCAACAAGCTACGCGCTGCTGAACTAACGGTATCTTGTTGTACCGCCATAACACCATCAACTGAAAAAACGCGTTGGCGCGCATCAAGTTCTTTGAGCCTTTGCTGCCGAAGCAAGATTGTATCTTCATCGGAGATGCCCGGCCAGGTCATGACGTCTTCTTTGTCAATAACGACGGTCTCCAACCCGAACAGAGGCATTTCAGAGATCAACTTCACGGCGTCTTTTGCGGTGACTACCTGTGTCAGTCGGTAAAGAGTTTTCAAAAAGATATCGCTATCTACCCATTCGGATGTGCCGTTTTGCAATTCAGGTTGCCTGGCATTTGAGTCCAAGGCCCAAGCAACGTCATTTGAACGACCCAGAACAACGAACGGAACGCCGGGCAAAGTCACCCCTGCTACTGCCCCCGAGGGAAATTGAAGATCAGCCATGTACCAGGTTGATGGGAGCGAAAGCGGCCCGCTAGTCTCGACCGCGAGAATTGGGGAATTGGAAACCGTTCGTTCACTGGTCAATGCCCAGGCACCCAGCCGAGCTTTTGGCGTGCTCTTGAGCAATCCAGGTGTTTTCGGTCTGTCGCCTGGAATTGACGCGCCGCCACTCTCGGCCTGCCGCAGATTGCCTAAGAATTGTTGAGTTATTCTGAGACTATCCTCTGGCCGCCAGGCCATGATGGTCTTTTCATCGTACAACAACAGTTCTGGTGCCCCCCGGCCACGCCGGTCTTTTGACACCTCCCCGATCCAGGCATTGACGCCAGCTGCATAGGCAATCAGCATTTCGGACAAAACTGGATCCATATCGCGATATCGCGGAACCGGCACTTTGCCCGAAGCGGACCGCCGTTCCCTTAACATCTGACCCAATCGATCCTGCGCATGAACGAAACCAAGTGCGAAATAGGCATCGGATGGGGATGAAGCCGAGATATGTGGGATCGCCATAGAGTCCCTCAGGACGTCCACAGAATCTTTCAAACCCTCTAACCTAAAATCTTCCTCATAGTCCGGAAGAGAAGCCAGCATGAGATATGTAGCCGTGCCGAAACAGATGGTAGCGATGAACAGGGCTGCAAGAACCAACCCAAGCACAATCCTGAGCAGCGCTTTCAATTTCAACCACCATTCGGATAAGCCTAGGAAATCAGACGCACAACTGCGATCGACAGAAAGAACGCAATCAGGCCACAAACGATGGCGTATCCTGCAGCATACTGAAGAATATCAAGGCTGTTGCCATTCCGGCGCTTTGCCAGGACCCCACCCCAAACGGCGCCAACCAAGGCACCCGCGATTGCCATCATTTTATATCCTCTGATTTTGTTCATTTGCGGTGCAGTTCACTTCAGGCGTTCAAACCGTCAAACTGATAGCCGCGCGCCTGAAGGCGTTCCGAATAAACTCTCACGAGTTAGCTTCGCGTTTCTTTGCGGTGAGATCGCCCAGCTGCTTCTCAAGCTGTGCCCGTGCACTACTTAATCGCTTTTGCGCTGCTTCGTTTTCTACCTTGTCATTCGCAGCGGCAGCAAGTCGATCGTCAGATAGCGGGTCCGTCGGACGCCCGTCGACCAATACCTCATAATGAAGATTTGGGCCGGTCGCGGTGCCGGTCGACCCGACACGACCAACCACCTGGCCCGCCTCCACGCGCTGACCTTTGGTCAGACCATCGGCGGTTGCGCTAAGATGCGTGTATCGCGTAACCGTGTCCGATCCATGAGCGATTTCGACCACACGCCCATACCCCCCGCGCCAACCAATATAAGACACGCGGCCCGGGGCCGTCGCATGCACCGGAGTACCACGTGCGGCAGCAAAATCGACACCTGTATGCATCCGAACATTTCCGTAGACCGGATGTTTCCGCCGACCAAAGACAGAACTCAGGCGCGCGCCCTCAACTGGTTGCGAGAAGACGCGAAGAAGCTCACCATCGACATAGATTGTGGCGCGGCCATTTTCGGCGTCTGGCCATGCTATTTCGTAAAGTTGGTCATCCACTTCCAACGCTGCAAAAATGAGCTCGGACTGGCCTACCTTCTTGCCATCAATGCTCTTTTCACGCCAGAGAAGACGGAGAGCTTCACCACCTGTCAGGTCCCTCCGAAAATCCACTGTCCCGCTCAGCATCTGAGCGAGATCCACCGCAAAACGAACCGGGATATTTGCGCTGCTCAGAGCATTTGAGATCGAAGTTTCGATCTCTGTTTTGCGGGCCAGAATGACAGTGTCGGGTTCCGGTGAGACCACGCGCGTGGACAACGTCTCGTTAAGTGTCACTTCAATTCTCACGCCATCTTCCACGGCGAGCTCCACACTCCGCAGTTGATCCGCTGCCGTTGCAACGACTGTTATCGAGTGACCCGGCCGCAAGCGCCGCAAGTCGTATTCAGCGCCAAGTGCAATTGCGATTTCGGCGCGATCGGTTGCGTCGATCCCCGCGTCAGACAGCATACTGTCGAGTGTGTCACCCACCGCAAGCTCGCGCGTCCATGTTCGTGAAGGTGGTTCAACAGGTGGCAAAGGTTCCTCTGCCTGAATGGGTTCCGGTTGAGCAGGTCGAAACGAAACGGCGCTTGGAGCGAGTTCTGCTGATGGTACGTTCAGCAACGGAGCCGATGTGATCTGCGGTTCCGCAGGAAGCTTGGGCACCGGAAAGACCGTGGGCGCAGGCGCCGTCACTTCAGACCGGTTCGAGGCAATGAACACGATCGAAGCAATTGAGACGCTGCTGATCGCGATTGCCGAGGTTGCTAGAAACCGTGCGTTCATGATGTTTTATCCGCTCCACTTTTCAAAGCACGACGGATCTTGGGCACAGCGAGTTCTCTCTGCTCATGATAGTCGATGGTGCTGACAAATTCGCCTGTGGGGCTAAACAGAAATACACTTGCAGTGTGGTTCATTGTGTAGTCGCCATCTTCCATTGGAACTTTTTCATAAGTGGCGCGAAAATCGTCTGCGGCCTGAGCGATTTGGTCCGAAACGCCGACCCACCCTCGGACAGCGGGATGAAAGTAGCTGACATAGTCGGCCATAGATTCGACTGTGTCTCTTTCAGGGTCTACGGTTATGAACACGACGTTCAATTCATCCGCGTCATTGCCCAGATCATCCAGCCAGAGGGAAATATCCGAAAGTGTCGTCGGGCAAACATCCGGGCAGTAGGTAAAGCCGAAGAACACCATTGTTGCACGTCCGACGAGCGATTGCGGGGTGACGGTGGTCCCTTCATGATCAACCATGCGAAAGTTCATGTCTGACAACGCAAGGGGACGAAGGCGATCAGATTGAGCCGCTCCCGGCCCATCCACTTGCCACCATCCGGCAAAGAGTGTCAGGCCGATTACACCAAGTCCAGCAGCCCCGAATTTGAGAACGCGTCGCCGCTGCATCAGTTCTCGGGGCCTCGCGCAGCAATACCAAATATCGGCACGTTGACGGTCTTTTCTGTGTCATCGGCAAAAATCAGAGTCAGCGTAAAGCTCTCGCCTTCGGTCATAGGGCGTTGCAGCCGCATGAGCATTGCGTGGAGCCCGCCCGGCTCAAGCGCTACGGAACCGCCCGGCGCAATTTCCAGCTCGCCAGCTGGTGCCATGGAACTGACGCCCTCTGCATTGGTCGATGTCTGATGGATCTCGGGCATCATCGCAAGATCGGTGCGGATAGACGTCAGCGTGACGGCCTCATTGCCGGTGTTGCTGATCGTCATGTAAGCGACGCCAGGTCGGTTGGTGCCAATTGAAGCGCGCGACCAGGCATCTTCAACGACAACATCGCCGCCCCCTGCCAGTGCAGGTGCCGATAGATTGGCAGTGGTGCCGAATGCGGCAAGCACACCTGCCAGAAGTGTATTTTTTGCGGTGAGTCTCATGGTACCTCTCGCTACTGCTCAGCTTTGTAGTGCTGCAACTTCTGCAGCGACCAGGCGTCTCAATTCAGCCTCACCAAACGGATCCAGAGATTTGCCATTGACGAAGAATGTCGGAGTTTGCCTTATACCGACCGCTTCGACATCAGCGCGATCCTGATTGAGAACACCAACTGTCTGGGGCGCAAGCATTTGTGCCTGCGCTGCCTCGGCATCCAGTCCCGCCGCTGCTGCAATTCGAATAATAAGACCAGGCTCAGGCGCACCATGCGCGGCCCATTTGGGCTGCTCTCGCAGCACGGCTTCCAGGACCGGTTCAAAGACCCCCTGCATGCGTGCCGCTTCAAGCACGCGGATCGCCTCCTCTGAGCCTTCGCCATGGAAAGGGGTGTACCGGATCACAACGCGCACGGCGTCTCCATGCTGTGCCATGATGTCCTTCACGACCGGATGAAAGGCGCGGCAGGCTTCACAAGCCGGATCGAAAAATTCGACGATTGTAACCGGTGCGTCCTTTGGGCCGAGAACAGGCGAGTAGGAACGGATAAGTGTTTCAGCGATTTCGGGTGCAACAGGCTCGGTGTTGCCTGAAGCAGCCGGACGGTTCACGTACCAGGAAGCGGCTCCGAATCCGGCACCACCGAATGCGAGAACGGACAAAATCAGGCCACGTCTGTTCATACTTGTTTCTCCTTGAGTGAAAGGGCGCACAGAACGCCGATTAGCGCGAATGAAACGAGCGCCATCAGCGGAATCGGGATGCCCAAAACAGTTTGATTTGCATCCGTGCAGGACGGACCGCTGGCCGAGCATGGTTGGATTTTTTCGGGGATTAGACCAGCATACAGGCCCATGTGCCACAAGGCGACAGCAGCGCCCCCCAATGCCAGTGCTATTCCGTAGCGGCCCACGTTCTGGTCCTGCCACCACAGGCCAAGCCCCAGTACGATCGCCAATGGGAACATGAACGCACGCTGGAACCAGCACAGCACACAGGGCGTCTGCCCCAGGATCTCTCCAATGAACAGAACAGAAAGAGACGCAACCAGAGCAATCGCCCAGGCCAGGCCAAGAAGTGTATCTTTAGAAAACCGGGACATGGTGCTCAGAGTCTCTGTTTCAGATCCGCAAGAATTTCTTCGGCAGGCGTGCCATATGACCAGGACTGGACGAATCCAGCGTCCTTGTTGAACAGAAACAGATGAGAGGTATGCCCCATCGTATAACCGTCCGGCGCAGTGGCTTGTTCGATCCGTTCGTAGAAAATTGGAAAGGTCTTGGACGTCTCCGCAATCTGCTCCGGCGTGCCTGTAAGCCCAATGATCCCCGCATCGAAAAGTGGCACGTACTCGGCCAGCACGGCCGGAGTGTCGCGCTCGGGGTCGATGGATATGAAGATAGGTTGCACTTGGGTTGATTGATTTCCCAGACCTTCCTGCACTGCTGCCACCTCGGACAGTGTTGTAGGGCAAACGTCCGGGCAGTTGGTGAAACCGAAAAACACCAACATCCACTTGCCTGCAAAGTCGTTCTGGGTACGGACAACACCAGAGTGATCTGTCGGTTCGAACCTGGCTTCGAACGGAACAGACCCCTCCTCAATCCGCGCAGGTCTATATTCTGACCACAGCATCAGATATGCAAATGCCGCCGTTGCGACACCAGCCAGTGCCCATAAGATTTTCTGAAATACGGTCAGTTTCAAAGCTAGCCGTCCGCCTGTGATTCTTGGTTCAGAACGGCATGTACACCCTCTACCTGCTAGAGGTTCAAAGGGGATTTTGAGCCTGCGGCTGGGTGTCACAGGTCCAACGTCTGGAAGGTGCTATTGTGCGGCGTCAACCCGAGCCTACATAAGCTGTAGCTTTGTAAGGAGACCCAGATGCTGACGATCGGAACGCTTGGAAAAAAGACCGGAACCAAGGTTCAGACGATCCGCTACTACGAGCAGATCGGACTTATGCCGGAACCGGGGCGCACCGAAGGTGGCCAGCGGCGTTATGGCCATACCGAACTGGATCGCCTGGCTTTTATCCGTCACGCCCGCCAACTGGGGTTTTCGCTTGAAGCGATACGCGAACTGCTTGATTTGTCCGACGATCCGGATCGCCCATGTCATGAAGCCGACAGTATTGCGCGCCGGCAACTCAAACAGATTGAGCAAAGAATGGCGCGGCTAGAAGCGTTGCGAACCGAGCTGGAGCGCATGGTGCATGAATGCAGTGGCGGCAACACCTCGGATTGTCGTGTACTCGAAGTTCTACGCGATCATTCCGAATGTCTTACTGATCACGAAGACATCGGCGCGTAACCCTGGGCAGCGTTGTTGCGAACTGGAAATAGCCTCTTGAAGCTACAGTCACTGTAGCAATTACAAGTCTTTCTGAGTTGATTCGACGAGAGACCAAATGCTGAACCGAGACCCGTTGTTAACCGCCACACCTCTGCTTGATTTTGAAACACCCGCAATTTTGGGACTCATAACGGAACGGCGCTGGCCCGATCTGCCTGTCTCGGATCGAATTGGCGCTATTTATGATTTCGTGCGTAACGAGATTGCCTTTGGTTACAACCGTGCTGACGATATCCCGGCTTCAGAGGTGCTCGCTAACGGCTTTGGGCAATGCAATACCAAGGGCACGCTTTTGATGGCACTGTTTCGCGGCAGCGGTATTCGATGCCGTTTGCATGGCTTTATGATCCACAAAGATTTGCAGAGGGGTGTGGTCCCCGAATTGATTTATCCGCTGGCGCCAGAAGAAATCTTGCATTCGTGGGTCGAAGTTGAAGTAGGCGATCGTTGGGTCAACCTCGAAGGATTTATTCTGGATCAGCCATACCTGGAGGCGTTGCAGCGTAACTTTGCAGAAACAGAAAGCCTGTGCGGTTACGGGGCGGGCACCGGTTGTTTGAGCGACCCTCAGGTCGAATGGGAAGGTCGTGACACGTACATTCAGAAAACCGGCATCGTGCAGGATTTTGGCGTTTTTGATACCCCGGATGCGTTCTATGCTGACCATGCGCAAAGTTTCGGGAGCATTCGTGGTTGGCTCTATCGCTTCATATTCCGTCACTGGATGAACGCGCGCGTACGTTCCCTGCGCAATGGGAAGCTGAAGGCTCGAATGGCCGCCACGCATACACACGGAAATGCATAGCGGGGATTCAACTGAAGCGCTTTTGCAAGGCCGTATTCAGTGCCTCTGACAATAAAACCAAAACGATGATTGCCAACGTCACGGTCGCAGCCTTTTCATACTGAAACGACCGTACGTAGGTTTGTACATACAACCCGATGCCACCGGCACCGACAATGCCCAGTATCAGGCTTTCGCGCAGATTTAGCTCAAACCGAAATACGGTATCGCGCACGATCACAGGCGCCATCTGCGGCCAGATTGCCCAACGCAACTGTTGAATTCTGTTGGCCCCTGCGCTTTCAAGCGCCGCCACAGGAGCGGTGGCAACATTGTCGATGGCTTCTGCATAGAACTTTGCCAACATGCCGGTCGCGTGAAATGTGATTGCCAGTATACCGGGAAGCGGGCCCAACCCAACAGCGCCCACCATTAGCATAGCGACCAGGATCAGTGGGATCGACCGGATAACCGCAAGCAAGGCACGGACGGGACGCCAGATCGCTGCTGGCACCATAGTTTCAGAGGCCAAAACGGCCAGTCCCGCCGACAGGATCACAGCGAACAATGTTCCCAGAATGGCGATCCTCAGTGTCTCCGCCAGCCCGGTCAGAACCTCGCGCCAAACGGACAGGTCAGGTGGGATCATGCGCCCCAAAAACTCTGCCAGACGGGGTCCCGCGCCTGGCAGCTTGCCCAATCCCATATCTCCGCTGGTCAGCGACCACAGGATCGCCAGCACCAGCATGACCCAAATGACGGATCGACCCATCAACTGACTACACGCAGCCCCGATGTGACACCGGCACCGTGATACAGTTCATCGATGTCCCCGCTGGTCAACTGAGCCGACGGTTTGTCGAACAATACCACGCCATCTCGCAGGCCTATGATGCGCTCAGCAAAGCGGCGTGACAGGTCGGGCTGATGCGAGCTGAAAATGACGCCGATTTCGCGGCTACGTGCAGAGCTGGTGATCAGGCTCAGAATGCGTTCGGCGTGAGCAGGGTCCAAATTGCTGACGGGCTCATCCGCAAGGATCAACTCGGGTTCTTGTGCCAGACATCTGGCAATCGCAACGCGCTGCCGTTGTCCACCCGACAACTGATCGGCACGGCGGCTTGCCAGATCGGACAGCCCCGTATCCTGAAGCGCTCGTGTCACACACATATGGTCCTCTTCCCGAAACCGACCCCAAAGTGAGGACCAGATAGTCATCCGGCCCATCCGACCGTTCATCACATTCTGATAAACACTCTGCCGATCAACCAATGCGAATTCCTGGAAGACAAAGCCAGTATTGGCACGGTCCTCGCGGGATGGAATTACTGTTGCCAAAAGTGACTTGCCCAGCACCTGGGCCTCGCCCTGCCAACCGCTCGAACGACCATCCAACAACGCCAGCAACGTTGATTTGCCCGCACCCGAAGGACCGAGTAGCGCGACGCTTTCACCAGGCTGCACCGACAGCGAAACATCTGAAAGAGCTGCCGCACTGGCAAAGTGCTGCGATACCGCGTTGAGTGAAACTATAGGGTTCATTTCAGAAACCCATACCGCCGCGCAGTCTCGCGCACGCCTTCGTAAACCGACGGGTCAGCAGGAAGATAGCCGTCTGGGCCATAGAGGTAGGCCAACAGATGACGGTTCTCACTCTCGTTGAGGCGCAGCATGGTTTCAATGAACTTTGCCTGCAGCCCGGCGTCCAGATCAGGGCGGGCAATGATTGCGTGGCTGGGAATTTGTTCTGATTCCGCCAGCACCTTGACCTCGGCCTGCTGATCCGGGGTCAGATAGAGATCTGCATACTGGCTCGCGCCTGCCGCATCGACCAGTCCGTTGGCCATGGCCTGCATCGCTTGCTGATATCCGCCAGCAAAGAATTTCTGCCCGAAAAAGCTGTCGGCATCGCCCGTGCCCGAGAACAGCCCGGCGCGCACAAACAGATCAAGCGGATAGATGTAACCGGATTCCGAGACCGGATCGGAAAAGGCAATGTCACGTCCCCGGAGATCGGCCAACGTTTCGATTCCGCTGTCACGCCGAACGAAGACCCGGCCCGAATAGCTGGGTTGCCCGCGATATACCTCGGACAAAAGCGGTACGGCGCCGATCTGGTCTTCGGCCAACACAAAGGGCAACGCTCCCATGAACGAGATATCGGCATCACCGTTGCGCAGCGCCTCAACGGCAGCAGCGTGGTCGAACGTGACAAACCCCGTGACCGGGACGCCCATCTGCTCTGAAAGCCAGCCGGTGATGACGTTGATGTCACCCAATAGCTTTTCGGGGTTCTCCTGCGGGATGAAGGCCAGCTTCAGCCCCTGATCAGTTGCAGCCATTACGGGCAGGGCTGCAGATGCGGCTGCAGCGACCAGAAAATTGCGGCGCGACAACATCAGAACATCCTCTCGTCAATTTCGGCCTGCATGGACTTGAACAGTTCCCACTGGCGGATGGCTTCGGTCCAGTTTCCTTCGGCGCTGGCATCGCCAACCGCTCGCAGGATCGCGGCGAATTCGTAGATTTCGGGCTTGGCGTTCTGATTGACCATGACACTGGCATCCGCGGCCAGATCAGGAGCTACCGTGTCGATCAGAACCGCTATGTTTTCGGCATCCTGCATCGGCAGCAGGGTATCGAGCGTGCTGGCGAATGTCGTCAGCTCCTCCCAGGACAAGCGGAATACGCTGTTGCGACCTTCGAATACTTGATAGGGGTCTTCGCCGTCTCCAACAGCTTCGACGTAGGCCGTCAGATCTGCGCGCTGTGCTTCGTCCAAACCCAAATTTTTGGTATCATTGAACCAGTCAACAACGCTGGCCAGCGTCGGCAGCGATCCGTCATGCATGTAAGGTGCAGTGAAATTGACGTTGCGCAGCGTCGGGGTTTCGAACGCAGAAGCCGTGCCGCCGGGGAATGGTGGTTCAGCGCTGCCGATATCGTAGGTCAGACCATCGCGGAACTGACGGTCAGGCCTGTGACACGAAGCGCAGGATTTGTCACCAAGTCCGGCAAACTTTGAGTTGAACAGCACCTCCCCGCGCTTGGCGGCGTCTGACGCCAGATCGGTCAGCTTGCCGGACCGATCGATCTTAGGGTTGGGAAGAAAGTCGAACTGTTTGACATAGGCTTCCAGCGCATCCAGTTGAAACGGCGTTGGCTCCTTTCCCGCGAATTCGGTCACAATCACATTTCGGATGAACCGGCGCAGGCTGGGTTCGCGCCCGTCGCGGCCATAAGGTGCGGTAAAGCGGATGCCACGCATGGAAGGCGTGTCCAAGTGATCATCGGTCCGGTCATTGAACATTGGATTGAAGAACGATCCGTCCACATCCATCCCACCCGGATGGGATGAAAGGCCCGGAATGAAGAAATCCCGGTTCACGTCGGAGCGGTTGTGGCAGGTCGAGCAGGCGATGCCTAACTCGCGCGCCGGGCCGCCGAAGATTTCAGGGCTATCGAACAGCATATCGCCATAGGCCACCAGCGGTAGATTGGCTTCATCCTCACCCGCCTCTTCAAACTGAAGAACCAGCCGCGGCAGCTGCGCCTGATCTCCGATGTTCGACCCTGGCGGCAGCGTGGCGGGCATTGTGATTTGTTCGCCGGAAAGCACAACTGTTTCAGGCAGCGGTGTTAACTTGTCGCGTTGGGCATACTCGGATGGCAGATAGTTGGCACGAATATAGGCAGCGACAATGGCCTGAGCCTCCGCAAATTGGTCGACATCCACCGTTTGTGCACCATTGCCCAGTACTCCTGCGCTGCCAAGGGTGGAGTTCAGAACCAGCCATGCCCGGCCCAGATCGCGAGCCGCCGACGCATCCGCAGCCTTGATACCATCTTCGAATGCGCGGAACAGAGCTGCCGCTTGTGCAACCTCGCGTGCCGCTTCAGGCTGACCCAACGCGGTCTTTGCGACATCCAGATGGCGCAGGATTCCTTCAGCAATGGCAATTGTGCTTGCTTCGAACAGCGCCTGGAGATCTTCGGCTTGCATAGCTTGGTTGATCGCAAGCGCCTCGTTGTCGGAAACGCGTGACAATGGAGCGACCTGAATGCCACTGCCAGGTGCGGGCGAGGTCCAACTCCTCTCAATTTCATCCCAGGGAACCGGGGTTAGATTTCCCATGAACAAGGTCAGTCGATACGCGGCAGCGCGCGGAGCCCAAGGAGATTCTTCAATCGCCGTGGCATCCGCGATCACTGGCAATGCACAAAGAAGTGTGGACGCTATCAGATATTTCATAGCACTGTCTATTAAAGTTAGCCTTGTCTAATTTATTGATGAAGGCATGCTCATTGTCAAGTTCGGCTTTCAGGTGCATACACTAGTGACTGGATTAACGACCTAATCGTGAGCCGATGACTGAAACGACACCGCAAGATTCAGATCGTAGTATTGATACCCAGGCGAGCGGGTTTGAGGCTGTACGACAGGCGCACCAAAGCGAAATGGTTGAGGACTACGTTGAACTTATTGCGGAGTTGATCCATCAGAATGGCACGGCGCGCCCGGTCGAAATAGCCGAGCGGTTGGGCGTAACCCAACCTACGGTTTCGAAGAATTTGGCCCGTTTGAAACGAGAAGGTTTCATAGAACAAATTCCCTACCGCTCACTTCAACTGACCGATGCCGGGCGTCAATTGGCGGAAGCCTGTAGAAGGCGTCACCGAATTGTCGTGGATTTCCTGATCGCCTTGGGTGTTTCAAAGGAAGTCGCAGAGCATGATGCTGAAGGTATTGAGCATCATGTAAGCGAAGAGACACTTGCAGTTTTTAAAGGGTTCGTTGGGCGGACTGAGGAAACAAAGTAGAAACTAAAAACCTAAGTTGTGCTGGCGAATTCTGACACTCTTAGTTTTAGAAAGACTAAGACCACTTAAACCTTTGTTGGGCCGTTACACTAGCCCCGCACGAACACTTGTCGCATCTGAAAAGCGAAAAATGAGCGGATTTAGTGATTGAATCTTTTCCCAAGCGGCCAAGGTAAAAATCGGTCTAGCTCATTTTTTTTCATTGGGGATCGAAACCTTTAGCCGCAGTGGCCTTACTACAGCAGCTATCCCCCAACTGAATTGGCGGACACGGTACAGTTGCGTAGGAACAAAAGACACAGCAATCGCCCTCCAACGGTTTCAAAACTGCCTCGCATGATTTGCATTCATAAAACCACTGGCACGAGTCAGTTGGCATTTTCTCGGTTTCAACGTGCCCACACCGAGGGCAGGTCAAAGTACTATTCAGCACCACAGTTTGTTTTGTCATTCTCTCACATCTGCATGATTAAATAATCGTTGATTTGAGCCTCATTGAACACGATGACCCATGCCAACGCGGTAGTCGCCGTGCTTCCGACAAGCCACCATTTCAGATTTGCTGACGTCCCGTTTCGATGCGCTACGAACCACGAAACTGCAACCAGCACTGTTGCGATGGCGAGAACATAGTAGCTTGCAGCCGCTATTTTTCCGAATATCGCCAACCAACTGCCACCCAAGCCGAGCAACATCATGGCCATTGGAAGAACACAGCATGTCGCGACCCCCAGAGCGGAAACCGATCCCAGGTAGCTGAGGGTCACATATTTTTTTATCTTTCGCTCCCTGGGTAGGCGATTTGATTGAGTTGAGGCGCCGGCATTCAGTACGTATAACTCCTGTAATAACTACAGGATCAAGTGGAGGCTCTTCACATGATTGCGATAGGTGAGGCTTCCCGGCAATCCGGGGTCGGCATAGAAACCATCCGCTACTATGAACGCGAAGGTATCGTAACAAGACCCGCACGAGCTCCGAATAATCGTCGCCTCTATTCAGCGAGCGATGTTGGAAGACTTCGATTTTTGAAGAAATGCCGCGACCTGGGGTTTCCTCTCTCAGACGCAAAGGCGCTTTTGGAGCTGTCAGAAGGAAGTGTCGAAGACTGCCGGTCAGTGAAAGAGCTGGCCGAGGCACACATTGCCAGCGTTCGAAGCAAAATTGATGAGCTCAGACGCCTGGAGCAAGCTTTGAGTGAGCTTACAGCCAATTGTGATAGCGGAAACGTTCAATGCCCGATGCTGCAAAGACTGAGAACGATGGATGATATCTGACTCTGGCCACTATGTGGAAGCTCAGGATCTGAGATTTAGCCTGATCACGTCAGACCAAGGTCTGTGGTGCGATAACAGATTGTAGTTCATAGTCGATTTCACGATGAGAGCGAAAGTAACTGACCTGACGATTGGCAATTGGTCGTTGTCGCGAGTCTTTCTTGCGGCCTGCATTTTAGTGATGGGTATTGCTACCGCAATCGTCGGGGTTTGGGTGTCAAATCGAATCCAGAACGCAGTCGTACAAAACTCCGCCAACTCTGCCGCGCTATATATGGAAAGCGTAGTATCCCCGCTCAGTCAGGAATTGGCACATGGCGACCGCCTTTCAGACCAGGCAAGCCTGGCGTTGGACGAGATTTTCATGACCCAGCCAATGCGTGACCGTATCGTTTCCTACAAATTCTGGAAGCAAGGCGGTGTGATTGCGCATGCCTCGGATACAGACATCATTGGAAACCGTTTCAATCCAACGGATGATCTAAGGCGGGCGTGGAACGGTGACATCTCCGGCTCTTTCGAAGAGCTTGATCATGCCGAGAGCGCCGCCGAGGCGGCATTGGGGATACCACTGCTTGAAGTTTACAGCCCCATCCGCGAACTCTGGTCCGGCGAAATCATCGCAGTTGCGGAGTTCTACGAAAGAGCTGATCAGCTTGAGTTAGACTTGGCCAAGGCCAAGCGAACAAGTTGGTTGGTCGTCGGTTCTGCATTTCTGGCAAGTACTATCGTTCTGTATTCCATCGTCGCAATTGGTGACAAAACAATTCGACGACAGGGGGCTCTTCTTAATCAGCGTCTGACAGAAAGTGAGAGGATGGCCGAGCAGAATGCCCGGCTGCGTTTGCGTGTGGTCGAGGCGTCAGAAAGATATGCCACGCAAACAGATCGGTTCCTCAAAAAACTCGGTGCCGAGCTACATGATGGTCCTGCGCAATACTTGTCGCTCGCCGCCCTTAGACTGGAGGCGGCGTTTTCCAAAGAGTCCGAAAGGCCTAAAGAGGCAGTGGAAATTCAGCAGTCTTTGCAAAAATCGCTGGCTGAAATTCGTGCAATTTCGCGAGGGCTGTCCGCGCCAGATATCGATAGCCTGTCACTCGTCGATGTTGTGAAGAGAGCCGTAGAGGATCACGCCGAACACAGCCCGTTGCGACCGGATATTTCATTCCTGGGCAGCCAGGCCCCGGAGTTGTCATTGTCCGACAAACTGTGCGTTTTTCGGTTCCTCCAGGAAACGCTTTCCAATGCGGCGAGATATGCTCCAGCTTCCAAGTGCACTGTTATCGCTGAGGCGCAGAACGACCGCATAGTTGTAAAGATCACAGACGACGGACCAGGATTTGACAGGTCAGAAGAAACCGCGTTGCGAGACGATGGTGGCCAGGGGCTTATGGGCTTGCGAGATCGGGTCGAGAGTATTGGTGGCAGGTTCGACGTCGCATCGAGACCGGGCGAAGGCACCACCATAGCTATGACACTATTTCCCAGAAAGTTAGGCACATCATGACTACATCTGTCGTAATAGCCGATGATCACCCGATATTCAGGGATGGTTTGCAACGCACGTTGGATGAAGCAGATGGCTTCGAAGTTTTAGCCGCTGGGTCCAGTGCTGAAGAGGCAGTATCGCTGGTCGGCACGCATCAGCCGGACATAGCTATTCTTGACCTCTCGATGCCCGGTGGCGGGATAAGCGCGACACGTAAAATCGCGGCAATGGCAAATCCACCCGTCATTGCAATCTTGACGGTCTCAGAGAACAGCGGCGATGTCGCGGACGCCTTGGAGGCGGGTGCGATTGGGTACATTGTGAAGGGAGTAACCGCGAGCGAACTAACCGCTTCTTTACGCAGCATCGCCGCAGGTGAAGGGTTCGTTTCTCCGGGCTTGGCCTCGCGGGTACTTCTTCAAATCAACGCTGACACCGGCATGTCTGTTAACAGCAGCATTCTAGATGACCTTACACATCGTGAGGAAGAAATACTGAGACGTGTGGCCAAAGGACTGAGTAATCGTGAAATCGCTGACGAGTTAGACCTCCAGGAAAAGACCGTGAAGCACTACATGACCGCAGTTCTGTCCAAGCTTCATGCGCGAAATCGGGTAGAGGCCGCGCTCATTGCACATGATGTTTGGAACAAGGGAGAATAGCTGCGGTCTCTTTGACGACGATGGCGACCTCTCACTAAGAGAAGCCGCCAACGATTATCGACTGAAGTTGCTGTTCAGTTAGCAACCGACTGTAACCTCCGGCGATCAGAGGCCGTTGCGTTTCTTTCAACAACAGTCCGGTTGTAAGGGTCTTTCAACTCGTAACGCCCAAACTCGATCTCCTCTTTCCAACCATTGGCATAATTTACTTCGATATTGTTGCCTTGGCGTTCGATTTTCGTGGGTCGACTTCCAGCAGTGCCGCCTTGCCCAGATGAGCGTACATTGTCGATTGAGATACCATTCGCCAAGGACCGAAGCCTTGAAACGTCAGCACCGGTCGCGGCGCGCTCCTCAACAGTCCGGTTCTGAGCATTCTTTCTCTCATACCGCCCGTTTTCGATCTCTTCCTTGGTTCCGTCGGCGTAACGCACTTCAATGCCGTTGGCGTTCGTTTCGACCTTTGTTATCCCAGCCGAACCCGACGATTTACCCCCTGATTGAGACCGATCCTTCTTTCCGCTGCCCTTATTGGAGCGTTTGGAGTCATCATCGTCATTATCGTCATCATCATCGTCGTCGCGAGCACTTTTTCCTGATCCCGAATTGTCGTCCCGGTCATCATCTCTGTCGTCGTCTCGATCATCGTCTCTATCGTCATCACGATCATCATCTCGGTCGCCACCACGGCCGCTATTACCCGACCCCGAATTATCATCCCGATCGTCGTCGCGATCATCATCCCTGTCATCGTCACGATCATCATCCCTGTCATCGTCACGATCATCCCCGTCTTTCCCTTTGCCGCTTTTGGCAAAGGCATATGACGGTTCAAAAAGTAGGCGACCATCCTTATAAAAGGTTGGCACATAAGGCGTCGCGGCAATCAACGAAGCCAACGCCGCGGCACCTAGAAGTTGACCCAGCTTTCTTTGAATTTTCATTTTCGCCTCCAATTTTGATCGTCACGCTTCATGACATTGGAGACAGGCTACTACCGGCCCGACTTTCCCACATCGGGCTTAGGTCTGACGAATTTCAAGCCGAACGTCTTAATCAGATCAGTCAAACCAATAGATTCTTTGCAGATCCAAATGAGCAGTTCAGTGGGGATTAACCCCGTCGCCTTTCAACTCGTCATCAGGTTCGAGGTGAATGACAAAGACGGAACCCGGGTACAGACACTCTAGTTCTTCCTCTATGTCGTTACATATATCGTGCGCTGCGCTGACTGGCATTGTGCCGTCCACAACAAGGTGAAACTCTACAAAGATAACATTCGCGGATCTGCGCCCTTTTAGGTCATGATACTCTAAGGCTGCGCCGAGGTTTGCTTCGATTGCATTAGAAACAGTCTGCAAGTCATGTTCCGACAGGCTCACATCCATCAGGCCATCGACGGATGCCCGAATAACTTTCCAACCCTCCCACAAGATGTTCAGCGCAACAAGAATTGCCAGGATCGGGTCAAGGATCAACCAGCCGGTGACAAGCGCTAGTATCAGTCCTGCGACGACACCAACGGAAGTCATAACATCCGTAAAAATGTGGCGGGAGCTCGCTTCCAAGGCAGGCGATCCCTCGCGCCTACCTGTCCTAAGCAAGAGGTAGGCCCATGCACCGTTCACACCCGTTGCAACGATATTGACGGCAATTCCAAGCAGCGGCGCATCCTCAAGATGCGGGTTCGGGAGCACCAGTACAGCTTCTCTGATGATCAAGAACGCCGCCAACACAATCAGCGCGCCCTCAACCACGGCTGAAAGATACTCCGCTTTTTTATGACCAAAGGGGTGGTTTTGGTCAGGAGGCTTATTGGCAACCCGAACTGCGAAATAAGCCAACAAAGCCGCGACAACATTCACGGTTGATTCCATTGCGTCTGACAACAAAGCCACCGAACCTGTCAGCCACCAAGCCAACAGTTTCAGGGCCAGTACCGCAATGGATATCGGGATAGACCAAAGAGCGATTTTTTGTGTCATTTGGCCGCGACCCTCAGTCAATTATGAACAGAAACTCGGGTGATTGGTGAGCTCCGATGTTCAAAACGTAAAACAGGTGTTTGGCGAAAAGGGAATAGGTCTTACGGCATCCTATTGGCGACAGCATCTGGTCGCCGCTGCGTGGCGCCAAACGACTGTTATTCGGATGAAAGCCCGGTCGACGAAACAGGAACAGCCTTGAGATAGGCGGCAATCGCCAAACGGTCCTCATCCGTCAGCCGTGAGGTGTTCTCGATGACGTCCACCATCTCACCACCCGCACTGTCATAGTCTGGTGTAAAGCCAGATTTTAGGTATTCGGCAATGTCTGCCTCTGACCAATCAAGCTGGTCTGAGGTTAAGCCGGGGATACGACCTTTCCCGTTTGGATTTGGTGCACCCGTCAGCCAAAGGTCTCGTTTCAGGCCCCCTAAACCATTTCGCGGGGTATGGCATTCAGCGCAATGACCCAGCGCCTCGACCAAATACCTGCCATGTTTTTGTTGGTCGGTCAGATCACCTTCAACCACCCAGCCTGATGACATGAACAAGAGCTTCCATCCCCCCAATCCGCGCCGAACGCTGAAAGGAAAACCTACGTCATGCGCAACACTTTCCGTTGCGGCCGCTGGCAGCGTGCCGAGGAATGCGTGTAGCGAAACCACGTCTTCGGCCGACATGTTGGCGTAAGAGGTATAGGGAAACGCTGGGAAATAGTGCTGCCCTTCGGGTCCGGTCCCATGGATCAAGGCATTGGCCAGATCCAGGGCAGACCAGGATCCGATACCAGTTTCCGGGTCACTGGAAATGTTGGGGGCAATGAACGTGCCGAATTCCGTCTCAAACCGGCGACCACCAGCGAGCATGAGCTTGTCTTCACCGACCGCATCCGGCGCTGAATGACAGGATGCGCATCCTGCCGCGTGGAACACGATTTCACCTCTGGCAAGATCTGGGTTCGAACCGTCGAGTCGTGATTGCTCCATTCGTTGAGGTCGGGTCAGGACCAAACCGGCCAACCCGACCAACACAATGACGATTGCGACAAAGAAAAGAAAGCGCCGCACCGTCAGTGCCCAATCAGTTCTTTGGAGCTCTGTATGCTTTGTGACATGCCGAACAGCTTCCGCCCAGATCGCCCATCGCTGCTTTTAGGGCATCAACATCTTGACCTGCCGCAGCCTGCATCGCAACAGCGGCGTCTGCCATGGCCTGCCCTTTCGCACCAACGTCAGGGAAGTTCTCCCAGATCGCAGGCAATGCACGGGTGGTCGGATCGGACACATTGTCAGATCCCTGGGGCCACATCGCGGATTGGTCGATTTGTGTCAGTACAACAAGATTATTCGCGGCCCGAGTTGCGGCCTCGGCATCATAATCGACCTCTCCCTTAGCCATTCCGCCAAGTGTACCAAGATTGAAGGCATAGAGTTGCATGATTGAGGTACGAGCTTTCACAGCCGGGTTTTCACTTTCATGGGCGATTGCTGTGCCAATTGCGGCCAATGACAAAAGACCTGCCGCGAATACTGAGAACTTCTTCTTCATGATGTGTCTCCCTGTTTAATGCTCCGAATGTTAACTTGAACGATTTTTCTTGTAATTGTTTGTTATTGGTCGTCACTTGTTAATTTATGAACAACGCAAACTGGGATGATATTCGGTACGCGCTCGCCGTAAGCAAATACGGCTCACTCAATGCAGCTGCAGCGGCACTGGGCGTCACGCATGCGACTGTGTTGCGAAGGGTAGCCGCATTCGAAGAGCGCAATAGCTGTGTGATTTTCCAGAAAAGCCCTTCGGGATACTCTGCCCTGCCCGAGGCCAGAGCAGTTCTGTCGGCTATGGAAAGCGTCGAAGATGCGGTGCTATCGGTCGAGCGCGCGCTTGTAGGAGCAAACCGGTCTCCAGTAGGTCACGTACGTATCGCGTCAACTGACAGCCTTTGCCAGCTTGTTTTGCCCCAAATACTTAAAGAGATATCCCAGTTGTACCCTGGCTTGGAGCTGACTTTATTGAGCGGCAACAGCCATCATGATTTATCGAGATTAACTGCGGACATCGCCGTAAGGCCCTCCATAAAACTTGAAGAAGGGCTTGTTGGGGAACGCGCAGGTACACTGTCATTTGGAGTTTTCGACGACGGCGGCACCAATCGAAAATGGTTGCGGCTTGATGGGGCTTTGAGTCGTTCTCTTCCAGCCAAATGGCTAGCCGATCATGTCAGTGCGGATGAAATGACGAACGGAGCAGATAGCTTCTTAGTGCTTCAGCAGATGGCTGCATCCGGGGTGGGCAGAGCGTTTCTGCCCTTGTTCATCGGGAACGCGGACCCTCGGCTTCAGCTGTCGAGCGAGATGGATCCTGGAATTGATGTGCCACTGTGGGTCGCGACACTTGATGAAATAGCACACACTCCGAGGTTTGCCATTGTACAACGAGCTTTGGTTGATCGCATAGCCAACAAAACTCTCTGCCGCTGAGAACAACGGGAAGTCGCGCCCTCGCTCAGGCGTACTGTACGCTTTCAGGCCTTCAAGGGTTTCGTCCGGCGGCAGGAAGCGCGCGATCATTTAGGTTACGAACGTCGCAAAAGGCGCGGCTGACCTCTAAGGCAACCCCATTGGATAAAACCGTGTCCTCAGCTTGCGTCTGCGGGCTGCAGTACTATTGCCGAATAGCTTTACCTCGTCCCCAAGACAGCTTCGCTGCCTGACCTACAAATCAGCCCTGATTTTCCGAAAGGGAAGTCAGATCAAACCAAACAGTCCGTCGGAGCATGAACTGGGGGCGGTGGGTTAGTTTATGAAGCAAATGTCAAATTCAACTAATGTCTAACATTTGGGGCGCCTTCTGATGTCGAACTTCCACCGCTTGTCTGGTCCAACTATGACGGTTAGGTCAGGTTCGCGTGACTTTAAACAACAGGAATGTGGGGAGACACATAGCTTTGCCATTCGATATAGCTTAACTTACTGTTTTTATATGTTTTTTTCCTCAGAGGGGTGCAGACACAACATTCGCAAGTCAAGGCATTTCCGGTAAGTCAGCGCCCTTCTTAGAATTGATCAGGTATTCGCTGCGTCTCGACCAATGAGCAAACGCGCTTCTCTCTGACATCCACCGTGGTTTGTGCCGACTGGCGATCAGAGCCCGCACTAGGCCTTCGGCATCATCAATAGCGTTGTTCGTTTCGCAAACCCTGATGGCCAAGTCGTCCTAAATTCGTTTTGTGGAGCTCCGAACAACGAGTCGTGTGGCGAGCTCTTCGGATTTAGGTGCCTGATCAGAAGCGATCCAATCGGCTAGCGCGTCTGCTGCTCGTTCACCCATCTTAGAAACAGGTAGATGCACGCTTGTCAGTGGCGGAACGGTCACGGACGAAATTGGAAGGTCGTCAACGCCCATCATAGAAATCTGGTCCGGGACGCCGATGTTTTGCGCTTGAAGACCAAGCAAAACCCCAAGCGCAACGACGTCAGATAGGCATAAAATTGCATCTGGCTTGGTGTTTAGACCGCCGAGGTGTTTTGCAACGTTTACTCCGCCCTGATGGCTGATCTCGGTTTCGAAGGTTGAAAGATTTCCAGCGAAGGGAAAGGTTGTAATGCCTGCAAGGCGAGCTCGTGTGCGATCATTGTCGTGAACCGGGCCATGTACGACAGCAATGTCCCGATGTCCGAGATCTGCAAGGTGCTGCAATGCAAGTTGCGCCGCGGCTGCGTTATCATACCCGATGGTCGGCAACGGGTTTTCGGGGTCAAAGAAAGACGTAATGATTGTTGGCAACATAGTGCGCTCGATCAGATCGAGCAGCGCGGCATTGTGTGTGGCTCCGGTGATAATCAGCCCCTCAGCTCCGATATCCAGCAGGCTTTTGGCTTTCTTGGCTTCGATATCCAGATTTGCCTCGGTGGTTGCTACGATCAGTGACAATTGGTGGTCCGACAGCTTGCGCTCTAGCGCCGCAAGAAAGCGGGCAAAGATTGCGTTGTCCAGAGTTGGGACCAATGCGCCGACAAATCTAGTGCGTCCGGAGTTGATCGCGCGCGCGGCCGCACTTGGGACAAATTTGAGGTCAGCGATGGTGGCTTGAACTTTTTCCAGAGTATCTTTCTTAACCACACTCGGTTCGTTCAACACGCGCGACACCGTCGCGACAGACACGCCCGCAGCCTTTGCTACATCTCTGAGATTTGCGCGTTTTTTAGGCTCTGGGGCTTTTTGCATCGTAGGATTTGGTGTCCATTTCGCGGATTTCTGAGTAAAGAGTTGACATATGTAACTAGTTTCATCAACCTCTGTAACTAGTTACATTTTGGGAATTCAGCAGCGATATGCAGGGGTCATCCGTCTTACACGCGTTTACCAACTCGGGGTTTGACAGCCCTGGCCGCCTGTTTCCTGGGTTTCAGAACGCTTCTGACACCCGCATGCACATCCTTACCGCACGTGAGGCTGTTCGACTGGTCGTAAAGCACGGTGATTTGCTTTCGATAGAAGGGGTTGGTCCAAAGCAAGCACTGGATGTTGTGGCGTTCACCAATGATGGAAAGTCGGGACTGGCGGCGCTGAGTTTGACAGCAACCGGGCACGTCAAATGGGACGATTTTGATAGTACACAGCTCCTGACTTGGGTTACGGCGCATGGCGGCAGTCGGCAGGTTCCCTGTCACAGGCTGGACCATATACCCGAGCCGCTGATTCTCCGCGCAGACCACACGGTTACTGTCTGGGTGATCCGTACAACCGCGGTCACAGGGTTGATTGAAGGCAGTGCGACCGGGAACATCACAGTCTTGCACAAACCAGCAATGGTCAAAGGGCCGCCTTTGCCACCTTTGCTGGGTGATACACGGGACGAATTCACCGTGCAACGCGGTAGCGCTCTGGCCTATGAACTGAAGGCTGGAGAATTTGTTCAAATCATCGACATTGAAGGCCAGCAGTGTTCTGACTTCATGGCGCTGCGAACTGATGGGCTGGATCGTGGCCAGGAATGGATGATCGATTCAACTGCCACTCGGTCGATGGTGCGCCGTGCCTATCCCGGCCCCGGCTTGCTGGACAAGTTCTTTGATCGTGACATGCGCCCGCTGTTGAACGTAGTGCAGGATACCTGCGGTCGGCATGACACATTCGGACTAGCCTGTACCGCTCGCGGGTATGAAGAGCGAGGGTTCCCCGGCCATCTGAACTGTTCGGATAATATGTCAAACGCCTTGGCCCCTTACGGCGTTTCACAGCGGGCTGCGTGGCCTGCAATCAACTTCTTCTGGAATACATGGATCGACCCGACGAACCATCACATACTAACCGAGGAATCCTACTCGCGTCCCGGTGACTATGTCGCCATGCGCGCGCTTGAGGATCTGGTTTGCGTCTCGACCGCCTGCCCGGACGACATTGATCCCATCAATGGCTGGAACCCGACCGATGTGCATGTACGCATCTACCGCCCCAAAACGCCCATCCGCCGTGCGGTTGCCTATCGTGAAAAGGAAGACGCGCCCATGTCGATCAGTCAGGAGTCGGCCTTTCACGACCGTCTGGCCCCGTTAACCCAGCATTTCGCACCTGCGCGCGACCTATGGGCGCCCGTCAGTTACCCTGCCCACGGCACGTTGGGTGAATACTGGGCCTGTCGCGAGGCGGTGACTGTTCAGGACATGAGCGGGCTTCGCAAATTCGATATTGTCGGCCCGGATGCCGAGGCTCTGATGCAATTGGCCACCACGCGCAATGTGGCGAAGCTACCGGTGTGGCGCGGGTCTTATACATTGATGTGTGACGAGAGCGGCTCGGTGATCGACGATGGCACCCTGTTCCGACTTGCGCCCGAAATCTTCCGTTGGTGTTGCGGCACCGAGGAAAGCGGGCGCGCGTTGCAAGAACTGGCCGATGCGCGTGGCCTGCAAGTGCGGATCCATGCGCTGCGTGGAGCAATGCCCAACCTGGCCATTCAAGGGCCAAAGTCGCGCGAACTGCTACGCAAGATCGCCTTTACGCAACCGCATGTGCCAGGCTTGGATCATCTGAAATGGTTCGGCGTCACCGTCGCGCGGCTACGTGACCGCGAGGGTGCGCCGTTTATGCTGTCACGCTCGGGGTATACCGGTGAGTTGGGGTATGAGGTCTTCTGTTCCAAATCCGACGCCGTTGCGATCTGGGATGCGGTGATGGCGGCTGGGGAAGAGTTTGGGATCACGCCAATGGGCTCGGCCGCCTTGGACATCATCCGGATAGAGGCAGGGCTGGCCGCGGCCAATGCCGAGTTTGCGCCGGGTGTCGATGCCTTTGAGGCTGGTCTTGGCTTCGCCGTCGATCTGACAAAAACTGAATTCACTGGAAAAGCCGCACTGGAACGCAACCTGCGCGAGCCACGTCGGGCGCTCAAAGGGCTTTTAATCGGATGCGATGATGTGCCAACGCACGGTGCACCCGTCTATACAGGTGAACGGCAAGTAGGAGTGGTAACGTCTGCCACCCGATCACCGACGCTGGAACACGCAATCGCAATGGCACGGTTATCCATCGAACACGCGGAAAACGGCACTCAACTTGAGATCGGTCAACTCGACGGGCGGATGAAACGCCTGCGAGCCACCGTCTCGGATATTCCATTCATAGACCCGCAACGTAAGCGGGCGCGCGCCTGAAGGCGCATGCAACTCAACGCAACGGGAGAAAGTACATGAAAAAACTGAAACTTATTGCAACCTTGACCTTTGCTTTCGGCGCAACAACGGCGATGGCACAAGAAAAGGTTATGGTGGGCGAGCCCAGCTGGCCCGGTGCCAAAATAATGAGCCGTGTGATCGGCCAGATCATTGAGACCCGCTTGGGTGGAGAAGCTGGCTATGCCCCCGGAGCAAACGCGGTGATCTTTGCCGCCATGGATGGCGGTCGTGGTGACATCGACGTACACCCGGATGTTTGGCTGCCGAACCAGTCGTCCTTTACGGATGAATATGTCGATCAGAAAGGCACCGTAGGTTTGTCCTCAGGCAGTTACGAAGGCCGCGCTGGGATTTGTGTGCCAAACTACATGGTCGAAGATCACAACATCCGTTCGATCTACGACCTGGCGACACCCGTCGCGCAAGAGCTGTTTGACTCCGATGGCGACGGCATGGGTGAGGTCTGGGTTGGTGCCTCGGGCTGGGCCTCGACCAACACGTTCAAGGTGCGGGTGCGGGATTATGGGATCGAGACATTTCTGACGCCGACCACCGAAGACGAAACCGTGTTCTATTCCCGTCTGAAAGATCAGATCGACCAGAAGAAAGGCGCGGCCTTCTACTGCTACGCGCCACACTACGTGCACGCCTTATATGATGTGACCATTCTGGAAGAGCCCGAGCACGACGCGGCCACCTACAAGATGGTTCAGCCCGATCAGGATGCCGATTGGTATAACAAATCCCATGTCAGCACGGGTGAACCGGTCAAAACCGTGACAGTGGCGCATTCGAAATCGCTGGAACAGCGCAACCCGGCAGCGGCCTCTTTCCTTGCCAATATCGACATGGATGCGGGAGAGCTAAGCGGTCTGACTTATGAAGTCGTAGTCAAGGGCCGTGACACGGATGAAGTCGTAGCCGAATGGATCGCCGCCAACGGCGATATCGTCGACGGTTGGCTGGGACTGACGACCAACTAAAGCCCATGCGCCCCTGACTATCGGGGGCGCGAACCAACACAATTCCAATGGGGCCAATATGACAGCGGAAATAGCAATCGACGCAAAAGGCGTGTGGAAAGTTTTCGGTACACGCTCGCAGGAGGCTTTGAACGCTATCCACAGCGATGGCCTGAGCAAGGCCGAGGTGCTGGAACGCTTCAACTGCGTTGTCGGCGTGGCTGATGCCAGCTTTGAGATCGAACGAGGTGAACTGTTCTGCGTCATGGGCCTGTCGGGTTCGGGTAAATCGACCCTTGTGCGTCATGTGAACCGTCTGCTGGAGCCCACTGACGGGCATATCTATCTGGATGGCGAGGATGTGATGGGCCTGAACGATGAAGGTCTGCGCGATCTGCGTAACCGGCGCGTTGCGATGGTGTTCCAGAACTTTGGCTTGATGCCTCACCGCACAGTCCGCGACAATGTAGCAATGCCGCTGGAAATTCGCGGAACCGGAAAAGCACGCCGCTGGGAAGAGGCCGACCGGGTGCTGGAGCTGGTCGAGCTGAACGGTTGGGAAGACAAATACGCACATGAGCTGTCAGGCGGTATGCAACAACGCGTGGGACTGGCCCGTGCGATCGCTGCAGACCCTGAAATCCTTTTGATGGATGAGCCGTTCTCGGCCCTAGACCCGCTAATCCGCAAGCAGTTGCAGGATCAGTTCATGGACCTCAGTCACAAGCTGAACAAAACCACGATGTTTATCACCCACGACCTGGATGAAGCAATCCGCATCGGCCACCGCATCGCGATCATGAAGGACGGGCGCATCGTGCAGATCGGCACACCGGAAGAGATCATACTCAACCCCGCTGACGACTATGTGGCCGACTTTGTGGCGGGGATTTCGAAACTCAATATGATCTTCGCCCATGCGGTCATGAAACCGGTCGATGAGTTCGAGGCGCATCACGGCGAACTCCCGGAGGATGCCAAAGAGGCTCACCCAGATATGGATCTGTCCGACCTGATGAACCTCTGCGTGGACGGACATGGAGTCGTAGCCGTGACGCAGGATGGCAAGACGGTAGGTGTTATTAACCGTGCGGGTTTGATCCGCGCAATTCAGGACAGTCAGGCGTAAGGGCAACGATATGAAACATGTTGATACGCAACAGATCCAACCGGAAACCGCCGACCGTCTGAATGGGCTAATAGGAGATTTTGTCGGTCAGGGGAACGCCTATTACCAGAAGACCTTCGCCTATATGATGCAGGCCCCAGGCTATCGCTTTACATTAAACACAGCTGCAGCAATCCTCGGGCCGATCTGGTTTGGTGCACGCGGGCTGTGGTCGTGGTTTCTCGGGTTTTTGGTTTTGGAAACGCTGGCCTACATCCAGATCGGTCTGGGTTTGTTTGGTGATCTTGGGCGCGAGTTCCGCGAGCGGGCGATACAGATCGAGCAGACACTGGAGCTGCGCCGACAGCAGATTGCAGCGGCGGAGCAATCCGGGTCGACCACGTTGGAGTCGTTGAAACGCGCGGCGGAATCACTTGAAGGAGCTCTGGCTGGCGCGCAGGAGGCCGCACGCACAGCGGACTCTACCGGTGTCACGTATCTGATCATTGGGATCGCCCTTCTGCTGGCAGTCAAGTTTTTAGCTGCTTCTCTGGCCAACTGGACGCTTGAAGGTCAATTCGCGCGCTGGCGTTCAGACCCAAGTGTAGCCCACGGCTGGTCTATCTCTCGGCTGATTGTGGCGACGGCGTTGACCGCTGTGGTGGTGATCCTGTCTATGATCAAATTTGCACAACCGGACGCGGTGGCTGTGCTCAAGACCTTCCCAACCAACCGGGACTGGCGTCTGAACGTAGGCGATGGTGTGCAAGCGGTGTTCGAGTGGACCAAGACTGCCGGGCGCGGCTTCTTTGATGGGCTGACCTATGGGATGCGCACCCTGCTGGACTGGATCGAGGTTGTGCTGGTCGATACCCCCTGGCCGGTCGTAGCTTTGGTGATCATCATGCTGGCTTACCTGTCGGCTGGTCCCCGTGTGGCGATCTTCACCGGAGCCGCGCTGGCCTATCTAGGCCTGCTGGATTTTTGGGAAAAGGCGATGACTACAATCGCCCTGTTGGGCGCCGCGGCGCTGATTTCGATCACGCTGGGCATTCCATTGGGTATCTACTGCGCCCGTCGCCCACGTGCTTTTGCCATCGTGCGGCCCATTCTAGATTTCATGCAGTCAATGCCCTCCTTCGTCTACTTGATCCCGGTGGTGGCTTTTATTGGATCTGGAAAGCCTGCAGGCGTAGTTGCAACCATGATTTTCGGTAGCCCTCCGGTAATCCGCTTTACCGTACTTGGCCTGCAACAAGTCCCTGAAACTGTGCGGGAAGCCGCTTTGGCCTTTGGAGCAACGCCTCGTTACCTGCTATGGCGGGTAGACCTGCCCTTGGCGCACAAAACCATCATGGCAGGTGTGAACCAGACTATCCTGATGTCTCTGGCAATGGTTGTTGTCGCCTCGCTGATCGGTGCCAAGGGTTTGGGCGAGGACGTGCTAGAGGCACTGCAATACGCAGCGGCGGGACAAGGAATTCTGGCCGGTTTGGCAATCTTGTTCTGCGCGTTAATCTTAGATCGGATTGTGGCCGGACGAAAATAACAATTGTGGCAAACGCACGATCATCCGTCTGAAGTTCTAATTGTGTTTTCAAAGCCAATTGGTAGAGGGCGCTGTCTGAAGAGCAATCCGATGCTTTGCCCATACCTCTCAAAAAAGGCTGAGAAACATCCGGTTCATTAATCTAAAGAAAAGTCCAATAGTGTCCTCGGATCAGTACCGGGTTACAACAACTGCGACCGCAGCGAACACCACACCAATCAAAAGAGCCTTTGTATTCATTGAAGAACGATCGGGCAGTTTAACCCGAAGAGATAGAGCTATAATCACGCCCCCCGTTAACCCGGTCGCGATTGAATAGAGCATGCTACTTTTGTCCGCGTTGAGACCGATCAATATGCCGACCGTAAGTGAAGCGACAAAGTATGCACGTAGCCATCCAGACATATGCCCGGGGTGGGTTTTGTAGAGATAAATATTCACTCCAAATAAATGCAGCGAATAGGCCAACGTTCCTATGACGTACAGTTCAGGCGAAGTTGCGGTTGCTTGCATGACTGTAATGGCAAGCAAGCAGTTATAGGTTCCGAGTGCCACTGTATCCAAGCCAAGAGACAACCTGTTGTCGACCCCTATCTCGCGACCGGCTTCCAACAAATAGTAAGCGAGAAATCCTAGCAGAGAGTAACCATACAGCGAGTGTTCCCATTTCCCGGTTGCAGCTAAACCGGCTGACAATTCACCGATTTTTGGCAGCAAGAAAAGGAAAGCATAGCCAAGTCCGATCCCTGATGAAAAATCAGATAGCCAGCTTGCCGGGGCCGGGAATCTGCGGAAAAAAGACACGCAGAAGACGTGAACAGTACCAATGACTGCAATCGATGTTATCGCGAGGTATGTCGGCGCTTCGAACACGGCTAAGATCCAACGAACATATTACAAGCAGATGAGACACTCGTTGTGATCAAAAGCACAACCCAGAAAGTGAAGAAGGTGCGATAGCGGCTTTCTCAGAATGCCCACCGACTAGTTTTTTGAGTACCGATCGTACTGAACGATCAACGGCAGCTTTTGTCTGCTTAACAGCCAATTATTCAAGTTTGCCAAACACGTGCCTCGAGCCCATCGCGCCCAATGACGCAAGGTTTGCCAATGAAAAAGAAGCACGGAAAGCGAGAATTACATGGTTGAAGGCGTGCCTTGAAACAAACACTTGTACAGGCGCTCGGCCTTGCCGAATTGAACCCGGTGCGTTCACAAGCGCATGGCCTTGTAACCCCCAAGAGAGCCTGGACCATGCGTCTCTTTCGGAAGCCTTGCTGCCAGTGAGTTAAATAAACTCAGATCAAAACGTTATTTGGCCTCAAAAACCATCTCGCCCTCGACGAACGTCTTTAATATCTGCGTCTCACTGACCTCCGAGATCGGAATTTCAAATAGGTTGCGGTCAAGCACGATGAAATCGGCAAGCTTGCCGGTTTCGATTGAGCCAAGCTCTTCTTCCGCAAAATCCAAGTATGCAGAGTTGATTGTGCGGGCATCAATTGCCTGCTTCAGCGTGATCGCTTGGCCCACCGCAGGATCGGGTGGACTCGTGTCAGCCACAGGATCGATACGGGTCACGGCCGCCTCGATCGATGCCAATGGGGTCTGCATGAACAACGGACCATCAGAAGCGATAACGACCCGTCCTCCGGCGTCAGCCACAGAGCGCATTGGGAAAACCCTCTGCGCGCGTTCCGGGCCAACCACGCGGTTGACGACATCGTTGTGGGGGTTCGAAAACCATAGTACTGGCGAGAATTCCGGTGTCAGATCGAGTTCTACCAGTCTTGGCATGTCATCTTCCGATATGAAAAACGAATGGGCAAGCTGGTAGCGGCCTTTCAGCTCGCCCAGTTGGTTTCGTGCGATTTCCATTGCGTCCAGAACAAGCCTAGCACCGCGATCACCCACAGTGTGGAAAACCATGCCTTTCATACCTTGTTCTTCAAACCGGATAATGTCGGCCACAAGTTCCTCTTCGGTGAAAAAGATTAGCCCATAGTCGCCCTGACCAGAAGCAAGAGGATCATACTTTGAAACCGCGTCAGATTGGGACTGTTCCGCTTTCGAGGCGTTCGTTAGGAAAGGTTCCAGCATCGCACCGGTTTCAGTCGGAATGCCATCGATATTGACCTTAATAAAGGTTGGGTCCAGCCGTGGCGCGATCAAGTCTTGAAACGTGTCGATTGCAGCACGTTGGTCTTCCACGGATTGATATGCCCGCGTCGGAGAATCGTAGGTCCACGCCACACTAACCCTGATCGGAAGCCCCTCGGTCGTTGCAAGCCGATGTAGCGCCTGCACATTTATCAATTCGCTATGCATGTTTCTGGCAGATGTCACACCCATTGAGGCAAGCAAGTGTAGCACGTCCCTTGCGCCATCAACGTGGGTTTCGATATCCAGCCCGCGTAGAAATGGCATCGCGTAAAGACCCATCGCGGCCTCTTTCATGTAGCCTGTTGCTTCTCCTGTTTCTGGATCCCGCACAATGATCCCGTTCCGTGGGTCCGGTGTATCGACATCAATACCGCTATCGATCATCGCCGGTGTATTCAGCACTGCCTCGTGCCCAGTTGCAGTGATAATATAGGCCGGAATATCAGAGACTGCCTCATCAAGCCAAGTAGTGTTCGGTTCTCCATCAAACAGCTCGTTGGCCAATCCAGATCCAAAAAGGTATTCGAGATCTGGGCGCGCAGCTACAAATTCGCGAATCAACTCCGTTGCCGCTTCCGGGTCGGCATCGCCCGGGAGTAGGATCACCTCGTCAGACAATGCCGCAGCAACGTACCAATTGCGGAAATGAACATGGATGTCATAAAGGCCCGGCAATACCATCGCACCCGCAAGGTCGATCGTTTCAGTCTCGCTCCCAGCCAGCGCAACGACTTCTTCTGCAGAACCGACAGCAATGAAACGTCCATCCTCAATCGCAAACGCCTGGGCCCATTCTTGTTCAGGGTCGACCGTTTAGACCTGCGCATTGGTGTATATGGTGTCGGCGGTTTGAGCGTGTACTGCCGTCGTCGCAAGGGCGATTAATGCAACGGGCGCTAACAGGAAGCGAAATGAGAAGGCCATGGGGCTATCCAATCATTGTGCAAACATTGATCCTCGCCAACGCAGGGATTGGCTGAACGGGACCCTCAAGCAAGCTTCCGAGCAATGCGCGCGCGCCCATCTGATGCACAGCGTTGAATATCTTGATACTATTAGCAACTTAAATTACCGCGATTCAGTTCTGAAATTTACCCTCGCTTTGTCCGCAAGCGGGGCCTTCAGCTCCGGGTCGTCGAAGGTCAGCTTTCCTTAGCCTGACCGCTTTTTTTGCTTTCTTCTTTGATCTGAGAGCGGACATTAAAACAGTTAATCGCTAATAGCGGCAAAGTCTGCAAAGCTAGAATTGCAAGGCGTAGGTTTGAAGGCCTGGTTTGGGCTGCGGCGAGTTGCTGATCTTAAATCATCCCAAGATCCATCTCAGGCCTTCATCTTAAAGTTAGATGGCTGCTGCAATGGAGGGCGGCCGAGCATTTGCCAATCCTAACGGTGCTGAGTCGCAATTTCTCTAAAGCTTCCGTTATCGATGTTGAGCACAACAATCTAGGAGATGGCTTATGGAGTTATTGTTAGACCAACTTCTTCAGACAAACTCCTAAGTGTACCATCGTGACAATGCCAAAAGCGGAATATCCCCACAAACGGAAAATTGATGTTATATAGATAAATAGGAATATAAATTCTTGAGTTGTAGGTCATCGGCACCACCGCGCTATCTTGATTTAGGAGTTCCACATGCTTCGAGCTTTTGTTTGTTCTATCTCACTAGGGCTGACATCATCGACTGTCCTTGCAGATGCTGTTCCAAGTGAAGAAGCCGCGGCAGGCTTGTTCTCAGATCAACCGTATTCCCCGTATGCCGAACGCACTTTCCCCGAGCGACCGCTGTGGGGAGACACGCATCTTCACACCGGGCTTTCGCTGGACGCAGGTGCTTTTGGGAACACTCTGTTGCCTGATGAAGCATGGCGTTTTGCAAAAGGTGAACAGGTTACTTCTTCAACGGGTCAACCAGTAAGACTGGCCCGGCCTTTGGACTGGATGGTTCTCACGGATCACACTGACCTAATGGGATTCGCCCCTGACCTTCAGGCTGGCAAGCCAGGCGTTCTTGCCGATCCGAAAGGTTTGGAATGGTACGAAGGTTACAAGGCAGGCGGCGAAGAGGCCGGCAAAGCGGCGTTCGATATCATCACCAATTTCTCGCAAATGACCCTGCCAGAAGTCCTTCTGGACTCCTACAGCCCGGGTGCTGACGCTTTTGCTTTTACATGGGAGCAAATCGTTCTGGCTGCGGAAGAACATAACGACCCCGGCAATTTCACGGCGTTCATAGGGTTCGAGTGGACTTCTGTACCCAAGGGCTTCAACCTGCACCGGAATGTTATGCTGCGCGATGGGCCCATCAGGGCGCTTCAGATGGTGCCGCCAGTCACGCAACCGCCATTTGGTGATACCGACCCAAGAACACTGTATTCATGGCTAGATGACTATCAAGAAAAAACGGGTGGTCGCGCGGTAGCTTTCGCCCATAATGGCAACCTGTCGAACGGATGGATGTTCCCGACCGAAGACACCTATCACGGTGGCAAGGTCGACGAGGAATATGTGGCTGCCCGCGCAAAATGGGAGCCCCATTACGAAGTCACTCAGATCAAGGGCGACGGCGAAGCGCACCCCTATCTGAGCCCCGACGACGAATTCGCGGATTACGAAAACTGGGACGTTGGCAATCTCGACATAACCGAGCTGAAAACCGATGACATGCTGGCCGGCGAGTACGCCCGAGAAGCCTTGAAGCGCGGTTTGTTGTTGGAAGAGAAGTTCGGCGTGAACCCATATAAGTTTGGCATGGGTGGCGCGACGGACAGCCACACGTCTCTGGCAACTGCTGAGGAAGACAACTTCTTTGGAAAATCCGTCAGCGTTGAACCTTCGGCCACGAGAATAAAGCATCCTTTCATCGCCAACGATCTTGGCGAAATTCCTGGCGACCTCCTTGTAGCTTCCGGGTACACGGCCGTTTGGGCGACCGACAATACTCGCGCTGCGATCTTCGATGCATTCAAGCGGCGCGAAACCTACGCGAGCACTGGACCGCGGATTGGTCTGCGGTTCTTTGGCGGATGGGATTTCCTCGACGCTGATGTCGAAACTCGCTTTCTTGCAGATGTGGGCTACACCAAAGGTGTTCCAATGGGTTCGGATCTGCGACCTCGCGAGGGTGAAGGTCCGCCCACATTCCTGATCGCTGCTCTGCGCGACCCGGTCGGGGCCAACCTGGATCGCGTACAGGTGATAAAGGGATGGCTCGATTCCGAAGGTGCTTTGCAGGAAAACGTCTATGACGTGGCATGGTCGGACAACCGTGTTGCTGATCAAAACGGCAAGATCCCTGCGGTTGGGAATACCGTGGATCTGGAAACCGCCAGCTGGACCAATACAATTGGAACCGCTGAACTGGTAACCGTTTGGTCTGACCCTGATTTCGATCCAAATGCGCGGGCATTCTATTACGTACGTGCGCTCGAAATCCCAACCCCACGCTGGGTGTTGTACGACAAACTGAGGTTTGGTGCGGAGCTGCCAGAAGATGCGGTACTTACGCATCAGGAGCGCGCGTATTCCTCGCCGATTTGGTACACGCCGGCAGAGTGACCTTACTTCGTGCAGATTTGGGGACCCAGGTCGCAATCACTAACTCGGGACGCTCTTATGATAAGCGGCGCGCCTTGAGTTGCAATTCCTTGTGTTACTCAACTGCCTGATGCCAGCATAAAACATAATGCCGTATCGCGTTTCACGCAGGAGCCTTCATGCGAATAGTGAAAGAACCTCTGTTCCATTTCTTCTTGATCGGAGCTGCCATATTCATTTGGTTCCACATAATATCACCAGATAACGACGCCGCTGCAGATCCGGAGACGATAGCTATAAGCGAAAGTGATGCCGCGCTGTTAGCTTCACAGTTCGAAGCAAGGTGGAAACGCCAGCCAAGCGGTTCCGAGCTACAAGCGTTGGTCGACGCTTCAATTCGCGAAGAAGTTTTAGTTAGGGAAGCAAGAAAGCTTGGCTTGGAACGCGGAGATAGCGTGATCAGGTCGCGGCTGAGCCAAAAGATGGATTTTCTGACCGAAGCCATCGCCGCTTCAGTTATTCCAGAAGACGAAGATCTAGAGGCTTTTCTCCAACAAAACACGGACCGCTACGCGACACCCAATAAGGTCGCGTTCACTCAAGTTTTTCTTGGTGAAGGACCAAGTGAGACCGAGATTGAAAGGGCACTGGCCGCCTTGCGTGCGGAACAGGAGACTTCCGGCTTGGAAAGCGCGACACTACTGCCTGCATCAATGCCCCTAACCGCGACACGGGTAATCGACTCGGTCTTTGGAACCGGATTTTCCAATGGTCTCTCCAATCTCGAAAAAGGTCAGTGGATGGGGCCGGTCCAATCAGGTTACGGCATCCATCTGGTGAAAGTGCTTGCCATTGAACCAAGCCGGATACCTCGCTTGCAAGAGATCCACAGTGTGGTGCTTCGTGATTGGCGTCGCGCCATGAGCGAAGATTTGGCGCAGGCGCAATACAAGGCTCTTGCCGACAATTATGAGATCACAGCACCCGATCTCACAGGTCAGGTCAAATGAACTTCATCTTCAGCTTGATGTTTGCTCTGCTGTTCACGTGGCCCACGGGGTACGCCAACGCGCATGCGCTTGATCCGGGATACTTGGAAATTCGACAAATCACTACGGACACTTGGAGTGTTCATTGGCGAAAACCAGATGTGTATGGTCAACCAATGGCGATTGATGCGGTGTTACCGGATGGCTGTACACCCTCACACGGCCCTGACCCAATCTCCGATGGGCGAGCGTGGGTTTCTTCCTGGGTTGTCGAATGCCGTGCTGAGATCGCGGGCCAATCCATCGAGATCGACGGACTGGCAGCACAAAAGAACGACGTTTTGGTCCGTGTGCATCCTCTGCACGCCGAGCCTGCCACGCTTCGTTTCACCCCGGATGCTGCCATCCAAAACATACCTTTTGAACAGACAACATGGTCTGTTTTCATAGCCTATTTTCAGTTGGGTTATGAACACATACTAGAAGGCTGGGATCATCTGCTCTTCGTCTTCGCCCTATTTATTTTGGTCCCTGATCCGTGGAGACTGGCGGGAGCAATCACGGCATTCACCTTGGCACATTCAATAACACTGGCACTGGCAACGCTGGGATTTCTGAATGTCCCCGGCCCGCCGGTCGAGGCCGTCATTGCGCTTTCTATCGTTTTTTTGGCAATGGAAATTGTTAAGGGCGGTGACGGGCGTTTTCGACTTTCAAAACAAAAGCCCTGGATCGTTTGTTTCGGATTTGGGCTTTTGCACGGCCTTGGTTTTGCAGGCGCTTTGGCCGAGATAGGACTTCCCTCCAACGATATTCCTGCAGCCTTGTTTGCCTTCAACCTAGGCGTCGAAGCTGGTCAGTTGAGCTTTGTCGGAGCTTTGGCACTTCTTGTCGCGATCTGGCGATTGATGGCACGTCCAGTTAGCCAAAGGGCGACTGTGATTGCCGCTTATGGCATCGGGTCGGTATCGATGTACTGGCTCATAGAACGCATAAGTGGGTTCTAAAGCGCTAAACCTCGATTTCGTTGAGGTGGTAGATCGGCTCAAGGCACTAGTCGATTGCAAAGCGCGCAAATTGACCGGATGCAGGTGCAACCGCGCAGAATAGGTTGCGAAAAAAAGCCCACTTCATCGCATGCCCAACGTTAGTTTACCTATGCGGCCATAGTTGCTCCCTGTCCAATCTGCGGATCTGGTATGTGCGCATTTGGTTGCGAGCGTTCATTGAAACCAAACAGGTGAAGGGCAGCTTTGTCCGCGAGGCAGCCCTTCATATTCGCTCCACCGAACAGCCATCACTCAACCAGAGATCGCTTGACATAAAACCGCTTCAGCGATGTTCGCGGTTTGCCATGACGCTGCAATTCGAGCGATGGTTGCAAAAATCGGTCAAACGGGAACTCTGCTGGTTTCAGCGCCAAGCTTTATCGCAACTAACTTCATGGAGTCGCCTGGCGTTCTTTTTCTGGCCAGAATTCATCCACCACGACATATGCGATAATTACAAAGAAAGCGGCGCTGGCGACTTGCAATACGCGAGTGATGCTCTTGACGTCAGCCTCGTCTGAAAACGGCGCAACCGAACCGCCATATACAATCAGAGCTGTTGTAATCGCGGAACCGGCGGCGGCGGCGAGCGGGACTTTTGACTTTCCAAGTGCTCCGAGTGTTAGGCAAAAGAAAAAACACAGCAGAATGGGGGTTAGAATAACCGGAGCTATTACGTTTATTTCATAGCATATGATGGAGACTGCCGCCCCAAGTAGATTTGCCGTCAGCATTGCTTTTGCAACTGCTTTGCCTGCAGCTGGCATTGCCGCAAGTTGCTGGCTCAGCAGGGCGACAAAAAACAGAACCAACAAAGCAGAAGCGCCGGAAATAAAGAACGCCATAGCAAAGGGCACTGTGACAAGAGACATCCTGACTATTCGGCGATGTGAGTCGAAGTCCGGCGATGCTGCAGCTTTCTTTTGAGGTGCCGTTTGAGGTGCAGCGGGTATCAACACGAACATCAGCGTCGATACGAAGCCAGCAAACAGCAGGTTCAACGGGATCCAATACACAAGCACCAAAGCCAGATCCTGTGATTGCAGCACCAAATTCGGAATCATCAACGCCCCCATGAGAGCGATGACACCCGGCAATACTCCGGCACCGGAAACTGACCAAATGAAAGACAGGATTATTCCAATGGCCACCAGAATGAGAAACACAAGAGGATAAGGTGAGAAGATTGACGACAAAAGGAATGAAATGAACATCAATCCAATCGAGAAGACAAACAGCTTACCAAATGCTGCCAAAGGTAGTGCCGCAGGTGCTTGAAGGAAAAGGGCAGTGAACACCGCCCCAACAACGGCAAGGGGCCACCCAAGAAATAGGCCCAATGCAAAGACACCGGTAACACCCAGCGCAAGCCGGGTGACAGAGCTTTGATCCTCAGTACGCATAGGAGAAGATTGAAACTACGCGGATGTAGGCGCGGCCTACGAGGTTCAGCAACGAGTTGTCGCTTAGATACATGATCACATCGGCCTGCCCGTTCAGTTGAAAGCGAAGATCGTCTTCGGCACTTCCAGCTTCATAGCCGGGTAAAACAATCCTGACCGGAAACCTTTCAGGCTCCCGCAAAAATCCCTTGGTGCTTGGCGGGCTCGCCAATTGCCCCGGCTCATCACCGCCACTCAAAGAAACAGCAGCACTAAAGCTCTCAATGACGCCCGGAACAATCTTACCTGGATGCATATCCAACACCACATCAACCGGAGACCCTATTGAAGCTCTTCCCAGATTGTTCTCGGTAAAATACGCCTCTATCCAGACGTCGGTTGCATCCAGAAACGTCAAAAGATCCTGACCGGATCGCGCATACGTTCCGGGGGCAATCAGCAGATTAGAAATGACACCTGTCGCCGGAGCACGCAGTTCGGTCCATTCAAGGTTCAGTTCCGCATCCGCCAAGGCCGCCAGTGCGCGCTGGATTTTCGGGTTTTCAATCCCATCGTCACCAAGCCTTTGCTTCGCTTTTTCCAGATCAGCTTTTGCGTTCTCAAAGTTTGCCTCAGATTCTGCCAGTTGTCCTCGTGCATCATCGGCCTTTGAGACGGCAATCAACCCTTTCTTTTCGAGCGCAAATACACGTTCCGTCTGAATGCGCATCGTATCCAGATCGCTCTGCGCCCTTGCGAGTTTGGCTTGTGCCGCACTTACCTCTGCCGAAGACGCACCCACCTCTTGGGTTGCCGCTTCAAGATCAGCTTCCGCCTTTGAACGCTCGATTTCGTAGGGTCTGGAATCTATTCGAACCAGAACATCACCTGCCGAAACGACTTGGCCGTTTTCTACCAAAACTTCCGTTACCGTTCCGGTCACCTGAGGCACGATTTGGGTGGCCACCGCTTTTACTCTGGCGTTCCCGGTAAATGGCGTTTTTCGATCAGCGACCAGATACCAGACAAGAAAAATCAGAATGACAGCCAGGGTTGTCCATATCGTTTTCCTCATTTCGCCGCGCCTTCAACTGTGCCCTCGGCTTCAGGTGAGGTATCAATCCAAACCTTGAACAGCTCATAGAAGACAGCAAAGAGAACCGGCCCCATAAAAACGCCAATCAACCCGTACGCCATCATACCTCCGAGAACACCGATGAGGATGACCAGCATGGGAGTCTCAAGGCCTTTTGAGATGAACACGGGTCTTAGGAAACTGTCCATTATCATGACGGGAACGGCCAATATGGTGAAGATCAGAGCAGTTCCGCCGGACATAGAACTCCAAGCGTAGATAATAACGGGTATCAGAACCAGTCCGGGCCCGATTTGGATAATCGAGAGTATGAGGCAGACAAATGCCAGCGTGGCGGCCGAAGAAATCCCAAACAACGCCAGCAGTATCCAAACGAAAACAGCCTGAATGGCTGCTACGCCAATCACGCCTTTTGTAACGTTCCGGATCGTTGCGCCTGCCAGTGTCACGAATTCACCGCCGCGTGGTGCAAAGACACGGTTGGCAAAGCGCTGAAGACCCTGGACCAAATTTGGCCCCGGGCTGAACAATGCCCCCATAATCAACACGGACAGAGCTAAGCCAAGAAGCCCGATACCAATGCCCAGCACCTTTCCGAAGAGCGATTTGGTTATCTCAAGGATTTGCGCGCCGTATTTTGCAAGCGCGCCGTCAAGATTGCGCTCAAACATTCCCCAGACATCGGAGATTTTATTTCCAACCAACGGCAATTCCTTGAGGCCCTCGGGCGCAGGGGGGATTTTCAATTCACCCTTGTCTGCTTGTTCCGCGAAATCAGACCCTAGTTCTGCAGCACCAGACACCGCAGTTGCGACTGGCCCCAGGGTCAGAACAAGGCCCAACAGAACGATAATTGTTGTGGCAAGCTTCTTACGTCCTCCCAGCTTGGATTGCAGCCAATCAAATGCCGGGTAGAGCGCGACGCAGAGTATCGTTGCCCAGATAACCACACTTGCAAGCGGAGCCACCATGACCAGGGCGCTGTAGAGGAATAATCCGAGAAAGAGCAATCGTATCGCGAGGTCGACAATCTTCGCGTCCTGGGTCTTTTCCATTCCATCCCTCCACTATCTGTTTTCCAAACAATACACTCAAAAAACGTAATATGTATATTTTTTGAGTTTTCGGCGATCATCTATCAGTTTGAAGGTACGAGTGAATCCGAGGCACGGCTTCAGATGCGCGGTCGCACTGATACCTGCGCATGAACTCAAATTGCCTCAATTGGGGATAATCTATTTGTCCGTTTTTTCGTCGTCTTGGGACAAGATTGTATCTGCCACTGTGGTCGCCGCAGTCACGAAAACACCCAAGCCTACAATGATATACACCATTGTGAAGATTTTCCCCGCCGCAGTTTCAGGTGAGAAGTCACCGAACCCTACGGTCGAAATTGTCACTACGGAAAAGTAGATCGAGTCTAGCCAACTCCAACCTTCGACAAAGTGGTAGAAGACCGAGGCCCATAAAATCATTCCGACTGTGAAGGCAAGAAGGCCTTTCACTCTACCGTCCTTGAAAGCGACGCCTATCCCACGTGTTATTCTAGTTAGCGAATTCATTGTGTCCCCGTCGTTTGAAGAATTCACATATAACAGTAATTAGATGGATGTGGGAAATTGAAGCATTTTAACCGCGTCTAGTTTAATTGGGGCGTCCAGGCGCAGTAGTCAAAGGTAATGCAATGTGCTCGTTTATGAAACATTAAACGCGTTTCAAGCCAGCTATTTTGAAACTGGGTCAGCAGCACATCCTAAATTTGGTCCTTTAACCGTCTCTTGGCCGCCCCACCAATTCCGCAAGAGAAGTCGGCTAAATGGTCAAGGTCATTTAGGGTTCAGCAAAATAAGAAGCCACATATTCCATTAACATGATGCTTTAATGGTCTAGTCTGCCCAAGAAAGGAATCAGAACCTTAGGAGAAAAGCGTGCGGTTCATCACAAGAGGTGTAATGGTTTGTTGCGCTGTCGCGTTCGTCGCGGTTGTTGTGGCATGGCTTTTCCTGTCCTCTGCGTTGTTTTCTTCTGTCAGAACCACTTTTGTTAAAAACCTGATCTCGAAGAAACTTGGTCAGGACGTGTTAATAGAAGATGAAGTGCGTCTAGGCCTTGGCCGGCAACTGCAGGTATCCGCAGCGGGATTGGTACTACGCGGCGCGATCAAGACCGAAGCGAACCTGGCAGCAATCGACAAACTTGAGTTCAAAATTTCCGCCCGCGACCTTTGGAACAGCAAATTGTCGCTGAGTGAGCTTTCTCTCTCGGGTGTTCACCTCAACTTGATCACGGACAAAGACGGTGTCGGAAACTGGCAGCCCACTTCCCAAACGGGCGCTAAAGCCGGGGATCCGGCCAAACCTGCAAACCTGTCTGTTGCTGGAATCCTAACGGACCACAAAATTGACCTGACCGATGTCACCGTTCTTTACCAGAACGATCTAAACGGGCTTGGTCTGGATCTGCAGCTTCCTGAGCTGAATTTAAAGCGTGATACGGAAACCGACGTTGTGACCGCGGTTGGGGCTGGTTCACTAAATGGAGAGAAGTTTGATCTGAACGCGAGCATTCCCGCGGACGACCCGTTTCAGGTCGCTGTGAATTTCGAACAGATTGCGATTGCCGCCGAAGAAGTCCCTCAAGAGAACGGGCTACAAGTGAATACGACCATAGAGGTTGCCGAACTTGGTCAGCTTCTTGATATCCTGAAACTCAATCGCGTTTTGGAGGGTTCAGGAAGCATTGGTGCAACATTCAAATCAGTCGACGGCGTAGCCCGGATTGATGACCTGGCTGTATTGACTGAATTGGATGGTGGGCAAAGCCTTTCGCTGACGGGACAAATCGGAGAGTTGGGAAACCCAGAAGACGTATCCCTGACAACCCGCATTCGGTTGTACCCTGAAGATGCTGAACCCGCCCCAGCCGCGTCGCGGTATGATCTAAAACTAATAGCAGTTGACATGGTTATCGATAGCGTACCCGGGCAGGTCCCGCAGCGGCAAATGGTCATTGAAACCAACGGGTTCACATTGGATACCTCTGGTGAAGGGCCGCCCCCGATTAAGTTTTCCGAGCTTTCCAGAACACCCGAAGGCGCCTTGAGTGTTGGAAACATCAATTTGAGAATTGGGAACCCTGCTGATCCATTTATCATTTTGGACGGTTCGGTCGAAGACGCGTTGCAATTACAAGGCATATCGGCCGACGGGTTAATGGATATACCCGCAAGCAGCTTGATCTCACCAGAGCTTCTGGGACCGGATGATCAACTTGGTCGATTTTCTGGTAACTTTCATTTGAACGGCGACATCAATCAGCTTTCGCTGACAAATTTGGATGGCCAGACAAGCAAAACGGAACTTTGGAACCTTGAGGTGCATGGCTCTGTAAAAAATGTGCTCAAATTCGAGAACCTGGATTTGGCAATTCAAGTAGAAGTCCCCTCCGGAGCGGACCTGTTAGAAGCCCTATCGCTTGATCGGGTGGAAACTGGGCAGGCTAACTTTGAAATTGGCCTTGCCAGCGAAGGAGCCGATTGGGATGCGAATGCCAAAATCAAGGTTGCTGACTCTGTCTTGCAAATTGTGGCCGATCTTGATGATGCAACGAGTGATCCTGTACTACAGGGTTCCATAGAGAGCGACTTGATAAAGATAGATCAGATCCGAACCATCGTTCAGGCCGCTGCACAATTGAGGAAAATAGGCGGTCCAGAGCCCGACGAGGAAGACGTCATTGAGGAATCCGGCGACACTAGTCCTCTAAGAGACGTAACACTTAAACCTATTGGGCGTTCAATTCTCTTGTCCGGTATGGATATGGATGTCGACGTTGACCTTCGGCACATAGAGGGTGCCAAAGGCATCAGCAGTTTGCAGAGTGAACTGACGCTCAACGAAAATGAACTCAAGGCCGGACCTTTGAATTTTGAATACGGAGGTGCTCATTTCGATGTCAGCGGACAAATGGATCTATCGAACGACGCGCATCTGCTCACGCTGACCGGCACAGCAGGCGGCTGGCAGCTTGATGAAATTCTTCACAACCTGAACTTCAAAAAGGGCGCAAGCGGTACCATCTATGCAGATTTTTCGGTGACCGGCGGAACCGATTCACCTAAGCATTTTGCCAACAGCATGAACGGCAATGCCACGGTCTCAATGCGTGACGGCTCGATCGAGACCCAGCTTTTGGATCTGGCAGGGCTAGGGATACTACCTTGGGTGTTTACCAAAGAGAAACAAAAGGTTGCTCCGATCATATGTTTGCGTGCACCGATTAGTATTTCCAATGGAAGTATTTCGACGAAACAAACCACATTGGAGACAGATCATGTCCAAGTCGTCGTCTTTGGCGGTGTTAATGTAGCGGGCAAGGTTTTGGACTTAAACCTGCAGCCCCGCAAGATTGGCGAACCTCTGTCGAAGAGCCCCTGGCCCGTGACCTTGAAAGGCCCACTAGCGAAGCCGAAGATCAAGGTAAAAGACGGTCCCAAGCGACTGAAACGATCGGATGGTGCGGACAAAATGCCGGCAAAAAGAAAACTTTGTGTTCCGGATATTTTACAACTGCAGTAGTGGCGAAGGCAGTCGATATAAGAACACAAATAAAGTTCAAAAAGAATGACATCGCTTTCTGGATGCGATCTTTGCTTTGGGTTTTCTCTCGATATATTCCGCACTTTAGGCGCGAACCAACCCGGCGTCACAGGGGATCGTCTCGATTTCTCTTCGGTCCAGCGCCAGAGCCAGATGGGTCGCTGCGGGCTCAATGTGCTCTGCAACTTGGCCAAGCTTCACACGCCTCTGCAAACGCTTGAATACTCTCTTCAGTTATGTCCAACGTTGGAGTCACATTCCGATCTCGAACGTTCACTGCACTTCTGTTCCAACTGTGACGGTTGGGTCAGGTTCGTGTGACGTTCAACAAGATATTTGGAACTTCACTGATCTTTGACTCAATCGACGGCCAAAACCTCAACAAACAGGTCAATCAAGTCATTCAATTAAGACCCAAACGTCAAGCATATCTGACCCAACGAGATTAACGGCTATTCACCGGCGCTGCTTTCAAAGTCTCAAAAGAGTACCAGTTTGTTATTCGTCTGACCTAACGACATGACGGCTAACCACGCGTTTCGGTTCCCGAGACCCAGAACTCGTTTCGCCGGGATCGGACCCGTTCGGCCAAAAAGTCTACGAATAGCCGGACACGGGCTGTATTCCGAAGGTCGCGATGCAGCAAAAGCCAGATGCTCCGATACGGCATTGGTTTTTGGAACGGTGCACGGATCAGATCAGGATGGCGGTCACCCAGATTGCAAGCAAGATAGGCCATCCCCAAACCGGAGGCCGCCAGTGTGATCAGAGGTACCAACTCAGAGACACGGTGCTTCACCACCAGTCCAAGCGCACCACAGTGAATGGCCGCAGCGAGTCCATACTTTCGACTGCCGCAATCCAACCGAATGGCCGCAAACAGTGTTTCAAGGTGGTGAGCGATACCAGCTCTCAATTCAGAATGTCGGCGATTGCCCCTATCAGGTTCAGCACCTCATGTGTTTCACGGTTTACTTCGTAAACATAATCTCCGGCACGCACGTAATATCCGTTGCGCCGTAGTCCCCAACGGCTGGGATCATCAATGCGGACATACCCATCATAGATGTAATCGCCACGTCGATATTTCTTTGCCTGTCCAGGCGGTACGCACGGGATTGCCTTTTTTGCCAAGCCCGGCGGACAATGTCCGGATTTGGATTTCACATGGATCGGCGAGGTAGCGCCGGTTCCGCTAACGTGCCCCGTGCTAAGGCTCCACAAGCTGACACTGGCGTTCGCAAATGACGCGCCTTGCACGGTCAGTGCCACCGCCAGAATCCCAGCAATCTTTTTCATTCCCAGCGCCTTTTTCAGCTTCTTAGCCTAGATATGATCTTGAATGGGCCTTGGCGAGTTCATAAGCGAAGAGTCGCTTTCCGATGCAGCAGTTTGTTCACGAGCTGAAATCATCGGCTGCGATTGTCATCGCAAATTCAACTAAAGCATTAAAACGGGATGTTCTTCCTCCACCTGGTCGCCCGCCTATTCGTTTGTCTTTATTTCGCGAACAACATTAACTGAACGTGAACAATGTATTCTCAGAGTGTTCAAACAGTCTCAGGCATAGTGATGGTGTTGGATCATTCGGGACGTTGTTCCGTTTGATCGCTGACAAGGGGAAACGCATGATCAAGTCTGCCTTTGTGACTGAAGAGTCCAGCACAACAGCTGTGATGCAAACCTCCGGCAAAATCGCCGAAGAACGTTTGCCAACCACGACCAAATCGAGCAGTGGTCGCTTCCCTCCTATCGATAATGCATTAACACAGATCGTCAAAAACAAGCGGCTTTCCGAGGCACATAACAACGTCTGAAGGCAGTTCAGCAGACCCCCACACAATTCCCGGTATTCGTCCTAGATATTGGAATTGAAAACTAAATCCCGCTCCAGTTATGGGGCGGGGTTTCTTTATTATGCCTTTGGGAAAAAGGGCGTAGCCTTTGATATGCAAAAGTATCCGGCCAGCTGCTACCCATTCTGTGAAGCCTTTGGCCGACCCGGGTTTCAGTACTTCCGTGAGTGGTCAGTACTGAGGGTTGATTGACGCAGAGAGTCGTTGTCTTTCGTTACAGACCCAACAGCACCTTTACCTCGTGTTCAACGGCGTCGGTCACGGGTTTGTTGGCGGCGGCTTCCAGGGCTTCCCGTTCGGTCAATTCCTGTTCCTCGACCTGGTCAGCCAGTTCTTGCACTTGTTCAGTCGCTTCTTCGTATTCGACGGCAGCCTGACGTTCATCGTTCAGGTCCTGCGCTGCTTCGATCGAAGAGTCCAAATCAGCGCGGGCTTCATCCAATTGCTCCTCAATCTCTGGGTCAGTTCCGCCTGCGTCTTCCAGAGCTTGTTCGAGATCCTCGACGCGTTCCTGGTCTTCCTGGACTTCACTCAACGCGGCTTCCAGGTCTTCTTCAATCTCAGGAACAGTCCGCTCCGGCGGCTCCAAGCCAGCGAGCTCTTCCAATTGTTCCTCAAGCTCTTCGCGCAAGGGTTCTCCGGCCAACACGGTATCTCGATAATTGGCAATTCGGCCTACGCGGGAATTGGGTGCTGCATTTTCTAATGCAGTTGCGCTGGCGTTGGCGGCATTGAGCGCCCCTAACTCAGACGGGTGGGCACCAAGAAGTGCCGCCATCTTGTTCCCCTTTTCCCTGACCGCTGGGCGAATGGACTCTTCGACAATTACTGTTTTCGAAGGCTTCTTGTACGTCCTGGGCTTTTGTTTGCTTCCGCTGGTGGTCGAGCGTTTTCCAGATGTGGCGACCGTTCTCGACTTGCCTTTGCCGCTAAAGATATCCTTCAAGGAAAAACGACCGCCCTTGCCCAAAGCAGAGCGCGAAGATTTTGTCTTGGATTTACCGGTGTTTCGGCCACCAAAACTTTTGTCGGCACCTTTCTTTCCGCCTTTGTTACCGGCGAAACTGTGGTCATCACGATCTCCGCTGGCGGAGTTCCCTTTGCCACCGCTATTGCCTTTTCCGCCGCCGTTGCCTCCACCGTTTCCTTTATCGCCGCCTTTGCCGTTGCCTCCACCGTTACCCTTTCCACCGCCATTGCCTTTGCCCTCCTTTGCAAATGCAATATCCGGCACCGCAACGGTGGCTACGATGGCTGTAGATCCCAACAACGCGATTGCCAGGGTCGATGCTTTTAGCAGTCTCAAACTGGTGATTTTCATATCGACCTCCTCGGTGGAAATCAGCGGGTATCAGTTTTCTGAAACAACTCGCTATGTTCAATAGTCTCGATTCACGCACGAATCCCCAATGCTTCTTGCCATTTAACTTGAGGGTGCTTGAACGCAGGGCTAACTGCTTGTTCATCATCGGTTCATGTCGAAAGACGTAGTCTCTAGCCGCGAAATACGAGGACTTTCATGCGCGCGAAGGTGATCTTGGTGGTAGCAAGCCTGATTGTTGCTTTGCCTTTTAGGGAAGCGGCTGCCCAGACACGCGAGCTCAAGCAAGGTGAACTGCGCAAAGCGACCCTGACCGGGGACACCATTCGTTTGAAACGGGTTATCAAAGGTGTCGAAAAAGCCTATGGCGGCACCCCTGTCGATGCGCGCGCGTTTCAGGCTGATCAAATTTACTATCGTATTCTAGTCAAAAAGCCCGATGGAAAAATTGTCAGTGTCATTGTGGATGCACAGACCGGTACAGTCGTTTCCAATCGATCCAGTGTTGGGCGTCAAATATCGAAAGCAGCCCGTTCGAACCCCGCCAACGCCAACAACAGCCGCGACACCAACAGCAATCGTGGAGCTTCTGCGAGCCGTGGAAACAACGGCAAAAGCAGTGGCAATAGCAATGCTGGTGGAAACGGCGGTGGCAATGGCAACGGCGGCGGCAACGGCGGCGGCAATGGAGGTGGAAATGGTGGTGGAAACGGAGGAGGTAATAGCGGTGGTAACGGCAGCGGCAATGGTGGCGGAAACAGCGGTGGAAACGGCGGCGGCAACTCTGGCGGGAACGGCAAGGGCAACGGTAAAAAATAGGGCTTAAACCAAAGCAGTTGTGACTGTAGTTTTTGAATATGAGAGTACTTCTGGCCGAAGATGAACCGCAGCTATGCGAGCAGATTAAGAAACTTCTTAGCGCAGAAGGCCGCGTGGTAGATGTGGCCAAGAATGGTACTGACGCCCTGCACCTGGGTGCGACCGAACCTTACGACATGATCATCCTCGACATCGGGTTGCCGGAACGCGACGGTATTTCTGTCCTGCGCGAATGGCGCAGCGCGGGCGTTAAGACACCCGTGTTGATCCTCACCGCCCGCGATGGGTGGAGCGAGCGCGTGGATGGTCTTGATGCAGGTGCTGATGACTACATGACGAAGCCATTTCACATGCCCGAGCTGGCCGCTCGTGTACGGGCCATCCTGCGCCGACAAAGCGGTCAGTTAAACCCGGTTATCGAAATGGGGGACGTTATGCTCGATACGCGAAACGGTCGCGTCAGCGTGGGCGGCGTTCCTGTTGATCTGACGGCGCAAGAGATCGCAGTTCTGACATACCTTGCCCACAACATCGGACGCATGGTGTCACGTACCGAGTTGTCAGAGCATATCTATGAATATGACGGTGACAGGGATTCGAACACCATTGCCGTCTTCATAACCCGGCTGCGTAAGAAACTGGGCTCTGACCTCATTACAACGGTCAGAGGGCGCGGCTATATGATCGATACGGCCTGATGTTATCGCTGCGCCAGCGTGCTTTGCTTGGGGGTCTCGCCACGGGAGCCCTTTCTGTCGGCGTCGGAACATTGGTTGTGTTTTCGTATATCAACACGCGTGTTCTGGTGCAGTTCGACGAGGCTCTGCGCGAACGGCACACGCAACTTGTTGTCGGGCTGAGCGGCACCACCAATAACCCCGAAACCTTGCGTGATCTCATGTTCGACCCGGCCTACGGAACGCCGTACTCGGGCAGGTATTGGCAAGTGACCGATGGCAGCGGAACCACATTTACGTCCGCCTCGCTGTTTGACGAAACAATTTCCGAACCTACACGTCTGAGGGAAGAGGCAGTCGTCTGGAACACCACTGGCCCGGATAATGAGGCGGTTCGCAGCGTCTATCAGAAAATCACATTCGAAGACGGAACCGAGTGGGGCGTGACGGTCGCTGAAAGCAGGCAAGCGCTGATCAGCGAACGCCGGGCCGCACAGAATAACCTGCTTCCGGTTTTTGGGTTGGTCGGCCTGATCGGGGTTGCTGGCTCGCTGCTGTTGATGTCTGCAATTATCGGCCCCCTCAGGAAACTGCGCGCAGATGTGACGCATCGCTGGGACAAGGGAGATGACCTTAGGCCGAAAGACTATCCCGAAGAGGTTTCGCCACTTGTCGAAGACCTCAATCAACTTCTGCACAGAAACCGCGAGATTGTATCGGGCTCGCGGCGGCAAGCGGCGGACCTGGCGCATGCGCTGAAAACGCCGACAGCAATCCTCAGAAATGAACTGACAAACTTGTCGGAAACCGGAGCCGATACCATTCAAGCAGAAGAGGCTTTGGGTCGGATCGATGCACAGCTTGGCCGCTCCCTCGCGCGCATGCGTGCGACCAATACTGGAGAATTGACACATTCAAAAACCGATCTTTCGAACTCAATAGGGAGATTGTCCAGACTGTTTTCAGTCATGGCAGAGCGCGAAGGGAAATCACTTACTTCAGACCACGAGGCCGGTCTCTGGGTGCGAATGGACACTCAAGACATAGAAGAAGTGATTGGTAACCTTCTCGACAACGCTCTCAAATGGTGCCAATCAACAGTTCAGATCGCTGCAAAGCGTGTTGAAGACGGCATTCAGATCTGCATTGAAGATGACGGGCCTGGAATTCCTGAAAATGCACGTGAAGGAGTGCTTCGTTCGGGAGGTCGTTTAGACACTTCTGTCAGCGGAACCGGTTTAGGTTTGGCAATCGCCGTTGATCTGCTGAATGCATATGGCTGCAATCTGACACTAGATACATCCCAAAAACTCGGCGGCTTGGCTTGCCAAATTCTGGTTTCAGAATAGGCACAATTGCGTAAAGGCGCACAACGGCCCTTGAATTCAGTCAATCAAATGGCAGTTTTTTGCTCAGACTATAAGTTCGGACAGTCTTCTGCTCTTCCTGTGCTGGGAATAGCATCAGCATGGGCGCCGACCGCGATATGGAAGTTCGATGTAGAGTAACCGCTTTGAGCCGCAGCATCGGTCGCTTCGGGCTCATTGCCGTCCTATTTCGCGCGCACCGAAATTGCCTCGAAATACGTTCCCCTCATCTCGTCTGACCTAACAGTCAAAAAGCCCAGCCAGCCCGCGCTTGTTATGCGTGGGGTAGAAACAAAACTGCACCGCTTCCGGGTGAGGCCGGGGGGTGGGGTGCGACATTCCGACTCAATCCGATATCGAGCGGACGATCCGGCAAGCGATTTGATTTTAGTGGCAGATCAGGGGCAGGAAAACGTCGATGGGAATTTATTCAATGTTTTCAGCACCAAGTGGCGGACCGAGGAGGATTGATACCGATTTTGTAACACCTCTTATTTCCTATTATTTTCAATATGTTAGCCAACATATTTCCTTCACGGCAGGTCAAAAATGTTGCGGGATTTGTTGCGGGATCAACGCCAACGTTTCGAGCAACAAACCTAAAGCCCAGAACTCGCTGGTGGCGTCACATCCTAACTCTAGGAGTTTCCAAACCGATGCGAGCGAAGCAATCATTTAGCGCAGAAAGCGCAGCGGCGGATCCGCCTAAAGACCACACAGCTATCGAACGACCACCACCGGGAGTCTTCAGGGCGAGTGCATTTCCGCTCCACAGGTCTGTCAGGAAGTTTTTGAACGCGCCGCCCTTCTCCCAGCGGAAGATAATCGTATCCATGCCCACATTGCCGATGAACTCAGCATCGCGCAGATTCCACCGCTGATAGTCGATGTCGACAACCGCATCCTGCTGGAAGTTGCCCTCCCAGCCTTCATAATCCGGGGCCATGAAGATGAACATGATCACTCCGCCATCGGCATATGCGGTCATACTCACTACATCGCCACTACGATTACTAGTCTTGGCTGTGCAGTACATCTGACTGTCATCGGGCACTTCTAGATCGACGGACCATGCTTTGTGCCTATGCAACTCATAAGTTTCGGCTTTTGCATCTAGACCAAAAGCCAGAAGCGCTGATGGTAGCAGTGTGGACCCAATTATGTGTTTCATTGCGTCTCCAGTCCGTAGCTTTCGTGCTTCCTATATGGCCCCTTCCTAAGTGTCGCTTTCTTTAGTCACTAGTTGCTCTGAGCCGCCAACTCGACATTGGTGACTAGGTCAAGTCTGGAGCACATTGCAAAACTGGAAACCACCACAAAGCTGATTGAGCCCTCTAATGTGAAGAATAGCCAACAGAGACACTCTCTGTTGGCAAGCCTTTAGCCTCTGCCAAGGCACTGGTAAGTTCTAGAGATAGTTGCTTCTAAGCACTGCCCATAACCGTTTCGAGAATGGCACTGTTCAGAAGTTCCTTGGAAAGGGTCCGCCTTGGTATAGCCCCATGCTTTGCACCGCGCATTAGCCGAAGCCTGAGCTTGGGCCCAATCCGGCGTGGTTGGTGCGTATAGTCCGGTATTGTAGGAAAGCACGACATTAGCGTCGTCTCGACTACCTGAAGTAGGCACAGGAACCACCGTCTGCGCCTCACATGCTGCAACCAGACTAGCAACAGCTATAAACATATATTTTAACTTCATTTTATTGTCCCTCGTTGACGAAAAACGAGTATCGAATCCACTTATATAGTGTCAATATGGCACTTATTTCGCCCTTAAGGTTTTGTTGCAAATTAGCGCTCGGCTGTTCGCTACAAGTCGTTTTTGGTGAACTTGCTGAAATACAAGGCCGGGTTTTGTGTATGTACTAGGTTAAAGAATTCCCAGCGAATTGTGCGAACGAAATAGAAGCGCCATTACTTACGCTGGACTTATGAAAGAGTTTTCGCCGACCGCAAACTATCAAGCAAGTTTTCACTATCAATAATGGAAATCGACGAACTGAAGCTAAGCCTGTCCGAGGGAGATAACTATCACTTTTCAATAGTTCATGAGCTCTAAAACCATCGGCGCACGTCAAGAATGTTGCGGGATTTGTTGCGGGATGGGTTCGAATCTCCCCAAAAAAAATCGGAGCTAAAAACAAAAAATTATTTATTTTCAATATGTTAGGGGAATGTCGGGCGACACATAGTTTTGCCATTCCGAGAGGCTTAAGCCATTGATTTTGGGTCATTCGATTTTCGATGGGCGCACGGGTTTTACCATTTGCGACTCAAAGGCTTTCCATCACGTTGGAGCAGCCGAGCAAAAGCTAGACTGAATCTTTATCGCCTTCTTCGGCGCAGATCGTAGGTAAATCTATCAAAATCTCGGCAAGTTCTTGTCTGTTAAGCCTCAGCCGTCCTGCCGATATCGCTTCGATACATCCCGCCAATTCGAGTGCAACTGTGAGAATTGTGGGCCGTAGCCAGCGAATTGAACTTCAACGACAACGTTTGGCTTCGTACTGCAAATCCCTCAAGAAAGTAGCCTTCTCGTCGTCCCATTGCTGCGAAGTGCAGTTTTGAAGGTCATTCAACTTGGACCAAAGGTCGGTTTGCCCGAGTATCGCAGCAGAGCCACATAGTTTATGCGCCGCTTGCCTGTGTGTGTCATTTAGCTCATTGGAATTATTGAGACTGTCAATAAGACCAACAACTTCGTTGTTCAATTCCCTGCAGGCTTCACGGAATTTGTCCGCTCCAAATCGAATCCTGAAGTCATTGTCTGGCTCCATAACCTCAACCCTTTGCACCTTCACAACTTTAGACAGTTCTGACTGTAAAGCCGCCAATGGAACGGGTTTCACCAGCAACCCCTGAAATTCTGCTGCTCGTATGACTTCGTGATCTTTTGGGGCTGCGTGAGCCGTAACTGCTATCGCTGGCAAATTGCCCCACTCGATATTCAGTTCGCGAACTTTTCCGAGTGTTTCGATACCATCGATACCCGGCATGCTGATATCCAACAAAAGTACATCAAATCGCTCGGACCCAAGACGTTCTAAGGCGGCGTAACCACTTTCAGCCTCAGCAACCGAAAAGCCAAGATCTTCAAGCATATCGGTCAAGATCATTCGATTGATTTCATTGTCGTCTACCACCAGCGCTTTCAAACCCTGATAAAGCTCTGCCTGTGGCGCGTCTGTGGAATCCGGTTCGCTCATGACATCAGATCTTGAGGTTGGCAGCGGCAGTCGCATTGTAAACAGGCTGCCTTCTCCAAGCACACTATACGCCGTGATGTCGCCACCCATCGCCTCGACCAATCTTTTGGTAATAGCCAGCCCTAATCCCGTTCCGCTCGTCTCACGTGCAAAGGCGGTATCGATCGTGACAAATTCGTCGAAGATAACGTCCAGATAGTCAGATGATATCCCGACCCCGGTATCTGCAATCCGAAACTCAATCAGATCATCATGATGAAGTCGTTCGACTTCGATCGTGACTGATCCATCCCGCGTAAATTCGATTGCGTTACCTAACAGGTTCACCAAGCATTGCTGCAGCGCAGTCCTGTATCCAAGAACGTCGATAAGCTCTTCAGAGAGAACATCGACCTTCAAGTCGTTGCCACGCGCATCTGCATTCGCCGACAGACTGTCGGCAACTTCGTGGACAACCTCCATAACGTCAAAACTTGATCTGTCACGCAAGGCATTGCCTGAACCCAGTCTGGAAAAATCCAAAACATCAGTCACATGAGACAGCAGCAACTTACCCGACACCTCAATAGAACGAAGATACCGCTTTTGTCTGTCCGTCAGATTGCTCTGATCAATCAATGCCGCAGAGCCGAGTATTCCGTTCAACGGAGTACGCATTTCATGGCTCATCACTGTCAACAGATCGGATTTGGCCTGTTCACTTTCCCGCGCCTTGTCTCTTGCAGTGCGCAAGTCTTCCTCGGCTTTGAGTTCCTCAGTTATATCCCGAAGGAATGAGACAAAGACTTGCTCTCCATCCGTTTCAGCTAGCGATATGGACAGCTCCACGGGAAAAGTTTCCTGCGATTTGCGCAAACCCTCTAACCTGACGCGCCCAGCGCCGATTACCTTTTGCTCGCCGGTCTCGAGAAATCGTGTCATGCCTTTTCGGTGCAGGGCGCGCAGGTGTTCTGGAACGATAAGTTCAGCCATATCAGCACCGATTGCCTCGGCCTGACGGTACCCAAAGACATCTTCGGCGGCACCGTTGAATTCAAGAATTCTTCCAGAAGTATCGACCACCAACACCGCATCCAGTGACGAGGTAATGGCCGCTTCAAATCGGTTGCGAGCCGACTGGCTTTGCCGGGCAAACAACTGCCCTTGCCGGAATAATTTGATGAGAACTGCAAAAGCTAAAAGCAGTGCAACGAAAAGTACAACAAGTAATGATGCCATTCGGGTTAGTGTGCTGGCCAACTCAGCACGTCGGGTTGCGTTTTCCTGGGCAAATCCCTGAATACCGCCCAGCGCAATCTCGCGCACTTCAGGTCGCAGTGTTTGAATCTGCGCCCGCAGATCAGGAAGTGCTGCGCGCAGCTGGTCATCCGGCCCATCGATCAATGGTGTCAGCCGGGATAGAAAATCTTCAGTGGCTTGCAGGGCTGGTTGCGCGGCGGCACCCCCTCGCAGAAATGAAAACAGCTCGCTACTCAACAGCGTATCCGCTCGGCTATAAAAGATATCGAAACGGTTGCGTACAGTGGACAAGTCACCATTGGAACGTGATGAAGCGTCAATGACCGAGACTTCGAACCTAAGCAGCTCGACTTCGAGCTGAGACATCAGCCAGCTGACGTTGTCTGTTTTTGCGGTCGAGAGTGCGTCGAGATCTGATTTCACCTCGCGCCCAAGGGAAAGCACGATAGCCAGACTCACAACCAGCAATCCTACAAAGGCAAAAATGGGCCATCTCTTCATGCTCATTAAAGGCGCTTTAGTGTCGATGGCCTTCTCCTCGGTACTTACTGTGCTACGACTTCCAATCGATTGAGTTGCCAAATGCTGCGGGCATAAATTTCTTCGGACTGATAGGCCTCGTTAGCATCGTAAGGGTAAATTATCCACAAAGGTCCTTTGTCGCGTACTGACATCGCCTTGCCATCGCGCAAGTAGGCAACGATCGGGCCACCATCTGTTGCATCACTGGTGGGAATGGTGACGGCGTAGTCATTCAAAGCCACCGCTCGTATGATCCCCTGCTCTGCCTGGACATGGTCCAGAAGCACATCAAGGGAAACTCCTTCAAAGCTCTGCGTACCCTCTGTCCAGATCGTTGTTGTATCGATTGACTTACTGGGCAATGCCTCAAGGGCTTTCCTGTCGAACGTCCAAGTGTTCTTGTTTCCATTGAGACCGACATCGCCCGAGACCGTAAGAAGTACTTCATTCGCATATGCCGCACTCGCAAATGAAATGGCGAGTGCGGCGCAAAGTGATTTTAGAGTTTTGAGCATGCGAGATTGTGTCCGTGAGTAGGTGAACCTTTGTCAAAACGCTTTTGACACAGCCCCGCGAAACGTTCTTAGACGCAATAGAATAGCTCGCTATACTTTAGGATAGTTCAGCGCACCAAAGGTCACACCATCAGCCTAATTTGCGAACTTTCGACGTCCCAAACCATGCAATCAAAGTTGTCGCTGAGTGCGATAATGAGGCTTTGGCAGCCAGCGTCAAAGAGTAATAGTTTAGGAAAACAACATGAATTTGCAAAGTTCGTCAAATAGTAACCCTTTTGGTGGTTCAACTATTCCGGGTGCGATAAAATCGGATCAAAGCATTTGTTCAAGGTCACCGATATCGATGCGAATTCTATTGGCTGATGATCACGGTTTGGTCCGTGACACGATCTCATCCTACCTCGAAACCGAGGGGCGCGCGGCAGTTGTTGCCGTACCCGATTACATGGCTGCGATGAAATTGCTGTCATCCGAAGATCCATTCGACCTTGTCCTGTTAGACTTTGATATGCCGGGTATGAACGGGATCGAAGGGCTTTCAGACGCAATTCGTCAATTCCCTGAACAGGCTTTTGCGATATTGAGCGGGACCGCACCAAACAAGATCGCACAGGAAGCGGTCGAAATGGGCGCCGTTGGTTTCTTGCCCAAAACCATGGGCGCCAAATCTCTGGTCAACGCGGTGCGATTTATGATCGCCGGCGAAACCTTCGTCCCGGCCAGCGTTCTAAGTATGGATGGCGATGTTAAAGAAAGCGACTTTTCCCGTCAGCTCAGCCAGCGGGAAAAACAGGTTCTACGCGGATTGTGCCGTGGGCAGTCCAACAAGGAAATCGCGCGAGAGCTGGATCTTCAGGAGGTGACGATCAAGCTGCATGTTCGGACCCTTTGCAAGAAACTGAATGCAAAAAACCGGACCCAGGCCGCTCTGATCGCTCGGGATGCAGGGTTCGAGTGACCCGAGTCCGCAGGGGGGGGGACTTCAGAATAGAAAGTGATCGTAGAGTTGGTCGAAATCCGACGCTACGCCTTCAAGGATTAATGTCGTATCCGGTGACAAAGTTACGTAGACATCGGTCCCGCCCACGATTTCCGCGTTGGCATCAAACCAGTCAGACGTATCAGCTCCGCCACTATCGATGTTGAGCGCGCGCAGATCGAGTAAATCGCCATCACTGAGCGAAAAGTCAGTGATCGTATCGGTCGACCCATCCAGATCCTCATCGCGGAAAATGAACCTGTCTGCATCAGCGCCACCGGTGGCTTGATCATCTCCTGCACCAAGGTAAAGCCGATCTTTCCCTGAACCTCCGTCCAGAACGTCGTCACCGCTGGAGCCATTCAGATAATCGTTGCCAGCGCCCCCAATCAACTCGTCATCGTCAGAACCACCCTTCAGCGTGTCGGAGCCCTCACCGCCAGCTAATGTGTCGTTTCCGGATCCGCCATCCAGAGTATCCGCGCCGAGACCGCCTATCGCGGTATCATCACCTGAGCCCCCAGAGAGGCTGTCGTCGCCCGCACCGCCATCTAGGTCATCGTTGCCAGATCCTCCGGACAGCGTGTCTTTTCCGTCGTCCCCGGAAAGAAAATCATCACCGGATCCACCTGACAAATTATCATTGCCATCGCCACCGTTCAGGACATCCGCGCCAGACCCGCCATCGAGTTGGTCATCGCCTGTGCCACCGAACATCTCATCATTGCCCGAGCCACCGTCCATAACGTCTTGGCCGTCTTCACCTCGCAAACTGTCAGCTTCGGATCCACCGCGGAGTGTGTCATCGCCCTGACCACCGATGAGAATGTCAAAGCCTGAGCCTCCATCCAAAATGTCGTTGCCGATCCCACCATCCAGCATGTCGTGCCCAGCCGAGCCCATCAGGTGATCGTCGCCCTGCCCGCCGAACAACGAGTCATCGTCTTCTGTAAGAACATTGCCAAACTGGTCGTACCGCACACCGTCTTCGTCATATTGCGAGACAATGCCGCTGGCGGCACCGACGCCCGCTCCACCGTGCAGCAGATCGTTGCCGTCATCCCCTTCGAGCACGTCCCCTGAACTACCACCCGTCAGGGTATCAGTGCCAATCCCACCGTATAGGGCATCGCTACCTGCATTGCCCGAAAGGTCATCATCGTAGCTCAACGCGCCTTCGGTGGTCGCAACAAGTGTCAGATCCTTAACCAAAACGCTTGCATCCAAATCGACGGGCGCAAACGGACTGGTTGCTGTCGGGTCGGCGGCACCATCATTCGAATACGATTTCGGCGCCTCTTCGATAAGGTGCAACCTAGCCTCGCCGGTCACATCATCCACGATGACCTGGAAAATCGCGCCTGTTGCAGGTGTCGAGTCATCCATGTCGTGGTCGCCTGAGTTGCCACCGACAAACAGGTTTCCGTCTACGTCAATGATTGCAGCTCCAAACGTCATTAGCGGGACCCCATTCAGGACTTCGCCGTTAATCACTGTCGATGTGACTGAAACCGTTCGAAACTCTGGTTCGCCCGAAGAGATATCAACGATCAGCATAACCGTAGCTGCACCTTCGGAACTTGGGCGAGAGACACCGTAGAACGACTGTGAGGCCGCGTCGAACGCAACATCGTAGACTTTGAAATCCACAAGATCGGATGGCAACTTGTATACTGTGGTTACCGGATTTCCATCCGTATCAAACTGATCAACATCGATGACTGCGATACGATCCATACTGGATTGAAACGACCAAAGGTTGCCCTGATCATCAAAATCCCCGGTCCAAGACCGATATGGTGTGCTGCCAACACGGTAACTGTTTCCTTCGGCGTCCAGCATCACCAAATCAGAGCGGCTAACCACCTGCCCCAATGAATCCACTCCGTCACCTACTGCGATGGCATACAGAAGGTCGTCTTCCGTATTGTAACCCATCGAGTTCACATTGACCGTGCCCTCGACGCCCGCCATTTCATAGGCTTGGGTTTCGATATCAAACACATGCAGTGTTCCATTTAGAACCTGATAGAGATTTGATTGCCCATCGGCGAATGCGGAAACCGTCACGGTTTGTCCACCAATCTCGACATCCTTATCATAGTGAAACGCAGGACCGGACGTATCAATTGTTGGACCGTTGCCTGACACATCAATCGATCTGATCGTAATGGTCGAGCTGTCATCGTCAGCTGTGAATTGAACGGAATGAGATCCGAAGGCACCGCTTTGAGAAGAAAACTCTGCGAACACCTCACCATCGACCAGAACTTCGACGGCAGCCCCGGAACGACCTGCAGCAAAATTTGTCGCGAGATCCAGGTTCAGTTCATAGACCCCGCCCGCTTCGGTCGTAATCTGCTGCTCCATCTGTTGGTGGCCGTTTGCAAGATCAATCAATCCCCATTCGCCGTTCTCGGCGTAGTCGGAAAAACTGACAGCACCTTCTGTGCCGTCCAGCAAGTTTGCCTCGGCATAGTCACCGTGCAACACATCATCGCCAGCTTGCCCTTGGATCTCATCGTTTCCGGCAAGCCCTATCAGGGTCTCCTGCTCACTTCCGCCAACAAGTTGATCGGACAAACCCGTTCCTGAAATTACATTTGAAGATACCGCAGGCATCATTTCACCTCTTACTTTCAGCTATTTGGAGTAAAAATTTACCAACCGATGCCGTCGATCCGACGGTTCACCGGGTTCTCGGGAAACAAGCGCACCACATCCACGACCGGCATCTCCGGTTTACTGGAAACGGCGTTCTGATAAGCGGGGTTGCGATGGCAGACGATGACGGCCTCGGCCTGTTCCATTACGTCTTCTATGCTGTCGCATAGCATCGATTTGATGGATTCCGCGAGACTTCGAATGCCAGAGCCCGCGTGATGCATGTAGGCTTGCAACCCACTCAGAGGGGTTTCTTTTGTCACCGCCGGATCATGCAGGACCAACTCCACCCCCTCGGCATGGAGCTCGGCCATGACTTCCAGAATAGGGCTTTCGCGCAGATCGTCGGTGCCGGGTTTGAAAGCCAGCCCCAGTACCCCAACGCGCTTGGCCCCCGTTTTGCGAAGCATCTCGGTCGCTTGATCGATCTGCTCTCGGTTTGAGCGGTCAAGGTTGCCGATCATGGGCAGTTCGACACCCAGTTCTTCGGCTATATGTGTAACCGCCCGCACTTCTTTCGGCAGGCATGAGCCGCCATAGGCAAAGCCCGGCTTCAGATAGTAAGGTGAGAGGTTCAGCTTTGTATCTTGGGTAAAGACATCCATGACCGCGTGGCTGTCCACGCCCAGCGGCTTGCACAAGCGGCCGACTTCGTTGGCAAAGCAAACCTTGGTCGCGTGCCATACATTGTCGACATATTTGATAGTCTCAGCCACTTCGACTGTTGTCAAAATGGGATTTGGATCAACCGGTGCGAAGATGCGCTTCATGACTTCCGCCGTGCGAAAATCGTTGGTGCCAAGCACTGTTTTCGGAGGGTTATGGAAGTCATCTATGGCGACGCCTTCCCGTAGAAACTCAGGATTGAAGCACACCCCAAAGTCCTGGCCCATCTTCTTTTCTGAAAGCCTTTCGAGGATCGGAACCATCACATTCATCGTGGTTCCGGGCGGGATCGAGCACCGCATGGCAAAGATGTGGAAACCATCTTTTTGGCGAAGGCCGACCGCCATCGAGCGCGCAGCCTGTTCGATATAACTATAGTCGCAGCCCCCATCCGGGGCGGTTGGAGTTCCGACCGATACAAAGGTAACGTCGGTTTCGCGTACAGCTGCGCTCAGATCGTCGGTTGCAGAGATCAGCCCTTTTTGAACGCCTTGCTTGAGAGTTGAACCAAGATTTTCTTCGTGGATCGGGCTCACTCCGCGCGCGATCTGGCTCACTTTGTCAGGGTCGATGTCAACACCTACGACCCGATGCCCAAGTGAGGCCAAACAGGCGGTTGAGACAGCGCCGACATAGCCCAGCCCGACAACACTGATCCGGGGTTTTTGCGAAGACGTTGGTATGACAATTTCGGCGTCTTTCTGAGTAATTTTTCTGAGTTCCATAGATTTACCTCCGATTTAAATCCAAGGTAACGCGCTGATAATTTTGAGAAATGTATCGGCAGACTATCTGGAATGCGCAAATGACGCCGGATATATACGAATGGTCATCAAACCCATACGACAGAAAAAACCCGCGTGAAAATCCACGCGGGCCAGTCTTCAGGAGGGTGGTGCAAGTGAATCTAAGCTACAGCGACACGGTCATAGATATCCTCGTATCTCACAATGTCGTCTTCGCCTAAGTAACAACCGGATTGAACTTCGATCAGATGCAAAGGCAGTTTCCCCGGGTTCTCCAACCGATGGACAGCACCCAGCGGGATGTAGGTCGATTCATTCTCGGAAAGCAGGCTGACTCTGTCACCAACCGTCACGGTTGCCGAACCACTGACGACAACCCAGTGTTCGGCTCGGTGCATATGGCTTTGCAGGGACAGCTTGGCACCAGGCAGAACCATGATCCGTTTGACCTGAAACCGAGGACCCAGCGACAGGGTTTCGTAGTAACCCCAGGGACGATGGCACCGACGGAACATCTCGGCCTGGTCGGAGCCTTCGTTGCGCAACGCTTCCACTACCTTGCCGACTTCAGCACTGTGCGACATGTCCGCGACCAGAATTCCATCGTCGGTCGCGACTGCAACGATGTCCTTCAAGCCTAGTCCGACCAACTTGATATCCGGGTTTTCCGACCTCAGCAGGCTGTCGCGGCAATCAATGGCTGTCGAATTTCCAGAAGTGACATTCGCCCCCTCATCTCCCTGACCCTGATCCTTCACCGATTTCCAGCTGCCCAGATCGGACCACCCGCAGTCCAATTCAAACGCCACGACACCGTTTTCGATATGCTCCATTACCGCATGATCAAACGAGAGGCTCGGGCAGCGGGAAAAGGCGTTTTGATCCATTCGGTAGAAACCCAGATCCTTTAAACCAAGAGCCAACGCAGCCTCGACCGGTGCAGACATGTCAGGGGCAAAAGCTTCAAATGCCTTTAGAACGGTATCAACTCGGAACATGAACATCCCGGCATTCCACAGCCAGTCACCGCTGTCCAACATGCCCTTGGCGGTTTCGGCATCGGGCTTTTCCGCAAACGCAGAAATCAGCAGAGATCCTTGGTAACCGCCTGCAACCCGTAGGTACCCGAAACCCGTCGCGGCATGATCGGGTTTGATCCCAAAGGTGACGATCTTACCGCGTTTGGCTGTTTTTTCAGCGCGCACCATAGTCCGGCGAAATGCCGGCACGTCATCGATTGCGTGATCGCTGGGCAGGACAAGCAGGATCGTTTCCGGCTCTTCTTTGTACCGCAAAGCAGCTGCCAGAACTGCAGCGGCGGTATTGCGGCCAACAGGTTCCACGATCAGTTCAGACTTTTCGGCATCAACATCTGCCAATTGTTGTTGAGCAATGAACCTGTAGTCTTCGCCCGTCACGATCAGTGGTGCCGAAAATCCAGGCTCGGCCACACGTTCAACTGTTTTCTGAAACAGGCTGTTGTCGCCATCCAGTTCGACGAACTGCTTTGGGTAACTCTTACGAGAGACGGGCCAGAGACGGGTGCCGGAACCACCAGCAAGGATAATTGGCTGAATCATGTGAAACCTCATCATTACAAGTCTGATTCCAGATTATCGGCCCCCGCTCTTATTGCTGTGTGTCATAGGCTTAAGCTCACTATCGAAAGGATAGGTCTATTAGCCGAACTGCATCTCGATCAGACCGACATAGGTCAGGATGGCGGTTAAAAACGTCAGGATAGCGGTGACCATCTGGAACTTGGCAAATCCGCTTTTTAGTGTCTCGGCAAAGCCCGATCCACCGCCAGAGCTTTGGTTGCCTCTGTTCGACCATTTCTGTTTGGATAGGTGAAAGATCATGTAGATCTTGACCGTCGCGTTGATCACTTGATTGAGATACAGGATGAACGGCCAACTCATATCCGCGCGCCTGCTGTATCCGAACAGGAACAGACACAGCACGATCCGAGAAAACAACACCCAGATGATGCAGTTCCAGAAGTAACCCGGCGCAATCAGGCTGCCGACAACGGCCATGACCGGACTGACCATCATAGTCCACATGGCGATCCGTTGATCAACGACACACCACCAGATGAAAAACGGCATTGCAGTCGGCCCAAGTGCGATTGCGCGACTTCCGTTCCGCAGCATGTTGCCCGACCAACGGCGGAAATTCTGGACCATCCGCATGAGGCCATTTTCCTTGATGACCTCAATTGTGTAGACCGTCGCATCCGGCACATAGGTCATTTTCGCACCCACGCTCAGCAGGCGATACCAGGTTGATTTGTCATCCCCGGACAGAAACCGGAAATTACCCCAAAGCCAGTGATGCAGGTGATCCGCCTCGATCGTGCGAATGAATTTTTCGTCCAGAATATGGCGCGCGCGAAACACGCTCATTCTCCCCGTCAACGTCAACACACGACCCGACAAAGCATGGCTTTGCATCGCAAGGCGACGCTGGGCGAACCGCATGTCCAGCCATTTTGCGATCCAGGCCGGGCCATAGCATATGACCTCTTCATCTGTGGTCAGCGCCTGTAATTCTGGATCGCTTGCAAACATTGGCAGGGTTTTACGTAGAACATCCCCGCCAAACAGGGCGTCGCCGTCCATAAAGATCACCAAATCATCAGGCGAAGCACCGGATCGACAGATCGCCCGCAGGATCAGACCAATCGCCATTCGCTTGCCCGGCTGGTTCTGACGGATGAATACAAGCGTCGCCAGATCATCCGGGATATCCTGCGCATAGGTTTCGACAAAGTCGCGAATGACCTGCTCATCATATGCACTGCCTGTACCGATATAGATCGTCGTCGGAATCCGTTCGCGGCGGATTTGTCCAAGGATGGACCCCACAACACGTTTGGTGATGGAGGGTTCCTCAAAATAGGTCGTCATCTGAATATGAAGGCGTTTGGGGCGCCAGCCCGCATCCCAAATTGCATCCGCCCGGCGCCGCATGCCCGGCCATTTGCCTTTCGCATAAATCTGAGCCCTTAACGCATGGGTAAACCACCAACCAAATCGCCAGAACCCAAGTGTTCCAAGGACCATCGTGACGTGCAAAACACTCGGGTTGAAGAACCGGTTCGGTACATTCGCCAACAGCCAGAGCAGCCCCATAAACAAGAGCAAAAACAAGGTGAACTGCGGTAGTGACCACTTGCAAAAATAGTTGGGAACATTTGTTTGCAGCTCCCTTAACCGCCAAGCCAGATCCTTGTCGAACTCATATTCAGTCATCGGATCGGCCCACACGTGGGTCCATGGACTTTATCCAGGTACGGAAGTGTGTCCCCAACTGTCGCTTTGCTTCCAGATTTACCGGGGCTCCCAACCGTAATTGGCTCTTTGTTTGTTTCGAGGACAGGCCAATTGCGCGAACCGTAACAATGATTCCGAATTCTCCGGGTCGTTCAGGATTGTCCCCTGCGCGCACGTCCCAGACCTCACCGGGAATGGTGATCTTCTTTCCCTTCTCATTGAAGCCGATCGTTGCGGGCATGCCGATGTAAATCGTTTCAGCAAACCGTTCCGACACCCACCCGATCGTCATACGAGGCTCAGCCGTTTCAAAGACCAACTCGTTTGCCGTACCACCGAACGGCTGCCCCTTCCGAACGATGAAGTCCTGAACAATCCCGTCTGTTGCTGCGCGAACGTGATTGTTTTCAATTTTCTGTTGCTGAGCTTCTTTTGTTGCTTCCAACGCCTTTACCGCGGAGGCGCGATTGCGTTCTTCGGCTTCCAGCAAGTTTGTTACGATCAATACTGGATCGACCGACTGCGCCAGCTCAGGGTTGCGTTCACGAAGGCTAAGCCATTGGCGCCGTAGATCGTCAAACCCGCCGTCCTGCACCAACTCTACATAGAAGCGCATGGCTGCCGCGACGCGTTCGGATAATACCTCCGAGTTTGATAGGGACCGAAGTTCTTTCAAAGCCTCGGAGATTTTGACATCCTCGGTGCGGGCAAGCGCCAGTTCCGCCTCGGTGCGTTTGAGCGCCGCCACAGCTTCCGCATCGTCCATCAAGAATAGAAGATCACCCTCGCGCACCTCCTGCCCAGCCGTGACTTCAATGTGTTCGATATAGCCGTTGGCTGAAGGGAAAGAAGAGATCATTGGGGCCAACACGCGCCCGTGTTGGATGTCAATTCGGTCCAAATTGGTGAAAATGTTGTTTCCAATAACGCCAATCACCGCTGCTGCGATCAGCAGATAGGTCGCCACATTGAGTACAACACGCAAAGATCGTGGAAGAAATCTCGCAGGTTTCCGGGATTGTTCGCCTTCCGTTTCCTCCATCGGCACCAAGTCAACCGGAGTGTCGAGACTGGTTATCACATCTGCGCTGCTTGCCATTCGCCCAGACAACAGAGAGCGATAAAACAGAGCCAACGTCTCGCGTTGCCGACCGCTTAGACCTTCCAGCTGCACTGTGGAATTGGGACCTGGCTTCGACAAACGTACCGGGAAGCGGATATCTACGCCTTGAAACGGAACGCTAAGTGTCGCGGTTTTGGGGCATTCAGGCGCGTCGTCCGGCCATTCCAGCCCCGCAAGCGACCAGCGTTCAATCGCGACCACCGCGCCAGAGGGGGTTTCCACGACCAGCGGTGCTTTGACCTTCCAATCCAGGTCCGACCCCGGTGTTTCGTGCAATATACGCAATGTCGCCTCAGAAACTGTTGACAGGACTGAGGTAGCAACAAATCACAGCTTCTGACGGACACACGGACGCATATTTGTACGCAAATAAGATCGCTTCCGATACGAAAGTATATCAGGAAAATCTTCCTGGACCGCGCCAGAGCCTCTTATTGTGTTCTCGAACTTCTGCATTTGCGCTTTAGTTCAGAGGCGCGAGAATACAGCCTTGAGTTGAAACGCTTCACAGCAACAAACCGCAATCACCCTTGAGGCGGTTTTATGTGAAGCGATCTTTGGTTGAGTAACGGCCGTTCAGTGGAACAAGTACGAAAGGCTGCCTCGCGGACTTTGCAGTCATTCGCCTTCTCACTACAGATGAAGGCACAGCCCCGAAGCTGACATCGGAGGCGGTGCAGGATACTAAGTGGGAGGCGATCTTCAGTCCCCCCACTCACGGCCCAAAGCCGACTTTGAGCACAGCCGCCGAATTTTGCGTCCGCAGCGCGCTTAGCGGCCCTTCGCAGTCAGGCACAGCTTCAAGGCTGATGCCTTATCAAGACTTAACAATCGCTCTTTTTGGAAATGTGTGTTCGGCTAGCGCATCTGGCCTAGAAGCAATTTTGCGTTTAGCGTTGTGCCCACTGTGGGAGTTCAGTCTTTGGAAAGACGTCTAGCAGCGATACTTGCCGCCGATGTGGTTGGTTATAGCCGTCTTATTCGAAATGACGAGGCCGGCACGCTTGCAAGGGTCAAAGCCCATCGCGAACAGTTTTTTGAACCAATTGTCGCTTCGCGACATGGGCGCATCGTCAAATTGATGGGCGACAGCTTGCTTCTTGAGTTTGCAAGTGCAGTTGAGGCCGTTCGGTGTGCGTTGGACATGCAACACTATGTAGGCGTCGCTAATGCGGACCTGCCGCAAGATTCGCAGGTGCGATACCGGATCGGTCTCAATGTTGGCGACATTGTCGTCGATCAGGATGACATTCACGGGGATGGTGTAAATGTCGCCGCACGCATTGAAAGCCTGGCTGTCCCGGATGGCATTTACATGTCGGCTAGCGTTTTCGAACAGGTCCATACCAAGCTCGATCTCACCATCGAAGATTTGGGGATGCGAAAGGTCAAGAATATCTCCGAACCCGTTCACATCTACCGCCTTGCAATGGATGAAAAGGCAAAAGCCATCGTTTCTCCTATCGTGCCACTTACGAACAAGCCTTCGAAAAATCGCCTGATCACGGTTAGTTGCACCGCAATTGTCCTGGCGTTAATAGTCGCGGCATGGCTTCAACCTTGGTCCGTGGTGCAATCCCCGGACACGGATGAACAAGCCGCAGCCCTGTCTGGCAAACCCTCCATCGCGGTCATGGCGTTCGACAATCTCAACAACGACCCAAGCCAAGATTACCTCAGCGACGGACTGAGTGAGAACATCTTGACGGCCTTGTCCCGTTTTTCAGACTTCTTCGTAGTCGCCCGAAATTCGACATTATCATATAAGGACACTCCGGCAGATATACAGAAAGTGTCAGAAGAATTGGGTGTTCGCTATGTTGTTGAGGGGAGCGTTCAAATTGCCGGTGAGCGTTTGCGCGTGACGTCCCAACTCATTGATGCGACGACGGGCCAGAATATCTGGGCAGACAGCTATGACCGAGACCTACAGGACATATTTTCAGTGCAGGATGAGATAACGCGAACCATAGCTTCGCTTCTCTCCACAAATATCGATCTGGCGGAGTACAGCCGCCTCAATCATCAGCCTACTGATAGTCTTGGCGCTTACGAATTGCGCAAACGCGCGCAGGAGGAGTGGTTTACCTTCACAAAAGAAGGAAACATCAGGGCGGAAGAGCTAAGCGCAAAAGCCATTGTTCTCGATCCGAACTATGCCGGGGCGTATGTCGAAAACGCTTGGGCACATATAAACGGGTATCGTTGGGGGTGGACGAACTCTTTAACGCGCGAGGAATCACTGGAGCGTGCATTTGAGATGGCGCGGAAAGCCATTGAACTGGAACCCTTCAATTTCAAAGGTCATTGGGTCTTAGCCAATGCAACTACTCAAAGCGGTAACCTTGAACGGGCTGCTTCGCTTTACGACAAAGCAATTTCTCTGAATCCAAATTCGGCATCCGTTCTGGCAGATTCCATCGACCCGCTCGTCTATGGCGGCAAGGCGCCTGAAGCCGTTGAGCGCATGAAACTGGCGATCCGGCTGAACCCACATCACCAAGACTGGTATCTTTGGAATCTGGGTTGGGCTCAGTACTTCGCCGAGGAGTATGAAGATGCAAAGGCTTCAGTTGAACAAATGAACGAAATACCCGACGGCTTGAAACGCACCTTCGCGCCAATTCTTTTACGCCTTGGTCTTCCCAGTGATGCGCAGACTATTATCGATGAGTTTCTAGTGGCCAATCCCGAATTCACTATCCAAGAGGCGATGAATGCGCCATTCGAGAGTGAGGCGTATCTCAATCGGTGGGTAGAGGATCTGCAAAAATTGGGTGTGCCTGATACCAAAGAATGAACGATTTTTCGAGTTTCGCTTTGCGGGCGTCGCCACCAGACTCAGACACCCACAACTATCGCGACAAACTTTAATCCTGCGATTTGCGGCTGTGGCTTTGTAGTATTTTCAGCCCAAAGCGGACCTCCAAATCCAAGCATGTTGACTTACGAGATACGGACGAACTGACGTTCGCTTTCATCCGCGTAATGCCTGCATCCGGTAAGCGATGTTCTCTGCGGAAAGGCTCAACTATTTGGGAAACAGAAAGGTAGCCACAAGTCTCGCGCCCCAACCGTCGGGCCCACTATCGGGGCCGTCAGCCCAATAGCGTACTCCTCCGCCTACGCTGATAAGTTGATCGCCGAGTTGGGTAACTTTGGCGACAACACCGTTGATTGGCGCAGACCATTGATCGTTTTCCCAGTCGTAGGTGGACTCAGTGTTTAAAGTGAACGTCCACGCGTTCGAATTTGTGTAGGAAATAAATGGCTGTAAGAACGTCTGGCTGATGTCGGTATCACCATCAATGTCCCAGATGTGATTTGTCAGGCCGCCATATGTCCACGGACCCTGCTGTTTGAGTGCCACGCCGGTAACTCCTGCACCCCACGCTCCGAGACCTAAGCTGTTATCTGTCGACGTTGGCAGCAGAAAAACGGGTCCAGCCCCCCAGATCCAACCGCCCGCACTTGGTTTTTTGGGCGAAAGAAATAAGCTTTGAACAGTATCTCCTAGCCCAGTCTCGGATCCAGAACCCGGAAAGCTACCATCTATAGAGGCAATTGGGAGAATTGTTCGGGATATGACGTTCCAATCGTCCGTAAGATTAAAGGGTACAACCGGCTGTACATTCAATATCCAACGCGAACCGTTTCTGTCGGCACCCAAATTCTGATCATAGTTCAGCTGGAATGGCACACTAATCAGAGCGGCCACGGGGTTGGCAAGTTGCTTTGCTAGTTCTTCTTCCTGGGACTCTGCCCACGCAGTACCAGAAAGGACACCAACCCCGGCAAGTATGGAGCAGCGTAGCAACCTTAGTTTCATAGGCGGTCTCCTTTCAACTGGCCGTTTCCTCATGGGTGGCTTGCACTTGAGATCGCCAGATTGGCAATGACGTCAATGGCCCACTCACAGTCCGCCACCGCCGAACTGGATGAAATTATCCAACCTGGTTGACTTATAGCCAAAATACTTGGTCGAAACTGGCTTTCAGACTGTCTCCATAAGCGTGTCCGAAAGCACATCCTCGGAGAGCGCCCCCGGTGCGCCTATTGCGACAAGCCTTGTTTCGGGTTTGCGGTCACCCCAAGCACCATCCCGTGCGATGTCCATTCGTTTTCCAACCACCTGAACAAGAATGCGATGATCTGGATCCTCCTCGCTGAAAACAAAACCCTTGAGGCGATAAACGTCGCCCGGAAGCTTCCGAATTGCACTCCGGAGGGAAGACAGGCTTATTGGGCGTTCAGCTTTCATCATGGTCGTAGAAAAGCTGTCTGAGTGATCAGACTGGTGGCAACCACAATCTGGCCCATGTTCGTGATGATCGGGTATTTCTGTTTCGAGCTGTTCGGCGGCAAAGCGACCGACTGAAAGAAGTATGTCCAGAGGGACGTCTGCGTTTACAGCTTCGACAAGACGATAGCGACGGAAGCGAGAGCCAAGCCAGTCGTGCACCTTCTGAACTGTGGCCCTGTCGACGAGGTCGACCTTGTTCAAAATAACCATGTCCGAGAACGCAATTTGACGGAGCTTTAGTTCCATTTGTTCCGGCGCAGCAAATAGCTGATCCGCATCGACCAGACACATAAGGCTGTCCAAGCGGATCATGTCCCGAAACTTCTGATCGGTAAATGTCATCGCAATTGATGACGGATCCGACACTCCACTTGCTTCAAGGACGATGTATTCCGGTTTCTCGGGCCGGGCGAGAACGGCTTCCACCGTTTCGATCAAGTCATCTCGTATCGAGCAGCAAACGCACCCATTTGCCAGGCTCATAACGTCATCTTCGAGGCCGACCACCAAGTCTGCATCGACGTTTATGGATCCAAAGTCATTTACAAGAACCGCAACCCGCAACCCGTGATTGCCTGTTAGGATCCGGTTCAAAAGTGTTGTCTTACCGGCTCCAAGAAAGCCGGTAAGGATCGTGACAGGGATCGCAGAAATCGAACCAAATTCAATCATTGTTCGATCTCCTCTCAATCTTCATCACGCGAGCCGATTACATCCGAAACTTTGATGGTAAAGTCCTGCGGCCAGTCCCCGCCGGGTGCTCGGAAAACGTCAGTTGGATAGTATTCGCGTGGATCGATCTCCATATCACGGTACTTCTGGTCTTGCTGATCTGCTCGGGTGAGCCTCGGATTCGGTAGTGTTATTTCATCCGGAAGCTCAATACGCCCGGCCTCGGCTGCCGCAGCCAGTTCGCGAAACGGTGGTACAGTGCCGGATTTTCCGGGCAGTGCAGCTTTTCTGTACCAGATTGCATCCTTGGTCACATTCACAACGGCAACATCGAGACCCCATTGGAAAAGACCGTCGTAGTGGGCGCGAATACCAGCCAGCATTTCTGCATCGATGTCTTCGTCCTGGGTATAGTGTGTCACCATTCCCAAACGCGGCCTTGTGTCAGCAAAGAGCTTACCCACGGCATAGTGGGAGGTGTGATGCGTATCGATAGTGTAGTTAAAAAGATCCTGTGGGATACCGTATTTGTAGGTCATCAACTGACCAATATCCTGTCCCGACATTTCGGTTACAAAGACATCAACGCCTTCGCCGTATTTCCGTGAAAGCTCATCCGGGCGACCATCGCCGGTCCATACAAAGCTCAGCCCGTTCCAATCGAGCCGATAGCCAACCGCACCGTCCTTGGCATGGCTTCGAGGCCAAGACCGAACAGTCACGCCATCTTCGTCATAAACGATTCCGCCTTCCTGACGGAAATCAAACTCGTTGACTTCGATCTCGTAGCCGTCCCCAATCGGGAACACATCAAAGGCCTCCAGATGCCACTTGAGCATCTGTTGCATGCCTTTGACCATTCCAGCTGTCCCAAGTTCGGGTGTCCGACCAGAGGGACCATGGATGCGTAGTGGCGTGTAACCACCCGACCAAGCACGGAACGGATAAATATAAGGAATATCGGCGTAGTGGTCGACATGAAGGTGAGAGATGAAGATGTCGTTGATCAGCTGCCCCGGCACTTGCATGGCAATGATATTGCGCACACAACCGGATCCAAAATCGAAGAAGAACCTTTTTCCGTTACCCAGCTCGACCATAATACAGGTGCCCGCTTGATCTTCGCGCGGCGGATATGGTGTTGAGCCACAGAATGAGATGCGCATCTCATCTGGCCCCAACTCCTCACTCAGTGGAAAATAGTTCGCGTTTGAACCAGTCATGTATTTCGTAGGACGGAAGTACTCCGGCAAAGATATGCCGCCTGCGGGTCGACCACCATATGGGTTTTTGAGTGTTTCTCCTAGAGGGCCGTCTCCTTCGTGGGCCTCGGCGCTTCCTGCTGCAAACCCAGCTGCCCCTGTCGCAGCTGCTCCAGTAGCCAAGCCCTTTAGAACACTCCGCCGCGACGGGTCTTCAATTTGGTCTGACGCCTGAGCCTGTTTGTCGTCCTGGTCTTTTCTATTGTCTTCCTTGGTCATGGATTGGTCCTCAGTTAAAAGTATCTCACAGTTTGCGCTTCAATATCCGGCGAAGCTCGTTGATGAGTTCAGATTTGATGTGGGCCCATTCGGCGCGCTCTGAGGCCGTGATCGATGCGTCTTTCGAAAACGCAGATGCTTTCTTCAGGTCTTCGATGACCTCGCCGAGAAGCGCGTCCGTTTCGATGCGCCTCGACAGCACATCGGAAAGTTCTGGAATTTCTTCAATCAGGTCCACCGTCACTGGAAAATCCCGAAACCCACTATCTATTCTCAAATCAAGATGAGTGCGGTTGACCGCAAAGGCCAAGTGAGTCACCGTGAGTTGGGGGTGAGTTGACATTGAACAAATCCAACGAATTACCAATAAATCAACATGTTGGACAGCCTTCTCCGGAGCTCATCCGGGAAGCTCTGAGTCGAATTGTATCAAGCGACGGGTTTCAAGCTTCACCCCGACTCACGCAGTTTCTCACCTATATAGTCGAGGAAACTCTATCTGGTCGAAGCGCTCAGATTAGAGGCAAAGCTATCGCTGTTGAGGTCTATGGGCGGCGCATAGATGGTACTGGTGGTCAAAACCTGGTTCGCGTTGAGGCTAGGCGACTGCGTCGTCTTTTACATCAGTTCTACGAAGATCACTGGGACGGCAACGGAGTTCGCATTTTTGTTGATCCCGGCGGATACAAGCCGCGGTTTTCATACGAATCTACAATCGAAGACCGTACATCAAGTGAACTGAAGAGCGACAATCCAGTTGGCCGTTGGCGTTCGCGGCAACTGCTGCCTGGTGGACTAGGTGTTGTTGCATTAGTCACTGTGCTTGGCATCTGGATGAGCCAGGATAACAGGGAGGTTGTGCCGACAACTCGATCCATCGAGAAAGCAGAACGTGTGGCGCTTGGTGAACAATCATTGACGAGACTCCAGGCGGCCAACATTGCAGACCAAGCCCGAGGCATGTTTTTTCCCGTTTTTGATGTCAAACGTCAGCAGATAGCACTGGGAATGTTCCAGCACGCGATGGAACTCGACCCGGCTCTGTCCGACGGCTATGCCGGATCAGCGCAGGTCCTGGCGATCTTAGCGGTGTTGTCGCCGGATGAATCACAAAGGGATGATTTCTCCAATCAAGCTTCAGAAATGTCTGAAAAAGCGCTTCAATTGTCCCCGGCCGGCGCGTGGGCAAACAGCGCAAATGGTTGGGTGCTGGCTGTCAAAGGCCAGCCTAACGAGGCATTGAAATACGCAAGGATGTCGGTCGAACTGGCGCCGAATGATGGCCATATTCTCGATCTTGCAGGTATCTCCGCCATCTTGGCTAACGCCCCGGAATTTGCCGCCGAGGTTAGCAACCCAGATAGACCCAAATCAGGATCCGGGAGGTTTGGTGCGAGAAACATCTGGGGCGTCTCGCAACTTATGCTCGGGAACTACGAAAATGTTGTTGAAGCCTTTCAGGGAGCGCCAGCTGCTGGAGCGCCAGTAAGTGCTCCTTCGCTCTTGTTCCAAGCCGTTGCGCACGATCAGTTGGGAAATTCAGAAGAAGCACGACGGCTCGTTGCTGAAATGCGCAGGACATGGCCTGAGTTTCCGTCCGAATTTCTCGCCGACAGGATTTTCCACAACGACATCAATACGCGGAACATAATACTAGAGGCACTGAGCAGATACTGACGAAACGTATCGCGACTATTGCCTCGAAAAGAGCGTCAAAACCTTTTCAAATAGTTCCGCTTTGAAAGCACAAGGGGATGATAAAATCGGCGGTAGAGCCGGACCACGCCGTCTGTGGATTGAGGGTGGGTTTTGTAGATTTGCAAAGTCTGCTTACTGCGCGTTGGCGACCTTGGTACTGTCCGCAGCAATGGTCCGTTTAGGCTCGCAACTGACTTTCTCTGCGATGTGCCCCAACCAGAAGAAAGAGCCCTGAGCCGTCATTGCTGATCCAACATGGCGCTGCCTACGCATTCGGCAGATCGCTACGCATTTCTGTAATTCGGCCATCCTCAGTTTTTTGGCAAATATCGATCCAACAGAGCGTCGACCAACCCATCCTGAAGTTGGTAACCAGTTGCTTCGTCCACACGCAAAATGTCTTCAAGAATGACAAGTTGTTCCATGCCGGTCGTCATGGACAATCGCTTCGCCAAGTCGTCAATTTCCTTCGGCTCCATCAATGGGTGAACTGGCGCAAGTGCTTCCGAAAAAGCCGCCACTCTTCTGGCGCCACGCATTTTGACAGTTCCATCCTCAAGAGATGCCTTGAGTGATTCAGCTAAAAACTGCCGGAAGTGCGCCTCATGAACCCGAGAAAAATCCAGATAGTAACGCGCAACGACATGTACACGGCTGCTAACGTCATCCAGCCCCTCGAGAAGTTCTGACGTTGGAGTAACTTCAAGATCGAGCGTCGCGTCCAAAGCCAAGACACTTGGGTCAGAAAAGTAGCGATAGACCGTCGCACGGCTGGTTTTGGCGCGTTCAGCGACTTTTGCCAGCGTGACTTCCTTGCCTTCCGACATCAGGTCACGTGCTGCCGAAAGAAGTGCTTCTCGCGTCCGGTTGATTTGATTTGTACGAGGCGCCAATCTCAATCCCTTTGTGATACACTTGTCTCATAAGTAGATATGTGTATCATAAGCGCAGTGTTATTCAAGTAAAGGGAGTCGCAGCAATGACTGAACCTCGCCCGCGAATTTATCATCTTCTTGGGAACCTGCTGACCTTTCACGCCTTTCCCAGTGAGACCGGAGATCGTTGTACTATCATTGAGATAAAGACGGCGCCTGGTGCCGGTGCGCCGCCTAATCATCACGCAGGCGAAGATGAGAGCTTTTATGTGCTCGATGGTGAATTCGAGTTCTTTTTGAATGGCGAGACAGTCAACGTCAAATGTGGTGACTTCGTTAAGGTTCCGGACGGCGCAGTGCACGCCTTTACATGCACCGGAGAGCGGCCTGGCCGGCTACTTTGCATTAACGCCCCCGGCGCGATGCATGACACTTTTTTTACCGAAGCCGGTGAAGCAATGCCTGACGGCACGACTGATATTCCGGCGCCAGATGGACCACCAGACATTCCGGCGATCATGGCTGTGGCAGGTCGAGTGGGAATGACGATCCTGGCGCCTGCGGACGTTCCCAGCTAACGAACGCGCGTGCATAACTCCGGGATGCGAAACGGAGGCTTTGGAACAAAGCTTCTGCCGTACACCCTAACTTGTAATACTGGCTCAGCCCGAAGCCGACATTCACGACGAGACCTTGCGATTCTGGATAGACGACATTGGCGGCGCTTTCCAAAAAATGTCTTCTATGTGAACCAGAGCAATCGTTTAGGCGCAGGTGTGACAGCGGCTTAGATCGTCTGCTATGAGTGCTTGGTTGAATTCGTTTTAGTGTGAGAACGCTCAACTCAGCATTCTTTCCGAAACGTCCTCAAGAAGGGTATGAAGATCGAATTCTTCACCTTTCTCCGCAAGCCCTTTGTCATGCAAAATGAAGGACAGCCCGTGCACGAAACTCCACAACAAAAAACCACGGCGGCGAACTTCGTCTGTGATTCCCGGTTCACCGAGACATTTTGCTACTTCAGTCAAAAGAATCCCGAAACTTTGCTGGCCGCCTTCCTCCAGCCGGGGATCCGCGATGCGGTCTGTGAAGCCGCCAAATTTCAGTCTGAAGATCCCGGGCTCATTTAACGCAAAGGCAATATACTCCATCCCTATGGCAGTAATGCGCTCGGGAGATCCTTCAGGAACGCCTTCCAGCGCAGTAAGCATTTTGTCTCGGTGCCGATCCATTCCCTCAAGGACAGTGGCGACCAGCATTTCTGTCTTGTCTTTGAAGTGCTTGTAAGGTGCCGCAGTCGATACGCCCGCGCGTCTGCACGCCTCGGATACGGAAAAACTGTCCGGACCTTTTTCTTCTACCAACTGTCGGGTTGCTTCGATCAGTGCAGCGCGGAGATCACCGTGATGATAGGCTTTCTTGCTGACGGAAAGACCAGCCGTTTGTCTGCTAGTCGAATGATTTTTTTCGGTGCTGCTCATGATCCAACATGTGCCAGATCACGTATCTCTTGTCAAAGTGAGAACTTCTAACATATGTTAGAGGCGCTAACTTGATGAGGTCCCCAAATGCCGAATCCTGCCAATTCATCTACTGAAGCGACCAAACCGAGCCTATTTGCACATGTGTTACGCGGCACTGTGCGTTTGGGAGTGACCGTCAGTTTTATAGCCGTTGCAGCGGCCGCCGTTCACTTTGGCGCATCCGAGCTCACCCGTAGAGCGGAGGCGGTGCCCGCACCGGATGCCGCCGCTGTGACCCCGGTATCCGTGACGCCGATAACGTCCGAGAGCGCTTACACAGTCGACCGTGTGTTCATCGGGCAGGTCGAACCTCAGCGTTCGGCAGATATCTCTTTCGAGCTGAACGGGACGCTCGATCAAATTCTGGTGGATGAGGGTGACAAGGTTGCCAAAGGTCAACTTCTTGTGACACTGGACATTGCACTGCTGGAGGTCGAACGCGACCGTCTGACAGCATCACGCGATGCCATTGCAGCCCAGCTTGCATTTGCAAGAAAGACGGTCGAGCGAAACGCGAAACTCATTGAACAAGGCTTTACCAGTCAAGCCCGTTTGGACGAAGCCGTTTCTCAGCAAGATGAATTGTTATCCAGAATTGGCGAGTTGGATGCGGCCTTGCGCGATGTTACCGTTCGGATCGAGAAATCCAGTATTGAGGCCCCATTTGCCGGTCAAATAACCGCGCGACACGTGGACGGCGGCGAAACTCTGCGCTCGGGCGAGCTGGTTCTGGGAATGGTCGAGGTCGTGTCGCCGCAGGTTCGGATCGGTGTTCCTCTCGATGTTGATCCGGCGCTTCTGACTGATGTTGAGATCGAAATATCAGCTAAAAGCTACCGGGCTGAGCTTGCAACCTTGCGGCCCGATATTGACCCGGTGACCCGAACCCGCACTGCGCTGTTCGATCTGAAAAACGCTCCCGACGTTGCTTTCGGACAAACCGCACGTGTGCATGTACTCGATCCTGTCCAAAGTGCGGGAACCTGGGTGCCCACAACATCGCTGAAGGAAGGAACGCGCGGGCAATGGACACTGCTGGTTGCCGACGCGCAAAAGACTGTGCGCCTGGCGACGGTCGAAGTGCTGCATGCCGAAGACGACCGCGTCTTTGTGCGTGGCGCGTTTCCGGAAGGCACCGTCCTGATCGATCAGGGTCCGCAGCGGGTGAGCGTTGGTCAGCGCGTCGCCTTCGACACTGGCGAGTAACGGAGCGATCTGATGGAAACCCTTACCTTTCGCCATCCCCGGCTGGTTGCCCTCATCATTTTGGTGCTTGTGTCTGCAGGGCTGTCTTCGTTCCTATCGCTTGGGCGACAGGAAGACCCCACGATCACCAACCTCTTCGCAACCATAACCACGCAGTTTCCTGGCGCAGACCCCGAACGGGTTGAAGCACTGGTTACCGCAGAAATCGAAGAAGAACTGCGAAAGATCGCCGAGGTGGATGAGATCAGTTCTGTCTCCCGCTCGGGCGTGTCGGTCGTTTCTGTTGAATTGCTGGAAACACTAGACGAAGCCACCATTGAGCAGGTTTGGGCCGAGGCTCGGGACGCCGTGGAAGATGCGCGCCAGAACTTCCCGGCAGGAGTATTGCCACCGGAATTCGATGCCGAAGGTATTGCTGCCTATTCCGCTGTCATTGCAGTTGCGGCCGAGGACCTCGACTTCCCGATAACTTTGCTGTCTCGTCATGCCGAAGCATTGGGTGACAGATTGCGCGCGATACCTGCGACACGAGCCGTCGACTATTTCGGTCAGCCAGAGGAAGAGGTGCTCGTAAGTGTCGATATGGACAAGGCCGCTGCGCTTGGGCTTGGCGCCGCCGAGATTTCCCAGCGGATCGCCGAAGCAGATGGGAAGGTTCAGTCTGGGCGGCTGCAATCCGATGTCGACCTAACCATTGGCGTCAGCGGAGAAATTGAGAGTCTGGATCGCATTCGGAGCATCGTCCTGCGTGAAAACGCGGACGGTGCAGTGGTGCAGCTCGGCGATATTGCCAGCGTAGACCGGGGCGCACGCGAACCGCAGTCCTCAATCGCTTTTGCCAACGGGACGCCCTCCGTTTTGGTCGGAATTCTGGCGCAGGACGGCGTGCAGATCGACCGCTGGACAGGCTTTCTACGGGATGAGCTTGAGGCCGGCGCCGCAGCGGTACCTTTGGGCATGCAGGAAATACTGCTGTTTGATCAAAGCCAGTACACGACGGATCGTTTGTCAGAGGTTGGGGTCAACATGGCCATTGGCGTGGCTCTGGTTGTGGCAGTTTTGTTTGTTACGTTAGGTGTTCGGGCAGCCGCGATTGTGGCTTTGGTTTTGCCGGTTGTCTCATTGGCGACCCTGGCGACGATGAACATGATCGGTTTGCCCATTCACCAGATGTCCGTGACGGGTCTGATCGTTGCCCTCGGTCTGCTTGTTGACGCAGCCATCGTGATGACCGATGAAATTCGACGTCGTCTGCAGGATGGGATGGAGCGACTTTCAGCCGTGCGAGATGCTGTTCGCCGGTTGGCCGCGCCTTTGCTGGCGTCGACCGTCACTACAGCGCTTGCCTTCACGCCGATGATCTTGCTGCCGGGACCCGCCGGCGACTTTGTCGGTGCTATCGCTATCGCCGTGGTGCTGATGCTTGTTTGGTCCCTGGTTGTGGCCTTGACTGTGACTCCAGCGATTGCGGGCTGGCTACTGTCCGATCGCCCAGACGCAGGAATGCTGAGCCGCGGTATCAGCATCCCGCCACTTGCCCGTATGTTCGAGGCCTCAATTCGATTGTCAGTCACCAATCCGGTGCGATCTATCGCGTTGGCATTGATCTTGCCGGTGCTTGGCTTTGCGGCCTTTCCAACGCTGACCGCGCAATTCTTCCCGGGCGTCGACCGCAACCAATTCTATATCGAAGTCGACATGCCGGGTGGAACGTCAATTGCCACCACCGAAGCAACCGCCCGCCAAATCGATGAAATGCTGCTGGCTGACGACGGCGTCAAAAGTGTCTACTGGACCGTCGGAGAGTCCGGCCCGGCATTCTACTACAACATCGTTGGAAACCGCTCACGAGAGCCTGGGTTTGCACAAGCTATGATCACGACCGGCACGGCAGACGACGCCGCCCGCCTTGTTGGAACGTTGCAGAGTCGTCTGGATACCGACTTTCCTGACGCGCAGATCATCGTTCGCAGTCTTGTTCAGGGCCCTCCGGTCGCCGCACCGGTTGAAGTCAAAATTCAGGGGCAGGACATCACGGTTTTGCGTGATCTGGGCGACGAGGTGCGTTCAGTCATGGCCAATCTCGATCTGGTAACCCAGGCGCGCGCCAGCGTGAACGGCGGCAACCCACAAATCCGGTTCGAGATTGATGAGGTCAAGGCGCGTCTGCTGGGACTGGATGTGGCGGATATAGCTGGTCAGCTGGACACGGCGCTTGTTGGCATTACCGGTGGATCACTGATCGAAGGGACCGAACAGTTGCCGGTGCGTGTTCGACTGGGTGACGAGGTGCGATCAGACCTAAGCGCCATTGTCAGTATGCCCATCCTGCTGCCCAATGCTGCCGCCGTATCCGCCACAAGTGTTTTCCCTGCTGTGCCGTTGTCGGAACTAGCCAGGCCGGTGATCGAACCAGCGGAAAGCGTCATAACCCGAACGGATGGCGTGCGCGAAAACACTATCCAAGCGTTTATCGTCCCCGGTGTTTTACCCGAAGAGGCGTTGCAAGACGTACTAGAAGCGCTTAATGCGTCCGGATTTGTGTTACCGCAAGGCTATTCGATGTCCTTAGGTGGCGACAGTGATGCCCGATCCAACACCGTGGGCAATCTGCTTGCCTCTGTTGGATTGATTGTCACACTCTCCATTGCGACCATCGTTCTCACCTTTAACTCGTTCCGGCTGACGCTCGTGACCTTGGTCGTGTGCGTGTTGTCTGCAGGCCTTTCAATGCTGTCGCTTGCCGTTATGCAATTCCCGTTCGGAATAACGGCGATTATCGGTGTCATCGGCTCGATCGGGGTTTCGATCAACGCAGCGATAATAATTTTAACCGGGTTGCAACAAGACGTTGACGCAAGCCAAGGCGACCGGGTGGCGATGGCGCGTGTTGTGACTGGTTCAAGTCGGCATATCATCTCGACAACGGTCACAACCTTTGGTGGTTTCCTACCCCTGATCATAGCTGGAGGAGCATTTTGGCCGCCATTCGCCGTTGCAATCGCTGGGGGCGTACTATTGTCGACTGTCGTATCGTTTTATTTCACTCCGCCAATGTTCGCCTTGGTGCATCGTGGAAAGCTTGACCAACCGCTTGAGGAAAACAACCAGCATTCCCAGCCTCAAGAAGCTATTGTTGCGCTTGTGGCAGAGTGAGGATCGAGACTACTTCTCCTTGCAAATTGGTATGTTTCAAAGCCGTCGTTGTTCGAAGCGGGGTTCACTTTCTGCTATGGGCCGCACGCCGGACTTTGCAAAGTCTGGTTTCTGCGCATTGCTGTAATTGGGGCATCGCGCAGCATCGGTCAAAGTGGGCTCAATGCTCTCATCGGAGGCGACGCGGTATCCTGTGGTATGACGTCCGTGTCAACGTCGGGTTGTCGCTTTGGGAGGGCATGGCGGATTGGAGGATCAGTCATGGAAACACCAAACTTACCGGCCATTCGCGCGCTTCGCCCAGCCTGGAATAAAGGTCGCATCGTTGGCCAGAAACGACCGCTGAAGCCAAAGCACGTCTTGGCAATCCGGGTGCGGCTTGAATTGGCGAAGAACCATCGTGATTTAGCTCTGTTCAATATGGCAATCGACAGCAAGCTACGCGGGTGCGACCTTGTGAAGATGAAAGTTGTGGATGTTATGGCGTCTAGCCAGATCAAGGAACGCGCCTCAGTGCTGCAGAGCAAGACGCAGAAGCCAGTCCGGTTTGAGATATCGGAAGGCACCCGCGCGTCCGTCGAGAAATGGATGGAAGACGAATTGATGGTCGGATCAGAGTATCTTTGGCCAGGTCGTTTTCATGAGCGCCTTCATATATCGATCCGCCGGTATGCACGGATTGTTCGGGACTGGGTTACGTCGATCGGACTGGAAACCAGTGCATACGGCACACATTCAATGCGCCGCACGAAAGTTACCCAGATTTACAAGAAGACTGGCACCCTTCGCGCTGTTCAACTTCTGTTGGGACACACAAAGATGGACAGCACGATCAGGTATCTTGGTGTTGAACTAGAGGATGCCCTTGCCATTGCTGAAGCCATTGAAATCTAACTTCTCTGGGTCGTCTAGATGGGCGGCCCAGAGCGGCCTTTCAAACACCAATTCGACGCTTCTAAACCGATCCCCAAAGTGGTCGTTCATAACACAAGCAATAACCGATTGGCAGTAGGCCAGCGTCTTTGGGCGAAGCTGACCTCAGCCGTATTTCCTGTCAAAAAAAAGCGTTTTCGCCACATCCCGAGCAAGTCAAGAGCGCTCTTTTTCCACAACAATGCTTGGTTCATCGTGTATCTCCATATCATACCATTTTGTCTGGTTGGCCGAACCCACCTCCACCTGGCGTCTCCATTACGAAAACATCGCCCGGAAACAGAACTGATTGGTCGTTACCGCCAAGCTCTTGGACCAACCCACTGCTACGGACAATTGCGTTCTGTCCCGTCGCACCCGGGGCGCCGCCAGAGGTACCGTGTGGATGGGTATCCCGGTGGGACGAAAGGACGGTCACGGTTGTTTCTTCCAAGAACCGCAACCGCCTGCGGATACCATCGCCACCCTGGAACGCACCGTTCCCGCCCGAACCAGAGCGGATCGAAAATTCCTCCAACCGTACCGGGAACCGGCTTTCCAGTACCTCCGGGTCCGTCATGCGGGTGTTTGTCATGTGGCTGTGTACTGCGCTGGTACCGTCAAAGCCCTTGCCAGCTCCGGTCCCTCCGCAGATGGTTTCGTAATTTTGATAGGTGGCATTGCCGTAGACAAAGTTGTTCATCGTGCCCTGGCTGCCTGCAACAACCCCAAGTGCACCATAAAGGGTGTCCGCAATGGCTTGCGAGACTTCCGTATTGCCGGAAATGACAGCCGCAGGCGCGTTGGGATTGATCATCGTTCCCGCTGGAACAATCAGATTCAGAGGTTTCATACAGCCTTCGTTCATCGGGATATCGCTGCCGACCAACGTTCGGAACACGTACAAGACAACGGCACGGCAAATCGCCAGTGGTGCATTGTAGTTGAGCGGCGATTGACCGGATGTGCCCGAAAAATCGATGGTGGCGGTTCGGGATGCCTTGTCTACCGAGATTGCAACTTCGATTTTTGCTCCTCCGTCCAATGGGTAGGAAAAGCTGCAATCTCGCAAGACGTCGAGAACCTGTCGCACGCTTTCCTCAGCGTTGTCCTGCACATGCCTCATGTAAGCGTGGACCGTCGGCAGACCAAACTGTTCCGATATTTTGCGCAGTTCAGCTGCTCCGGTTTCATTCGCCGCAATCTGTGCAGCAAGATCCGCCATGTTCTGATCGACATTGCGACATGGGTAACGCCCCGACGCCAACAGATCGCGCGCCGCATCGGCTTGCAACTCACCCTGATCGACCAGCAAGAAATTGTCGATCAACACGCCTTCTTCTTCTATGTGGCGACTATCGGGTGGAGCCGACCCAGGAGTTTTACCTCCGATATCAGCGTGATGGCCGCGCGAGGCGACGGTGAACACAATATTACCACCTGCTTCGTCAAAAACCGGGGTTATGACGGTAACGTCGGGAAGGTGGGTGCCGCCATTATAGGGGTTGTTCATCATGAACACATCGCCAGGACGGATTTTGCCCTTGTTTTGACATAGGATCGTACGAACACTTTCCGACATCGAGCCCAAGTGCACGGGCACATGCGGTGCGTTGGCAACCAGATCACCGTTTTGGTCAAATATCGCGCAAGAAAAGTCGTACCGTTCTTTGATATTCACTGAATACGCCGTATTCGCGAGCGTTGCCCCCATCTGTTCGGCTATAGACATGAAAAGGTTGTTAAACACTTCCAGCATAACCGGATCGACATTTGTGCCGACTGCTTCAACCCGCTGCAGCGGTGTTTCACGCGTCAGGACCAGGTTGCCACCGCTCAGACAGGTGGCGGTCCAACCGTCTTCAACGACATTTGTTCCAGTTGGTTCGGTCAAGATCGCCGGGCCTTTGATCGATTGACCAATGCCAAGCTGCGTCCGATCAACAAGGGGAACCTGTTGGTGGTGCCCGCTGCAATAAAGCGTCACCGGAATCCGAGCGGCATTAGTTGCGTCACTATCGGGCAAAGTGACCTGCTCACCCGTCTTTCCAATAGCCTCTGTCACCAGCATTTCGATGATCAGATCGCTGGTATCCGGCGCGAATCCAAAGCGCTGCTTGTGCGACACGACAAATGCGTCGCGCATCGAAATCGGGTCGGAAAATGGCACCGACAGACTTTGCTGAGCGTCCGCGGGACGGATATGGGCAGTTGCTGAGATCGAGATATCTACCTCTGCCACGCCCTGCGCCGCAACCTCAGCCCTGGCGGACTTCGCCAGAACATCGCAGATGTTCTGTGCCTCTGGATCCAGAATAGAGGACTGGAACTGATGTTCCCGGATCGCTGTGATGTCCGCCAAACCCATACCAAAGGCTGACAAAACGCCTGCATACGGGTGAATGAATATCCGTTCCATCCCCAACGCGTCGGCGACCAGACAGGCGTGCTGTCCCCCAGCGCCGCCAAAGCAATTCATAGTGTATTTGGTGACGTCGTAACCGCGTTGCACACTGATTTTCTTGATCGCGTTCGCCATGTTCTCGACAGCGATCCGCAAGAAGCCCTGGGCAAGTTCCTCAACTGATTTATCCGTGCCCATTTCAGCCGCCAGAGCTTCAAATTTTCTGCGCACAATTTCCTTATCCAACGGTTCGTTGCCTTCATGGCCGAAAACCGAAGGAAAATGCTCGGGCTGCAGTTTACCAAGCAAAACATTGCAGTCGGTGACGGTCAGCGGGCCACCGCGTCTATAGGCAGCAGGTCCGGGGTTGGCACCGGCACTTTCCGGCCCGACCTGCATCCTGCCATCGCGAAAGGACAGGATGGAACCGCCACCTGCAGCGACCGTATGGATTGACATCATCGGAGCGCGCATCCGAACGCCGGCAACTTCGGTTTCAAAGGATCGTTCATATTCACCGGCATAGTGACACACGTCCGTAGACGTGCCGCCCATGTCGAAACCAATCAGTTTGTCAAAGCCATGATCGGCAGCGGTGCGTACCATCCCGACGACTCCGCCCGCTGGTCCGGACAAAATGGCATCACGACCCTGGAAGAGATCCGCGTCGGTCAAGCCGCCGTTAGACTGCATGAACATCAATTGATCACACCCGCCTTCATCGGCGCCCAGAGCTGTCGCTACCTGCTCTACGTATCGACGAAGAATGGGTGACAAATAGGCATCAACCACTGCGGTGTCTCCGCGGCCCACCAGTTTGATCAGCGGGCTCACCTCGTGGCTAAGCGAGATTTGTGGAAACCCAACGGCACGCGCCAGCTCACCAATCAGTTTTTCATGACTGGGATGCTGAAAGCTGTGCATAAGCGCGACAGCGACGGAACGATATCCTTCCGAATAGGCCTTTTCCAACGCGGTTTTCGTTTTGTCGATATCCAGCTGTGTCACGACCTCGCCATCTGCCGCGACACGTTCCTCGACTTCGACTACGTCTTCGTACAGAAGCTCGGGCAGCTGGATGTTCAGGTCGAACAGGCGCGGACGGTTCTGATACCCGATCCGCAAAAGATCGCGCAGCCCCTTCGTTATGAACAGAATGGTTCGTTCGCCTTTCCGTTCCAGCAGCGCGTTGGTCGCGACCGTGGTTCCCATCTTTACCGCACGAATTGACCCTTTTGGGATGTCCTGATCGCTTTCCAGACCCAGCAATTCACGAACACCTTGTACAGCGGCGTCGGCATAGCGTTCAGGATTCTCGGACAGCAACTTATGTGTCTGCAAACTTCCATCCGGCTTGCGTGCAACGATGTCGGTGAACGTGCCACCCCGATCTACCCAAAACTGCCACATGGACATAACTCCTCTGCTTGCCGGCCAAACCGGCATTGAATTTCATGAAGGGGGAAGGAAGCCTCGGCGGTTTAGTACACCAAGGAAGGCAACCAGGTTGCGAGCTTCGGAAAAACCAAAAGAAGCCCGAGCATGACGAACATGGTAACAACAAATGGCAATGCGCCGCGGATCACATCCATCATCGGTCCTGCTTTCCTGATCCCTTGCACCACATAAAGGTTGATCCCTATCGGCGGTGTGATCAGAGCGGTTTCCAGAAGTACCATCAACAAGATGCCAAACCACACCGGATCAAAACCCAGCGCCACAACGATCGGGGTAACCAGCGGCGCCATGGTCAACAGCATGGACAACGTCTCCATGAAGCAGCCGATCAGGATCAGCACCGCGACGATCATCAACATGGTTTGCATTGGGCTCCAGCCCAGCCCTGTGACAAAATCGGTCAAAGCCTGGGTCAGGCCGATTATTGAAAGGACAAAGTTCAGGAACACCGCAGCTATAATGATCAGCATGATCATGGCGGTCGTGCGCATTGTGCCTTCGATTGCGTGACGCATGGTTTCCATCGACATCTTGCCGTTGAACGCCGCAAGCGCCATCGAGGCAACAACGCCCAATGCTGCGGCTTCGGTAGGCGTAGCCAGACCTGCGTAAATCGAGCCGACGACCACCATGAAGATGCCAAGAGGGGGGATCAGTGCAGGAAGCGCAGCAAGCCGCTCTGCCCAGCTGTGGCGTAATTGGTCCCCGCCCCATTCCGGCCTGATCATGCATGCCACAACGACGGTTGCCATGAACAACAGTGCCAGCAGAAATCCAGGCAGAAAGCCCGCCAGATACAGTTCCGGCACCGAAGTATTGGTCAACAAACCATATAGGATCAGGTTGATCGAAGGCGGGATGAGAATGCCGAGCGTTCCTCCGGCAGCCACGGTGCCGAGAAACAGCCGCTCGTTGTAACCCCGTTTTTTGATCTGCGGCACAGCCACCGTTCCGATGGTTGCGGCTGTGGCTACGGATGACCCAGACGTGGCCGCGAACAGGGCCGAGGATCCGATATTGGAATGCATCAACCCACCCGGCAACCATCCAAGCCATTTGACAATACCGTCGTACATCCGTTCGGTGATGCCAGCACGCAAAAGGATCTCTCCCATCATTACGAACATCGGGATTGCCACCAGCAGAAAGTCCGTGCTGGTCTGCCATGCCATATCCGATATTGCGCGGTGCAACGGCATCGGGCTGTCGGTCCATTGCAGGATCAGGCCCAGCCAACCCAACGAGGCGGCAATAGGAACGGCCAAACCGATGAGGGCAAGTAGGATCAGGAGTGTCTTGATCAGCATCGGTCTATACCGTCTCGTCTTCTATTTGTTCGTCCAGGGATTTCACGCCGATCAGGTCCTGCACTCCGGCCAGATCGCCTCGTAAGTATTGTCTGATCGCGGCCAGAGCGATCAGAACGCCCGAGCCTACAAAGAACATCCAACCCAAGAGCCACGGTATCTGGGGAATGGCCAACGGTACGCGCATCGGAGTAATCGACCGGGAACCGTTAGCCAGCGTGTCGGCCACCATACCCCACACCATCACAACGATGACCAAGGCAAATCCTGTCAAAAGCACGAGGCCAAACAGGTTGATAATTGGGTGCAGCACCTTGGGAATTGCTCCGAGCAGGGCGTCAACCCGGATATGCGCGCGTTCAAACAGCGCAAAAGACATCGCCAACGCGGTTGCCACACCGAAGGCATAGCCCGAGATTTCGTCCGCCCCGCCCAGCGAGATGTTGAAAACTTTGCGTAGAAAGACTTCGAGAGTGATGAGGAAGGCCGAAAACACGATCAGTGTACCACCCAGCCACGTCATCCAAAGGCTCAGCCTTCGCGCGCCGCCTAAGAGCTTGTCTAACATTTTGATTACCTGATGTTTTGTGGTGGGGCGGCGGGAGTTTGACCGCCCCACTGAATCGGCCGGATTACTTGGCTTCGGCTTTCAGGCCAAGGATCGGGCCAACGGTTTCATTCCAGTTTGCAGCACAATCGGCGCCGCAGCGTTCCGCCCAACGGGCCAGCACGACATCGGTCGCGATCTTGTCCCGTGCGGTCAAATCGTCTGCCGTGGGTTCGACGAGCGTCATGGATCCGGCTTCACCGATTTCACATGTGCCGCCGGTGATGCAGGAAATCGCAATATCATCTTCGGTTGCCGTCTCTGCCCACATGGAGTCCGTCAGAACCGCGAGTTCGGTTTCCAAGAGTGCCTGTTGTTCTGGCGTCAGGCTGTTCCATTTGTCCAGGTTCATGGCTCCGAATGCCAGACCCCAGCCAACACGCAAGGTATAGGCATGAGTGGCCACCTGGTTCCACTTGGCCGTATAGGCTGACATGGTGCCGGTGATCGCGCAGTCTACGACACCTTTTTCCAGCGCCGGAATAACCTCGGAGAAGGCGACAGTTACGGATGTGCCCCCGACACCTTCTACAAAATCACCCAAAGTCGTCGAGTAGACGCGGATCTTTTTGCCTTCCAGATCGGAAATTCCGTTCACTTCAGCGTTGCACCAAAGGGTTTGGCTTGGGAACGGGTACAGCATAAGCAGCTTGGCGTTGTAGATCTCTTCGAACGCCGAGGACAACGTGTCGAAATAGGCGTCGGCCACCTTACGCTGCGTGTCGATGTCCTGTGTCAAAGTGGACAGATCAGCGCCTTCGAAAATCGCATTTTCGGCGGCGACGTAGCCGGGCAAGCCAAAGGCAAAGTCGAAGACACCGTTCTTGACCATGCGCATGATCTCGAAGCCCTTTAGCCCCAAACCGGATTGCGACTGGATTTTTCCGACTATTTCGCCGCCCGATGCCTCGTTGAGCCGTTGGTTAAAGAATGGCTCTTCGTGTTTTTGGTAGTTGGTCAGGCTGGACCACGTTCCTACTGCGTTCAAAACCACGGGGTTGTCGGCAATGGCTGCGGTTGCTGAAACAGCGAGCGCGCCGAGCGTTGTTGCGAGTTTCTTCATCTGGTTTCTCTCCTGTTGTATCATCTTGATTGGTAGATTGGTGTTTCGGCGTCATCAGCGATGTCGGTGATCAGCATGTGACCCGGCTTGTGTGTGATCGCGATTGAAGGTTTGGCATTCTTGATCGCAGCCTGAGGTGTGACGCCACAAGCCCAAAACATTGGCGTGGTTCCGTCCGGGACCGGAGCCGGATCGCCCCAATCCGGGCTGCTAATGTCGGCAATCCCAATGATCGCAGGATCGCCCCAATGCACCGGACCGCCGTGCGCCAAAGGAAACTTGCGCGAGATTTCGACAACCTCGTCGACCCTTGCATTAGGGATCGTCCGCATACTGACAACCATTGGCCCCTCGAAAGGACCAGATTTGATCGTTTGGATATTGGTCACGAACATCGGCACTGTGCGGTCGTTTTCGATGTGCCAGAGCGGTACGCCGGCCTGTTGCAATGCATGTTCGAAAGTGAATGAGCACCCCAAAGCGAACGCCACAAAATCATCGCGCCACAGTTGCTTGAGATCATGAACCGTGTCGACGTGGATGCCGTCGCGATATACGTAGTAAGCCGGAGTATCGGTGCGGATATCGATATCACTGCCCAAGGTGTCCATGTTCGGATTGCCTGTGTCGGAAACACCAACAATCGGACAGGGTTTTGGATTTCGCTGGCAGTAGCGCATGAAATCCAACGCGTAAGGTTCAGGCAAAATCGCCAGGTTGGCCTGCAGGGTATTTCCGCCCAAACCGGCAGTGTGCCCGCGATAGGCCTGTGACCTGATCTGCGCGCGCACAGACGCAGTTGTCGCAGATTTTAGTGGCTCAAATAGATCGTTCATCACGACGCCTCCCTCATTTGGAATACGTTCGTGTGACCGAGGCATAAAATCAAATTGTATTATTTTTGGTTTCTACATAAAAGTTTTTTATGCTTTTCGAAGTGCTATTTCCTTGGCAATACCCGCTGCAGCCTCAAGCAGATGGTTGCGTGGATCACCCAGATAAGACGCAGAAAATTGAAGGGGTTCGGGAACCCATCCCGGGTTGAATTCGACCAGTTTTCCCTCTTGCACCATTTTTTTCGCCAGCGAGATCGGGAGGGCGCCTACGCACAGCCCAGCCTCAACCATCCGAAAACAAGATGACAATGAGGAGGACGGGAACAGGGAGATTCCGGAACCGAATCGTTCGAACAGAGCGGCCCTCAATTCCCGGTACGGCCGAGTGTTCTTGGCGTAGGTCGCGATAGGAATGCCAGCCAGATCAACATCTTTTCCAACAGGTCCACCCGACGCTTGGAACCATGCCAGTGGCACATCCGGCAATACCACGTTGTCAACCGTGTAGTCTGAGATCGGCCCGAGCAGGATACCCAGGTCAATTTCACGCCCCAGCAACTGGTCCCGTAGGTTCAATGAAATGTCGACGCTGATCTCGATCTTGAGAGAGGGGTACTTTGCGCGCAACGCTCCGACGAATTCGGGCAACCAGCTTTGTGCGATGGTTTCGGACACGCCAAGGCGGATCAACCTGTCAACGGCACTCGTGTCCACAACGTGCTCTTCGACCAGATCGGAAAGGTGCTGAAATTGCTCGGCATAGTGGACCAGCATATCCCCACGCTTGGTCAGGCGCATCCCGGCGCTTTCACGTTCGAACAACGACGTCCCCAAGGCGTCCTCCAGCGACTTAATGCGCGTAGTCACGGCAGGCTGCGTCAGGTTAAGCACTTCCGCTGCCTTGCTGACGCTACCGAAGCGTACAACAGCAAGAAACGTCTGTAGATGTTCGAGTTTGAGCCGAGACACGTTGATCGCTTTCTGGTGAGACCGGCCTTGATCTTACTATCGTATTGTCGACGTTCAAATTGTCTGTGGTTAGAGATGATGAAGTTGCTAAAGTTTTGTCGAAAACTGAACATTTCATTGAGTGTAATATGGGAATTGATCCGTTAGTGAACCAAGGGTTTTTGCTGTCATGCCCTCGCAGCTAATTGACTGAGTAAAAACCCTAAATTGAATGGCAGCTTTCAATCTTGTGAAGACCTGTTTGCTCACGCAGCGAACTACCGCTTTCCGCCGATTCATTAGAATAACAACGCGTTCTTGCGCAAATAGTAAAGGCGCAGCCTGCTCCGCTGCACCTGTTTTGGGGCAGCGGGATTTGGACAAGCCAAACGCCCCTGGCCATCAGGGGTAAGGCGCTGCCTTCCCCCTCGGGCAACCCTATTAGACAACACCGTGTCCTCGGCTACGCTTGCGGGCCGCACCACTATTGTCGAATAGCATTGCCTCGCCCCCATCCGCGTTCGCCACGTGGCAGATTAGCAGGAACAGGCGCCTTCGGCGTCTGATCTGCAAATCAGCCCTGATTTTCCCAATGGAGAAGTCAGGATCATTGAAACCGGTCTAGGTGCTGGATGAAGGAAGTGAGGCGAAAATGGCAAGGTTCTGTCGCTGCTGGCAGAACTATGTGTCGCCTGACAGGGAAATGTGGGACGTCACTGATCTTTGACTCAATCGACATCCAAAACCTCAACAAATCGGCCGATCACGTCATCCATTTCTGACCCAAACGTCAAGCAATTCTGACCCAGAGCGAGCAGAACCCCCTCATCGGCACTGCTAACGATAGTCGCCGAACCAGCTTGCCAAATAGCCCGTTTCCGGGCTTTAAACACAAGCGCTTTAGTAAGGCGCCTTTGACAGCGTCATCAAAAAAGCAACTAAGTCTGCAATCTCTTGCTCAGACAAATTCAATTGCGAGAGAATGGCTTCACCGTCGGCGTGCAGCCTTTCCGTATTGATTTTGCTGTAATGCCGGATCACAGCGTTCAGATCCCTTAGGCTGCCGTCGTGCGTGTACGGTGCGGTTTCAGCCACTCCGCGCAGGCTGGGCGTGCGGAAGGTTCCAAAATCAGCGTGGTTCCGGCGTACATTTCGAACCGCCCAAGCACCTTGCTTATCCGGATCGTCATTCCAGTCGCCGTCTAGTGTATAGGGGCTTGAGAGCAAAAAAATCAATCCACCAAACCGACCTTCGTCAACCTCGGTTTCATTCAGAAAGTATGGTACACCGGCATCGTGGAACTCATTGTTGGAAAACCTCGGGCCGTTGTGGCAAAACACGCAATTCCCGCGCCCTAAGAACAGCTGAAGACCTCGCTGGGCTGCTTCGGGGTAGTACGCAGCCGCTGGAAAATCTCGACGCTCTAAGGCATCGCGAAAATCGTCAAACTGCGTCCGGTCGGTAACCAAAGTCTCCAAGTAAGCCGAAAGAGATTTTGCAGTATTCACCAGAACAAGCTCTGGGCCTTGATCTTGGATGACGCCAAAAATAGCTTCAAAGTCATCAATGTAGGCACTTTCAGAGATTGCTGTTTTTAGGCTTTCGGGGCTGTGCGCCATCTCTTGCTCTTCGATGATCGGATGCAGGCTGGCTGCCCAAAGGTTATCGCTTTTGCCACCCCACCCATACCAGCGGAGTCCGGCCAGGTTCCGCAGTGATGGAGTGTTTCGATCTAACAGTACACGGCCGAGCGCCCGCGCCTCTGGAGTTGTAAATGCCTGTTCCGGATCATGACAACTTGCGCAAGAAAATGCACCGTCGACGGACAACACCGGATCGTTGAATAAGGCCTCTCCAAGCGCGATCGCTCTGGCATTGTTCGAAACTCTATTGCTTGGGTCCGAATGGAAGGATGGTGGCCAAGGCCCAAAGGAAAGCGTTTGTTCAATTTCGTCTGCAGACAACAAGACCTCTGCACGCACTGCACCTGTCAGGGCTATTAGCGCAGCTGTAAACCACAGTTTCATTTCAGCGTAATTTCTGACGAGTAGAAAATTGATTGGCCATTGATGTCGACATCGACCTGCAGCTCCCACAAACCCGGCATGTGAAACAGCATATCATCAACGCGGAACGCTCCGCCGCCCAAGGCGGTAACTTTGGGGGTATAGTTCATACCGTGTCGATGAGCGGGCATGGTTGCATCCACACGCATTTGGCCCACGGCAGTTTCACTACAAATAGAAACCAGTACGGAAAACGGTCGAGCCAACGGGATTTCATCGACGGACAGATAAACCTCGGGTGCGTTTTGAACTTCCGAATTCATACGTTGCCCAGTTACGTCACAAGCAAAAGCCGTGCTGGACCAAATCATAAACCAGACAGCGCTGCGGATCATTCTGATGCCAGCAAACGTTCTGCGTTGGCATAGGCGATGTTGTCCGCAATCTGGTCCGGCAGCAAATCCAGCCATTCACGCGAAAAATCTGCGTGGGGGCCGACATAGTACCAGCGTTCCGGCGCAAATGTATCCGTACCGACCATAAACCGATCGGGATGGGCTTCGAACGCAGCCTTCCAATTCGGGTCGATACTGCCTCGTGAGACCATGTCTGAACGAAATGCCAAATCGGCCCAAAGCCTGGGATAGGTGTCCAGCGCGTCAACAACACTCGCCGGATCATCAAAGCCAGAGTGGGCCCACAGTACCCGAGCTTCAGGCCAGGTTTCGAAGATCAGGTCAACTGCCTCTCGATCGCCGTGGTGGTGTAGAATGAGGTTCCGCTCTTTCGCCAGTGCAATCATGCGCTGGATAACCGGCGTCTTAATGTCGTCTCCGTAAGCGTGAAACTCGCCTATGGCTTCGTAGTCGTTCTTGGCTAGGTTTTCTTCCAAATAGTCAATTACAGTTTCATCGTGCATCCATGTGTTGATTTCACCGCGACGACGGTACGGGCGCAGTGCTGGAACGACGATGTCCGGTGCCGCGGCTAACAAAAGCTGAGTGCCATTGTCATCCGAGCTGGAAACCAGTGCTTTCCGCACGCCCGCATCCCGAAGGATTTTAGCCACCTGTTCTGGTGGCACCAGTTTGACGGCGTCGTGGCTGTAATGAATATGCGCGTCAAAGATCGGGCGCTCTTGTGCGATGGCACTGCTGCAAAACAGCGCGGCACTCAAAATGCAGATGTGTTTCAGCACCACATGCCTCCTCGAAACTATTCAGAATCTGGCAAGCGTCACGTCGAATTTCACGTGCAAGAATGGTTCGGTGATCGTACCAGAAAGCTCCATGCCGTCCGGAAATTCTGAAGCCGGCCGTTCGACATAGGTCATCACCAGATCGTCCCGAACTCCAAACACCGTGTCCTGATCTAAATAAGGATCGTCGTCGGGGAATATCTCGGTCACCAAAGAACGGTAGCCAGGAGCCTTGACGATGTAGTGTAGGTGCGAAGGCCGCCAAGGATGGCGCCCACACGCCCGTAGGATGTCTCCGACGGGTCCATCCGACGGAACCGTGTATTCCACCGGTTTGACCGTGGTGAACGCATATTTTCCATCCTCCCCAACCGTCATCAGAGCGTGGAATGAATAGGTGTCCTGTTCTTCGTCCTGGCTTGCATACATTCCATTCGGCGCGGTTTGCCAGATATCCAGTTCTGCACCGGAAATCGGATTACCATCGGTGTCCCGGATCACGCCTTCAGCAAGCAGCACAGGTCCGCCGTAGTGGCGCTTCATATCCCCGCCGAATGGCAGAGGCGGCGCGCCAGAGACATGGAAAGGGCCAAGTACGGATGAACTTGTTGCATCAGAACTTGAATGCAACATGTCCACCAATGACGAAAGGCCTAGCACATCCGAGGCGAGCACGAACTCATGCCTGTCCTCTGATTCCACGGCGGCGCATCCCTCCAGAAACGCAATCCCGGCGCGCCATTCGTCATGTGTCAAGTTGGTTTCCCGCGCGAAGTCATGGAGGTGTTTGACCAGAGACCCCATGATTTCTCTCATCCGCGGATCGGTGTCCTTGGACAGGTATCCCATGAACACGTCGGTGATATTGTCTTTGGTAACAGAGCGCATCTGCGCCTCCTTAAATCAGGGCAAGGCTGAGGATCGGGAACTCGATCAGAATAAACAGAACGATCAGCATCACGAACGCGAAGGGAAGTGCGCCCATGAACACATCCTTGAGCGATATTCGGTCATCGTTGATCGTCGATTTGATGACGAAGCAAGATATGCCCAAAGGCGGGGTCAAAAGCCCGATTTCGGCGCCGACCACAGTGATAATGCCAAACCAGATCAACGACATGTCCAGGGCTTCGGCCATGGGCAGGAACAGCGGGACGACGATCAGAATGATGGACGCCGTATCGAGCAAAGTTCCCAGAAAAAGCATCAAGAGAACGTAGAGCAGCATGATCGACCAAAAGGACGCGGAATTTCCCGCGAGCAAATCCTGCAACTGATTTGGCAGCCCGGCCAGCCCCAGCATGCGACTATAGATCGAAGCCGCCGTAATCAGGAACAAGATCGCCGCTGTAATGTGACCGGTTTCCAGCAACGCGTCCCAGAACGCTCTTGGTGTCATGGACTTGCGTACGACTGCGATCACGAGCGCAACCAGTGCCCCGGCGGCGCCCGCCTCGACAGCGGTTAGCCATCCTGTGTAAATGCCACCGAGCACTACCGTGATAATGAACAATGTGGGCAGGGTCTTGGATGCGATCTCGCGCCCGGACATCCATTCGGTGTCTTCGACGACCCGGCCGCCCACAAATGCAGGTGTAAAACGGCCCATCAACCAGATCGCGCCCACATAAGCTATTGCCAGCATGATACCGGGTATTACTCCCGCAAGAAACATGTCCCCTACGGACTGTTCGGCGACAAAGGAATAGATGATCAGCATCGCCGAGGGTGGAATAATCATCCCCAAAACCGACGACCCGGCCACAACCCCAACCGCAAAACGTGGGTTATATGCCTGCGCCATCATCTGCGGGACCGAGACCTTGGTGAACACTGATGCGGACGCAATGGACGACCCGGTAACGGCCGCAAACACGGCATTTGCTCCGACGGTCGCCATTCCGATACCGCCTTTGACCTTGCGAAATCGCATGGTCATGACCTCGTAAATGTCCCTACCTAGCCCCGCTTTTGAAACGATGAGGCCCATAAAGGTAAACAGCGGGATTGTCGCGAAACTGTATTCCATCGCGCTGTCGCCGACCGCAACCTTCAGCAGGTTGAGCGCAAGCGTGAAGTTGTCCCGCATCAGCCAGATCGACACGAAGGAGACCACGCCCAAAGCAATCGGAATGTAGACGCCCGCGTAAATCAGAAAGACTATGGCAACGACCGAGATCAGGCCAATCTCAATCGGCGTCATTCTGCGGCCTCGTCATGCTCTGGGGTGCGAATAAGTTGCGGGCGGTCCTGCGCCGTGACGACCTTGAGCAGGAAGATCACGCAGGCAAGCGCAGTACCGCACGCGATGACCAGTTTGACCGGCCACCAAGGCAATGTGAAAAGACCGGGCACTCCGAAGTAGTCCTGCGTTTCCCACATGTGAAGAAATTCTGGGAAGGTTACATAGGCGATCAAGGCCATAAAGATTGCCGAAATGGCGTTGATGATGCGCCTCAGGTTAGCTGTCAGACCGGGGCGACGATGGTGTAGCAGGTTCAGAAACCCATCTGAGCGCGTCAATCGATCCACTCTGACAACGTCGGCCAGCTGCAGGAACACGATCATCACGACCGAGAATTGCACCATCTCGTAGGTTCCGCGCAGCGGGGCCGAAAACAGGCCCCGCGCAATGACGTCGACATTCAGAATGACCACCAATGCAAGGACGACAAGCGTACCCAATGCGTTGGCGGCGATAGCAAGCGAATTGGCGACCCGCGACAAGCCAGCAACTGCGGTCTTCAGCATGAAAGGCCCCTTTCGTGGATCGCCAGCCAGTTATTCGGCCGTCCAGTCGCGTACTCCGGTGAAACCGGCGTCCTGCAGCTTTCCAAGATAGGCGGCTAATATCGCGTCGCCTTGTTCGCCGTTTTCATTCAGCGTGGCAGCCCATTCCTGTGCAACATTGGGCATTGCGTTGGCCCAAGCCGCTCGTTCTTCGTCCGAAACTTCGACAATCGTTCCGCCGGCTTCGGTATAGGCATCCCTTGAGGCCGCGGCGCGGTCCATAGCGATACCGGCCACATGATCACGGTAGTCAATGGCGACGGCCTTAAGAACGTCTTTGACTTCGTCGGGCAACTTTGCCCAGTAGTCAGAATTCACAGTGATCGTCTTGGAATTCACCGCACCCAAGTCAGCTTTGAGCATGTAAGGAGCTACTTCGGCGATCTTGAATGTTTTGGCAGCCTCCGGCCAGAGCATCGCACAATCAACCAAGCCGGTTTGAAGCATATTGTAGAAATCGGTCAGACCGCCACGTACTCCGGCCGCGTCTTTGATACCTTCAAGGTATCGAAGGTTAAGTCCAGCTCCGGCCACTTTTCGCCCTTCCAGGTCAGAAACAGCCGAAACCGGCTCCGTACAGAAAACCTGGTAGGTATCGAGTACGACGCCAGTTGCCAGGTAAACTTGGTTCTGCGCAGCAAACTCGTTCTGCATCGCCGGATATTCACGCGCGATTTCATCCACGGCTTTGGCTACGGCACGGGAGTCGGATGCCACGAAGGGCGTCGAACCTGAAATACCCTGGCTGGGCAGCTTAGAAGAATGGAAGATTGTCGTGACGATCCCAATGTCGCCAAGGCCAAGTTGGACACCTTCCAAAACGCCCTTCGGCTTAACGATCGAACCGCCGTAGTTCTCTTGCCAGTTCATCTTGTAGTTACCGGACTCAGCCAGCCGCTTGTCCACTTCTGGAATAAAGAAGTTGGTGAATTCCTTCACCCATAAGGCCCGATCTGGGTACCCATCAATCACAACAGCTGAAATAGTCTCTTCTGCCGCAAGGGGCATCGCCATGACGCCTGCCAGAGCAGCGCCCACTAGGCTGCATTTGGTCCAGTTTTTCATTTCTCTCCTCCCAGAAAGACAGGTCGTTTCATTATTTGTTTGTTTTGACCCAGTTTACGGTCAGGTCCGTGCCTGCCGCTTCAAACAGTTTTGCGATGGCGCAATACTTGGCTGTCTCCTCGCCCACGCGCGTCAGTTCCTCCTGACTGGCGGGCGTCTCACAATTCACGGTGAGTTCAATTTCCGGAAACGGAACATCGATCTCCTCCTCCATCAGCACACCACGCCGGTCCAACCTGCATTTCGCGTCGATTGTCACAGTGCCGAGGTCAACTCCCAACCGATGTGCGTTCTTGTGCCCGATGACATTCGTACAGGCGATCAGGGCTGCCATTGCGGTTTCGGTCGGAGACGGACCAAGATTTGTCCCGCCGCGTTCGACGGGTTCATCGACAACAACATCTAGATCGCGAATTGGTATTTCAGTCCGCGCATGAGTCGCGCACTGAGCTGTCGTGCGGTAAGTCACGACGGGTTTCACTTTCATAGCCACAGCGTCCCCTCCTCATGCATAAGAGCAAACTTTTTCGAATGGAAAACGTGGAAGCTTCTGGAACAATCCGGTCTCGTCCGCGTAGCCCAGATTGCAAAGAAAATTGGACTTGAGCGTCGTGCCCGCGAAGAACTCCTCATCCACGATCTTGTTCGAAAAACCTGACATGGCGCCGACGTCCAACCCGACCGCCCGGGCCGCAATCATGAAGTAAGCGCCCTGAAGCGTGCCATTTCGAAAGGCCGTGTCTGCCACGTAGTCGGGCTTGTTTTCGAACAATTGCCGACGGTCTTCGTGCGGGAAAAGAAAGGGCAGTTCCTTCCAGAAGTCCATGTCATAGGCAATGATCGCCGTGACCGGAGCATCCATCATCTTTGGCACATTCTTCGGCTTTAAAGACTTTGCAAGCCGCTCTTTCCCTTCGGGACTTTTCACGAAAACGAAACGCGCAGGCAAAGTATTCATGCTGGTCGCGCCGTTGATCGTGATGTCGTAGATCTCTTCAAGTATGTCGTCAGAAACAGGCTTGTTGGTCCACGCGTAGTGCGATCTGGATTCGCGCAAGATCAAGGCGATCGCGTCATCCGACAAGCGTGGAATGCGCTCGCGCAGATCGCGGTGATCTTGCTGCGCCTTGGCGCGAAGTGCCTCCAGCTCTGCTCCGGTTGGTGCGCTCATGCTGCAGCCACCTTGGATTTGGCGTCCTTTTCGTCAATGATTGGGCTGGCGCAGATTCCGATGCCTTCAATCTCGACCTCAACGGTTTCGCCGGGCTTCAGCCAACGGGGATTGGGCTTTTTGGCGTGTCCGACACCGGGCGGCGTACCCAGCGCAATCAAATCCCCCGGCTCCAGAGTAGTATATTCCGAAATCGTCGCGATGACCTGACGAACCCCCCAAATCATGTTGGCGGTATTCGAGCTTTGAAGGATTTCATCACCCACACGGCTTTCGATCTTCAGACCTGATGCCCCTTCGGGCAACTCATCCGGAGTCACGGTGAAAGGGCCGATCGCGCCCGTGTCATCAAAGTTTTTGCCGGGCGTCCACTGAACGGTTTTGCGCTGATAGTCCCGCAGCGAACCATCGTTAAATACAGTGTAGCCAAAGACATAATCCAGTGCGTCCTGCTCCGAGATATGGCGTCCGCGCTTTCCAACGATCAGCATAAGTTCGGCTTCGTAGTCGAGCTTCTCGGAACAGGCAGGCCGCACCATGGGTTGCCCCGCCGCCATGATCGAGTTCTTCCCGCGCATGAACAGCGTCGGATACTCCGGAATATCATACCCGCCTTCCTTGATGTGGTCCGTGTAATTCAACCCCATGCAAATGATCGTTCCTGGAGCGGTAACGGGCAATGCCGGAGTGATGGAAGACACGGGCACACTGTCTGCCGCGTCAATTTTGCTGGCAAGTGAGTCGGCCAGCTCAGGCTTGGCTATCAAACCCATCAAATCCGAACCGACAGCAGGGTCCAAAGCCGTTAGATTCACTGCGTTTTCACCGTCTACAGCAAAAACCGCTGTGCCTTCCGAAGTCTCCCCCACCAGGTATTTCATTTTCACCATCCATGTCAGTTCGCTTGATTTTTGACGACTATTTTGCCATATGTCAAATAATATCGATATTTTTGGAGGCGGCAAATGGTTGCTTGGGCAGACTACAAATCAGAAGCAAAAAGCCGCGGTGCGCTTGCTTTGGAGCTTTACGTCGCGCTGAGCACGCCAGCCAAAGCGCCCGAAGATGTAAAGGCGTCACTACCAGATCACTTGGCATATCAGGCGCAGTTGGAACGTTCGGGGCAGCTGGCTTTTGCAGGCCCCATGTCGGATGAAACAGGCGAGCATTTGCAAGGAATGGGCCTGATCATCTATCGCGCCGACAATCTTGAATCCGCCCGGAAGCTGGCCGAAGACGATCCTATGCACAAAAGCGGGGCACGTAGCTTTGTACTTCGGCGCTGGTTGATCAACGAAGGCTCGCTGAACCTTTCAGTTGGTCTATCGACTGGAACGAGTGCCTTCAGTTAAGTGCACTCAAGAGTATTAGCCGCGAAATAGGAACAGTCGGATATGGACGCCATGCTTGACACTGAGGGCAAAGAGACATCAGCCACTCATGGAGCGTATCGAAGGCTGCGTGAAATGATCCTGACAGGAGAATTACCTCCGGGTCAAAAACTCAAGATCGAACAGCTTCGCGGACTTTTGGACACTGGCGCCAGTCCGGTTCGTGAAGCGCTTAGCCTTTTGACTTCGGACATGTTGGTCGAGCGGATTGATCAGCGCGGATTTCGGGCAGCGCCAGTCAGCAAGTGTAACTTTGAGGAAATACTTCTGTTGCGCTGCAACCTTGAGGAAACCGCGTTGCGCGCTTCCATCACCAATGCGGATGCACCTTGGGAAGATCGGCTTGTGTTACGACACCATCATATGAAAAAGGCCAGCCAGAACGGGGCGCGGGACTTTGAGAACGCTCACAAGGCGTTTCATATGGCCTTGTTGGACAATTCGAAACTGCCGTTGCTGCTGCGGTATTGCTCGCAGCTTTACGACCTGAACATTCGCTACCGCTATCTGGCGGCCGGCGGGTCGAGCTACAAAAAGCGAGACATCGCCGCCGAACATCAACAAATCCTAGACGCCGCATTAAATCACGACGCGGACAGCGCAACTCGGCACCTAATCGATCACTACCGCCGCACAGGTGAGTACCTTAGCAGCCAGATGGAGCCCTGAAATGCAGCGGAATTGGTTTCTCGGTGATCTACTAAACCAATTGCTGGACCGTCCCGACAAAAGGCGTGGCAAGGATGACAAACGGTCCATTGCCGAACTATGTGAGGCGCTTTTGTCCGCGGAAGGTGAAGTTTCAGGATTCACGCTCGCGTCTACGATCCTTGAGCGCTACCACACCCTGAATGATGCGGAGAAACTAGACTTTTTTGTCTATTTGAATGACAAGCTAGAGTTGGACGCAATTCAGCTTTCTGAAGCAGCCCGCCTCTACGCCAGTGACCAAAGTGTCAACCTTTATGAAAGGCTTAGCCAAGTTTCAGAGCCACGGCGGCAAGAGTTATTGCGACGGCTGAACCAGCCGTCTGGTGCGACGCAGGAACTTGTAGCCATGCGCGTTGATCTGCTGCGCTTTCTCAAATCCAAACCGGAACTCAAGCGAACAGATATCGATTTCGTCCATTTACTGCGCAGCTGGTTCAACCGGGGCTTTCTGGTCCTCAAACAAATCAGCTGGGACACCCCTGCCCGCGTTCTGGATAAGATCGTCGCCTATGAAGCAGTGCACCAGATCAACGATCTGGACGATTTGCGGCGAAGACTCTACCCGCCAGACCGTCGTTGTTTTGCGTTCTTCCATCCTTCGATGCCAGACGAGCCACTGATTTTTGTTGAGGTCGCTCTGGCCGCCGAAATCCCGGATGCAATAGATACGCTTCTATCCGAAGCACGAGAACCGATCGAAGCCGAGCAGGCAAAGGTCGCGACGTTCTATTCCATTTCAAACTGCCAAAAGGGTTTGGCGGGCATCAGCTTTGGGAATCTATTGATAAAGCAGGTTGTGACCGAGCTTTCGCGAGAGCTTCGCGGGCTTGATACCTTTGTGACATTGTCGCCGATACCGGGGCTAAACCGGTGGCTGGCTGGTGAAACAGACCACCCGGAACACGGGCATGCCGCCGAGGCCGTGCTTGCAGAAACAGCAGCACCGCAGGACGTGCGCGCGATGGCCGCCCGGTACTTGATGTTTGCCAAGCGCGAAGATGGGATGCCGCTGGATCCTGTGGCGCGCTTTCACTTGGGCAATGGCGCCGAACTTCATGAACTGCATGCCGAGGCAGATCAGTCGCCAAACGGACGCGCCCAGTCCGGAGGTGCGATGGTCAACTACCTTTACGATTTGAACAAAACAGAACGTTATCATGAAGAATTCGCGACACGTGCCACGATCCAAGCCTCGCGTTCAATTCGCGCGGCTTCAACTGCGACGCTTGCGGTAAAGCCTAGGGAAAATAAAGCGTGACTAATACACTTTACGACAGTTTGTTTGCCCGTCACGAGGGCAACATGGCTCCATTCCTGCAACTCGATAATGGCCAGGTAGTCTCTTATGACGCGTTTCTGCAGCGCACCGCCCAGATCGCGCATGTCTTGCAGAACAGCGGAGTTTCCCCCGGCGATCGCATCGTTGTGCAGGCCCCCAAGCTGGCCGACACGATTGCTCTCTATGCCGCTTCGGTTCAGGCAGGTGCTGTCTACCTGCCCCTAAACACCGCCTATACCATGGCAGAGTTGGACTATTTCATCTCTGATGCGGAACCTACGTTAATCGTTTGCGACAGCCACGACGAAGTTAAATTCGAGCAATTGGCAACCCGGTCTGGTGCAAAGCTGCTGACCTTGGGTGGCGAAAATCCAAGCTTGAGCCGCGAAGCGGACGCACAGCCTTGTGTATTCGAAACAGTGGATCGCGCGCCGGACGACCTCGCGGCGCTTCTATACACATCAGGTACCACGGGCCGGTCCAAGGGAGCGATGCTCAGCCACCGAAACCTGCTGTCCAATGCCCAAGCCCTTGTGGATTTGTGGGGTATCACCGACGCTGATCGCTTGATTCACGCGTTGCCCATCTTTCACACGCACGGGCTTTTCGTGGCGATGAACACATCACTACTCGCCGGTTCCAATGTGCGTCTGATGGAAAAATTCGACGCTGGTATGATCTTGGAGGAATTGCCCCACTCGACCCTTCTGATGGGTGTCCCCACTTTCTATACGCGATTGCTGGCGGATGAAGGTTTCACCGATGAGATCACAGAGAACATGCGCCTATTCATTTCCGGCTCAGCCCCGTTGCTGGCCGAAACCCATGTGGCGTTCGAAACGCGCACCGGGCACCGCATCCTTGAGCGCTACGGTATGACCGAAACGAACATGAACACCTCGAACCCTTATAGCGGTGAGCGTCGCGCGGGAACTGTAGGCATGGCTCTACCCGGCGCCGAGGTGATCGTAACCAACCCCGAAACAGGAGAACCGCTGCCCCAGGGCGAGGTTGGAATGATCGAAGTACGTGGCCCCAATGTTTTTCAGGGCTATTGGCAGATGCCCGAAAAAACGGCTGAAGAGCTTCGAGAAAATGGATTTTTCATCACCGGAGATCTGGGCCAATACAGCGAGGATGGCTATCTGTCGATTGTCGGCCGATCGAAGGACCTAATCATTACCGGTGGTTACAACGTCTATCCCAAAGAAATTGAAGACATCCTGAACGACATAGATGGTGTTCTTGAATCGGCAGTTTTCGGCGTCCCCGACAACGACTTCGGTGAAGCAATCATCGCCGCTTTGGTTGCTGAGCCAGGCCTAAAACTTGACACGGTTCAGATCGCGGAGACCATCAGGGATAAGCTGTCGCGCTTTAAGCATCCGCGCCGCTACGAACTTGTCCCGGAATTGCCACGAAACACTATGGGAAAAGTTCAAAAGAACATGCTGCGCGAACGGTACGCGAACAAGGAACTGTCACCGGCGGTATCTTAGGAAGCCCATCCAGACGCTCAATAAAATCAAGACCTTCAGATCGGATACTACCTACCCTTCAGACTGCCAAACTCATCAGGAGATTGACCATGACTCGCATGACGGCAAAAGACTTCGACCAGGAACTACTGGACCTGTACGATTTTTACGCGCACGGCAAAATCACTAAACGTCAGTTTCTGGATCGCGCAGGTAAGTTCGCGGTTGGTGGTTTATCTGCGGTCGCGTTGCTGAACATGCTCAGCCCGAACTATGCATTGGCCGAGCAGGTGTCATTCAACGATCCCGATATCCATGCAGACTACATCACCTATCCCTCGCCAAATGGTACCGGCGACGTACGGGGCTACCTTGTCCGGCCTGCCGGTGTGGATGAGCCTCTGCCCGCGGTACTGGTGATCCACGAAAACCGCGGCCTTAATCCCTACATCGAAGATGTGGCGCGACGCTTGGCGAAAGCAGGCTTTATGGCTCTGGCTCCAGACGGTCTGACGTCGGTTGGAGGATACCCGGGCAACGATGCTGATGGGCGCGAGCTTCAAAAGACGGTCGATCGGGTCGAGCTGATGAATGATTTTTTCAATGGCTTTGAATACCTTTTGAACCGAGAAGACTGCACCGGGAAGGTTGGCGCTGTGGGTTTCTGTTATGGCGGTGGTGTGGTCAGCGCAATTGCAGTGGCCTACCCGGAACTGGCAGCGGGCGTGCCGTTCTATGGCCGCCAGCCAGCAGCCGAAGATGTAGCCAAAATTCAGGCACCGCTGCTGATTCAGATGGGAGAGCTTGATGACCGCATCAACGCAGGTTGGCCGGATTTTGAAGCCGCTCTGCAATCCAACGGAAAGGTATACGAAGCCTACATCTACGAAAATGCCAACCACGGTTTCCATAACGACAGTACGCCTCGTTATGACGAGGAAATGGCAAACCTAGCCTGGGACCGCACTATTGATTGGTTCAACACCTACCTAAAGTAACTACAGTGTACGGCGAAGCGAGCATTGTGTTTTCGTCGCTTCGTCGCAACCCACAGTTTACCGGGGCCAAGTCATTTGAAGCCCCAGTATTCTATTTCTCATGATCCGATAGATCGACAGGAACGCTTGACTAAAAGGCTTGGGTGCAAAGAACATTTGATTTGAGCCCCAAGGCAGCAGTCTCAAATTCAATGAATCACTTTGAACGCTTTAAACAGATGGCAATCCCAATCAGATTAGAATTGCGAGCATTTTCGCAATACCGTTTGCATCGCGGAGAAAACGCAAAGTGTCTGGGTCAATCCAGGATAGGTCAAAACTGCATCTCCGAAATCGGGGCTAGAGATCACCTTTTGTCGAATGACCTGTCAGGTGCTCCGACCAAGCAGTTTAGCACCCACGGGTAGCTTGTCGTGACATAGTATCCGTATTGGCCATCCACAGTCATGCCATTGCACTTATCTAGATCGCCAGCCTCTGTGAACTCGTAGTCGTCGATATATGTCCCGTCCGGCGTACCACCCGGCCCTGTAGGTGGAGCAGGTCGTGGTGTAGTTTTGAGTTCATAGCCAGAGATCGCAGGTCTAATTTTGCCGTCGCTGTCTTTGAAAATCGTCCCGTAGATCGGAAAGCCGTCAGCTGCGAAGCCAATAACAGGTGACGGTTTATCAAGGTCGTGATCCAAAAACAGAGCATTTGGATTGGAATGGTAGTGATATCTCCCATCGGGCTGGGCGTGAGCATTGTGAAGATCTACGCCAAAATACTGATCGTAGGACGGCGGATCGAGCAGCCAAGGATCAGTGTCTCGACACCCTGCCAACACATTGCCGTTCTTATCTGCTCGCGGGCCGCTCGGGCGATAACACCCCGCCGAAAGCAAATCGACCGGCACGCCATTCAACAAAATGGCGTCGTAACTCCGTTGCGACAGCGCGGTTTGGTTACGGGCCTTTTCCGGATTTCTGGGAATCCGAAAAGTGCCAGGCAATTCGCGTACATTGTTAGCGAAGTTGGCTGTAGGCCCGTTGAAATCATGATTGGGGATACCGTTGGTCTTAAGGGTGCAGTGCTGGCTATTTGCCGATATTTCGATTTCAGAGATAAACTGTTTTTGGCGCGTTACGTCCTCCACAGAAGCGGCATACACTCCCGCATAATCCGCACAGTCTCCGGACCGGTTGCTGAACAATAGATTGGTGATGTCTTGTGGCGCGTTTTGCGCATGAGCCTGCACGGTTGCAAATCCTGTCAGAAGCGCACTGAATATCAGAACTTTCAATCGCATGGCTCAATCTCCTTGGGCTTTCGTAAAATCCAAAAATGTAAATTGACTAGAGTTGATTTTGGTCATCCTACCTTCAGAAGGCGACGCGGTCTCCTCCCTTTAAGTCTAGGATTTCCCTTGCTTCATCAGGGGTCGCGACCTCACTGCCCAGATCTTCTACAATACGTCGAATCTTAGCGACTTGCTGAGCATTGCTTTCGGCCAGTTTACCGCGAGAGATGAACAAACTGTCCTCCAATCCAACGCGAACGTTGCCGCCCATCTGACTGGCCGTCGTAGCAAGCGACATCTGTGCTCCACCTGCTCCCAGCACTGACCACCGGTAATCGTCACCAAACAGCCTGTCGGCCGTCCGTTTCATGAAGATCAGGTTGTCGACCTCGGACCCGATGCCGCCGAGAATGCCAAAGATGAACTGAATGAAAATGGGCGCCTTGAACAGCCCAATGTCCATGCAGAATTTCAAGTTGTACAAGTGACCGACGTCATAGCATTCATGTTCGAATTTGATGTCATGTGGCGCGAGTGTTTCAGCCGCCTCGCGAATGTCCCGGAACGTATTGCGAAAAATGTTCTGATCGGAGTTCGCGACATAGTCCTTCTCCCAATCAAATTTCCAATCGTCATCGCCATACCGGTTGGCCAGCGGGTGAAACGAAAAGTTCATCGACCCCATATTCATTGAGCACATTTCGGGGCTGAAAGTCTTGGCCGGATTGATCCGCTCCTGAATCGACAAAGTCAGCGATCCTCCGGTGGACAGGTTCACTACGGCGTCTGTCGCCTGTTTTATGCGGGGCAGGAAAGGCGCAAAGTCATTCGGATCAACGGATGGCGATCCGTTGTCAGGGTTGCGAGCATGCAGGTGCAGGATCGACGCACCAGCCTCGGCAGCTTCGATCGCCTGCCGCGCGATATCATCATAGCTGTACGGCAGCGCATCCGACATGGTGGGCGTATGTATTGCACCGGTTACGGCACATGTGATGATCGTTTTTTTCTGATGGGCCATAGGTTCAGTTTTCCTTGGATTGTCCGATGTGCTTTACGCGATAGCCCAACGGGAAAAGTTGCAGATCATAACGGCTTCGGATCACTCCCCAGATGCCTTTTGGCGCTCTGAGCATGACGACAATCGCAACGACGCCGAGAACAATAAGGTAAGTTGTTCCGAGGTCGGCTAGCGTTTCGCGCAGCGCAAAGAAGACAAGTGTGCCGATGATTGGCCCTTCGATAGTGCCGATACCGCCGATTACGACGATGAAGATGACGAAGGCGGTCCAGTCATTGACGCTGAACGCAGCATCCGGCGATATGCGTAGCTTTTGCAAAAAGATCAGAGCGCCGATCATTGCCGTAAACGCCGACGTGACAACGTACACGATGAACTTCGTGCGCCAGATATCGATGCCGAGGCTACCGGCTGCCAACTCGTTGTCGCGAATTGCCGTCAACGCCAAACCTTGGCGAGACCGCAAGAAGAGATACACGGCAGTCACCACCAGCACGGCAGCTCCGAGCGCCAGCCAATAACTAAGCGCCTCTCGCATCGCGCGCCCGGACGCCAGAGATTTGACGATGGCAACGGGCAGCGAAGATCCTGATCCCCCACCAAGCGCTGAGATTTGCGCGAAGCTCAGCCGAAAGACTTCAGCGATGACCCAGGTACCTATGGCAAAATAAGCGCCTCGAAGCCTGAAGATCAGAACAGCCACCGGGATCGAGATCAAAGCCCCCATCACGCCTGCGGCCGCAATAGCAACCAATGGGTTCAGCCCACCCAGCATCGTCAGTGCAAAGAGCATATAGCCGCCAAAGCCCACATAGGCTTGCTGACCAACAGAGACGAGTCCAGCATAACCCGCCATGAGGTTCCAGAGAGAGGCCAGGGACAGGTAAAGAAACAGCTCTCCCATCAGGCGCATGTCGGCGCGGCCTGCCCACCAGGGCGCTGCAATCAGAACAAGCAAACCGATTGCGGCAAGGATCGCGACAACTCGTGCTGCTTTAGACGATCGAGAAACAGAGTAGTCCTGCAGGTTCATCCGGAAACCCTCGGGAAGAGGCCGTTCGGACGAACGGCAAGAATGACAAGGAAAGCGATATGTCCGGCAAGCACTTGCCAGCCCGGATCAATCTTGGCTCCGATGGTTTGCGCGACGCCAAGTATAACGCCGCCAATTAATGTACCCCAAAGGTTACCAAGCCCACCGATGATAACGGCCTCAAAGCCAAAGATCAGGCGACCTCCACCGATGGAAGGGTCAAAGCTTGTCCGAATGCCAAGCTGGATACCAGCGACAGCTGTCACTCCGAGAGCCAGCGCCATGGCCAGCCCGAAGATGTGCCGGCGATTGAGGCCCATAAGCTGGGCGATGTTTTGATTGTCGGAAACAGCCCGAAATGCTCGACCAAGTGCGGTGTGATAAAAGGTCCATTGCAGCCCCCAGATCACAGCGATGGCGATCCCGAAGGTCAGCAGCGGTAAGATCCCAAGGGTCACACCGCCTACTGCAACGCTGGCTGTTTCCAGCGCACCGGCATTCAGTGTGTGGGGGTCGGCCGTGTAGACCTCCAGCAATCCGTTCTGGATAATTACACTCAGCCCGAAGGTCACAAGCAGCGGCGGAAGAATATCGTCGCCCAGAGTTTGGTTCAGTAGGCCGCGTTGAAGGGCATACCCAATCAGCGCCATAGCGGGAACGACAATCACCAACGCGGCCATTGGGTGCATCCCGGTCGCGGTCGTCACGGTCAGTCCGAGATATGCGGCCAACACAATCAGATCGCCATGGGCAATATTGACGAGCCGCATGACCCCAAAAATCAACGACAGACCTGCGGCAAACAGGGCGTAGAGTCCACCAAGCAAAGTTCCCTGCACGATAGCGTTCAGCCATTCCATATTATTCGATCCCGAAATACGCGCGCGAAATCTCTTCGCGCGAAACGGTGTCAGACGCGCTTTCCAACGAAACGCGCCCCTCCTGCAGGCAATAGACCCGGCTTGAGACCGAAAGTGCCTTAGTGATGTCCTGTTCGACGATGATCGCGCTCATGCCCTCGCCGATGATGCCGGGCAGCGCCTCATAGATGTCTTTGATGATGATCGGTGCCAGCCCCAGGCTAATTTCGTCGAACAGGATCAGATCAGGATTGGCCATCAATGCGCGCCCGATGGCTACCATCTGCTGTTGACCGCCTGAAAGCGATGTTGATGCCTGATCTTTGCGCTCTTCGAGGATCGGGAACAGATCATAGACAGCTTTCAGATCCCAAGGGCCCGAGCGACCAACTTGGGCTCCGATCATCAGGTTTTCTTTGACTGACAAAGATGGGAATAACTGGCGACCTTCTGGAACCATGGCGAGGCCAAGCTCTGCAACCTCGTCTGCGCGAAGCCGGCTGATATCCTGACCTCGGTAGTGAATCTGATCCACTCCGTTCGTCAGCAACCCGGTGATTGACCGCATCAGGGTCGTCTTGCCTGCGCCGTTTGCACCAATGATTGCGAGAACTTCTCCCTCGCCGACGTCCAATTCGACATCATAGAGCGCTTGGAAATCGCCGTAGTAGGAGTTCAAACCGCGTATCTGAAGAATTGAGTCAGGCATCGGCTTCGATCCCCAGATAGATTTCTTTGACTTCCGCGCTTTCCATGATTGCCTGCGGCTCGCCCTCGGCGATCTTCTTTCCGAAGTCGATAACGATCAGGCGGTCAACAACAGCCAGCAGCGCGTGAACAACATGCTCGATCCAGATGATGGTGACGCCAGCGGCGTGGATGTCCTTGATGGTCTGAACCAGGGACTTGCACTCGGCTTCGGTCAAGCCACCGGCAATCTCATCCAGCAACAGCAGTTTGGGCTTAGCGCAAAGCGCACGTGTTAGTTCCAGGCGTTTGCGCTCCAGCAAAGTCAGGCTACCGGCAAGAACGTTTGCCTTGGGCAGCAGTTCCGTTTGGTCCAGAACCTCCAGACAAAAGTTTTCGGCCTGGTGTCCATGCATGCCAGCTGACTGCGTGGCGGCGATCATTGCGTTTTCGAAAACAGACATGCCCGAAAACGGCTGCGGGACCTGAAAGGAACGCGCGATGCCTGCATGACTGCGCTTTGCCGCGCTCCATTTGGTGACGTTCTGCCCACTGAATTCTATCACCCCGGAATTGGATTTGAGCGTTCCGGTGATCAGGTTGAACATCGAGGTTTTGCCAGCGCCGTTGGGGCCTATTACCCCAAGTGCCTCGCCTTGCTGGACCTCATAGCTCATGGCATCGGCGACAGTAACTGCGCCAAATGCCTTGCTCAGGTCTTGGAGTCTCAAGATTGTCGTCATGCTTCTCTCGGATGGAGGGTTCGGCGCCAAGATCGGCGCCGAATGTCTGGTTAGCCCAGCAATTTCATGTCTGCCGTTACCGGAACTTCGGGCGCGGTGCTGTTTGCAACGATCTGCAGCTCGTATGTGTCGCCCGACTTTTGCCACTGGCCACCGACCAGCGGAGTTTTGGTGACGTTGTTCATCGGCCCATCACCCCAGTTCACCGGCCCGACAATTGTGTTCAGGTTGGTGGACGTGATTGCCGAAATGATCGAAGAAGGGTCTTCCAAATCATCCGCCCGTTTGATGACATCCGCAACGACCTCGAACAGCGCGTGCTTAAAGCCGAGCGGTTGGGTCCATGGACGCCCGGACTCCGCCGTGTAGCCTTCTGCCAGATCTTTCGAAGAAATGCCGGTGAGTGAGGACGAGAAAGGGTGATGCGGAGACCACCAGACCTCGGTCGATAGCCCGTCACCACGGTCGCCCAGCGATTCAATGACGGATGGGAACAGAAGTGCCTTGCCAATGGTCACGACCTTCGGGTTGAACCCTTGCTGGGCGGCCTGGCTCCAGAACGTAGCGAAATCAGGTGGGATCATGTTGCCAGTGACGATTTCGCAACCAGCTGCTTTGAACGCTGCGATCTGGTTTGAGAAATCGTCGGATAATGGCTGATAGCGACCGGGATCTGCCAGCGAGTACCCGGCGGCAGCGAGCGGTTTAGGCAGGCCGAGCTCCGCATCACCCCACGCATTACCGTCGGCATCGTTGGGGAAAAGACCGCCTACGGCTTTTGTGACACCCGTTTTATCCCACATATCAAGGAACGCTGCGATCACGTCCTCCAAACCCCAGAAGAAGTGATAGGTCGTTTCAAAACCTTCACCCGGAACACCATTGCGACCAAAGAAGTAAGGCTGCCACGGACAGTCAGTTGTTATGCAGGGAACCTCATTAATCTCTGCCTGATCGGCGACAGGGTTCACCGTGTCCGGCGTTGAAGCCGCCACGATCATATCGACCTCATCGCCCAGAATCAGATCTGCGGCAACCTCCGCTGCGCGGTTCGGGTTGGACTGGCTGTCTTTCGAGATGATCTCGACATTCCAGGTTTTTCCGTTGTTTTCCAACCCGGCCGAAAAGACCTGCTGTATAGCTTGAAGCGCGTACTCGTCGGCCTCAGCGAAACCAGCAAGCGGTCCGGTGCGGGGGCTAACGTTGCCGACCCGCAGCGTTGGGTTCGCCGCGTAAGCGCGCGTAGCCCGAAGAATGGCCGGCGCGGCAATTGCTGCCGTGGCTCCGGCCAGAAAACTGCGCCTTGTGGCCGATCTTAAAGTCCTTCTCATTGCGTCCTCCCTTCACCGGCCTCTGGCCAGTGTTTGATTGATCTTACAAAGTCTTCTCGAGATTTTTCAGATGCTTCGCGACACGTTGGCGAACCTGATCCGCCTCGCCCTCAGCCCATTTCCTGAAACCTTCGCCGGATTTCATGCCGAGCTTGCCCGCTTCAACGAGCGACTTCAGATAGGATGAAGGACCCTTTTGCGCCTCAAGATCGTGCAGCACGTTTTCGTGGATATCGAGGGTCAGGTCGGTACCCACCAAATCCGCGTTTTCCAATGGACCGAGAACCGCCAATCGCCGCCCAAAGCTGGACTTGATCACAGTATCAACAGCTTCCGCGTCGCAAATACCGTTTTCCACCAGACTGACCGCTTCGCGCCACAACGCATGTTGAAGACGATTGCCAATAAAGCCGGGCACGTCCTTCTCGACCATCACCGGAGTTTTTCCAGCATCCTTCAACAGATCGAACATCGTCTGTGCAATCTCAGGGTCTGTCCATTCCGTCTTGATGACTTCGACCAACGGGATCATGTGCGGGGGGTTCCACCAATGTGTTCCGAGGGCCCGGTTTTTCAGCCGCAGCCCAGACATGATCTGAGTGATCGGCATGACCGATGTATTTGATGCGAGAATGCAGGTCTCTGGTGCGTGCGCTTCAATCTCAGCAAAAATCGTTTGCTTAAGCTCCAGTTTTTCGGGCGCGGCTTCGAATACAGCATCGGCATTTTGAACCGCACCTTCAGTCGTCGCGAAGATCTCAATCATCTTGAGAGTCTTTGTGATTGTAACCTCGTCGTCCCCCACCGCGGCCATGCTGGCGCGGATGCGGTCAGACACGCTGGCTCGTGCCTCCTCAAAGGGATCTGTGATGGCCACATACTGGCCTGCTTTCGCCAAAGTCAGGGCAATACCATGCCCCATCAGGCCTGCACCAATTACCGCTATTTGCTGCTTCTTGCGCACCATTCTTTATCCCGCCGTATATCCGCCGTCGGCATGAAGGATATGCCCGGTGTAAAAATCAGAGGCGCGTGAGGCGAGAAACAGGAGCGGACCGGCAAGGTCTTCAGGCTCACCCAGTCGTCCTTTGGGAACACGGGTTAGGAAGCCATCGCGCACTGCCTTCGCATCGTCGGTGTCTTCAAACATCCAAGCCGTCAAAGGTGAACGGAATACCGTCGGCGCGATCGCGTTGACGGTAATCCCTGTTGGACCCAGCTCACATCCCAAGGCTTTGGTTATCCCGTTCACGGCAGCCTTTGACGCGCAATACGCCGTGTAGCCAGCAGGGTGTCCAAGGATGCTGCGCGCAGAACTGACGAAAATGATCTTGCCATATTCGCTTTGCTTCATGTGTGCCGCCGCCGCGCGCGCCAAAAGCCAACTCTGGTTCACATTGGCGTCCATCACTGCGTCAAAGGTTTCCGGCGCCATGTCGTTGATCGGTGCAACTTTGTTCATGCCGGACGCGACAACGAGAATGTCAAGCTTACCAAAGTTGTTAACGGCTTCGTCGACCAATGCGCCACAGGACGCTTCATCAGTCGGGCGCATATTTATTGCAACTACGGTCGCACCAAGCGCCTCGCACTCTTTGGCAATCTCGTCGAGCGCTCCTTGATTGCCCGCAGCCAAAATCAGATTGCACCCGGCACCAGCAAGAACGCGCGCAGCAACCATGCCAAACGCGCCGGATGCTCCGGTGATCAGTGCGACATTGTCTTTTACGTCAAACATCTTGAGTGGATCAGACATTCTTTTTGTCCTTAGTTTTCTGGTGGATACGGAATGACCACCAGCATTTTGCAGATGTGGTTGGCGCGGTTCTCAATTTTGCGCACTTCGTCCGCTGCGATCGTGCAGCTGTCCATGGGTCCAAGAGTGGATTCGGCACCATCAACGATGACGGTCATTTCGCCTTCCAGAACGACGTAGACTTTCTCAAAAGGCGTAGAGTCCGGCCCTGCGCCACCGCCTGGTAGGAACTGGCTGAAGCCGATCCACTGATTTGCCGGCCCGCCTTTCTCAAACCCCTGCAGACGAAGCCCATGACACCCAAAATGGTTCGGTGCTTCGTAGGGTTGGGCGTCTTGAAAGCGCTTCAGATGCATGTCCGTCTCCGCTCAAGGTTATTGACGGCCACCGGCGAACCGGCGACCGGTCCGTGAGTGTTCAGAAATTTTCGCCAGCTTCGATGCGGTAGGACTGGTTCTTGTCGATCATCGCAACCAATCGGATAATGCAGCCGTCGCCACGGTCCCAATTCCAAGGGAAGAACGCGAAGGTGCACCGCTTGCCGGTCACCGCCTCCAAATCACCACCGACATTTTCAATTCCGAGAATACCCTTGGAGAACAGCATGTTGTGCACTGGCTCCCACTCGGGGAAATCAACCTCCCACGGTGTCCCGCCTGACCACTCAAGATACTCTTTCTCAAGATGAGGCATGATCGGACCGTTTCGCTGCGGACCAATGGCAGTCGCCAGCGGGTGATCGTTCGCCTGGGTATCGTGGCCAACGACTTTAACACCTTTTTCGATCATCCACTCAGCAGCGGAAGGAACGAGACCCGGGCAGTAAGCAAAGTAGTCACCGTCTTCGTATTGCTTATGCCAGCCGGTGTTGATGATCAGTACATCGCCTTTGCGGATGGCATGACCGCAGGCCTTTTCCAGATCATCTCCGGTGATTTGCTCCCATTTCTTTTTGGGCACGGAAACCACCAGGCCCGAGCCAAAGAAATGGGGGAGCGGAACCTCATCGATGAACGGCGTCCCCTGAACGACATGCGCTGGTGCATCAATATGAGTGGTCACGTGCATCGTAGTCGTGATCGTCTGAGACAACACACCGGACTTAGCCATATAGTGCTTTCGGTCGATCTGGACGTCCTTGAAATAGGGCCAGTTGGGGCACTGAAACCCGTATCTGTGGCTCAGGTTGTAAAACTCAAGCCCCATGTCATTGTCGGTGTCTGCCTGAAACTCAATGCCGCGGATTTCGACCATTGGGCATATCTCCTCTGTTCGCCGGCAAGCGGCGGTGTTCGCTTTTCAATTGTCTGGGTGGCCTCCCCACCTGTCCCGTATGATGATGCATGCGCACCGCATTATGGTCAACTAAAAACTCACTATACGGTTGACTTGCACCGCATTGTGATACAACACTAAAAATCGCCAGGCATCTCTAGCTACGATGCCAAGACAGAATGGGGTAGGTTAAATGTCTGAAAAAGCGGATAAAGGTGGCATTCAGGTCATTTCCAGAGCGGCCTCGATTTTGCGTGTTCTAAAAGAAAACCAATCCGGAATGAGCTTGGGAAAAATCGCCGAGCGTGTTGACCTGCCCCGCTCTACGGTACAGAGAATCACAAGTGCACTTGCTGAAGAAAAACTTGTCATAGCAGATGCAAATGGAGGTGGCTTGAGGCTCGGCCCCGAACTAAGCGCTCTCGCAGGCGCCGCGCAGTACAGCATCGTCGAACACTGCCGACTGCTTTTGACGGAGCTGACCCAAAAGACCGGGGAAACCACAGACCTCGCTGTGATGCGTGGGATTGGTATGGTTTTTCTAGATCAAGTTCCGGGCGTTTACCGTTTGACTACGGTCTCGCAAGTAGGAGAGGTTTTTCCACTGACCACCACTGCAAACGGAAAAGCTTGTCTCGCTCAACTCGATGAACGAGATGCGACAAAGCTTATTCAGAACGAATGGGAACGGAATGGTATCCAAAGGAATTTGGATGAGTTCCTTTCCGAACTGGACAAGGTCCGCGAACATGGCCTTGCCTATGATTTGGATGAGCATTCTGCTGGTGTATCGGCGATCGGATTTTCTTTCGTCGATTGGGTCGGAGACCTGCACGCAATCTCAATTCCAGTGCCAACGACGCGATTTGCGCGACAAAGAGCAACCATCGAACAAGCGCTTATCGAGACATCCACGAATATACATCAAACCTTCCAATAAGCTTGTGAAGCTGACTTGAGGCAGATTGGTCTCGCGACCGTCCTTGTCTGGCAGCCCGCGCTTCCAACGAAAAAAGTCCATACACTGCAACAAACGGATTGCGGCTAGTTCCGCATGGTCGCGAAGGTTGGCATTCGTGTCGGATCGCAAGATTTGCAATCATTGGATGTTTGTCGATATCGTAACGAACCGCGAACGTCGCTGAACGGGTGTTATGTGAAGCGATCTCTGGTTGAGTGGACCGTCCGTTCACAGCCTACCGGCTCAATCACCTAACACCATATTAAGCGGGTTTTTCCCGCCCCATTGATCTTGTTCGCCCAGTCCGATATTCAGACCGGCTGCGTTTTCGGCCATCTATCCGAGCCCAGCCCAAAACCAACGAGCCAACCGATGGAGGGTGCCATGTAGTTCAGAAACTGCATGAAAGGCCGATGACATGGCCCATTACAAACGCAAACGTCCCCGTACCGTGCTTGGGAACGAGTACTCACGCCTAGGTCTGAGCCGTCGTCTCGGAAAAGACCCGGATGATGTCCGCTGGCTCGGCAATTGGCCACGCTGTCACGACATCGCCTTTCACACGCGTCCAACGAGACGCAAAATGTAATCCATTTGATCACTGTGCATTCCAAGGAATTGGTCGAACTCGAAGAATGGAAGCAACAGCTTCCCGGTTTCAAAGGCAATTTAGACGGAGATATAGCTAGCGACGGCATCCCCATCGAATTCGCCGACGCCTTTAACCGCCGCGCAGCGAACTTGAACATATTGATCTCGGAAATTGTTGAGCAGACCGATGACACCTTGGAGCTTCTTCCTAAAGTGTTTCAGGAGTACGTTCAGGTATGCCGAGCTGAATTCAAAGGAGGTTTTCCACAGATTTCGTTTCAGTACCCCAGAGAACCCATTACTTATGAAGCCATTCGAAGCGCCTGTCTCTCTAGTTCCATTCCGTTCAGCATTAGCACTGCGCAGTCTAGCGAAAATGGCAATGACGAGGATAATACGACCGGTACTGGAAGATGGTCACCTGCGAAAAATACCCCAGAACATCAGCAATGATATTAGGTTCTAGACCGCCAGCGCAATGTTGCTGATTCTGCTGCCTAAGTATAGCTGCAGTTTGGGAAGATCGGTGCTGCACTAGCAGCGACTGGCAGCTTTGTAGCCTTCGCTACTGCAGCGAAAAACACCTAGACTGAAAAGCAGAAGTTCGCTGCGTATGCGATATGGGTTCTTAAGAATTCGAAAAGCTGCCTTAGTGTCGGGCTCCACAAACTCGCCTCCTCATTGCTAGTAAACGATGTTGGCAACCACTATATAGAGTGTAGCGCGGCGCAGCGATGACAAGAGATAGACGATGAGTGATGAAAATTCCGACGATGAGAAACCCAAGGGGTTCGACATTTCCAAGCTAGGCATGGAAATGAGCGATGAAGAACGCGCGGATACGGACAAACGGCAGCGCCGTAAGTTCAAAGACTCGTCTTCTGGTTTGGACAGCATCGGAGCGGCCCAGAAAGCCGCTCTTGGATTAGGTGCGTCGGGCGTTTTTGCAGCCATGGAACGTCAGTCTGAACTATTGAAGCGCATCGTGGACCCGGTTGGGTTACGCAGTCTGACCATGGGAATAGATCGTGCGTCTTTTGGAGTTTCAACGTCAATTCTGGACGGCCTGGAATTAGACAATCCTTTCAGCCGTTTGGCGGCCGATATGGAGCGGCAATCCAAAATCGTCGACAGCCTATCTCTGGGTGTTGATCGGCAATTAGGTTTGATGCCCAGTATCTTGCAAGACTTCGAGTCCAGTTATGCTCTTGGCATTACGCGAACGCTGGACCTACCGCGTATCGGGGCCACTTTTGCAGCCTTAGATATCGGCAAATATGGCCGCATTTTCGACAGTGTAAATGCATTGCGAGATTTGGGACTCGGTGCAGAGTTCGGGGACCGTTTCAACATCCTTGCCACCGGCCTTACTGAGCAAATGCAGGCTTTTGGCCAAATTGGCAGCATCGCGGCGACGGCGCAGATAGGACTAGGCCTGTCCGGCAGCATCGAAGAAATGCTCGCCCGAACCATCGAAGCGCAAGAGTCATTGGCGGAACAGGAACAAGCGCCGGTCGATGAGACAACGCGCCAAAGGCTCGCACGTCAGTTGCAAGTTCTGTGCAACATCATCACCATTCTGTCTTTCTTCATGATGGTGGCGCTCGAAATAGAAGATCGTCTTTCAGACGATGAAGACGCTGCTATTCGAGCAAACACAGAGACGATGGAGCAAATGCAAGTTTCAATCGACACGCTCACCTCGCAGCTACAGGAAATGACCGCAGCGCAAGAGGCTGCAACAGAACAAGACAGGGCCGCTGACGCGGCTATCGCAGACCTTCTGCGTAAGATTGCCGATAGTTTGGCAAACGGACAGTCATCCGTCCTGACGGATGCAGAGCAGCCTTCTGGCCTGTCAGAGCAAACGGATAGCAGTGGAAGCAAGCCGCCATCGGAGAACTAAAGGCATAATCTGCCTTCTGCCTCAAAGCCGTTTGGATTTTCCCACGAAATAGCTGATGTACTTCCGCGCTTGTCATTCGTAAAGCTGCCGTTAGTAGCGCTTCGCACTGCGACAGCAGCGAAGGTCCGCTTGTGTGGCGACTATTACTTTTTGAAGTTTGACAGAAGGGTTCGATCGCAAATAGCGGTAAGCCCTCTTTCCCATCACCTTCCATTCGTGGGCCAGCGGGATTTGGACAAGCCAAACGCCTTTGGCCGTCAGGGTGAGGGCGCGGCCCTCCCCCTCGGGCAACGCTAGCCCTCCCCCTCGGGCAACGCTATTAGACAGGACCGTGTCCTCGGCTGTGCCTGCGGGCCGCACCACCCCTATCGAATAGCATTGCCTCGCCCCCTCCCGCGTTCGCCACGTGGCAGATCGGCAGAAACAGGCAGCTTCGCTGTCTGATCTGCAATTCAGCCCTGACTTTTCATAAGGGAAGCCAGATCAAACAAAACTGTCTGCAGGAGCCTTAAAATGGGAAATATGGGTCAGTTTAAGACTCGAAGGCCAAAATCAATTGTTGTCCAACATCGGGGGTGCCTTCCGGTGTCGAACGTTCACCTCGTTTCTGGTCCAACTGTGACGGTTGGGTCAGGTTCGTGTGACGTTCAACAGGAATGTCGGGCGACACATAGTTTTGCCATTCAACGACAGCTAAGCCATTGATTTTGAGTCATTCGATTTTTCATGGGCGCACGGGTTTTGCCATTTGCGACTCAAAGGCTTTCCATCACGTTGGAGCAACCGAAAGAGTCTATTCTGGTTTTTGATCGCCCTCATCGGCGCAAATCGTATCTAAATCACTCAAAATTCCGGCCAGTTCTTCTCTGACAAGCTTTAGCCGTGCTATCGAAATCGCCTCGCTCCGTCCCGCCAATTCGAGTACAACCGCGAAAACTGTGTCTGAATGCTTCATCAATGCGATCAGGTTTTCGCCTGTTGGTCCGTATGAGCCAGATATCCAGTTCTTAGCCGTTCGTTCACTTGCTCCAGTCCACCGCATCGTTGATTTTGTAGCTCGCCCTGCCCCACCCAGTTCTTGAGAGAGAGCGTTGCTGATCGCCTCCCTGTATTCTGAAGCCGAAAGGCGCTCGTCGCACTTTCGATGAAACGTGTTGCCCTTTTTATGAAACATGTTTCCGGACCTCTCCCTTTAGGATTGAGAAAGGAATCGCAGAGTTCCCGTACAGGTTTGCAAATTTGAGTGGTGGGAGCCGCAGCATTGAGTTGGCCGAAGAACAAGACAGACAGGGAAAACCGCCGGAACGCCGCACAGTACGTTCGCATGTCGACAGAGCATCAGCGCTACTCGACCGAAAACCAGGCCGATGCTATCCAACGCTATGCCGATGAACGCGGCTACAGAATTATCCGGACTTATTCTGATGCAGGCAAAAGCGGATTGAGAATTCAAGGCCGCGCAGGCCTATCGCAATTGATCGACGACATCGAAACTGGCCAGACCGAATTCGGAACTGTTCTCGTTTATGATGTCAGCCGTTGGGGGCGCTTTCAGGACGCCGATGAAAGCGCCTACTACGAGTATATCTGCAAACGGGCGGGCATTTCAGTCGAGTACTGCGCGGAACAATTCGAGAATGATGGCAGCCCAATGTCCACCGTCGTCAAAGGTTTAAAGCGGGCAATGGCAGGCGAATACAGTCGCGAGCTTTCGCAAAAGGTCTTTGCGGGGCAGCAGCGGCTGATCGAGTTGGGCTATCGACAAGGCGGCGCAGCTGGGTTCGGGTTGCGGCGGATGCTGATTGATGAAGCAGGACGTACCAAGGGCATTCTTTCGCGAGGTGAACACAAGAGTATTCAGACCGACCGAGTAACACTTGTTCCGGGTCCTGCCGATGAAATCGCAATAGTGAACCAGATCTTCTTGAGGTTTGTGAACGACGGTTGGTCTGAAGCTGAGATTGCGTCAGACCTGAACCAGCGCGGACTTCGAACCGATCTGGATCGGGATTGGTCACCGGCGGTTGTACGCCAAATTCTGACCAACGAAAAATACATCGGGAATAATCTCTGGAACCGCAATTCCTTCAAACTCAAGAAACGCCATGTTCGGAACGATCCGGAAAATTGGGTTCGCGCTGTTGGTGCCTTTGAAGCAATCGTTGACGCCAACCTGTTCGACGCTGCCGGAGCAATTATTGCAGCCCGCTCCCATGTGTTGTCCGACGAAGAAATGCTAGATCGGCTAAAGGAGGTTTTGGAGGAAAACGGGTATCTCTCGGGCTTTGTCATCAATGAAGCGCCAAAGCTTCCATCCAGCGGGGCCTATCAGAACAGATTTGGTAGCCTGTTGCGCGCTTACAGCCTCGTCGGCTTCAAGCCTGACAGAGATTACCGATACATTGAGATCAACAGACGATTACGCAGCCTGCATTCCGACATCATCCGGGACATCATCGCTGGAGTCGAAGCCGTTGGCGGAGATGTCGCTCGTGACCCCAATACAGATACCCTCACCATCAATGACGAGTTCACCGTTTCAATTGTCATTGCGCGCTGTCTTCAGACAGGCGCAGGTGCGTATCGCTGGAACATTCGTTTGAACACCGGTCAGCTCCCCGACATGTCCATCGTCGTCAGGATGGGGCAGTCAAACAGAACGCCGCTCGACTACTACTTGCTGCCTACCTTTGACATGACCAAATCAAAGCTGCGCTTGGCGGAAAACAACGGTTTGTCCCTTGATGCATTCCGCTTCGATAACCTGGCTCATTTCTTCGACATGGCCGCACGTACGCCAATACTGGAGGCAGCGTGATGGACCATGCGCCGGTCGGACGCACTGTTCTTGTTCCTGTCGATGCAATTGCCGTCGTCAACCCAAGGCTCAGGAACAAAAAGGTTTTCGACGAGATTACAGCGAACATCGCGGAGCTTGGGTTGAAAAGACCCATAACGGTTGCTGCGCGTGGGACTGAGAACGGAAGTGAGCCAGCATACGAATTGGTCTGCGGCCAGGGCCGTCTAGAGGCATTCAAGGTTCTTGGCCAATCTGAAATACCGGCGATCGTCATAGATGCCAGCAGCGAAGATTGCCTTGTTATGAGCCTGGTGGAAAACCTGGCGCGCAGGCACCACCATTCGCTGGACTTGCTCAGAGACATTGGTCGCCTCAAAGAAAGGGGTTACTCTGAAACTGAAATCGCCGCCAAGACTCAGCTGTCCAAGAAGTATGTCCACGGCGTCATCAAACTTCTGGAAAGTCACGAACACCGCCTTCTGCGTGCAGTGGAGAGCGGTAAGATTCCGGTCAGTGTTGCCGTTGACATTGCGGACGCGGATGACGTCGGCGTGCAACGTGTTCTGAGGCAAGCTTATGAGAAAAAGCTTCTGCGCGGCGGTAGACTCCTGGCGGCCAAACGTCTTGTTGAGGCGCGCCAGAAGCATGGCAAGGGCCGCGCGCCCACTAGCGAACGACCGCGTAAAAGCCTGTCGGTCGAAAGCCTGCTCAAGACTTATGAAAACGATGTCGAGAAAAAGAAGGTGTTGCTGAGAAAAGCAAGTGCAACGCGCAGCGAACTGCTCTTTCTGACAGAAGCACTCAAGACCCTGATGACTGACGAAAACTTCGTCACATTGCTTCGCGCCGAAGGCTTGATCAGCCTGCCAAAGCAGGTTGCAGATCGCCTGGCAAAATCCGAGGAGATATCCACATGACGGTGACCAAGGAAGAACAGAAGATTGCAGCGGCTTTTGAACAGGAGCTGGTGACACTCTCATTCGAGAACATCGCACCGCTCTATGTTGTCACGCCGCAAAAAAAGGCCAGCATCAAGTTCAAACAGATCATCACATCTGTTCGGGACGTCGGTCTTGTTGAACCTATTGTTGTGTCCCGCGACCCATTCAACGCTGGTCAATACACTTTGCTTGATGGGCATCTACGCCTTGAGGTTCTGAAAGACCAGGGTCAGACACATGCGCGATGTCTCGTGTCCACGGACGACGAAGCCTTCACCTACAACAAACGCATCTCTCGTCTCGCGACCATTCAAGAGCACAAGATGATCCTGAGAGCCCTCTCTCTTGGCGTACCGGAAGCCCGATTGGCGAGCGCGCTTAATGTCAACATCAAGACCCTGAAGCAGAAACGCCAGCTTCTTAACGGTATCTGCGATGAGGCGGCGGAACTTTTGAAAGACAAACAAGTGGCTTTGACCGGGTTTCAGATTCTGAAAAAGATGAAGCCAATCCGCCAGATTGAAGCGGCGCAACTCATGGTCGCCATGAACAAGTTCACGATCAACTATGCCCGATCACTTCTGGCCGCGACACCAGAGAGCCAGTTGGTGTCAGCGGCAACGCCGAAAAAGATCAAAGGCATTTCGCGCGAACAGCTTGAGCTGATGGAGCGCGAGTCTGCCAATCTGGAACGCGAGGTGCGCCTTGCCGAAGGCAGCTACGGCGCGGATCACCTCGATCTGGTCCTGACACGCGGGTACATCGCGAAACTGATGCGCAGCAAGCAGATCACACGTTACTTGTCGCTGCATCATGACGCGTTCTTACCCGCGTTTGAACAGATCACAGAAAACGAGTCCTTCACTTCTTGAACCCTCACGGCTGATTGGAATTGTTTTTGGGGACCCGGACCCATCAAGCGCGGGGACCGCAGGAGACGCCGCACGGTGGGGCGGATCAAGCGCGGCGATGGGGAGGGCGGCGGACCCGTCGGAGCCCATCATGCCGGGCCAGACGCCCGGCAGGTTTCTCGATGGTCTGCGCGTGTCTCCCGATACAGAGGCACGCGCAGACAACTTTTGGCTGAAATGCCTCACCATAACGAACCGCGAACGCCGTTGAAGCGGCATAATGTGAAGCGATATCTGGTTCAGTGGTTCTTTCATCTGCTTGTCAAAATGCTCCAGCAAATCAATGCGCTTGATAACGAGCATTGATAGCGCATGCAGATACCAACTGCGATGAGCCAGTCTCAATTGATGCTGCGATCTGTATTTGCATCAGCTTTGGGTCGGGCTCTATTCTTGTCGTATTGAAGCTTCTTCGAGCCGTGTTTTGAGACGACCAATAACATTTTGCGCAGTGGCAATCTCATCTGGCGACAGGCCCTCCGACAGTTCATTCACCCATGGGATTTGCCTCGCAATCGCGGCTTCGTACAACTCCTGCCCCTTTCGAGTCATGACAACCAAGTGCGCCCGCTTGTGGTGTGGGTTCGGCTGAAACTCCACCATGCCTTCTTTGCTCAATTCATTGATGATCCGTTGTACGCCTTGCCGGTGAACACCCATCGTCCGTGCATGCCACGCAACGGATTCCGGTCGATCAGAATAGGCGATGGCGCCAAGGATCTGCCATCGAGCACTTGTCAGACCGAGTTCTGATACAAGGCGATCACCGGCAAGCTGCAAACGACCGTTCAGCCGAAACACATCCAGTATCAAGGCCGTCACAGCTTCTCCTTCTTCGGTCCTTCGCGCATCCGGCATGTCGATTCCTCATTTCATTTGACAACGTGTTGTCATTGTGTTTGATGCTTCCTAAATATGACAACATGACACCAAATTGAAGCAACTTTCAAGGAGCACCGAAATGGTAAGTTTCAAACCCCTCGACCCGGAGTTTCCAATTGAACGGCAATTGGACATCGACGCTGGACCCGTCGTTCTCGTCAATCTCTTCACAGTCGATCCCGTTGACCAAGTCGCCTTGGTAGAAGCTTGGAAGTGCGATGCCCAATGGATGAAGAAGCAACCGGGTTACATCAGCACCCAACTGCGCAAAGCCGTTGGCGACGGCAGCATGTACCTGAACTACGCGGTCTGGGACTCTATTGCGGACTTCCGCGCCGCATTTTCAAACCCCGAGTTTCAGCAGCAGCTCAACCACTATCCCTCAAGCGCTGTGACAGCACCCCACCTATTCGAAAAGGTTGCGGTGCCGAATTGCTGCACGGCCTGACGAAATCCTTTCCAAAAGCCAATTTGAGTGAACCGCTATGAAAACAAAGATTCACGCCATCGCGGGCGGTATCGGCTTTTTGATGATCCTCCTCTTCTGGACATCAACGATCACCAGCGAACTCTTTGCGAGCCATGAAACAGTCGCAACCGTCAAGGCATTGATCCTGAAAGGCATGTTCATCCTCATCCCGGCAATGGCGATTGCTGGCGGATCGGGCATGGCAATGGGCCGGAAACGCAAGGACGCGCTTACGAAGGCCAAGAAGACCCGTATGCCGATCATTGCGCTAAACGGTTTACTGATCCTCGTACCAGCGGCTTGGTTTCTGGCCGGTAAGGCTGCCGCTGGCGAGTTCGACAGCATCTTTTACATCGTTCAGGTGGTTGAGTTGATCGCCGGGGCAGCGAACCTGTTCATGATGGGGTTGAATATTCGTGATGGTTTAAAGATGACCGGCAAAATTAAGCGCCTACACTGAAAGCTCGATTCTAATCCAAGTGCTAGCGAAATTGCCGACATTCGAGCGAAGGCGACGAATTGGTGCATTGTTGTGCCAAGAGGATATCAAGATACACCCAATACAATGTCGGCCTACTGGTCGCTTAGAACAACCAAAGCTTGAAAGTGCTAACCTCAACAAACCGCGAACATCCTTGTAGCGGTTTTATGTGAAGCGATCATTGGTTGAGTGATCATCGCCCCAGCGGACCCAACGCACCTTTACTTAGATCTGTCTAGCAGCAGACGTTGATCCCAATTGCAGAGATCGGCCGTCTCGAGCCCAAAATACAAAATGCTTCAGCGCGCTTTAAGGTCAGCGATGCGCAGAAAGCGGACTTTGCAAAGTCCCGCTTTGACATCAAAACGGACGCTTATCGCTGTCTCGCATGTTGCGGGATAGATTCCCAAAAGCGGTCATTGATCTTTTGTACCTCCTACCCAAGCCGCCTTCGCGTTTGGATCGCAGAGCAACAGCGTCATCTCAACTTGTCGGGCTCTAAGCCAGACAGGCTCGATTTCTCTGTTGCCCTCCACCGCATCAAGACTTGTATCGTGGGTACTCGAAGTCCATATACACAAGGCTTACGTTTTTCTTTTTCGACCTGCTGTCTCCTCAATTCGGCGTTCAGTCTTTCGATTCAGACCGACCACGCCGAGTCGCCGCAATAATGCGGGCGGCAAGTATTTGGAGACTTCCACCATGGCAAATGGCACAGTAAAATGGTTCAACTCGACCAAAGGTTTTGGCTTTATCGAGCCTGAAGATGGCAAGCGCGACGTGTTCGTACATATCTCAGCAGTCGAACGTTCCGGCCTTAGCGAATTGAAAGACGGTCAGAAGGTTACTTTTGACGTCGAAGCTGGCCGCGACGGACGCGAAAGCGCCGCCAATCTGGCACTCGCCTGACCTTTTAAGGGCACCCTTTTCGGGTGCCCTTTTGAACAATGGGCTACTATAAGCCGTTGGAGAACAAGTAACTTGCAACCTAAAGATTGGACGCGGGTGCTCGCGCAATACCGTGTTGCCGATGCGAAGCGCAGTGTTTTTGAACTTGCGATCACTGTTGTTCCCTTATTCGCGCTATGGGTCCTAGCGTGGTTTGCGTTGTCATTTAGCGTCTGGATCGCAATATTGCTGGCCATCCTGAATGCCGCATTTCTGGTCCGTATCTTCATCATTATGCATGATTGTGGTCATGGATCTTTCTTCAGAAACCGCAACGCATGCAATTGGACCGGCCGGGTTCTAGGTGTTCTTACCGTGACACCCTATGACGTTTGGCGGCAAAGCCATGCGATTCACCATGCCTCAACCGGTAACCTTGATCGGCGTGGTATGGGTGATATCCCTACATTGACCATTGAGGAATACCTGAAACGGAATTGGTTCGGGCGTGCCGCGTATCGTCTGACCCGGATTCCCATCTTCCTATTCGGTGTTGCGCCGATCTATACGTTCTTTCTTCAAAACCGTTTACCTCTTGGTTTCATGCGATCAGGCTGGCTGTACTGGGCAAGTGCGATGGGAACAAACGCCGCAATTGCGGGGTTATTGGCTCTGGCTTTTTGGGCCGGAGGCTTTGAGGTGTTGGCGTATGTTTTCCTGCCAACCATGATTGTCGCCGCGTCGATTGGTATTTGGCTTTTCTACATTCAACACCAGTTTGAACACACGACCTGGGATCGGGAAGAGAGCTGGAATCTTCAGAACGCCGCATTCTATGGAAGTTCTCATTATGCCCTACCAGGCATCCTGCGTTGGTTCTCTGCCAATATCGGCGTACACCATGTTCACCACCTTGCCAGCCGCATACCGTTTTATCGGCTAAACGAGGTTTTGCGTGACCATTCTGAGTTGGAAAATTGCCAGCGTATTACTCTATATGAGAGCTTTCATTGTGCACGATTGCATCTTTGGGATGAAAAAAGTCAACGTCTGCTAACATTTTCCGAGGCTTTGTCGAATGCCAATTCCAATAGGTATTTAGTGTAGTCTGGCGCGAACCAGATAGGCTTCGACCGTATCACCGCCCAAGGCGCGAATGGCCTCTAATCGGTGAAGGCCTTCAATTAGCACGAACCTCTTGTTGTCCGAGCGTATCTGGATCGGGGTCTTCTGGCCGTTCTTCAGGATATCTTCGGCCAGCGTCAGAACTTTTTGTTGATCAAGCGTTTTCGCCCGTTTCACAGGTACATAGATCAGGTCGAGCGGATATGGTCTTTTCTCCAACATAAGCTAAGTGAGCAACCTCTCGTGCATTTGTTCCGGTTCGAAGTTCGCTACAAAAGCTGGGGCTGGAACGTATGTCATAGAACCGAACGAACAGCGTCGCGAAGTTCCTGATGCATGATCCAGGTTGCTGGCTCATCTTCACTTTCGATGTGAGAAAATGCCAGGACCTGCGCGGATCCATCATTGTGTGCCGATCCGGCTTCAGGAAGTTCGAGCTCCAGATATTCCGCAATCAATAGTCCGATTTTCTTGAATACCTTGATGGCGGCCTCGCGCGATTTGTAACCGGCCGCCTGAGATAAGTGACCAATGGTCAGACCTTCCTTACCAGCGATTGTAAGTGCTTTGAGCATTGTGACTTGCGCAGGGGTGAGCCTGATCTGGCGCAATGCCTCGGTATATTCTCTTTCACTGGGAACGAGGGTGCCAGAGTTTCCCTCCAAACGGCGTTGACCGCTACGTTTCCTGTCTCGTTCTTCGAGAATTTCTTTTAACGCTTCAATGGCCAATGCTGGTGTTTCACCAACTGCATCGGCAATCATTGTCTGCGTTTTGGCTGGTGGCTTGGGAAACGCGCGCGCAACGCTGTTACCGCTCAGAATGCCAGCCTTAATCAAGTACTTTCCAAATTCTTCCTCAATCACACCAGATACGTCAGCGTTTCGCGCCTTACGAACACTGCGATCCTGAAATGCTCTTTGGTCCTGACCACGAGCTGACATCTTTGAGTCCGGAAGGGTCACTTGAGGGGCATTTTTACGCATCAGAGAAACACCACCACAATTATCGCTGCAACGCACACTGCTGACGCAATAGATATCTTAATCCCATAGGACCGGCGACGCACCTTTTCGGCTTTGAGACTTTTGCCCAGATTTTCGTCAATCGAGTTATGGTTCACGGCTTAGTCCTTCCGGATTTGTCAGGCGGTATTGATTTCCACCAACCTATTGTCGCGGCACATTTTCGGCGCACTTGTCATTCTGTCTCGTGAACGGCCGATTACATTCCCAACCGTCACCTCTTCGATTTAAGTGAGCGTTGAAAGGGACAAGGATCGCAACGCACCTGTCCTGGTTCGCGCGAAAACCACGCTCACACTTCCATCCAGAATATGTGTCAGACGCGAGGTATGCGTGATCGGGAACGATCACAAAGTCACAGCCACCTTCCGTCGCTTTGAACCCTCTCAGACACACCCAGCCATCAGCGCTTCGCCTGTCAGATAAGCGCCCGTTCTCGGGAACTTCTATTGTAACGCACTCCCGGCCCTCTTTGCGAAAACCCCAGTGGCAATGTGCTTCCTGAGCACCAAATCGTGTTTCGACGAACCCGTTTTCAGGCACAAACACTTCTTCACATCTATCCTCGACACGTTGGAACAAGCGATTGCACTTCCATCGATCTCCGGTCGATGCAAGATAGGCGTTCTCAGGAACATAGATTTCATCGCAAAACTCCCCAACTTGCTTGAATCCATGATTGCATTCCCAGTCACTGCCATAGGAACTGCCCGTCAAATACGCGTTTTCGGGTATGTCAGTTCTTTGACACGATCCATTCTTGTTTTCAAAACCTTCGTCACAAACTAATCCGTCGGTATTACCTGCGGTTTGAGCAGGAAGCTGCGTTCCTGAGAGCAACACCAAAAGTGTCGGGATCAAACAAAGAATGCGGCGCGTAAACACGATGAAAGACTGATTGAAACGGAGCCTGAGACCTGATCTATCGGTCATTAGGCACGCAATTTATGAGCCATGTGCTCTTCATACGGCGCCTTCTTTCATGGGTCACGCAATGACTGATGCATGTCAGGTGACAATTGCGAATGCTTGCGAGGAACGAGCTCATAGCGAAGACCCCAGCGAAACCCGTTCCTATGCTGGGGCACATGCTACAATTAGTCTGAAGGCCATTGGATCATCGAAGCCGGCAGCATCGCGGCGACGAGTAACTTTCACCAATGCACTTTTGTGGTCCTTAGCCAGAATAGAGTCAAGGAAGTTTCCCTTGTCGCAATGCAAGTACCGCCAGGGCAGGTTGTTTTTGAAACTGCCGGTGACCAAGATCCTTGGTGAACTACCGAAAGAAATTGTCTGGCCTGAGTGCGGCGAAAGAGGAGTATGTGATCAAGGCTTCCCCGTGACTATGAATGACTGGCCTGATAACATTGGCTGCAACGCAGCGATTTTCGCGCCGCTTCTGCACAAGTACTCGCGGCGTGATCAAATGGCCGCTCGGTCCCGCACCCTGTAAATTGCGCCTGAGCCGAGAAAACTGTGCTGCGAGCGCACGCAACAAGATTTTGACACTTCCGCTCAGGGCACGCTACGTCCCACTCCTGCGTAAAAGAACTAGAACCACTATGGATTGGCGACCGACAGCGCCGCTCGCCAAACTGTCTCAGATGTCTATGCGCTCTGCAATGCTTAGCGCGTCTTCCAATTCAACGCCCAGGTATCGCACGGTGTTATCGACCTTTGTGTGCCCAAGCAGAAGTTGGACCGCGCGGAGATTTCCTGTCTTGCGGTAGATCTCAGCTACTTTGGTTCGTCGAAGCGAATGCGTGCCATATCCGCTCGGTTCCAATCCGATTGCGGTCACCCAGTCTCGAACCAGCCTGCCATACTGGCGCGTCGAGATGTGTGGTCGATCATGGAATCGGCTTGGAAACATGAACCGGCTAGCAAACATTTCCGGTGATTTTACCCATACCAATACAGTTTCTCGCGTGTTTTCCGTCAGTTCGAATTGAACAGATCGCTTGGTTTTGCTCTGGATCACCGAAACACGCTCACGGACGCGATCGTCTTTGACAAGATCGGTCACAGCGAGTTTGACCAGATCGCAGCCGCGTAGCTTGCTATCAATCGCGACGTTGAACATTGTGAGATCACGCAGATTTCCAGAAAGTTCGAGCCGGGCACGGATCGCCCAGACCTGTTTTGGGAGTAGCGGTCGTTTCTGACCGATGAGCCAGGTCAGCATGGGTGTTCGGATCAAGGATATGGAGCACGAGATTCCAGCATCGCGCATACGCATGATATTGCTGATCCGCGCGTCCGCCAGCCCTGTCGCGCCGCCTTCAAGCATAGCATTCGCAATCTCAGGGTGACCGCACACGGCTTTTGTCACGCCTGTAACCGTAATTCCACGGGGTCTAAGGCGATCGACAAGGAACCGTGTGTTGTAAAGAATTTTGCTCAGATCAATGTCGATACGCAGCTTGCTCATTCAATCGTCGTTACAGGTACGTGCTGCAAACGCGGAAAGGCAGAAAGAACCATGTTCACCAAGTTTGATGAAGGACGGTTCAGAGCGTCAGTGACCGGGAGGTACAATTTGCAGTTATAATCTGTGATGGCCTTTGAAATCTCAACATCATTCATTCCTTCATGGTTGATCGTCATGCCAATTACCTCTGTGTTCGCAAAAGCCTCGATCAGGGTGATTTCATCGCAAGGGTCGGGCATAGTCATGTTGGGGAAATCACATCGACGTTTTCGTTTAGGCGCGTGTTGAAGAATAACTGCATGTGGCTGACTGCCTCGCAGAATGAATGCTGATGTGCAAAAGGCCGGATGGCTTAGCGCGCCCTGGCCCTCGATCACTATGACATCCGGGTGTTCATCTTCAGATGCTGCAACAACAGCGCGCTCAAGCTCGCCACAGCAAAATTGCGGCGGCACCGAATCCATCGCGACACCATACTTGGCGCCCTGCATCAATCCTGTCTGGCCGGTACCGACCAAAACTGTTTTGATCCCATGCGCGTTAAGGGCACTTGTCAGGATTGTCGCGGTTGTACGCTTTCCAATTGCACAATCGGTGCCGAACACCGCGATGCGGATCGCCTGGACGTCTCCAACACTGCCATCTAACAGGCGCAGGTCGCGATTAGGCCGCGGCTTGCGAATGTCGCGTATCGTGACATCGTGAATTTTGGCAAATCCGGCGAGCTCTTTGTCATCGCAAAGAAATTCATGCAGCCCACTGACGATGTTCATTCCGAGCGTTATCGCATCCACAACAGCTTCGCGATCTTCAAGGGACATTCTGCCGCTGGCCGGCGCCATTCCGTAAATAAACGTGTCGGGGATAGTAGCTTCATTAGCGACGGCGGCATCAAGATCATCGAAGATGGGAACCTGATTTGCGACATTATCAAGCACTTTGCCACTGTCACGACCGCCATACGTGCTGTCGATCACCGAAAGAACGCGATAGGCCTGTGAATGTCGAACGAGACCATTAGCCGTCTTGCCATCGATCTTTGCGAAGTTTCCTTCGCAATACACAATTGCAGTCGGTGTATCTGTCACAAGTGTCTTGCGGTGAAGCTCTGGAAAAACTGCTTGTTCAGGCGGCAGCTTTTGCGCATTGCTGGCAATGAACTTCCTGTCATCCGACGCAATGGGTAGGGGTTTCATATCTGTTCCTTTTGGGAGTGTGAAACGCGCCGTCCTTGGTAAGAACGGGCACAAATTGTGAAGTTTGGAAAAATGGGCTCTCTGCCTGAAACCTCAATTGTTCAGAACACACTGACCTTCTGACTGATGATAATTTCTGTGGCATTCCCACCTATTACCGGATCGGTCGATATGGGCATTTTCTGGTAACTCGATTGCATTGCAGCGATCACCGGACGCCTCGTAACCACGTTCGCATTTCCATCCAACTCCATGGATCGCGTCATCGTAGAAAGCATTTTCAGGCACAAACACGGCATCGCACTGTCCGTCGCGCTCAAAATACCCACGCTCGCACGTCCAGGGACGCCCGCTGGTTGATGCGTTCAGAAAAGCGTTTTCCGGCACCGCTACTGCCACGCATGCTTCTCCGTCTTTTTCGTAGCCACGGTTGCAACGCCATGCAGATCCATAAGTGCTATTCGTTAGGTAAGCATTATCCGGCACCACGATTTTCTCGCAGCTATCGTCTACTCTTGTGTATCCACGCAGGCACCGCCACCTCTCACCTGATGGATCGAGATATCCACCCTCAGGCACAATCACTTCAGTGCATGAGGTGCCGCCAACTTCAACAAAGCCATGCATACATGCCCACCCTGAGCCATAGGTTCTGTTTGTGGGGTAGGCATTTCCCGGCACGACAATGGCCACGCATTCTTCGCCTTTCAACCGATAGGACAAATCGCATTCCCAACCGTCGCCATACTTTTTGGGATGCGCGTTATCCGGGATCGAATTTGTTTCGGCCGATGCGGGACTTGATGAGATAAAGGAGCCCGCCAAACTGCTGAAGACGACAACAAACAACGCAGCCATTAAGTGAGCGCAAAACCGGTACTGATTTTTTCGATTTGCCCTGATGCAAACGGCGTTGTCCGAATGTTGAGTGATTGAGTTACGATCCATCCAGGTTCAGCCCCTCGATACAGGCCTGCGCCAGGTCTTTGTTAGGAGTTTGGGATCCCGGCACCGTTGCCCAGCCAGCCGCCATGACGGCATCCTTTTGCTTGAAAGAAGAAGCCTCTTTGATCGTCGTTATTTTTTCGGCGCGTTGGGCGTCAGTTCTCGCCATGTCGACGCAGACCGGAACCAACGCAGCGATTACATTATCGCGGGACATGGCGTTGGCCATCTTGTCCGCGCTACCGCCGGTCATCCATCCACCCCATGAAAATCCAACGACGCCTACGAAAACCCCGCCGATCAGAGCACCGTAGATTCCGGGTTTAAGCCATTCGGGCGTGTTCATAATCTATTCCTCCTGCGGTGAAAGCGCCGCATCGCTGTCATTGTTAGATGTGGCCAAGGTCTGGTCGTGCTTGAGCGCCAGTTCAAAATCTTCTGGGTCAATTGGGCGCATTTCCGTGCGGCCTGGCTTGCTGCCTTTGCCCCGAACTGTCAGGTAGGTTCCGGTTCTGCGATATGCTTCGAAACTCAGGCCCTGCAGTAGCTCTTCTTCGACAACTACTTCATACTCGCCTGCAGGAAGTACATCCGGGTAGCCGGACAAAGAGAACGGATTTGAAAACGTCACCAAAGAACTGGACGATCTTGTGCTCACCTTTGTCCTCCATTTAGTTTGTTGGATCTTCCCCGCGCAGTCTGCCGCGGTACACGCTCGTAAGCGCCGCGGTAGTACTGGCGTTGTAATTTAGAATAATGTGCAAATGGCAGGCGCGCGCTGATCGATGTTAGTCGGCGGCCAATGACCTGAGATTTTATTGGAATCTCAAATGCATTTGGTGTCCGAGGATCAGGTGACGCCGAAAACGAACTAACCTGCGTCAGTGCAACGATGTTTGGATTCCGGCAACGTGATGTGTGTTGGCGGGATATTTGCTAGCGTGTTCTTAACGAGTATTTAAGAAGCGCAGGAAATCCAGTACCGCAATCGGACTGTATTTATCTTGCGCTTCTTTTTCAGTGAAATCCCAAATCTGCCGAAGCGAATTCCGTCTCTAACAGGCAACGATCATCAAAATCCCGGCATCGCTGTAGGGGTGAACTTATTGCTTCAACAGTGGCCCGGCCTGATCCAGATAAGTGGGGTCAAAACCGGCCAACGTCACCAGTCCTTCATAATCATCAAATACCACTTGCCCGGATTGAAAAGTAACCAGCCCCTTCTCCCGCAGTTGCCGTAGGACACGATTAACATGCACGGCACTCAGTCCCAGCGCATCGGCAAGGTGGTATTGTGTCAGGGGGCAAGTGTATCCCGTCTTGTTTGCCATCCCGACCTGAGTCAGCCTCACACCAAGTTCCAAAAGAAAATGCGCCATGCGCTCACCCGCATCGCGCCGTCCTATGTTGACCAGGTGCTCAACCACCATCGCTTCATCTCGGGAGACCGCCCAAAGAATTGCTGTCGCCAGCCGGGGCGTCTGCGCAAATGCTTCCAGGAGATCATCCAATACTACTTCGATGGCTTGGATTTCCATGATTGGTTCTATGCTGTGATCCGAGGTGTGCAGCAGAACGCTTCGCAAGCCCAGAAAGTCACCCGGTATTTGGAAATCGACGATCTGACGCGACCCGTCAGTCTGGGTTTTGTAGGAACAAACCCAGCCCGAGGCCAGAATGTAGGCAGCCTGCTCTGATTGCCCTTGATGCACAAGGTCACGTCCGGCTTCAAAGGTTCTGCGACGCTTGTGCAGGCGTGCCAATGCCGCAAGTTCAACCTCAGTCAGAGCGACGAAGTTTGAAAGCTTTCGGGTGAGTGGACTGTTTTTGATAGTGCGCAAGTGTTCTTCCTTCATCGATGAGCAGCCCGCGAAACTATCCGACGCCAAGACTGCTTTCGATCAGTTAAGTATACAGCAATCTATGCCAGTATGATGCAATTCATTGTGGCGCTTCCTTGCTTGGACGCCTGTTAAAAAAGGACGTCTACCATGGCTGACCGGCAAGACCACTCAGGAATGGCCGCACTCTCAATTTGTGAAGCGCTTTTGCTTGCAATTAAAGATCGTGAGCTTCTGCCCGAACATGAAATTGTGGGAGTTCTGCATGACGCAGCTGCTGTCCACGAAACAGCGGTCGGCAATAACGATGAAAAGGACATGCACCAGGCCGCCGCTGTTCTGATAAACAAGATCATTGCTTCCGGCTGTCGCGTTCGGCAGTAACGTTAATTTCCTGTCAGAAAAACAAGAATACGCTCGTCAAAAAAGCATAACAACAAATAGAAGCACTATTGGTGCTTCGTTCCCGATCAATTCAAACACGAAGCAAGAACCAAAGATCCAATCTCTGCAATATCTCAACTTAATGAAAAATTCCACGACCGCGAATTACTCCCTCTTCCCCGCCACCTGCATGAGCCACAACGAGAATTTTCTTACTGGCTGAAGGCCCGCATGGCCTGTCCTGCTGCACTGCCTGCGACAACGCAAACGTTGGCTTTGTTCGGCGTCTAAGTTGCTGATCCTATGTGCCTCGAAACTACAGTTTGATAGTATCGCATCATCATAGCTTTGAATGACCGGTCTGGCGACAACAGCTGCAACGCAGCGATGAATGTGCTGCGACAGCAAATCAATGCCGCGTCAGCAATTGCCGCAATCGCACAAGTCCGGTTTGTCCGCGTTGCAGTCTTTGTCGATCCGGACCTCGAAAGGCAGATTTTCGCAACCAACGGATGATTGACAGCGTCGTAATAAACCGCACATCTCACTGAAGCGGTGTTATGTGAAGCGATCTCTGGCTGAGTGGTGGCCGTTCAATGGAACAAGCACGAAAGGCTGCCTCGTAGGCAAAGCTGCCGTATGAAAAATCAGGAGGCTTCCCAATCTACTTATATCCGTCTGGGTCGTTAGGAGTTTGTAATAGGATACCTTCAAACGCGTCGAGATCATCAGTCATTTGCAGCCAAGGTAACTTGCTTTGCTTGTTGACGTGAAAAGTCGGTTTGAAATCTTCCGGGTTTTCGAGCGATGCAGCATAGAGGTGCATACCACCCGGATAGTGATCGGCTTCAAATCCAATGGGTGATCCGCACGTACCGCAAAAATGCCTGAAAACGCCTTTGGAACTTTCATAAGTGCGGGGTTTATCACCGGTCCACTCAAAGTTTTCTATTGGCGCACCGAGCCACGCAACCACCGGCGCGGCACAATTCCGACGGCAGTCATCGCAGTGGCAATAACATGCCCATGTTTGATCTCCTTGGTAGGCCCAGCTTGTTTTTTTACAAAGACAATACCCGCGCGTCGCCATTCTATTTTCCTCCAAACCTCCGCTAACGTAGGACGCAGGCGGGTTTTGAAATGGATAATTTAGGACGTATTGTCAGCAGAAAACGTCGAAGCTCGGGGGCAATCTACGCTCACAGCAGTAATGCCCGCATTTCAGTGTTTTCCAAAACGGCAGACGAACTTTCGTTGTTGATCACCGTTCTGATCATAGCCTGTGCTAGTTCATCGGATGCCACACCTATAGAAGGTACTAGCGTATGAAGCGGCGCGAACAGATAGTCTAATGGTTTCCACCTGCTTCGTTCAGATGGGGCGATATAGCCGGGGCGAAAGGCAAACTTGCGTTTGATATGGGAGGCGAAAAGAACAGTCTCGGCTTCACCTTTGACTTTCAAAGCAAATGACATGCCACCCCCGTCTGTTCGCGCACCTTGGGCCGAGAAGAGGCAGAATGTTGCTTCCGGCACTGTTTCCTCACAAGCCCGTACAAGGTTGATCAACCAATTGACGGTGACCTCTGAATAAGTCTCCCTACTGACGCGGGCTGAGTAGGTCGCAAGACAATGAAACACCGTGTCGATACCGATCAGATACTGGGTATATGAGGCTGAGTTCCCGAAATCCGTAAAGCTGATGTCGGTCAGCTTGGCGTGAGTTCGACCCGAAGACCTCCGCCCAAGGGAAACAACCTCTGTTACGCTCTCCTCCTCCAGCAATGCAGCCAGAACAGATGACCCGACCATGCCGGTTGCCCCAGTAAGCAGAACGCGCCCGAGAGCTCGTGCGGTGGGTTCATCCGACATTACCGCGTCGCTCCGCTTCCGCCTTCAGGCTGCGATTGAAAACCTGGTAGCCCTCCAGATACAATTTCGCCAACCGTCCACCCATCAGGAGAGTCATGCCACCGATGATCTCGTCCGATTGTACGAACCGGGTCTTTCCATCTGCGGCAGCCTCGACCTTGAAATGGTGGTTATCGCGGATGCCGCCGGGTCCTCTTTCAGCCCAGTAGAACTCGTGGCCGTCTACCACAGTGATCTTGTGATCAATCCGTGTGAGCTTGTCCTTTTTGGGGTTCAGCTGGAAGGCAACATTGATGCTTTCACCGTCCGCGATCTGGCCCTCGACTCTCACAAGGAACGCAGCCCAGGAGCTATAGTTGGCAGTATCGGTCAGAACCGCCCAAACGGCTTCGGGCGCCGTGTTGATAATGATGTCAGTGTGGATTTTGTGATGCGAGAAGTTGACCTTCTCAGTTCTACCAGTTTCCATGATCTTCCCTTTTTGATCGGTTCAAGCCTTTAGAGGCGCGGTGCGCCGTCTCAACGGTGATCCGCCCGAACCGCTCGCGCATGCGCTGCGCCCGGAAGAGGTAGACGGAAATAAGGGTGTAGTTGATGCACTCAACCAGGAAGTTGCGGTAGCGATCTGGGTTTTGCAGCATGTCGAAGGTTTGGACCGCGCACATCGTGGCAAGTGCAGTGAACATCACAAGCATTGCGATGGGCGTGTAGCGCCAGCGCACGGCGTAACCGGCAAGGAACGTGGCCCCCGACACAGTGATCAAAATCCAATGGAGGGTCTGCATGCCAATTGGAAATGTCTCGTTTTGTAGCGGCATCAGCGGGGCAAGTCCCCAGAAGTATTCCAGAAAGCCTAGAAGTCCCCAGCTGAGCATGATCAGTGCGGCGAGGATCAAGAATAAACTGAAGATATGTGAAAGTAACTTTTGCATGATCTACCGCCTTTGGAGATACGGCTCCCAAATGATCGATGTGGTTTGGAAGGCTACCTAGCAGGGCCTAAGCCCCGCCGCCGACATCTCTAGAAAATTGCGGATGTCGTATTCGATGTCGCCGTCGTATCGCGGGGCGTAGGTGTCATAAGCGCGCGCGAGTTTTCCATAGCGGTCATCAATCCGAACCTTGTTGTAGGCATGACTGACCGCGAAAAATTCACCGGCTTTCAGCTGATTAAGCACCCGCTTCACAAACTGATCCGTCGGCATGCCCAGGCCCTGGCTCATCTCGGAAACTACCAAGCCAGGCATGATCAAGGCCACGTCCATAAAGTCCGGCGTCTCTTCGGCCAGAAGTTCGGTGATGGCTAAAAGGGCATGCTTGGACGAGACATAGGCATGTGACGATGGTACGGCGGTGAAGACACTGTTTTCGGAGCCAATGTTGTAGATCGCGCATGGTGTTCCGCGGTCGAGCATTTTGCGCCCAAAGACCTGAATTCCGTTGAGCGTTCCGAATATGTTGATCTCATAGACACGCCGGAACACATCCAGATCCATGTCGATCAGCGGCTTGGGGTCCTGGCCGATACCAGCATTGTTGATGAGCACATCAACCGGACCAAACTCAGCCTCGGCAAAGTCTGCCAGCGCTTCTACTTGTTCGCGATCCGCGACATCGCAGGCAGTTCCCGCCGCCTTGATCCCTTCGGCTTTCAGTTCTGACACTGCCTCCTGAACGCGGTCCAAACGGCGACCGCAGATGACAACCTTTGCGCCTTCCAGCCCCATCTGGAGGGCGAGTTCTTTACCGATCCCCGTCGCGGAGCCGGTGATGACAACGGTCTTGCTTTCAAAATCTTGCATGATCTTTCCTTTTAGGAGGTCAGCACTGTCGCTTCTGGAATGAATGGCGGGATCAGATTTTGAAGGATTGGCCGGTAAGCACTTCGGACAGGGTCCATAACCGGGTAGCAATCTCGATATTCGCGGTTATCGGATCGCGGGTGGCCACGCCGACTTCCCCGCTCATTTCCTGCGGGCCGGTGGGGCCGTAGTAATCGCCTCCTTGGACATCCGTGGACAGGGCGGCGTACAGGGTGGGTTTCGCGGCTTCTTCTGGAGAATGAAGGAATTGTTCAACTTGCGCTTTCATCTGCGCGAGCTGATCCGGGGCAACGTTATGGAACAGACCGGACTCAGAACCGCCGGGATGGACGGACAGTGCTTTTAGCCTACGCCCAGAAGCCCGTAGGCGACGGTTTAGCTCGTCCCCAAACAAAAGGTTCGCGAGTTTCGACTGACCATAAGCAATGCCGCCATCCTGGCCACAGGTCAGATCATCAAACTGGATGGTGGCCCCCTTGTGCCCGAGGCTTGAAAGCGCCACGATCCGGGATGCCGGATCGTCTGGCACGAGGTCAATCAGCAACGCCGTCAAAAGAAAATGACCGAGGTGATTGGTCGCGAATTGCAGTTCGATCCCATCGCCATTCGTCTCAGCGGTGTAAAGCAGTATGCCTGCATTGTTGATCAGCACGTCGAGCTTCGAATAGCGCGCGCGGAACGCCTCGGCAAAGCTTCTGACAGAGGCAAAATCGCCCAGGTCTAGCGGCATCACATCAAGCGAGGCTGACGGCACGCGTGCCAGCACGTCGTCCCGAGCGGTTTTTGCCTTTTCGAGATTGCGGCAGGCCATCACTACGTGGAACCCAGCTTCGGCGATGCCGATTGTGGTTTCAAACCCAATGCCGTTGTTGGCACCAGTGACGATGGCAATTTTTTGGGAAGTGGCGGTCATGAAAGGCTCCACAAAGTTTACATTTGATGACTGATTGTAAATATTGACAGTCACCCACGTAATGTCAATATGCCCTTTATGAAAAATCGCGACGCCCACATCCTAGAAGCAGCAGTCCGTCTCTTTCTTCGGTTCGGGGTTAAACGGACAAGCATGAACGACATTGCGGAAGAAGCAGGGTTATCGCGACAGACGCTCTACAAAGCATTCGCCAATAAAGATGAAGTGTTACAGGCCACGATCCGATCCATGGCGGACAAGGTTGTGGTGGACATTGAGGCCGGGCTGATGAAGACGACGGGACTCAGTGCGCAATTGGATGTAATCTTCCAGCACACCGTGATTGAGCACTACGATGTACTTCAATCCTCGCCGAATGCCGAAGACATCATTGCTGGCGTAACCGCTTCTTCACAGAAGGAGCTTGAAGCAGGTGCTCAACGGAACACTGAGATTATTGCCCGAGTTCTAGAGCCATTCTCGGATGACCTTAGGGCTGCGGATCTGTCTGTGGACCAGTATGCAGATTTTATTCAACGCACTGCGACGGCGGCAAAATACACGGCGAAAAACAGAAAGCACTTGGTACAACTGCTCGATGCACTCCGCGTCTCTGTGCTGAAGGTAGTCGAAGCGAATTAGTTCAAAGAATGTCCAATGCGGAATTCGATGCCCGCCGCGGCATCGGGCAAAATGGACTAACTACTGGCATTTTTCGCAACGCGCTTCAGCGACTTTTCCCAAGGCCTTAGATAGAAGCCCTTGGACATTGCTAAACGGGTGTTAAGTGAACCACTGACTGGTTATGTCGTCACCCATCTTTGTCCTCATCACTCCAGTGTCCAATCTCATAGACGCCTTGCTTTTTCATGCGACGTATGAACGCTAGGTAGTTAACTACGCGGTCGATCTCATCCAATTCTCCAGTGGCATAGGCGACTGCAATCATCTTGAATTGGACCTCAAGATCTTCCGCAATTTTTTCGTCTTGTCGATCGAGACCCTTTCCAGCCCCCAAAGAGGCAGTAGTTGTTTCGTCTTCGCTCCACATCTCATCGAGATAGGCCTTTAGATTTAGCTCGGGACTGTTCGCGCCCAGCTTGCCTACAGCCTCCCATATTGGTTGAAGCTGTTCAGTAAGATTTCTTCGACTGCTAGTCATGTTTCTTCACCTCGCAGTTCAGCAATTCAACGTAGTTGGCCCAATCGAGAGACCGCCACTAAAACTGATGAGCATGAGCGGCGGAGTATCAACTTAGCTCCGCCACCAGCTTTTGTTGACTCAAACAGTCAGTTTAGATTGACGATTTACCCCCCAATCGTCAGTTCCCGAACCACATCTCTTGTCTCGTTCGGGTAGGCACGAACAAACCCAGCCTCGCAGGGGATTGTTTCAACTTCTCTACGATCCAATGCCGGACCCAAATGGACCGCTGCTATCTCAAACTGCCGCGCCATTTGGCCCAACGTCACATAATGTTCTTCAAAAGCCTGAATACTCTCTTCAGTGATGTAGCAACGGTAGTGCTGCGTGTCCGGGTTTCGCATTTTTTTCTGCTTTAGGTATCCACCATCCCGCAACCGCCGGATCGACCCGACACTAATTCTCAAGCGCGCCGCCGCATCCATCAGAGACAGATCGCCGGAAAACACGCGCTCCGATTTCTCCAAGATCTCAGCGCAGTCGATAAGAATTCCAGCTAACCCTTCCACGTCCGGATCTCTCCATACGCCGGTCAGTCGGCCTGCTACCCAATCAGCGACAACGCGAGCCAGGGCCACCTTGCTCTGTCGGCTGTACTCCGAGAGACGCAACCTATGACGTGCCCGAGCGGCAATGCGTAGACCTTCAAGCCTAGTCAGCAGGGTCTGTACCGAGGACGATGGCACATAGCGCAGAGACGTTCCAAAACGATAGGATTCCAGAACGTTATGCCGGATCAGCGCCTTCACCTGGACCGGATGGATATTCAACTGAGTCGCGGTGGCTTTGATATTCTGCAATCCAGACCAAAAGTCGAGCACGGCGACCAGATCTTCATGGCTGACATCTTTCATATTTGAAAGGTCGCTCGCGTTTTGACTTCGAAGATGGGCGAGAATGCCTCGCACCCGAACCTCGCCGACCCCATGTAGCTCCCGCGCGCGTTCAAGCGTGATAAGTTTGGGTGCTGTGATCTTCGTGCCGAGGACTCTTGCGCCGGTCTGCAGCGGATAATTCTCCCGAACAAAACCCTGCACACAAGCCCTGAGGACTGCTGTCGCCGGGTCTTCTTCAGTGTCTTTCAGCCAGGTATAGAACTCGCCCATATCTGTTGTGAAATATGACCGCTTGGAGGGAGACTGGCGCCTGGCACGCTCCAACTCAGATTTCAGGGCTTCCGGCCCACTCTTCAAAACCTCGAAACCAGCCGACATGCAAGCACGCTCTTGTTCGAAGTCCAAGTCCGAACGGTAGACGCCCCGGTCCATAGCAATCGCCATACCTAATGTCAGAGCGGCCTGATGAAGATGCGTCAGCTCCAGCGAGTCTAACCAGTCATCAGCGACCCCAAACTCAATTCGGCGGCTCAGGTAGGTTTCAAACGAAGATCGCCCAAGATTTGTTGCGTCTTGAGCGGCCTCAAAGATCAGATCCTGGTGACGCGTCACTTGCTCAACCACGTCGTAGGTGAGATGCGCATGCGACGCATTGGGAAGCTGGAGCAACGGTACGCCATGTTTGGCACAGGTCTTGATCGGCAGCACCAACCATTCAAGAGGTTGGAACGCGTTCTCAGGACCAGAAGCCTCCTTGGCCTCCACAATACATCTCGGACAAATACGGGTGGTAGCCCGGCGGAACGAACCGGAGGTGGCAAAGGAATGCCCGACGCGGTACCGACAGGGGCCAACCAATCTGGCCGCCGCCAACTCCAACGCTTCAAATGACACTCCAGCCAGTTGTGACAGCCGCTCAAGCTGATCCGGATGGGCCGAGCAGATATGGGGCCATCTCAGACCCAGATCTGAACAGAACTCCCTCGTAACACTAAGATTGCGACGTGACAGCCGGGCGACATAGGAAGCGGGCGTCTCCATGTGATGATGAGGCAGAGTCAGAGCAAGCTGTGCTTTCATATTCTCGCTCCGCTACTCGAGGGATCATTCAATTCCAACCACCCCATCACGGCTTTGACGTCGATAGTGCGGTAGTCTTCGGCAAGAAACGGATTGAACGCCGGGATACAGCCTGACTTTCGCCGGAATGCCTCGGCAAAGTGCGCCAGCTTGAGTTGATCGGACTCCACGTAGAGCGCTTCTTCAATACCACAGAGGATCATATCGATGATCAGACCGAACTCGTTTCCACCGGCGTGAACTAAACGTTTCAAAAACGCATCCTCGCCCAGTTCAACGTCATTCCCTAAACCAGACTTTGAAACAAACCCCGCAAAAAGACCTTTGACATCCGCTTCATGCGAAATCCAGCTCACTGCACCCAGATGCACAACATCTATGCGCCTTTTAAGCTGAACATCCGAATTGATCATCTTGATCAGATCAGGCGTGCCAGACAGAACAAGACCAACCGGCCAATCCTTATCGTTCATCAGCGACTTCAGGGTGTTCACTACGTCATTGCGGGCTTTGATCCCCTTGCTGATGTAAAGATCCTGTGCCTCGTCCAGATGCACAAACATTGTACGACGTAACTGGAGAAACTGGCGGACTTGCGTCCAGATGATTGCAGCAGATTTGTCCCGAGCGAGCGGATAACCCAGACCAGACAGAATCGTTGCGCCAACATTCTTTAGAGTGGCTGGCGATGGCACCTGAAGCCGGATCACTTCTGCCACATCTTGCCCTTCAGTCGGCAGGATCAGGCTTGGGTGGTTGTCGAACAAACGGTCCGCAGCCGTGGATTTCCCACTACCAGAGGCCCCAATAAGCGCAATGCCCCGAGCTTCACTGCGGTTTCCCAATCGGATGGCCGCCCTCCGTCGACGGAGATGACGGTCGAAGATCATTTCGAGATTTTGAAACGCTTGGTGAGACACAAAAGCGCTACGCAACTCAGCAATTTGAAGGTCAATATCGTCGCAGTTAGTTTTGTGTTGATCAGTCATCTTCGAACCTCCAAGTAGAAGTTCTGGGTTGCTCCTCAGAAGAGTTTTGGATGTCATCTACCGCAGTTTCTGAAACTTCTCGGTGCTCGTCTGAAAACGGGATCAAGTACCCAAATAGGTCCGGCTCTGGTGGTAATTCAAAGCCTTCGGGATCACCTGACTTGATGCTCAATCCCACGAACAAGTCTTCTCGCGCTCGTTTTAATCCCGCAGGCGTCTGACGCTTTAATACTGCGCCAAATCTACGCCGCTCTTCAGCATCTCGTTGGATAATGGCATCCAAGGCATCGGACACTGTCTGCGCATGTAAAGCGGCCTCAGCTTTGTGTTTTTGGCGCAATTCACGCGCCGCCGCTTCCCATTGTTCGTAGGACACGCCTTCAAACCGTTTTTGCAGAGCTTGTGCGACAACCCAATTGTCACCGACCTGGACCATGATCCAACCAAGGTCATTGAGATCAACTTTGATATCCACGTGCGTTTCGCGGCTATGCAGGTGGAAGTTGCGCAATTCAGCACAAGTATAGTCGATACCGAACACGCGGACACCTTTGCCGTTAACACTCCGGTTCTGTTTCACACCGAATGCCCTGCGTCGGGTCGTTTCTGCGAGGATCGGAACAATGCCTACCTTGTCAGCGAGACGTTTCCAGCAATTGTTCGGTGTCTCGCCGTTCAAGCCACGATGCGGCAGGTTGTGATACCTATCCACAACAAACCTAATGAGCAATTCCATTAAGACATCGTCAGTGAGAGACGCCATTTCTTCCGAAGGATAGTCGCCACGTTCCCTGGTGTTGGAAAACGTTCGTCCAGCTAGACGCGGCATTAACAACGTCCCGAAAGTTCGAAAAATACGTTCCACCCGCGCGCGCAGGTGAGGTAGGCCGCCACGTGGAGTCTCAACAATTCCATGAGCTTCGAAGACGGCCTGGCGAAAACCAGAGTCTACAAACGCAACACCCAAGTCTGTGACGACAGAGCTTAGTCCGCCATAATGATGCCAAGTCGATTTGCAGCCTGCAGCAATTGCCATATCTGTTTTGTCGCGCGTGACATCAGACAACAATAATACCGCATCGGTCAGGTTAGGTTTTGCTGAGAGGCGCATTCCGACGACGCAGCGAGTGGCGCAATCGATTGCGAGATAGAGCCAGCGGCGCCCACGATCCAGCTTAGCGAGTGCCTCCGGGCTCAGATGATCCAGCGCGCCACGTTCGGCCAGAATCGTGATCAGATCAACGCACCATTCGTCGATCTCAATCCGCTCCATCGGATAGCTTGCGTCAATCCCTTCTTCATAAAGCGCAAATGCCCGGTTCGCGGCATCAACACCTTCTCTTTGGACGCATGTAAAATAGGGATCCAGTTTTGCGATGTCTCGCTCAACTTTCCGGCTGCTAGGAGTTCTAAGCTCATGTTTTCCCTCAACTAACCTTTCAGCATTTACTTCGGTGAAACGCCTGATGCAGTCCTCTACTACGTTGCCCCTTTTTGCTTGATCTCGAGTCAAATAGCCCTCAATACACTCACCCATCAGTCGAGTGGCTTCTAAGCAGAATCTTGGGCTCCGATTGCCGCACCTATGGGTCTGAGGAACCAATCCAAATGGCGAATACCCAGCATTCTCAAATCTCTTGACCCATTCACGGAGTGTTCTGGGACTCGGTGGATCTTTGAGTTTGCTTTCGTTCCCAGCCCGTGGCTTGCGCCACTTTCTCTGAGCTGCGCGCATTTGCCTGTTCACATGCACCTCAAGCGAGGGCATCGCACGCGCTATGGATTCGTCTGTGCGCTTCAATTCGCCAGATGACTGGAACTGCAAAAAGGCATCAACCCAAGCGCTTCGCCAACCAACAATTTCACATAAGTGCTCAGGCATACTCGCAAGGGTGTCCAAACCAGCACTCATCCGAGCTTTCTTACTTTCCAAAAGGAAATATCCAGGCTCGAACTCTACATTCGGCTTTTTTAACAAGTCATGCAGCTCATCGAAGGTGAGAGAAAGAACATGAGCGGTCTCATCAACGGCTTCAAAATGACATCCCAGTTCGGTTTTTTCGGTGAGACGGTGCTCGCGGCCATCAACGGACAATCGGTCATTCACAGTCACTCTGAGAGGAAGTTTCATTTCAAACCTCCGCTGCACACCAAAGTATCGAGATCGATCAAGTGTCTCTTGTCGGTTTTGAGCAAACCCTCATAGATAGCGATCACAACGGCACGGAAACCGTGACCACCTAAATTTAGCAACTGCGACAGCTCACCAACTGTCCTCGGAAATTCGTTATCTCTGACAAGGGCTTCAAGTCGTTTCTGATGGTCGGGATTTCGTGATCTCGAAAATTCAACAAAACGCTGCGCGTTGAGTGCTTCGGCACGGGTAAAGTGCCTATCGGTCACAAGTACAACTTCGTGGGCAAATTCCTTGGGTGTTGCTGCACGAATTCGCCTCAACTCGCGGGGGAAGTCGCTTTTCTGTACAATTTTCCATGGCTTTACGGCGAGCGCCAGGCGACGACCATCTTTAAGTACTACCAAGAAATCGAAAAAGTGGTGCTTTCGCTTTCCAGCTTCATCACGATATCTGATGAACGGCGGCTGTTCCCAAATGTCGACGACATCATGATTGGCCAAGTAAAGAAACAGGACGCGCTGTTCCAGCTTGCTCTCAAACTGCACGACCCTCGGGCGCTTATTGCCCGGCAAGTCAACGACTATCCCGCCTCTGGAGCTGTGCTTGGATCGTCGCGAAATACCCCGCGTCGCACGGCTAGGCTCAGGCGACATCTCGCCCGTCAACGTGAACTCTTCATCATTCATGTCTGCGATTTGGAGCGCCGACCAGCTTGGGCCGATCGTGCCACTCCACCCTCTTTTGGTGTTCCTCGGGCAATGCCAAGCCATCTCATCGCCAACACAGACGACGAAACAGTTGACTTTGCGATGTTGGCGGGGGAAGAAGGTGTATCGGTTCTCAATCGATACGGAATAAAGGGTCTCGCGGTGTAGTGGCTTGCGAGGCCTTTTTCCTTTCTTCCTATGAAATTTTTACTAGCTCATATTTGGGTACCTCCGTTATCCATAACGTTCCGGCCACAGAGCCTCGGGAGTGGTCCCAAGCTTCTCTGCTATGGCTTTCTGGACGTAGTCAGAGCGCCTATATCCTTGTGACACAGTAGACACTGAGCTGATGGAACGGCCGATATCTCGGCTCAGCTTAGCCAGTGAACTACCCTTGAGCCGAAGATCACACTTGATCTGCTCATGTTTGGCGAGATCGACAATCAAATTCGCTGTCATGTCAAAGATTCCGACTGATTCCAGTTAACGAAACCTAGCAAATGACCTTGCTGATGTCATTTATATTGTTTAATAGCAATAAGTTACACATTCATGCCTCAAAGTATCAATGCCATGTCGGAAGACAATCAGCTAAGCTGCTGAAACGCCGACGGCTTTGCGTCAAGTCACGCAAATTGAGGTATCTGACGTTGAAGGAACTGGGCAAAGCTTGAAAACAGTAGTCGAAATAAGGTGCGGGAGAGTTCCGACTATTTTCTTGAGAGAAACGCCAAATGCGTGGCAGCCGTACCTGCGTCGCAACATCCTCGCTTTGCTGAAACAAAGTAAAACCCATAGGGACTTTGCTCAGCGGCTAGGAGTTAGCCCGTTGGTTGTGCGACGGCTCTTGGATTTGCTTGGCGTCGACTATGTTCAACGCCTCTACAGGCAATATGAAAGAGGAAAGAACTGTTCAGATATTGCCAACGCAAACGGAATTAAGCCAGCAACGCTTTCCAGGCTCTTTAGGGAACGCGGCTTCGAAGTGCAGCGCGGGGTTCGTAAACCCAAAGTGCCAAAACAAAAGCTGCGCCGCATCTGGATAGAAACCCAGATAATCAACAGGGTGGCGCGAGAATTCAAAATCCATTGGAAAACGGCGCTGCATCTGCTTGAGGACGAAAAGCTAATCGTGGGATACAAAGTCAAACCAAGAAATTATTTGGTTGGGTCCTGACCACCTTGAGTCCTACTCAAAGAGTGCGCGAGCGTAGCAAACTGGGATACTCAAAATTATCAGAATTTCAATAAATGCACATCTTGGTTCGGTTCAAGTTAGACAGACTTCACTGTTCAGACGAGGCTCCAACAGCTTAGGTGGCATCAAATTCTAGTCAGGATAAGGCCAGAGCTCTGCAAGTAGATTGGAAGCTGAAAGTTCGACGCGCTCACTCTTTCGTCACGCCCTCAAGTACCAATTTGATATAGGCTTGTTTCGCTAGATTAAAACCACTTCTGAAAGCGCGCTGCCGGCCTTCCAGCAATCGCTTCCGATACGCATCGCTTGCTCCATGCACAATTGCGGATCTTACATCATAGAAGTGTTTTACCGCGTTGCGGACTTCTTCGGCGTGTTCCTCATCGAGAGCAAGCAAGTCCACCATCGCTTTCTGCAGCTTCTTCCCTATACCAGTTCCCTTTATCTCAAACATTAGCTCTATGGATTGAGACACATCCAATATCCGATCATCAGCGCCAAACCGCCCGTCCCTTGCAAGAGCTTCAGAGAGCCTGCGAACTACTGCAGAAAGCCTAATCTGATCAACATTTTCCCGACTTTTGTAAACTTTCATAGCTTGGTGAACTGCTGACTTATGAAGCTTAGGTGGGCTTCTGAACGGGTCGTACCGCTTCCCAACTAAACGACAAGGATGGATTCCACCATGACTTTGCCGCACGCCAAGCAAATTGCATGCTGTGCGATGTATACAACCGCGTAATAGTACAAACGGGATTATTGGCGTTTGATTGGCCACCGCTAACAGATCAATAAACTCAAAAGCGTCAGCCTCAAATTCAACCGGCCAAATTGGAGGCCTGTCGTAGAAGTCGGTTTTTCGTTCGAATGCTGGACGCCAACGAAAAGGCCGGACTACAGCCCCTATCTGACGCCAATCTCGGTGATCGATATTTTCAGGAACGAAGTCCCTTAGCCACTCAACCTCGAGAAAATTACGGAGATCTGCGGCGGGCTTGATGAAAAGGCCATCTTGTAGATCGATTTCAGCGTCGATTCTTGGACCGTGAAAGAGGAGTAGATCAAACCCAATATTTAAATTATTGGGAATATTTGTTTTTAAAGTGTGCGTGCTCAGATCAAGGAGCGCACCAAGTTCTGCTGAAGCGGTTTCAAAGCCACTTATGTGTTCTTCATTTGCTCGTTCCATCAAGCCACAAATCAAACGGGACAACCAAGTCAGAGAAGAACCGTTCAAGATTGTGGTGCGAAATTTGTCGTTGCCGATCACTGGACCCAAAGCTCGTCCAAGAGCAGGATGGGATCTTAATATCCCCCGAACTGGGTCTAATGCAGAACGGAGGGGTTCGTAAAACTTGATCTCACTTGACTGTATTGCTCTACGCGCAAGATCATACACTTCGCATAAGTCATCCTTGGGAAACGGTGTTTCATCTTTTCCATTGAACGAAATCTGTTCGGGATAAGAGTTCGTTTGCCAGTACTTTTCGAGGAACGGGCGTTGAACTTTTTCCAAACACTGCAATGCAGCGGCTAAGCGAGCACACCATGTACCGGTCGAGTAAGTCATTGTTTTCATACAGTGGCCTTTCCGAACAGTTGCGCGAGTTCGCGGTTAAAGCAACACAAGAGAAAACAAGAGATCGCCGCAGTTGAATCAGGTCGAATTATTGAAGCGAGAGTGCGTCACAAGCGAAGAAGATATCGAGTTTGCCTTTGGAATTGAGCGTGTCGTCAATTAACCCGGAGAATGCGAGCGGACGACACAACAGCTACAAATACGAAACCTGTTCTACTTCAAATAAGCCTGCATCGATCAGCTCCGCTCCCGCCGCCTTGGCATCTTTGGAGAAAAACAAAACTCTCAAATTCACTTCAGCGCGAGAGAAGCAAACGTAGGCGAGTTTTTCTGTTAGCTCTCGTTGCCGATCCGTTGGGTCACCAGCGACCTTCGGCGTGAGGAATTTCGAGAAGCTATACGTGTTCCAGTTCGCTTCTATATCATCAATCATAACAAGGACGTTCTCGTACTCTTCTCCTTTTGCACCATGCTGCGTACTAAATGGAGAACTCTCATCAAGAAACTTGAAGTAGCGCTCTAGCTCTTCGGTCTCTAGCGTAAAAAACTGATCAGCCAGCCAGTCCCCCTTTTCACGTTGATGATCTTCGTTTTCCCGATCAAATTCTTCCCGAGATTTACGGTCCATTTGATACGCAAGCCGCTCGGATATTGAGCACAGATCATTGTCTCGGCAGTATTGAAGAACCTCCTTCACAGTCCGAGTGTCCCATAGCTCATTCAGTTTTTGTGTGTGCTGCACAGCGTGATCTAGCATCGCCTTAAGCGATTTGGTCTTGTTACTTCCATCGTTGGAAAATGCGGGGCTGATCCTACGCAGCGTTTCTATGATCCTCTTTGCATCGCCCGTTCGCGAGGCCTCAACGAGTTCAAAAACACCATCCACAAAAGGCTTGAAAAGATAGTGGGTGCCATCCTCGTAGTCCGATTGCGAACGCGAAGACGAATAAGTGCCGGTAAATAGAGAGTGTATTTCTACAAAACTCAATCTACGTGCAATCATCCGCCTGGCTAAAAACAGGTTCTTCACTGACGGCAGATCTTTCCAGCCCCATTGCGCGACGGCGTCGCTGTACTTGGAAGTAACAATATCAAGCTGTTCAGCTGTATATGTGTTTCTTGGTCCTGCGGGGTCAGGGGCTTGAACAACCGTAATTTGAACACTGCCTTCGATATCCGCGTTCTGCCCGCCCGCTACCTGCTGCAGGTCCGATCTGAAGTTGTTGAGCAGATCGATTACCGATGTCGAGCACCTAAAATTTTCTTCCTTGGGTATGACTTGTGAGCCCTCGGGTCCCGCGAAACTTCCCGCACGTTTGTCGTAGATTTGCTGCATCGGGTCGCCAAAGTACCCAATTATCGGAAGACCTTCCTTTGCGCAGATTGCGTTCAACGCGGTCATTACTTGGGGGAAAGTGTCCTGCGCTTCATCGACAAAGAAGTAAGGGAATTTAAACCCAAGACCTTTTCGCAGGATCGGTTTGTTGGAGATCAGGAAGGAAGCAACATCGATAACGTCGTCGTGGTTCAGAACGCACTTGGCGTAGTCACTTATTGTCGTTTCCTCGTATCTGACCGGAGGTTCCGCCTTGAGAGCATCCAACTCTTGGGAAAGTCGTTGAACCTTTTCCCGTGCATTTCTGGCTTTTTGGGAGTTACCACCGTTGTCATCGTTCAGCGCTTTTTCGATATGTCTGGGAATTACATCATCGCAAAGTGCTTCCCGCATCGCATCTTGAAATCGAAAAATCTCGCCCCACAAGAACCCATGAAGTGTGGTCACAAGAAAAAGGTCGTCAAACCCGAGTTTGGAAGAAATCACATCAACGGCTCGGTTCGTATAAGTTATGCACACGACGCGTTGTCCATTTTTACGGAGCTCTTTTCCGTGTTCTTCACGGATGTTTTTGAGAGCTTCGACAAGTGATGTGGTTTTTCCAGAACCTGCGCCGGCAATTACTGAAAACGATCTTTCTTCAGTGATGCACTCCACAATTTTTTTGTCTGCCTCTGTTGGCTTCAATGCGATTTCCATTCACTCCTCCACTATGTTCTGGGAGAGTTGTCCATCCAGCCAGACCAGACCCTCAGCGATGTATTGCGGTACGCGCCAAGGAAGCAACGCGTTGCCGTCGTTGTCAGTTTCCTCTTCATCCTGTTGCTGAGGCGGCTCGTATGCCAGTACATTCATCGCAAATTCGGTTTTTTTGAATGTGGAGCTTTTGATACGCTTCCAGACATCTTGGTGTAGTTCGATAGGATCATCCGGCAGATCAATTCCGATACTCAATGCACCGTTGCGAAAGAGGTCGAGGTTCTCATAGACAAAGGCCTCTTCAAGTGTCCTCCCGTGGAAGTTGTGTGCTTGTTCTTCTACGTTTAGCGAGACAGGCACTTGATAGCTGATGAAACGCATTCCGTCCGCTTGTTCACGTTCGGTTTCCGTTTTGGCGGCGAGTGCTTTCACGCTGTTTTCCCCGAAGAAGTATCCAAGTGTCGCATTCGAAGACACCGCGTTTTCAGCGGTCGCAATGCAGTTTTTGCGATTATTTGCAGGATCAACAGAATCGATGTCTGTGATGACAAGGTAGGGTATCTCCAGAAACTCCAGTAGTCCGGCAAAACGCATTCCGTATGCACCGCCCACTTCGAGAACGGTCAAATATTTTTTGTTTAGGTTCTCGGCTGCGAAATCAATCATTCGAGGCAACAAGAGCTTTTCAACTGACCCTTCTACAAGAATGGCTGCGTCTGAAAAGAATAGGTCGCAATGGGTGAGGCGTAGATACTTCTTCAAAAAGGAAAGAGCTGCTTCTGGTGAAACAATTTCGCCACCCAAATCGATTGGCTCCGGTTGAAACTGACCGAGGCTGTGCACAGTGGTTCCATGGAATGCTTCTCCATTTTGAGCATCATTAACAGGCTTGCGGCGGAAGTACCGAATTTTGGAAAAATCGACAGTATCCAGAATGTGTGAAGAGTGTGTTGTGATTGCGAGCTGAGGGGTGCTTTCGCCGTCTGGTCTGCCTTCTGTCAACACGTCCCACATTTGCCGAATAAACGTCTGCTGAACTTGAGCGTGAAGGTGAACTTCAGGTTCTTCAACAAAGATGACCTGACATAAGGGGCGGTCTTCCTCGGTCGCAAGCCATTGCCTGTAGAAATGATCAATTTGAATTGCCATGAAGACAAGGTTCTTGAACCCTAACCCGTTGTAAGCTTCAGGAAGCTCATGGCTCGTGTTGGCGTCTACGTAGAATAGCTCTGTGTTTCCGCGCAATGCATCTTCTGAACTCAGCGTCGAAACAACTTTCATTGCGCGATCATTGTCAGAGGGAAGCCCAAGCCCTCCAATCATCGTCATCAAGGGTTCAAAGCGTTGACGGTAATGGCTGGTCAGGTTTTCATTGTTTTGCTCGATGACAGCTATGGCTTCATCTGCAAGTTCCGCTTGCTCAAGATTGCGCCTGTAGTAGGTCGCAAAGGCTTCGGAAAGCCTGTTACTTCTCGCAGCATTCTCGTCGTCGATGTTTCGCTGCGCATCCACAAAATCGACGCGTATTAGAGAGCTAAGAATTTTCTTTCCATCTTTCGGGTCTAGTGGCGTTGCGCTGGAGTCGTTTTGCGTACGTTCCAGCGATGAAAACTGAACACTATAGTGCTTTTTCAAATTGCCCTCTAAATCCAGAAAATGGCTTAGCGAGCGTTTGCGTTCACCGTTCTGATCCACCGGAAAAGCAATATTATAGTGCCTCCAGAGTTCGTTGGCATCATCAACTGCCAGGGCGCACCGAATTCCGATTTCAGTAAAATCAGTCGATAGAGTTGTGGCAAGAGCGAATACCCGCCCGAACGATACTGCCTCTGGATCAACTTTGAACCACAGATCGAGCTCGATCGGTGGCAAGTTTTCCCCTTCGCCATTTAAGTAAGCATCAATCGCCGAAATACTGCTTACCGAGAAGTCGTGTATCTTAAAATCACGATTTCCAAGGAAACTCCGCATGACTGCGGTTGCCGAAGTTTTTCCACTGTTGTTTGGACCAACAAACACCGTCTCCTTTTCTTCGAAATCTAGATCAATGCTCTTGAGACGGCGAAAGTTTCTTACAGAAATGCTGTGTAAGCGCATGCAAAACCTCATTTTTTCTTGAGGCCATAGTATCATCATGAGAGACTCTGAAAAAGGGAATAGCGAGCTTTTTGATCTATTTCAGGTTGCCAGCTTCAACATGCCGCAGCAGAGTTGTCAGGTCCCGGTAGAGGCGAGCCTCCCGTAATGGTCACGGCTATCCGGCATCCATCCCTGAAAAAAATTGTAAGGAGGGAAAGACCAAAAAAACTATCAAGTTTCAGGTGGCAGGACTGACGCCCCGCCGATTCTGTTTCGTGAGCCAGCGGGAATTGGACAAACCGGACGCCTCTGGCCATCAGGGGTAAGGCGCTGCCTTCCCCCTCGGGCAACCCTATTAGACAAAACCGTGTCCTCGGCTGCGCCTGCGGGCCGCACCACTATTGTCGAATAGCATTGCCTCGCCCCCATCCGCGTTCGCCACACGGCAGATCAGCAGGAACAGGCGCCTTCGGCGTCTGATCTGCAAATCAGCCCTGATTTTCCAAAAAGGGAAGTCAGGATCATTGAAATCGGTCTGGGTGCTGGACGAAGGAAGTGAGGCGAAAATGGAAAGGTTCTGTCGCTGGTGGCAGAACTATGTGTCGCCTTACAAGGAAACCAGTGGCGGACCGAGGAGGATTCGAACCCCCGACCCCTTGATTCGTAGTCAAGTACTCTATCCAGCTGAGCTATCGGTCCGCGTTGGTGAGGCGGTGTTTAGACCTGAGGCCGAGGGCGCGCAAGTCGATTCTTCAAAAAAAACTTCAAAAAGTCATATCGCCGCGTGGAAGCCTTATTTCAAAGGTGGTTCCATCAGGCCCTGTGTCTTTCAGAAACAGGTCTCCGCCGTGACCCCGCACCAATTCTTGCGAAATCGCAAGCCCAAGTCCCGAGCCGCCTTTGCGAACACCACCCTGAAATGGTGTAAACAGATTCTCTCGGGCCTTACGGGGCAGGCCTGGACCCGTATCGCTGATTTCGATGCACCAGTCGGCTTCAAGTTCAGATGCAGACACCGTTACGCGCCCCGCCTTACCCGAGACCAGAAGTGCCTGACGGGCATTACGCACAAGATTCATGACAACCCTGAAAATCTGTTCCGGGTCGGCACGGATAACAAGATCTTCGGGTACGTCGTTCACAATCTCAACGCAGGCATCGGCAATGGCGAGTTGCTCGCTGGCGACAACATCTGCGGTAACGTCCCGCAAGCGCACCATGGTCAGGGTTGGGGCTGGTTCTTCGGCGCGTCCGAACGCCAAGGTGCTTTCGCACAAGGAAACCGCCCGCGTGATCGAATTGACAAGTTTGGGTGCCATTCGCGCCACTAGGGGGTCATTGCTTGCCTCAATTCGATCGGTAAACAGCTGAGCAGACGTCAGAATGTTGCGCAGATCGTGGCTGACCTTGGCCACCGCCCCGCCCAACTGGGCCAGACGTTCACGTTGTTTCAGGGCCTGGGTCAGATCGGTTTGAAGCATCTGCAGGGCCTCTTCGGCCTCGCGCAGTTCGGTCACCTTTGAATTGGGGGAGATGATGCCGCGCGCATCCTCAGGTGCGCTGGCATAGCGCTGCATGTAGCCAACAACGCTTTTGATCGGACGCACCAGTACCACGCGCACAGCCATAAACAGGAACGAGGCCGTTATGATTGAGATCACCAAGGACAGCCCAAGGATGCGGAGCCCATAATCCGTCATGGCCATGCGCAAGGGCTCACTGTCCATTGTCACCTCGATCAACAGTCCTGCGTCTTTGACCGGCGCGCCGATCACACGAATGACCTCGTTTTCGGGGGTAAACAGCCTCGAGACCGCATCACGGATCAGCACCCAAGCGCTGGCATTACGCAAATCAAAGGTCTTGGTGATCTGGGTCGGGATCGGTGAAGACAGCATGAGCTGACGCACCTCGTCGCGGCGCAATACGACGTTATAGACCCCCGCATTTGACAGCAATTCCGCTTCAAGCTCATCAGCCAGCATATCGTCGGCCAACAAAGCAAGCGAGGCGATCTGGGCGCGTTCCAGCCGGTTCAGCAGAAAATCTTCACGGAAGCGCGCGATCGAGGGCACAAAGATCAGTACTTCGGCCAACATGACGAAGACCGTCGTCAGGATCAGAAATCGGCCCGACAGCGAGTTCACTTTGCGCACCTCCTTGGGTCAGGGAATCCAGCGCTGGACGAACCTGACCACTCTTTTAACCATTTGATTCTCAAACAGCCTTGGAGAGAAATAGGCCCCTGCCACACGTTTGTTAAGCTCTCCGACCGTTGGGTAAGGCGAAACCATCGCTGCGATCTGACCCATCTTGAGATTATTGGCCAGCGCCAGCGACCACAAGTTGATCAATTCTCCGGCCTGATACCCGACGATTGTCGCGCCCACAGGTCGGCCCTTTACGACCATCACCTTGATGAACCCCTTGGTCTTGCGCTCGGAAACTGCACGGTCATTGTGGTGATAGTCGAACCGGGCAACCTCCACCGCGTCGCCATGCTGTTCACGGGCTTGTGCCTCGGTCAGGCCGACCTGTGCCAGTTCGGGATCTGTATAGGTGGCCCATGGGATATGAGCGGTCTTCGCTTTCGACGGAAGCCCAAATAAGGCAGAGCGGATGATGATCCCCGCATGATATCCGGCGACATGGGTAAATTGCAGCCCACCTGCAACATCACCAATGGCATAGACCTTGCGATTGCTCGTGCGTAAAGAGTCGTCCACCTTGATGCCTGCCCGCGTGCTGTCGATCCCGGCAGCGTCGAGGTTCAGACGGTCGATATTGGCCTTGCGTCCGACGGCCAGCAACAGATGAGAGCCCGCGTAGACCTCATCATTCTCAGTGACCACCTCAATGGTGTCTGCATTTTCTCGGATCTGGGACACCATGGCGTTTTCATGGATTTCGACACCTTCAGTCCGAAGGCTGTCCAGCACGACGGCTGCAGCTTCAGGGTCGTCTTTGCCCAGCGCACTAAGGCCCTCGATCACGGTCACTTTGCAGCCCAGCCGGATATGCGCCTGCGCCATTTCCATGCCGATGGGACCTCCGCCGATGATCAGCAGGTGCTCGGGCTTATCGCGCAGGTCGAATATGGTCTCGTTGGTGTAATACGGCACTTGATCCAGCCCGCGCAGCGGCGGCACCAAGGGCGATGAACCTGTGGCCACCACGACGCGACGGGCGGTGATCAGGTGATCTCCGGCCTGTACCTGCGTGGGTGAGATGAATCGGCCGTACTCCCGGATTACCTTGACGCCAAAGCCTTCAAAACGCTCCTGACTGTCCATGGGTTCGATCTGGGCGATAACACTCTGCACATGATCCTTGGCAGCTGCGTAATCCACTTGTGGCATCGCATCCGCGACGCCAAAAGCCGACGCGTGGGCCTGAGCATATGCAGCCTTGCCGCTGGCGATCAGAGCTTTGGATGGGACACAGCCGAAGTTCAGGCAATCCCCACCCATCTTGTGGCCTTCCAGCAGGATGACATCCGCACCCATCTGGCTGGCCCCGGCGGCTACAGACAACCCGCCTGACCCGGCCCCGATCACCAGGATATCGGTTTTCAACTCTTGCATGGATCAGGAGCCCTTTCGACCACGGAGGGATTTGATGACAATCGGCAGCGCTGCCAGCGCGCACAAGCCAATAATTGGCCCGATCACGAAGGGTTCCCATAACAGCGAGACATCCGGGGTTTCGCCGCGATCAAAGACACCACCCAGCCCAACACCGATCCAGGTATAGACAATCCCACCAGGGATGATGCCCAGCGCCGTCGTAATCAGGAAGTTTCGGAACTTTACCCCAACCAATGCGGGCACCAGATTGGCAACGAAGAAGGGCACCACAGGTACAAGACGCAGCAGGAACAAAACCGAGATTTCATTCTCACGCAGCCCGTCCTTCAGTTTCTTGACCGTCCCTTCCGAGGCTTCAAGCTTGGCGGTCAGAGATTCACCCAAACCCCAGCGTGCGGCCAGAAAGATCGTCGAAGCGCCTATGGTTGCGGCAAAAACATTAAAAGCCGTTCCTGCAAGCAACCCGAACAGGAACCCGCCGGTCATCGAAGCGACCGCAGCACCGGGTAACGAGAAGGCAACAATAATGATGTAAATCCCTACGAAAGCTGCCGCCATCGCCCAGTAGTTTGAATCGCGCCAGGCCAGCAGAGCCTCGCGATTGTCACGCAGGGTTTCAAAGGTCAGATAGTCGCCCAGCGCAAAGAACCCCACGGCGGCAACGGCAAGAATCACCGCCAATGGGATATGACGCGCCAGCCCGTTGCGCGGGATCTTGGTGGTTTCGTTCATCTGGGTAGCAGGTTCTTGTTCATTCATCTTGCCCACAACATGCGCCGCCCGCGCGCGCTGCAACAGAGGCCTCACGGGGCCTTGATGTTTATGGCACTTAATGTGAGGGATACGCGCTCTGAACCCGGTTTTTGAAATCTTTTGCCCGGGCAGATTACAGATTTGTTGCAAAACGCACCAAAACCCCCACCTAGGGGTTTGACTTACCCCCCGCTACCCAGTAGAGGACGGGCTTCGAACACTAGGGCTAGGCGAATCCGCGCCGCACCCACCGCTATAGATTGGAGACGGAGCGATGAAACGCACCTATCAGCCTTCGAACCTGGTTCGCAAACGCCGCCACGGTTTCCGCGCGCGCATGGCCACCAAAGCCGGCCGCAAAATCCTGAACGCACGTCGCGCACGCGGCCGCAAGTCGCTGAGCGCATAAATCGCTCGACCTTTCAGGTTATGAACATGACGCCGCCGGAGGCCCCTGAGGATGGTAACAACCAGCCGAGGGTGATGCCCCCGGCGGCGTCCGTTTGCGCATCTGAATCATTGACCGTACTGCAGAATCGCTCGGACTTTCTGAAAGCCGCGCGGGCCAAACGGCAAGGCACTGCATCGATGATGGTGCAGGCGCGTAAACGTGGCGCTGATGAGGCTGCGGGCATTCGCATCGGGTTCACCTGCTCAAAGAAGGTCGGCAATGCCGTCGCCCGCAACCGCGCCAAACGCCGCCTGCGTGAAGCCGCGCGAGCCGTATTACCTATTCATGGGCATGCGGGCTGGGACTACGTGTTGATCGGCCGCGCCGAGGTTACCGCCACCCGGCCCTTTGATGCGCTGAAAGACGATTTGCGCTATGCGCTGCGCAAAATACACGGGGGTGGCAAATGAGCCTCTTTGCCCATCTCCTCGCCCTGCCCGTCCGGGCCTACCGGTTGATCTTCAGCCCCTGGGTTGGATTTAACTGCCGCTATCAGCCGACTTGTTCCGCCTATGCACTGGAAGCGCTTGAAAAACACGGCGCCATCAAGGGCGCATGGCTGGCGGCGCGCCGGATCGGGCGCTGCCATCCGTGGGGTGGCGATGGCTATGACCCTGTGCCCGACGACGAACGACCCTGACCCTTGCCCGGTTCACCCAACTGCGATAGGCCCCGCCCATGTTTGATGAAGCCGACGATATCCATCCGCTTTTTGCCGGTGCGCCTTCAACCACCGAGTTCAAGAAGCTGCGCAAGCGCATCGTGCGCCAGACGCGCGAGGCCATTGAGCAGTACGGCATGGTGGACCGCACCGCCGAAGGTAAAACACCCCGCTGGTTGGTCTGCCTGTCGGGCGGCAAGGACAGCTATACCCTTCTGGCGGTGCTCTACGAACTGAAATGGCGCGGTCTGCTGCCCGTGGATCTTCTGGCCTGCAATCTGGATCAGGGGCAACCGGGGTTCCCGGCAACAGTCCTGCCAGAGTTCCTAGACCGTATGGGGGTGCCACATCGGATTGAGTATCAGGACACCTATTCCGTTGTGATGGACAAAGTTCCGCAGGGCCGCACCTATTGTGCGCTGTGTTCACGCCTGCGTCGGGGCAACCTCTATCGTATCGCGCGCGAGGAAGGTTGTTCCGCAGTTGTGCTTGGCCATCACCGCGATGACATCCTTGAAACCTTTTTCATGAACCTGTTCCATGGCGGTCGTCTTGCAACCATGCCACCAAAACTGGTGAATGAAGAAGGTGATCTGTTCGTCTATCGCCCACTGGCCCATGTGGCCGAGGCGGATTGCGAGAAATTCGCCAAGGCGATGAACTATCCCATCATACCCTGCGATCTGTGCGGCAGTCAGGACGGGCTGCAGCGCCAGCAGGTCAAGCAGATCCTCGATCAGTGGGAAAAGAACAGCCCCGGCCGGCGGCAAGTGATGTTTCGGGCATTGACCAATGCGCGGCCTTCGCATCTTCTGGACCCAAAACTGTTTGATTTCGCAAATCTTTCGATCGATCCGATTCAAAAAGACGAAAATTCAGACGATATTCCCCAGTTACGTTAACGCCTGACTCAGATTGATTTCCTACGGTTGGCTTGCGCGATCCTAGCCCAAGCTGAAGGCCGTAAAACCTATGCGGAAATTCCTCTTTGTCGACCGTTGTTCCGAAACGCTGCGGATATTTCTCACCGGACCGCAGGTTCTGGCATTTATTCCCGCGGCGTGTTTAGCCGCCTTCTGGTTGGGCGGTGAACGTGCACTTGTTACCACGGCTTTGGGTTTGCCCCTTGCTTTTGCCGTCATCGGAAATTGGGGAAGCCGTTCTTATACAGCCCGCAGTTCAGGTATGCGCCCCAGCGGCCTGGTTCCATATGACGTATTCCAATCAGAGTTGGAGGCGTTGAGTGAATCGGTCAGCAAATCAGGTGAGAATGCCGCCTGTATCGCAATTGCTTTGGACGGCTATGCCGAGCTTCAGGATCTGCACGGTCAGGCTGCCGCCACTCATGTAAAGCAGCAATTCAGTGATCGCATCCTGTCGATCATCCGAAATCAGGACATCTTTTCGCAGATCGATCAGAACCGGTTTCTCATTGGCCTGCATCCCTCCCCACATCTTGATCTGGAAGCTTGCATTCAAATGTCCGGCCGCATCCAAAGCGCAGTCGAAGAGCCGCTTTTGTTGAATGGCACAGGAGTTTACCAATCCTGCTCGATCGGGTTTTGCCTGCATTCAGACCTGCGACAGGCCGAGGCTGATGAGTGGATTGGCGCCGCCACCGCTGCACTGTCCGAGGCGCAAAGAAGCGGTCCCTCGACCATACGCGCCTATTCAACCGCGACCCGTCGGCGATCCCTGGTCCGAGCCAATTTGAGAAAAGAGTTCGAGGCGGCATTGGACAATGGAGAGATTCGGCCCTGGTTTCAGCCTCAGGTTTCAACGGATAATGGGAACATCACAGGGTTCGAGGCTTTGGCAAGGTGGGAGCATCCAATAAAAGGTGTTCTCAGCCCGCAGGTATTCCTGCCCTTCGCCGAGCAAGCCGAACTGATGGAGCGGCTAGGCCAAATCATGCGTCACCATGCTTTTGAAGCGATGCAAGCTTGGGATCGTGCAGCATGCGTTGTGCCCCGGATCGGTATCAATTTCTCATCCGATGAGTTGCGCAATCCCGGCTTGATCGACCGCCTGAAATGGGAGTTGGATCAGTTTGATTTGACACCGGATCGGCTGGCGGTTGAGATTCTGGAAACCGTGTTCTCTCGCAGGCCGGATGACGTGATCACCCGGAATGTAACCGGCATGGCTGCGCTTGGATGTTGTATCGACCTGGATGACTTTGGCACCGGACATGCTTCAATCGCCTCTATCAAGCGGTTTGACGTCTCGCGGATTAAAATTGATCGGACGTTTGTCACCAAATCGGATCAGGATCCCAGCCAGCAGCAACTGGTCAGCGCCATTCTGACCATGGCTGAACGCCTGAACCTCGAGACGCTCGCCGAAGGCGTGGAAACGCCCGGCGAGCACGCGTTGATGGCGCAATTGGGCAGTAACCACGTTCAGGGGTTCGGAATTGCAAAGCCAATGCCATTTGAGCAGACCCTGGATTGGATCGCGGCGCATCGTGCCAAGATCAGGGGGGCATCCAAGATCGGTCGCAAAATGGGATGAAATCTGCAATTACGGTGCGCCAAATCCAGCGTCTGGGCGATTCAACGGGCGATTCCGCTTGACCTTTGGGGCTGCACTCTGTTGAACCCACCGGGTGTGTTTCACTGCTCAAGGTGGCTGTCCCCGATGGACGATCAGAACAAAAATCTCATCCTTGCAACCGCGCTCAGCTTTCTGGTGATCCTTGTCTGGTTCGTGCTGTTCCCACCGCCGGAATCAACCACGACGCAGGACGCTGCAGAAATTGCAGCTCTGGAAGGCGACGAGGTGCAAACACCCAGCGCGACCAGCACCGTGGGTGAAGCCACAGCGACCGCCGAGGAAACACTGCCAGAGGAACAAGCCCCTCGCGTCAACATTGACACCCCCCGTCTGAAAGGCAGCCTGTCCCTGTCCGGCGGGCGGATCGATGAGCTGTTTCTGAAAGATTACAAAGTCTCGATCGAAGAAGGCGCGCCTATTGTTGAGCTGCTGTCTCCGGTTGGTTCGGAATCGGCTTATTATGCCCTTTACGGCTGGGCACCGGGTACAGGAGTTGCAGGTGCGGATGTCCCGGGCCCCAACACGCTCTGGACATTGGAAGAGGGTGAGACGCTTGGCGTAGACAACCCCATCACGCTGGCCTGGGACAATGGCAATGGCCTGACTTTCCGCCGCACCATCGCGGTCGACCAGGACTACATGTTCACAGTTACCCAATCGGTTGAAAACGCGACCCAATCCGAGGTGGGCATGGCCCCCTATGGCATTCTTGCACGCCACGGTATTGGTGAAGATGGCGACCTTCCGGGCCTGAAAAACTTCTTCATCCTGCATGAGGGTGTGATCGGCATGGCGGACGGCACGCTGTCAGAAGTTGACTATGGTGATGTCCGCGATTTTGACATCGACCCGAACGAACGGGCGCAGGCCGAGGTCTATCAGGTCAAGGAAGATGGCTGGATCGGCTTCACGGATCACTACTGGATGACCACGCTGATCCCAGAGCCGGGCTCGACCTTCAAAGCAGCCGCAAAATATGACTCGCGCCGCAAAATCTATCAAACCGAAACGGTGCTGCCGACGCTGACTGTAGCGCCGGGTGAGACTGCCGAAGTGACCACACGCCTGTTCGCTGGTGCCAAGGAATGGGAAGCCATTCGGGAATACCAGGCGGAAGGCGTACAGAAATTCATCGACAGCATCGACTGGGGCTGGTTCTTCTTCCTGACCAAGCCGATCTTCTGGCTGCTGCACAACATCAATCTGCTGATCGGCAATATGGGCTGGTCGATCATCGGCCTGACCCTGATCATCAAGGCGATTCTGTTCCCGCTGGCTTTCAAATCCTACGTCTCGATGGCCAAGATGAAGGAACTGCAGCCCCAGATGGAAGCCTTGAAAGAGGCCGCAGGGGATGACCGCCAGAAGATGCAGCAAGGCATGATGGAGCTGTACAAGAAGGAAAAGGTTAACCCGGCCGCAGGCTGTTTGCCGATCCTGATGCAGATCCCCATCTTCTTCTCGCTGTACAAGGTGATTTTTGTCACCATCGAACTGCGTCAAGCCCCATGGTTTGGCCCGTTCCAGGACCTCAGCGCTCCGGATCCGACCTCAATCTTCAACTTCTTTGGCTGGCTGCCTTGGGCGGCACCGCAGCCTGAAAGCTTCATGGCGCTGATCTTTATCGGTATCCTGCCACTGCTGCTGGGTATCTCGATGTGGCTGCAGCAGAAACTGAACCCGGCACCGACCGATGCAACACAGGCGATGATCTTTGCCTGGATGCCATGGGTGTTCATGTTCATGCTGGGCGGATTTGCCAGCGGTTTGGTGGTCTACTGGATCGCGAACAACACGATCACATTTACCCAGCAATACCTGATCATGCGGAGCCAGGGCTATACGCCCGATGTATTCGGCAACATCAAATCAGGCTTCAAACGCACGCCAAAGACGGACGACAAATGAGCGGTTCGGTCACCAGCATTTGGCGGCACCCGATCAAAAGTCACGGGCGTGAACGCCTTGATCGCATTACCATGATCCCCGGGCATACCATGCCCGGGGATCGTGTTTGGGCGGTTGCACATGAGGCGTCGAAAGCGGATGGATCGGAATGGGCACCCTGCGCCAATTTCAGCCGAGGCGCGAAGGCCCCTCAGTTGATGGCAATCTCGGCGCAGCTGCAAGGCGACTCGGTCACGCTGAGACATCCCAATCGCCCCGATCTAAGCTTTGAGCCCGACACGCATCAGGATACCTTTCTGGACTGGGTCAAACCGCTGATGCCTGCAGATCGCGCTGCGTCTGCCCGCATTATCCGCGCCGCTAATCGCGGCATGACGGACAGCGATTTTCCTTCGATCAGTTTGTGCAACATGTCATCGCATCGGGCGGTCGAACAGAAGCTAGGCAGGGATCTTTCTATCGCTCGCTGGCGCGGAAATATCTGGTTCGATGGCCTGCCGCTGTGGAATGAGTTCGACTGGATTGGCCGCGACATCCGGATCGGCGAGGCCGTTTTTCATGTGCGCGAACGCATCACGCGGTGTTTGGCGACAACCGCCAACCCTGAAACGGGTGAGCGGGATGCCGACACACTGGGTGCGCTGAGCAGCTGGGATCATCAGGATTTTGGCGTTTATGCCGAAGTTCTGGAAGGCGCCACCATTCACACCGGTGACGAGGTTCAGGTTCTATGACCACACTTCCCTTTCCACTAGCTGAAACTCCAGATGAATTCGCAACGGAAACCGGTCGAAAGCTGTTTGCCGGGCCATCCGAATTCGTCAAAGGCGTCGTTGCCATGGATGGCCTGCCTGCCCCCGATCGGCTGGAGGTATGTTTCGCCGGGCGTTCGAATGTCGGTAAATCCAGCTTGATCAACGCGCTAACGGGCACCAAGGGGTTAGCACGTGCCTCGAACACGCCGGGGCGTACACAAGAGATCAACTTTTTCACGCAAGGGCCTGAACTCTATTTGGTCGACCTGCCAGGGTACGGCTATGCGAACGCGCCGGTGAAGGTCGTGGAAAAATGGCAACGTCTGCTGAAACAGTATCTGAGTGGACGTCAGACCCTGCGCCGTGCCTTCGTCCTGATCGACTCGCGCCACGGGGTGAAACCTGTGGACGCCGAGATCATGAAGCTGCTGGATACCAGCGCAGTGACCTTTCAATGCGTTCTGACAAAGGCCGACAAGGTCAAAGCAAAAGACCGGGAAAAGGTGCTGGACCAGGTACGCGCCGCGCTTTCAAAACATCCTGCGGCATTCCCGGAGATCGTGTTGACCTCATCCGAGAAGGGCGACGGCATTCCGACCCTGCGTTCGATCATTGCGCATCTGGAGTGACGCTGTTCAGCAATATACAAGTCATGAGCTAAGGAAGCCGGGCTGCGCCCATCGGGTACGGCCCGTTCAGATTGGCTGTTTCCGCGATCCGGTATTGGCACCATCCTCCAAACACCCTAACACAGGGTCCCAGAGGGACAATCAGCCATGAAGACACGAGATATGAACCGGGATTGGATCGCCACCGCCGCCACATTGAACAGCGCCCTGCCCTATCTACAGCGATACGACGGTGCGATTGTCGTCATCAAGCTAGGTGGCCACGCCATGGGCAGCGACGAAGCCATGGAAAGCTTTGCGCGCGATGTGGTGCTTATGCGTCAGGTTGGCGTAAACCCGGTCGTCGTGCACGGCGGTGGCCCAATGATCAATGCGATGCTCGACAAACTGGATATCCAGTCCGAGTTTGTGGGCGGTAAACGCGTGACGGACAAAGCCACAGTCGAAGTGGTCGAAATGGTCCTGTCGGGCCTTGTGAACAAGCGGATCGTGCAGGCGATCAATGCGCAGGGTGGCATGGCTGTGGGTCTGTCGGGCAAGGATGCCCATTTGATGATGTGCGAACAGACTGACGCCTCGCTCGGGTTTGTCGGCACTCCGTCCGAGATGAACCCCAAAGTCCTGCATGACCTGTTTGCGCATGATGTTATCCCTGTGATCGCGCCGCTGGGCGCAGGTCGGAATGGCGAAACCTTCAATGTGAATGGCGACACTGCAGCCGGGGCGATCGCCTCAGCTCTTAAGGCAGACCGCCTGCTGCTGCTGACCGATGTAGCGGGCGTCAAGAACGCAGCGGGCGATGTCGTGACCGAGCTCAAGGCTGGCCAAATTCGTGAGATGACGCGTGAAGGCACTATTGCGGGTGGGATGATTCCAAAAACCGAAACTGCGCTGGACGCGCTGCATAATGGCGTTCGGGCGGTCGTTATTCTGGACGGGCGCGCGCCAAATGCGGTGTTGCTCGAACTGTTTACGGAACACGGTGCTGGATCCTTGATCCGTCCTGATTAACGCCATAGTGATCTTCAACATCTTGCACCGGGCATTAACATGCCCGATTGTGAATGTATGGAGAACGAGCCCCTATTTCGCCTAAGCGTGTTTTTGATCCTGTTTGTTTTGTTTGCGGCGGCAGAGACAATTGCGCCAAAACGCTTACGAACCTGTCCGCGAAAAAATCGGTGGCTAACCAATCTATCAATCACTGTTTTGAACACACTGATGCTCAGGACTATGGCGATTGGGTTGCCCTTATTGGCAGTTGGCGCTGCCATTGATGCCGGGAAAAATGGATTGGGCGTTTTTAATTGGCTCGCCTGGCCAGGGTGGGTTGAGCTTATTCTGTGTGTGCTGATTCTGGACTTTGCAATCTGGCTACAGCATCTGATTACCCACAAGGTGCCAATCCTTTGGCGGCTACATCGTGTGCATCACGCCGACCGAGACATGGACGTCACTACTGCAGTCCGCTTTCACCCTGTTGAAATCGCGTTGTCCATGATCCTGAAAATCGGGCTAATCTATCTGCTCGGCGCCAGCGCCCTGGCTGTGTTCCTGTTCGAGATCCTTCTTAATGGCACAGCGTTGTTCAATCATTCAAACTTGAAGCTCCCCCTTGCCGTTGACGCTGTGGTACGTAGGATTCTTGTGACACCCGATATGCATCGCGTACATCATTCGGTATTCCGAACAGAGCATGACAGCAATTATGGCTTTGCACTGTCTATCTGGGACCGAATGCTGGGGACTTACATCGCACAACCTCGGGACGGGCACGAACAAATGAGCGTGGGATTGGAATGGCAGGACGATCGACCAACAAAACTGGGCTGGAGCCTGGCTCTGCCCTTCCGCCGTTGATGACCTACGCCAATGTCGAACGAGCAGCCACTCAGGTTGGGCTGATAGTTATGGGTGCACTTCATCCAAGGCCCAGTGAAGCAAAGCAACTTGATGACGGAACCCTAATCCTTCTGGGGGCCGCGGGGGCATTCTGGCCTGCTCTGAAGGCCTCGGCTGAGTGGCAGGATGGCCAACCCGACCCGGTTGATCGCTGGTCCAGACGGGTGATCGGCCAGCTTGCGCGGGACTTGAGGGGCACCGCCTACTATCCGTTCGGCGGCCCACCATACGCACCCTTCATTGACTGGGCACTTAAGTCCGGTCGCACCTTCAGCAGTCCGGTCGGGGCCCTGGTGCACGATACGGTAGGGATGATGATATCATTCCGTGGTGCGTTGCATTTTGCGGATGAGTTTTCAATTCCATCCGTGTCTCAATCGTCACCTTGCATAGAATGCCCCGCGCCTTGTGCAACAACCTGTCCGGTTGGGGCATTGAACACCCACAGCTTCTATGACGTGGCAGCCTGTCATGATCATCTCGATACCAAGGCGGGACACAGCTGCATGAACAAAGGCTGCCTCGCCCGGCTCGCCTGCCCTCTCAGCGCCGGCGCAGAGCGCCAGCCAGAGCAATCTGCGCATCACATGAAAGCATTTCACCGATCATGACCCGCACACTGATCCTAATGCGCCATGCCAAGTCCAGTTGGGGCGATCCCTTTGCCGAAGATCACGACCGCCCGTTGAACAATCGAGGACGCAAATCGGCCCCCGCGATTGGGGCGTGGCTGCAAAGCAATGGCTGGCTGCCGGATGACGTTATCTGCTCAAGCGCCAAACGCACCCGGGAAACGTGGGACAGGCTGGGGCTGAGCACCCCGGAAATCCGCTTTACCCCCGCCTTGTATCTGACAGGCCCCGATGAGATGTTCGCCGAATTGGCCACAGCCACCGGCAATACCGTACTAATGCTGGGGCATAATCCCGGCATCGCTGCATTTGCAAATCGGCTGGTACGCAACCAGCCCGATCATTCGAGATTCTACGACTATCCGACTTGTGCAACGACTGTAATCCGGTTCGATATCCCCGACTGGAATACACTCGAATGGCATCAGGGTGAGGTTCTGGGCTTCACGATCCCACGCGAGCTGCTGGAATAGAAAAAGGCGAGGTCGACACCCCGCCTTCTTGGTTTTCTGATCCGAATTTAGTGTCCCAGAATCTGGCTGAGGAACAACTTGGTCCGTTCGCTCTGCGGGTTGTTGAAGAACTCTTCCGGTTCGTTCTGCTCCACAATCTGACCGGCATCCATAAAGATCACGCGGTTGGCGACCTGGCGGGCAAAGCCCATCTCGTGGGTCACACACAGCATGGTCATGCCTTCCTCGGCCAGCTCGATCATGGTGTCGAGCACCTCTTTGATCATCTCAGGGTCCAGCGCCGATGTAGGTTCATCGAACAACATGATCCGCGGCATCATGCACAGCGAGCGGGCAATCGCCACACGCTGCTGCTGACCACCCGATAGCTGACCGGGATACTTGTCGGCCTGCTCAGGGATCTTCACCTTTTCCAGGAAATGCATCGCGCGCTCTTCGGCCTCTTTCTTGGGCGTCTTGCGCACCCAGATCGGGGCCAGCGTGCAGTTTTCCAGAATGGTCAGGTGCGGGAACAGGTTGAAGTGCTGGAACACCATGCCAACCTCGGACCGGATTTTGTCGATGTTTTTCAGGTCATTCGACAGCTCGGTCCCATCCACAATGATCGTGCCCTGCTGGTGTTCCTCCAGCGCGTTCAGGCAGCGGATCAGGGTAGACTTGCCCGACCCCGACGGCCCCGCGATCACAATCCGCTCGCCCTGATTGACGGTCAGATTGATATCGCGCAGCACGTGGAAGGCACCGTACCACTTGTTCATATTGGTGATTTCGATGGCGATTTCGTCGCTCACCTGCATTTTGGAGCGGTCGATTTCGCGTTCAATTGCAAGTTCAGACATGTGTTGAACTCCTTAACGGTGGCCAGTCTGAAGCTTGCGCTCCAGGTACATGGAATAACGGGACATGGAGAAGCAAACCACGAAGAACAGAACGCCGATAAAGGCAAACAGTTCCCAGTAGACGCCGTTCCAGGCGGTATCGGCGCGGATGCCGTTGGTCAGGCCGATCACGTCGAACAGACCGATGATCGAAACCAAAGTCGTATCCTTGAAAATACCGATGAACGTGCTCACGATGCCCGGGATCGAGATTTTCAGCGCCTGTGGCATGATGATCAGCCGCTGCGCCTGCCAGTAGTTCAGGCCCAGACTGTCTGCGCCTTCGTACTGACCACGCGGCAGGGCAGCCAGACCACCCCGGATCACCTCGGCCATATAGGCGGCCGAGAACAGAGTCATCATGATCATCACCCGCAGGATGATGTCAAAATTAGTGCCCGGCGGCAGGAACAGGTTCAGCAACAGCGATGCCACAAACAGCAGGGTAATCAGCGGCACGCCCCGAATGAACTCGATAAAGCCCACGCACAGGTATTTGACGATCATCAGATCGGACTGACGACCCAGCGCCAGCACGATACCGATAGGCAGCGAAACACCAATGGCCACGACACCCAACAGGATCGCTAGCATAAAGCCACCAAAGTCGCGGCTTTCCACCGGCGCGATACCGATCGGAATGATTGCATTGATTGCGTCAGCCACGGAACCGGCAGCAAACAGCCACCATAGTATGGGCAGCGCAATCGCAAGGATAATCGCGGCAAGAGACCCAGCAACCGGAAGCGCAAACTTGTACGCGAAATACCCGATGGCAAATCCGGCGGCGACCATGAGCGGCCCCCAGATCGACCCACCCCACATCAGCCAAGGCAGCAGGAACGGATAAGCCGCCGTTACAATCAACAGCTTACGCGGCACCTTAGTGAACAACACTGGCGCAATAGCAACCAACAACAGGATGAAGGTCAGGTTCGGACGGAAATAGGCCGGCCATGCCCCTGTTTCAGGCGGGTTCGACCATGTGGCATCCGGATGCGCCGGATACGGCGGATAGAACCCATATAGCAGCTGTAGCCAACGATCCTTGATCACACCCCAGCAGGCATGACCATGCGTATCGCCCCACGTAGCCATCATGATCTCACGACATTCCGACAGGGAATTGGCGTTCCAAACGGATTCGAACGTCCATGACAGGATGTTGGAGAGCACATAGTAGATGAAGACCAACGAGACGATCGTCAGGATCGCGTTCAGCCAGCTTGAAAACAGGTTATGCTTGATCCAGCCCAGTACACCGACCTCGGAGGCGGGTGGTGCCTGTTCCGGCAACATTTCCGTGCGGACAAATGAAACATCACTCATATTACCGCTCCACCAGTTTGACACGGTTGTTGTACCAGTTCATCACCGCCGAAATGCTCAGCGAGATGGACAGGTAGACCAGCATCAGCAGCAGAACGCATTCCAGCTCGCGACCGGTCTGGTTCATTGTGATGCCACCCAGCGTACCCGTGATGTCCATATATCCGACCGCGATCGCCAGCGACGAGTTCTTGGTCAGGTTCAGATAGTTCGAGATCATTGGCGGGATGATCACCCGCAACGCCTGCGGCAAGATCACCAGACGCATGGTCCGGCCCGGGCGCAGGCCCAGTGCGGATGCAGCCTCGGTCTGACCCTTGGAAATAGCCAGAATACCAGCGCGCACGATCTCGGCGATGAATGCCGCAGTGTACAGCGACAGGGCCAGCCACAAGGCAATCAGCGAGTTACGAAGGTGGGTACCGCCGCTGAAGTTGAAGCCTTTCAGCTCAGGGTAGCCCAGGTGAAAACCCAGAACGCCCAGCAGGATAGCTGACGGCACGAACAAAAGGCCCAGTTGGATGTGCCAGATGGTCGGGCGATCGCCGGTCTTTTCTTGCGTTGAATTGGCCCAGGCCGAAACCTTGCGCATCGCAAAGATGCTGCCGCCAAACACGATCAGGAAGGCGATCAGGTCAAGCGAAACATCAAAGCGCAGGCTTGAGGTACCGAAAAGGTGGATATCGCCCAATCCGCGCGAGAACAGAAACTCGGGGATATAGACCCCGCGATTTGTGACCGCGACCGTGCCAAAAAGATCCATCGTGGCTTCTGGGTTTTCACCTCGGAAGGCGCGCGGTGCTGGCAGGCTTTCAATCAGGATCGCCATGGCGAACACGATCCAAAGCAGCACTGGAACGTTACGGAACATCTCGACATAGACTGTCATGATCCGCGCGATCAGCCAGTTATTCGACAGGCGCAAAACACCGACCATGACACCGATGATCGTTGCTGTGATACAGCCCAGAACTGCAACAACCAGAGTGTTTAGCAGGCCTATAAACGCTGCGCGCAGATGGGTATCGCGCGAGTCGTATTCCAGCAGGCGTTGGTTGATGTCATAGCTGGCCGGTTCGGCAAAAAAGTCGAACCCGACTGTTCTGCCCAGCGTTTCAAGGTTCTGAATGGTGTTGTTGATAATCCAGGCTGCCAGAAGCATGAAACCGATCATCGCTATGACCTGAATGGTCGCAGATCGGTACCGCGTATCATAAAGGAGCATGGACAGCCGGAAGTGCTCCTTCGGCGGGTCAGTGAGTGTCGTCATGACCTATGTATATCCCCGTGCATCCCGGATGTTGGCAGAGTTTGCCTCTGCTCAGATCGTTCCGGGCGTGTTTCTTATGGAAGGAAAAAGGGCGCGGGTTCCCCCGCGCCCTTTTCCGTGGATCTTAGCGGAAAGGCGGTGCGTACAGCAGGCCACCATCGGTCCACTGTGCGTTCAGGCCGCGTGCCAGACCGATCGGGGTTTCCTCACCGATGTTCTTGGCAAACACTTCGCCGTAGTTACCGCCGACTTTGATCGCACGCTGTGCCCAGTTCGCGTCCAGACCCAGCATCTCACCCAGCGTACCTTCGGTACCCAACAGGCGGTTTACCTCTGGGTTGTCGGTGGCACCGCTGGACATCTCGTCGATGTTCGCCGAGGTTACACCCAGCTCTTCCGCTGCGATCAGTGCGTTCAGGGTCCAGCGGACCACATCGCCCCACTCGTGATCGCCGTGACGGACCAGCGGGCCCAGCGGCTCTTTCGAGATGATTTCGGGCAGGATCACGTGGTCGCCTGCGTTTTCAAAGGTGGCGCGCGTAGCAGCCAGACCCGATGCGTCGGTGGTGTAAACGTCACAGGCACCAGCCAGATACTGCTGCTGCGCTTCGGCGTTGGTTTCGATCGGAACCGGCTCGTAGCTCATGTTGTTGATGCGGAAGAAATCCGCCAGGTTAAGCTCGGTGGTGGTGCCGGTCTGGATACAAACTGTTGCACCGTCCAGTTCCTTGGCCGAGCTGACGCCCAGTGCCTTGGGAACCATGAAACCCTGACCATCGTAGTAGTTGATGCCGACGAATTCGAACTTCAGGTCGACGTCGCGGCTGAAGGTCCACGTGGTGTTACGGGCCAGCATGTCAATCTCGCCCGAAGCCAGCGCGGTGAAACGTGTTTTACCGGTGGTCGGGATGAACTCAACGGCGCTTGGGTCGTCCAGAACGGCAGCGGCTACCGCGCGGCATACGGCCACGTCAAAACCCTGCCACTCACCATTGGCATCGGGGCTGGCAAAGCCGGGTACGCCGGTTGCAACGCCGCAGTTCAGCTTGCCGCGGGCTTTCACGTCGTCAACGGTACCCGCTGCAGCTGCGCCAGCAGCCAGGCCGGCAATGGTTGCCACGCCCAAAATTACGGATTTTTTCATTTTTACCTCTTCCTGATTTTCCATCCCTGAATGGAACGGTTCGATCCGGCGCATAGGCGCCAGAAAGGTTACCCAAAAGGTGTCTCCCCTTTAGTGGCCCGAGTTTGGGCGTATTCATCAACAAACGTCAAGGGCTGGATCAGGGAAAACGATAGGTCTTTTCGGGCAGAATCGGACACAAATTCACGATTTGACGAGAATCCGTCTCAGAACGAGAGGTCAAAGAACTGCTTTGCGTGCAGAAAGGCGGCCCGTTTCACTTCGGCGGCAGCATGTGCCTCATCGTCGTGGCCCCATTGTTCGATCTGCCAAAGCTCGTCCAGCCGAGAAATGCGCCATATCTCGTCCGGTTTGCGCCAATTCTGGGCTGCCGCGAAACCAAGAATCAATGATCCCGACAGGCTGACGAGGTCATGAAACGCTGCCAGTTGGAACGCATTCAGTCCATGCACCCGGTCACGCAGGCCTTGCAGCACCTCGGCAGCTTGCGGTTGATGCACCACCCCTGCACGCGGGATCAACCGTGCGCCCAGCGCGTCCGCAGCCCAATCCAATGCAGGATCCCAGGCCTCGGATTGGCGCTGCTGCAACGTTTCGGGATGGGTCGCCCGATAACACAGCAGATCCGAGTCGCCGTAATCGGCCAGCATATCGGCAACCTCACCATGCTGGTGCCGCACCTTGTCGATCGCCGCATTGGCCGAACGGGTGAATGGCATCGTGGTCGGATCGATTTTCTTTTCCTGCGCATCCCATTCCCGTGCAACGGCCTCGGCCATGGCACGCGTGGGCAGGTCCAGCGCAGCCTTGGCGGGCGTTTTGACCCGCCGACCATCCAGTTCAACCGTATAGCCCCCGTCGGTCTCAACGACCGTGCTTGTCGTCCAGAAGCGTTTGGGTTTCCAGTCGCTCATCTCTTTAGCCCCAGATCTTGGCCAGTGCGCCTGGCAATTCTTCGAATGTTTCGATCACATGTGTTGCGGTCGTCAGTGCCCGACGATCGTGATAACCCCAGCTAACACCGATCCCGGCAACTTGCGCGGCTGCGGCCATATCCATGTCAAAGCTGGTGTCGCCCACCATGACGGCTTGCGCAGCCGGCACGCCCGTTTCAGCCAAAGCTGTTTCTATCATCGACGGGTGCGGCTTGGACGGGTGGTGATCTGCAACCTGACGAGTAATAAAATGCTGCTGCAACCCATGCCCTTCAAGCAGCGCATCAAGCCCGCGCTGAGATTTGCCTGTGGCCACTCCCAAAAGAACCTCGGGCTGAGCGTGAAGAGCCTCAATCACTTGGCGCGCACCGGGATAAAGCGGCGAACTTGCGGCGCCCTGCTCCAACCTTTGCGCGTGATAGGCCTGCTTATATCCGTCAACCAATGCGCTTTGTATCCGTTCGGACTGATCTGCTGCCAGACGCGCCATTGCATGGGGCAGAGATAAACCGACGATGGACAGGATGGCGTCACGATCCGGGACCGGCAGTGACTGCGCCTGAAAACAGGCGGTCATTGCCGAAACAATGGCACCCTGACTATCGACCAGAGTGCCATCCACATCAAACAGGACCAGCCGCAATGGAGCGTTCATCGCAACTCCTCAAACGGATCATCTGCAGCGAGGTCTTCGGCCCAGCCCAGCGTATCCCAGCTGTGTTTCATATGATCCGGTAAAGGCGCCGTAAGCGAGATAGGTTTGCGGGTCATCGGGTGTTCAAAGGACAGGCTGCGGGCGTGGAGGTGCAGCTTTTTGCTGATGATACCTCCCAACTGCGCGCCCCAGCCATCGCCGAGGTTTTCCTGCCCCGAGCCGCCATATTTCCCATCGCCAATGATCGGGTGGCCGATCGCCGCCATATGTGCGCGCAGCTGATGGGTCCGCCCCGTCACCGGCTCCATCGCGACCCAGGCTGCCCGCCCTGCAACGCGATACAGCGTTGCATAGAGCGTATGCGCGCGTTTTGCGCCGGGCGTATCGTTCACTTCGCTCGGATGAACAGCGATCATCTTCTCGCCTTCGCCATGCTTACCATGCCCCGGTGCCTTGACCAGCCCGGTCTTGATTTCGCCCAGGTACGGAGTTGGAACACCAGCTACCAGCGCCCAATAGATTTTCTGGGTGCTGCGATGCCGGAACGCAGCGGTCAGCCCCTTGGCAGCCTCGCGCGTGCGGGCCAACAGCAGTACGCCCGAGGTGTCCTTATCCAAACGATGCACAAGGCGCGGGTTCTCGTCATACCCAAAACGCAATGCCTCAGACAGGCTATCCACATGGCGGGTTTGACCGCTGCCACCCTGAACTGGCAAGCCATGCGGCTTGTTCAGCGCCAGCACGTGATCGTCTTTATAAATCACGCAAGACTGGATCATCTTTGCGTCAGCGTCCGAAACACGATGCTTTACGACAGCGGGCTTATGGTCGGCGTCTGGCAGCGGCGGCACGCGCACAGACTGCCCGGCCTCTAGCCGCGTCGAAGCTTTGACCCGACTGCCATCTACGCGCAGTTCACCCTTGCGGCACATCTTCTCGATCCGGCCCTGGCTGACATGAGGAAACAGGCGGCGCAGCCAACGATCCAGCCGCTGGTCGCCATCCCCCTCTGCTACGGTGATCACCTGTACGCCGCTCATGCCATTGCCCCTTGTTCCGCACGGCTGATCCGCCCGGATAGTGCTTGTTTCAGTGCCTTAGAAATCATGCGCGTCTGTCGCGCGCATCGCGTGCAGAGTCAAGTCTAGCCCTGATTGCGTTGCGTTCTCAGCTTGGCGAAGTATTCCAGCCGTTTTTTCAGCTCGCGCTCAAAACCACGCTCTACCGGCTGATAGAGAACCGGGCGCTTCATATCATCCGGGAAATAGTTCTGACCCGAGAACCCATCTTCGGCATCGTGGTCATAGGCATACCCTGCACCATATCCCTGATCCTTCATTAGCGATGTCGGAGCGTTCAGGATATGTTTGGGTGGCGGTTCACTGCCCGATTGCTTGGCCAGCCGCATCGCCGCCTTATACCCCACATAGGCCCCGTTCGATTTCGGAGCGAGCGCCAGATACACCAACGCCTGCGCCAGTGCCAACTCGCCCTCGGGCGAGCCCAGCCGTTCATAGGTTTCCCAACTGTGCAGGCAGATCGATTGCGCCTGAGGATCGGCCAAACCGATATCTTCAACCGCCATCCGCGTGATCCTCCGCGCCAGATAGCGCGGGTCTTCGCCGCCGGTCAGCATCCGCGCAAACCAATACAGCGCCGCGTCAGGGTCCGATCCACGCACCGATTTGTGCAGGGCTGAGATCAGATTATAATGCTCATCCCCCGATTTGTCGTATTTTGCGGCCCGCCGCATCAGGCGCGTCGACAATGCATCCGGGTCCAGATCGGCGTCCACTTTCCAAGCAGCTACCTGTTCAATCAGGTTCAGTAGAGCGCGACCGTCGCCATCCGCCATCTCCTGCAGCGCCTCGCGGGCGGCAGACGTTAGTGGCAAGGCGCGGTCAAGCTCTTTCTCGGCGCGTTGTGTCAAACGCTCAAGATCAGCAAGGCTAAGGCGTTCCAGAACCAACACCTGAGACCGGCTGAGTACCGCCGCGTTTAGCTCGAAGGAAGGGTTTTCGGTCGTCGCGCCAACCAGGAGGATCGTGCCGTCCTCCATATGCGGCAGAAACCCGTCCTGTTGCGCTTTATTGAAACGGTGGATTTCGTCAACAAATAGTAAGGTGCCCTGCCCGTTCTGACGACGGATTTTAGCAGCCTCAAATACCTTCTTCAGATCCGGCACGCCGGTAAAAATCGCGCTGATCTGTACGAAATGCAGATCGGTCTCCTGCGCCAGCAACCGGGCGATGGTTGTCTTTCCTACACCCGGCGGGCCCCAGAAGATCAGGCTGGACAGGCTACCTGACGCGAGCATCACCCCCAATGGCGCATCTGGTCCCAAAACCTGCTCTTGCCCGATCACCTCAGACAGGGATTGTGGGCGCAAGCGATCCGCAAGCGGCCTGTGCGGCGAAGCGGTTGGTTCCGCAGAACCGGTATCGAACAAGTCACTCACGGATCACAACCGAAACCGCAATGAGATTAACCGGCTTCCCCGCTCAATCTCCATCTGTACCCGGCGACCTGGATCGGTCAGGGCCTGAACGATATCCTCCGGTGTCTCGGTTCTGGTTCCGTTGATACCTTTTACGACATCGCCCACACGCAATCCTGCGCGGCCGCCATAGCGGTTCGGATCAACCACTACGACGCCGGTCTGAGACAGCGACAAGCCAAGCTTTACGATCACCGCCGGATTTACACCCGAAACGATCAGACCTGGCATGACCGTATCCTCGTCCAGCGTAGTCTCATCCGCCGCAGGCGTTTCAGGCGGTTTGATCAGCGCCACTTCAATATCCGAGCGGTCTTCGCCCCGCAGCCGAGTCAGGAGCGACTTTCCACCCACCCCGGCAACAGCCATGCGAAATTTCATCTCGGCCGGAGAATTCACCTCGTCCCCGTCGACATGAGTGACAACGTCCCCGACCCGCAGACCCGCTTCTGCCAGCGGACTCAGTTCATGTAAGTCAGAAATCACCACCCCGAGAGGGATGGCCATACCCAGAGACTCGGCTATATCCGCGCTCATGTGTTGACCGGCCATTCCTGCCCAAGGACTTACGAAGCTTTCGTTGCCAGACTGCGCCTGCCGCAGGAATTCGGCTACCAAATTGGCCGGAATGGCAAAGCCGATACCGTTCGACCCGCCCGAGCGGGTCAGGATTGAAGTATTGATACCAATCAGATCACCATTCACATCGATCAGCGCGCCACCGGAATTGCCCGGGTTGATCGCCGCATCGGTTTGAATGAAGTACCCTCTTGCGTTTCCGGTTGCGGTTCCTGTGCGCGCCAGCCCTGAAATAATACCTGACGAAACAGTTTGGCCAACGCCGAAGGGGTTGCCAATCGCCAGCGTCAGCTCTCCTACTTCAACCTGATCGGAATCGCGCATCTGCAGGAACGGCAGATCGCTTGCCTCATTCAGCCGCAAGATTGCAATGTCGCTTTCTTTGTCACCCAGAACGACTTCGGCAGTGAATTCACGACGGTCGGTAGTCACGACCTGAATTTCCGATGCCATCCCCACAACGTGGTAGTTTGACACCACATACCCATCACCAGTGAGGATCACGCCGGAGCCGAGCGAATTCTGCACACGGGGGCGTGGCGTCCCAAATCCACGGCCAAAGAAGTCCTGAAAGAACGGGTCAGAAAATAGCGGATTTGCCCGCCCTTCGCGAACAATCTTGGCGTAGATGTTCACAACCGCCGGGGCAGCCTGCTTTACGACAGGGGCGAACCCGAGGCTGATTTCGGTCTGGCTTTTTGGTACCTGCGTCTCTGCGGCTGCCGGTATTGCGCCCATCAGCAATACTAGGGAACACAATAGTCTTAGCATCATCGGCCCTCCGGCAATATCGCCAACCGGATATGCGGGGCCGATGCAAAGATTGCAAGCGACATAACCCGCTGCCTTCGACAATGCAGAGGACCTACCGCTTTCTTTTGAGCTATTCGCACAAATATCCTGCTTGAGCATTATGGCTTCGCAAAGCGTTGCAAAAGTTTCACAGGGAGTTGTGCTATGTGTTGGACTTGGCGCTGAATCCAATCAGAGGGAACGACCATGCACAAAGACCGGGAATTGACCTTTGCAACGGCCCTTGCCTCTCATCATCGAAATAAGAGCTTTGTGCGGGAAGAGCACGCCCACGAGTATTACCAGGCCTCACTACTGAGTGCCGTCATGCAGGGAGTCTATGACGGGACTGTTTCCATCGGTCAGCTGCTGGAACACGGAGATTTCGGTCTCGGTACCTTCAACGCCCTGGACGGAGAAATGGTGGTGCTGGATGGTGTCGCTTATCGCCTGGATGGGGAAGGCAAAGCGACAATTGCGGATAACGGCGCGCTGACACCATACGCAGCCGTCATTGACTTTGAACCGACGATTTCGCTTGCGTTGGATTCTCCTGTCAACAAATCCGGTTTCGAGGAGGGTTTGGATGACATGGCCGATGCAAAGAACTTGTTTTATGCGGTTCGTTTCACCGGATTGATCAAACACATTAGGTATCGAAACGTTTTGAAACAGGAACGGCCATACAAACCTTTGCTGGAAGTGGTCAAAACGCAGGCCGAGTTTGAATTGGAAAACGTGGAGGGAACTATTCTCGGGTTCCGCTGCCCTGACTACGCAGTCGGGATTGGCGTACCGGGTTACCACTTGCATTTCATCTCTGACGACCGGACCACCGGTGGGCACGTACTTGATTATACATTGACCCGGGGAAAGATCGAAATCGATCACACGTCGTCTCTTCATCTGGAACTGCCAGAGACAGAGGATTTCTCTGACGCCAATTTGTCCGCGGGAGCGTCGGCGGATGGTATTCTGAAAGCCGAAAGCAATTAAATTTAAACCGCCTTGGATTTTCACACAGAGCAAAAGAAAACCCCCGCGTCTGCGACGCGGGGGCTGAAACTCAGATATAGCCAAGGCTTATTCTTCGTCTGCGGCCTCTTCGGCGGCAACACGAGCTTTGTCAGCTGCGCCTTTGGCGTCGATGTCGCGGTCAACGAATTCGATGATCGCCATCGGTGCCATGTCACCATAGCGGAAGCCTGCTTTTAGGATACGGACATAACCGCCCTGACGCTCGGCGTAACGAGGACCCAGAACTTCGAACAGCTTGGCGACGTCTTTGTCTTCTTTCAGCTGTGCTGCGGCCTGACGGCGGGCGTGCAGGTCGCCGCGCTTGCCCAGAGTGATCAGTTTTTCAACGATCGGGCGCAGTTCTTTTGCCTTGGGCAGAGTTGTTTTGATTTGCTCATGCTCGATGAGCGAGCCAGCCATGTTTGCAAACAGAGCTTTGCGGTGCTCATGAGTACGGTTCAGGCGGCGATAACCACGTGCGTGACGCATTTTCTAGTTCCTTCTTTCGCGTTTTGCTTTGTCTGGCCGGCGATGCGTGTCACCGGCTCTCCTTGGGGCGGAAGTGCCCATATGGTCCCCGGCAGCCCGGGCATTTGTGAAGACGCGCTTAGAACGCGTCTTCGAATTTTTTGGCCAGATCTTCGATGTTGTCGGGCGGCCAGTCCTCGACATCCATGCCGAGGTGCAGACCCATACCGGACAGCACTTCCTTGATCTCGTTCAGCGACTTGCGGCCGAAGTTCGGAGTGCGCAGCATCTCGGCTTCGGTCTTCTGGATCAGATCGCCGATGTAAACGATGTTGTCGTTCTTCAGGCAGTTTGCCGAACGGACCGACAGTTCCAGCTCGTCCACTTTCTTCAGCAGCAGCGGGTTGAACTCCAGACCATCGTCTTCGTCCTGGCGGCCAGCCGATTCCGGCTCATCGAAGTTGACGAAGATTGACAGCTGATCCTGCAGGATGCGTGCGGCAAATGCCAGCGCATCCTCGGGCGTGATCGAACCGTCGGTGTCGATTTTCAGGGTCAGCTTGTCATAGTCCAGAACCTGACCTTCACGGGTCGGCTGAACGTCATAGGCAACCTTTTTGACCGGCGAGTAGATCGCGTCGATCGGGATCAGGCCGATGGGTGCGTCTTCGGGCTTGTTCTTCTCAGCCGAGACATAGCCCTTGCCGGTGTTGACGGTCAGTTCCATGAACAGGTCTGCGCCATCGTCCAGGTGGCAGATGACGTGATCGCGGTTCAGAACCTCGATGCCAGCGCTTTCGCTGATGTCGCCAGCGGTGACAACTGCGGGGCCTTTGGCATTGATCGACAGGCGCTTGGGCCCTTCGACTTCCATGCGCAGCGACACGCCTTTGAGGTTCAGGATGATGTCGGTGACGTCTTCACGTACGCCCGCAACCGAGGAGAACTCGTGCAGGACGTTGTCGATTTGAACGCTGGTGATGGCCGCACCTTGCAGCGAGCTCATCAGAACGCGGCGCAGCGCGTTGCCCAGGGTCAGACCAAAGCCACGCTCAAGCGGCTCGGCAACCAGGGTTGCCTGACGTGCAGGGTCGTTGCCCGGCTTGCCGTCCAGTTGGGTCGGCTTGATCAATTCTGCCCAATTCTTGTGGATCATGTAATCCCTCCATTCCTGTCCGCGCCCCATGACCAACAAGGTGCAGACGCCCGAGGTTCAAAATGACGTGCTGGGGCCGTGCAAAAACACAGCCCCAGCCTAATTCAAAATCGCTTAGACGCGACGACGCTTCGGCGGACGGCAGCCGTTGTGAGCAATCGGTGTCACATCGCGGATCGACGTGATGTTGAAGCCCACTGCAGCCAGCGCACGCAGAGCCGATTCACGACCCGAACCGGGGCCCTGAACTTCGACTTCCAGCGTCTTGACGCCATGTTCCTGCGCCTTTTTGCCTGCATCTTCTGCAGCCATCTGAGCGGCGTAGGGGGTCGATTTCCGCGATCCCTTGAAGCCCATGGTACCGGCAGACGACCACGAGATGGCGTTGCCCTGTACGTCCGAGATCAGGATCTTGGTGTTGTTGAAGGTCGAGTTCACATGGGCAACGCCCGATGCGATGTTCTTACGCTCTTTGCGCTTAACGCGAGTCTTGTCACGTGCCATCAGTCAGACCCTCCCTTATTTCTTCTTACCGGCAATGGCCTTTGCGGGGCCTTTGCGGGTACGAGCATTGGTGTGGGTACGCTGACCGCGAACCGGCAGGTTGCGGCGGTGACGCAGACCGCGATAGCAGCCCAGGTCCATCAGGCGCTTGACGTTCATCTGAACTTCACGACGCAGGTCACCTTCGACGGTGAAGTTTGCATCGATGTGCTCGCGGATGGCCAGAACTTCGGCGTCGGACAGTTCGTTGACGCGACGGTGCGCTTCGATGCCTACGGCTTCGCAGATTGCTTTGGCCGAGGTGTTTCCGATACCGGTGATATATGTGAGGGCGATTGGTACCCGCTTTGTAGTCGGGATGTTTACGCCGGCAATACGTGCCACGTGTCACTTTCCTTTTTGTTGCGGTTCCGTAACTCCGGAACCTTTTTTCACAACACTTGACCGTGGCAGTGACGCCAGAGGGTCCAGTATTATTCGAGGTGGTCGGGGCAATTGGGACGAATCCCGCATGCGGTTTTGATTCCCTTTAGGGATGGGGGTCGATATGGGCTTTTGGCGGTGCCGTCAAGCCCATATTGATATCAGCCTAGAACGGCCTCGATCGACGCGGTGACTTCCTTGATATCCGCCAGCCCGTTCACCGGGCGCAGATCGCCTTTGGCGTAGTAATAGCCAATCAGCGGCGAGGTCTTCTTGTAGTATTCCATCAGGCGCGTACGAAGGCTGTCTTCGTTATCGTCGGCGCGACGGACGAAGTCATTTTCCTTGCCGCAATTGGTGCATTTTCCATCCGCCGGGATCGGCTTGGTGTTGTCATTATATACCTCACCACACTCGCCGCAGGTTGACCGCGCCGTGATCCGGTCCACCAGCGCGTCATCGTCCACACGAATCTCGATCACCGTATGCAGCGACTGGCCCAGCTTGGTCAGCAGAGCCGACAGCGCGTCTGCCTGTGCCAGCGTCCGGGGGAAGCCGTCAAAGATGAAACCGGCACCTTTTTCGGTGGTCAGTTTCTCTTCAATCAGGCCGATCACGATCTCATCGGTGACCAGCTTGCCCGCGTCCATGATCGCAGCAACCTTCTGGCCCATTTCCGTGCCCGAGGTTTTCGCCTCGCGCAGCATGTCTCCGGTGCTGAGTTGCACCATACCGCGGGTTTCAACCAGGTGACGCGCCTGCGTTCCTTTGCCTGCCCCCGGGGGGCCGAGAAGAATGATGTTCATCGACGAGCAGCTCCCTTTCTGCCGCGTTTCTTGCCTTTGCCGCGCAGCTGGGACTTTTCAATCAGCCCTTCGTATTGATGCGCCAGCAGGTGGCTCTGGACCTGTTGGATCGTGTCCATGGTCACAGAGACGATAATCAGAACCGAGGTGCCGCCGAAATAGAACGGGATAGCAAACTGGCCCCGCAGGATTTCAGGCAGCAGACAAACGGCCGCCAGATAGGCCGAACCCAGAACCAGCACGCGGTTGACGACGTATTCCAGATACTCGGCGGTCTTCTTGCCGGGACGGATACCCGGCACAAAACCGTTCTGCTTTTTCAGGTTGTCCGCCACATCGTCCGGCTTGAACGAAACGTTGAACGTGTAGAAATAGGCGAAGAACACGATCATCGAAGCGAAGAACAGCAGATAAAGCGGCTGTCCGGGGCCGAAGTTGGCCAGCAGCCACGACATCACCGGGCCATTTGTGGCGCCCGACGAGAAGGTCGAGATCGTTACCGGCAGCAACAGCAGCGAGCTTGCAAAGATCGCAGGGATCACACCCGCCGGGTTCACTTTGACCGGCAGGTGGCTGGAGCCGCCTTCGTAGACTTTCATACCAGCCTGACGGCGCGGGTATTGGATATGGATCTTGCGCAGGGCCCGCTCCATGAACACCACAAAGGTGATCACGGCGATGACCATGATGATCACACCCACGATCACGGCGGGGCTGATTGCACCGCTGCGGCCCGAAGCGAAGAACTGCGCCAGAGCGGCGGGAACCTCGGCGATAATGCCAACGAAGATGATCAGAGAGATACCATTGCCGATGCCGCGTGCGGTGATCTGCTCGCCCAGCCACATCAGGAACATGGTGCCGCCGACCAAAGTGATCATGGTCGACATACGGAAGAACATGCCCGGATCGGTCGCAAGATCGCCCGATTCCAACGAAACCGCCAGACCATAAGCCTGAACGGTGGCCAGAGCCACGGTACCGAAACGGGTGTATTGGTTGATCTTCTTGCGCCCTTGCTCGCCCTCTTTCTTAAGCTGTTCGAGCGCGGGAACCATCGATGTCAGCAGCTGCACGATGATCGAGGCCGAGATATAGGGCATGATGCCGAGGGCAAAGATACCCATCCGCCCCAGCGCCCCGCCGGTGAACATCGAAACCATGCCGCCGATGCCCTGCCCCGCTTGCTCCATGAACTCACGCAAGGCTTGCCCGTCGATACCTGGGACCGGAATGAAGGTGCCCAGACGATAGACGATCAACAAACCCAGCGTGAACAGGATGCGGTTGCGCAGATCGGTGGCTTTGCCCAAAGCAGCCCAGCTTGTGTTGGCTGCCATTTGTTCTGCTGCTGATACCATAAATCGGTCTCTCTTATGAAAACACCGCCCGGAACCGTTTTCCGGCTCGGGCGGCGTCTTGGAAAACTCTGAGGTCTATGTAAGCGGGTCTGCGCCCGCTCACAAGCGCTTACTCTGCCGCAGCAGCATTTGTGACCGTAAGTGAGCCGCCCGCTTTCTCAACCGCTTCCACAGCAGCTTTCGAAGCACCGGTGACTTCCAGGTTCACTTTGGCACTGATCTCACCTTTCGCCAGAACGCGGATACCGTCTAGCTTGCGACGGACCAGACCGGATGCAACCAGCGCGTCCTCGGTGATCGCAGCTTTGGCATCCAGCTTGCCGGCGTCGACAAATTTCTGGATCAGACCCAGATTGATAACGGCGAATGCCTTGCGGTTCGGCTTGTTGAAGCCACGCTTGGGTAGGCGCTGGTACAGCGGCATCTGGCCGCCTTCATAGCCGTTGATGGCCACACCCGAACGGGATTTCTGGCCTTTGATACCACGGCCACCCATTTTACCTTTGCCGGAACCGGGGCCACGGCCAACGCGGGTGCGTTTCGGTGCGGCGCCAGGATTGTCGCGCAATTCGTTCAGTTTCATTTCGCTTCTCCTAAGCCGGATGTGACCCCCGAAGCGTGATGGGCCAAACACGGCATTTCTTGATTTTGATTCTCGTGGACGGAAATCCACCGGAGCGCTCTACAGCGTTGTGCCCTGCGTTGCAAGGTTTGATCCATCACAATTGCCAAAACCAAAAGAGGCGCCAGATTGGCGCCTCTTCATCGATGAGTGGTTGGGGTATTACGCGCAATATGCGTGGTCGCGTGCAATATCTGCGATATCACAACGGCGAACGCCGATATCGTCCAGCTCGCGATTGCTCAGGCTTTGCAGTTCGCGATAGGTGCGGCTGTATTCTGCAGCCTGAGCGCGGTTTTCTTTTACGCGCTCAACAAAGCTCGCAATACGAGCGCTCAGGTTGAAACCGCCATGTGTCAGTGTTGCTGTATGTGCCATATCTAATTTCCTTTCTGTTCCGAGGCGTATTCCCCGGGCGTTTCCATTTGTTCCTTTGTGCACAAGGCTCAGATAGGAGTGTTCGATATCGCTAACAACGCGCGTTTTGGTCTAGCCGATATGCGGTGGGGGAATGGCAAGCGGGAGTACGCAGGCTACTCTGAATGCAACGTATGTCCACTTTGCGGACAAAGCTGCCGATAAGTCAGTTTGTTGGGATGTGTGATAACGGCCCCTTAGCTGCCATTTGGCCCGGCCATCTGATGCCGCGGCGCGGCCCGTCGAACCTCCCGTTCGCTGCAAGCGCAAAATCTCAGGCCAGCCAATTTCGCACAATGCGGACAAAGTCGCCTTCAAAGGCAAAACATCAAACGCGTGCAGCCAATCAGCCAGTCGTGTAAATCTAGAACGCGGTGGCAAGAGCCGGAATTGTAGAGTGACCCGAAGATAAATGAAAGCAGACTCCATTCATTGAATAGTCAGTTCATTTTGAAAGCGTTTTCTTGATTAGTGCCGCGTATCTCAGCATGATCCAAAGATGTCGGCTGAAATAGACAAATGGTTAATTGATCTCGACCTGAGTCAGTACGCAGATGTTTTTGCGGAAAACGATATTGATGCGCGTGTTCTGCCACTACTATCTGGCGACGACTTAAAAGAGCTCGGAGTAAGCCTTGGTCACCGCAAAATCATCCTCGCTGCAATTCACGAGCTAGTCGGCCAACAGCAGGCAGCCTCGCCTTCACAAGCAGCTCGTGAACAAGCGCCCACCTCCGTCAATTCACAAAGTGATGATCCGCGCAAACAGAAGCATGTCGAACCGCCTACTGCAGAGAGGCGTCACGTAACTGTTTTGTTTGCCGATCTTGTCGGTTCGACTGAACTCACCAATCGCTTTGATCCCGAAGACATGCGGGACTTGCTACAAAACTATCAAGATGCCGTTGCAGGAGCCGTGAGCCGATATGGTGGCTACGTTGCAAAGTATTTGGGCGATGGTCTGCTCGTGTTTTTCGGATGGCCGCGGGCTTTCGAAGATCACGCAATTCGGGCGGTAAAAGCTAGTCTTGAGTCTGTTCACCGAGTCAAAGAACTCAAAACGCCTGACGGAGAGCCTTTGTCAGTCAGACTGGGAGTTGCGAGTGGTGATGTTGTGGTCGGCGATACCATTGGCGAAAATACATATGAGGAGGGGGCCATGACTGGTCCGGTCGTCAATCTTGCAGCACGGATTCAAGAACATGCAGAGCCAAACTCAGTCGTTTTGTCAGTTGAGGAAACCGAGACAGCTTTACATCGGATATTTGAGTTTAAATCTCTTGGGCAGGCAGAGCTTAAGGGGTTTGCTGAACCACGTAGTCTTCAGAAAGTGATGTCAGAACGCAGCGCGGAAAGCCGGTTTCAGGCCTCACATCGAGACGATGTCGACAGCGTCATGGTTGGCCGGGACTACGAAAAGGGAATTTTGCTGCAATCATGGCAGCGTGCTCAGAATGGCCACGGAGAAGTTGTTCTGCTCTCCGGTGAAGCCGGAATAGGAAAGTCGCGGCTTACAGAGGAATTCCTTGCTGAAATCACCGAAAACGACGAAGTCGATGTCATAAGGCTGAACTGTTCCCCCTATCTCAGCAGCAGCCCCTTTCACCCGGTAGCCCAACGAATATCCCAGGATGCGGGTGTTGAACCGGACTTTGATGACAATCTGATCCTTGAGCATGTCAGAAAAATGCTTGAAGGACGACCAGGGTTGGACTGGGAACAAGTTCTGCCTGTCTTTGCAGCGTTGGTCGCACCGCGTAGTGCGCTTGCCCAAAAGGTGCTCGAGATGTCACCGCAGGAGCAGCGCGACATAACAATCCAAACATTGATCCACACGGTGCAGGTGCGGTCAAGCGTACGTCCGGTTATGCTGTGCGTAGAAGATGCTCATTGGATCGATCCTTCCACACAAGCATTGTTGGAGCGGTTTAAGTCGATATGCACCGATCTTCCTCTGATGATCTTGATAACCCACAGACCCGGGTGGGAATTGGCCCGTGATGATGGGGACACACACGTTCAGTCTCTGGTTTTGCGCCGTTTCGATTCTGCGCATGTCTCAAACCTTGTCGAAAATATTACAGGCAAGAGACCGGACGAAGCTCTGATCTCTACAATAATTGAAAAAACCGATGGTGTTCCGCTATTCGTGGAAGAAGTGACCCGAGCCATTGTCGAATCCGGCGAGCAGGGGCAAGGCTACATACCATCGTCATTGAAAGGCGCGTTGATGGCGCGGCTCGACGCAGTTTCGCCAGAGGCAAAACAGGTTGCCCTTACAGGATCGGTTATTGGCCGGGAGTTTGAGCCGAGCATACTATGTGCCGCGAAAGGCTTTGAAGAATCTGATATCAACAAAAGCCTCGAAGAGCTTTCGCGAACAGGCCTGATCTTTGAAAGCGGGCACAATCGCGGGCACTTCGTTTTCCGCCATGCCCTTATTCGCGATACCGCCTATCAATCCATGTTGAGTTCAACCCGGAGGCAACAGCACGCAGACGTCGCGCGTGCTTTGATGCGGATAAGGTCATCTGAGATTGAGCGCCGCCCTGAACTGATCGCGCGCCACCTATCTGAGGCTGAGGACTGGAGTGCCGCGTTTGAAAAATGGCAGATTGCGACAGAAATGGCGTTGGTGCGATCCGCGAGCCAAGAAGCGATGACGAACGCCAAGGAAACTTTAAGAGCTGCCGAAAAACTTGGCTCAGACACCAATTCAGAATTGATCAAAGGCAAGATTCTAGTCGGCCGCAGCCATGACAGTCTGGGCCAATTGCCAGAAGGGATAGCAGTTCTGAAGGACGCTTCCAACGCGGCCCTGGCGGTGCGCAACGTGGAGCTAGCGGCTGACGCAGCCAATCACTTCGCTGACTCTTGCATGATGTCCAGCGAAAGGCACAGCGAGGCGATCGAACTCTGTGATAATGCGCTGAAAGGTTTGCCCGATGATGATGAAGTCCGTCGGTGCAGATTGATGAGCCAACTTGCGCGCGCCCATATGTTTGTAGGTCAGTTTTCCGAAGGTGCCCGCTTCGGCCAGCAATCCATGGAACTGGCCGCAAAATTGGGCGACTATAAATCCCAGTTCTCAGTAATGATGATGCATTTTGGGGCACCCTTTGTTGCGCGTAAGGGAAGAGAAACCCGCCATTGGCGCGAAAATCTGGAGGCTATGCATGGTGTGGCCGAACATCTTGGCAGTATCGATCAGGGTCGAGACCGGACTCTCAGCTTGTTTGTAGGTGCCGAGATGGCAGACCGTGAGTTGATGGACCATTCTCTGGGCTTGCTCACCGAGATTTCGGAAAAGGACAATCATTTGCAACTCTACTGGGTTCAGAAACACGCACAGGCCATGGTTGCAATTATGGACGGCGATTTTGGCCAAGCGGAAAAACACGCCACCGAGGCCGTGAAGATCGGTCGAAAGACCCATGGGGAGCATGTTGAGGGCGTCTACGGGGTTCAGATGTTCACTATCCGCCGCGAGCAAAACCGGCTGCACGAGGTCGCGCCTGTGATCAAGAAATTGATGACGGACAGTCCCGAAGACATTTCGTGGAGACCAGGATTTGGCCTTATCGCGGCCGAGCTCGGATACAAGGAACCCGCTGAACGTATACTGAATGAAATGGCCGACAATGGCTTCAATCTTCCACTCGACGCTATGTATTCAACGACCTTATCTTATCTGACTGACATATGTGTCGCCATTGAACATCAGGAACATGCCAAGACGCTCTATGATTTACTGGCTCCGTACGAAGAACTGACGATTACTGCAGGGGCAACTACGGTGTGCGCAGGTGCGGCGGCGCGACGCCTCGGCAGTTTGGGCACGGTTTTGAAAGACTGGGATGCTGCTGAGATGATGTTCCAGAAGGCTATAGAAATTGACACTCGCATGAAATGCCCACCTTGGATCGCTCACAGCAAGGCAGCTTATGCATCCGCATTGAGGCGAAGGGGACGCCCGAAGGATGTGGAACAGGCGTTTCAACTGGAAGGGGAAGCGTTGGCAATTTCGCAAGATTTGGGTATGGTTTCCCTAACGTCAAAACTCGAAGGTGTAGCGAGTTAAGGCACTTGAATTATTTGGGGGACTTTATGCCTAGGTACATAATTGAACGAAACTTTGCCGAGCAACTAAACGTCAGCGATGATGACAAAATTCACATCAAAGAAATCAATGACGAAGTCGGCGTTGAATGGATATTTTCATTTCTCAGTGCAGATAAGCGCAAAACATACTGCTTGTACGAAGCCCCTGATGAGGAGAGCCTCAGGAAGGCGGCTGAGCGCCTGAATATTCCTGCCGATGTCATAACACCCGTGGATCGGATTGATCCGGCAATATTCGCCTGACCAGCAGCCAATTTTACCCTCCTCAATGAAACGACTTCGCGAGACAACGCGACGGAATTAACAATTAGCTGAGGCAGCCCTGCAAGAAGCCTGACCTGACTATTGGGAGGCTTACGCATGTTTGACCTGAAAACACTCGACGGAAGTACAGCTATTGTGCATCAAGACACCTTGGACGCTCTTGATGCATCACTTCGCGGCGGGGTCTACCAGAAAGGCACCCCGGAATACGAAGACGCAAGAACGACGTGGAACAGCATGTTCGAACGTTACCCAGGTTTCGTGATCCGCGCTCTGGGGGCAAGCGATGTGCAGAAGGCAGTGAATTTCGTGCGAGAGACCGACCTCGTTATGTCAGTTCGGTCAGGTGGGCATCAGATTGCTGGGCACGCTGTCGCAGATGAAACTGTGATGCTCGATCTGTCCCAGATGCGATCTGTTCACGTCGACCCTGTCAACAAGACCGCTCGGGTTGCGCCGGGAGCACTGCTTGGAGATGTGGATCGCGAAACTCAGGCCCATGGGCTTGCCGTTCCCGTTGGCATCAACTCAACCACGGGCATCGCGGGCCTCACCCTTGGCGGCGGCTTTGGATGGACCACTCGGAAATTTGGCATGACGATCGACAACCTGCTCTCAGCGGAAGTCGTGACTGCGGACGGAGCTATTGTAACTGCATCCCTTACAAGTCATCCTGAACTTTTCTGGGCTATCCGCGGTGGGGGTGGAAACTTCGGTGTCGTAACCTCATTTGAATTCCAACTGCATGAGCTAGGACCCGATGTCCTGTCCGGCCTCATAGTTCATCCGATAGAAAATGCGCCAGAGCTCCTCGCTGAATTTGCTACGATTGCAGACAATTCCCCGGATGAGCTGACCGTCTGGAGCGTGATGCGGAAAGCGCCTCCTCTACCGTTTCTGCCAGCTGAGTGGCATGGGCGAGAGGTGCTGGTCTTTGCAGCCTGCTATAGCGGGCCGATGGAGGAAGGTGAAAAAGCTATGGCAGCATTACGCGCGCTAGGTGACCCAATCGCCGATGTGATATCTCCCCACAAATTCGTAGACTGGCAGGCCGCTTTTGATCCTTTGTTGACGCCAGGCGCCAGAAATTACTGGAAGAGCCATGATTTCGATGCGCTTTCTTCGGATGCAATCTCAGGACTCTTGGGAGCGATTTCCAGCCTTCCTGACCCGGCGTGTGAAGTTTTTATTGCCCATGTGGGCGGAGCAATGGCGCGCGTCGAGGCCGGTTCAACCGCTTATCCCCAAAGATCTGCTCACTTCATCATGAATGTTCACACGCGTTGGGAGGACCCTAGCAAAGATGCTCAATGTATCGAATGGGCGCGCAAGCTATACGACCAGATGCAACCGCATGCGAGCGGTAGTGCATATGTCAATTTCATGCCGGAAGACGAAGCAGATCACATGACCGGAGCGTATGGCGAGAATGGCGAGAAACTGTCTAAGATAAAGCGTAGTTATGACCCCACCAACTTGTTCAGGGTTAACCACAATATCTTGCCTGCTTGATGGAATTCAGAACTGCATAAACTGATCCAGATTGATGTTGAGAATTTTGCCTTGGCGTCGCGCCGCATTTCTAGTTGGCTAGTTTTCAGGCCAAGTGGAGCATCCAAGCGACGATCGCGCTGATAATCATGCAACCAATGGGTTGTGGTTTCCGTAGATACGGCCAAGAATTTCAAAATGTGTCCGCTTTGGGCTCAAAGCGGACAAACACAATCGCAAACACGAAAAAAGCCCCCGAATCTTCGGGGGCCTTTCAATTCGCGAAAGAGACTGCGCTTAGCCGCGCTCTTCGATGATCTCAACCAGATGCGGGATCTTGTTGACCATACCGCGGACCGAAGGTGTGTCTTCCAGTTCACGGGTTTTGTTCATCTTGTTCAGGCCCAGGCCGATCAGGGTTGCGCGCTGTTCGGCGGGGCGGCGGATCGGGGAGCCGATCTGCTTGACGACGATGGTTTTTGCCATGGGTCGCTCTCCTTATGCTTCTGCTTCAGCAGCAGCCGGTGCTTCGTCCCGCTTGGGCAGGATGTCAGCAACCTTTTTGCCACGACGTGCGGCAACCGAACGCGGGCTCTGCTCTTTTTGCAGGCCGTTGATGGTGGCACGGATCATGTTGTACGGGTTCTGCGAGCCCAGCGACTTGGAAACAACGTCCTTAACGCCCAGCATTTCGAACACAGCACGCATCGGACCACCGGCGATGATACCGGTACCTTCAGGTGCGGTGCGCATAACCACTTTACCGGCGCCGTGACGGCCCTCGATGTCGTGGTGCAGCGTACGACCTTCGCGCAGTTGCACGCGGATCATCTGACGCTTGGCTTGTTCAGTCGCCTTGCGGATGGCCTCAGGTACTTCTTTCGCTTTACCTTTGCCAAAGCCGACGCGGCCTTTCTGATCACCGACAACCACCAGAGCGGCGAAGCCAAAGCGCTTACCACCTTTTACGGTTTTCGACACGCGGTTGATTGCGACCAGACGATCTGCAAATTCCGGCGCTTCTTCACGATCGCGGCCACGGCCCCGACGGTTTTCACGTTCTGCCATTTGGCATCCCTTTTCTCATGTGGCGCATGCGGCGCCGTTTAGTTCAATCCAAGTGAGCCCCGACTGTCGCCGAGGCCCCCGGATCATCGGGGCAGCCGCAAAGCTGCCCGCAAGTCTTAGATCTTCAGACCACCTTCACGCGCGGCGTCGGCCAGAGCCTTCACCTTGCCGTGGAACAGGAAGCCGCCACGATCGAAATAGGCCTCTTCGACGCCTGCCTTTTTGGCGCGCTCGGCGATGGCCGCGCCCACTTTGGTGGCCGCTTCGACGTTGTTCTTGCCCACAACGCCCAGATCCTTTTCCAGGGTCGAGGCTGCGGCCAGGGTCACGCCACGTACGTCGTCGATCAGCTGAACAGAGATGTTCTTGTTCGAACGGTGTACGGACAGACGGGGACGACCCGCGTTGACCTTGCGAAGTTTGTTCCGAACGCGCAGGCGGCGCTTCAGAAACAGGGTTCTTTTGCTGTTTGCCATTGTCTGCGTCCTTACTTCTTCTTGCCTTCCTTGCGGAAGATGAACTCGCCCTTATAGCGGATGCCCTTGCCTTTGTACGGCTCGGGACGGCGCCATTCGCGGATTTTGGCCGCGACTTCGCCCACCTGCTGCTGGTCGATACCTTCCACAACGATCTCGGTCTGCTTCGGCGCGGTGATGGTGACACCTTCCGGAGCAGTGAAATCAACATCGTGGCTGTAGCCTAGGTTCAGCTTCAGGGTATTACCCTGCATCTGAGCCCGGTAACCAACACCCTGGATCTCCAGCTCTTTTTTGAAGCCGTTTGTTACGCCTTCAACAAGATTAGCGACCATGGTGCGGCTCATGCCCCACTGCTGTCGCGCACGCTTGGACATGCCACGGGGATCGATCTTGACCACGTTGTCTTCAACCGACAACGTAACGTCGTCGGTGGCGGTGAAGCTACGAGTGCCTTTCGGACCTTTCACTTCGATGGTCTGACCCGACACAGAGGCGGTAACGCCGCTGGGCAGCTCGACCGGTTTTTTACCAATACGAGACATTGCAGACCTCCTTAGAAGACGGTGCAGAGCACTTCGCCGCCAACATTGTTGGAGCGAGCGTTTGCGTCCGACATCACACCTTTCGGAGTGCTGACAATCGACACGCCCAGACCCTGACGGACCTGCGGGATGTCATTGACGCCCATGTAGACGCGACGGCCAGGCTTGGAAACCCGCTTGAGTTCGCGAATAACAGGGGTGCCTTCGTAGTATTTCAGGCTGATTTCGATGGCCGGATGACCGTTTTCACCGGTCGTCGCTTCGTAGCCACGGATGTAACCTTCGTCCGCCAGCACGTCCAGAACCCAGCCGCGCAGCTTAGAAGCCGGGGTGGAAACGGTGGACTTGCCGCGCATTTGCGCGTTGCGGATACGGGTGAGCATATCGCCGATAGGATCATTCATATCTATGTCTCCCTTACCAGCTCGATTTCACCATGCCGGGGATCTGACCAGCAGAACCCAGCTCGCGCAGCGCGATACGGCTGACCTTCAGCTTACGGTAGTAAGCGTGGGGACGACCGGTCAGCTGACAACGGTTGTGCAGACGGGTAGCCGAGCTGTTGCGCGGCAGTTTCGCCAGTTTCAGACGCGCTTTGAAACGCTCTTCCATCGGCTTGCTCTCGTCATTCGCGATTTCTTTCAGCTCGGCACGCTTTGCGGCATATTTGGCCACCAGGCGTTCGCGCTTCTTCTCGCGTTCGATCATTGCTTTTTTAGCCATGTCTCAATCCTCCCGGCGCTTACGCGTTGAACGGCATGTTGAATGCTTTCAACAATGCCTTTGCTTCAGCGTCGGTTTTCGCTGTGGTGGCAATTACGATATCCAGGCCCCAGACTTCATCGACCTTGTCGAAATCAATCTCAGGGAACACGATGTGCTCTTTCATGCCCATGGCAAAGTTGCCACGACCATCGAAAGACGGCTTCACACCGCGGAAGTCACGAACGCGAGGCATCGCGATAGTGATCAGACGATCCAGGAATTCGTACATCCGGTCACCGCGCAGGGTCACTTTCGCACCCAGCGGCATGTCTTCACGGACGCGGAAACCCGCGATCGACTTCTTCGCCTTGGTTGCAACGGCCTTCTGGCCAGCAATCGCAGTCAGATCCTCGACAGCAGCTTTCGCTTTCTTCGAGTCTTTGACGGCCTCAGCACCACAACCGATGTTCAGAACGATTTTTTCCAGCTTGGGCAGCTGCATGTCGTTCTTGTAGCCGAACTCTTCTTTCAGAGCGGCACGGATGGTTTCGGCGTACTGAGCTTTCAGACGCGGGGTGTAGGTTGCGTTATCAAGCATCGATCACGTCCCCCGTGGTCTTGGCGAAACGCACCTTCTTGTCGCCTTCCATGCGGAAGCCAACGCGGGTTGCTTTGCCGTTCTTGTCCAGCAGTGCCAGGTTCGACAGTTCAACCGGGTTTGCCTGAGGCAAACGGCCGCCCTGGCTGTTCTGGGTCTGGCGGGTGTGGCGGATGGCGATGTTGATGCCATCAACAACAGCTTTACCGGCTTTAGGGTCAACCGAGGTGATAGTTCCCTCTTTGCCCTTGTCCTTGCCGGCCAGCACGACGACCTTGTCGCCTTTGCGGAGTTTAGCAGCCATGATTACAGCACCTCCGGAGCCAGCGAGATGATTTTCATGAAGTTCTTGCCGCGCAGTTCACGAACAACGGGGCCAAAGATACGGGTACCTACGGGCTCGTTGTTGTTGTTCAGGATGACGGCGGCGTTGCGATCGAAACGGATCGCTGTGCCGTCTTCACGACGGACTTCCTTGGCGGTGCGTACGACGACGGCCTTGCGGACGTCACCTTTCTTCACGCGGCCGCGCGGGATGGCTTCCTTCACCGAGACGACAATGATGTCGCCCACGGAGGCGTATTTACGCTTGGAACCACCCAGGACCTTGATGCACTGAACTCGGCGTGCGCCGGAGTTGTCAGCGACATCCAGATTGGTCTGCATCTGGATCATGTGGTTTCTCCCGACCTGTGGGGGCTGGTCTCGTTAAATCCCCCAGGGTTTCGACAAATGAAAAGTCTTGGGGGCTTACGCCTCCAGAACCTCCCAACGTTTCGTCTTCGATTTCGGCGCGCATTCGATGATGCGTACGGTGTCACCGACCTTGAAGGCGTTCTTTTCATCGTGAGCCCGGTATTTCTTGGACTTACGGATGGTTTTCTTCAGAACCGGATGCGTAAAGCGGCGCTCGACGGATACGGTTACGGTCTGTTCGTTGGCGTCGCTGGTCACGGTGCCTTGCAGGATACGCTTGGGCATCTGATTACTCCTCGGATGCCGCAGCAGCGGCCTTTTCGTTCAGAATGGTTTTGACACGGGCAGCGTTGCGGCGGGCCGCTTTGATGCCGGCTGTGTTTTCCAGCTGACCGGTTGCCTGTTGAAAGCGCAGGTTAAAGCTTTCTTTCTTCAGGTTGGCCAGTTCCTCGCGGAGCTGGTCCGGGGTCTTGTCACGCAGTTCTTGGGCGTTCATCGCCTTTTCCTTTGCTCAAAACACCAGAAGGCCCCCTTACAGGGTCACCTTTGACCTGGTGGATGAATGATAGACATACGAATCGCCCGACAACGCCGGGAGATCGCAGGATGCCGCCGTATAAGGGTTTGGGGGGTGGGTGGCAAGGGAAAGTTTCAAACCGTGTTCGGGCAGATGAAACTACCTGTTTCCAAATTACCGCCGCCCTCTGAAACCGGGCAGCAGATCACTACTGCGACCTTTCTGGATCCCGACAAACGCGGCCAAGTGCTCAGGCACCTTTCTCCTGCATTTTCCGAACCATTTTCAGGCGCGCGCGTCGCGGCAGCAACGGCATGACCCAACCCAGCACAAACGCGAGCGACTTATCGTTGATCACCGTGAGCTTCCCATCGATCATGGCGTCATAGCCCACTTTGGCCACGGCCTCAGCGGTCGCCCCTTTTTGGGCAACTAGCTTCGTGCCCTCAAGATTTGCAGCAGCAGCAAATTCGGTCACGACATAGCCCGGCTCCAGCGCCGTCACAGTGACGCCCTTACCTTTCAGCTCCTCCGCGAGCGCCTGACTGAAACTCGAAACATAGGCCTTGGTGGCAAAATAGGTCGCCTGCAATGGACCCGGCATATGCGCCGCAGTCGAACTGACATTCAGTATCTTTCCGCCACCGCCACTGATCATATCCCTGCCGAACAGATGACACAGAGAGACAAGGGCTTCGACGTTCAGCCGGATCATATCCAGATCGTCCGAAAGGCGGCGATCCAAAAAAGCCCCATGCCCTCCGAATCCAGCATTGTTGATCAGGTAGTCGACCGTCAGGTCTTTGCACTTGACGGCCTCATAAAGTTTTTCCGCGCCTCCAACAGCACCCAGATCAAGCGGAATGGCAGTGACAGTAACATCGTGGGCTGCCTCAAGCTCTGATCTGAGGGCATCTAACGCATCTCCGCGTCGCGCACTGATGATCAGATTGCCGCCTCGCGACGCATGATAACGTGCCAATTCCCGACCAATTCCGGCTGATGCGCCTGTGACGAGAGCTGTTTTGGTCATAGTATCCTCCGACGAAGTAGCTGGAGCGCTTTCACCTTGACGCTTTAAGACGCTTCACTCCCATTTATAGTTGAAGCTAACAGAAATCCGCTCGTCCTCGGCCATATTCATCGGCACCTCGTGGCGCAGCCAGCTTTCCCACAGCAGGACGTCGCCCACCTGTGGCTTCATGTAGATGAAAGGCTGTAATTCCCGACGCCCGCCTTTCAGCCTCGTCGGGGCGGCCATCATACGGCCCGAACGCGGGTCTTCCAGTTTCAGTGCACTGGCCCCTTCCGGCATGGACACATAGGTCGTGCCCGAAATGACACTGTGAGGGTGCAGGTGACTGGCATGCATTCCGCCCTCGGGCAGGATATTGATCCACAGATCCTCAAGCTTCAACGCGCGGTCGTCCAGATCAAACTCCAAATCCTTGGCGAAAGCCGCGACGTGCTGATCCAGCACTTTGACAAGATCGGCAAATATCGGAAATCGCCAAGGCAAATCGGTCAGCGAAGCATAACTGGTGTAGCCGGGATACGCGTTCGCTTCACACCAGTCCTGCCCGGCCTCATCATCTTCAGCAATGACGAAGCATGAACTTTCCAATTCCTCCGCGTCGATCCTGGGATCGAACTCGGACAGGGCTGCGCGATAGAGTCGTGTGACGAAGAGTGATTCAATTTGTGCCATGGGCCGGGCATATCCCAGCCTTCTCGGCAAGACCAGCCGCTTAGGTCTTGATGGGCCCTTTGCCACAGCGCGGTATCGGGCGACCTCCGTCGGCATAGGCGAGGCACAGCACGATCTCATCCGGTTTCGGCGCATCTGGGATGTTCAGCGTCATCGTGTCGAAATGATCGAACGACCACGGATTGTCCTTGTGCCCCAGCGGAAGATCAATCGCGCAACCCGGCGCGCCCAGCTTGGCGTTGGACGGTATCACCGCCTCACCTCCGCCCACCGCAGCGCGCATGGGCGCACCGAGTTTGGGGTGGATCACCGCCCCGCCCTGCTCAAGATCGCCGTTCATGCCGACAATCGCGGCTTTGCCGTACGAAACCGGCGGCCCATCAAGCTGAGAAACTGCCTCAGCGGCGAGTTCCAAACCCAGAATGGCGCCGATCTCGAACAACTCTGAAAGATCGTCCGAGAAGTGCCCGGCCAGAGGGTTCTGCATCACCGCCAGCGCTGCAACCCGACTGATCGGATCACAAGGCTGGCCCAACTGGTCGGTGGTTATGACTTCCTTAATGAGCATCTTTTTGCGCAGCTGAACCATAGGACCCTCCCATTCCTGCAAGCTAGCCTAGGGGTGCGGCAGAGGGAGGTCGACGTTTTTCACGATCCACGAAGCACGGGCTGCCGAGCCAAAAGAAAACCCCCGCCGGTTTCCCGACGAGGGTCATTCTTGTAACGAGTGGGGTCAAAGCCCCAATCGCTTACCAGTCTTCGCGGACCACAACGCGGGTCTTGATCGGCAGCTTCATCGCGGCCAGGCGCAGGGCCTCGCGGGCGATGTCGTCATTGACGCCGTCAATTTCGAACATCACACGACCGGGCTTTACTTTCGCTGCCCAGAAGTCAACGGAGCCTTTACCTTTACCCATACGGACTTCGGTCGGCTTCGAGGTCACGGGAGTATCCGGGAAGATCCGGATCCAGACGCGGCCTTGACGTTTCATGTGACGGGTCATGGCACGACGTGCAGCTTCGATCTGACGCGCGGTGACGCGCTCGGGCTGCAGTGCTTTCAGACCGTAGGTGCCAAAGTTCAGATCGGAACCGCCTTTGGCGAGCCCCTTGATCCGGCCTTTGTGCATCTTGCGGAATTTAGTACGCTTTGGTTGAAGCATATCTTTCCCTCCTTAGCGACGACCGCCACCAGCACCACGAGGTGCAGGGCCGTCCTGGAGTTCCTGTGCTTTACGGTCACGTGCCTGCGGATCGTGCTCCATGATCTCACCTTTGAAGATCCAGACCTTGATCCCGATGATCCCGTAAGGAGTCATCGCTTCGGCATGTGCGTAATCGATGTCGGCACGCAGGGTGTGCAGAGGCACGCGGCCTTCGCGGTACCACTCGGTCCGTGCGATTTCGGCGCCACCCAGACGACCAGCGACGTTCACCCGGATACCCAGGGCGCCCATGCGCATGGCGTTCTGAACCGAGCGCTTCATCGCGCGGCGGAACGAGACGCGGCGCTCCAGCTGCTGAGCAATGGACTCGGCAACCAGCTGCGCGTCAAGCTCGGGCTTGCGCACTTCAACGATGTTCAGGTGCAGTTCGCTGTCGGTCATACGAGCAAGCTTTTTGCGCAGAACTTCGATGTCTGCACCTTTCTTGCCGATGATGACACCGGGACGAGCCGTGTGGATCGTGACGCGGCACTTCTTGTGCGGACGTTCGATGATCACACGGGCAACACCGGCCTGCTTGCACTCTTTGTTGATGAACTCACGGATTTTGAGGTCTTCCAGCAGAAGATCACCGTAGTCCTTGGTGTCGGCGTACCAGCGGCTGTCCCAGGTGCGGTTGACCTGAAGGCGCATGCCGATCGGATTGACTTTATGTCCCATTAGGCTTGCTCCTCAACTTGACGCACCTTGATGGTGATCTCCGAGAACGGCTTCATGATCTTGCCGAAACGGCCACGGGCACGCGGACGACCGCGCTTCATGACCAGGTTCTTGCCAACCCAGGCTTCGGCGACGATCAGTTCGTCGACATCCAGGTTGTGGTTGTTCTCGGCGTTGGCGATTGCAGACTGCAGGCACTTCTTGACGTCCTGCGCGACACGCTTGTTCGAGAAAGTCAGGTCGGTCAGAGCCTTCTCAACTTTCTTGCCGCGGATCATCTGCGCAACCAGGTTCAGTTTCTGCGGGCTAGTACGGAGCATGCGCGTTTTCGCCATTGCTTCGTTTTCAGCCACGCGGCGGGGGTTCTTTTCCTTGCCCATGACTTACTTCCGCTTCGCTTTTTTGTCAGCGGCGTGACCGTAATAGGTACGAGTCGGCGAGTATTCACCGAACTTCTGACCGATCATGTCTTCCGAGACGTTGACGGGGATATGCTTATGGCCGTTGTACACACCAAAGGTCAGACCCACGAACTGGGGCAGAATGGTGGAACGACGCGACCAAATCTTGATGACTTCGTTGCGGCCCGACTCGCGCGCTGCTTCGGCTTTTTTCAGCACGTAAGCATCGACGAAAGGACCCTTCCAAACAGAGCGAGACATAGATTAACGTCCCTTCTTCTTGGCGTGCCGCGAGCGGATGATCAGCTTCTGGGACGCTTTGTTCTTGTTGCGGGTACGCTTACCCTTGGTGTCCTTACCCCACGGAGTAACCGGCGTACGGCCACCCGAGGTACGACCTTCACCACCACCGTGCGGGTGGTCGATCGGGTTCATTGCAACACCACGAACCGACGGACGAACGCCCTTGTGGCGCATACGACCGGCTTTACCGAGGTTTTGGTTGCTGTTGTCGGGGTTGGACACGGCACCAACGGTGGCCATGCATTCCTGACGGACCATGCGCAGCTCGCCCGAGCTCAGACGGATCTGAGCGTAGCCGCCATCGCGACCAACGAACTGAGCGTAAGTACCGGCCGCACGTGCGATCTGACCGCCTTTACCAGGCTTCATCTCGATGTTGTGGACGATGGTACCAATGGGCATGCCCGAGAAGGGCATTGCGTTGCCCGGCTTGATGTCGGCCTTGGCGGATGCCACGACTTTGTCACCAACAGCCAGACGCTGCGGAGCCAGGATATATGCCTGCTCGCCGTCTTCGTATTTTACCAGTGCGATGAATGCGGTCCGGTTCGGGTCATATTCGATCCGCTCGACGGTTGCCGCGACATCAAATTTGTTCCGTTTGAAGTCAACGATCCGGTAGAGACGCTTTGCGCCACCGCCGCGGCGGCGTGAAGTGATCCGTCCGGTGTTGTTCCGGCCGCCCGATTTGGTCAAACCCTCTGTGAGAGACTTGACCGGACGTCCTTTCCAAAGCTCCGAACGGTCGATCAGCACCAGCCCGCGCTGGCCCGGCGTCGTCGGCTTGTACGACTTGAGTGCCATGCTTTCTGTCTTCCGTTTAGCAAGTGCAGGGATTTCCCCGCTATGTGATAGGCCCCCGTAGGTGCCAAGGGTATAGGGCCCCGAAGGTCCCCGGTTACAAATATCAGAGGCCCCGGAACGAATCCGAGGCCGCAAGATTGGGAGCGTGTAGCAGTGTTGAGGATGGGTGTCTATAGGGTGCGGCCCAAGATTCTTATGGAGACCAAAGAAAAAGGCACCGCAACATTTGCCCCAGGTTCCAATTTCGCAAGTCGCGCGATCAGTGGGTATTGCTTATCCGGCCGGAAGAACTCAGGTAACTTGCCACTCACTGATACAATGCGCGAACCTCGGCGAAGGACAACAGGCGGCGGTGTTTTTCGTCCCACAGGTGCAACCGCGCGTTGGCAATGCTCTCACGAATGGTCATCCTGTTGCTGTTTGCCAACTCGTCGTGATCGCGCAGCACTTCGGTCAGGCGGTAGAACGGAATGCGGCTGTACAGATGGTGCACGTGGTGGATGCCGATATTGGCACTGAACCACTGTAGCACCGGCGGCAGAACATAATGCGAGCTTCCGTGCAGGGCCGCCTCGTGCAACTGCCAATCCTTGTCCGATTCCCAATGCGTTTCTTCGAATTGGTGCTGAACATAAAACAGCCATACTCCTGCAGTTGCCGCAATCAGGGTTGAGGGCAGAAAAATCAGTAGGACCGGCATCAAGCCGCCATAGTAGTAGACAGCAAAAAGTGCGGTCAGAATAGCTATATTGGTGCCCATCGCGCTGACCCAGAACCGAGCGTTACCAGTTAAACCCAAGGGCAGACGGTTTTGGAGCAGGAACAAATAGCCGGGACCAAGTACGAACAGTGTGACCGGATTGCGGTAAACGCGATACCAGAACCGGTTCATGGGAGACTTGGATTGGTACTCAGCCACTGTCAGCGTGTGGATATCCCCCATTCCCCGCTTATCCAAGTTACCCGAACTGTTGTGATGGTAAGAATGAGTGCGGCGCCAGACATCATAAGGTGTAAGGGTCAGCACCCCGATCACCCGTCCAACCCAGTCGCTGACTGTCCGGTTCTTGAAGAACGCCCTGTGCCCGCAATCGTGTTGGATCGCAAACAGGCGCAGCAGGAAGGCCGCATTCAGGACCGCAATGGCAAATGCCAGCCAGTAGCTGATGGATAATGCCATCCAGGACAGCGCCCAAAGCACAAAGAATGGGATAATGCTGACACCCAGCTCAAAGGAACTGCGCCATTGATTAGGTTCGCGGTATTTGGCAAGCGTCGAAACCCAATCCCGCGCGGCAGTTCTATCCGGGTTTTCCCGGGTCGAGAGAGAGGTTTCGGTCATGCGCCTGCCATGTCTTTTGTTTGTTGGAAGCCGGATAGACTACCCGCGCGACATAGCAAGCGAATTGTGCAAATTATGAGAGTTTAGCGCTCAAATTTTTGTGTCGCCGCGTAAGAACAACCCCCATGAGCACGCCACTTACCTCTCCCCAAAGACGCGTCCAATCACGGACCGCCGGATATATCGATGTGTGGTCTCTCTTCCAGGGTTGCACGTGCTTCTGAAGCGTTTCTGATGAGTCAACACAACTCTTACCCCAACGACCGCCTTCTGCAGAGCGGCTCAGACTCTACCGCGATACGTTGCTTGAGTTTGATATGACCCAAAACCTCGCGAAATGCGCGGTGCTTGGGTTTGCCTTCCAGATAATCCGCCAGTTTGAGCAGGTTGATCGGGTGCTTCGTAATTAACGTCTCGATCCGCTGCACCGCTTCGTCCAGCACGTAGTGATCCACGTACTGGCAGGCCACCTGTGTGGGCGTAAGGAGACAGTAATCCTGCGGGCGTTTCTCAGTATAGCGCGTGATGTCGAAGGGCGACGCACCGAGGGCGTGGAACTTGGGGATGTGCACACGCATCTCGGCCTCGACGTGTTCCAACACCGTACCCGAGGTCTGGCGAAACCCCAGCGGACCAAGCTTACCGACCACATGATTGCGCATCGCCGGAGAGATCATGTCCACATCCGCCCGGTCGTATTTCAGATCGTCGAAAACCGACAAAAGCCCCAGCTTTTCATCGGCGATCTGAAAATAGGGCTCGGCGCTGAAAGCCCGCATCTTCTCCAACAACTGCGCACGCGCAGTTTCAGGGTCCGAAACGAAATCGGCCCCGGCGGGTTGAACCGCCGGGGCCGTGAATAGTCGCAGTAAGCGTCGGATCAAAGGCCGGTGCTCACGTCGATTGTGTTACCCTCTTCCAGGGTCACATATGCTTTTTTGACGTCTTTCCGACGGCCCAGCTGGCCGCGGAACCGCTTGACCTTGCCTTTGGTCACAGTGGTGTTCACCGCTTTGACCTTCACACCAAACAGAGCCTCAACGGCCTCTTTGATTTGCGGCTTGTTACTGTCGATCGCCACTTCAAAGACAACCGCGCCGTTTTCAGACGCCATGGTCGACTTTTCGGTGATGACCGGCTTGCGGATCACGTCGTAGTGTTCTGCCTTCGCGCTCATTTCAGACGAGCCTCCAGTGCTTCGACAGCCGCTTTGGTGAGCACCAGAGTGTCACGCTTGAGGATGTCATAGACGTTTGCGCCCATCGACGGCAGGATATCCAGACCTTCGATGTTCTTGGACGCTTTCAGGAACCCTTCGTTCACGGTCGCGCCGTCGATGACCAGAGCACGTTTCCAGCCCAGGTTTGCAACCTGTTTGGCCAGAGCGGCGGTCTTGCCTTCGGCTTCGGCGTTTTCGATCACAACCAGTTCACCGGCCTTGGCTTTCGCCGACAGAGCGTGGCGCAGGCCAAGCTTGCGGAACTTCTTCGGCAGGTCATGACCGTGCGAACGCACGACGGGGCCTTTGTAGATACCACCACCACGGAAGATCGGCGCGTTACGGTCACCATGGCGTGCGCCACCGGTGCCCTTCTGGCGATAGATCTTCTTGGTCGAGTAGCTGGTTTCCGAGCGGGTCTTGACCTTGTGAGTGCCAGCCTGCGCGTTGTTGCGCTGCCAACGGACCACACGGTGCAGGATGTCCGCGCGCGGCTCAAGGCCGAACAGGTCCGCATCCAGCTCGATGTTGCCGGCTTTGCCGCCGTCCAGTTTGATTACATCAAGTTTCATGCTTCACCACCTTCCGCGGGAGCTTCTTCCGCAGGTGCTTCAGTTGCAGCACCTTTTACGGCTGCCGGGAAAGGCAGGCCTTCCGGTGCTTTCTTCTTGACGGCGTCCTTGACGGTGACCCAGCCCGATTTCGGTCCGGGAACGGCGCCTTTGATGAAGACCAGGTTCCGGTCGGCGTCGGTTTTGACAACTTCCAGGTTCTGGGTGGTAACACGGGCAGCACCCATGTGACCGGCCATCTTCTTGCCTTTGAACACCTTGCCCGGGTCCTGACACTGACCTGTCGAACCGTGCGAACGGTGGCTGATCGAAACACCGTGCGAGGCGCGCAGACCACCAAAGTTCCAACGCTTCATTGCACCGGCAAAGCCTTTACCGATCGAGGTGCCCGAAACGTCAACTTTCTGACCTTCCAGGAAGTGTTCTGCCGAAATCTCGGCGCCCACATCGATCAGGCCATCTTCAGAGACGCGGAACTCGGCCAGCTTACGCTTGGGCTCGACCTTGGCAGCGGCATAGTGACCGCGCATGGCCTTCGAGGTGCGTTTTGCTTTGGCAGCACCGGCGCCCAGCTGAACGGCAGTGTAGCCGTCTTTGTCAGCGGTGCGCTGTGCAACAACCTGCAGGTTGTCCAGGTGAAGAACGGTCACAGGGATCTGCTTGCCGTCTTCCATGAACAGGCGGGTCATGCCAACTTTTTTTGCGATAATACCAGAGCGCATAATCTATACCCTCCGATCTTACGACTGCAGCTTGATCTCGACATCCACACCAGCAGCGAGGTCGAGCTTCATCAGCGCGTCAACGGTCTGGGGGGTCGGATCAACGATGTCCAAGAGACGCTTGTGCGTGCGGATCTCGAACTGGTCGCGGGATTTCTTGTCAACGTGAGGGCCACGGAGAACCGTGAACTTCTCGATCTTGTTCGGCAGCGGGATCGGGCCGCGCACGTTCGCGCCGGTCCGCTTGGCAGTGTTGACGATCTCTTGCGTGCTGGCATCCAGAACGCGATAGTCAAATGCCTTCAGCCGAATACGGATGTTTTGGCTTTGCATAGATACAGCCTTTTATCAGGCGTTGAGGTTGAGAGGAGGACAGACGCGCATCGCCAACCCTCATCGAACCCAAAAGGCGGGAATCACCCCGCCTTGATGTTCTTGTTGAGAACTCGCGCGTATTAGTGGGGTTGGTGGGGTTTGGCAAGTGTATTCGTAATTAAGTCGGTTTCGAGAAGAGATCTTTAGTTATTCTGTTTTTCCATCCATGTTTCGATCATCGCATCCCACTCTTCGACCGACATCGGCCTTTTGTTCTCAGATGGGTAATCTTGCTGGTACTCAAGAATTTCACTGGATCGTCTTGCCGCGATTGTTTGGGCGACAAACTCGGATGCGGCTCCTTCAAAAAAATCGCTGATTGGCGCGTTTACGTTCGCGCTATTGGTGAATATTGATGAGCGTTTGAAGATAGTTGCCGCGTAGTTGAAACTGTAACGACTTTTGCCCTCGGCACCACCCAACGTTAAATTGACCAGAGTCTGGACATCAAATGTCGCGCTGATTGCACATATACCGCTTGAGGTGCGAAAACCAAATGCTGACAACGTCGTAACAACTGTTTCGAAGTTTAGAAACTTCGGTTCATAATCGGGCACGAAAATTTCGTTCGCTTCGTAAGTCAGGTAAACTCGCGAACGTATCGACGATGAATTTGTCCAGCAATTGTCCGTAACTTCATCAGCGACTTTCAGAGTGCTTTTTCTAATGAGACCAAGTTCTCCACCCCAATTGACAGACTTAGGAATGTCATCAAAATCCTCATTCTGTGCCGTTGCAACTGAACCACAAAGCAGCGTTATAGTCGTCGACATCAATAGTCGGCTAAACGGAATTTTCATCACAATGCTTTCGCCTAAAAAGTGAAATGGTCTAAACGTTTTTTCAGAGTGGTGCGAGCATGTCGAGGCAGACTTGATATTGACCGTAAAAAAAGCTGCCCCGGTTTGGGACGGCCTGCTTTAGTCTTGTCGATGTGCCGGGCTGAACCCCGACCTACCGTGATTACTCGATGACTTTCGACACAACACCGGCGCCGACAGTGCGACCGCCTTCGCGGATCGCGAAGCGCAGACCGTCTTCCATCGCGATCGGCGCGATCAGCTCAACGGTGAAGCCAAAGCTGTCGCCGGATAAAACCAATTCGGTGACGTCTCAGTTCCCAAAACCCACAGGCTAGTTCCTAACAAGCCACGGGGCTTCAACCTTCATGCCTTGATAGACCGCGTGCATGAAAAGGTGTGCAATCACAGGGTCATTTGAAAATGGCGAGAATTGCAGATTTCCCTCTCTGACATCGCCTTCCGCTTCATAGACCACCTCGTCGCCTTTAATCGTTACACGCACTTCAAGCTCCGCCAGTGTTTCCGGATCGACGGCAGTAGGATCGTCCGACAAAATCACAAAGTCCGCGACTTTTCCAACTTCGATAGACCCCTTCTCGTCTTCTTCAAAATGCTGCCAGGCGGGCCAGATTGTCATGGCTTTCAAGGCGGTCATAACGTCGACTCTTTGATGGGGACCCAAAATGTCACCAGACCGTGTGCGGCGGGTTACCGTCGCGGCGAGAACACGCATGCTGTTCGGAAAGGCGACCGGCGCATCGTGATGCGTGCCGAACTTCATGCCACGCTCGTGCAGCCATCCTGTAGGCGAAATATTTTCTGCGTTTATCGGCCCGACCGTATGATCCCGGTGCCAATCGCCCCAATAGAACGTATGCATCGGAAAGAGCGACGGAAACACACCAAGGCGCTTAAGGCTTGCGACTTGATCCTCGCGAAGAAACTGACCGTGAATCAGAACTGGGCGGTTGCCAGGATCGCCATACTTGATCTGTGCCTCTTCGAGTGCAGCAATCAGCATGTCAGATGCCCCTTCACCGTTGGAATGCACGAGGATTTGGAAATCGTTGTCGTAACACCAATTCACCGCGTCCTGGAGTTGCTCCATCGTGATGGCTGCGTATCCTGCGTAGCCGGCAGCATAGTTCCCAACCGGATCATAATAGGGTCGATCCCTTAAAGCGGTGAAACCTTGCGGCGAGCCATCAATTGTAAGTTTACAGCCCCCGACCCGAACCCTGTTTTCGTAGCTTTTCGAAGTGTTCGCACCAATAAACTCTTTCGACTCAAGAACATCCGGGAAGGCTACTACATCGATTGGAAGAGCTTCTTCCGCAGCAACTTTCCTGAGAACCTCGACAATCTGACCTGATGATCGGCCTTCCTGCCCGGTCGTATATCCAAACTTTGCCCAAAGGTCGGTTCCAGCTCGGGCAAATGCTGCCAGACCCTCTTCACCCAGATTTCCCAGCAAGGGAACGAGAACAGAAAAGAACGCGTACTCCTCCAGAACACCGTTTGGCTCTCCGGCCTCATCGCGTTGGATCACCCCGCCCGGAGGTGCTTCGGAAGCCGCCGTTATACCAGCTAATTCCAAAGCTTTCGAGTTTGCGACACCTATATGCCCAGACTGATGAATAATGACGACCGGCAAGTCCTCAGACACAATGTCCAGCTCTTGTCGTGTTGGGTGACGGAGTTCCTTTAATTGAGCATTATCGTAACCAAAACCGATGATCATTTTGACCTGCTCAACGGCTTGCGCATTCTCCTCGGCCCAGTCAGTCAGCGTGGATTGCAGACTGGCGATATCAATGACATCCCCGTCCGGTGGCGCAAGAAGGTTAGCGGACAGGGCTTGCAGGCCGCCCATGACGACATGTCCGTGGCTATCAACGAAACCCGGAAGCATCGCGCGCCCTTCCAGATCATAGGTTTCGGTTTCCTCACCCTGATGCACCGACAAGTCAGATAGCGACCCGACCGCAAGAATGCGCCCGTCTTTGACTGCGACAGCTTCGGCGGACGGAGCCGTATCGTTCATCGTTACAATTGGCCCGCCCAAATAGATCCGATCCGCAATCTGTTGTGAGGACGCAGAGGTAGATGAGAAAGCAACCGCTGCGACAAGACAAACTGAACGCGCCCAAAAGTGCATCTTATGACCTCTTTCTAATTGCAATGTCTCAATACGAAAGAAGTTAGCATTACTGTTGGCTTAGGCAAAAACGAAAAAGGGCGCCCCGAGGGACGCCCTTTCTTTGTATATTCGCTTACGCGGATTACTCGATGATTTTCGAGACGACGCCGGCGCCGACGGTGCGGCCGCCTTCGCGGATCGCAAAGCGCAGGCCGTCTTCCATCGCGATCGGGGCGATCAGCTCGACGGTGAAGCCGACGTTGTCGCCGGGCATAACCATCTCGGTGCCAGCCGCCAGGGTCACGGTGCCGGTCACGTCAGTTGTACGGAAGTAGAACTGCGGACGGTAGTTCGCAAAGAACGGGGTGTGACGACCGCCTTCTTCCTTGGTCAGGATGTAGGCTTCGGCTTCGAACTTGGTGTGCGGTGTAACCGAACCCGGCTTACACAGAACCTGGCCACGCTCAACGCCGTCACGGTCGATACCGCGCAGCAGTGCGCCGATGTTGTCGCCCGCTTCACCGCGATCCAGCAGCTTGCGGAACATTTCAACACCAGTACAGGTGGTTTTCTGAGTGTCACGGATGCCGACGATTTCGATCTCGTCGCCAACATTGATCACGCCACGCTCGACACGGCCGGTCACAACGGTACCACGGCCCGAGATCGAGAACACGTCTTCGACCGGCATCAGGAACGGCTTGTCAACTTCACGCTCAGGGGTGTCGATGTAGTCATCAACAGCCGCCATCAGTTCCTTGATCTTCTCTTCGCCGATTTCCGGGTTGTTGCCTTCCATCGCGGCCAGAGCCGAACCTGCGATGATCGGAATATCGTCGCCGGGGTATTCGTAGCTGGACAGCAGTTCGCGAACTTCCATCTCAACCAGTTCCAGCAGCTCTTCGTCGTCAACCTGGTCAACTTTGTTCATGAACACGACCATCTTCGGGATGCCAACCTGGCGGCCCAGCAGGATGTGCTCGCGGGTCTGCGGCATCGGGCCGTCAGCTGCGTTCACAACCAGGATCGCGCCGTCCATCTGGGCAGCACCGGTGATCATGTTCTTGACGTAGTCGGCGTGGCCGGGGCAGTCGACATGCGCATAGTGGCGGTTGTCGGTCTCGTACTCCACGTGGGCGGTCGAGATGGTGATGCCACGTGCTTTTTCTTCAGGCGCGCCGTCAATCTGGTCATACGCTTTGAAGTCACCAAAATACTTGGTGATTGCTGCGGTCAGCGTGGTCTTGCCGTGGTCAACGTGGCCAATCGTGCCGATGTTGACGTGCGGCTTATTACGCTCAAACTTTTCCTTTGCCATGATGGCCTCCTTTTTCGGTAATGAAGGGAGCGCGTTAGCCGCGCTCCCTCAAATCTTCGCTTATGCGTATTTCGCCTGAATCTCGTCCGAGATGTTCTGCGGAACCGGATCGTAGTGGTCGAACTGCATGGTGAACTGGGCACGGCCCGACGACATCGAACGCAGAGTGTTGATGTAGCCGAACATGTTCGCCAGCGGAACGAACGCGTCAATCGCGATCGCGTTGCCGCGCGGTTCCTGACCAGATACCTGGCCACGACGCGAGGTCAGGTCGCCGATGATACCGCCGGTGTATTCTTCCGGGGTGATCACTTCGACCTTCATGATCGGTTCAAGCAGTTTCGCGCCAGCTTTGCGCATGCCTTCACGCATACACATCCGCGATGCGATTTCGAACGCCAGAACGCTCGAGTCAACGTCGTGGAACTTACCGTCCAGCAGGGCAACCTTGAAGTCGATCACGGGGAAGCCAGCCAGCGGGCCGCTATCCATGACCGAGTTGATGCCTTTTTCAACACCCGGGATGTATTCCTTCGGAACGGCGCCGCCAACGATGCGACTTTCGAACGAATAGCCTTCGCCTGCCTCGGTCGGCTGGATCTCCAGCTTGACTTCCGCGAACTGACCCGAACCACCCGACTGTTTCTTGTGGGTGTAGGTGTGCTCGACCGGCATCGAGATGGTTTCACGATAGGCCACCTGAGGTGCACCGATGTTCGCTTCAACCTTGAACTCGCGCTTCAGACGGTCAACCAGGATGTCCAGGTGAAGTTCGCCCATGCCCTTCATGATGGTCTGACCGGATTCCAGATCAGTTTCCACACGGAAGGACGGGTCTTCGGCGGCCAGACGGGCCAGACCCTGAGACATCTTCTCTTGGTCGCCCTTGGTTTTGGGCTCAACCGCGATCTCGATCACCGGATCGGGGAAGGTCATGGTTTCAAGAACCACCGGATCCTTCGCGTCACACAGGGTATCACCGGTGGTGGTGTCTTTCAGACCCGCCAGCGCGATGATGTCGCCTGCAAACGCTTCTTCGATCTCTTCCCGGTTGTTCGAGTGCATCATCATCATACGACCGATGCGCTCTTTCTTACCTTTGGTCGAGTTCAGGATCGAGTCACCCTTGTTCATGGTGCCCGAGTAGATGCGAGTGAAGGTCAGCGAGCCAACGAAGGGGTCGTTCATAATTTTGAACGCCAGGCCCGAGAAGGCCATATCATCGTCTGCACGACGGGCGATGTCACGAACTTCTTCCTCGTCGCCGGGTTTGAAGCCCATGTAATCAACAACGTCCAGCGGGCTGGGCAGATAGTCGATCACAGCGTTGAGCAGCGGCTGAACGCCTTTGTTCTTGAACGCCGAACCACCCAGAACCGGAACGAACGCGATTTCCAGAGTACCTTTGCGCAGCAGGGCGCGCAGGGTCGGAACGTCGGGCTCATTGCCTTCCAGGTATTCCATCATCGCGTCGTCGTCCATTTCGACGGCCGCTTCGATCATCTTGCCGCGCCATTCGTCAGCCATGTCTTTCAGGCTGTCGCGGATAGGAGCTTTGATCCAGCTTGCGCCCAGATCTTCGCCCTGCCACAGCCACTCTTCCATGGTGACCAGGTCGATCAGGCCTTCCAGCTCGGACTCGGCACCGATCGGAATACCAACCGGAACAGCGCGTGCGCCGGTGCGGTCTTCGATCATGTTGACGCAGTTGAAGAAGTCAGCGCCGATCTTGTCCATTTTGTTGACGAAAACCATACGCGGAACCTTGTAGCGGTCAGCCTGACGCCACACGGTTTCGGTCTGGGGCTCAACACCGGCGTTTGCGTCCAGAACGCAGACAGCACCGTCGAGAACCGCCAGCGAACGCTCAACTTCGATGGTGAAGTCAACGTGGCCGGGGGTGTCGATGATGTTCAGGCGGTGCTTAGGAGTTTCTGCGGTCTGACCGTCCTCGGTGCGTTCCCAGAAAGTGGTGGTCGCAGCCGAAGTGATGGTGATGCCGCGTTCCTGCTCCTGCTCCATCCAGTCCATGGTGGCTGCACCATCGTGCACCTCACCGATGTTGTGGGATTTACCAGTGTAATACAGGATACGCTCCGAGCAGGTGGTCTTACCTGCGTCGATGTGCGCCATGATACCGAAGTTACGGTACAGTTCGAGCGGATATTCGCGTGCCATTGGTCTAAGCCTCTCGGATTACCAACGATAATGGCTGAAGGCTTTGTTCGCCTCGGCCATCTTGTGGGTGTCTTCGCGTTTCTTGACGGCAGTACCGCGGGACTGAACGGCGTCCAGCAGCTCGCCTGCAAGGCGCTCTTCCATGGTGTTTTCGTTGCGGCCGCGCGCAGCAGTGATCAGCCAGCGGATGGCCAGTGCTTCGCGGCGCTCAGGGCGCACTTCGACCGGAACCTGATAGGTTGCACCACCAACGCGGCGCGAGCGAACCTCGACCGACGGTTTGATGTTGTCGAGCGCTTCGTGGAACACTTCGACAGGAGCGCGCTTTACCTTGTTCTCAACGCGGTCAAACGCGTTGTAAACGATTCGCTCTGCGACCGACTTCTTGCCGTCGATCATCAGGTTGTTCATGAATTTGGTTAGTACCTTGTCGCCAAATTTGGCGTCAGGCAGGACTTCGCGTTTTTCGGCGGCGTGACGACGTGACATATCAGCCTCTCCTTCTTACTTGGGACGCTTCGCGCCGTATTTCGAACGGCGTTGCTTACGGTCTTTGACGCCCTGAGTATCCAGAACACCGCGCAGGATGTGGTAACGCACACCGGGAAGGTCTTTCACACGGCCGCCACGGATCAGAACAACCGAGTGTTCCTGCAGGTTGTGGCTTTCACCGGGGATGTACGAGATCACCTCGAACCCGTTGGTCAGGCGCACTTTGGCAACCTTACGCATAGCCGAGTTCGGCTTCTTTGGTGTGGTGGTGTACACGCGGGTGCAGACGCCGCGTTTCTGCGGGCACTGCTCCAGGTGCATGGACTTCGAGCGTTTTACTTTGGGCTGCCGCGGTTTGCGGATCAGCTGTTGAATAGTTGGCATTCCGGTTTCTTCCCCGTTTTGCAACACACATGACATGCACGCGCGTTGCGTGCGGTTAAATTCGCTGCACTCATGCGTCCACAAGCGCAAAACCCGCGAGCGTTCCCATTCCGAGGTGAACGTCGCGGTTTGTTATCAGAGGGCGCGAACGATAAAAGTGTCCGGGCCTTGACCAGTTCATTACTGAAATCGGTTATGGGGCGGCCCCCGGTACCGAGATGTCGCGCGTATTAAGGGGAGTCGGCCCGAGTGTCAACAGCCCAGCGGGAAAGGCGTGTTGTACATAAGAGCTCCGGCCGTCTATCAGGAACTAATGGAGATTACCACTGCGCCGACACATTGCAGCACTTCGGCACCGGATGCATAGTGAGCATGCCCTGCAAACCATTGGATGCCCCATGCAAGTCTTTGGCCTGTGCCGATTTTCATTCCCTGCTCTGGGCGATTTCCAGATCGAACATGACACGGTCGCAGATCGGCGCGCCCATCTCTACAACCCTGCTCGTCTGGAAGAGCGGTTCCGCCTGTTCGAATCTGTGACGTTGCCCAGCTTTCGCGCGCAGACAGATGGGGACTATCAGCTTCTGGTCGTTGTTGGGGACTGTCTGCCGCGAAAGGCGCTCGGCCGGCTTAAGGACCTCACCGCTGACATCAAGCAGGTACGAATTGTCCAAAGACCCGTCGAACCAAGCCAGAAACACCGGCAGGTCATGAAACGAATCCTTCAGGAAGCGCGTTCAAATCCGGACCGGCCCTGTCTTCAATTTCGCCATGATGACGACGACAGCATTTCGATTAATTTCATCGAAAGACTGCGCGAGTCCGCCGATGATGTTGCCGGGCTGATTGGAAAAAATCAGGCCATAGGCCTCGATTTCAACAACGGATACCAGGCCTGCTTTGGGCCGAATGGGGTTCGGGCGGCACAAGTCTACAAATCTCTGCTTGGGGTGGGCTTGGGCATGCTTATCGCGGGCGGGTGCGCCCACACGATCATAAGTTTTACCCACAACCGGATCGGGCGTTTCATGCCAGTGGTCAGTTATCCTGATCGCCCGATGTGGATCAGGACATTGAACAACTCCAACGACTCGCCGCGCGCTGAAAAGCAGAAGGCGCAGCTTGCGCCGATCACGCCCGAAATCGAGACCGATTTTGCCACGCGTTTCGCGCTAAACCCCGGTTTCGTACGTTTGCCTCACTTCTCCGCCTGACGCGACCGTTCGCGAAACAGAGTGAACATCCCTGCCCCAACTACCAATGCACCACCCAGCATTGTGATCGCGTCCGGCCAGTCACCAAACACAGCCCACCCCAGTCCCAGTGCCCAAAGCAGGCTGGAATAGCGAAATGGCGCAACAAAACCGACCTCGCCCACGCGCATCACCATGACACTGAACAGATAGCCTATCAGAACAAAGACCGCAGCGCTGGCGATCATCGCTCCAGATGCGGTCGAGACCGGCACCCATCCTTCAAACGTGGAGACGATGATCGCTGCCAATGTGATAGTGAGGGATGTCGCCAGTGTTACCACCATAGAAGGTACTTCGGCTGACATTCGGCGGGTGATCAAATCGCGAACTGTAACGGAAGCAACCGCAATCAATGCGTAAATCGCATAGATGCTGAACCCTTCAGGACCGGGCCGAACGATCAACAACATACCGACGAACCCAAGCGCAATTGCAGCAATACGCCTCCATCCAATTACTTCACCGAAGAATAAGGCAGCACCCAAAGTCACGGTCAGCGGCAACGCCTGTAGAACTGCCGTAACGTTGGCAAGCGGCATGTGCATCAGAGCCGTTAAAAAGAAGATGGTCGCCGCCAACTCTGCCAGGCAACGTAATGCGATAAGCCATTTGTCATGGAGGGGAAAATTCAGGTGAAGCGCCCCAAGATAACGGGCCATTATCAACACAAGGACTGTCGCCAAAACTCCGCGCATGGTCACAAGTTGGAACAGAGGCAGATCTTGCCCCACCACTTTCACCAACGCATCATTGACGGTAAAGGCCACCATGCTGCCCATCATCAGCAGCGCGCCTTTAACGTTAGGACTCATTTAATCAACACCCGGTCTTCAATATATCGCCGTACTCACTGTTCAATCGATCACGAAGTCAATATGCGCCGGACAATCCTGTAGTAATAGTTCCGACGAGCTACACAAACTGTCGACTTTTCAGTCGTTTCAATCTGTCATCTGGGCGGAAGGCGTAGATTTCGAGATCTCGATCTCATCATCCGTCATCTCCTCTTCTACGCCATCAAACAATGGGGTCGAAAGGTAACGCTCGCCCGTATCTGGTAACATTACCAACATGACGGAACCTTCCGGCGCAGTCTCGGCCAGTTTCATCGCGACCGCAAAGGTCGAGCCACCAGAAATACCGGTAAATATCCCCTCTTCCGCGGCCAAACGGCGCGACCATGCAATACCGTCGCTACCGGGAACGGGAATCAACTCATCATAGTACGAGTTATCAATGGCCTCCTGCAGAACCCACGGAATGAAATCAGGCGTCCAACCCTGTATCGGATGCGGTTCGAAGTTCGGGTGGCTCTCGGTCGGCTGGTGTATTTCATTGCGCGTGTTCACATATCCTGACGACACAATGGCTGCGTTGGCAGGCTCTGTCAGTATGATCTTGGTCTCAGGGCGCGCTTTTCTAAGAGCCCGGGCCACGCCCGAGACGGTCCCACCAGTGCCATAGCCCGTAACCCAATAATCCAGATTATGCCCGTCAAAATCACCCAAGATTTCCCTCGCGGTGGTATTTTCGTGAATATCGGCATTGGCTGCGGTTTCGAACTGGCTGGCCAGGAACCAGCCGTTCTGCTCGGCCAATTCCTTGGCTTTTGTATACATGCCGAACCCCTTTTGCGCGCGCGGTGTCAGGACAACTTTTGCCCCCAAAAACCTCATCAGCTTGCGTCGCTCGACCGAGAAACTGTCGGCCATCGTCACAACCAAGGGATAGCCTTTGGCCGCACAGACCATCGCCAGCCCGATACCGGTATTCCCCGAGGTCGCCTCAACTACTGTCTGACCGGGTTTTAAGCTACCGTCGCGTTCTGCCGCTTCGATGATGTTGAGGGCAAGGCGATCCTTGACAGAACTGGCCGGGTTAAATGCTTCGAACTTCACATAGACCGTCACGTTTGAGGGCGCGATCCTGTTTATTCGTATGCTTGGCGTGTCTCCGACGGTGTCCAAAATACTGTCATACAGACGCTTTCGCCCATGCGTTTGACGAGTTGTCATTGCGGCCCCCTCCTCTGTTGACGAAAGCATGCCACAAACCGGGTCACATTAGTAACTATCTTTGTGAGAGTTCGCCTCGGAGCGCTCACAACAAGAAAGGCCCCGCGAAATCGCGGGGCCTTTCTTAGTTATTGAGGGTGCCTATTCGCGGCTTTCCGGTGTTTCCACCAGAACGTCCAGCTCATCACCGACCATGTCGTCGTCGAAGGTCGGAGCGGCCAGAGCAGCGGCTGCTTCGGCCTCTTCCCGGCGGGCTTCGATAACCACGTTGTCACGCGACTGCGCGATGTGGCGGACGGCCTGAGTGGCCCCACCGGTCCCGGCGGGGATCAGTCGACCAACGATTACGTTCTCTTTCAGGCCAACCAGCTTGTCTTTCTTGCCCTGAACCGAGGCTTCGGTCAGCACGCGGGTGGTTTCCTGGAACGACGCCGCCGAGATGAACGAACGCGTCTGCAGCGAAGCTTTGGTGATCCCCAGAAGGATCGGCTCACCCTGAGCCGGACGACCGCCACGCGAGATAGTCTTCTCGTTGGCTGCGTCGAACTCTTGCTTGTCGACATGTTCGCCTTTCAGCAGGGTGGTGTCACCTGAATCCAGGATCTCCCACTTCTGCAGCATCTGGCGCACGATGACTTCGATGTGCTTGTCGTTGATCTTCACGCCCTGCAAGCGGTAGACGTCCTGCACCTCGTCGATCATGTAATCCGCCAGCGCTTCGACACCCATGATGGACAGGATGTCATGCGGAGCCGGGTTACCGTCCATCAGGTATTCACCCTTCTGGATGAAGTCCCCTTCGGCGACCGGGATGTGCTTGCCCTTGGGTACCATGTATTCGATGGTCTCCATGGACTCGTCAGCCGGTTCGATGCTGATGCGGCGCTTGTTCTTGTAGTCGCGGCCAAAGCGCACGTAACCATCGGCTTCTGCGATGATCGCGTGATCTTTCGGACGACGGGCTTCGAACAGTTCGGCCACACGTGGCAGACCACCGGTGATGTCCTTGGTCTTGGCGCCTTCACGCGGGATACGCGCAACAACGTCACCGGCTTCGATGGTCTGACCATCTTCGACGGACAGGATCGCATCCACCGACATCGGATAGTGAACCGGGTTGCCCGCATCGTTGCGGACCGGCTCGCCATCTTCACCAACCAGAATGATCTCGGGCTTGAGGTCGCTGCCTTTGGGGGCCGCGCGCCAGTCGATCACGATCTTCTGGGTCATGCCGGTTGCATCGTCGGTCTCATCCCGGACCGCAAGGCCCGAAACAAGGTCGACATATTTCGCGGTACCGGCTTTCTCGGCGATGATCGGCAGGGTGTAGGGATCCCATTCGAACAGCTTGTCGCCACGAGCAACCTTGGTGCCGTCCCTGACGAACAGCTTGGAGCCATAGCCCAGCTTGTGGCTGGCACGCTCTTCGCCGTGTTCGTCGCTGATCACCAGCTTCATGTTCCGGCCCATAACGAGGCTTTCGCCTGCGGCATTGACCAGAATCTGCGGGTTCTCGAAGGAAACGACGCCTTCCTGGCTGGCTTCCTGGAACGACTGCTGACCACCTTGCGCAACACCACCGATGTGGAAAGTACGCATCGTCAGCTGCGTACCGGGTTCACCAATGGACTGCGCGGCGATGATGCCGACAGCCTCACCTGTGTTCACCATCGTGCCGCGTGCAAGGTCACGACCGTAGCAGGTGGCGCAGACGCCTTCCTCGGACTCACAGGTCAGAGGCGAGCGGATGCGCATCGACGCAACACCAGCTTCGTCAATGGTGTCCGCCATGCGTTCGTCGATCAACTGACCAGCGGCCACGATCACCTCATCGGTGCCCGGACGCAGAACATCGTCAGCCGCCACACGACCCAGCACACGTTCGGCCAGCGAGGCAACAACCTCACCGTCATTCACGGCGGCTTCGGCTGTGATCGCACGCTCAGTACCACAGTCGATCTCGCGAACGATGCAGTCCTGTGCGACGTCCACCAGACGACGGGTCAGGTAACCCGAGTTCGCCGTCTTCAGAGCGGTATCCGACAGACCCTTACGGGCACCGTGGGTCGAGTTGAAGTACTCGAGAACGGTCAGACCTTCTTTAAAGTTCGAGATAATCGGCGTCTCGATGATGTCACCGTTCGGCTTGGCCATCAGGCCACGCATACCGCCCAGCTGTTTCATCTGAGTGACCGAGCCACGCGCACCGGAGTGGGCCATCATGTAGACCGAGTTCGGCTCCTGATCCGACCCGTCTTCGGCCTTGGCAACGTCAGAGATGGTGCTCATCATCGCTTCGGTGACGCGGTCGTTACACTTCGACCAGGCATCAACAACTTTGTTGTACTTTTCGCCCTGAGTGATCAGGCCGTCCATGTACTGCTGTTCAAAGTCCTTCACCTGACCGCGGGTGTCATCAACGATGCCCCACTTGTCATCCGGGATGACCATGTCGTCCTTACCGAACGAGATGCCCGCCTTGAACGCTTCTTTGAAGCCCATCGACATGATCTGGTCACAGAAGATAACCGACTCTTTCTGACCGCAGTAACGGTAGACGGTGTCGATCACCTGCTGCACTTCTTTCTTCCGCAGCAGGCGGTTGACCAGCTCGAACGGGGCTTTGTTGTTCATCGGCAGCAATGCACCCAGACGCAGACGGCCCGGAGTGGTTTCATAGCGCTTCTGAACTTCGTTGCCTTCGTCGTCGATCTGCGTGATCCGCGCGGTGATTTTCGAGTGCAGATGCACCTCACCGGCGTCCAGCGCGTGCTGAACTTCTTCGATCGAACCGAAGACCTTGCCTTCGCCCGGCATGCCTTCGCGTTCGAGGGTCACATAGTACAGACCCAAGATCATATCCTGCGACGGAACGATGATCGGTGCACCGTTTGCAGGCGACAGAACGTTGTTCGTCGACATCATCAGAACACGCGCTTCCAGCTGCGCCTCAAGGCTTAGCGGGACGTGAACGGCCATCTGGTCCCCGTCGAAGTCGGCGTTAAAGGCCGAGCAGACCAGCGGGTGCAGCTGGATGGCTTTACCTTCGATCAGAACCGGCTCGAACGCCTGAATGCCAAGACGGTGCAGCGTCGGCGCACGGTTCAGCATGACAGGATGTTCGCGGATCACCTCGTCGAGGATATCCCACACTTCGGGACGTTCTTTCTCGACCAGTTTCTTCGCTTGCTTAACAGTCGAAGACAGACCCTTGGCTTCAAGGCGCGAGTAGATGAACGGCTTGAACAGCTCCAACGCCATCTTCTTGGGCAGACCACACTGGTGCAGTTTGAGTTCCGGACCGGTCACGATGACCGAACGGCCCGAGAAGTCGACGCGCTTACCAAGAAGGTTCTGACGGAAGCGGCCCTGCTTGCCTTTCAGCATGTCCGACAGCGATTTCAGCGGACGCTTGTTGGCGCCGGTGATCACGCGGCCACGACGGCCGTTGTCGAACAGAGCGTCCACGGATTCCTGCAACATCCGCTTTTCGTTGCGGACGATGATGTCAGGCGCGCGCAGTTCGATCAGACGCTTCAGACGGTTGTTCCGGTTGATGACGCGGCGATACAGATCGTTCAGATCCGAGGTCGCGAAACGGCCACCATCCAGCGGGACCAGCGGACGCAGTTCCGGTGGAATGACCGGGATCACGGTCATCACCATCCATTCAGGCCGGTTGCCCGACTCGAGGAAGGATTCAACAACCTTCAGACGCTTGATGATCTTTTTGGGCTTCAACTCGCCGGTTGCTTCGGCCAGATCAGCGCGCAGCTGCTCGGCTTCGGCTTCCAGATCGATCTGTGCCAGCATCTCGCGGATGGCTTCGGCACCGATATTCGCGGTGAACGCATCCATGCCATAGGCATCCTGCGCGTCCATGTACTCTTCTTCAGTCAGCATCTGGCCGTAGGTCAGGTCAGTCAGACCGGGCTCGATGACGACATAGTTTTCAAAGTACAGAACGCGTTCCAGATCACGCAGCGTCATGTCCAGCATCAGACCGATGCGGGACGGCAGCGATTTCAGGAACCAGATGTGTGCGACGGGCGCGGCCAGTTCGATATGGCCCATACGCTCGCGGCGGACTTTCTGCAGGGTGACTTCCACACCGCATTTCTCGCAGACAACGCCGCGATATTTCATCCGCTTATATTTGCCGCACAGACATTCGTAATCTTTGATCGGGCCAAAGATACGCGCGCAGAACAGACCGTCACGCTCGGGCTTGAACGTGCGGTAGTTGATGGTTTCGGGTTTCTTGATCTCGCCATAGGACCAAGACAGGATTCGCTCGGGCGACGCCAGCGAGACCTTGATCTCGTCAAAGACCTTCGGGGGCGTCAGCGGGTTGAACGGGTTGTTGGTGATTTCCTGGTTCATTTGTTACCTCAAATCTTGCGGAAGGGGGGACGGGAGAAAGGGCTGCGCCCTCACTCCTCAACCTCCGCATCCAGGAGTTCCATATTCAGGCCGAGGCCACGGACTTCTTTCACCAGAACGTTGAACGATTCCGGTACGCCCGCTTCAAAGTTATCCTCGCCCTTGACGATCGACTCATAGACCTTGGTCCGGCCGGCGACGTCATCCGATTTCACGGTGAGCATCTCCTGCAGGGTGTAGGCGGCGCCGTATGCTTCCAGAGCCCAGACTTCCATCTCACCAAAGCGCTGACCACCGAACTGCGCCTTACCACCCAGCGGCTGCTGGGTAACCAGGCTGTACGGCCCGGTCGAACGCGCGTGGATCTTGTCGTCCACCAGGTGGTGCAGTTTCAGCAGGTACTTGATGCCCACGGTCACCGGACGCGCGAATTGCTCACCGGTGCGCCCGTCGAACAGAACCGACTGACCGCTTTCCGAGAAGCCTGCACGCACCAGCGCGTCGTTGACGTCAGCCTCTTTGGCCCCGTCAAAGACCGGGGTCGCAATCGGAACACCGCGGGTCACGTTGCCCGCAGCCTCGATCAGGCCATCCTCGTCCAGACCTGTGATGCCTTCTTCGTAGACATTTTCGCCATAGGCCAGCTTCATCGCTTCGCGTACCGGGGTCAGATCGCCGGACCGGCGGTATTCACCCAAAGCGTCGTCAATGTTCAGACCCAGACCGCGTGCGGCCCAACCCATGTGGGTTTCAAGGATCTGACCGACGTTCATACGCGAAGGCACACCCAGCGGGTTCAGACAGAAGTCAACCGGAGTACCATCGGCCAGGAACGGCATGTCTTCCATCGGAACAACCTTGGAGATCACACCTTTGTTCCCGTGACGACCGGCCATCTTGTCGCCCGGCTGCAGCTTACGCTTCACGGCGATGAAGACTTTGACCATCTTCATCACACCCGGCGGCAGGTCGTCGCCACGGCGGACTTTCTCGACCTTGTCCTCGAAACGGGCGTCCAGAGCACGCTTTTGCACTTCGTACTGCTCGTTCAGAGCCTCGACGATCTGTGCGTCCTGCTCGCCTTCCAGCGCCAGCTGCCACCACTGACCACGGGTCAGGGTTTCCAGCAGATCCTCGGTGATCACCGACCCTGCCTTGACGCCTTTCGGGCCTTTGACAGCGGTTTTACCCAGGATCAGGCCTTGCAGACGCGCATAGATGTTGCGGTCAAGGATCGCCAGCTCGTCGTCCCGGTCACGGGCCAGACGTTCGACTTCCTCACGCTCGATCTGCAGCGCACGCTCGTCTTTCTCGACGCCGTGACGGTTGAAGACGCGAACCTCAACAACCGTACCGTAATCGCCCGGCTTCACGCGCAGCGAGGTGTCGCGCACGTCTGATGCTTTCTCACCAAAGATGGCGCGCAGCAGCTTTTCTTCCGGTGTCATCGGGCTTTCGCCCTTCGGAGTGATCTTGCCGACCAGAATATCGCCCGGCTCAACATCCGCGCCGATGTAAACGATGCCAGCCTCGTCGAGGTTGCGCAGCGCTTCTTCACCGACGTTCGGGATGTCGCGGGTGATCTCTTCCGGGCCCAGCTTGGTGTCACGGGCGGCGACTTCAAATTCCTCGATATGGACCGAGGTAAAGACGTCGTCACGCGCGATACGTTCCGAGATCAGGATCGAGTCTTCGTAGTTGTAACCGTTCCACGGCATGAACGCGACGACCACGTTTTTACCAAGGGCCAGTTCACCCATATCGGTCGACGGACCGTCGGCAATGACCTCGCCCTTCTGCACGGTGTCACCCACCTTGATCAGCGGACGCTGGTTGATGCAGGTGTTCTGGTTCGAACGCTGGAACTTGCGCAGACGATAGATGTCAACGCCAGCATCGCCGAGTTCCAGATCCTCGGTGGCGCGGATAACGATACGCTGGGCATCGACTTGGTCGATGATACCGGCGCGTTTCGCCTGAATTGCAGCGCCCGAGTCGATCGCAACCTTTTCCTCGATTCCGGTACCGACCAGCGGAGCCTCGGCCCGCAGCAGCGGAACCGCCTGACGTTGCATGTTCGAGCCCATCAGAGCGCGGTTGGCGTCGTCATTCTCAAGGAATGGGATCAGCGATGCAGCAACCGAGACCAGCTGTTTCGGCGACACGTCGATCAGGTCCACATTCTCGCGCGGGGCGAGGGTGTAGTCACCGGCCTGACGGGTCGAAACCAGATCGTTGATGAACTTGCCATCGGCATCCAGCGTCGCGTTCGCCTGCGCCACGGTGTGACGCATTTCTTCGGTCGCGGACATGTAGTGTACCTCATCGGTCACCTCGGCGTCTTTGACGACGCGGTAGGGTGTTTCGATGAAGCCATACTTGTTCACGCGGGCAAAGGTGGCCAGCGAGTTGATCAGACCAATGTTCGGACCTTCGGGCGTTTCAATCGGGCACATCCGACCATAGTGGGTCGGGTGTACGTCGCGCACCTCAAAGCCCGCACGCTCACGCGTCAGACCACCCGGGCCAAGCGCCGAGAGACGGCGTTTGTGGGTGACTTCCGAAAGCGGGTTGGTCTGGTCCATGAACTGCGACAGCTGCGATGAGCCAAAGAATTCACGAACAGCAGCCGCAGCTGGTTTCGCATTGATCAGGTCCTGCGGCATGACGGTGTCGATCTCGACCGACGACATACGCTCTTTGATCGCGCGCTCCATGCGCAGCAGGCCAACGCGGTACTGATTTTCCATCAGTTCGCCGACCGAACGCACACGACGGTTGCCGAGGTGGTCGATATCGTCCACGTCGCCTTTGCCGTCACGCAGTTCCACCAGCGCCTTGATGCAGGCCACGATGTCTTCGCGGCGCAGCGTGCGCAGCGTATCCGGCGCGTCCAGAGCCAGACGCATGTTCATCTTCACACGACCAACGGCGGACAGGTCATAGCGCTCGCTGTCGAAGAACAGGGTGTCGAACAGAGCCGACGCAGCCTCGACGGTGGGAGGCTCGCCCGGACGCATGACGCGGTAGATGTCCATCAGCGCGCTTTCACGGTTCAGGTTCTTGTCCTGAGCCATGGTGTTGCGCATGTAGGGGCCAACGTTGACGTTGTCGATGTCCAGAACCGGGATGTCGGTGATGCCCGCATCCATCAGGTCCTTGACAGTGCCGCCGATCAGGTCGCCGTCTTTATCATACTCCAGGGTCAGCTCATCACCGGCTTCGACATAGATCGCGCCGTTTTCTTCGTTGATGATGTCCTTGGCGACATACTTGCCGACGATGTTGTCGAAGGGCACCAGCAGGTCGGTAACAGCACCTTCGTCGATCAGCTTCTTGACCGCGCGCGGGGTGACTTTCTTGCCCGCTTCGGCAATCACTTCGCCCGATTTCGCGTCGATCAGATCATATGTCGGACGGGTGCCGCGCACACGCTCGGGGAAGAAGGGCGTAACCCAGCCTTTCTTCTTGTCCAGCTTGTAGGACACGGTGTTGTAATACGCGTCCATGATCGCTTCCTGATCCAGACCCAGCGCATAAAGCAGGGTTGTCACAGGCAGTTTGCGACGACGGTCGATACGGGCGAACACGATGTCCTTGGCGTCGAACTCAAAGTCCAGCCAGCTGCCGCGATACGGGATGATGCGGCAGGCAAACAGCAGCTTGCCCGAGGAATGGGTCTTGCCCTTGTCGTGATCAAAGAACACACCGGGCGAGCGGTGCATCTGGCTGACGATCACGCGCTCGGTGCCGTTCACGATGAACGTGCCGTTCGGTGTCATCAGGGGCATGTCGCCCATGAACACGTCCTGTTCTTTGATGTCCTTGACCGATTTGGCGCCGGTGTCCTCATCGACATCAAACACGATCAGGCGCAGTGTGACCTTCAGCGGCGCGCTGTAGGTCATGTCGCGCTGCATGCACTCTTCGACGTCGTATTTGGGTTTTTCCAGATCGTATTTCACGAACTCCAGAACGGAGGTTTCGTTGAAATCCTTGATCGGGAAAACCGACTGGAACACACCTTTGATGCCTTCGCCGTCTGTGGGCTGTTCTGCATCGCCGGAGCGCAGGAAAAGATCATAAGAAGATTTCTGCACCTCAATGAGGTTCGGCATCTCCAGCACTTCGCGGATTTTGCCGTAATATTTACGAAGACGTTTCTGGCCAAGGAACGTTTGAGCCATGTCAGATGTCACCTTTCGATGTTCTCAGCGGGCAAAGACACCGTCGGGCCCCGGCATCTTGCACAATCGAGACGACACGTCCGGATCAATTCGTGACCACCGTCCCGAAGGTGGCCTCCCGATCCGAAAACCGTGTCTTAGAAAACGCCCCAGACAATGAGGCCCTTTCTAAGACAGGTTCGGCTGGACCCGGATTTCTCCGGACCCAGCCAAATTTTGCGGCGCATCAGCGATGCACCTGTCGGTTGGCTTAGGCCAGCTCGACTTCGGCGCCAGCTGCTTCCAGCTTGCCTTTGACTTCCTCGGCTTCGTCTTTCGACACGCCTTCTTTGATCTTGCCGCCAGCTTCGACCAGCTCTTTGGCTTCTTTCAGGCCCAGACCGGTGATGCCGCGAACTTCTTTGATCACGTTGATTTTCGAAGCGCCGGCGTTCTTCAGAACGACGTCGAATTCGGTTTTTTCTTCCTCAGCTGCGCCACCGGCGTCGCCACCAGCTGCAACCATTACGGCGCCGCCAGCTGCGGGCTCGATGCCGTATTCGTCTTTGAGGATGGTTTTCAGTTCTTGTGCTTCCAGCAGGGTCAGACCCACGATGCTTTCTGCGAGTGCTTTCAGATCAGCCATTGTATTAGCTCTTTCCGTTTTACAGTGTGTGTTCCAACGTCAGGGTGGTTCCCCTACGCAGATCATTCAGTGCCAACCGCTTACGCAGCTTCCGCCTTCTCTTCGATGGTGGAAAGGATGCTTGCGATGTTGCTTGCAGGTGCGCCAATCGCGCCGGCGATGTTCGAAGCAGGTGCGCCAATGCAGCCAACGATCGAAGCAATAAGCTCTTCACGAGACGGCATTTTCGAAACTGTTTCGACGCCTTTGCGGTCCAGAGCGTTCTCGCCCATTGCACCGCCGAGGATCTCAAAATTCTTGTTATCCTTGGCGAAGTCCTCGGCCACCTTGGCAGCTGCCACGGGGTCCTCGGAATAGGTCAGAACGGTCATCCCTGTCAGCAGGTCGGCCATGCTTTCACACGGCTTACCCTCAAGGGCGATTTTGGCGAGCCTGTTCTTGGCAACACGCACGGCACCACCCGCGTCACGAGCACGTGCGCGAAGGTCCTGCATCTCGGCAACTGTCAGACCGGCGTAGTGCGAAACCACTACGACGCCAGAGCTTTCGAAGATTTGGCCGAGTTCCTCGACCACTTTCTCTTTCTGGGCTCTATCCACAGTTCTCTCCAAGTTAGGGGCGATATCTCACCCCGGCTCATATTTGCCGCAGCTTTCGCTCCGGCGTTCAGGTCCGTTGTTACGGGATGGGCCAAAATGCGCCCGAGGATCGTGACCCTCAGAATTCTTTGGTCTTACCCGTCTCAGGCAGGGAATTAAGGGGCCAGATGGACCCACCCACCGTCTTGGACGAAACAAAATAAAGCGCACGACGAATCGCACGCTTTATTCCGTGGCTCTAATTAGGACAGATGGGCCGGGTTTCCAAGGGGTAAATTTAGGTGACTCGCGTCTTCTGCGCAGAGGAAGCCACATAGCTGGAAATGTTCTGAGACCTCTTGGTTATTGGGAAACAAGCCGACATTAAGGCTTGCAGAATTCGCTGCGCACAAACCATAGCCTCACCCCTGCCGCGACAAAGCGCATATCCCTACATTGATCTGGTCAGGCATACCCCTGACTTACCCCCTTGGCACAAATGTGATTGCAACTTGAGGGCCTATGGCGCGGCGCTTTCAACTGATACTAAAGTCGCGCTGACACAAAGGTGCAAACTTACGGCGCGCCCGTCGCCAATGGAAATGAAAAAGCGGGTCCGGTATCCGCCAATTGTTACCGTAACTTTGGGCCAGCAATGCAGGCGCGTCCTGTGGCAGCATTATTTCACCACCGTTAAGCGATTTGAGTGGGAAAATCGTGCTTTCCGGCAGATCATCAAGTGAGTACGGATACACGCTAAAGCGCCCGTTTTCCGTCCATGCCGGAAACAGATCGATATCAATACCCAAGTTATTTTTGACTTTGAAGATAGGTATGCTGTTTTTCAGCGAATTGTCATCCAAGCAATCGCTGTCCAGCAACTTTCGCTGATAATCAGCCCATTTTTCTGCGACGCCTTCAAGCGTGGACTCACCCAAATACACCGCAAAATCGACATCGTCATCGTGACCGATCAATCCACCCTCGCGAACATGACCCAACAATGCGCCAGCGTACAGCATGATCGGCTTTCCTAAACGGATTACGGGTTCAAGCTCGGCGTCAAGTTTTGAAAAGATATCATCGCCAGTCTTTTCCCCGAATGTTCTGTTATAGCCATGCGGTGTAATGAAATCGGGGTATAGCGTCTGCTTCACGCGCTCAAAGAACGAGGCAAAGCGCGCTTCCTTACCCTGATCCGCATATCGAGTTTCCATATGCTTCAGCCTACCGTGCGTCCGGGCAGGCTTTGTTCTCCCATGGCAGCAAAGAAGGATGAAAATCTCTTCCCAATCATCAAGGAGTGCCTGGTTTTCTAAGCGCTTTATTGGTTCCTTTAGCGAATTAACGGCCAGGCGCGTTTTACGAGGCCGTGGTAGTGCAGTTTGGGCCGCAGCATGCTTGAAAACATGCTCACGAAGTAAGGCAAGCTCCTTGATTACTTCTGCTTCAGTCATGGTGTTTTTTCATAGATCGCGCGGGCGACGATCGCATCTTCTGTTTTATATTTTGCGAAGCCTCCGCCTTCTACACCATAGCATTTTCGGAATTCGGAGGCTTCCATTTTGGCATCCAGATCCGTCGCACTTACGTAACGCCGGAAATGCGGCGCCGCTATTTTCGTTGTGGCGCGGTCCGCCAACGTTCGATATTCGAACGCCACGACATCGCCAGGCCTGCACCCGCTCCGCAGCGCACGGATCAGAGCATCCTCTTCATCATCTGTGATCGCATGCAAAAAGAACCGAGCGTAAACGCAAACGGTTTCAGATCGTCGCTCGGACAACACCCGTTCAACCAATCCATCTTTGAGATTGGTCCGAACAAATTCAAGATCGTCTCCGCCCTGCTTTTGTGCATGCTTTTGCGCTGACGCAATCGCTGCCTCAGACGCATCCATGCCGGTCACTTTGAACCCGTGTCGCGAAAAGAAAAAACTGTCACGGGCATTCCCACACCCTACGTCAATGACATGTGACTGCCGATCAATCTCATTTCCCACAAACGCTGCGAATTGCGACGGCAAGGTAAGCTCCCATGACCCTGCCGATTTCGCATAAAATTGGTCCCAAAAGGCGCGTCGATCTTCTGGAAGTGATTTCTGACGAATATTTTGGTTCATTGATGGGTATTCTCTAACAGCTACTACACGACAATGGGGGAACTGTGTCAGACCGCAACCCCCAGTTCAATCGCTTCTTTAGCCACTGCTGCTGAGGCATTGAATCTATGTTTGTGCGTGCCGCTGCTTTTTAGTCAGCATAGCTATAACCGGGTTCGAAATTGGCAACACTTCAGGATTTCATTTGTGGTGCAAGCACCCACGCTATCACAAAACTACAGCCCGTTTCTCATATGGCACGCGACAAAAATCCCGGGCAGTTCTCACTACCCGGGATCAAGTACTCACAGCTTGACGCTAAGGCTTATTCGCCCGCAGCAGCCGCCACGTCCAGAGTCACACCCGGGCCCATGGTCGAGCTCAGCGCGATTTTCTTCATATAGGTGCCTTTGGCGCCCGACGGCTTGGCCTTGGCCACAGCCGAGATGAAGGCGCGGACGTTTTCAACCAGCTTGGCTTCGTCGAACGACGCTTTGCCAACACCGGCGTGCACAACGCCGCCTTTTTCCGCCTTGAACTGAACTTCACCGCCCTTGGCTGCTTCCACGGCGGCTTTCACGTCCATGGTCACGGTGCCAACTTTGGGGTTCGGCATCAGGTTGCGAGGGCCCAGAACTTTACCCAGACGACCGACGATCGGCATCATGTCCGGGGTTGCAATGCAGCGATCGAATTCGATGGTGCCGCCCTGAATGGTTTCCATCAGATCTTCCGCGCCAACGATATCTGCGCCCGCTTCTTTCGCTTCGTCTGCCTTGGGGCCACGAGCAAATACAGCAACGCGCATCGCTTTGCCGGTACCGTTCGGCAGGCCAACAACGCCGCGAACCATCTGGTCCGCGTGACGGGTGTCAACGCCGAGGTTCAGAGCGATCTCGATGGTCTCGTCGAATTTTGAGGTTGCGTTGCCTTTGACCAGGGAAACAGCTTCTTCGACCGACAGGTTTTCCTTGCCAGCGACAGCTTCGCGCGCAGCGCGGGTACGTTTACCGAGTTTTGCCATCTTACTTCACCTCGATGCCCATAGAGCGGGCCGAGCCCAGGATGATCTGCATTGCGCCTTCGACGTCGTTGGCGTTCAGATCTTTCATTTTGGCTTCGGCGATTTCACGAACCTGCTTCGAGGTTACGGTTGCCACGGTCTCACGACCTGGGTTTTCCGCACCACGAGGGCGGTTACGCTTGCCGACCGGCTTCAGACCAGCCGCTTTTTTCAGGTAGTAAGACGCGGGCGGCGTCTTGATGTCCATGGTGAAGGACTTGTCCTGATAGTAGGTGATCACGGTCGGGCACGGAGCGCCGGGCTCCATGTCTGCGGTCTTGGCGTTGAACGCCTTGCAGAATTCCATGATGTTGATGCCGCGCTGACCCAGCGCCGGACCAACTGGCGGCGACGGGTTCGCCTGACCTGCAGGAACCTGCAGCTTCATTGTACCAGCAAGCTTCTTGGCCATTTGGTTTTCCTTTCAACTTAGGTGAAACGCGTTTCACCCAGACTATGTTGCGTGGTCCGATCCGGGATCGCGATCCCAGCAACCTCCCACGAGAGAATCTCGCCCGAAGACGATAGGGGCGGCACTTACAGCGGAACGGCGGGGTTGGCAAGTGGCCTGCCCTGCTCTCACACATCGAATCAAGCCCCCAAGTGGGTCTCATACGCTCACGGCGTACAGATCGTTACTAACAAGGTGCGACTGACAACTCTTAAGAAATTAATATCAATGCAGAATCCGCGCGGTGGTTGCGGGATGGTCGGGTTTCCGCCACCCCCCTCACCTCAATACTCGCAGCTGTGCTATACTCGACGAAATTAGTATTTTTGGTGGAGGTTAATTATGATCATTCGTTTACTAATAACAGTTGGCATCGCGCTGTCATTTGCGGCGTCTTCTCCTCAGACCGCACGGGCCGATGCTGGCGAGATACTGGGCGGTGCTGTGGTTGGTGGCGTCATCGGCTACGCTATCGGCCGGGATCAGCAGAGAAAACAGCAGGCCCGGACGAGGTCAACAACAACACGCACCTATCGCCCCGGAATTCCGTCGACCACACAAGGGGCGCAAACCCAGACCGCGCTCAACTATTTCGGCTACAATGCGGGTCGCGTTGATGGTCAAGTCGGTCGTGGCACACGGTCTGCGATCGAACGCTATCAGGTCTCGATGGGCTACCCTGTGAATGGCTATGACTTCCAGCCCTATCAGCGCGACTTCCTGATGCAGGCCTATTACTGGGCGACAAGCGGCGGTCAGACGACAACCCAACTCGCAGGCCAACCGCTTTTGATGGAATACCGTCGGCAGATACAAACCGGCTCTGCCCTGGCTGCTGCCCCTCAGGCACCAGCACAAGCCCCAGCAACCACGATTCCGGTTGTGGTTCCTCAAGCTCAGGAACCAGAGCCCGAGGCCAATACAACTGAAACAGCCTCTGCCAGCCTGCCAAGCCTGTTTTCCGGCGGGACCGGCGGCCCATCGCTGGCCAATCGGTGTAGCGGGGTGATGCTGCAGACCTCAACCAACGGGGGCTACACGACACTGTCAAATATGACGGATGCCGATTTTGCCCTCAGCGAACAGTTCTGCCTTGCTCGCAGCTATGCAATGGCGCGTGGCGAAGATCTGATGGCGGATATCCAGGGGCTGACGCCGGATCAGGTGAGCGCACAATGCGACTCGTACGGTGAAATGTTGGCACCGCAAGTTGATGCGCTGTCGATCAGCTCAAAGGCAGAAGCTGAAACCCAGGTACGCAAGCTTGCGCTGGACTCGGGCCTCAGCCCCGCTGATCTTGCCGCGACAAGCAAGGTCTGTCTGTCGATGGGCTACCGTCAGGACAACATGGACACGGCAGTCGGTTCCGCATTGATGCTAGTCGCGATGGGTGAGCCTGCCTATGGAGAGTTGATCGGCCACCACCTGCGCGAAGGCTTTGGTGTGCAACAGCGTCGCGATCTTGCGATGCAGTGGTACGATGCGAGCCTTTCGGCGTTGGATGCCGGTTCGCAGGCCGTCTTCCTGCCATCCCAGACCGACCGCCCGCAACTGTTGCGAGCCGCTATGGTTCAAGCGCAGTAAGTCGCGCACTCAGTCGTTTCAGCCTCTGCGAAGCTGATACAAATAACGCCGCGGTGTCAGTTTGCATCGCGGCGTTCTATATTGAGGGTGCCATTATGCCGACCCCACCGGAACCGATCTCAAAACAGGACAAGATCGACGCTTTGATCGAGTGGATGGTTGACGGTGCCCGCCCAGCTGGAAATGCGGTCGATATCATCGAAGGTATCTGTACCCGTCTGCTGGATGCCGGTGTCGCCATCGACCGGTTCGGTTTGTTCATCTGGACGCTGCATCCCAATCTGATGGGTCGACGTTTCCTGTGGAAAGCGGGCGCTGGCGTTGATCGTGTCGACGCGCCGTCTCAATTGTTCACCGAGGCGATCTACACCGATAACCCCCTTCCGCATGTGATTGAGCGTCAGCAACCCATCCGCCGCCATCTGGAAGATCCCAACTGCCCCGAGGATTACATCATTGTCGGAGAATTGCGCGAGCAGGGCTTCACCGATTATCTGGCGCAACCGCTGATCTATCTCAACGGCGATACCCATGTCTGCACTTGGTCAAGTGCCACGCCCGGTGGGTTTTCAGAGAGTGATCTGGCGATCCTGAACCGGGTTCGCGGTCCGCTCGCCCGCCTGACCGAGACCTATATGCTGCGGCTCGACGCGACCTACCTGCTGTCGACCTATGTCGGCCGCAACAGTGGCGCCCACATTCTGGACGGTAAAGTACATCGCGGTGATGGCAGCAAAATCGAGGCCGTTATCCTGTTTGCGGATCTCAAGGGATTTACCCGCCTTTCGAATTCGGTTTCCGGCGATACGCTGGTCCGGCTGCTGAATGACACGTTTGATTGCCTTGTCCCGTCGGTCATGGACCACGGCGGAGAGATTCTGAAGTTCATGGGCGACGGCTTTTTTGCCATCTTCCCAACCAGCACGGATCTTCCGCCAAAGGTGCAGATTCAGGCCGCCATCGCAGCGGTGCGCGAGGGTGTGGCGTCGCTGGCCGAGGCCGATTTCCAGCACAAGCTAGGCGTACGGACTGCGATCCATCATGGTCGCTTCCACTATGGAAATGTAGGTGGTGGGGATCGGCTGGATTTCACGGCCATCGGTCCCGACGTCAATTTGGCGGCTAGACTTGTAGCGGCGGCCACAGACTTGGATTGCGACCATGTCCTTTCGGATACAGCCGCAGCATTTCTCCCGAAACTCTGCGAACCGGTCGGAACTGTATCAATTAAAGGTTTTGGTGAGGATCAAACTGTCTGGCAGATGAGCACGCCCCAAACGTAAAAAGGGTGCCCATAAGGCACCCCAAACGATGGTTCGATGGAAACCAATCAGCTCTGCTTGGTGACCTGCGTAAAGTCCAGCTCGACCGGTGTTTCTCGGCCAAAGATCGAAACCGAAACTTTCAGTTTCTGGTTCTCGTCGTCCACACCTTCGACCATGCCGTCGAAATCCTCGAACGGGCCGTCGTTGACCTTGACCTTCTCGCCGACCTCGAAGCTGATCATCAGCTTGGGCGCTTCTTCACCTTCCTGAACGCGGTTGAGGATCTGGTTCACCTCGGCGTCGCGCATCGGCATCGGGCGGCCCTGAGGGCCCAGGAAGCCGGTAACGCGATTGATCGAGTTGATCAGGTGATAGCCCTGATCCGACATTTCCATGTGTACCAGCACGTAACCCGGCATAAAGCGACGTTCGGTGGTGACCTTCTTGCCCCGGCGCACTTCGATCACCTCTTCGGTGGGCACCAGAACCTCGTCGATATCGTCTTCAAGGCCCTGCTCAGCCACCGACGTGCGGATCTGCTCTGCGATCTTCTTTTCGAAATTCGAAAGAACGCTGACCGAATACCACCGTTTCGCCATGAACCTGTCGTCCTTGTTTGCCTTTGGGCTGCGACGCATCGCGCCCTTCGTTGAAATCCTATTGCGTCACCCGGAATAAAAAGCGGCGCGCAGCCCGATTCGCCGCACGCCCATTCCGAATAGTCATGTCACCTACTCTGACATCGCAAGCTGTGCAAGGGGGCAGTCGCGTTTCAGCTTGCCCAAACCGGCTTAGCTAAACGCGCCGAGTACCAGTTGCAGACCGCCGCGAATGCCCAGATCAACCAGCGCAAAGAACACAGCCGTCAGCGCAGCCATGATGAACACCATGACCGTGGTCAACAGCACCTCACGACGGGTCGGCCAGACGACCTTTGCGACTTCGGCGCGGACCTGCTGAATGAACTGGATCGGGTTTAAGGTTGCCATGAGGCTACAATCTCTCTTCTAGCGGATGGGCCGGACATAGCCGGGCATTGCGGCAATTTCAAGGGCTGTTGACGCCTCTGTCAGGGCTTGGGCTTGTCATCCCATTCGTCGCTTAGGATACGGCGCGCATCGCCTTCCGGATCCTCATACTGGTTCGAGCGGACCGTGTAGATAAACGCAACCAAGCCAACCCCGCCCAAAAGCAGGGAAATCGGGATCAGATAGGCAAGCACTTCCATCAGAGTTACCTCAGCCGCAAGGCGTTCAGCGAAACAGTAATCGACGAGGTCGACATCGCCAATGCCGCAATAAGGGGTGTCGCCAACCCGGCAACGGCCAGCGGGACCGCGATGATGTTATAGACAGTGGCGATCCGGAAATTCTCGCGAATCCGACGCGTCGCCCTGACGGCTGTATCGCAAGCCTCAGCGATCGGGGACAGATCATTGCCCAGTAGCACGATATCCGACGCCACCCGCGCAGCATCCAAGGCGCTGGCCGGAGAAATCGAGACATGCGCCGCCGCCAATGCCGCCGTATCGTTCAGCCCATCGCCGACCATCAGAACGTGCCGACCCTGATCGCTTAGTTCCTGCACTTTGGCAGCTTTGTCTTGAGGCAAGGCCTGGGCGATCCAGTTCTCAATGCCAAGCTTGCCCGCCAAGGCCTGAACCGCGCCTTCCGTATCGCCGGAAATCAGGATGACGTCTTTGCCTGCCGCACGGAAAGCCGCGACCGCCTCGGCAGCGCCTGCGCGCAGACTGTCGGTAAAAGTAAAGCGCGATGGCGTCCGCGATTCGATTGCGAGCCAGGCTGCGGTCTGCTCACCATCTTCGCCGCCGACCCAGGCCGCTCGACCCAGCCGGACCTGCTGATCACGGTAAACGCCCTCAGTGCCATATCCCGGCACCTCAACAACATCGTGCAACTTGGCAGGCTTGATCCCGGCTTCACGCGCAGCCTTTGCAAGGGCAAGAGACAAGGGGTGCGAAGACGCTTCGGCCAATGCCAGAGCCACTTGCAAATCGGTACGCGAATGATCACCAAGATTGGTCAACTCAGGCGCACCGGATGTTAGGGTGCCGGTCTTGTCAAATACCACAGTATCCACTTCGGCCAGCCGTTCTAACGCGGTCGCGTGTTTGATCAGCATGCCACTGCGGAACAATCGGCCTGATGCTGCAGTGGTTACCGCCGGCACTGCCAAGCCCAGCGCGCAGGGACATGTGATGATCAAAACCGCCGCAGCGATATTCAGCGCCGTCCGGATATCGCCCGAATAAATATACCATCCTAAGAAGCTGAGCGCGGACAGTATATGCACCCCCGGCGCATAAAGCTTGGCCGCCTTGTCTGCCAGCGAGGTATACCGTGATCGGCCCGATTCAGCGATGGCTACCAGATCCGCCATACGGTGCAGCGAGGTATCTTCCCCGACTGCCGTCGCACGGATGGTCAGAGGGCCGGTCAGGTTAACCTCACCAGCACTGACGTTCAGCCCGGCCTCGGCAAAGACCGGGAGGGTTTCCCCGGTCAGCAGCGACCGGTCCAACTCGGACTGGCCCGAGATGATTTCGCCATCCACTGGCATACGCCCTCCGGGGCGCACCAGAATCAGATCACCCACGTTAAGGCTCGCCACCGCCACTTCCGCTTCGGTCCCATCCACTAGCCGGATGGCGCGCGGGACCTCCAGCGCGGTTAGTTCTTCGGCAGCCGAACGTGCCGCGGCACGGGTGCGATAGTCCAAATACCTGCCCGCTAGCAGGAAGAATGTCAGGGTCAAAGCCGCGTCGAAATAAGCATGTTCACCGCTGAGTGCAGTTTCCCAAAGCGACGTGACCAGAGCCAGCAGTATCGCCAAAACAATCGGCACATCCATATTCAACCGGCGTACGCGCAGAGCGCTCCAGGCGTTGGAAAAGAAAGGCTGGGCCGAGAATGCGATTGCAGGCAGCGCAATCGCCGCCGATATCCAATGGAACATGTCGCGCGTCGCATCGGTGGCGCCGGACCAGACCGACACCGATAACAGCATCACGTTCATCGAAGCAAAACCCGCCACTGCCAACCGCATCAGCAGATCGCGCCCGGCCTTATCGGTTTGCGTAACCGAAAGCGCACCCGGATCCAGTTCGTGGGCTTCAAAGCCAGCGCGCTCCAACACCGGGATCAGATCATCGGCGCGCGTATCCGGTGCCGCCTTGATCATCGCGCGTTTCAGCGTGAGATTGACCCGCGCGTCTTCAACGCCGGGATGGGCATTCAACTCACGCTCGACCGTAGAGATGCAGGCCGAGCAGTGGATGCCCGGCAGCGACAGCGCTATCTGCACATCCTCTGGGATTGGCCGCGCCGCTTCCGCCGGGGCTGCGATGCAGCCAGGACAGGCTGCCCGAGATGGAGTGGCTTGCGCAACCATCTCTAACCTTTCACATACAGGGGCACACGTTGCGCGAACTCGGCACCATCTTTTGCTTTGGCCACAAGGCGAATGTTCCAGTTCCCTTCGCCCAGGGCAGCCGGAGCGGCATAGGCGATGCCATCAAAAGTAAAGTCCGGCGAGAAGTCTTCCTTCACATGGGTGGCGCGCCCCACCACGGCCTGCAGATCTGCCACTTCAACAGGGGAACCGGTCTGATCGGTTATGTATAGCACCAGCAGCCCTCCGGTCAGCTCGGCCTTGATGTTCCAACCCAGGGCCTGCTGTTCCTTCAAACGTTCATTGAACTCCTGGCTGGCTACATAGGAGTTCTTCACCTCAAGCCCCGGAAAGGTCTTGATTGCACTATAAGCCAAGACGAGGTTCACCGTGATGATCACGCCAAAGGCCGCGACAAATACCGCCAATGCGTGTTTGCCTGTGAATTGACGTTCCGCCATTCTCAGCTTCCTCGTCCGTTGAAACTGGTATCCTTGTAGGCCCGCTCACCACTTTCCAGATCTTCGACCCAAATGCGAACCGATGTGCTGTCAGCCGCTGCAGGGGCAGTACCCTGCGGAGCGGTGATATAGACGCGGGTCAATTGTGCCGTATCTGCAGTGACATTAACAGTCTCGCCTTCAACACCTTCGATTTCAATCTGCAGCGAAGGATCGCCAGCAATCGTCAGTTTGAATGGCCGATCCTCGCCATGTTTGTTGCGCAGGCGTACATCATAGGTGTTACGGATCGTGCCATCTGAGAGGGTAACGAAAGTCGGGTTCCGCACCGGCGCAACCGTCAAATCGATATCCGAACGAATGAACAGCGCAAAGAGCAATGCAAATCCGACCAGTGACCATAGCGCCGTGTACAGGATCGTGCGCGGACGCAGGATGTGTTTCCAAACGTTTTTGGGTGGCTGACCTTCGCGTTCGCGGGCCTCATCACTCAGCGCCATGTAATCGATCAGACCACGGGGCTTGCCTATCTTGGCCATCATGTCATCGCAGGCGTCGATGCAAAGTGCACAGGTAATGCATTCCAGTTGCTGACCGTCTCGGATGTCGATCCCTACCGGGCAGACATTGACGCAAGCCATACAATCGATGCAATCGCCCAGCTCGCTGTCAGCCGTACGTTTGCCTTTGCCGCGTGGTTCACCCCGCCATTCGCGATATCCGACGACCAGGGTATCCTCGTCCATCATCGCGGCCTGTATGCGCGGCCATGGGCAGGCATAGATGCAGATTTGTTCGCGTGCAAAGCCACCGAAGAAAAACGTGGTGCCGGTCAGAATCAGCATCGTCGTATAGGCCACTGGATGCGCGTTTCCGGTGACCAGATCACGCGCCAGAGTTGGTGCATCCGCAAAATAGAAAACCCAGGCGCCACCGGTCGCGAGCCCGATGAAGAACCAAGCGACCCACTTGGTCAGGCGCAGCCGCGCCTTGCGGAAATCCAGCTTTTTCTGCCTGTGCAGACGCAGGCGCGCATTACGGTCGCCCTCGATCCAGCGCTCGACAAGGATATACAGGTCCGTCCAAACCGTCTGCGGGCAGGCATATCCGCACCAGACCCGCCCAAGCGCCGAGGTGAACAGGAACAGACCCAATCCTGCCATGATCAGCAGCCCAGCGACGAAATAGAACTCGTGCGGCCAAATCTCGATCCAGAAGAAATAGAAGCGGCGGTTCGCCAGATCCAGAAGAACGGCCTGATCCGGAAGGCTTGGACCGCGATCCCACCTGATCCAAGGCGTCACATAGTAAATGCCCAGCGTCACCGCCATGATGATCCATTTCAAATTGCGAAACGGGCCGGACACACGTCTCGGGAAAATCGGCTCTCTGGCGGCGTAGAGACTGGGGGTGGGATTGGAATCGCTCACAGGCTGGCTCCGCAACTGGCTATTCTGAGTGTGTGTTCTTCCAGATCACGAGGCAAGGGACTTTGACATGGGTCAAAACGCGCATCGAGCAGACACCTTTAGACGCGTGAATTACTGCTGGCTTCGCGCTTCGCGCCTCAGCCAGTTGATGAAGATTTTCACGGATCGCCTAAGAGCTTGTTTTTGCGTAACTATATGATACCCGCGCGTATCCGGCTCGGCGAACAGTTCGACGATGCGGCCCGCTTTGATGTCCGCTTCGACGAATTGTCGCACAGTGACGGTGACCCCTTGCCCAGACCGCAAACCATCCAGCAGCAGGTTACCGGGAAGCTGCGTACGCCCCGCGCCGCGTTCGGGTCCGACACCTCGCTCAGTCAGCCATTTTGTCCCCTCAGTCGTGCCAATTTCCTCAAGCCACGGCAACTGCGCAAGTTCTGCCGGGGACCAATCGGTCTTGTTACCCAATAGTGTGGGAGAGGCGACGATGACCATCGGCGTCTGCAACAACATCTCACACTCCACCCCCGGCCAACCGCCGGCGCCATAACGGATCGCTACATCCACGCCACCCGGTTGCAGCTCGACCACCTCAAAGGTTGGATCTAGGATCAGGTTTACGTCGGGATGCGTCGCGCGGAAACTCGGCAGTCGCGGCATCAGCCAAGATGCAGCGAAGGAAGACGTCAGCGACACATGAACCGGGCGGTCCTGAGCCGAGCGAGCCAGATCACCCACAGCAGCCTCGATAGCACCAAATCCAAGCTGCAGGGCACGGGCCAGATGCTCACCTTCCGCGGTAAGTGTCAGCGCTTTGCCCGTTCGGTCCAGCAGAGCCGCGCCCAGATGTTTCTCGAGCGCGCGAAGCTGCTGACTGATTGCAGCGTGGCTAACATTGAGCGCAGCACCGGCCTCGACAACACTTCGCTTCTCAGCGAAGGCTGCAAAGGCCCTGAGAGAGGCCAACGGCGGCAGTGATAGCCAGTCCATATGTAAACCCTACTTACACATTGAAATGGTAATTGAGTCGCATTCGGCGTGCGAAAGGTCAATCTTAAAGCTCAGAAACAACTCTGCACAGGAGGGAAACCATGCTGATCGTATTCGCCAGATCTTTTTTGAACGCGACACGCATCAATACGCCTCACATCTACGATGCGCCAAAGCCGGGCCGTCGCAAGCGGCGCTGGTTGCCCGAACATCATTGGTGGAGAGAAAACCCGCGCGATGTAAATCTGAACGATCTTTGATACTGGATTGAATGCCGTATCTGGACCGGCAGAGATTGCAGCCCTATTGTTTGAAAATCGGCACCGGCTGTTCTGGAAACGCGCGAACAGATGGAACAGCCGGTGCCTCGACCTTCGGGCGGGAGACCGCCCGGAGGTGTTCTTTTAACCCTTACTGACCGCCACCCAACTGGTGGACATAGGCCGTGACAGCGCGAATCTGCGCGTCGGTCAGGCGATTCTCCCACGGGGGCATCACACCAAAGCGGCTGTAGGTGACCGTCTCGGTCAGGGCCTCTTGGCTGCCGCCGTAAAGCCAGATCGCATCGGTCAGATTCGGCGCGCCCTGGGAAACGTCGCCTTTGCCGTCATCACCGTGGCAAGCCGCGCAGTTGTCTTCGAACACAACCTTGCCTGCCTGCGCCGCCGCGTCATCGGTCTGGGCGTTAGTCAGGGACATGACGTATTGAACCACTTGAGTGATCTCATCCTTTTCGAGGATCTCACCAAAGGCCGGCATCTCGGAATAGCGCGCGTCGTCGCTTTCCTCGTTCCGGATGCCATAGGCGATGGTGTACTCGATATCCTCAAGCGAGCCGCCCCACAGCCAGGCATCATCCAGCAGGTTCGGGAAACCCGGCGCACCCTGCGCGCCCGATCCGTGGCACTGCGCACACCAGGTTCGGAACACAGCGCCACCAGAGTTAACTGCGTATTGTTGCAGCTCCGCGTCGGCCGAGATTTCTTCCAGCGGTGTTTCCACCAACTTGGCATTCCACGGCGCATTCGCTTCTTCGAACGCGACCATTTCCTGCTGCACCAGCTCGCGCGAGGACCAACCCAGTACACCGGCGGTTGCCGATTGAACCAAGGGCCATGCGGGGTACATGATCGTGTAGATCACGCCCCAAATGATGGTCGCGTAAAAGGTCCAAAGCCACCAGCGTGGCATCGGATTATCGAATTCCTCGATTCCGTCCCAGCTGTGACCCGTGGTGTTAGGATCACCCGGCTGTTTTTCAGGTGTCTTACTCATTGCCGCGCCTCCTTGGATGTGGCGGGTTTGTCGTCGCCCCGACGGGGCGCTGGGGCATCAGCGTGCCGGAACGGGATGTTGGCGGTGTCCTTGTATTCCTTGCTGGCACCAGGGCGGAAAACCCAGATGATGATGCCAATAAAAAACGAGAACAGGAGCAGCAACATCCAGCTATCCGCGAACTGCCTTAGAATTGTGTATAGTTCCATCACACCCTCCTTTAACGGCTTGCGTCCGGGGTGAAGGTCGAGAAATCGACCAGCGTGCCCAGCATCTGGAGGTAAGCAACCAACGCATCCATTTCAGTCAGCTCGGGCTGACCGTCAAAGTTGCGCACATTGACCTTGTCGCCATAGCGTTCCAACAATCCATCATAATCGCTGTCCGGATCGGCCTGCGCCCGAAAATCGGCCTGCGCCTGTTCAAGCATCTCGTCGGTATACGGGGTGCCGACCACGGCATTTGCCGCCATGATGTCACCGATATACTTGCCGTCTAGCTTACGATCCTCAAGGAAGCCGTATTTCGGCATCACCGATTCCGGCACCACCGATTGTGGATCGCGCAGGTGGTCCACCTGCCATTGATCCGAATACCGGCCACCGACGCGGGCAATATCCGGCCCGGTGCGTTTGGATCCCCATTGGAACGGATGATCATACATGGATTCAGCCGCCAGCGAGTAGTGGCCATAGCGTTCAACCTCATCACGCATCGGGCGGATCATCTGGCTGTGGCAAACATAGCAGCCTTCGCGCAGATAAACCTCACGCCCCGCCAGTTCGAGAGGGGTGTAAGGGCGCATGCCCTCCACCTTCTCGATGGTGTTCTCAAGATAGAACAGGGGCGCGATCTGTACGATGCCACCGATAGTTACGACCAGAAAGCTGAAGATCAGCAGGAGGGTCGCGTTGGTCTCGAGGATCTTGTGTTTGTCGAGAATTGCCATTGCTCCGGCCCTCCTTATTCAGCCGGGACCGCGACGGTCAGGCTGGCCTCTTTGGCCGGCGCTTTCCGTACAGTCATCCACAGGTTGTAGCACATGATCAGCGAGCCAGCGACGAACATCACGCCACCCAGCGCACGCACCACATACATCGGGAACTTCGCGGCAACGGTGTCAGCGAACGAATTCACCAAGAAGCCATTGGCGTCCACTTCACGCCACATCAGGCCTTCCATGATACCGGTGACCCACATCGACGCCGCGTAGAGAACGATGCCAATGGTGGCGAGCCAGAAGTGCCAGCTGACCAGCTGCAGCGAGTAAAGACGCTCACGCTTCCACAGAACAGGGACCAGGAAGTAAAGAGCACCAAAGGTGATCATACCGTTCCAGCCCAGCGCGCCCGAATGTACGTGACCGATAGTCCAGTCGGTATAGTGGCTGAGGCTGTTCACAGCGCGGATCGACATCATCGGACCCTCGAACGTGGACATGCCGTAGAAGCCGACCGAAATCACCATCATCCGGATCACTGGGTCAGTGCGTAGTTTGTCCCATGCACCCGACAGGGTCATCAGACCGTTGATCATACCACCCCACGAAGGCATCCATAGGATCACCGAGAACACCATGCCAAGGGTCGAGGCCCAATCAGGCAGCGCAGTATAATGCAGGTGGTGCGGACCAGCCCAGATATACAGGAAGATCAGCGCCCAGAAGTGGATGATCGACAGCTTGTAGCTGAATACCGGACGCTCAGCCTGTTTCGGGATGAAGTAGTACATCATACCCAGGAAACCGGCAGTCAGGAAGAAGCCCACGGCGTTGTGGCCATACCACCACTGGATCATGGCATCCTGAACACCAGACCAGACGATGACCGATTTCGATCCCCAGATGCTGACCGGGATGGTCATGTTGTTGACCAGGTGCAGCATGGCGACAGTCACGATAAAGGCCAGATAGAACCAGTTTGCCACGTAGATGTGCGGCTCTTTCCGCTTGATGATCGTGCCCAGATAAACAGCCAGATAGGCAACCCAGACAACGGTCAGCCACAGGTCAACGTACCATTCAGGTTCGGCATATTCTTTCGACTGCGTTCCACCAAGTATATAACCGGTTGCCGCAAGCACGATGAACAGCTGATAGCCCCAGAATACGAACCATGCCAGGTTTCCACCCCAAAGTCGCGCAGCGCTGGTGCGCTGTACGACATAGAACGAAGTTGCGATCAACGCGTTACCGCCAAAGGCAAAGATAACCGCCGATGTATGCAAAGGCCGCAGACGCCCGAAATTAAGATAGCCCTGCGCCCATTCGAAGTTCAGCGCCGGAAAGGCTAGCTGGAACGCAATAAAAGTCCCTGCCAGGAACCCGACTACCCCCCAGAATGCGGTTGCGATCACGCCGTAGCGGATCACATCATCCATATACTCACCAGAGCGGTCGACGAGGATATCTGGCTCTTCCGTGTTTCTAAGCGTCCAGATGAACAGACCGCCGGCGATCAACATCACCAGAATTGCGTGCACCTGATACGCCAAATCCCGTGCGTAGTTAGAGCCGATGGCTGCGAACAGCACCACCAGCCCAAGCACGATCAGCTTGATGTAATTTGACATATTGCGTCCCTTTGCCATGCCTCGCGCGATTCTTCGTGTCACGCGAAACCTTTTTGACTGCATGCTGTAATGCAGCGAGGTCGCCTTTGACGCTTTGATCTGCATCAAGACAAGCCCCTGTTTTCTGTGAGAGGTATTTTGCAGAAACAGACACGCGCTGGCAACGGACAGCGCCGGAAACATGAGGTCGACATGGCATTTAAATCTCTTCTTACGGTCATGACGGAAACCAAGCTTTCTCAGAACGCACTGGCACAAATGGTGGCATTGGCAGAAGGGCAGGACGCCCATGTCGAAGCGTTGTGTCTTGGCGTCGATCGCAGTCAGACCGGTTATTATTATGCCGGTGCAAACGCTTTGATCCTGCAGGAGACCCTGAGCCGCGCCAATGCCGAGGCGGACGAGATACTCGCCTACGCTCAGGATTATCTGGGTAAGTCGGGCGTGCGCTGGTCCGCTGAAAACGGGGTAGCTCAGATCGCTGATCTCGGGCGACATGTCGCACGTCGCGCGCGCTTTTCGGATCTCGTGGTATTGCCGCGACCTTATGGAAAAGACCGCGACGCAGAAGCTGAACCCATCGTCGAGGCCGCCATGTTCGAAGGCCATTCGCCGGTGCTGTTAGTGCCCGATGATAACAAACCGATTTCGGCCCCAAAAACCGTCATGGTGGGCTGGAACGAAAGCGTCGAAGCGATGCGCGCCATCCGTCGCGCGTTGCCATTCTTGAAGCAGGCCGAACTCACACGGATTGTCGTGATTGATCCACCGCGTCATGGGCCGGATCGATCGGACCCGGGCGGTCTGCTATCTCAGATGCTGGCGCGACATGGGGTGAAGTGCGAAATCGACGTGCTCAGCAAGACCATGACGCGCGTCTCGGACATCCTCAATCGCCACGCTGCCGATACCGAGGCCGATATGATCGTTATGGGGGCCTATGGCCATTCGCGCTTTCGCGAGGCCATTTTGGGCGGTGCGACCCGCAATATGCTGGAGCAATCAGAAATCCCCGTGTTTCTGGCTCACTAACGACGCCAACAAACGCAAAAGCCGTCCGTCTCTGGTGCGGCTTTATGTCTTGCGGCTCAGGCCGATCAGGAACAGCAGGATCACCGCGCCGATAGTGGCAAAGAAGATCGAAGAGATGAGCCCTCCGCCAACCGCAAAGCCCAGGGCGGGAAAGATCGTGCCCGCCAGAAACGCACCGACAATCCCGACTATAACATTCCCGATCAGGCCGAACCCACGCCCTTCCATGATTTTTCCCGAAAGCCAGCCAGCAATCGCGCCGATGAACAGCATGGCGAGTAAACCGCTAAATTCCATAAGGGACTCCCAATTGTTCGAGGGCGGCGGGCTGAGGCATCAGACCAGAAATCCGCCATCGGTATCGTCGCCCGCCTCTTCCATTAGGCGCCCCATATCGGGGATTGTTACATGGCGTTTACCTTCCAGAGTAATGACCTGATCTTTCTTCAAGGCGGAAATCTGCCGGCTGACAGTTTCCAGGGTCAGCCCAAGATAGTCGGCCATCGCCTCGCGCGTCAGTGGCAGGTCAAAGACAATCGGAGCTACCATTCCGGCTTGATGAATCGATGCGTCCCGGCGCGCGATGATCGAAAGCAGGCTGGCAATCTTTTCCCGCGCCGTCTTGCGCCCAAGCACCAGCATCCACTCACGGGCCGCATCCAATTCGTCCAACGTCATTTCCAGCAGGCGCTGCGAGATGTGCGGCGTCGTGATCATCATGTCCTCGAACGGCTTTTTGCGGAAACAACACATCATCAGATCGGTGGTCGCCACCACGTCGTATGGCGCGTTGTCTCGTCCAGGGCGACCCACGAAATCGCTGGGCAGCAGCAGGCCGACCATTTGCCTGCGCCCATCCTCCATCGTCTGTGTCAAAGACGCGATTCCCGACACGACCGAGCCGACAAAATTCATCGGATCGCCGGACCAGATGATCGTCTGCCCCGCCTCAAAGCTGCGGTAGTACTTGATGTTCTCAAGCTCTTCCAGCTCGTCCTTTTCGCAATGCGCGCACACCGCACGATGCCGGATCGGGCATTCTGCGCAATTGGTGTGGTCGAATTGGGCCTTGAGTGTCATTCGCGCTTCCATTTGATTTCGGTCAAAGTACCCTGGGCCCTCCAGCTATAGTCATATCTTTATGACACTGAAACCTCAACTGGCACGGCTTGGACTTTTTGACGCGAAAGTACCGCGTTACACAAGCTATCCCACCGCACCCCACTTCAGCAATGACGTCGGGGCTGATCTGTTTAGCGACTGGATTTCCGGGATTGCTCCGGGCAGTTCAATCTCGCTTTACATCCACGTACCCTTCTGCCGTCGTCTGTGCTGGTTTTGCGCCTGCCGGACACAAGGCACCCAGACGGATAACCCGGTCATCGCCTATGTCGACGTGCTAAAGGCCGAGCTGGATTTGCTGGCGGCACGCCTGCCAGAGGGTGTTACATTGTCGCGGCTGCACTGGGGCGGCGGCACGCCGACGCTGTTGAATGCAGACCTGATGCGGGATCTGGCCGCGCGAATCCTTGAGATTGTGCCTTTAGGCCCAGACGCCGAGTTTTCCGTCGAGATCGATCCGAATGAGATCGACGAAGCCCGGCTGGATGCACTGGCCGAAGCCGGGATGAACCGCGCATCGATCGGTGTTCAGGATTTTGACGACGAAATCCAGAAAACCATCGGTCGCATTCAAAGCTATGACACCACCCGCGAAGCAGCCGAGATGATCCGAGCGCGTGGTATATCCAGCCTGAATGCGGACATCCTTTATGGCCTGCCCCACCAGACCAAGGCGCGCATGACCGAAAGTGTGCAAAAGCTGTTGTCGCTGAACCCTGACCGGGTCGCACTCTATGGCTACGCGCATGTGCCGTGGATGGCCAAGCGCCAGCAGTTGATTCCATCAGATGCCCTGCCCACACCGGAACAGCGACTGGAACTTTTTGAAACCGCCCGGCGACTGTTCCTATGGGACAATTATGCCGAGATCGGGATTGACCACTTCGCGACGCAGGACGATGGGCTGACCCATGCGCTGCGCGCTGGACGATTGAAACGGAATTTCCAAGGCTACACGGACGATCAGGCCCCAATCCTGATTGGCTTGGGTGCCAGCTCGATCTCACGCTTCCCGCAAGGATATGCGCAGAACGCACCGGCAACCTCGGCTCACACGAAGGCCATTCGCGAAGGGCGGTTCTCGACGTCGCGCGGGCATTTGTTCAAAGGTCAGGATGTTCTACGGTCGCGTCTGATCGAAGCATTGATGTGCGATTTCCAAATCAACTCGGCCGAGATTCTGCGCGATTATGACATTTCAACTGCGGAACTGCAGCAAATGTACGCAACAGCAAACGCGGCCTTCGACGGGTTGCTACGCGTGGATGAAAACGGATTGTTCATACCGCCCGAAGCACGTGCGCTGACCCGCATGATCGCGCGCAGCTTTGACACGTATGATCTGAGTAAGGCTGGGCATAGTTCCGCGATCTGAACACTCTTCGGCAGGTCGTTTTTCGCGACCTTCCCTTACAAACCGGCACGGGGGCTTGACGCATGCCTTCGGTTTTCTCCACACTCAAGGGGTGGAGAGATCCACCTCTTCACAGCCTGAGGCAGGCAAACGCAGACAGTTCTTGCCGACGCGCATGCGTTCGACAGCCCTTTTCGTGCAGCCATACTGCAACCTGAAAGAGGGACAGCACTCATGCGCGTTTTCACCGTCCTCGGCCCCAGCCAATCGGGCAAATCCACCTTGGTCGAAGCGATCAGCCGCCTCGACGGGCGGCCCACCACATTCGATGTTGCCGGAACCGTGCATCTGCACGGTTTTTCTTATTTAAACGAACCGTGGTGCGCGGTGGACGTGGACGGAGGCGGCGATGCGCTAGCCTATGTCGGCCCGGCCATGGCGATCTCGGACGCAGCAGTTGTGGTTGTCCCACCCGATCCGGATGCCGCCGTTCTGTGTGCCCCGTATCTAAGGTTGGTCGAAGAGGCGGGCATTCCCTGCTTCTTGTTCATCAACCGCATGGACAGCCCCAATGGCCGCATCCGCGACATCGTTGCTGCGCTGCAGACCTATTGCACCCACCACATCGCTCTGCGGCAGGTGCCGATCCGGGACGGAGACACCATTATCGGCGCAGTCGATCTGATCTCGGAGCGCGCCTGGAAGTATCAGGAGGGGCAGCCCTCGGCCCTGATCGAGCTACCGCAATCAGCGGAAGACCGCGAACAGGAAGCACGCACCGAGTTGTTGGAGACCCTATCGGATTTCGATGACAATCTGCTGGAGCAACTGATCGAGGACAAACAGCCCCCCAGCGAGGAGGTCTACGAGCTGGCTGCACAGGTCTTGCAGAACCATCAGCTGATCCCGGCTTGTCTGGGTGCCGCGAGCCATGGCAACGGTCTGACCCGTTTGATGAAAGCACTGCGCCATGAAGCGCCGGAATTCAACATTGCAGCTGACCGGGATGAGGCCGAAGAAAACGCCCGCGCCATTGCTGGCTTTGCGGATGTGAAGAAGCATATCGGCAAGATCACCGTATTGCGCGGTCTGGGCGACGGCGTGAAAGCTCATGAATCCCTTGGTGGCGAAACTGTTGGAAATCTGACAACCTTGGACGCCAAGACCCAGATCAGCGCGCTTGAAGCCGGACATATTGGCCTTGCTGTCAAATCCGACCACCTTAATCCTGGCTTCATCTATGACAGCGCGGCGGCAACGCCGTTGCCGGAATGGGCCTCATCCCATCCTGCCGCGCATCGTCAGGTCGTATCGCCTGCGCATGAGCGAGACGACGTGCGCCTGTCGAATGCGTTGACCCGGCTGGTTGAGATCGACCCCGGCCTGCATCTGGAGCAAGACGAGCTGAGCGGTCATTCCATTCTGGGCTCACAAGGTCCGCAGCATATGCGGCGCGTGACCGCCAAACTCGCCGAGGATTTTGGCATCGAGATCGAGGCCGAGGCCGCCGGAACCGCCTATCGCGAAACCATTCGCACAAAGGTCGATCATCGCCATCGCCACCGCAAGCAATCCGGCGGTGCGGGGCAGTTTGCCGATGTGGTCATATCCATCGCTCCGCTGCCGCGCGGCTCGGGGTTCCAGTTCGAGGAAGTGGTGAAAGGTGGGGCCGTACCCCGGAATTACATTCCTTCGGTTGAACACGGGGCCAAAGACGCATTGATCGAAGGGCCTGAAGGCTTCCCAGTTGTGGACGTCAAGGTGACACTCAGCGACGGCAAACACCATAACGTGGATAGTTCCGACTATGCTTTCCGCACCGCTGGCAAGAATGCCGTGCGCGAAGCGCTACCCGAGGCGAAACCCGTCGTCCTGCAACCTATCCTGAACGCCGAAATCCATCTGCCCTCAACCTTCGTCGGCGATCTTGTCCCGACGATCAGCTCGCTGCAGGGGCAGGTTCTTGGGTTTGAAGGCAACCCCAACGCCTCAGGCTGGGAAATATTTAATGCGACACTCCCCGCCGTGGCCGAGGATGAACTGCACCGCACACTTGCCAGTGCTACCCGTGGGACCGGTTGGGTCAAACTACAATTCGATCACTATGAAGAGCTACGCGGCCCCGTTCCCGCGTCAGCCAAAAACAAGGAAATAGCCTGACATCAAAGGCGCGGGCTGCGTATCAGCCCGCTGCCGCGATCAGTTCGCGCGTGTAATCGGTCTGGGCGTGTTCGAACAAATCTTCGGCAGCTCCCATCTCGACGACATCGCCGTTTCGCATGACGATTACGTTATGTGACATCGCGCGCACGACCTTCAGGTCGTGGCTGATAAACAGGTAGGCCAGCCCGTATTTCCTTTGCAGGTCACGCAGCAGGTCAACGATCTGCACCTGCACGGTCATGTCCAGCGCACTTGTAGGCTCGTCCAGAACCAGCAGCTTGGGCCGCAACACCATGGCGCGGGCGATGGCGATCCGCTGTCGTTGCCCGCCGGAAAACTCATGCGGATAGCGGTCCATCGCAGAGGGGTCCAATCCGACCTCGTTCATCACTTCGGCCACCAGATCGCGCGGGGCGCGATGAGGATCGACCTTATGGATGGCCAACCCCTCGGCGATGATCTGCATGCAGGTCATCCGCGGGCTGAGGCTGCCGAACGGATCCTGAAATACGATCTGCATGTCCTTGCGCAATCGCCGCAACTCGCGCGTTGACCAGCGGCGCACATTCTGGTCGCGGAAAGTGATCCCGCCCTCGGACGCGATCAGACGCATGATCGCCAGCGCCAGCGTCGTCTTGCCCGAGCCGCTCTCCCCCACGATCCCAAGCGTTTCCCCGGCACGGACGCTGAGGGTCGCGTCGTTGACGGCCTTCACATAGCCTACGGTCCGTTTCAGGAAACCGCGCTGGATCGGGAACCAGACTTTCAGGTGATCGGTGCGGGCTACCTCTTCGGCATCCGGGGCCACCGGGTCGGGGTGCCCGGACGGCTCGGCCTCCAGAAGCTTGCGAGTATAGGGGTGTTGCGGGTTGTCGAAAATCTCCGTTGTCACTCCGGCTTCGACAATTTCACCGTCCTTCATCACGCAAACCCGGTCGGCGATGCGGCGGACGATGCCAAGGTCATGGGTGATGAACAACATCCCCATGTTCTCGGACTTTTGCAGTTCGGCCAGCAACTCCAGAATCTGCGCCTGGATGGTGACGTCCAGCGCCGTTGTCGGCTCATCCGCGATCAAAATGTCCGGCTTGTTCGCCAACGCCATCGCGATCATCACGCGTTGACGCTGCCCGCCGGACAACTGGTGCGGATAGCTGTCCAGCCGTTCCTCGGGGTCTCGGATGCCGACCTTGGTCAGCAGTTCTACAATCCGTTCCCGTGCCTCATCGCCGGTAACGCCCTGATGCAGAGCCAGCGATTCCGCCATCTGTTTCTGGATCGTGTGCAATGGATTGAGCGAGGTCATCGGCTCCTGAAAGATGAAACTAATGTCGTTGCCGCGCACGTCCATCAACCTGTCTTCGGACGCGCCGATCATCTCTTGCCCTTCATAAGTGACCGAGCCTTCGACAATTGCGCTATCACCCAGCAGCGACACAGTGCTCAACGCCGTCACGGATTTGCCCGAGCCGGATTCGCCCACCAAAGCCACCGTTTCACCCCGATCGACGGTAAAGGACACGCCTTTGACTGCCGCACTCACCTGCCCGTCCTGCCGGAACGAGACCTTGAGGTTGTTCACATCCAAAAGGCTCATGAGAAGGTCTTTCTGGGATCAAACGCATCGCGGACGCCTTCAAAAATGAAGACCAGCAGCGACAGCATGATGGCAAAGGTGAAGAAGGCAGTGAAGGCCAGCCACGGTGCCTGAAGGTTCTGTTTCGCCTGCAAAGTCAACTCTCCAAGCGACGGGGCTGAAGACGGCAAACCGAAGCCAAGGAAATCCAGCGAAGCCAGCCCACCGATGGTTCCAGTCACGATGAACGGCATGAAGGTCAGCGTGGCGACCATCGCATTAGGCAGCATGTGGCGAAACATGATCGTCATGTTACCCACGCCCAGCGCCCGCGCGGCACGGACATACTCCAAATTTCGTGCCCGCAGGAATTCAGCGCGCACGACGCCCACCAGTCCGGTCCAACTGAACAGGATCATCAGAATCACCAAGAGCCAGAAACTTCGCCCAAGAATCGCGAACATGATGATAATGACATAAAGCGAGGGTGTCGCCGACCAGATCTCGATAATACGTTGGAAGATCAGATCCAGCCAACCGCCAAAGAACCCCTGAATGGCCCCAGCAAAAATGCCGATCAAACTGGCCACACCGGTGACGAGTAAAGTGAACAGGATCGACAGGCGGAAGCCATAGATGACACGAGCTAGCACATCTCGCTTGGTGTCGTCAGTGCCGAGCAGATTCTGACCATTAGGCGGCAGCGGTGCAGCGCCCGGGCGGTCCACGCTGGTGTTGAAGGAATACGGGATTGGAGGCCAGATGGCCCAGCCTCGCTCAAACCCATCCGCTTCGAACGTGCCCGCCTTGATTTCGTCGATGATACCTTCGGGGTTGTCGAAGCACTGATCCAATCCGCCGCTATCGATCAGGCACATGACCTCGGGGTCGCGATAGATCGCCTCGGTCTGGAAATCACCGCCGAACTCAGTCTCGGCGTAAAAGTTGAAGACTGGCGTGTAGATTTCACCCCGGTACTTTACCAGGATCGGTTTGTCGTTGGCGATGAACTCGGCAAACAGCGATAGGCCGAACAACACCGAGAAGATGATCAGCGACCAGAACGCCCTGCCATTGCGCCGGAAGTTGCGCCAACGGCGCTGATTGAGAGGGGAGAGTGCCATTTACCCCTCCCGCTTTTCGAAATCGATACGTGGGTCAACGAGCACATACATCAGATCGCTGATAATGCCGACGACCAGCCCCATCAGGCCAAATATGAAAAGCGTACCAAAAATCACCGGATAGTCGCGCGCCACTGCGGCCTCAAAGCCCAGACGCCCAAGACCATCGAGCGAGAAAATGGTCTCGATGATGATCGATCCACCGAAGAACACACCAATGAATACAGCAGGGAAACCTGCAATCACGATCAGCATCGCGTTGCGGAAGACATGACCATACAGCACCTTGCTTTCACTCAAACCCTTGGCGCGAGCGGTCATCACGTACTGCTTCTTGATCTCATCCAGAAACGAGTTCTTGGTCAGCAGCGTCAGCGTCGCAAAGGCCGAGATGGTCAGCGCGATTATCGGCAAAGCGATGTGCCAGAAATAGTCAGTAATCTTCCCAAACAGGCTGAGGCTGTCCCAATTGTCCGAGGTCAAACCCCGTAGCGGGAAAATCTGCCAGTAAGAGCCACCGGCGAACAACACCAGCAGCAGAATGGCAAACAGGAAACCGGGGATCGCATAGGCCACGATGATCGCACCGCTGGTCCAAGTATCAAAGCTCGACCCGTCCTTGATCGCCTTGCGGATACCTAGCGGGATCGAGACCAGATAGGCGATCAGCGTCGACCACAGACCCAGCGAAATAGACACCGGCATCTTTTCCAGCACCAGATCAATCACACTGATCGAGCGGAAATAGCTCTCGCCAAAATCCAATGTCAGGTAGTTGCCCATCATGCCTAGAAAGCGTTCCAGTGGCGGTTTGTCGAAGCCAAACTCTTTTTCCAGTTCAGCGATGAATTCGGGCGGAAGGCCACGCGCACCGACGTATTTGTCATCAAAGGCACCACCTGCGGGCTCGGCCCCGGCTCCGGCATCGCCACCACCAGCGAACCCAGCAAAGACGTCGCCCTGCCCTTCGATCTGCGCGATGATCTGTTCAATGGGACCACCGGGCACGAACTGCACCAGCGTGAAGTTGACGATCATGATGCCCAGAAGGGTCGGAATGACCAGCAACAGGCGTCTTAGGATATAGGCGCCCATGTTATCGCAGCGCGCCTTTGGCTTTCAGGTCAGCCTCTTTCTCGGGGTTGATCCACCACAGATCGAGATACCCAAGCGAGAATGGAGGCAGGTTTTCAGGGTATTCGTACATGTCGTAATAAGCCGTCCAGTAATCCGCCACATACCCATCGGGAATGACGAAGAACTCATAACGCAAGACACGATCCAACGCCATCAGCGCAGCATCCTGTTCTGCCTGATTTGTCGTGTCGAATGACGCTTCGATCACAGCGTCAACAAGCGGGCTGGCAAGACCGGCAGGGTTGAACAAGCTAAACGCGGCTTCTTCCGAACCGTACATCTGACTGAGACCACCACCGGTCGACAGGAACGAGCCATAGCGGTTCGAATATACCATATCATAATCACGCTCACGCCGCCGCAGGGTGAATTGAGAAGGATCTACCTTCTCGGCCGAAGCATCCACACCGATCGACTGCAGGTTCTGCACATAGGTCTCGATCATGGTGGCGGTCGAGGTTGGAATGCTCGACGCATACGGAATATTGACCTTCAGCGTCTGCCCATCGGCATTGCGGCGCAGATTGCCGTCGCCGACGGGCCAACCAGCCTCGTCCAGCAGTTTCGAGGCTTGCCGCAAATTGCGACGGTCGTTCAACCGAGCTGGATTGGATTCGTGGACGACAAGCGCAGGCTCGCTGAACACCTCGGCCGGAACCACGTCACCCAGCGTTTCCAGAAACGCCAGTTCGGCACCCTCCGGGACGCCTGTCGCTTCAAGATGTGTCCCCTGCACAAATGAACTGCGCGGTGCGTTCAGACCGAACATCAGCGATTCATTTGCCCATTCGAAATTGAACGCCAGCGCCAGCGCTTTACGCACATTCTTGTCGGAAAATTGAGGCTTGCCCAGATTGAAAACGAAACCCGACGGCGTCGGTGGGCTACCATCCACGATCTCGTCCTGCACGACAAACCCTTCGCTGAGTTTCGGGAAATCGTAACTAGAGGCCCAGAGCTTGGGGTCACTTTCGATACGCATCGTGTATTCGCCCGCCTTGAACCCTTCGAAGGCGGCGGTTTGATCCGCGAAATACTCGATCCGGATAGTGTCGTAATTGTTGCGGCCTATGTTGATCGGCAGATCCTTGCCCCAATAATCGTCGCGACGCTTGTAGACAATACGGCGGTTGATGTCATAGCTGTCCAGTTTGTAAGGACCTGAACCAACGGCGACCTCCAGCCGCGGTTCGTCCAGACGACGGCTTTCATCGGCCTCGAACCAGGCTTTTGAAAATACCGGGGTCGACCCGACGGTTTCGATCAACCCGCGCCGGGTGACATCCGGACTAAAAGTAAATTTTACAGTGTGGTCATCCAGAGCTTCAGCCCCTGTAACCATGCGCCCGACGGCTTGCGCATAAGACGGCAAACCCTGCTCAATGAACAAACGATGACTATAGACGACGTCTTCGGCAGTCACCGGGGTGCCATCCCAGAACATAGCTTCGGGGCGCAGATTGAAGATCACATAATTGCGCCCTTCGTCATATTCCATACTTTCCGCAACAACCCCATAATACTGCCCAACACTGTCTGCGGTGCTTTCGATCAGCGGGTCATATTGAAGCGTGGTCAAAGCGCCTGCCCGCCCCTTGCGCGAATAAGGGTTCAGGGAATCAAACGTACCTGAGCCCGCCAAAGACAGCTCTCCGCCCTTTGGTGCGTCTGGGTTGACGTAGTTCAAGTACTGATAGTCCGCCGGATAATCCAGATTTCCGAAATAGGAATACCCGTGGCTGCGCGTGACGCCCTCTTCATTGGCACGGGCAGGATCGCTGCTGCCCAGAACCAATGTCGCCGAAATCCCCAAAGCCGCAGCCCAAGCGTGAATTCCGGTAAAGCGCATCTGGGGCAGAAGGGGTTTCATCAGGCTCGTCCTCTGAATTTCTGTCATCTTCATTGTCGTGCCCGCCAGCTAAAGGTCCAGCACTGTCAGTTGCAAGTTTAGAATGCGTGAACGCTTTGTGAAGTTCTTCTCAGACAAAAAATAAAGCCGCTGCGCAAGGCAGCGGCTTTCAATCCTGCAAATCTGATCAACAGATCAGTTGCCGATGGTCTGCAGATACGCAATCAGATCGGCGCGTTCTTGTGGTTTTTTCAGGCCAGCAAAGCTCATCGAAGTGCCCGAGATATAGGCGCTTGGGCGTTCCAGGAACGCGTCCAGGGCTTCGGGTGTCCAGTTGCCACCATGCGCCTGCATCGAGGCCGAATAACCGGTAAAGCCTTTAGCTGAGGCAACCGGGCGATCTACGACACCATAAAGGTAAGGACCTGTACCATTGGCGCCGTCTTCCAGTTTGTGGCAAGCGGTGCACTTGCGGAATACGCGCGCGCCTTTTTCCGGATCGGCTGCAGCCAACATATCTTCAAAGACTACTTCTTCGCCGTCCGCGCTTTCGCCCGAGCTTTCGGTTTCGATAATGTAAGCAGCTTCGGCAAGATGGCTGTCAGAGCTATAGAGGACATCCGCCCCCCATTTTGCCAGAAGCAACACCAGGAAGGTGCCAAACAAGCCGGCTGCGGCTTTGGTAACTGTCATCGTGTCGAACATTTTGATCGCGTGTCCATTTCAGCTGTCTGCGGGGTGTCTAAGGCTTCCCCTGAGAAGACGCAAGGTATAGACACCGCGACTAAACGCCCAATTCAAGAACTTGTTGCACGGAAACGACCAAATGACCAATCGCATAGCATTTCAGGGAGAACCCGGCGCATACAGTCACGAAGCCTGCCGGAACGCGCGACCGGATATGGACGCCCTGCCCTGCCGCACTTTCGAAGATGTGATCGAATCAGTGCGCTCAGGTGAGGCTGATCTGGCCATGCTACCGGTGGAAAATACCACCTATGGTCGTGTGGCCGATATTCACCGCCTGCTTCCGCATAGCGGGCTGCACATCATCGACGAAGCATTTGTGCGCGTGCACATCAACCTGTTGGGCGTACCGGGCGCGACTCTGGCGGATATCACTGAGGCGCATTCCCACCTCGTCTTGCTACCACAATGCGCAGGTTTCCTGAAGCAACACGGAATTCGTGGCAGGGTCAGCCCGGATAATGCTCGTGCCGCACGCGAGGTCGCCGAGATCGGCGACAAACACTCCGCAGCGTTAGCCAGTGAGCTGGCAGGTGAGATTTACGGCCTCAACGTTTTGGCCCGTCACATTGAGGATCAGGGCGACAACACGACCCGTTTTCTGGTGATGTCTCGTGAGGCCGACGAATCGCGCCGTGGTGATCACGGCATGATCACAAGTTTTGTCTTTCAGGTGCGTAACATCCCGGCAGCGCTGTACAAAGCGATGGGCGGATTTGCCACCAACGGAATCAACATGACCAAGCTGGAAAGCTATATGGTCGACGGGTCCTTCACCGCGACCCAGTTCTATGCCGATATCGTGGGTCATCCATGCGATCGAAATGTGCAACTGGCGATGGATGAGCTTGAGCATTTTACCACCAACGTAGAAGTCCTCGGCGTTTATCCGGCGGCGCAACCCCGTGGATAGTGCGGGTAATTGGCTCGCCCCTTCAAAGGAACGGCCTGGATAGGCGGGGCAGCTACGCTTGCACCTTAGAACAGTGATTAGAGTCCTTCGGTGCGACATCCTGAAAGTGCGGCGGACTACGGGTTGGTCACTCCGGTCCCCATGCGATAGACCTTGCAAATCGCGCCATCCATCTGCCGGTACTCTCTGAATCCCATCGCCTCATAATAGCCAAGGCCGTCGAAATTATTGGCCCCGATCGTAGCATCGATAGCGGGCAATCCCTGCTGCCGAGCGGCTTGAAGAGAACGTTTGAACAACGCCCGACCGATACCACATCGCGCAGCGGACGGTTTGATATGCGTCCCAATGATGCCCCACCCGACCGCAACGCCATACGGGTTGTTTCGGGTGGCAAGCTTCAACGACTGGAAACCCAGTATTTGTCCGTCCGGCGCAACGGCAAGGCTACACTGAATCCGCTCAGGGTCGCAGATGTAATGCGTCAGTGCAAAGGCGCTGTCGGCGGGCTTGGTCCGCTTTCCAGCCGCTACAAGCGCTGTTAGCACACCGGACAAGCCATCCGCATCGGCTTCGACAGCGTCGCGTATGATCGGTCTCGTTAAAGTGCTCATCTACTTCTCGGTTGTCAGACACCATGGAGGTGTCGTTCCTCCATATCGCGCGCGAATTCGCTGAGACGGGTCTGGAACTGCCGCCTGAATCGGGATTGCCCTAACTTCAGGGATTGAAGCAATAGGCGGGCGGGCAGCGTTTTCGCACCCAGCGATGTTTCAACGCGCAGCCGTGTCCGACGTTGGGAAAGCGCCAAAAGCTCGATCACCGTGTCGCCGTTCATTCCCTTGCTGCTGGACTGGAACCGCATCAAGGACGGGCGGTCGCATTCAGTCATCTCGATAATGATATGACGTGGCTTGCCACGTATCTTGAATTCGGTCTCCCAGGTTATTCCGGCCTGCGGCACAACCGACCCCGTGACCCGACGCACATCGACCCCGCGCCGTAAGGCTTTGCGTTCGAAGCGCTCAAAATCCGAGACCATCGTGAAGACCGTCTCGATCGGGACGTCGATATCTTCCTGCGCTGAAAACTGCATGTTTGCTTTTCTCTGCCCTAGATTGGGTTCAGTTTCTCGTCAGTCCAACGTGTCTGCAAGCCAGTGTTGCAACAAAAAATGTGCAATTGCACCTTTTCGGGCGGGCAGCAGCTTGGGGTGATCTCCGGCGAAAGCCTGCATCATCTCGGTCCGGGTGACCCAGATCGCATCCTCGATCTCGACCGGGTCGATCTGGATGTCGCGCGATAAGGCCTCGCCCGCACATCCGAACATCAGGGATGCGGGAAAGGGCCAGGGTTGGCTGGCGAGATAGCTCACCGCACCCACGGGCACGCCCGCCTCTTCCATCACCTCGCGCCGTACAGCGGCTTCCAGCGTTTCACCGGGCTCAACAAAACCGGCCAAAAGCGAATACATGCCTTCGGGCCAGCCCGGAGAGCGCCCCATCAGCACTGAATTGCCACGGGTAATCAACATGATGACCACGGGATCGGTGCGCGGGAAATGCTGGCCGCCGCAGGCAGGGCAACTGCGCTGCCAACCACCCTGAGACATCTCGCTGCGGGCACCACACCGGGCACAGAATTGATGGGTTTCGTGCCAGCCGATCACCGCCTTGGCGGTTGCCGCTATCTCTGCGTCTCGTGAATTGAGGCGCGTCATGATGCGGCGCAGTTCGGCAAAGACATACCCCTCGGGCAGATCAGGGTGCTGCTGTTCGCTGCGGTCGACAAAATCTCCGACACCGGACAAATCCAGCCCCTCAGCCGCCCAGCCCGAGATGTCCATGGCAAAAAGCGGCGAACCATCCTCGGATTTTCCAAGGAAAATCGGCTGCTCAATCACGCCGCCCGGACCCTGTTCGAGGATCTTGTGCGTCATCGGAAGCCGGACGAGCCGGTCCAGCGCCTCACCCTCAACCAGCAGTTTACCGCGCCAAAGCAACACACATGTTGCCAAAGGATCACGATAAACCTGTGCCAGTTTGTCCGCGTCGCCGCGCAGTAAACCTGCCCGATCCAGTGCCGAGCCGCCAAATGTCACCTGTTCTGCGCGTTTCATGCCTGCCGTTCCTGAGTGCCGCGCAAAGGGCTGCCACGTCTTACCTGATCGTGCAACGGGTATCGACCAAACATTTTTCGACCCTGCCGCGGAATGACCGCAGCATCGCCCCGGAAATTGCATTAAATCGACCTCATGGTGGAAACGTTGGCACACTGACAGCTAGAAGTTGAAGATATTGAAATCAAAGCATTTAATGCGACAACGAAGAGATGCAGATGATGGCGCACGGATTCGAATCCTTGCAACATCCGATCTACACATGCACCTGACGTCATATGATTACTATTCGGATCGCGCCGAACCTGCGATTGGTTTGACCCGTACCGCCAGCCTGATTCACGAGGCGCGCAGACAGGCTGAACGCGACGAAGCCCTCGTGCTGTTGTTTGACAATGGTGATAGCCTGCAGGGAACGCCATTTGGCAACTGGGCAGCTGAAAACGTGTCAGACGCCCATCCCCTGCCACGCGCGTTCAACACGTTGAACTATGACGCGATCGGATTGGGTAATCACGATTTCGGATTTGGGCTGGAACTCGTCAATCGCATCGCTCGCCAAACCGCCTGCCCAATGATTTGCAGCAATATGCAAACCACTCAGACCGAACAAGGTTGGGATGCACACACGATTCTGCATCGGGTTGTCAGACTAAATGGACAGGACACCGCAATCCGCATCGGGGTTCTTTCTGTTTTGCCCTCTCAAACCGCACAGTGGGAAGCACATCTGCTAACGGACCGGGTCGTGGTAACAGACATTCTGGCCGCTGCGCGGCGCGCTGCTGAAGATCTCAGCGTGCAAGGTTGCGACCTGATTGTCGCCCTTGCGCATACCGGACTGGGATCGGCAATGGCCGAGCCGGATATGGAAAACGCGATCATCCCGCTGGCCGAGATGCCGCTGATTGATGCCGTCGTCGCAGGCCACACCCATCTGACACTGCCCGGAAAGGCGCATGATGGTTATCCATTCGTCGACAGTACGCGGGGGCTTGTCCATGGAACGCCGGTTGTCATGCAGGGTTGGGCCGGGTCTCATCTTGGGATCATTGATCTGACACTGCAAAAAGATACCTCCGGCGATTGGCGCATTACAGGCAGCCATGTCGAAGCGCGGGCAATCGCTCAATCGGGCACCGAAATACCCGAATGCCAAAGGATCACAGAGCTGTTTGCGACCGGCCACGCTGCGACGCGCAAAAGGGTGACCAGGCCAGTGGGCACAATCCCACACACGCTGCACAGCTACTTCTCATATTGCGTACCGGATCGCGGTCTGGCCTTGGTTGCGGCGGCTCAGGCCGCTGCCCTACGCCCGCATTTGGTCGATACCGACTGGGCAGATTTGCCGATCATATCGTCAGCCGCCCCGGCAAAGTTCGGCGGGCGCGCAGGAAGCAAGTACTACACTGATATCCCCTCAGGCGAGATTTCAGTTCGACATATCGCCGATCTCAGTGTCTTTCCTAATGAATTGCGCGCGGTGCTGGCCTCAGGTTCTCAGATTCGGGACTGGCTTGAGATGTCAGCCGGGCTGTTCCATCAACTTGGATCAGACGCCCCGATCGATCTTGCCGATCCTCAGCGCACGGGCTTCAATTTCGATGTCCTGCATGGCGTCACCTACCAGATCGATCTTTCGCAACCGGCGCGGTTCGATACGCTCGGTCGAGTGATTGATCCGGCATTTTCCCGCATACGCAACCTGGAATTCGATGGGCAGCCGATTGCGCCTGGCCAGAGTTTCCTTGTCGCCACCAATAACTACCGCGCCAATGGCGGTGGTCATTTTCCAATTGCGCGACAAGCCCGTATGATTGACCTGCCGCAGATCAGCATACAGGATATTCTATGCAAATACGTCGCGGGCACACTGCCCGCCGACCCACTTGCGCATGCACCGCGCCCCTTTTCTTTTGTGTCAAACCAAAGACAGGGCGCGATCCTGACAACGGGGCCGCGCGCGCTACACCATGTTGCAGAGCTTGCTGAGTATCATCCACGCATTCTGCCCGACGATGCGGATGGTTTCATGCGCATTCATCTGACCTTCTGACGGGTTGCCATTTTCAGGGGATGCACCTATATCGGCTTTGAGAGGTTGGCGCGGGCGAGCGCCTCGCCAACCTGGTCAGGTCCGGAAGGAAGCAGCCACAACGAGCCCCGCTTGGGTCGATGTCCAACCTCTCACTTAGAACCTATCAGCCGCAGGAGGGCGTTTATGATTGTAGCAAAAACCCTTCGGGCAGACCGGTTCTGATCCTTTCCGATCAACTGATTGCCTGAACACGTCGCCGGCGGATGCGCGATTGCCATTCGACGGGATTGCTGTTTCTGATCACAGGCAGACCAATGTTACTTTCCTTATCGGACCTCGGATGGTCCTCTCATTTCGCGGCTCAGCATACGGCTGATCCGTCACTTCTTCCGTATCGCATCTCGGCAGTACACCGGGATCGACTGATCGGGCTGAGCCCTGAAGGTGAATCGCCTTTGTTATCTCCGGATCAATCAACCGGTGCATATGCCGTCGGAGATTGGGTTCTGGTGGATGAAAACAAACGAATACGCCGTATGCTTGACCGGCGAAGCCAGCTTCAACGCCGAGCGGCAGGTACCGGAGCTGCAGCGCAGTTGATCGCTGCAAATGTAGACGTGCTGTTCATCGTCAGTTCCTGCAACGCCGATTTTAATCTGCCACGATTGGAGCGGTATCTTGCGCTGGCGCATCAGGCAGGCTGCTATCCGGTGGTCGTTCTGACCAAATCGGACATGTGCGATGATCCGAGCCTTTATGTAGATCAAGCCCAATCGCTCGCCCCGTTTCTGACGGTACTTGCGGTCAACGCGCTGGATCACGGCGATCTCGAACAAGTTCTGTCGTGGTGTCCGAAAGGACAAACCAGCGCCTTGCTTGGATCATCCGGCGTTGGGAAAACGACGCTCGCCAACGGGATGACGGGGCAGGATCAGGCCACCGCAGGTATCCGTGAAGATGATGCGCGCGGCAGGCACACAACAACTGCACGCGCCTTGCATCGCATGCGCAACGGCGGTTGGCTGATCGATACGCCCGGCATGCGCGCGTTACGTCTGCTAGATGCGCAAGAGGGGTTGGATGAGGTGTTCTCGGACATCTCAAACCTCAGCCTGAATTGCCGCTTCTCGGATTGTCAGCACGAGACCGAGCCCGGATGTGCGGTGCAGGCGGCAATCGACGCTGGTACGCTTGATCCCGCGCGGCTGGACCGCTGGCGCAAGCTGCGGCGCGAAGACCAACACAATTCCGCTTCGGTGGCGCAGGCCCGCGCCCGCGACAAGGCGTTCGGCAAGATGGTGCGCAGCGTGATGCACGAGAAAAAATCCCGTAAAGGGCTATAACGAAGCTGGGCAACGGCCTACCGGTGCCCAGCGCTATCAGGCGATCAGCCTAGGCCAGACTGCCGCATTCCGTCTTGCGAATGCACCGATATGGCCGATCTTGGATACTCCGAATTCGCTTGGTGCAAGCAGATGGCGCCCGGCTTTGGGTCCATAGAGATCGGCAAGACGCCAGACAGCATCCGGCGGCACCATTTCATCATCTGCGAAGGTAAACAGATCGACACGTTTGCCCAAGTCTTCCCAGCGGGCGGCGGGCAGTGTCGTGCCGATCTCTGGCACATAGCTTTTGGGGGCGGTGCACCATTTGCGCCATTGCCAATAGACTTGGGCAGGCAGGTCCGATCCAAACCCGACCAACCGTCCGGGCAGGTAGCCAAGCGCCTTGACCACCAGCGGCGCGTGACCAAACCAGAACAACGCCGCCAAAGCGCGATAAGGCCAAGGGTGATCCGCCAGCGTTACCAGACCCGAACAGACACAGATCATCCTATCAATCTGATCGATATCGGGTTGGATCGGGCCAAACATTCCGCCCAAGGAATGACCGATGCTCCATAGCTTGGCCTGCGGAAACCGTCGGCGCATCTCGGCCCGGGCGGATGGAATGTCGATCAACGCCCAATCGGCCATGGTGACATTTGACCGCTTTTGCGAACCCACCAAAGAGTGACCAAAATCCCGGTAATCGTAAGTCAGGCAGGCCATGCCCTGTTCTTCGGCGAGCCATCGGGCGAAGTACTGATAGTAATCCCTCGGCACCCCAGTCGCACCGTTTATGACGACCACCTTTTCGGGGTCGGCAACCGGACGGTAAAGCCGCGCCGACAACATTGCCGGGCCGGACGGGATTTGAAAATCCTCGGTCACAACCGCCTGCTGCGTGTCCAACATGGTGCCCTCCAATACCGACTGAACTGATCAGTTCACCCGAAGCGCCTCAAGTCAAGGTTGACGTGGCTGGACCGTACGTCACTTGCCTGACGCAATCTTCTTGACTCGGGCACGGCGCAGCCGATAGCCATGTCGCGATGGTTCTCGCGCCCAATCGGGCCGGGATGAAAAGGGAACACGGTGCGGTTCTGCACGGAGAAAACCGGAAAGAACCTAGTCCGAGACTGCCCCCGCAACTGTAAGCGGAGAGCAATGCCGAGATACCACTGGCCTTGAAGGCTGGGAAGGTCGGCAAAGCGATGACCCGCAAGTCAGGAGACCTGCCATCAGATGTAGAACCGAAACTCGGGCGGGGTGTCCGGGACGGGTTTGATCGTGCTCTGCACCGACCAACCTGTGCCACGCCCTCGCCCTGCGCGCGGAGGGCGCATTGATGATCTGGAAGACTAAAACGCACGAATTCGCGGCGACCGTGTGCCAACGTACTGGGGCAACCTGCCCCGCACTGGCGCAAATGGCGCGGGCTCTGACGCAGGCCATGTCCGCCACAAAACCGGTCACGAAATCTGAGTTTGAGATTGAAGGCACCATAGATCTGTCGCACTGCCCGGAAGGATGCACCGCCCGCTTTCGCGCCCAATGCGACCAGATACGTGTATTCTGCGGAACCGATCCTGAAATCGATACCGGCCGGCTGGATGACTACGCAGACATGATGTTCGGAACCGAGTACCGCAGCCTACCCGCAGACCTGCTAAGGAATCCTCCTTGCGCCATGCTTGAGGCTTCGCTTCTGGTGCAGCACAACGGTGGCGAAATCTCGCCACATGTTGGTGTCTAAGCCGTCAAACTGCTTGAACACGGGCCGGTTCAACGGCCCAAAGCATCTGGGCATTTGTCTCGACTGCGCAAGGACGCACCGTACGCAATCGCTTCAATGCCGCCTCAGGCCGTTCACCGCATTCAACCATCAGACGCAGAACCACCATCCCGGATCGGCCACAGCCACCACGGCAATGCACTAGCACACGGCCACCACCTGACAACGCCTGACGTGCGGTCGCGCCAACGCGGGGCCAGCGGTCCAAAATCTCTTTGGGTGGCGTGCCAAAATCTTCGATCGGCAAATGCACCCATCTGCTGGCACGCCCCTGAATATCAGCGCCAAAATTCCGCGCACCATCCTGAATCATCTCGACCTCAGTGGTCATCGAGATCACAAGTCCCGGCTTCCAGTCTGCGATAAGATCAAGGTCTTCTGTATACGTTCCTCCACGCCCAGGCATCGAGGACAAGGCCAAGGTGCCTCCGCCAACCTGCAACGCATAAACCACCAGTTGCGACATAATCTCCCCCCAAACAAACTTCACCCAACAACATACTGGTCCAGTAAATAGAATAGAGTGGATTTTAGCCGCATACCCACGCATTCCAAAATGAAAATCGTCCCGGCTGGCTGTGGACGCGGGCGGCGGGGGCCTCTACGCTGCGGCGTAACGCGAATCCGACAGAGCAGACATGACCGAGACGCCCAACCCCGCCTACCAGGTTCTTGCCCGCAAATACCGCCCCGAAACCTTTGCCGATCTAGTCGGTCAGGACGCCATGGTGCGTACCCTGAAAAACGCATTCGAAGCGGATCGGATCGCGCAGGCCTTTATCATGACCGGCATCCGCGGCACCGGTAAGACGACGACCGCCCGGATCATCGCCAAGGGTATGAACTGCATCGGTCCCGATGGCAGCGGCGGCCCTACCACCGAACCCTGCGGTCAATGTGAACACTGCGTAGCCATCATGGAGGGCCGCCATGTCGATGTGATGGAGATGGACGCCGCCAGCCGCACCGGTGTCAATGACATCCGCGAGATCATAGACAGCGTCCGCTATCGCGCTGCGTCTGCGCGCTACAAGATCTATATCATCGACGAGGTTCACATGCTGTCGACCAGCGCTTTCAACGCGCTGCTCAAGACGCTGGAAGAACCCCCCGAACACGTGAAGTTCATCTTTGCCACCACCGAGATTCGCAAGGTCCCGGTAACCGTCCTGTCCCGTTGCCAGCGCTTTGATCTGCGCCGGATCGAGCCGGAGGATATGATCGGACTGCTGCGCAAAATTGCAGATGCCGAAGGGGCGCAGATTGCCGAGGATGCGTTATCGTTGATCACCCGGGCTGCCGAAGGATCAGCGCGGGATGCGACCTCACTGCTGGATCAGGCGATCTCGCACGGGGCCGGTGAAACCAGCGCGGATCAGGTGCGCGCGATGCTGGGGCTGGCCGATCGGGGCCGGGTGCTGGATCTGATGGATATGATCCTGCGCGGCGATGCTGCAGGCGCGTTGACCGAGCTGAGCGGGCAATATGCCGAAGGGGCTGATCCACTCGCCGTCTTACGCGATCTGGCTGAAATCACGCATTGGGTTTCGGTGGTCAAGATCACCCCGGATGCCGCCGAAGATCCCACCGTTTCCCCCGACGAACGCGCCCGAGGTCAACAAATGGCCGAGGCTCTGCCCATGCGAGTCCTTACACGCATGTGGCAAATGCTGCTGAAAGCGCTTGAGGAAGTTTCCGCCGCACCCAACGCAATGATGGCTGCGGAAATGGCCGTGATCCGCCTGACCCATGTGGCCGACTTGCCTAGCCCGGAGGAGCTGATCAAGCGTCTGCAAGATACGCCTCCGCCGCCCAATGGTGGGCCCGGCAAGGGAATCGGTGCGCCGGGACATGCTCCTGCCGCGCCGCAGGCTGCGGCCCGATCGGCCTATGCCGCATCGGGAATCGGCGGCAACGCAGGCGGGCCAACAGCCGCGCTAGCCCAAGATGTGCAGGCAGCGCTGGCGCGCTATCCAACATTTGAACATGTGGTCGAACTGATCCGAGCGAACCGGGACGTGAAGTTGTTGGTCGAGGTTGAAAACGGCGTGCGTCTGGTATCCTACCAACCAGGCAGGATCGAGTTCGCCCCAACCGACAACGCCCCGACCGACCTGTCACAACGATTGGGCGCGTCGCTGCAGCGTTGGACAGGCAACCGGTGGGCCGTTTCTATTGTCGCTGAGGGCAACGCACCGACCATTGCCGAGGTACGGGACGCTGCAGACTTGGCCCTGAAGGCCGAGGCTGAACAGCATCCTCTGGTGCAAGCAGTGCTGACTCATTTCCCGAAAGCGCGGATCAAGAGCATCGAAACCGCAGAACAACGCGCCGCTCAAGTCGAAACCGAAGCCCTGCCCGAGGTCGAAGACGAATGGGACCCGTTCGAAGAAGACTAAGCTTCGAGCATAAGCGCACCTCAACCAAATGCTCCCGCACCCGCCACGGGCCATCGGCTGGCGCCGACCTGAGCGGCTATGGGCCCTGCAGCGCGCCTTACGCACCGCCGGGCCTAACGGGAGCAAAGGTCTTGCCAAAGACCTTGACAACGGGCAGGAGCATCCAGGCCTCTTGTGCCGCGCGGTTACGCTTCGTATCTAGGCCACAAATCGAGTGACAGGAGATTACCGATGCTAAAAGGTTTAGGCGGCCTGGGTGACATGGCCAAGATGATGAAATCCGCGCAGGATCTGCAAACCAAGATGACAGACATGCAGGAAGAGCTGAACACCATCATGGTTGTCGGCGAATCCGGTGCCGGGCTGGTCAAGGCCACCGCGACCGCCAAGGGCGAGTTGAAAGGTCTGGATATCGACCCGTCGATCTTTAACGGTGACGATAAGGAAGTAGTCGAAGACCTCATCCTCGCCGCGATCAAGGACGCCCAAACCAAGGCGCAGGAACGTTCACAGGCAGAAATGGCCAAGCTGACCGAAAGCATGGGCCTGCCCGCAGACATCAAGCTGCCGTTCTGATACACCCTCCTGACGGATCTATGGCCGGGGCGTGTTTCTCTGGCCCAATTGCGAGGGTCTCACGGTGAGTTCGAACAGTGACATCGACAATCTGATCGACCTGATGGCCAAGCTGCCCGGTCTCGGCCCCCGCTCGGCCCGCCGCGCAGTCCTGCACCTGATCCGCAAACGCGCCCTGCTGCTAACGCCGCTTTCTGACGCCATGCAGCAGGTAGCCGTAACTGCCCGTGAATGCCTGAACTGCGGCAATGTGGGCACCACTGATATCTGCGACATCTGTAACAACGAGGCTCGCGCATCCGGAGAGCTGTGCGTGGTCGAGGACGTCGCCGACCTTTGGGCGATGGAGCGTGCCGGGGTCTTCAAGGGTCGCTATCACGTTCTGGGCGGCACTTTGTCGGCTTTGGACGGGGTCGGCCCGGATGAATTGCGTATCCCCCGGTTGAAGGACCGGGTTGTGGCCGAGAGTATCACCGAGATCATCCTCGCCCTGAACGCCACCGTCGATGGCCAGACCACTGCCCACTACATCGCTGATCAGTTGGAGGGGCAGGTTCGTCTGACATCCCTGGCGCAAGGTGTACCGATTGGGGGAGAGTTGGACTATCTGGATGACGGGACGATTACGGCAGCGCTTAGGGCGCGGAAGGAGTTGTAGGAGCAGCAACAGATATATTAATCGTTTCGAACTATAGGTTTACTCTAAAAGCAATCATCTAATAGCATCTTCAGCATTGCGATAACCATTCTAAGTTCAGGTTTATGATGCTGAGATTTCTACTGCGTACTTTATCGCGCCCTCCACGGAAGGGGAGAAAAGCGGCGCCGTTCAGGTCCATTACACCGGCAAATACGACTCGCGAGGTTGGGCGAATTACTGAATCGACAGCGCCCTCAAAACTGCCCACGACCACGACGCTAAAGGGAAAATGTCATGTAATTGATGGTGATACGATAGTAGTCAGCGGCACGAAGATCAGGATCGCCGGCATAGATGCACCAGAGTTGGAACACCCTTGGGGTAAGAAATCCAAATTTGCGCTAATCGAAATGTGCAAGGGCAAGGTGGTCACTGCCATCATCAAGGAAGAAGTCTCATATGATCGGATCGTAGCCAAATGCATTCTGCCGGACGGCACTGATGTAGCGGCTGAACTGGTCAAGCAAGGGCTGGCATTGGATTGGCCAAAATTCTCTGGCGGTACATATGCGCATCTTGAACCTCAAGATGCACGCAAGAAGCTATGGCGCGCTGCTGCGCGGCAGAAAGGCCATATGAGAGCGTTCCACTCCGAAGTAAAACTGCGCAGTAAGTAGATTTGAGATCAGGCCAACCAACACCAAGACTCTCAAAGAGTGTTTTTATCCGGCAACTCTTTGCTTCTAAGTCAATTAAGGATAGGAAAGGACATACCGTTGAAAACCCGAGCCCCCATGCCCCGCCTTCTCGCCCTCACCTTCGCCGCTGTCACTGCCACTGCCGCCCTTTCGCAGGCACTCATCGACAAGGGCTTCGTCGAAGGCTGGAACATCATGATGGACCCCAATCTCGGAAATGGATGCCTGATACAAACCGTGTATCAGGACCTCTCGGTGGTGCGGCTAGGTTATGACGCGCTGGATAATCGCGGGTATTTCACCGTTTACAACAAGGCTTGGGGCGACATTAAACCGGGGGAACAATATCCGATCCGGTTCGAGCTGGACGGCAAGAGCTTTGATGCCACCGCCATCGGGTTCAAGCAGGATCGCGTGCCCGGCGCGACGGTGTTCTTTACGGACCGGAGTTTCGTCACCTCGATTGCGCAGAACAAGACCATGACCGTCTACAATCCAGAAGGTCAGACCGTCATGGCGATTGATCTGAAAGGCACCGCCAAAGCGCTGGATTATGCGCGCGACTGCCAGAACAAAAAACTCTAACGAATCGGATCAAACACCGCGTTTTTAGCGGTGCAATCACGGATCACGTCGCGGCCACAGGGCACCGGGGCAAGATCGCGGGACAAGCACAGGCGGACTTCTTCGATATAGCCTTGCTTACAGGTGATGGTGATCATGTCAGGCTCGAGCGTGGGATTGGCCTTGAGAAAGGCCTCTTCCACCACCGAAGCGGGCAGTTTGACCGTCGCGTCCAGCTTGCGGAACACCTCGGGGCGCGCAACTCCTGCATAAGCCTGCCGCGACAGGGCGAAATAGTCGGGTGCACTGAGGCCCGAACAGGTGCCGTGCTTTTTCCATTGATGCCAGGCCAACCCGGATGAGCCCTGAATATCCTCCATTTCCCGCGTCATGCGGCGTGTGGGTGGCGCTTCGGACGTGCGACAATACGAAGGCCAGCCCTGATGGAATTGCGGCCAGAGCCCATGCAATATCCATCCGTGATCGTGTCGTGCGTTGCACTGATCCGATCGGCGCGCATCGCCTTCGCGGGCGCACCAATTGGGCGACCAGCTGAGCGACAGGACGTAGTAGTCAAAATCGCCCGCCTTTTCGCCCTCGGCCATCGCAGCCATGGCACTCAGCACCCACAAAATCGCCCAGCGCATTCGCCTCTTCCCTTCTTTAGCTGTCGCGACTATATAGGCCCCAAGTTCCCCGACAACGGAAACCTGCCCCATAGCTTCGGGGCCGCCGAATTCCGGCGACGGGACAGATGTATTTATAGGAGACGGGCTGATGGCAAAACCGCTTATGGCCAAGGCAACCGCCGTATGGCTGGTGGACAACACCACGATCAGCTTCAAGCAGATCGCGGATTTCGTAGGCATGCACGAGCTGGAAGTGCAGGGTATTGCGGATGGTGATGTGGCTGCAGGTGTCAAAGGGTTTGACCCGATTGCCAACAACCAGCTGACTCAGGAAGAAATTGACACCGCGCAAAACAACCCGCTGCACAAGCTGAAGCTGAAATTCAATCCGGCGGCATCAGGCGAAGAGAAACGCCGTGGTCCACGCTACACCCCGCTGTCCAAGCGTCAGGACCGTCCGAACTCAATCCTGTGGCTGGTCAAGTTCCACCCGGAACTCAGCGACGGCCAGATTGCCAAGCTGGTCGGCACCACCAAGCCGACCATCCAGTCGATCCGCGAGCGGACGCACTGGAACATCTCGAACATGCAGCCGATCGATCCGGTTGCCCTGGGTCTGTGCAAACAATCCGAACTGGATGCCATCGTGCAAAAGGCCGCGGCCAAGAAAGCAGCCGAAGGTGGCGTGATGAGCGATGATGAGCGTCGCAAACTGGTCTCGACCGAACAGTCGCTCGAGATGGATTCAGCGCCCAAGATCCCGACCGCGATCGAAGGTCTCGAGACATTCTCGTTGTCCGAGGACACCAACGAGAAGGAAGACGAAGAGCCCATCGTCGATGCGGATAGCTTCTTCAACCTGCCCAAGAGTGGTGGTGATGAAGAAGACGAAGACGATCTGCGCCCCTGAGATGCGCATGGTCCCGGCCTCGAATAGCCGGGACCCGATTTTTTGGGTGATTTGATGCTAAAGGTTCTATCCTTATTCTTCGACGCGCATCGTGCCGTTTCAATCTATGTGTTCCTGAAATCCTGGTGGTTGGCCATTACAGGTGCCGTAGTGATGATTGCGATAGTCGCAGGCTTGCTGTTGCTGAATGACGACGGCAAGCACGAGCACGAGGCGTTTCTCACCGTCGCGGTTTTGTCGGCGACACCGATCAATGGCGATCTCAAGAACGGGGTCATTGCTTCGGTGCGCTTGCCGGATGGCTCAGCAGCATCAATCACGTCGACCGAAGGGCCGATTGCTCAAACAGTTGGAACCAAAGCCTGTATCGAGAAACGGGTTTTCGTTGAAAGTGGAGAGCCAAGGTATCGGTTCAAACTGCCACGATATTGCGAAGCTAGCTAGAAAAGCAAAACCGCCCGGTGGCTCAACCGAGCGGTTTTTTTGTTTAGATCATTTGAAACAGGATGCCTGCTACGATGGCACCGCTGATGCCCAAGCCCAGATAGGTGGCAAAGACGCGCGGTTTCACCAGTGACCACACGGCCGCCATCGCAGGTATCGAACTGACGGCGCCGGCCACCATGAACGACATCGCAGCACCCGCACTCATACCCTGTTCCATCAGACCCGCAAGAAGCGGTGGTGCGACGTAAGAGTTCAGATAGGCAGGCATTCCGACCAAGGCAGCGATGACAATTGGCACAACACCCTCACCACCAACAACGCGGGCGATCAGGTCTGCCGGAACATAGCTGACCAGCAGCGCCTCGAGCACGTAGGCGAACGCTAGCCATTTGAGCAAGAACAGACCGTTATGAACGAATTCGGCCCGAAAGCGCGTCCGACGGTCAGGGTCTTGCCAGAACTTCCAGACGGGTTTGTCATCTTGCTTTGGTCCGCAACCGCAGCAACCAGCGGGTTTGTATTCACGCAACGGCTGCGCAAAGGCACCTCCCCGCATCAGGGTGCGCACGGCAAACCCGCCGAACAAACCCAACGCGACAGCGGCAACCGCTTTACCAATTGCAAACGGCCAACCCAGCGCACCCGCAGTAATCAGCAACGTCGGGGGGTCGATCAACGGTGAACTGAGCCAGAATGCCATCACGGCCGACAATGGCGCACCCAGAGCCAGCAATCCCGCGATGAATGGGATCACTTCGCAGGAACAAAATGGGGCCAGCCCGCCAAACAACGCGGCCAGAAAGATCATCCGTGTCTCGCGACCCTCAAATGCACGGGCGACCATCACTTCGGCCCCGGTTGCCTTCAGGTATGATAGCAGCAGAACAGCAAACAGGATGTACTGGCCCGTATGCGCAAGCGCTTTGGCTGCAAAACTCACAACCTCGGTCCAGTTGCCCGGATCAAGAACGGCCACCAGCGCCAGTATGACCACGATCAGAGCCCAGGGCGTTTTGATCAGGTCGATCAGGTTTCTGGCAAGTGGCTTGGGGTTTTGTGTTAGTTCAGCCATCGTTTGCGGCCTTTCCGATTTCGTCTGCGCAGCATTCACTAAGGATGAACTGCGCCAGGTTTCTCAATTCGTCAAAGCACGCGCGGTTGATCGTGCTACGCCCGATCTTCTCTTGCTCAACTACTCCGCCAGCAGCCAGAAACCGCAGATGATGCGCCAGAGTCGAGGGTGCGATTCCTGTCCTCGTCTGAATTTCTCCAACGGTCAGGCCTGCTTCCCCAGCACGAACCAAGGTCTTAAGAACCTTCAATCGGGCTTCCGAGCCCATGGCAGAGAAACCTGCGGCAGCTTCTTCCCACATCCTTTATCTCCATTAAACTAGATTTCTGGTTATTTAGTTTAATTTGTATCCTGCGTCAACCACGCGTGTGCGTAAAACTCCCAACATGGTTCGCAGGGCCATAAGTCCAGATTGCCACCGCCTTAGGTCCAACCTATAACGAGGCAATGGGTATTTCGGTCGACACATTCTTTTTGGAACGCAATGGGCAAGGCACCTTACAGGCGCAGCTGCAACAGTTGATCGCCGAAGGCATTCTGTCAGGACGCTTCCACGTCGGGGAAAAGCTGCCCTCGTCCCGTAAACTTGCTGCCCATTTGGGTGTCAGCCGGATTACGGTCACGCTTGCCTATACTGAACTGCTGGCCAATGATTACCTGACCGCCAAAGGCCGGTCGGGATACTATGTTTCAGAAAATGCGCCAGTGCCGCCGACCTACACGCCAGTGCGGCGCGACACCGAAGTGGTTGACTGGAATCAGGCGTTTGCCCGCCGTTTCTCGGGCGGTGATGTGCTGACAAAACCCAGCAACTGGCGTGACTACCGCTATCCCTTCATTTATGGCCAAGTCGACAGAAAGCTGTTCGATCATGCAAACTGGCGTCTCTGCGCGGTTCGGGCGTTGGGACATAAGGACTTTGATTCTCTGACCGGGGACTATGTCGATCAGGACGACCCGCTGCTGCTTGAATTCATCGCCCGGCATACTCTTCCCCGCCGTGGAATTGTAGCCCGGCCCGAAGAAATCTTGATCACCCTGGGCGCTCAGAACGCCCTTTGGCTGGCGTCTCGCATATTGCTGAACCGGAACCGTAGGGCAGCGATCGAGGACCCCTGCTATTACGCCCTGCGCGATCTTCTGATTCACTCGGAATGCAAGCTGTCTTATCTGAAGGTCGACCGGGACGGGTTGCCGCCGGAAACAATCCCTGACGATACCGACGTCATATTCACCACCCCCAGCCACCAGAGCCCGACAACCGCGACCATGCCGGTGGACCGCCGACATGCACTGCTGCGTCGTGCCCGCGAATTGGATGCCATTATCGTCGAGGATGACTATGAATTTGAAATGTCATTTCTCGGGGCCCCATCACCGGCGCTCAGGTCAATGGATCGCGATGGGCGGGTGATCTACGTGGGCAGCTTTTCCAAGTCGCTGTTTCCGGGGCTTCGATTGGGCTACATGGTCGGGTCCGAACCCTTTATCCGTGAAGCGCGCGCCCTGCGATCTCTGGTCTTGCGTCACCCTCCTGGCCACATGCAGCGAACTGCAGCCTACTTCCTATCGCTCGGCCACTATGATGCTCAGATCCGGCGCATGTCTAAAACGCTGCAACGCCGTCGCGAAGCGATTGAGGAGGCAATTGGACAATATGGTCTGACTGTTGCTGGGCGCGGGATGTTGGGCGGATCATCGATCTGGATGCAAGCGCCGCTGCATGTAGACACCAGCAAACTGGCCCGAGACCTGCAGCGCCAAAGCGTCCATATCGAACCGGGTGAGGCATTTTTTTCAAGCCAGAACAGGCCAAAGAACTTTTATCGGCTGGGCTACTCTTCAATCTCGTCGGATCGTATCGAACCGGGAATCCAACAGATTGCTGAAGCGATCCGGCGTTCTTAAGCACTCTGGACTTAAACCGCTACCGGTTCTGGCCCTAACGCCACAGACACCCGTACGCCAAAACCGATCAGAAAACTGGGTGCAAAACCCCCGTTCCATCCTTCTATGATCGGAGATTACGCAGATGAAGATGACCACTGAAGAAGCCTTTGTAAAAACCCTGCAGATGCATGGCATCGAACATGCGTTCGGTATCATCGGCTCGGCCATGATGCCGATCTCCGACATCTTTGGCAAAGCAGGCATCACTTTCTGGGATTGTGCCCACGAAGGGTCCGGCGGCATGATGGCTGACGGCTACACCCGCGCAACCGGCAAGATGTCGATGATGATCGCCCAGAACGGCCCCGGCATCACCAATTTTGTGACCGCAGTCAAAACTGCCTATTGGAACCACACTCCGCTGCTGCTGGTCACTCCGCAGGCCGCAAACAAGACCATGGGTCAAGGTGGTTTCCAGGAAATGGAGCAGATGCGCATGTTCGCAGACTGCGTTTGCTATCAGGAAGAGGTGCGTGACCCCAGCCGCATGGCAGAGGTTCTGAGCCGGGTGATCATGAACGCCAAGCGCGCTTCGGCACCTGCGCAGATCAACGTTCCGCGCGACTTCTTCACTCAGGTGATCGACATCGAGCTGCCTGCTGTTGTTGAGTTTGAACTGCCTTCGGGTGGTGCATCGGCCGTATCCGAAGCTGCCGCTCTGCTGTCGAACGCAAAGAACCCCGTTATTCTGAACGGTGCAGGCACCGTTCTGTCGAAAGGCGGCATCGAAGCGTCGAAAGCACTGGCCGAGCGTCTGGACGCTCCGGTCTGCGTTGGCTACCAGCACAATGACGCTTTCCCCGGTTCGCACCCACTGTTCGCTGGCCCGCTGGGCTATAACGGCTCGAAAGCCGGTATGCAGCTGATCAAGGAAGCAGACGTTGTTCTGTGCCTCGGCACCCGCCTGAACCCGTTCTCGACCCTTCCAGGCTACGGCATGGAGTACTGGCCTGCAGATGCAAAGATCATTCAGGTCGACATCAACCCCGACCGCATCGGCCTGACCAAGAAGGTTTCGGTTGGTATCGTGGGCGATGCGGCGAGCGTTGCCACCAGCATCCTGAACCAACTGTCCGACACAGCCGGTGACGAAGGCCGCGACGCGCGCAAGGCGAAAATCGCCGAAACCAAATCGCGTTGGGCGCAAGAGCTGACCTCGATGGACCACGAGCAGGACGATCCGGGCACCACCTGGAACGAGCGCGCGCGCGCTGCCAAGCCGGACTGGCTGAGCCCGCGCAAAGCATGGCGCGCGATCCAGTCCGCGCTGCCGAAAGAGGCGATCATCTCGTCCGACATCGGCAACAACTGCGCCATCGGCAACGCCTATCCTTCGTTTGAAGAAGGCCGCAAGTATCTGGCCCCCGGCCTGTTCGGCCCCTGTGGCTATGGTCTGCCTTCGGTCATTGGCGCGAAGATCGGCTGCCCGGATGTACCGGTTGTCGGCTTCTCTGGCGACGGTGCCTTCGGCATTGCAGTCACCGAACTGACCGCCATCGGTCGCGAAGAATGGCCCGCCATCACTCAGGTTGTGTTCCGCAACTACCAGTGGGGTGCGGAAAAGCGCAACTCGACCCTGTGGTTCGATGACAACTTCGTCGGCACCGAGTTGGACACCAAAGTGTCCTATGCCGGCATCGCCAACGCCTGTGGCTTGAAAGGCGTCATCGCACGCACTCAGGATGAGCTGACTGCGGCGCTGAGCCAGGCGATCGAGGATCAGAAGAACGGCATCACCACCCTGATCGAAGCAATGATCAACCAGGAACTGGGTGAACCCTTCCGTCGCGACGCGATGAAGAAGCCGGTTGAAGTTGCAGGTATCGACGCAAGCGACATGCGTCTGCAGCAGGTTTGATTGCTGTCAAAAACATAAGTCGGACCGGGTTCAACCGGTCCGCTTAAAGAAAAGCAGAGGAAGGGGGTGCCTGCACTCTCTTCCTCTATATGGTTGAGCCCGGTGTGCTTACGCTCCAGTGTGTTCAACACGTACAGGTACCAAGGCGATCCGCCACAGGGAGAGACAGCGTGAATCAACAACCGAACCTCAACCTATCCCCACCCGTGTCAGACGAGATCCGCCAGACTACATGCTACATGTGTGCCTGCCGCTGCGGTATCAACGTGCACATGAAGGATGGGAAGGTCGCCTATATCGAAGGCAATCGGGATCATCCGGTAAACAAGGGCGTTCTCTGCGCCAAAGGCAGCGCGGGGATTATGCAGGTGAACGCCCCGTCGCGCCTACGCGCACCGCTCAAACGCGTCGGCCCGCGTGGGTCTGGCGAGTTCGAAGAGATCAGTTGGGACGAGGCGCTCGAGATCGCTGTCGGTTGGCTAAAACCGATCCGCGAAGACAACCCCGAGAAACTGGCCTTTTTCACCGGCCGTGATCAGAGCCAGAGCTTCACCAGTTTCTGGGCACAGAATTTCGGCACCTGTAACTATGCGGCCCATGGCGGGTTCTGTTCGGTCAACATGGCAGCCGGTGGCATCTACACGATGGGCGGTGCATTCTGGGAATTCGGTCAGCCCGACTGGGATCACACCAAGCTGTTCATGCTGTTCGGCGTTGCAGAAGACCACGACAGCAACCCGATTAAAATGGGCATCGGCAAGATCAAGGCGCGCGGTGCCCGGGTGATTGGGGTAAATCCGATCCGCTCGGGCTATAACGCCGTGGCAGATGATTGGGTCGGCATCACCCCCGGTACCGATGGCCTGTTCATCTTGTCGATGATCCATGTGCTGATGAAGGCAGGCAAAATCGATCTGGATTACCTAAGTCGCTACACCAACGCGCCGGTCCTGATCAACGCATCCGACGGTCCGGAAAAGGGTCTGTTCCTGAAAGACGATGACGGCAAGCCATTGGTCATCGACCGCAATACCGGCAAGCTGACTGCTTTCGACACCCCCGGCGTCCGCCCTGACCTATCAGCGACCTACGAAAAGGACGGTGTCACCCACCGCCCCGTCTTCCACCACATGGCAGAACGGTATCTGGCGGATGAATACGCCCCCGAGGCAATCGCAGATAAATGCGGCGTGCCGGCGACCCGCATTCGCGCGATTGCTGGCGAGTTGGCCCGTGTGGCCTTTGATGAAGCGTTCGAACTGGACCATGAATGGATCGATTTCCGGGGCGAGAAACACTCGAAGATGATTGGTCGCCCCGTCGCGATGCACTCGATGCGCGGCGTTTCAGCCCATGCCAACGGTTTCCAGACCTGCCGCGCCCTGCATGTGCTGCAGATCCTGCTTGGAACGGTCGAAGTCCCCGGCGGCTTCCGCTTCAAGCCGCCCTACCCCAAGCCAGTTGAGGCGCATCCGACTCCGCATTGTAAGGTGACGCCGAATACACCTCTGGACGGGCCGCATCTGGGGTTTGTTCGCGGCCCCGAGCATCTGGCGCTGAAAGAAGACGGCAGCCCGGCGCGGATCGACAAAGCGTTTACATGGGAAAACCCGATGTCCAGCCACGGGCTGATGCACATGGTGATCTCGAATGCCCATGCAGGCGATCCCTACAAGATCGATACGTTGTTCATGTACATGGCCAATATGTCCTGGAATTCGACCATGAACACCAAGGGTGTCATGGACATGCTGACGGACAAGGATGAGAACGGCGACTACGTGATCCCGCATATCATCTATTCCGATGCTTATTCCTCGGAAATGGTGGCCTATGCCGACCTTATCCTGCCCGATACAACCTATCTGGAACGACATGACTGTATCTCGCTACTGGACCGCCCGATCTGCGAGGCCGAGGCAGCGGCAGACGCGATCCGCTGGCCGGTGATTGAACCCGACCGCGACGTACGCGGCTTCCAGTCGGTTCTGATCGATCTGGCCAACCGCATGGGCCTGCCCGGCTTTACCAACGATGATGGCAGCGCCAAGTGGACGGATTACGCCGACTATATCGTCAACCACGAACGCAAGCCGGGCATTGGACCGCTTGCCGGTTTCCGGGGCGAAAACGGCGACAAGGAAGGTCGTGGCGAGGTTAACCCCGACCAATTGAACCAATACATCGAGAATGGTGGCTTCTTTGTCGCGCATATTCCCGAAGGTGCGGATTACTACAAACCTTGGAACACTGCCTATCAAGACTGGGCTGTGGGCATGGGTATCTATGACAGCCCACAGCCCTATCTATTCCAGCTCTATTCCGAGCCGATGCGTAAATTCCAACTGGCCGCCGAAGGCTACGGGGAACGCCAGCCCCCAGATCACCTGCGCGCGCAGATCCAAGATACAATGGACCCCCTGCCCATTTGGTACGAAACCGATCAGACCGGCAATGAAGGCTTCACCGTCAACGCTCTGACCCAGCGGCCAATGGCGATGTATCATAGTTGGGGCACACAAAACGCCTGGTTGCGTCAGCTGCATGGGCGCAACCCGCTATACGTCCCGACCAAGCTGATGCGTGAACACGGGCTGCAAGACGGCGATTGGGCCAAAGTCAGCTCTCCACATGGCGAGATCACGGTACCCGTCATGGAGATGGCTGCGCTGAACAACAATACCGTGTGGACTTGGAATGCCATCGGAAAGCGCAAAGGGGCCTGGGCCTTGCAGAAAGGCGCCCCCGAGGCCACCAAGGGTTTCCTGCTCAACCACCTGATCCACGAACTGCTGCCCCCCAAAGGTGACGGCCTGCGCTGGGCAAACTCTGATCCGATCACCGGTCAGGCCGCCTGGTTCGATCTGAAGGTAAAAATCGAAAAGGCCGCCGCTCCAAGCGATGCTGAAAGCCAGCCAGAATTCGCTCCAATCAAATCGCCGGTCGGGCAGGGGCCAAAGGATTTGGCCTGGAAGGTGGGCAAATGACCCGATCCGTTCTTCATCTGGCTATAAATATATCGGGGTCTGGGGCAGAGCCCCAGCCCGCCCTGACCACAATCGCAGAGGCAAGGCAGTCATGACCCAGCTCCCCCAATCAACCGAACGCAAGATGGGTCTGGTCATTGATCTGGACACCTGCGTTGGCTGCCATGCCTGCGTCATTTCATGCAAAGGCTGGAACACCGAAAACTACGGCGCGCCACTGTCGGATCAGGATGCTTATGGTGCTGACCCTTCAGGCACCTTCTTGAACCGGGTGCACTCTTACGAGGTGCAACCCGCCGAAGGGCATGCCCAATTGATCCACTTCCCAAAATCCTGCCTGCATTGTGAAGACGCACCCTGCGTGACCGTCTGCCCCACCGGTGCCAGCTACAAGCGGGTCGAGGACGGCATCGTTCTGGTCAACGAAAGTGACTGCATCGGCTGCGGCCTGTGCGCGTGGTCCTGCCCCTATGGCGCACGCGAGCTGGATCAGGCCGAAGGTGTCATGAAGAAATGCACGCTTTGCGTCGATCGGATTTACAACGAGAACCTACCCGAGGTGGATCGTGTGCCTTCTTGTGTGCGCACCTGCCCGGCGGGTGCCCGGCATTTTGGCGATCTCGGCGACCCTGGCAGTGATGTCAGCAAGCTGGTCGTCGAACGTGGCGGCATGGACCTGATGCCTGAACAGGGCACCAAACCCGTCAACAAGTACCTGCCGCCCCGACCCAAGGACAAAATTGAGGAACAGATTGACATCCTGGCCCCTCTGCTGGCCCCGGTCGCCGAAGAGCCCAAGGGTTTCCTCGGCTGGCTCGACAAGACCCTGGAGAAGCTCTGATGCACCCGGCACCTTCCGTTATCATCTTTACCACCCTGTCCGGCCTCGGATTTGGACTCTTGTTCTTCCTGGGACTCGGCATACCTGACGTCTCGGGCTGGGTCGCGTTTGTGTTTTTCGCAATTGCCTATGGCTTGTCCATCGGCGGTTTGCTCGCGTCGACATTCCACCTCGGCCACCCAGAGCGTGCCTGGAAAGCCTTCACCCAGTGGCGCTCAAGCTGGCTCAGCCGCGAGGGCTGGTGCGCGGTCATCGCGCTGCTCGTCATGGGGCTCTATGCAATTGGTGCGGTCTTTCTAGGCCAACGCTGGGGTGTGCTGGGCTGGATCGGGGCGGCATTTTCGCTGGCCACGGTCTTCACCACATCGATGATCTACACGCAGCTCAAGACCATCCCTCGCTGGAACATGAACCTGACACCGGCCATGTTCTTGTCGTTCAGCCTTGCAGGCGGGGCGTTGTTGGCCGGAGCAGAAGCGCTTGCCCCTTGGTTGCTGGCCATTGCCGGCGCTGTACAGCTTGCCTATTGGGCCAAGGGCGACGGTGCGTTGTCCCGATCGGGAACCACGCTGGCAACCGCGACAGGGCTTGGTGAGCGAGGCGCTGTCCGCGCATTTGAACCACCTCATACAGGTACAAACTATCTGCTGCGTGAGTTTGTGCATGTTGTCGGTCGGAAGCATGCGCAGAAACTACGGATGATATCCTTTGGTCTGGCTTTTGTGCTGCCTTTACTGCTGATCCTGCTCCCCGTCTCAGGTGTTCTGATCAAGCATTTCTTCGCGCTGATGGCGGTACTGTCGCATCTCACCGGCGTCGCTGTTTCACGCTGGTTGTTCTTCGCGCAAGCAGAGCATGTGGTTGGGTTGTACTACGGCAAGCGTTGATGGGGGCTCTGCCCCCGTCGCGGCAAGCCGCGCCTCCCCCGAGGTATTTCTAGCCAGATGAAATTTGGATCCCGAATTAAAAAAAGGGCGGCGCTCGATCTTCGAGGCCGCCCTTACGAGTCCGTGTATTGATTTCAGATTAATCCAGCATGCGCCATTGCTGCTTCGATAGCGGCTTTGGTGCTGTCTTCCAGCTCGGTCAGAGGCGAGCGCACTTCGGTGCTACACAGGCCAAGTTTGCTGAGCGCGTATTTTGCGCCAACCAGACCGGGCTCGATGAAGATCGCTTCGTGCAGGGGCATCAGGCGGTCCTGATACTCCAGCGCAATTTCGTAGTCGCCATTCAGCGTTGCCTGCTGGAATTCAGCACAGAGCTTCGGAGCCACGTTTGCGGTGACCGAGATGCAGCCCACTCCGCCATGAGCATTGAAGCCCAGTGCAGTCGCGTCTTCCCCGGATAGCTGGCAGAAATCCGCACCACAGCTTGCACGCTGCTGGCTGACGCGTGCCAGATCTCCGGTCGCGTCCTTGACTCCGATGATGCGCGGCAGTTTCGCCAGCTCACCCATCGTTGCAGGAGTCATGTCGATGACCGAACGACCCGGGATATTGTAGATGATGATCGGGATATCGGCACTGTCATGCAGAGTTTGGAAATGCGCCAGCAGCCCCTTCTGGGTCGGCTTGTTGTAATAGGGGGTTACGACCAGCGCCGCATCCGCACCGATTTTTTGCGCAAACTGAACAAACCGAATTGCCTCGACAGTATTGTTGGAGCCCGCGCCTGCGATGACAGGCACGCGGCCTGCTACAGCCTTCACCACTTCGGCGATAACCGTTTCATGTTCTTCATGGCTGAGGGTCGGGCTTTCGCCGGTCGTACCAACCGGAACCAAACCGGTCGAACCTTGCTGTATTTGCCATTCCACCAGGTGTTTGAGCGTTTCCAGGTCCAACGCGCCGTTGCTGAACGGGGTGACCAGGGCTGGCATTGAGCCTTTAAACATGGAACGCTCCTTAGGTGTTTTTTGCGCACCGGTCTGTCACGATTAAGGGTTTGTGAGTTGATCCCGGCGGCGCAAGGTTTATCCTGCATGGCTGTATCCTTGGTTTGTTGGGGAATGCAAGGGATGAGACGTATTCTGTCGCTTGGAATAGCGATGATTCTGGCGCTGATGCTACAGCCGCATGCCACTCGTGCGGATGCGACGCAGGATTTGCGCGCGGGGCTCTATGAGATGCGCAAGGGCGATTGGAATGCCGCGCTGCGCGTTGCAGGCCAGCGTGGATCGGTGGCGCGGGACATTATTGTCTGGCATTGGCTACGCGAAGGTTTTGGCAGCTCGGGCGATGTGCTGGTGTTTCTTGAGCGGCGCCCGGATTGGCCCGGTTTGGCCTGGCTGCGCCGTAAGAGCGAGCCATCATTCACCGGGGCCGATCCGAATCGAGTTCTGAAATTCTACGAAGGGTTGCCTCCGCAAACAGCAGAAGGTGCTTTGAATTATGCCGTGGCCTTGAAAAGCCAAGGCCGCAATGGTGAAGCAGAAGCCGACGTCGTAACCGCGTGGCGAACCATGCCGATGGGGTCGGGCCTACAAAAGGATTATCTTGAGAACTTCGGGAAGCTTCTGAGACCACATCACGAGGCCAGGTTGGATCGGATGTTGTGGGATGGGCATCTTGTCAGCGCCGGGCGGATGCTGCCCCTCGTCAACTCTGATCAGCGCAAACTGGCCGAGGCGCGCATTGCCCTGCAAAAGCGCGAAAACGGAGTGGACGGCAAAGTCGCCGCAGTGCCGGAATCACTGGCCAAAGACCCTGGCCTGGCATTTGATCGTTTCGTGTGGCGGGATCGCAAAGAACTGGACGACAGCGCCATTGACCTGATGTTGGCACGCTCGACCGGACCGAAATCGCTGGGTGAACCCGACAAATGGGCGGAAGGGCGACGCAGACTGGCACGTCTTGAGATGCGCACGGGAGATGCCGAACGCGCCTATGCGATTGCCGCCAATCACCACATGACCCCCGAAATGGGCTATGGCTATGCTGATTTGGAGTGGCTCTCGGGATTTCTGGCGCTGCGCAAACTGAATGATCCGGCCACGGCGGTGCGGCATTTCCAGAATTTCTCTGAGGCTGTGCAATCGCCGATTTCGAAGGGTCGCGGTGGATATTGGCTGGGCCGCGCCTTTGCAGCGCAGGGGGATGCTGACAAGGCGCACGAGGCTTATGCCGAAGGCGCGAACTATCAGACCTCGTTCTACGGGTTGCTGGCGGCGGAACAAATCGGCCGTCCGTTTGACAGCGAATTGGCCAACCCACGCCGCGCGCCGCATTGGAAACAAGCCGCATTCGCTGACTCAAGCGTGTTGGAGGCTGGATTGCTGTTGCAGCGCGCAGGAGAGGGAAACCTTTCAGAACGGTTTCTTACCCATTTGGTGGAAGGTCTCGATCAAACCCAGGCCGCTCAGCTGGGTGACCTGGTGATCGAACTGAACGAACCGCATCTGGCCGTCATGATCGCCAAGCGCGCGGCAACAACCGGTGTTGTTTTGCCTGCCGCTTATTACCCAGTGCACCCGGTCGCAGATATGGGACTTCCCATGGCGAAGGAAATGACGCTGGCAATTGCCCGACGCGAAAGTGAGTTCGATCCGGTAGTCATCAGTGGCGCAGGCGCGCGCGGTTTGATGCAGGTCATGCCCGCTACCGCCAAACTTGTGGCTCAGGATTTGGGTATTCTGGGTGGCCATAAAACCGCGCGCCTAACCTCGGACTGGCAATATAACGCAAAGCTGGGGGCGAATTATCTTGCAACGCTTGCAGAGGACTTCAACGGCAATGTCGTGATGATGGCCGCTGGATATAACGCGGGGCCAAGACGGCCGATTTCGTGGATGGAACGCTATGGCGACCCGCGCCGGGGCCAGGTGGATGTGATCGACTGGATTGAGACCATTCCTTTCAAGGAGACGCGCAACTATGTCATGCGTGTCGCCGAAAGCCTGCCGGTCTATCGCGCTCGGCTTGGGCAGCCAGCTTTACCAGTGCCATTCTCAAAGGAACTAACCGGTTCGACCCTTTCGTCGTTCGCGCCATAAGGTGAACAGGCCCGCCGCGATCACCAAAGCTGCGCCCAGAACAACCTCGGGGCGCAGGGTCTCGTGGAAGATCGTGATGCCCAGAATTGCGCTCCACATCAGATGGAAATAGGCAAAGGGTTGCACGGCGCTGGCCTCGGCCATTTCGTAGCACTTAATCAATAGCCAGTGTCCCAGAGCGCCTGCGATGCAAAGCAACCCCATCCAAAACCAATCGCTGCTGGCCATGGGTTCCCAAAACCAGACACCAACAGCAGTCATTGCGACTGCACCAGCCACCCCAGTCCAGAAAAAACTGGTCGCAGTACTGTCCCGCCGAGCCGCATACCGTGTCAGCAGGCCATAAATCGCGAACATAAACGCCGAGATCAGCGGGATCACAGCCCAAGGGTTGAACACACCGGCACCGGGCTGCAGGATGATCAACACCCCGATGCAGCCGACCCCGATGGCGGCCCAGCGACGCCAGCCGACTTTCTCACCCAGAACCGGGCCGCTGAGGGCAGCGATCAGCAGCGGATAGCTGATGAAAACGGCCTGGCTTTCAATCAAGCCCAGAATGGTAAAGCTGAAAACGGCGACACAAATTTCTGCGGCCAGTAACACACCCCGGAATATCTGGAGTCCCAACTGGCTGGTTTGCGCCGCCGCCCGCAAACCTCCGCTAGATCTCGCAGCCAGAGCAATCACGAATGCGGCAAAGAACCAGTACCGGATCATCACCACCATATACGTATTGTAGGTACCGGCCAGATGGCGCGAAATCCCATCCTGCAAAGCAAACACGATCGTCGCGCTGACCATAAGCGCTATACCGGCGTTGACGTTGTTCTTCTGGCTCATTGCTTCACCGCCCGGGTCATGTGCCGTTTACGGCCAAAGCCGGGGCTGCGGGTAACATCAAAACCTGCATCGGATAGACCCCGACGCACGAAACCCGCGGCAGTATAGGTTGCCGCTGTACCGCCTTGGATCGTGTGCTCCGCCACCTGCTGCATCAGGTCAGCCTCCCACAGCTCGGGGTTTTTTGCGGGTGAGAAGCCATCCAGAAACCACGCATCTGCCTCACCTGCCCATGTGGGCAAGGTCTGGCGCGCGTCTCCGACGTTGACCTCAAGATGCAACGTGTCCAGCACGCATTTCTGCCCATTCCATGTTTTCAGAAAGCGATCGGCCCACGGTGTCATCTCGGGGAAGGCGGCTAAAGCACGCGCCATATCGTCAGGCGCCATCGGAAAGGCCTCGAAGCTGGTGAACCGTAAAGGTGTAGTCTGCCCTGCTGCTTCCCACGCCGACCACGCGGTCAACAGATTCAGGCCGGTGCCAAAGCCTAGTTCAGCGATGTGAAACCCCGGTACAAAGCGCGTTGGCAGATCGTTGCCTGCCAGAAACACATGACGCGTTTCCTCTAACCCGTTCTGCAACGAGTAATAGGGGTCATCGAACCGATTCGAGACCGGGATCTGGTCTTCCGTCCAAGTAAGTTCGGCACGCTGGTCTGCCATCGGGGAATCCTGTAGCTAAGCGGCGCGACACTGAACAACGAAAAGGGGATTGGCAATGGTCGATGTGACGGTGCGGGGCGCAGGAATATTTGGCCTCTCCATCGCCTGGACCTGCGCACGGCGCGGCGCGAAGGTTCAGATCGTCGACCCATTTGGTCCGGGCGCGGGGTCCAGTGGAGGGCTTGTTGGCGCGCTGGCCCCACATGTGCCCGAAAACTGGAACACCAAAAAGGCGTTCCAGTTTGAAAGTTTAATCATGGCTGAACCGTTCTGGAAACAGGTCGAGGCCACCGGTGGTGTGTCGCCCGGCTACGCACGTCTTGGGCGTCTGCAACCCATACCAGACGCACGCGGTTTGGAGTTGGCCCAAGCGCGTGAACAAACAGCTGCAACACTCTGGCAGGGTCAGGCTGATTGGCGCGTCCGGTTGGTGGATCAGATTGGTGCCTGGTGCCCACCCAGCCCGACGGGATATGTCGTCCACGATACGCTAAGCGCGCGCATGCACCCAAGGCGTGCCTGCGCGGCGCTGGTGGCCGCGCTTGCCGTAATGGGAGTAGAAGTTACCGCCGAAGCGCCCGACAAGGGACAAGTCGTACACGCCACTGGACTTGCGGGTCTGCAAGAGCTCAGCAAGGCGTTTGGCAAAACAATCGGTAACGGCGTGAAAGGACAGGCGGCGTTGCTGCGATTTGATGCGGGCGACGTACCACAGTTGTTTGCCGATGCTGTTCACATCGTGCCTCATGCCGATGGTACGCTGGCCATTGGCTCGACATCAGAACGCGAATACGACGATCCGACCAGCACAGATGCCGCTCTGGACGATGTACTGGACCGCGCCATGCGTGCCGTGCCGGTCCTGCACGGGGCGGAAGTGATCGAACGCTGGGCCGGTGTCCGCCCCCGCAGCAAAAGCCGCGCGCCGATGCTGGGCGCGCATCCCCTGCACAAAGGGCAGTTTATCGCCAATGGGGGATTCAAGATCGGTTTTGGTATGGCACCGATGGTGGCCGAGGTCATGGCCGAGTTGATGCTGGAAGGGCGCGATAGAATCCCGCAGGATTTTCTGCCCGAAGCTTCACTCTGATTGCGGTATTGCCTTGGCTGACATGCATTGTCGGCCTCCGGGTCCACGCACCCAAAACTCCTGACCGTCCCTACACAGGGTCGCCGTTTCGAAATTCATCAGCGGCGACGATGCGCGAAACGTAAACTCCGCCAGAGGCCCCATCAGATCAGTAGCGAACAACATGAGGGATTGGGCCAGCAGAGGCCCGTGGACAACCAGCCCGGCATAGCCTTCCACGTCGCGCGCATACTCAAGATCGTAATGGATCCGGTGTCCGTTGAACGTTAGCGCCGAATAGCGGAACAGCAGGGTTGTATCAAATTCAACAATGCGGTGATCCAACTCATCCGTTCGGGCCATCGGAACTTGTGGAGCCGGTGCGTTTGATGAGGGATCTTCTCGATAAACCAGATCCTGCCATTCGGTCACGCTCAGCGCGCCCTTTTGCCAAATCTCGTGACGCAGGGTGACAAATGCCAACGGTCCGCTACGTCCTGTCTTTGCCACGGCGCTTTCTCTGACCGTCCGACGCTCGGCTGCGACCCCTGCCACAAAGGGCTGATGAAACTGCAGTCGCCCACCTGCCCACATGCGCCTTGGTAGTCCCATATCGGGGATCAGACCTTGGCCTACCCGAGGATGTCCATCACGCCCCAGATCGCTCGGCACATGCGGCGACCAGAAATAGAGCTGATGAAAGAAGGGAGGGAGTACTGAGCCTGCCTCAATCGTCGGTTCCCGCCCCATTGCTACCTGCAGTGCAGCCGCTCGGGCAGGATCTACGACATCGGCCTGAGTCTCTATCTGGTCTTGATCCTTCATCCGCATAACCTAGAAGTTGCGGTGCAGACCGGCAAGCAAAGGGGATTAAAACCCGGCCTCTGCCCGCAGCTTCTGCATCAGGTTATGCAGCGTATGCTCGTAGCGGTCGTTAGACAGCCGCCCGTCTGCATCAAATTCATTTGAGCTGTCCGCCAAGTGAAGCTCGGGACCTTGCAGAATGCGTGGCTGAAAGGGGACCATGAAGGACCGCAAGATCATTTGCGCCCGCTCCCCCCCGGCCCGGCCCGCAGCCGCAGACATGACGGCGAGCGGTTTATCCATCCAAGGCTTGCCCTTCGTCCGGCTGACCCAGTCCAGCGCGTTTTTTAGAACACCCGAAGGCCCTTTGTTGTATTCCGGGGTTGATATGATCACCGCGTGGGCCTGGGCAATCTGATCGGCCAAAACCTGCACGGTTTCAGGTATGCCTTCGCCAACTTCGAGATCGCCGTCATAAAGCGGCAGACTGAGATCAGCCTCAATGAACGTGCCGGGTTCGAACAGGCGTGCAGCTTCGCGCAGCAATTTACGGTTGGTCGCATCCTGCCGTAGCGAGCCGGAAAGGCCAAGAAGGATCGGTTGGGACATGGGGAAACTCCGCTTTGGTGTTTCCCCTTTGTTATCCCGAGACACCATCGAACCAAAGGCCCGATGACGCGCAGTCATTGTGCGCGAGACGCGTGATCAGGTGTTGTCGCTGGGAACCACCACAATCTCGACCCGCCGGTTCTGGGCTTTCCCCTCAGGTGTCAGGTTCGATGCGATCGGGTTGTTTTCACCTTGCCCGACAGTAGTGATACGGGCGTAGCTGACACCATTGGCCTGCAGAATATCAGCCACCGCATTGGCGCGGCGTTCAGACAGTCCGAGGTTGTAGGACGCCTCTCCGTCACTGTCAGTATGACCGATAATCTGGACATTCGAATTCGGGTAGTTAACCAAATTCTGCCCCACCTTCACCAAATCGGCACGCAAGGCCGGGCGCACGGTGGAACTGTCGGTGTCGAAGGTGATGTCATTCGGAACCGTGACGATTAAGCGATCCCCCGCGTTGACGATCGTTATGCCGTCATTGGCCAGCTGTTGCCGCAACTCAGCCGCCTGCCGATCAAGCTGATTGCCGATCACGCCACCACCTGCGGCACCGATGGCCCCACCGGCCAATGCACCCAGCAGCGGGTCGGAATCATTGGCAATCGCACCCACGCCCGCGCCAATCAGACCACCCAGCAACGCGCCTTGTTTGGCATTCTGATTGGGATCGTTTTGCACGCTGAGAGTGCCCGGGTCGGTACACGCCCCCAAAAACAGGGCTGAACACAGTCCAACCGTCAGTACACATTTGGAAATCGTCATTGAATCACCTTCTGCTCACGTACCCGTTCACCGGGTTTGTTTCGTTACGCTTAGTATAACACAGTGAGAACAATGGGCCTCAAGCAACAATTGAGTGAAATAGGCGAATACCCGCCATTCAGGCCACCCCTGCGGAGTTATCCCAGGTGTTCTGCTCTTGCCAGATTGCACGCAGGAGTTCCCCTTGCCCGCAGAAATGATCCTCGGTCAGTTCGCATGCCCAGATCCGATCTGTGCGGAAATGGCGAAACCCGTTTCGCAGCTCGCACCACGCGGCCAGCATAGTGCATTCTATGTGGTAGATCAGGGCGACGGGCCGCACCGTGCGTTCGGTACGTTCGCCTTCCGAATTCACGTAGGTGATGCGTATTTTGCGTTCAGCCCGGATCGCTTCGCGGTAGTTTACGACCGGCACACAGCCCTTTTCCGGATCATCCATCGGCGCGCCCCAAGGCGCAACCTGAAGCCAGTCAGCTGGCGCACGCAGGGCTTCGATCTTACGACACACCCGGTCAGCGGCCTGTTGCAGGGTACTGTCACCCGTGCGGGCCAGCATCGACAGGCCCACCCACAGGGCCTCAACCTCTTCCGCATCGAAATTCAATGGCGGCAGATCATAGCCGCGCCGCATCAAGTAGCCAACACCCGCTTCGCCTTCGATTGGCGTACGCTGGGCCTGCAACGCGGCAATATCGCGGTAGACGGTGCGCACCGAAACCTCGAGCTTGGCGGCCAACGCATCGGCCGTCACGGGCGCTTCAGCAGCACGCAAGATCTGAATGATTTCGAACAGACGTGTCGATCGGCGCATCCGGGTCTCCTAAAGATCTGCTGACAACTTAGCACACCCCCCTGACAAGGTGGTGTCAGGAGTGTTGGGCGAAGATTGGGCAATTGCAATTCAGGAGAGTGACTATGCCCTACCTCGACAATCACGTCATGATGACCTTGAAACTGGATCGCTGGTCCCAAGGTCACGTTTTGCGCGGATTCGAAATCGAACGTGAAATTGCTGCCGCACGGGAACGCCAAGTTATACGCCCGGTCAAACGCACCCGGCGGTTTTCGCTGGGAAACCTGAAGATGCTTTGGACCAGTAACGCCTAGAATCAGAATTCGGCTGGCGCGCGAAATTTCATCGACACCCCGCCTTCGGGATTTTTGAGGCGCAGTTCTACCGAATGAAGCATCAACCGCGGGAAGTCGCGCGCCGCGCCATCGGCATAAAACGGATCACCCAAGATAGGATGCCCCAGCGCCTGCATATGAACCCGCAACTGGTGCGATCGTCCGGTCTTGGGAGACAGGCGAACACGCGTTGTCTCGCCCTCGTATTTAACCACGCGCCAATCCGTAACAGCAGGCTTGCCGGTGTCGTGACAGACCATCTGACGGGGGCGATTGGGCCAATCGACGATCAGCGGCAGATCAACCGTTCCCGTTTTTGGTTCTACCCGCCCCCATACGCGCGCGACATAAGTTTTGCGGGTCTGGCGATTTTCGAACTGTAGCCCCAGATGCCGCTGGGCATGCGGCGTCTGTGCAAACACCATTACACCGGACGTATCCCGATCCAACCGATGCACCAGCAACGCTTGTGGAAACGCAACTTGCACGCGGGTCAGCAGACAATCAGCAAGATGCGCGCCCCGCCCCGGCACCGATAACAAACCCGCCGGCTTGTTCACCACGATCAATTGCGTGTCTTCAAACAGCACATCCAGAGGGGAGTTTGGGGGATCATAGGTTTCGCTCATGCGCGCTTGCCTATCTCAGGCGGCCCCCTCCCGCAACGTCGTCCTTGCGTGAGTGAAAAGGTTCAGCAACTCTTTGGTCAACAAGAGGGAAGACGGTATGCACCCGACGATCAAACGAATGCAAGAAGTGGTGGCCAAAGGCGATGAAGGCCTGATCCAAGAGTTGCTGGCAGAAGATGTGCGGTTTTCACCACCCACTTACTACAGCACCTGGACCGGGCGTGAACCTGTTGCAGCGGTTCTGGGTCATGTGGGTCAGGTGTTTTCCGAATTTCAGTATCGTCGGATCATGGGCGACGGCGACGATTGGGCATTGGAGTTTCAATGCAAAGTCGGTGCCTTGGACGCCGTGGGTGTAGACTTGATCACGCTGAACGCAAACGGACTTATTCAGGAATTTGAGGTCGTCATGCGTCCTTACAAGACCGTCGGAGCCTTGCGCGAAGCCATGATGGCACGCGTCATGAAAGATGCGCGCTTTCTAAAGTTCAAAGATGCGCTGAGCTAACGGTTCCTTTGCCTGTTGCCGCCGATCAGATTCTCAGAATTCCGCTTTTGCCTATTCTGGCAATTCAGGGGTTCGCGGTAAGACGCAATGCGCAATTTCTGCCAGAACCGACTGGTCCCCGCCAAGGGTGTGCAGGGCGCGGGCCCAGACTGCGCTTGTTGATCACCGGGGACAGCTCGGCCGCTGGCGTTGGGGCGGGCACCCTAGGCCAGGCGCTATCCGGGCAACTGGTCGGCCAATTGGCAAAGCGTTATACCGTGGAATGGCGGCTTGAAGCGACCACCGGGCATACCACTCAAAACACTATTGAGCAGCTGCAAGGGCTTTCCGAACAGTTTGATGTGGCCGTAACGGCGCTGGGTGTGAACGACGTGACCCGAGCGGTAAGCAGACAAAGCTTTGAGGACCACCAAGCACGCCTATTGGACCTTCTGACCGGGCCGATGAAAGCCCGGCAGGTGATCGTGTCTGCGGTTCCTCAGATGGCGCGTTTTCCCGCTCTGCCTCAGCCTCTGGCCTGGTTTTTGGGGCAACAGGCTGCAAGGCTGGATCACGGCTTGCAGTCGGTGGCTGCAGCATATCCGCAAGTTTCACATCTGGCGCTGAACCTGCCCGATGACCCGGCGCTCGCCGCGCCGGACGGATATCATCCAAGCCCCAAGGCCTATGCAATCTGGGCGGAACAGCTTGCCCAGCTCATTCGCTAGGCCTGAGACCGTATTTGCCGGATCATCGGGATCGAATACACAATCAACCCGGCCCAGATCAGGGGGAACGCGATCAATCTTGCCGGATCAATACGCTCTCCGAACAACGTGATCGCGGTGATAAAAATCATCGTGGGCGCGATGTACTGCAGGATGCCCATCGTCGACAGACGCACCAGTTTGGCCCCATTGGCATAAAGCAGCAACGGAATTGCAGTCACCAGCCCCGCGCCTGCAAGCAGCGCAGTGTCTGACACGGCTGCTCCAAAATGCCCGGCACCACTTGTTCCAAGCCAGGTGACGTAGGCCAGGGCGGGTACCAGTAGAATCAGGACTTCCAACAAAAACCCTTGGTTGGGCCCGATCGGGAGTGAGCGCTTGAAGAACGCATAAAACCCCCAGCTGAACATTAAGCCCAAAGCCGCCCAGGGTAAGCTTCCCGCCTGAAACACCAGTACCAGCACCCCCAAAGCGGCCAACCCGACCGCAACCAACTGTGTTCGGTTCAGAGGTTCACGCAGCAATATCGCACCCAACGCAATGCTGAACAAAGGGTTGATGTAATAGCCCAAAGCCGCGTCCAGCGCATGCCCCGATGAAATCGCCCAGACATAAATCGCCCAGTTCACCGAGATCAGCGCCGCTGTAATTGCCGCCATACCCAACATTTTGGGATTGCGAAGTGCAGTTTTCAGATCGCCGGTCCGCCCGAGCGCTATCAGCAGCAGCCCGGCCACCGGCACCGACCAGATCACCCGATGCGCAACTACCTCGATCGGGCCGATATGCTCCATTGCTTTCATGTAAAGTGGCAGGAAGCCCCAAAGCACATAGGCCATCACAGCCAACGCCAGCCCTTTGGGCGTATCGGTATTGTTTGGTGGTACGCGGGTGTCTGCCACAGCGAGTCTCCGACTGATACCGTGTTTCTCTACGGCAAATCAGATGGGCTTGGGAACTATCAAAACTGTGAAGCAGGGCATCAAAGTTTCTGATAGGTCGCGCGTTCTGCAGCCAACCTATATGCGAAGCGCTGTCTCACGCTCATGGATATTGTTGGCCAGATGAGCAGGTGATCCCTTATTCATCTGGCCACAAATACTCTCGCGAGCGTCGCCCGGTACGGACGGTGGGGCAGAGCCTACCACTGTCGATGTTTTCTAGACTTTGACCCGCTCGGATTTCGCATCGTACATCGGTTTCAACGACGCCTCTGCCTGGACTTTCACACCACAGACATCGATCTCATAGGTCGAGGCAAGCACATCTGCAGGCTTTTCGCCCTCGCATGGCACATAGCCCAGACCAATGGCACCACCCAGCGTGTGACCATAATTGCCCGAGCTAAGGTAACCTACATATTCACCATCGCGCACGATTGGTTCGTTGTGGAACAACAGTGGTTCGGGATCAGTCAGTCTAAACTGGACAAGCCGGTTCTTGGGCCCGCTTTCCTTTCGGGCCATCACCGCCTCGCGACCGATGAAATCGCTGCCTTTGTCCACTTTGACGGCAAATCCCAATCCCGCGTCGACCACGTGATCCTCGCAGGTGATGTCATGACCGAAATGGCGAAAACCCTTCTCGATCCGGCAACTGTCCATCATGTGAATGCCGCAGAGTTTCAGGCCCATATCTTGTCCGGCTTCGTGCAGCGCCTCAAAAACATGACCTGCCATGTCGGACGACACATAGATCTCCCACCCTAGCTCACCCACATAGGTCACCCTGTGGGCGCGAGCGAGACCCATACCGATCTCAATCTGTTGTGCTGTGCCAAAGGGGTTAGTCCTGTTCGAGAAATCAGCGGGCGAAACCTTTTCAAGCAATGCACGCGCATTCGGCCCCATGACGGCCAAAACGCCCTCGCCAGCGGTGACATCGGTGATAACAACACTGAAGCCGCCTGCATGACGCATCATCCATGTCTGATCCGCCAATCGGGTCGCCGCGGGGGTGACGACCAGGTAGGCGGTCTCAGTCAACCGTGTGACCGTGACATCTGCTTCGATCCCACCGCTACGGTTCAGAAATTGGGTGTAGACGATCTTGCCATTGGGCACTGAATAATCGCCGCCGCCGATATAATTCATGAATTTCTCGGCATCCGGCCCTTCGACGCGGATTTTGCCGAAGGACGACATGTCATACATGCCTACATTTTCGCGCACGGCACGGTGTTCGGCAGCCGAATTCTCGAACCAGTTCTGCCGATTCCAGCTGTATTGATACTCCCGTTCCTGCCCTTCGTTGGCAAACCAATTGGCGCGCTCCCACCCAGCCAATTCGCCCATCACGGCACCCTGTTCGATCAGGTGATGGTGAAACGGTGTCCGGCGCACACCGCGCGCGGTGGTCTTTTGGCGATAGGGATAGTGGTCGGCATAAAGCAGGCCGAGCGTCTCTTTCGAACGCTCAAAGAGGTACTGCTTGTTGCCCTGAAACGGCTGCATGCGACTGATGTCAACATCGCCCAGATCGAACGGTTTCTCGCCCGAGTCCATCCACTCGGCCAGTGCCATACCAGCACCACCCGCCGACTGAATACCGATCGAGTTGAACCCCGCAGCGACCCAAACGTTATCCATCTCGGGGGCGAGTCCCAAGTGATAGGCATCATCCGGCGTAAAGGATTCGGGGCCGTTAAAGAAGGTGTGAATCCCCGCCTCGGCCAACATCGGCATCCGATTGCAGGCCGCTTCGAGTATTGGTTCAAAGTGATCGAAATCCTCTGGCAACTGGTCGAATTCGAAACTGTCGGGGATGCCGTTCATCGCCCAGGGTTTTGCATTTGGCTCAAACGCGCCCAGCAGGATTTTGCCGGCATCCTCTTTGTAGTAGGCACATTCATCCGGTACGCGCAGCACCGGCAGTTGGGTCAGCCCGTCGATCCCTTCGGTCACGATATAGAAATGTTCGCAGGCGTGAAGCGGCACGTTCACACCTGCCATCTTACCAACCTCGTGGCCCCACATGCCCGCACAGTTCACCACCATGTCGCATTCGATATGGCCCGAGGAACTGCCATCGTCCGCAATCCAGTCCACGCCGGTGACTTTACGACCCTGCTTGACGATGTCGGTGACTTTCACACGTTCTTTGACGACGCCACCGCGCTGACGCGCACCTTTAGCCAAAGCCAGAGCGATATTCGCTGGATCACCCTGCCCGTCCAAAGGCAAATAAACCGCCCCCTTGACCCCTTCGAGGTTGAGATGGGGATACAGCTCTTGCACACGATCATTGCCGATCTCTTCGACCTCAACCCCGAAAGCACGTGCCATGGCGGCCTGACGATAGATCTCTTCCTTGCGCTCTTCAGTCAGCGCCACCGTGATCGATCCGCAACGCTTGAACCCTGTGGCAACGCCAGTTTCTTCCTCAAGTGCGCCATATAGTTCCTGACTGTACTTAGCCAGCTTGGTCATGTTTGCGGTCGCGCGCAGCTGCGCAATCAGACCTGCAGCATGCCATGTGGTGCCGCTGGTCAGTTGCTTGCGCTCAAGCAGCACAACATCGGTCCACCCTTTCTTGGTAAGGTGATACGCGACCGAGCATCCGATGACGCCGCCGCCGATGATGACCACACGGGCCTTGGTGGGAAGATCAACCATCCTGATGTCTCCGCTGTCTCAGGTTTTTTGCAAAATGCCATGAAGGATCGACAAAAAAAGCGTCAAAAACGTCATCTCAATTGCGAAAATCACCTATATTCTGCACGTCTTTTTTGACGTCTCAGAACAAACGGAGTGACGCCAAAGACGCTTTTGTAAACGGATGAGAATCCGTTTGGAAAGCCGCACACCAAGCCGATTTCCCGCACGCTCATCGTTGTGTTCAAAAGCAAGTTGTTGGCTTTGGCCAAGCGCATTTCTCGGTAGAATCCGTTTGGAGTGGTTGCGAAAGTTGCCTTGAACTTGCGCTCAAGCGATCTGTTCGACACGTGTAACATGTCAACGATCTGATTGATCGGTAACGGTTCTTCGATATTCGCCTGCATCAGCTTGATACATTGATCCAGCTTTGCGTCACCTGTGGCTGTATTCCGAGCGCCCGAAAACGGCTGCATGGATGAGAAATCGCGGATGTTCTCGTGCAGCATGATATCCGCAACTGTCATCTTGGCGGCACCCGAAATGTGCCGCCCAATCACCGCCAGTGCCACATCCGTCGTTGCCTCCATTCCTGCGCAGGTGACCACTGAACCCTGTTCGGTCGCAATTGAAAGCTTGGCCTCAAACCGCGCGCCACGTTCGCGTAAGAAAGAGGCGTTTTCCCAATGGGTTGCCATATGATCAGCGCCGTTTTCATCGATGTACCTGCTTGCCGCTTCGGCCAGCAAAAAGACCTGGGCTCCCCGGTACGTATAGTCGGGCACGACGCGACCTAAAGAAAGCTCTGGCTGATCCGGATCCGAGTTTCCGATCACAAACAGATAATCCGCATCGGGCTGCGCAGGTATGGTTTCGGTCGACACCGTCGCGCAACTGCTGCTTTCAACAGGTCCCCCCTTTCGGGACCGGTATGTGAATGTGAACGGAGGATGCGCGCATACCCGGTTGGCCAGGCGCAACACATCGACCAACGAGGCCAATTCAAGCAACACGAAACCGGGTGCAACCAGAATATCGAAATGCTGTTGATCCCGATCTTTTCGCCGTTCAGGTTTGTTGCGGATCGACATGAGGCACACTCAAACAATTGTGTGCCCAGCCGCGCATAAACTGTCGGCAAGGGTTTTAATGTGATCGGGTCCAACTTCGCAGCAACCGCCAACAATCGTCGCGCCCTGCGCCACCCAGCCCATGGCATGCTGCGCGTAGGCGTCAGGGTCTAGGTCATGACGGCTTTCCAGAGAGTCAACCGTCGGGGCTTCCTTCAAAAAACCGTCTTTGATACCAGTAAAGCCATTGGCATAAGCGCCGAACGGGCGACTCAGCTTTGCGATGATCTCCAGTGCAGCCGGAATCGCTTCCGGGCGCGCGCAGTTGATCAAAACGGCCTCGGGGGCGTAACGCGCAACAAGCGGGGCGATGTCCTCCAGCGCTTCGCCTGACCGCAATCGCGTGCCGTCATCATCCATAACCGACAATGCCAGCCAGACGGGTTTGCCGCAATTCTCGGTACCGCGAAGCGCACCTTCGGCTTCCAGAACCGAGGACACGGTTTCGATCAGGAACAGATCAACCCGGTCTGCCATCAGTTGAGCCAGCTCGGCAAATTTTTCAGCCGCATCGTCTGGGTCGGGGTTCAGATCGGGCCGGTAGCTGGCCAAAAGCGGACCAAGCGCACCAGCGATACGACCGTCAGTTCCCTCGCAAGCCTGCTCAGCCCGAGAAAGAGCAGCCTCGATCAGACGTGGCATCTGGTCTTCGATCCCCTCACGCACCAGCCGCGAGCGGTGAATTGCATAGGTATTTGTGGTGGCAATCGTCGCGCCACTGCGGAAATAGGCCGCGTGAACTTCGGTCAGCAAGTCAGGTTTGTCGATCATCACCCGCGTTGACCACAAAGGCGTGGGCTGGTCACCGCTGCGTTTCACCAGTTCCTGCCCGATCGAACCATCTAAAAGCGTAATGTCAGCCATCTACCCCCCTTTCACGGTATTAATACCAGTTTCCCGGGCAAGGTCTTGGACATAAAATCCTCTTGCGCCTGAACAATGTCACGCAACGGGTAGGTTTTTGAGACCAAAGGCCTGATCCGACCTGCATTCATCAGCACAACAAGTCGGCCAAAGACTTCGGGAGGCTGATGGGTGCAGCCATGGATTGTGATGTCGCGCAGATAGATGTCTCGCAAATCGGCGCTGACGATGGGGCCAGCGATTGCACCTGACACCGCATAATGCCCGCCGGGTTTCAGCGCCAGTATGAGATCGGGCCAAGCCGAGCCGCCCACCACATCGATGACGACATCGAACATATCCTTCGGCAGTTGCGCATCCCGGTCAAAGGTTGCCGACGCCCCCTGCGCTTTGACCACATCCGCCTTGGCAGCGCTTGTCACCCCCCAGACCGTCGCTCCTCGTAGGGCCGCGAGCTGGATCGCGGCGAGGCCCACACCGCCTGAAGCCCCTGTAATCAGCACTGTGTGGCCTGCCGATACACCAGCGCGAGTCAGCAGGTTTTCTGCGGTCCCAAACGCGCAGGGAATAGCGGCGATTTCCACGTCTGATAGGGGCGAGGCGGTCACATCATAGAGATCATTGCTCTCGACCAGACAGTATTGGGCAAACGCTCCGTCGATTTCTGAACCAAGTGCGATAAAACCATGCGGTCTACCCGGCCCCGGGCGTGGCAAGTTGATAGGACAGGTCACGCGTTGGCCGGGCTTGAACGCTGCCCCCGGTCCAGCCTCTTCAACAATCCCACACAGATCACCGCCTTGGATGCGGGGAAAGTGCAGCGCACCTCCCCACCCGCCGGCCTCAACCTGCTGATCTACCGATTCCGTCGCTTCTGTAACATCCGGCGAGTACCAGCCGATCCGCGTGTTGATGTCGGTGTTGTTTACCCCGGCAGCGGCGACGCGCACCAGAACCTGCCCTGGACTGGGGGTCGGAACGGGGACGTCTTCCCGCCATTCCAACACCTCAGGACCTCCATGGCCAGTCAGATATACGCCTTCCATCTGCCGGGTCATATCAGCGCCTTTCTGTCGTAGGGGTCAGGCCCTCAACCGTTCATTTGCAGGATCCCAGAGCGGCTGATCCTCCTGAACAACAGCACGACATTTCTGACCGTAGATTTCAACCTCTAGCTCAGTTCCCGGGACAGCCAAATCCGCGCGCACCATGCCCAGCGCGACCGAGGCACCAATGCGATACCCCCACGCACCCGATGTGGTTTCACCCACGATCTCATCACCGCTCCAGATGCAGGACATGTAAGGCGCATCGACCTCACCTGCGTCCACGATCAGAGTGACAAAGGACTTTTTAACGCCTTGCTGTTTTTCGTTCTGAATGGCTGCTTTGCCAACAAAATCCTGCGGTTTATCGAGCTTGACAAAGCGCCCCAAACCACCTTCCAGCAGAGAGTAATCCGTGCTTAGGTCGCCTTTCCACGCGCGATAACCTTTCTCGATCCGCAGCGAATTCAACGCATACATGCCAAAAGGTTTCGCTCCGGCAGCCAGCACAGCTTCGTAGATGGCGGGCATCGCATCATTTTCAGCATGGATTTCCCAACCCAACTCACCCGCGAAAGATACACGGATCAGGAAGGCATCCTGCCCGGCAACTTTGGCGAATTGGTGGGTCAGCCACCCTTGCTGCAAATCTGCATCGGTGATGCCGGACAATACATTCCGCGTCATCGGTCCGGTCACGATCAGTGTGTCGCGCTCGGTTGTGGTTTCCCGAACGGTCACACCTTCGGGCACCGAATTGCGGATCAAATCACCATCGTGCCACTGTGCCGTGGCAGCGGTGATTAGGACGAAATTGTTCTCAGCCAGACGGATACAGGACAGCTCGGTCAGAATGCGCCCTCTTTCATCCGAGACATAGATCAGATTCATGCGCCCTGCTTTAGGGATACCTCCGGTACAGAAGCCACGCAGCCAGTCATCCGCCCCCTCGCCTTGTATCCAGAACCGCGAGAAGCCCGGCAGATCCAGCACCCCGCAGTGATCGCGCACGGCTTCGCATTCTTCTTTGACCCGTTGCTCCCAGGGGCCAGAACGTCCCCAGGTATGGGTGGCTTCCAGTGACGTGTCATCGCCGGTTTGCGCAAACCAGTTTGCGCGTTCCCAGCCGTTGTACGCGCCCATGACACCGCCCAATTCCTTGACCTTGGCGTGCACAGGCGAGACCTTCTTGTCGCGTGCGGCAGGCCATTCGTGATGTGGGAAATGCATGGCGTATTCGTTGCCGTAGACTTCCATCCCTTTCTGATTGCAGTAGTCTTGATCGGTGTAGTCGGTGTAACGACGCGGATCGACGGCCCACATATCCCATTCGGTGTGACCATCGACGATCCATTCGGCCAGAACTTTGCCTGCACCACCACCTTGGGCGATACCGAAAGTGAAGGTATGAGCCTCGAACGCGTTTGTCACACCCGGCATCGGGCCTATCAACGGCAGACCATCTGGCGCATAGGGGATCGGGCCATTGATGACGCGACCAACGCCCGAGGTTGCCATAAGCGGAACCCGTTCCATTGCATCGGTGACGATATCCTCGATCCGGTCCAGATCATCGTTCCACAGTTGGAAGCTGAAATCCTCGGGCATCGGGTCATCCTCGGTCATCCAGTGGCCCCTGCAATTGGGCTCATAAGGGCCAAGGTTGAAGCCATTCTTCTCTTGCCGCAGGTAGTACGAGATATCGACATCGCGCAGCAGCGGTAGCTTCTTGCCACCATTTTCTTTCGACCACGCTTCGATTTCGGGAACTTCGTCAGTCAGCAGATACTGATGGCTCATGACCATGGCCGGGACGGTGCGGCCGCCAAAGGGTTTGAACCATTCCCCTACGCGCTGCGCATAGTAACCGGCGGCGTTCACCACATAATCGCAGGCAATATCACCCTTTTCGGTATGCACGGTCCATGTGCCGTCGTCCCGCTGTGTCACACCGGTTGCCGGGCAGAATCGGATAATCTTTTGCCCCATATCCCGCGCTCCCTTGGCCAGAGCCTGAGTCAGCTGCGCCGGGTCAATGTCACCATCGGTCGGGTCATACAGAACGCCTTCAAGATCATGGGTCTCCAGGAAAGGATAGCGTTCCTTGGCCTCTTCCGGAGTCCACATCTCCATCGGGATGCCTTGATATCGGCCCATGGACATGGCCCGTTCGAATTCCTGCATCCGCTCCTTGCTGTGCGCCAGACGGATCGACCCAGAAACGTGATAGTTCATCGGATAGTCGACCTCGTCCGCGAGGCGCGAATACAGTTCGGTCGAATAGCGCTGCATGTTCATGATCGCCCACGAGGTCGAAAACGTCGGAACGTTACCCGCCGCGTGCCATGTCGAGCCTGCGGTCAGTTCGTTCTTTTCCAGCAGAACACAATCCGTCCAGCCCTTCTTGGCCAGATGATACAGCGATGAACAGCCCACAACGCCGCCGCCGATGATGACCACACGGGCCTTGGTTGGAAAATCACTCATGTGTTTGGTTCCCTATTAGTGTGCCCGCTGGGGCAGGTCGTCTTTGATGTCATAGTAATCGCCCTTGTCTGCCACAAAGATGTGCTGGGCGAGTTTCAACCCGGTCGGCTCATCCAATGAGCCCACGGAAATTGCGATCGTGTCCTCGTCATTGTGCTGCCAGAAGAGGAACGAGCCACAAGCGCGGCAAAATCCGCGCTTGGCAATGGCAGAGGCGCGATACCAGCCCAGCGTTTCGCTGGTGGTAAAGCTGAGATTGTCCTGATGCGTAACGGTCGAGGCCCACAGATGACCTGACTGTTTGCGACACTGCCCGCAATGGCAGGTATTTGGTGGCGTGAGGTCTCCGTCAACAACAAAAGCGACCGCGCCGCACAGACATGATCCGGCATGCATATCCTTACCCCCTCGCTGTCGGCGTCGAACTGGCACCCAGCAAAACGCCATAGATGATGAAACAGGTCGCCATCACGCGGCGCACCCAGATATTGAACACGGCCCCCAATGCGGCCTTGCCCATGAGGGCACCCAGCATCGTGAACACCGTGTAGCTGAGCGTCGTGATGACCAGAGCCGTCGGCATGATCACCGCCATCTGCTGCCAGATGGGTACATCCGGCTGTACAAACTGCGAAAACGCCGCAAGGTATCCGGCGACGCTTTTGGGGTTGATCGTGGCGACAGCCAGCGCATGAAAGTAAACATGCCGCGCCGGACGCTCTGACGCCGGAGCGGGTTTCGCTGCGTTCATCCAACCGCGAATGCCCATCCAGATCAGAAACCCGGCCCCGGTCAGCTTGGCGACAAAGAAACCTGTTGGCGACGCGGCAATCAACGCAGTGATCCCCACTGCCGAGAGGATCAGGAACACACTCGCCTGAGTCAAAATAGCCAAGACACCCAACATAGCCTTGGAGAACGGCAGGCTCATCCCATTTGAGATGCAATTGACCGCATTAGGCCCCGGGGTGGTAACGAACACCACCCAGAACAGGGCGAATATGGTCCAGGCCTCGAAACTCATCAGTACACCGGTGGGGCGATAACCCAGATGGCCACAGCGGGCTCATCAAAGGGGTTGGACCAAGTGTAGGGCTCGTGCTTGATCCGGAAGCTATCGCCGGGGCCGACCTGAAAGCTGCGCGAGCCGATCGTCAGTTCCAGACGGCCTGAAACCATATAGCCGACTTCCTGCGTCGGCCGGTTTGCCGGGGTCTGCATCTGCGAATGCGGCTCAAAGGTCGAATGCACCATCTCGAAATCATCGGTCAGGTCAGGCGAAAGCAGTTCTTCGATCAACCCTTCTTCACCAGAGCCCATCGGGCGACGGGACCCTGCCCGCACAATATACCCTTGCTCATCCGCCGGCGCAGCGGAATGGGCAAACAGCATCGACATCGGCACACCCAGACATTCGGCAATCTGGCGTAGATCCGAAATCGACGGCTCGGACATGTCACGCTCGACCTGGCTGAGCCAGCCAACGGACCGATCCAATCGGTTGGCGATCTCAGTCAGAGTCAGCCCGCGCGCCTTGCGCAGTGCGCGCAGATCGGCACCGAGGGATGCGCTATGAGGGGCTTGCGAATTCAAGTTGCGCTCCGAGTCTGCGTGAAATTTTCTGTTACTTTTTCACGGTGCCTCGAATCGGTGAAATTTCCAAGCATTTTTTCACTTGGGTCTGCAAATTTAGTTGGCTATGCACGGTCCATGTGGATTGCCGTAATCTATCTTTGGGCCATTAATGCCCTGACTTTGATGGCGTTTGGCTGGGATAAGCTGCGCGCGCGCCTTAGAAGGCGACGCATCCCCGAGCGGCGCTTGTTATGGTTGGCGGCACTAGGTGGCAGCTTGGCCGCGCTACTGGGTCGCTGGATCTTCGGGCACAAGACCCGCAAGCGCGGTTTCTCGGCTTGGCTATACACGATCACAGCGTTTCAGGCCGGGCTTTGCTATCTGATTATGTCCCGAGATCTTGGCGCATTTTGCGATAGGTCGGAACCCTCTAACGCGCAAATACATCCGTTAGAATAGCACCAAGTGCGGTCGCATCATCTTTGGTAAACGCGTCGGGCTGGTCGCTGTCGATATCAAAGACAGCGATCACGTTACCATTCGCATCCCGCACCGGTAGAACCAACTCGGACCGAGTGGATGACGCACAAGCGATATGGCCGGGGAAAGCATCTACATCCGAAACCAATTGCACTTGCCCTGAACGGGCAGCCGCACCACACACACCGCGTTCAAAAGGGATTACTAGGCAGCCATGCCCCCCCTGATAAGGCCCGATCTTTAGCACTTCGGGCTCAGTTACGCGGTAAAATCCCGTCCAGTCGAATCGGTCGTCCGAGTGATGCACTTCGCATGCCACCGTAGCCATCAATGCAACCTCGTCGGTTTCACCGTCGGTCAAGGCGGCTATGGTTTTGGCGAGTGTGTCGTAGTCGGCTTTCATGTTGGTAGACCTTGCATCCGGGGAACTGCGGGCGCTGCCGCCAATTCCCCGAGTATTTGCAAAAAGACAAAGCGTCAAACGCGTTCTATTGCGATGGCCGTCCCTTCTCCGCCGCCAATGCAGATTGCAGCGACACCGCGCTTGAGATTTCGCTTTTCCAGCGCATTGAGCAGCGTGACCATAATCCGAGCCCCCGAGGCACCTATCGGGTGGCCAAGCGCACATGCGCCGCCATTCACATTCACGATCTCACGGGACAAGCCCATTTCGTGCATGAAGGCCATCGGTACCACGGCGAAGGCTTCGTTAACCTCCCACAAATCGACATCCTCTTTTTTCCAACCGATACGGTCCAACAATTTCTGCGCTGCCGGAACCGGAGCAGTTGTGAACAGCCCCGGTGCCTGCGCGTGACTGGCGTGGCCAAGAATTCGTGCGCGCACGGTCAGGCCCTGCTGTTCTGCCGCCTCTGCCGAGGCAAGCACAAGGGCGGCTGCGCCATCCGAGATCGAAGAAGAATTGGCCGCCGTTACCGTTCCATCCTTGCGAAAGGCTGGTTTCAGTGTGGGTATCTTCTCGGGCCGCGCCGATTTTGGTTGCTCATCCGCGTCCAGCACAACCTCGCCTTTACGAGTCTGAATCTTGACCTGTGTAATTTCCTGGTCGAACGCATTATTTTCCTGCGCGGACAGCGCGTTCGAAAGCGATCGCAGGGCGTATTCGTCCTGCGCCTCGCGCGTGAACTGATAGGATTCGGCACAATCCTCGGCAAATGTGCCCATAAGCCGACCTTTGTCATAGGCATCCTCGAGTCCGTCCAGAAACATGTGATCAACCACCTGCCCATGTCCGATCCGGGCACCGCCGCGCATCTTGGGCAGCAGATAGGGCGCGTTGGTCATGCTCTCCATCCCGCCAGCGACCATGGTCTGAGTATGGCCCAAAGCGATCTGATCAAACGCGATCATTGCGGCCTTCATGCCTGAACCGCACATTTTGTTGAGCGTTGTGGCAGGTACATCTTCTCCCAGACCGGCGGCAAACCCAGCCTGACGCGCCGGGGCCTGTCCCTGGCCGGCAGGCAGGACGCAGCCCATCAACACCTCATCCACGGCCCGAATGCCTGCACCCTCCAGCGCTGCGCGGATAGCAGCACCGCCGAGATCAGCAGCGGCGACGCCGTCAAACATGCCCTGAAATCCGCCCATTGGTGTACGTGCGGCACCTGCTATCACAACCTCGTTCATCCGAAACCTCCTTGAACTTTCCAGCCTATGGATACCGAATGGTAAGAATTACCGTCTAGCGTATTTCTACCATCATTTTGCATTGCCAAAGGCGGACGAACATGGGGCTCAGCAGCGAGATCACCGGCGAGACACAGATAATATCCGTTCATTGTGATCGAATTGATGCCGCAATGGCGATTCAATTCAAGGAAGATATGCGCGCGGAAACCCAAACCCATGCCAAACGGGTGGTGTTGGATTTGTCTTCTGTTGAATTCATCGATTCCAGCGGTCTGGGCGCCATTGTCGCCTCGATGAAACAATTGGAAAAAGGGCGCAGATTGGATCTGGCCGGCTTGCGCCCGATCGTTGAAAAAGTGTTCCGCCTGACCCGCATGGACACCGTGTTCAGACTGTTCAAATCGCTGGATGAGGCGATCGGCGCTGGTGCAGACTGACGATCGGCAGAGGTGGAACAGCGTGTGCTCGAATTGCAAACAAAACTGCCTGGAGGTGAGCTTTCCCGCGACACAAGTGCAAGCCAGCGCAGGGATCGCGGCGTTAAGCGCACGGCTGGCGGCGCAGGGATTGCCGGAAAGCAAAGCAGATGACGTAAGAATCGCGCTGACGGAAGCGATCAACAACGTGGTCGAACATGCCTATGCCGGGGTGGCCGCCGCTGACGTTCAAATCGATTGCTCATTATGTGCAAAGAAGCTGGTGATTCAGATCACCGATACCGGCGACCCGATGCCTGAATTGCGGATACCGAGCGGCACTCCACCATCTGTCGACACTGCTTTGCAGGACCTGCCCGAGGGCGGCTTTGGCTGGCACCTGATTCATCAACTTGCCAGCGACATACAATATGAACGCAAAAGCGGCAGGAATCTGCTCTGCTTGCGGTTCGACTTTGACGAGATGCCCTAGCAGGCATCAAATGGCCACAATAAGGCCTAGATCGAACCATTGTCGCGCCGCAAACAAAGGTCATAAGTAAGGGGTAGCTCAGATAGCTTCCCTCGGCGCCTAGCGTCACAGCCCCCACCCAGTGAGCGGCGCCGAGGACCTCCTTCCTCTGATAGCATTGGACAATTCCCAGCTGCGGCTTAGTGTCTGCGTGTTTGCAGAAGGAAAGACCCATGCGCGATTTTCACAAGACAGGCCGTTCTGAAGTTTTGGCAACCGAAGGGATGTGCGCAACGTCCCATCCGTTGGCCGCCAAAATCGCGCTGGATATACTGCAGCAGGGCGGCAATGCCATGGACGCAGCCATTGCAGGCGCGGTGCTTCTGGGAATTTGCGAGCCGCAAATGACCGGCTTGGGCGGAGATTGCTTTGTTCTGTACAATCGCGCAGGCGAGCAGACTGTTCGCGCACTAAACGGTTCGGGTCGGGCCGCGGCAGCAGCGGATGCACAGGCATTGCGGGATCGCGGTTTAAATTCGGTTCCCGAGACCAGCCCGGATGCCGTGACAATTCCCGGAGCGGTCGAGGCATTCTGCCGTCTAGCAAAAACCGAAGGTCGGCTGGGCCTGGAAGCAATCCTGCAACCCGCAATCCATTATGCCGAGTCAGGTGTTCCGGTGGCTCCACGCGTTGCCTTTGATTGGAAGAACAGCGCGTCCACCCTGCAAGGCGCGGCTCGTGATCATTATCTGATTGACGGCAAACCCTTGCAAACCGGGCAGGTTTTTCGCGCACCCGGTCAGGCAGAAGTTCTTCGGCGCATTGCCCAACACGGTCAAAAGGCATTTTATTCTGGTGAGATTGCCGATGACATGCTTGCGGCCCTGTACGATCTGGGTGGAGTACAGACTGCGCAGGACTTCGAGGCCGTGCAAAGCGATGAAACTGTGCCCGTCAGCGGAGATTATGGCGGTGTCGAACTGGTCGAGCACCCACCGAACGGCCAAGGCGCGACGGCAATCCTGTTGCTGAATATCTTGAAGCACTTCGATCTGGCCGCAATGGACCCTTGGGGGGCTGAACGCGTACATATCGAAGCCGAGGCCAGCAAACTGGCCTACGACGCACGCAATCGTTTCATCGCCGATCCCGACCACAGCACGCGGATGGCTCATTTTTTTGCACCTGAGACAGCCGCCCAACTTGCCGCGCTGATCAATCCGAAACGCGCCATGGCTGCCGCCGCTCCGCTGACCGAGTCTGTTCACAAAGACACCGTCTATATCACCGTGGTTGACCGGGATCGCATGGCGGTTTCACTGATATATTCGATCTACCACGGGTTCGGGTCGGGCATCGCTTCGGAAAAGTTCGGCATTTTGCTGCAGAATCGGGGGGCGGGTTTCAACCTCGAACCCGGTCATCCAAATGAGCTTGCCAGTGGAAAGCGACCAATGCACACAATCATACCGGGAATGTTGCGCGCCCAAGGCCGCATCGCGATGCCCTTTGGTGTCATGGGAGGTGCCTATCAACCAACCGGACACGCTCGGCTAGTGTCAAATCTCACGGATTTCGACATAGAGCTGCAGGAAGCCATCGATGCGCCTCGGGCATTTGCAGATGGGGGCGTTCTGAAAATTGAGCGCGGCTATTCCGATGCCGTTTTGCAACAATTGTCCGACATGGGGCACACTGTCCAAATACCGGAAACGCCTTTGGGTGGTGCGCAAGCCATTCGAATCTGTTCAAACGGAGTTCTGGAAGGTGCTAGCGATCCCCGTAAAGATGGTTGCGCATTAGGCTACTGACACACGCAATTATGACGGACACATTCAGTTCAACTGAAAGTGCAGCGGATAAGATCCATCCTGAAACGGGCCGAACATGTTGGGGATATCTGGATGGTCTACCGGCTCACCCGATTGATCCTCAACCAGATTTTGTTCTGAAACATAAGCGACATAGAAGGATTGATCATTCTCAGCCAGCAAATGATAGAACGGCTGGTCCTTCAGCGGGCGACTATCTTCGGGAATGGCCTGATACCATTCCTCCGAGTTCGAGAATTCCGGATCGACATCAAAAATAACCCCTCGAAAAGGGTGTCTACGGTGTCGAACCACCTGTCCCAGGCGGTACTTGGCTTGTGTCTTTAGCATTGTTTCGGCCCCCAAAGCATTTAGTACATCTTTTCGGGCAGAAAAGCCAACCAATGAGCTGAAATTCGGGGAAACAGTCTGTGAACCTACTCCTAACAGTGTTCGAAATTGTTGCCCCTGTGTTCCTTCTGGCCGGGATCGGGTTTGCGTGGGTCAAGCTCGGCTTCGAGTATCGGTTACAATTTGTCACGCGGTTTGCGGTGACGCTTGCAGTGCCCAGCCTGATCTTCGTAGCTTTGATGCAAACCGACATTCCTGGCGGTGAATTGACCGTTTTCACGCTCGCTGCGATTGCATCACATGTTGCTTTGGCGGTGGTTTTCTGGGTCTTTGTACGTGTCTCCGGGCTTGAGCAGCGGACCTATCTGTCACCTCTTATCTTCGGTAACACTGGGAATCTGGGCCTGCCTTTGTGCATCTTTGCCTTTGGGCAGGCTGGGTTGGGTTTCGCGGTGATCTTTTTGGCCGTAACCGCTCTGTTTTCTTTTACCTACGGTATCTATCTGGTCGCGGGGCGCGGCGCCTTTGGCAAGGTTCTGCGCGAGCCGATGGTCTGGGCCACGCTGCTGGGGGCATTGTTTCTGTGGCGTGGATGGCAGACGCCACTGTTTCTAACCAACACGCTGGAACTGTTGGGCCAGATGGCGGTGCCTATGATGCTGATCACCCTTGGGGTCGCGATTGCACGCCTGACAACACAGAAGCTGCAACAGGCTATATGGTTGTCCTTGCTGAAACTCGCGGTGTGCTTCGGGTTGGGCTGGGTTCTTGCCATCAGTTTTGAACTGGGCCCTGTGGCTTTCGGAGTTTTAGTCTTGCAGATGTGTACCCCAGTCGCTGTCACCTCATACCTGCTGGCAGAGCGGTTTGAGGCGGATTCAGATGCGGTTGCGGGCATGGTCATGGTCTCGACCGTGCTATCGGTTGCCGCACTGCCTATAATTCTCGCTATTATTCTGTAACGATTGTGATTTCCTCAGAGCTCAATCTGCGCTAGAATAAAGAAAAAAGGCACGAGGCACATGAGCAGAATTCTTTTCGTACTCTTCGGGGTGCTGCTTTTGGCATCCTGTGGTGGCGGGTCCAAACAGCCACCGAGCAGACTGAATGACGCGTGCAGCATTGCGCGCGAAAAACCCGATTATATCAAGGCTTTCAAAAGCACCGAGCGCAAATGGGGTGTCCCCGTTCACGTTCAGATGGCCACGATTTACCAAGAAAGCCGTTATCGCGCAGATGCGCGCACACCGCACAAATACGTGCTGGGCGTCATCCCGATGGGTCGCCAAAGCAGTGCTTACGGCTATGGTCAGGCACTTGATGGCACGTGGGAGCAGTATCAACGCGAAACCGGCAAACGCCGCGCCAAGCGGGATCGCATCCGTGATGCGTCGGATTTCATTGGCTGGTACATGAACAAAAGCTATGAGCGGAACGGGATTCATCCCACCGACGCGCGTAACCAATACCTGGCCTATCACGAAGGGCAAACCGGCTACGCGCGCGGCAGCTACAACAGCAAATCTTGGCTGTTGAACGTTGCGAATGATGTAGACGCCCGAGCGCAACTGTATCAGGCGCAGCTGGCGAACTGCCGTTACTAAACAAACCCTGTCCGGTCAGCGATCGTCTGACCTGATACGGGTTTTGCTTGAAAACACGCTGGAATCGAGATTTCCGCCTTCAGTCAACGGCCCCAGCAGTACGGTCGTTTGACTTCCAGCGTTATCGTGGATCACCCATTTGCGCAGCTCGACCGGATTGGATGTGAACATTAGCTCGATCCGCCCGCTTTCCGGATTCTTGGGGTCCTGAGCCGTCACAACCGTAGCGGTACCGTCAAAATCGTGCCCAACAACCATATTGGCTTGCCCCAGATTGACATTCCGCGCCAACACCAGTGACAGCGGTGTGCGTTTCAGCGGGTACTGTTCGGGCGGCTGATTGGATTTCGGGTCAAAGATCTGCACCGTCCCCGACCGCGCCAAAACTACCGCGCTGTTGGGCGGATCATATTCGAACCGCATTTTTCCGGGCCGCTCGAGCCACAGCTTACCGGTGCTAAGCGATCCGTCATCATTCACCTGCGTGAATGTGGTCTGAACCGTCTTCATCTGGTTCAGGTAGTTAGAGATTTGCGACAGTGGCAGCTTTTCAGCCGCCCACGCGGCGGGCGCAGCCAGTGTCAGAGCAAGGGCAAAAGCAATCTGTTTCATAGGACCCAGATAGGCGTTCTGCCCTTGTTATTAAATATCTTACTGCTCGGGGACGAGGATTTCGCGTTTTCCAACGTGATTTGCCCCGGAAACAACGCCTTCGTCCTCCATCTGCTCAACAAGCCGCGCAGCTTTGTTGTAGCCAATGGCAAGTTTTCGCTGAATGTAGGACGTCGAGCATTTGCGATCTTTGATCACAATCGCCACTGCCTGGTCGTAAAGGGCGTCTTCTCCGTTCGTGTTGCCACCCGTGTTCAGGCCCAGAACAGCGTCGATATTGTCAGCCTTTTCCTCGGCCGGGCCATCGACCACGCCGCTCATGTAGGCCGGCGGACCGAACTGTTTCAGGTGGTTGACGATTTCTTCGACCTCTTCATCCGAGACAAACGGACCGTGACAACGGGTGATCTTCGCCCCGCCCGCCATATACAGCATGTCGCCCTGCCCCAGAAGTTGTTCGGCACCCATCTCGCCCAAAATGGTGCGACTGTCGACTTTCGAAGTCACCTGGAACGAAATACGGGTCGGGAAGTTCGCCTTGATCGTCCCGGTGATCACATCAACAGAGGGGCGCTGAGTGGCCATGATCAGGTGGATGCCCGAGGCCCGCGCCATCTGCGCCAGACGTTGAATGCAGGCCTCGATCTCCTTGCCCGCGACCATCATCAGGTCAGCCATCTCGTCGACGATCACAACGATATAAGGCATTGCTTCGGGCGCGAATTCTTCGGTCTCGAACATTGGCTCGCCGGTTTCATCGTCAAAGCCGGTCTGGACCGTGCGGCTGAACATCTCGCCCTTGGATAGCGCATCCTTCACGCGGCCATTGTAGCCCGCGATATTGCGCACGCCCATTTTGGACATTTTGCGATAGCGATCCTCCATCTCGCCCACGACCCATTTCAGGGCCACAACCGCCTTTTTTGGGTCGGTCACAACGGGCGAGAGCAGGTGCGGGATACCGTCATAGACCGACAGTTCCAGCATCTTGGGGTCGATCATGATCAGGCGGCACTCATCCGGCGTTAGCTTATAAAGCAGCGACAGGATCATCGTATTGATTGCCACCGACTTACCGGAACCGGTCGTACCAGCGATCAAGAGGTGAGGCATTTTTGCCAAGTTCGCCACCACGGACTCACCGCCGATATCCTTGCCCAACGCCAAGGGCAGCGCATGATTACCGTCGCCGAAATCGCGACTGGCGAGGATTTCGCGCAGCACCACCATCTCACGGTTTTCATTGGGCAGTTCAATGCCAATAACCGAGCGCCCCGGTAGAGTTGAAACCCGCGCGGACAAAGCCGACATTGAGCGCGCGATATCGTCGGCCAAACCGATCACACGGCTGGCTTTTAAACCCGGTGCAGGCTCCAATTCGTACATGGTCACAACCGGACCGGGGCGGACGCTGACGATCTCACCCTTGACGCCGTAGTCATCCAGCACGTTTTCCAGCATCCGCGCATTTTCCTCGAGCGCCTCATCGCTTAGGTGATGGCGTTGGATGCTTGCAGGGTTGGACAGAAGGCCCAGCGGTGGCAGTTCGAAATCGGAATGCCGTTCCTCGAAAGAAAGTGTCGGCTGTGCTTCGGCTTGCGCCCTGCGCGAAGGTGGAGGAGTGCGTCGGACCGGTTGAGCTACTACAGGTTTACGCGGCTCAGCGACAGGAATCTTGACAGCCTGTCTCGGTTGGAGCGCGGGTTCGGGGGCATCATCAAACACGGCCTCATCATCATAGTCCGGTTCGGAAACATAGTCCTGCTGCATCCAATTATCAGCCTCGGAGTCAGCCGCCAGCGTCTCAACATCAGATCCTGCTGTCAGCGGTGGTTCGGGTGGCAAACCTGCAGAGGTCATCGGGGGTTCGGGCGGCAACTCGTCTGCCGCGCCAGAGTTCAAAATCAACGGGTCCGGTCCCCTGCCCCGCCCTTTGGTCAATGGCAAGTTGGGATCGGGTTCGGGCGTTAGCACACCAGCGGCCACTTTACGATTGCGCACAGCGGCGGAAATCTTGGACCGGATGCGATCCTCACCCGGCATGTCGTAATACCCTTCGACCGCAACGTTTTCGACCAACTCAGGCTCGGGCATTGGGTCAGGACGACGGATCAGGGAAGGCATCCGAGCCAGAAGGCCTGTCTTGGCGACAGGTTCCTGCGCTTCAATCTCAGGGTCTTCAAAGACCGGATCAGCGTAGGCCAGGTCGTCGTCAAAATCCGCCTGAACCGGAACTGCACGTTCGGCCTTGCGCTCGGCCCATTGGGCCTTCCGGTCCCGTGCTGCCCGCGCTGTCGCCGATGCCCCGCGTCCCAGCGCGTTCATCAACAGATCATAGGCCATGACCAGTCCCAACAGAAACGCCCGGAAGCCATTGCGAACGTCCGCTTTGCCGAAACCCAACACGAATACACCCAGAGCCAGCATACCGACCGCCATCGCCAGCGACATCAGCTTGACCAGGAAATGCGATGAGATCGGCAACAAAGTCAAAATCGCGCCCATCACTGTATCGCCGAATAGACCACCCAAGCCATAGCTGTGCGTCGTGCGCCATTCGGCACCCGGCACCAGAGTCGCTGCATAGACAGCCAGAACGGCGATCCAGATCGGCGAAAAAATCAGGCGGGCAATGGCACGGTCTTCACCTAAATGACCTGCAAATCGAACGCCCCAAGTGATCAGCACCAAGGCGACACCCAAGCTGCCCCAACCCACGATCATAAACAACGGCGCGGCAATCGAGGCCCCAATGCGCCCCATCCAGTTTTGCACGGGCGCATCGGTCGAAACCATCCAGTTTGGATCATCGGGCGTATAGGACCAGATCATCGCTGCAGCGGCCAACCCCAACAGGATCAAAGCGATCCCGATCAGTTCTTTGCTACGCCGTTCAATGGCGGCTTGCGTGTTGCTGTCCAGCAGCGGGTCACGGTTTCGCGCGTTATATGATGCCATTTTGCCCTCGTACCTCACGAATAGATGCAGTCGCGGAGTGTAATCAGCCCGCGCTTCATCTCTGTTTTTGGGGCCACCATCGCGACCCGGATAAATTGCTCGCCCGGGTTTTGCCCCGGATCACCTTGAGAAAGATATGCACCCGGCAGAACCCGTAAGCCGGTTTCCTGCCAAAGCTTCAATGCGGTTTCTTCGCCGTTTTCGACGGGTAGCCACAGGAAGAACCCGGCCTCGGGCGGCATGTAGCCCTGTACGCCTGCGAAAACCTCATCCGCGACGGCGTATTTCTCCTGATACAGCGCGCGGTTTTCCTGCACATGCGCTTCATCCGCCCAAACCTTGACGGCGGCGGCCTGCAGCGGGGCGGGCAAAGGGGCACCCGCATAGCTGCGCAACAGTTTGACACGGCTGATTGTTTCAGGTCCACCTGCGATCAGCCCCGACCGCAGCCCGGCCAAGTTCGACCGCTTGGACAGAGAGTTGAACAGCGTGACACGTTCGGGGTCAGCACCCAGTTCCTGCGCAACGGTCAGCGCGCCAACCGGCGCGGCGTCGCGGTAGATTTCGGAATAGCATTCATCGGAAAAGATGCGGAAATCGTACTTTTCAGCCAATTGAATCAGCTCAACCCAGTAATCGCGCGAGGCGACCGCCCCCTGAGGGTTCGCGGGCGAGCAGATATAGGCTACAGCAGTACGGTTCAGAACCTCTTCGGGCAGGCCTGCATAGTCTGGCAAATGACCAGTGGCAGCGGTTGCCGGCACGAAATATGGCTGCGCTCCGACCGAAATCGAGGCAACCATGTAGACCTGATAGAAGGGGTTCGGGCACAGAATGATCGGTTGCTGCCCGTTTTTCTGCTCGGGGCAGAGCGCCATTGCAGCGTTATAAAGACCCTCGCGCGTACCGTTCAGTGCCATCACATTGGCATCTGCATCCATCGACACACCATAGCGGCGGTTGATCCAACCCGTGATCGCTGCGCGCAATTCAGGTGAGCCTTCGTTCGGGGGATAGCCCTGAAACCCGGCGGCGTTTTCCATGATCACGTCGGTCACCCAAGATGGGAAATCATGCTTGGGCTCGCCAATGGTCATGTGAACGACTTCACCACCCGGCTGATGATGATCCAACAGGGCGCGTAGACGCGGAAATGCGTATTCCGGTAGGTTCGAAAACCGCTCGGGGAAATTCATGATACTGCCTCAATTTCGGGGTCATTTTGCGCCCCGTTTTATGGCAGATTACAGATCGACCCGGGCTTCGTCCAGACAAAGAGGTGCCGAATCAGGGGATTGTGGCATTCAGGTCAAAGCGCTTTCGGCTGCTAACCCGAGCCGTAACAAGGCCTCTTCCGACCCCGGATAGCCCAACATCATCAGCCCGCAACCGGGTGTTCCCGTGGGCAAAGTCAGTGCCGCAAGCCCCATCAGATTACCGATCCGGGTGTTGCGGAGAGCCAAGAGATTTTCGGTAACATAGTAGTCATGATCATTCATCAACCGGTCGAGATTGGGCGGTAGGATCGGGGCCGTCGGCGCAAGCACGGCGTCAAAGCCCGCAGAGGCCGCATCCCAAGCCTGTCGACAAGCGGTTAGTTTCGACCAAGCGGCCACGTAATCGGGGCCGGAATAGGCCTTGCCCATTCGGAACCGTTCAAGGATTTCGGGATACATCGCCTCGGGGTTCGCTTCTATCACATCTCGCCACAAGCCGTAGGCTTCGGTTGTATAGAGCACACCCGACAGGCTCATCGCTTCGTTCAGCTCAGGCACGTCAAGCGTAACGATCTCGGCCCCGGCCTCTTTCAGGCGCGCCAGCGCATCTTCATAGGCGTTGGCTGGAGCTTCGCGCAGATCGTCCTTGGCCACGTTCTGCAAATCAGCAAAGCGGCGACCGATCAATGACGCCCCGCGCAGATCAGCCGGGGCGGTGCCCTCAAGCACAGCAAGCATATGTGCGGCGTCCTCAACTGATCGCGCCAGAGGCCCAACGGTATCGAATTTCAGACACAGCGGCACGACGCCCTCAAGGCTAATGCGCCCCGCCGTGGTTTTCAGCCCCACCAGATCGTTCCAGGCCGAGGGAATCCGCACCGATCCACCCGTGTCCGAGCCAACGCCGCCTGCAGCAAGCCCCCAAGCCACCGAAGCTCCTGCACCTGAAGATGAGCCGCCCGGCACTGCGTCTTCGTCATTCACGCATGGAGGCGTAGCCGTCACAGGGTTTAGACCCAAACCCGAGAACGCCAATTCGCTCATATGCGTTTTACCCAGACAGACCGTACCCATCGCGGTCGCGTTCCGCACCACCTGCGCATCGGATTCGGGCACGCGGCCTTCCAACAGGGCTGAACCGGCCTCGGTCCCTACGTCTGCCGTGTCAAACAGGTCTTTCCAGCTGATCGGGACGCCATCCAACAAAGACCGACGCAGGCCAAGTTTGGCCCGCTCTTGCGCCGCAAGGGCCTCGGCGCGGGCGCGATCGTGGGTCACCCGGGCATAGATCCGATCGCGATGTGGATGGGCGTCAATCGCGCTGAGATAAGTTTCTGTCAGTTCAACCGGATCGATCTGCCCCATTCCGATACCACGGCCCAAATCACATGCCGTCATGGTCAGCCAGTCTTGCATCCGGTCCCCTCCCGAGTAATTCCGTGATCGGACGGTAGCGACAGGACCGCACATGGACAATCCCGAAAGGGCGCGCATATTGCAGCACATGGAACACAGATCCGATATCCTGATCGTTGGTGGTGGCCTGAACGGCCCTGCCCTTGCGCTGGCGCTGGCCCAGACCGGGCATTCAGTCGTGGTTGTTGACGCTCTGGCAGAGAAAGTGCGCAAGAATGCGACCTTCGACGGGCGCGCTTATGCGCTGGCATTGGCGTCGCAACGTCTGCTCGACGCAATAGGCGTTTGGGAAAAGGTGGAAGAGCACGCCCAGCCGATGCTGGAGATCAAGGTAACGGATGGCCATGCCGGTGCCGGACCTTCCCCGTTCTTCATGCATTTTGATCATGCCGAGATCGAAGAAGGCCCGATGGGCTATATGGTCGAAGATCGCCACCTGCGGCGGGCTTTTCTGGAGACCATGACCGAACAAGACGGGGTTACCGAATTCAGCGGAAAAACGGTCGTGTCTCAGGACATCTCGGCAAACGGGGCAACACTTACACTGGATGACGGGTCCACCTTGTCCGGCAGCCTTCTGGTGGGTTGCGATGGCCGCCGCAGCGGGACCGCTATGCGCGCCGGAATCAAGCGAACCGGCTGGGACTATGGACAGACCGCTCTGGTCTGCGCCATTGAACACGAGCTACCGCATCACGGTATCGCCCATCAGTTCTTCATGCCCCCCGGCCCGTTGGCGATTCTGCCGCTGACCGGGAACCGCAGTTCCATCGTCTGGAGCGAACGCACTGAGACCTCCGCGCAGATCAATGCGCTGCCCGAGGCAGATTACCTACAAGTTCTGCGCCCGCGCTTTGGCGATTTCCTGGGGGATATCCGCCTGCAGGGTGACCGGTTCACATACCCGCTGAACCTAACCATTGCCAATTCCTTCATCGCCGATCGCTTGGCTTTGGTCGGAGACGCCGCCCACGGCATGCACCCGATCGCAGGGCAAGGCCTGAACGCAGGTTTGCGTGATGTCGGCGCTTTGGCCGAGGTTCTGACCCTTGCGGGACGACGTGGCGAGGATATCGGATCAACGCTGGTACTGGAGCGCTATCAGGAGTGGCGCCGGTTCGACACAGCCTCGCTTGCGATGGCGACGGATGTGTTCAACAAGCTGTTTTCGAACGATAACCCTCTGCTCCGTATAGGTCGGGATATTGGAATGGGTATCGTGGGATCGCTGCCCGGGCTACGCCGTGGTTTCGTGCGCGAGGCTGCAGGTCTGACCGGAGACCTGCCGAAACTGCTGCAGGGACGTCCGATTTAGTCCAGCTCGCGCGCCTCATCCACCAGCATCACCGGAATGCCATTGCGGATTGGAAAGGCCAGAGCGGCGGCTTTTGACACCAGCTCTTGCCGTTCGGCATCATAGTGCAGCGTCGTATGGGTTTGCGGACAAATCAACGCCTCAAGCATATGACGGTCAAAGGCGTGTTCAGTATCGCTCATTGCAGTTTTTCCTCATTCGATCCGCCGCGCATGGCGAATTCAATCAATGTCACCAATGTCTCGCGCCGGGTGCGCAGGCAGGGAGCCTCAAGCAGGGCCTGCTTTTCCTCGGGGTCAAACTCCAGCATCATCGACAGGGAATTGACCAAAAGCTCGTCATCGGCATCTTTCATCGTGTCCCAATCGGTGGACAACTGACGGGACGAGAAAAACCGTTCCAGCAAACTCAGGAACCTGTTCCGATCAAAACCGTCATCGACCTCGGCCTTGCCCAGATCACGGTCAAACCCATCCCAGGACACCGAAACCCGGCGATACGGGGTGAAACTGTCCAGCTCCGATCTGACCCTGAACCGAGAGATTCCCGTCAGCGTAATCAGATACCTGCCATCTTCGGTCTCGGAAAACTGAGTGACCCGTCCAGCGCAGCCAATCTGGTGCAGTTTGGTTTCGTCGCCCTGACAGGTGTTCGGCTGCACCATCCCGATCAGGCGCTCTTGCGTTTTCAGTGAATCGTCCAGCATCTGCAGGTAGCGCGGCTCAAAGATATGCAGCGGCAGGCGAGACCGTGGCAGCAGCAGCGCTCCGGGCAAAGGGAAAACGGATACCGTTTCCGGCAAATCGGCAGGATGCATCATGTACCCGATTTTAGTTCTGATCGGAGATTAGGCAAATATCATTGAGCTGAGCTTGCGCCGCCCGTTCAGAACAATCGGGTCATTGGGCTTGAGCGCATCGAAAATTGTGAAGAGCTGCGCCTTTGCTGCCCCATCATTCCACTCGCGATCGCGGCGGAACAATTCCAACAGTTGAGCCACTGCCTCTTCGACATCGCCATTGGCATGCAGGGCCTGCGCCAGATCGAAACGGGCTTGATGGTTGTCTGGCTCGGCCTCAACTGTTGCAGTCAACTCACCTACCGGACCAGCATCTGCAGCCTGCTTGGCCAATTCCAGTTGCGCATGGGCCGCTTCAACCTCGGATGAAGTGGAAATCTCGGCAGGAGCGCCATTGAGGATCGCCTCAGCCTGATCCAGATCCCCCGATGCAATATGCGCGCGCACCAACCCGCCATAAGCGGCAGCGTGATTGGGGTCTTCACCCAGTATGGCGGCAAAAGTCTGTGCCGCGTCTACAGCGGCCCCCTCGGTCAACATTTCTTCGGCAGCTTGCACAGCATCATCTAGTTGACCACCCGGGCTTTCACCGCCCGCGGCTTCGATCACACGATCTATGAAGGCCTTGATCTCGGACCCTGGCAAAGCGCCCTGAAACCCGTCGATCGGTTGGCCTTTGTGAAATGCATAGACCATCGGAATCGACTGGATGCGCAGTTGTCCTGCAATCATCTGCGCTTCGTCCACGTTGATCTTGACCATCTTGACCGCACCCTTGGCAGCGGTCACGGCCTCTTCCAACGCCGGGCCCAGCGTTTTGCAGGGGCCGCACCAAGGCGCCCAGAAGTCAACGATGATCGGCGTCTCTTGTGAGGCTTCGACCACATCGGCCATGAAGGTGGCCTCGGTCCCGTCTTTAATCAGATCAGTGGCTTGGGGGCTGCCTGCGCCGTTCAGAAGGTCCATGGCTTATACTCTCTGGTTCGAACTTGCGCCCTATATGCAGTCCAATGCGGCAGAAACCAAGGGGGGAGTTCGGCGAATTTGCTTCGGTCAGACGTCAAACGTGGCAAATACCGGGGCATGATCACTGGGTTTTTCCCATCCGCGCGCGTCGCGCAGAATGCGGCTGGAATGACCCGCGTTCGAGATATCGGGCGTAGCCCACACATGATCCAGCCTGCGTCCCTTGTCGGCGGCATCCCAATCTCGTGCCCGATAAGACCACCAGCTGTATAGCTGGCCTTCGGGAATATCCTGCCGGGTGATATCGACCCAGCCACCTGCATCCTGAGTCTCGGCCAGCGTTTCAACCTCGATCGGCGTATGTGAAACCACCTTCAGCAACTGCTTGTGCGACCAGACATCATCTTCGCGGGGCGCAATATTCAGATCGCCCACCAGAATGGACTTTTTCGGCTTTTCCGCACGGAACCAATCGCGCATGTCAGCGAGGTAATCCAGCTTTTGGCCAAACTTCTCGTTCACTTCGCGATCCGGCACGTCGCCCCCAGCGGGGACATAGAAATTATGAATGGTCACGCCATTCTCCAACCGCCCCGCAATGTGTCGCGCATGACCCAGACCCGCGAAATCCTTATCCCCTACTTCCTCAAGCGGAAGGCGCGACAGTATGGCGACGCCGTTATACCCCTTCTGGCCCCGCGCAATCATATGCGTATAGCCCAGCTCGGCGAACCCTTCGGTCGGGATTTTGTCGACCGGCGATTTGCATTCCTGTAGACACAGCACATCCGGCGCCTCTTCCTGCAGCAATTTCAGAACGATAGGCTCGCGCAGGCGGACCGAATTGATGTTCCATGTGGCAAGGGTGAAGGGCATATCCGGGGGTTCCTTTGTCGAAGTTGCCGCAGGTTAGCGCGGCGCCAAGCGAGGTGCCATCGAAAAACAAAGCAATGTTGCCTGACCCGGCGGTTACGGAAACTTGCAAAGTTTCCGGTCCGATTTCATTGAATGAAATCGGATGCCCGGTGCCGATATCGCCCTGCACGATACAGTTGCACCCTACGAAAAAAGCCGGGCCATCAGGCCCGGCAGTCCAACAGGGAGGTGCATGTCATAACCCGGACATGCGCGGGTTGGGAGTAATCTAAAGATGCCTACAGAGTATCACTTTGATCCAAGTCAATCCACCATTAGTCAAGCAACAAGGCGATATCCGCCCGATTCTGTGACCAAAAGGCGTGCATTCGACGGGTCGGGTTCAATCTTCTGACGCAGACGATAGATATGGGTTTCAAGGGTGTGTGTTGTAACGCCCGCGTTGTAACCCCAGACTTCGTGCAACAAAACATCACGTGCAACGACGCCGTCAGTTGATCGATAGAGGAACTTGAGAATGTTAGTCTCTTTCTCGGTCAGGCGGATCTTGCGATCATCTTCGGTCATCAGCATCTTCATGGCCGGTTTGAAGGTGTAGGGCCCCAGAACAAAGACCGCATCCTCGGATTGTTCATGCTGGCGCAGTTGGGCCCGAATCCGGGCCAGAAGAACCGGAAATTTAAAAGGCTTGCTGACATAATCATTAGCGCCAGCATCAAGGCCCAGGATCGTGTCAGCATCGCTGTCGTGCCCAGTCAGCATCAGCACCGGGCTTTTGACGCCCTGCTTGCGCATCAGGCGACACAGCTCACGGCCATCGGTATCCGGCAGGCCGACATCCAGAATCACCAGATCGTAAATTGCTTCGCGCGCGCGCTCCATTGCCGACGCGCCATCGGACGCCTCGAACACGTCAAAGTCTTCGGTCATGACAAGTTGCTCGCTGAGCGCCTCGCGCAGGTCTTCGTCGTCATCCACCAGCAGGATTTTCTTGAGCTGAGCCATGTACGGTCCTCCTAAGCCTTTTCCATCACTTGCGTATGAAGAATGCAATCAGCAAGATTTGCTGCAATCGTCTCACGCCCTCGTGTCTGACGCCGAGGAAATGTTTCACATTTTCCGGTGATCGGGGTAGGACAGGGTCTGATCGTTTCAAGGTAAACTGCATGAGTCTCACTCCCGACATCACCGAATTGCTGGCACGGGCGCGGGCTGACCTGCGTATGGGTGTTCCCGTTGTTCTGACCGACGAACTGGGATTTGGAGTACTCGCATTCGCCACCGAGACCCTGAGCCCGCAGAGGCTGGCTGATTTGCGCGGCTTGGGCGGAGATCCCGTTGTCGCCATCACGGTTCGGCGCGCTGAAACACTTAAAGCGCGTGCATATGACGGCGATCTTGCTCGCGTCATGATCCCGGCGGATGCTGGGCTGAGCTGGGTGCAGGCGGTGGCCGACCCGTCCGATGATCTGAACGCCCCGATGAAGGGCCCGCTGATGACCGAACGACAAGGCAGCGCAAATCTGCACCGGATCGCTATTGCGCTGGCCAAGTCGGCGCACTTGCTTCCGGCCGCCGTCGTCGCCCCAATTCAAGACGGGCGCGAATTTGCGGCAGATCATGGTCTGACCTGCATTGACCATGCCCGGGCCGCGCCACATCTGACAGATCGCAGCGCTCTGCACCCTGTCGTCGCCGCACGCCTGCCGATGGAAGTGTCGGAGGCCGGGCGCCTACATGTATTCCGCCCCGAAGATGGTGGAGAAGAACACTATGCGGTTGAAATCGGTCGCCCTGACCGCGACAAGCCCGTCCTCGCGCGGCTGCATTCGGCCTGTTTCACGGGCGATCTCATGGGCAGCCTGAAATGTGACTGTGGCCCGCAACTGCGCGGGGCCTTGGCCCAGATGGGGGACGAGGGTGCGGGCGTCCTGCTCTATCTGAATCAGGAAGGGCGTGGGATCGGGCTTGCCAACAAGATGCGCGCCTATTTTCTTCAGGATCAGGGATTTGACACTGTCGAGGCCAATCACCGGCTTGGATTCGAAGACGATGAACGGGATTTCAGGCTCGGCTCGGATATCCTGAAATCGTTGGGCTTCAATTCGGTCCGTCTGCTGACCAACAACCCTGCAAAAATCGCGATGATGGAACGCACAGGTATCGCCGTCACTGAACGGGTTCCGTTGAAAGTAGGTGAAACAGATTTCAACCGTTCGTATCTGGCGACCAAAGCAGCAAAGTCAGGCCACCTGCTGTGACACCAAGCGATCTGGTTTTGACACCGCGTGGCGTTCGGTTTCTCGGGCACCTGTTCCCCTGCGCTATAGGCAAAGGGGGCTTGAGCCCAACCAAGCAGGAAGGTGACGGAACAACACCTACAGGTGCGCATCACATTGTGGGTATGCTCTATCGCGCAGACCGAATGCCACGGCCGGCGCATTGGGCACGACCGATCGGACCCCGCGATTTATGGTCTGATGACATAGAGGACGATGCGTATAACCATTTGGTGCACGCGCCTCATGATTTCAGTCACGAAAAACTGCGTCGCCCAGATCCGCTTTATGACCTGATCCTGATAACCGATTGGAACTATCCCAATTCAGAACCCGGTCGGGGATCGGCCATCTTCCTGCATCAATGGCGACGTCCACGGTTTCCAACCGAAGGTTGCATCGCGTTCAGGCGCGATCACCTACGTTGGATTGCCCAGCAAATCACGCCGGGCACACGGCTGATCATCCCTGAGGCTTAACCCGCGCCCCGAAGATGGCAGACCCGACACGGACATGTGTGGCACCCAGGGCGATCGCAGATTCGAAATCACTGCTCATTCCCATCGACAAACCCTCCAGCCCATTCCGCTCTGCAATTTTTGCCAAGAGCGCGAAGTGCAGCGCGGGTTCTTCTTCAACCGGTGGAATGCACATCAATCCTCGGACGGGCAGGTCCATGCCGCGGCATTCTGCAATGAACGCATCAGCATCTTGTGGGAGAGTACCGGCCTTCTGATCCTCTTCGCCTGTGTTGATCTGTATAAAAAGATCGGGGCACTTACCCATCTCTTGCGCCAATCGCGCCAATGTTTTGGCGAGCTTTGGTCGATCAACTGAATGGATGGCATTGCAAAGCTCAATCGCCTGCCGTGCCTTGTTTGTTTGCAATGGACCGATCAGATGCAGATCGATGTCCGGAAAACTCTCGCGAAATGCAGGCCATTTGCCAGCGGCTTCCTGCACACGGTTTTCTCCGAAACACCGGTGGCCCTGCTTCAATACGGCTTCGACCCGGTCGTTAGGTTGCACCTTGGAAACCGCGATTAATTGCACCGAGCCTTCGGCGCGTCCTGCCGCAGATTCAGCTTTGGCTATTCGATCGGTGATTTCTTGCAGCGACATGGGTCCCTCATTCTGCGTTTGCAGCAGCAAAACACCATGTGGCGGCAAAAGAAAAGGGCAGGTCCGAAGACCTGCCCTTGAACCTTGTGGTTCAGATCAACTTAGAAGTTGAACTGAGCACCAAAGTCGGCACGCAGCTGGCTGTCGCCGTCGCCACGCTTCTGGTTGCCGATACCACCGCGCAGCGATGCACCGCCACCCAGGTCGTAGATGGCACCGATGCCGTACTGCTGCAGATCGTCGTCTGCCGAACCGTCACCGTAAGCGAAGGTCAGAGTGGTTGCCGCGCCCAGGTTGTAGGCTGCCGACAGACCGTATGCGGTGCCGTTGCGGTCATCGTTTGCAACGTCATCGTCTGCGACGAACAGAGTACCGGAGAAGTCACCGAATTCTGCACCCAGGGTCAGAACGGTCAGGCTCTGCTTGTCGGCGTCGCCCAGACCGCTGGTCTGACCGTAGGCCAGAGCGGCAGTTACGTTACCGAAGGTGTAGGTCGCGCTGATGTCCCAGCGGTCTGCATCATCAGTGTCCGCACCCGCAACAGCTTCGTCAGCAAATGTGCGCTGGTCATACGACGCGCCGAAGGCGAAGTCGCCAACTGCGTACTGGAAGAACACAGCGTTTGCGCCCGAACCGGTCGACGAATACGCCAGGAAGTCATAGTCGACGCCCGAGTACTGACCAATGAAGCTTTCCAGGCCAGGCTCGTTACCGTAGTAGTTTGCCAAGTTGTCGAACGAACCGGCTACGTTACCGGCGTCAACACGCAGACCACCGAAGATGACCGAGAAGCGTGCGCCGTTCAGGCCAGCGGAGTTTGCTTCGCCGTTGCCGGCATCTTCGTCTGCCTGCAGACGAACACGGCCTTCAAAGCGAACGCCACCGTCAGTTTCAACGATTCCGTCGATGTTGAGACGGAAGCGCGAGACCAGGATGGTTTCGTCGGTTTCTACGCCGGTCGCTTCACCACCACCAATTGCGTCAACGGTACCTGTACGGTCTTCCAGGTATCCCAGACCAAAGCGGCCGTAACCGCTGAACTTTACTTCGGCCGCTGCAACACTTGCGGTTGCAATCAGTGCGGTCGTTGCGAAGAGAACTTTTTTCATCTTGTTTCCCTCGGTTTCAAAGATTTTCTACTCGACACATGCAAAGCACGCGTCTCAGCACGGACACCGTTTCGCTTTTTTTGCCCCCGTTGCGCAAGCTTGGCATAAACGCAAAGACGTCATTCGGCCCAAATTGGTGCAAGGATGCCACAGTCGAATTCAACGGATCGTGCGGTTCGCGCGAGTCGATCATAAAAGAATAGGGTTGTTGCTGTACGGGTCCTTGTCTAGGAGTATCACTCGACAGAGCAAAACAAGTGACACGGGACCTTCCAACGATGCGCCGTATTACGATTCCAGGTTTGATCATGGTAACGGCTGCCTTATCAGCCTGCGGAGGGCCACCGCCCGGCGATGCAAGTGTGTTGACCGCTGATGGCAGCTCGACCGAGGAACGCGAACTGAATGACCCGAATCGTTCGACGATCTGGGACGTATTCGGCCCGAACACCTCAGAGCAGGTCACTCAGGTAAATCGCTATCTGTGGGCCGCATCGCTAGATGTACTGAATTTCTTACCGATCCAAGAGGTCGATCCGTTTACCGGAGTGATCGTAACGGGTTATGGCACACCGCCCGGCGGCGGGCGTTCCTATCGCGCGACAGTTCACATCAGTGATCCCGCTTTGGAAGCGCGTTCTTTGTCCGTAGCTCTTCAGACCAGTGGCGGTTCTCCGGTCAGCGCTGCAACGTCGCGCGCCGTCGAAGATGCGATCCTGTCTCGCGCGCGTCAGCTACGCATTGCGGACAACAAGTTCTAGAAACCCGACAAAAATCACACTATTACCACGCCGGGTTCCTACCCGGCGTTTTCATTCACGAAGGACCGCATGATGTCGCGCTACTCGGCCAACGAAATCGAAGCAAAATGGCAGGAGGCCTGGGACAAGGCCGGAATCTTCACCGCCAACCACAAGGCGGACAAGCCGAAATACTATGTGCTTGAGATGTTCCCCTACCCGTCTGGCCGTATCCACATGGGGCATGTACGCAACTACACGATGGGTGACGTGATCGCCCGCCACAAGCTCGCAACCGGTCATAACGTGCTGCACCCGATGGGCTGGGACGCATTTGGGATGCCTGCGGAAAATGCCGCAATGGCCAGCGGCGGCCACCCCAAAGATTGGACCTATGGCAATATCGCCGACATGCGCGGACAGATGAAGCCGCTGGGCCTGTCGATCGACTGGTCTCGTGAATTCGCCACCTGTGATCCGGAATACTACGGCCAGCAGCAGGCTTTGTTCCTGGATATGCTCGAGGCCGGTCTGGTTTATCGCAAGAACGCCGTGGTGAACTGGGACCCGGTCGATATGACCGTTTTGGCCAATGAACAGGTAGAAAACGGCCGTGGCTGGCGTTCAGGCGCCTTGGTTGAGCGTCGCGAGTTGACTCAGTGGTTTTTCAAGATTTCCGATTATTCCGAGGAACTGCTCGACGCGCTGGATACGCTGGATAACTGGCCCGCCAAGGTACGACTGATGCAAGAGAACTGGATCGGCAAGTCCCGTGGCCTGCAATTCGGGTTCGAACGCACCGATGGAGGTGAGCCGATCACCGTCTACACGACACGGCCCGATACGCTGATGGGCGCGTCGTTTGTTGGCATCTCGCCCGATCATCCGATTGCCAAGCAGCTTGAGGCAGAAAACCCGGAAGTCGCTGAATTCGTTGCTGAATGCCGCAAGGGCGGCACCACCGAAGAGGCGATCGAAACCGCCGAAAAGCTGGGTTATGACACCGGCATACGTGTAAAACATCCACTCGACCCCAGCTGGGAGCTGCCGGTCTGGATCGCCAACTTTATCCTGATGGACTATGGCACCGGCGCCATTTTTGCCTGCCCAGCTCATGATCAACGTGACCTCGATTTCTGTCGCAAATACGGCCTGCCTGTGGTCGACACATTCTTTGCACTGGATGATGACACTCCGGTCGACAAGATCGCGTTTGTTCCGCCGAAAACCGAGAAAGTCCGCTGGGTGAATCATTTTGCGGGTCTCACCGAGGCAACGGGTGACGAGGCCATCAATGCCACCGTTGATTTCGCCGAAAAGGCCGGTTGGGGTGAAGGTGTTACCAAATACCGCCTGCGCGATTGGGGGCTCAGCCGCCAGCGCTATTGGGGCTGCCCGATTCCTGTTGTGCATTGTGATCAATGCGGCACGGTCCCCGAGAAGAAAGACAATCTGCCGATCGAGCTGCCTTATGATGACGGCAACAGCAAACCCATAGATTTTTCGATCCCCGGCAACCCGCTGGACCGCCACCCCAGCTGGCGCGACACCCCTTGCCCTTCCTGCGGCGCTCCAGCCAAGCGGGAAACTGACACGATGGACACGTTTGTCGATTCGTCGTGGTACTTCGCCCGTTTCACCGCTCCACGCGCGGAAACGCCCACCGATCTTGCCGAAGCCGAGTATTGGATGAATGTCGACCAATATATCGGTGGGATTGAGCATGCGATTCTGCACCTGCTCTATTCGCGCTTCTTCGCGCGGGCGATGAACATCACTGGTCATTTGCCGAAGAAAGCGATTGAGCCGTTCAACGCGCTGTTCACTCAAGGCATGGTGACTCATGAAATTTATCAAACACGCGACGCCAACGGTCGCCCGGTCTATCACCTGCCCGAAGACGTGACCGACGGCAAGCTGACCGACGGCACCGAGGTTGAAATCATCCCCTCAGCCAAAATGTCCAAGTCGAAAAAGAACGTCGTCGATCCGGTCAGCATCATCTCGGCCTTTGGTGCGGATACTGCGCGCTGGTTTGTTCTGTCCGACTCCCCACCTGAGCGCGACGTGGAATGGACCGCGTCGGGCGCCGAAGCCGCGTTCAAACATCTCAGCCGCGTGCACCGCATCGCCGCAGAAATCGCAGAATCGGACTTGCCGGCCACAGCAGATGACGAAACGCTGCTACGTGAGATGCACAAAGCCATTCATGACGTATCGGGCGGGGTCGAATCCTTTGGCTTTAACGCATCTATCGCAAAGCTTTATGCATTCACCAACACGCTTGCCAAATCCAAAGCGGGCTCTGCAGTCAAGCGCGAGGCAGCCAAGACATTGGCGCAGCTGATGTCGCCGATGACGCCACACCTGTCCGAAGAACTTTGGCAGATGCTGGGCGGCGAAGGCCTAGTTGCAACCGCGCCCTGGCCCATCGCGGATGAGACGATGCTGATCGATGACTCCATAACCCTACCGATTCAGATCAACGGCAAGCGTCGGGCCGAGATCAGCGTAGCCAAAGATCTGGATAAAGCAGAGGTTGAAAAAATCGCCCTCAGCACCGAAGCTGTGCAAAAGGCGCTGGATGGCGCTGCACCGAAGAAAGTGATCGTTGTTCCGGGCCGGATCGTTAATGTCGTCGTTTGATCGTAGAACCCTGCTATTGATGCCGCTGGCACTCGCCGCTTGCGGGTTCGAGCCGGTTTATGCGCCCGGAGGATCAGGCTCGGCCTTGGATGGCAAGGTCGAGGTGTCCGCACCAAATACGGTCGAAAGCTTTCTGCTGGTCCAAAACCTGGAACGTAAATTAGGTCGAAGCGCGACCTCGGGCAACGAATACAAGCTGGATGTCGGGGTATCGACGGTCACCCGCAGGGCCTCGATTACCACAGCGAATGAAACCAATCGCTATACGATCGACGGGAATGCGACTTACGCGCTGAAATCCAATGCGACCGGGCAAATCATCGCCTCGGGCAACGTTACCGAATTTGTCGGTTATTCTGCTGCAGGCTCGACCGTGTCTACACTGGCAGATGAACGCGACGCGACCGAGCGCTTGATGGTGATTCTGGCCGATCAGATCGTAAATCGCCTTTACGCCACGCCGGGCCTGTCCACATGAAGCTGAGCCCGCGCGAGGCTGATGGGTATTTTGCCAAGCCGGACGCGGACAAAGCCGGGCTGTTGATCTACGGGGCGGACGCGATGCGCGTTGCTCTAAAGCGTCAGCAAGTTCTGGCGGCTTTGTTGGGATCCGGCGCTGAAGAGGAAATGCGCCTGACCCGCATTCCCGGAAGCGATCTACGCAGCGATCCGGCCCTGTTGCTGGACGCGGTCAAGGCTGTCGGATTTTTCCCCGGTCCCCGCGCGGTGTTTGTTGAAGACGCCACCGATGTCGCAGCGCCTGCGATTCTCACAGCCCTTGAAGACTGGGATCATGGTGATGCACAGATCATCGTGACGGCCGGGCAGCTCAAACCCAGCTCGAAAATCCGCAAAGCATTCGAAGCGAACCCTGCCGCATACGCTGTTGGCATCTACGATGACCCGCCCTCGCGTGCCGAGGTGGAGCGCATTCTGGCGCAAGCCGGATTGAAGAATATTCCGCGCGATTCGATGTCGGCGCTTAGCGAACTTGCAATGGCGCTCAGCCCTGGTGATTTCACTCAATCAGTTGAGAAACTGTCGCTTTACAAACGCGGTGACGCCGGTGAACTGACGATTGAAGACATTGAAGCCTGTGCGCCGCGGTCGACCGAGGCGGCGCTGGATGATGTATTGAACGTCGTTGCCGAGGGCCGGGCACAGGAAATCGGCCCCCTTATCCGACGCCTTCAGGCGCAGGGCACCAACGGGGTCACCTTGTGTATTGGGGCGACGCGGCATTTCCGAACGCTCTATGCCTGCGCATCCGACCCTGGAGGCGCGGCGCAGGGAATCGGCAAGCTGCGCCCTCCGGTCTATGGCAAACGACGTGACCGGATCCTGAGGCAAGCTCAGGGATGGGGGGCGCCCAAGCTGCAGACCGCTTTAACCGTCCTTACAGATACGGACCTATCCTTGCGCTCGGCAGGTCAAACCGCACCTGCGATGGCACTGGTAGAGCGTGCAATGATCCGACTGGCGATGCTGGCCCGATCGGGTTAAGGCCTAGCGCGCCAACCACGTTGCCGCCGACTGACCGGCCCAACGTCCCGTCGCCAGACAGGCGGTCAGAAGATAACCACCGGTCGGGGCTTCCCAATCCAGCATCTCGCCCGCGCAAAAAACGCCCGGACACGCTGTCAGCATCAAACCGCTGTCCACGGCACCCGGTGCTACCCCGCCAGCGGTTGAGATCGCCTCATCCATCGGGCGTAGCCCAGCATACCTGATGGGCAGGTTTTTCAGCGCACCGATCCATTGCGTTTGCTTCAATGCGCGGCCCTTAGTCATTTCGTGGAACAAAGCGACCTTTTGCGGAGACAGACGCAGACCATTCTTCAACCAATGCGAAAGCGTTGCCTTTGATTTCTTCGCGTCCAATCGTGCCTGCATCCCTTCAGCCGTCACATCCGGGACCAGATCAACAAACAGCGGCGCCCCCATCCGCAGCGCAGGGGTCAGGGCATACATACCGCCACCTTCGAGGCCTTTTGCGGAAATAGTGGCCTCACCACGGCTATCCAGATCGCCCGCCATCCACCGCACCGACTTGAGCGCCGCGCCAAAATGTGGCTGCATATAGGGGCTCCAATCGACTGACAGAGCGGCGTTAGCCGGTGCAAACGGTGTTAGATCAACTCCGCTGTCCGCAAGCCATTGGGCCCAAGCCCCATCCGAGCCCAACCGCGCCCAGCTGGCACCCCCTAATGCCAAAACCGTCGCGTCGGGCGAGCAAAACTGCATGCCATCTGGCGTCTCAAAAACCAACGCCCCACCTTGCCATCCCTGCCAGCGCCAGCGTGTCTTGATCTGAACGCCGGCCTGATCCAATCTGGCCAGCCAGGCCCGCAGCAAGGGTGAGGCCTTCATGACTTTCGGAAACACGCGCCCGGTAGAGCCCGTGAACATCTCTTGCCCAAGATCACCGGCCCAAGCCTTCACCGCCTGTGCGTCAAACGCTTGTATCATAGGATGCAACCAATCCTTTGCATCCCCGTATGCGCCCATAAGCATGTCAAAAGGCTCGTCCTTGGTCAGGTTCAGGCCGGACTTACCCGCCATCAGGAATTTACGCGCGACAGACGGCTTGGCTTCGGCCACTACAACCTCGTGCCCGGCGGCGGCAAGCTGTTCGGCGGCCATTAGCCCCGCTGGCCCTGCTCCGATGACCATGGTTTGCGCCATTGTGTCCCTCTTGCCCTGTACACGCATCAGCGCGAAGTTAGGTCATGGCAAATTCCGATCCGATCTGCCCGCTCTGCAACCGTCCGATCCCCGAAGGTGGCGGAAGCCTGCACCATCTGATCCCAAAGCTTAAGGGAGGCAAGGGCGGGCCCACCGTTTTGTTGCATCAGATATGCCACAAAGAGGTCCACGCGACGTTGACCGAGTCCGAACTGGCGCGCGACTTCCACACTGTCGATGCGCTCCGCACCCACCCGAGGCTTGAGAAGTTCCTGATTTGGGTGCGCAAACGCCCACCGGGGTTTCGCTCAAAAGTGCCGGGCAAACGGCGCAGACGTTGATCAGGCCGGAAGCCAGGGATCACCGAATGCATCCTTTTTCGGGTCGGTCAGCCCTTCAACCTCGATCCCAAGATAATCCGGCACCGGTGCAAACCGAGCATTCGGAATATGCTGGTATTCCAACGTGGTATATGGGCGTTTCCACAGCCATTCGCGATTTTCAACCGCCCAGAGATTGGGGTTGGGAGGCTCCTCTGCGGTGAACGCGTAGAAATGCAGATCGAACCCGTGAGGTTCGACATCCTGCAGAGACAGCAATGACATTCCCATGGATCGGCAGAACGCATCTTCGGCAGCAATATCGCCAGTTCGCAGGGTGATCTGGCCGATACAGGCCTTGGCGAAGGGGGCGTCTGGGCTTGTAGCATCAACCGGTCGGTTGCCCTCGAAATCCTGCTGCAACAGCTCGATGGCAAAACCTTCGGGGTCATTCAGATGGCACATATAGCCGATATCCAGAAACTGCCGCGGCGCGCTGACCAGGATGCCCTTCTGGCGCAGGTGTTCTGCAGCAAGATCAACATCCGGCAGCGTGATCCCGATCTTCCAATACCGTTGCCCCGGGTCATGGCGGTAGCCCCCGCCGCCCGGCATAAGCAACAGATCGGCATCCTGACCCGGATACCCAAGACGACGATTGGCGCCTTCAACCCTGACAGACATGCCAAGCACATCACGATAAAACGCTGCCAACGCATCCGGGTCCGCCACCCGCAATCGGAGCGCGGCCAACCTCATGGACACAATCCAGCTATGCCCGCGGCAACCGACGGATCCGCAGTCAGACTGTCGGCCACAAGCTCTTGCGCAGTTGGCATCAACTGTTCGGGCTCAACCACCCGATCAACCAGCCCAAAGTGATAGGCTTCTTCGGCAGAAATCTTCTGACCTGCCATCAGGATAAGCCGGGTTCTGGCCGGACCGATCAGGGCAGCCATCCGCTTGGGGTCCGAAGGTTGCGGCAAGAACCCCAGCTTCATGACCGGATAGAAAAACTTGGCCGAGGGCACTGCGATACGCAGGTCACAGGCCAGCGCCATACCGTTGGCTCCACCGGCCAAAGTGCCGTTGAGCGCGGCCACCGTCAGACAGGGCAAGGCGGCAATGGCACCCGACAACCTCTCCCAAAGATCGGAGGTCGCAAGGCCCGCCCGCGCTTCTTCAAGATCGGCGCCCGCACTGAAGACCCGGCCCGCCCCCGTCAGGATCAACGCACGTGCCTCGGTTGCCGCCTCTGCGATGCGAACCAGTTCGCCTAGCATCGCCGAGGTCAGCGCATTGGCCTTGTCCGGATTGTTCAACGTGACGGTCCACAGCCCATCATCTTGTGTCAGTTCGATCACGTCAGCCCGACCCTTTTGCGGATGTCTTCGTTGCGCAGCGATATCTCGGTCCCCAAGAACTCATCCGCATCTGCCGAGCACATCCACATCAACGCCTGCGCGGGCCAGTCTGCGGGGATGTGATCGTCCCAATCCAGTTGGCTAACAGGATTGATGCCGCTGGCCTTGATGACCCGCTGCATGTCGGTGGCCACGGTGCCCGGGGACAGACCCATTGCGCGAATACCGTGATGCGCCTCTTCCAGATGCAGGCATTCGGTCAGCATCTTGGCCCCGGCTTTTGATGCGCAATAGTGGCTCCAGGCTTCGACCGGGTTCGACGCGGCACCGGACGAGACCGTCAGAACGGTCCCGCCGCCTGCTGCCCGCATAATGGGCAGGACGGCACGCATTCCGTAAAAGACACCTTTCAGGTTGATGTCGATAGCTTGGCTCCAGGCCCGGGTGTCGGCATTCGAAAGATGAAAGATCGGATCAATGACGCCCGCGTTCCCGATTAGCACATCCAGCTTGCCGAACCGGTCGATGCAATCGGCAACTGTCTGTTCGACCTGGGAAAAATCGCTGACGTCGCAGGCCAGCGCCATGGCATTTTCACCCAATGCCGCAGCCAGAGCGTCAATCTGATCGCGGCTGCGTGCGACCAAGGCCACATTGGCCCCAGCTGCGGCAAAAACGCGCCCGGCTTCCGCTCCGATGCCTCGGCTTGCCCCTGTGATCAGTACCGTTTTCCCTTGCATATGCATCGTTTAAATCCCTGCATTTGAAATTGTCTTAACTCGTACCCTGCAAATGGGGAATTGGTCCACCCCTTCCCCCTTGACGCTGGCCGCTACAGGCACGACCATGCCGGCAAATTGATCAAGAAGGGTTCTATTATGACTGTTTTCCTTCGCCGTAGCTGCGGTGCAGCTTTGGCCTATGCTGTTGCAACCAACGGCGCCTTTGCAGATGTTACCGCCAATGATGTCTGGGCCGATTGGCAGGCTTATCTGGGCGGCATGGGCTATGACGTCACTGGCGATCAGAGCGTTTCCGGCAACGTCACCACCATCGCGAACATGACGATGGCCATGGCCATTCCGGACACCGAAGGCACCTTCGACATGGTCATCCCCGAGATGACGTTGACCGAAAATGGCGACGGTACAGTCAATATCGGCTTTCCTGCCAGCTTCCCGATGACAATTTCGGGTGAAGCCGAGGGCGAGACATTTTCGGCTGATCTGATGTACGCTCACGACGCCTTGGAAATGGTCGTTTCGGGTACCCCCGAAAACATGACATATGACTATACGGCGAACAGCCTGACTCTGTCGATGGACTCGATGGAGTTTGATGGCGAAACCGTATCCAGCGACATGTTTGCCTTGAACGTTCAGATGGACGAAATCGCAGGCACATCGCAGATGCAGATCGGCGAGATGCGCGATATCGCGCAGCAGTTCACGGCCAGCAGCCTGTCCTATGATGTGGCCTTCAACGAGCCCGAAAGTGAAGACACGGGCCGGATCAGCGGTAAATTGGATGGTTTGAAATTTGATGGCGAAACAATCATCCCACCCGGTATGGATGTCGCCAACATTGAAGACATCTACAAGGCCGGATTTGCCGCTTCAGGTACATTCACATACGCCGCGGGCAGCACCGAAATGGCAGGCACTGCCGAGGGTGAGCCATTCTCGCTCAGCAGCAGTTCCGAAGGAGGCAGCTTTACCGGCAGCATCGATGCACAGCGCCTTGTCTACGATCTTGCGCAGAACAGCACCAAACTAGCCGTCACCACGTCGGATCTGCCTTTTCCAATCGAAATCGCGATGGCAAATGCAGGGCTGAAATTCGAGCTTCCGGTGCAGGCCTCGGAAGAAATCCAACCATTTGGATTTGGCATGAACCTGACGGATTTCACCATGTCCGACGTGTTGTGGAGCATGTTCGACCCTGCTAGTGCGCTGCCGCGCGATCCGGCGACCATCGCGTTGGATGCAACCGGCACCGCCAAAGTTCTGGTCGATTTCATGGACCCGGAAGCCGTCGAAGAGCTTGAGACATCTGATATCGTTCCGGGCGAGCTGCATTCGCTGAAGATCAACAAGCTTCTCGTATCATTGGTCGGAGCCCAATTGAGCGGTGATGGCGACTTTGCGTTCGACAACTCCAACACGGAAGAGTTTGATGGCCTGCCTGCCCCGTCGGGTGTCGCCAACTTGAAACTTGTTGGGGCCAACGCTCTGCTGGACAAGCTGATCGGCATGGGCTTTGTGTCGGAAAACGACGCGCTGGGCGCGCGTATGATGATGGGTCTGATGGCTGTTCCGGGCGAAGAACCGGACACGTTGAACTCGAAAATCGAGTTTACCGAGGATGGACAGATCCTGGCCAACGGTCAGCGTATCAAGTGACAAACAAATCGGGAAAGGCCGCTGCGCTGGCCTTTCCCGCCCGAGGCACATAAAGCCAGTGGGCTGCAGGCCTTGCGGGACAGGCTATCCGAGGCTAGGTCCAGAACAACAAGACCGGAGGCCTCATGACGCGAACACCTCAAACAATCAGTGAAGAGCTGCTGAATGCAGCCCGCAAGGCAGGTGCCGAGGCAGCGGATGCCATAGTAATTGATGGCTCATCCGTTTCTGTGGAAGTACGTAGTGGTGCATTGGAACATGCCGAACGCTCGGAAGCGACCGATCTAGGGCTGCGGGTCTTCCTTGGCAAACAGCAGGCAATCGTATCCAGTTCGGATAGTCGCCCCGATACGCTTACCGCGATGGCCGAGCGCGCCGTGGCCATGGCACGGGAAGCGCCGGAAGATCCGTTCACCGGCTTGGCCGCGCCTGACCAATTGGTCGCCAACTGTAATATCGACGCGCTGGAGCTGTTTGACCCAGCCCCTGAACCCAGCGCTGAAGCTCTGATGCAGGATGCGCTGGCGGCAGAGGCAGCAGCGCTGGACGTTACGGGAGTCTCACAGGTGTCAGACGCTGCGGCCGCCTATGGTACCCACCGGGTCCATCTTGCCGCGACAAACGGCTTTTCGGGTGGCTACATGCGCAGCAGCCGTTCAACCTCATGCGTCGCCATTTCCGGCGAAGGGACGGGAATGGAGCGTGACTATGACGGTGACAGCCGGACTTTTCAGTCTGACCTGCGCAGCCCCGCCGAGATTGGTCGCACGGCTGGTGAACGTGCGGTTCAAATCGTGGGAGCACGCAAGCCCCAGACCGGCAGTTTTCCGGTGGTGTTCGACGAACGGATTTCATCATCCCTGATCGGCCATCTGCTGGCCGCCAGCAATGGTGCGGCGATAGCCCGCGGGGCCTCGTGGCTGAAGGAAAGCCTTGGGCAACAGGTTCTACCGGCACATTTGTCTTTGATTGAAGACCCGCATCGCCCGCGCATTTCGGGCTCGCGCCCGTTCGATGCCGAAGGGCTGGCAACACGGCGCAGGACGATCGTTGAAGATGGCGTTCTGACCGGTTGGACGTTAGACCTGTCCAGCGCCCGCAAATTGGGAATGACCTCGACCGGCAACGCAGCGCGCGGCGTATCCGGGCCGCCGTCGCCCAGCAATTGGAACCTGAGCCTGACGCAAGGCGAGAAGACCCGCGCCGAGTTGTTGCGCGACATGGGTACCGGGCTTTTGGTCACTTCGATGATCGGATCGACCATCAATCCGAATACCGGCGACTATTCACGCGGCGCTTCGGGATTTTGGGTTGAGAACGGCGAGATCACCCATCCCGTCAATGAGTGTACCATCGCTGGCAATCTTCGCGACATGCTGATGCGAATCATTCCGGCAAACGATGCGCGGCCTTACCTATCGCGCGTTGTACCCTCGCTGTTGATCGAAGGGATGACACTTGCCGGCAACTGACCTGCCCCTGCTGATCGACGCTGCGCTTGAGGCCGGAAAGATCGCCACGCGCTATTCGGGTCCTGATGCCCAGCGCTGGGATAAACCCGAAGGCGCAGGCCCGGTGACCGAGGCCGATCTGGCCGTCAATGCGATGCTTGAACGTGATCTGCAGGCGGCCCGCCCGGATTATGGCTGGCTGAGCGAAGAGACCGAGGATTCCCCCGACCGTCTGACGTGTGATCGGGTCTTCGTCATCGATCCCATCGACGGCACCCGCAGTTTTGCCGAGGGGTCACGCACATGGGCCCATTCGCTGGCCGTAACCGAGAACGGTGAGGTCACGGCAGCCGTCATCTACCTGCCCTTACGTGATCTGCTGTATGCGGCTGCAAAAGGGCAAGGTGCAACGTTGAATGGCACTGCCATCCAAGTGTCAGGGCAAGCGCACCTGCCCGAAGCCGAGATTTTGGCGGCAAAACCCAATCTAGATCCGCGCCACTGGCAATCCGGTGCTGCACCTGACTTTCGCCGTGTATACCGCCCGTCTCTGGCCTATCGGATGGCGCTGGTTGCGCAGGGACGGTTTGACGGGATGCTGACGTTGCGACCCAGTTGGGAATGGGATATCGCCGCCGGAGATCTGATCCTGCGCGAGGCAGGCGGGCTCTGTACTGATCGTTTGGGGCAACCTCTGCGCTTCAACAATACCCACCCGCGCCTGAACGGCGTGGTGGCGGCAGGTTCAGCGGTGCATTCGGACCTTCAGACCCGACTTAACCCGAATGGGGCCGGAATTCCGGCATGAGCAAGCCGCGATCTCTGAGCCTTGCGGCCTATCGAGTCCTGTCCTGGGGCGTCCCGCAAAGCACGGGTCACCCCGAGATTGCGCGCCCGGAAGGTGAACTTCTGTGGGTCCATGTCAGTACACCCGATCGGTTGCGGGCCGTCGACAATATTTGCCGTCGGCTGCTGTCTGTGCGACCAGAGCTTTCGCTGTTGCTGACCGCCCCACCCGATGTTGATCTGAAGGACTGGGAAGATTGCGATACCCCGATCACAATGCTGCCCGCCGAGCATACCGGCGCGGCGCGCACGTTCTTGGATCACTGGCGCCCTGATATGGGGCTGTGGTTTGGCGGTGGGCTGATGCCCAATGTCATAACACGCGCACAGGAGCGGGGCATTCCGCTAATTTTGCTTGAGGCTGTGGTCGACGTGAAAACCGCAAGGGGTGGACGTTGGCTACCTGATATCACGCGATACACGCTGGATTGCTTTACAGCGATACTTGCGCCCAATGATGACAGCGCACGCCAAATCCGACGCCTGGGAGTGAACTCGGCAAAAATCTCGGTCGCGCCACCACTTCATATCAGCCCCAACCCAGAGCCCTGGCCCGAAGATGAATTGATCGAGACCACTCACACAATGGCCGGGCGCCCAGTTTGGCTGGCCGCATGGGTTCAGGACAAGGAATTCATCTCGGTTCTGACGGCCCATCGTCAGGCCTTGCGGATGCTGCCACGTCTGGCTTTGGTCCTGCATGTGGCGGATATGTCCGAGGCATCGCCCCTGTATAAACGCCTCGAAGCGATGGACCTTCGATGCGCCAACTGGGATGAAGGCCATCCAATCGAAGACACCACACAAGTGATTCTAACAGCCGAGCCCGAGGATCTGGGCCTTTGGCATCGTGTATCCGCAGTTACCTTCATAGGAAGTTCACTGGAACGCGGGGCGCGGGGGCACGACCCTCTGACCGCAGTCGCCTTGGGATCTGCGGTAATCCATGGGCCTCATGTCAGCAAGCATCGCAGTCTCTATGACAGATTGGGGCAGGCAAAAGCCGCGTTGAAGATACGAACCGCAACAGAGTTGGGCGATGGCGTTGTCGAATTGTTGGCACCTGACCGCACAGCAGACATGGCATTGGCCGGATGGCGGATTGTCACCGAAGGGGCTCCACAGGCGGACCAACTGATCGATATGGTACAGGATACACTGGACCGGCGAGGGCGTGACGATGCGGGCACCTGACTTCTGGAACTCAGCCCCTGATCGGTTGGATCTGCGCGCCAGGCTGTTGGCGCCACTTGGTCGCCTCTATGCCGCTGCAACCGCCCGTCGCGTGGCGAGCGGGCAAGGCATCTCGCCGGGCGTACCGGTTATCTGCGTTGGCAACCTGAATGCCGGTGGCACAGGGAAGACACCCACGGTGATCTGGGTTTTAGAATATTTGAGGGATACCTGGCATCAACCTCATGTCGTGACCAAAGGCCATGGTGGCTCGCTGGAAGGCCCGGTGCAGGTCGACCCGCGCAAACACACAGCGGCTCAGGTCGGGGATGAACCCCTGTTGCTCGCCGCGTTTGCCGAGGTCTGGGTCGCCAAAGATCGTGCAGCGGGCGCGCAGGCAGCCGCAGCGGCAGGGGCGACCGCGATCGTGCTGGACGACGGTTTTCAGAACCCCGCAGTTGCCAAGGATTTTTCGATCATCGTAGTGGATGCGCAGCGCGGATTTGGCAATGGCCTTTGCCTGCCTGCCGGTCCACTGCGAGAGCCCGTGGCCGTTGGATTGAAACGTGCCGATCTAGTGTTGTCGCTTGGGGACGCCGCAGCGCAGTCAACATTTTCAGAAAGATGGGAACCTGCCCTGACGGTCCCACACGCCACCGGCGAGGTGTATCCGCTCCAAACCGGAATGGACTGGAACAATACACCCGTTCTGGCCTTTGCGGGCATAGGATATCCGGACAAGTTCTTTGGAACTCTGCGACAGCAAGGCGCGAAACTGCTGCGTGCTGAAGCACTGGATGATCACCAACTACTGACTTCAGCACTGATGGCACGGCTTGAGAACGAGGCCAAAGCACTGGGCGCGCAACTGGTGACAACCGAGAAAGACGCCGTGCGCCTGCCCGCCACTTTCCGCAGCAAAGTTCTGACCCTACCGGTTCGGTTGCAAATCAATCAGGATGACAAAGTCAAAGAGTTGTTGGCGAAGGCCGCGCCTTCACCTTAGGCAGATGGCCAGCCCAAAACAGGCTGACCATTCAGGATTTAGCTGCCAAGCTCGGCTTCGATCAGCGTCTTGAAGTCGTCATAAGGCTGATTTTCAACCTTCTTCCCATTCACGACGAAAGTAGGCGTCGCCTGAATTCCATCGCGTTCGGCATTTTCCTGATACCAGGCCACCAGTGTCTGCGCGCGGGTACCGTCCTGCAGGCAAGCCTCAAGCTGATCATTGTCTATGCCAGCGAGACGCCCGATCTTGCGCAGTTCATCAACGATTTCGGCAGGACCTCCGGCACGGGTCCACTCCGACTGGCCTTCATACAGCAGGTCGGTGATGCCAAAGAACTTGTCAGGTCCTGCACAGCGCGCGACCATTGATGCCCACAGGCCATAGCGGTCGAAATACACCTCGCGGTAAGTGAACTTTACCTTTCCGGTGTCGATGAAGTCCTTCTTGAGCTGCTTGTACGCGCCCTGATGGAAATTCGCGCAGTGCGGGCAGGTGTACGATGCATATTCGATGATCTCGACTGGCGCGTCTTCGGCCCCCTGCACCATCTCGACGATGGTCGAGGTGTCCAATTCCGCCTCTTGCGCCTCAGCAGCACCAACAAGCGGGTTCGAAGGGATCGTGTTACTCGACGTTGTCAGCCAATAGCCGCCAGCGGCCACGGCGACAGCCGCACATATTACGGTTGCAATCCGGCTCATTCATCAGCCCTTTCTTAGCGTTTCTGTCTGGATAAAACGTTGCGGCCCAAACGTTCAAGGGCCGCGCGCAAATCTTCATCATCAACCGCGCGCGACACATTGTCGGCCTCAGCTGCGATTTCTGGTGAAACAACCGGTTTCGTCTGTTTCGGTTTGTGATCGAAACTCGCCTGCCCCTCAGCAAATCCGGTAGGCGCGGTCTGGGTGATACGCACCCGATTGATCGCGTTGTAACCATAGACCGCATTCACTTTGTCGCGCAGCTGTTCTTTCTGCATCTCTAGCATTGGCGCCTGCGGCCCGGTTGTCAGCACCGTCAGTGTCGCGCCAAAGCCACCCTTGGCGTATCCCACATTCACCGGCCGGGCGATCGACGCGATGTCCTGGCCCACAATCTCGGCCCAATGGGTCAAAAGGCGCGAGACGGCAAATCCCCGGCTTTCCCCGGCCTGCCTGATCCGGTCGTTCAGCAAAGTGGCGGTGCGCTTGAACCCGCGGGTCGAGGAACGTCTGCGTTGCATCTGGTTTCCAACTCCTGCGCCGCTATTGTAATAGGCTGATACCCGGACGCCAGTGAAACCCGACAGAGAGTTACATAAAACTTGCGTGACTGCACCGAATCTGACCTGAGCAATACGCTGCTGGATTGGTACGACCGCCACGCACGTGAAATGCCTTGGCGTATTGGCCCGGCAGCGCGTGCCGCAGGCGTAGCACCAGACCCCTACCGCGTCTGGCTATCCGAAGTGATGCTGCAACAAACGACCGTTGCCGCTGTTCGCGACTATTTTGTTCGTTTCACCACGCGCTGGCCAACCGTCGAAGCCCTTGCCAATGCGCAAGATGATCAGGTCATGGGGGAATGGGCTGGCCTGGGCTATTACGCCCGCGCCCGCAACCTTCTGAAATGCGCGCGGGTGGTTGCGTCCGCGCATGACGGGCAGTTTCCCAACAATTACGATGCACTACTGGAACTGCCGGGCGTTGGCCCCTACACGGCGGCGGCCATCGCAGCCATCGCATTTGATCGACCAGAAACTGTCCTGGACGGCAATGTCGAACGGGTCATGGCAAGGCTCTATGATATTCACGAACCCCTGCCCGCCTCAAAACCCCTGTTAAAGAAAAAAGCCGCGGCATTGACCCCGCAGCACCGGCCCGGAGATTACGCGCAGGCTGTCATGGATTTGGGTGCAACGATCTGTACTCCAAAATCTCCGACCTGCGGCATTTGCCCCCTGCATGCGGCCTGTCTGGCGCGGAAGGCGAGGACGCAGGTGGAACTGCCGCAAAAAACGCCCAAGAAGCCCAAACCCACCCGGCTGGGCCACATCTACATCGCCCAACGCGGAGATGGTGCCCTGCTGTTGGAACGCCGCCCCGATAAGGGTCTGCTGGGCGGAATGTTGGGCTGGCCCGGCTCGGACTGGTCCGAAACACCGCTGGAAAGCCCTCCGTTCCCGGCGCGATGGCACGAAATCCCCGGTGAAGTGAGACACACCTTCACCCACTTTCACCTGATCCTGCGTATTTGGACAACCGAATTGCCAGACGGTTGCGATCCGAACGGTCTGACAGTCATGGACAAACACCAATTCAGGCCCAGCGACCTGCCCACGGTTATGCGCAAGGCTTTTGACCTCTGGCGCGGCCAATAGACCGCTGGGCAAAGCCCAGTGCGCGGTCTACGGTGCCGCCAACGTTTCGGAGCCCCAACATGATCGCATCTGACACCCTGTCCCGATGGCAATCCGCCCTTCCCTTTTGGGTCTCATACCTCCTGATCCCACTGATCTGGATGACCACTACGGCAGGCGGATGGTGGGTCCTGCTGGTACCGCTTTCGACATGGTGGGTCTTTGCGGTGCTTGACCGGCTGACCGGCCTAAACCTTGAAAACGCCGACCCGGATACGCCAGATACGGGGCTGCAATGGTATATCTGGCTGACCAAAGCCTGGGCACCGGTGCAATTCCTCACGCTCTATGGGCTGATCTGGTACACTACCCGAGCCGTAGATATGAGCTCGGTCGAAAAAATCGGCGTGTTCTTCGGCATGGGCGTCCTTTCCGGAACGATCGGGATCAACTACAGCCACGAGCTGATGCATCAGAAAGGCAAACTGGAACGCTGGCTGGGCGATTTCCTGTTGTCGATGGTCCTTTATTCCCATTTCCGGTCCGAGCACCTGCTGGTTCACCACCGCTACGTCGGAACTCCGCGCGATCCGGTAACCGCGCGCTACAACGAAGGTTTCCACCGGTTCTATCCGCGCGTTCTGCGCCAAAGCCTCATCTCAGCCTTTCGCGCCGAGCGGGAAAAACTGGCCCGCAAAGACCGCCCGTGGACCGATCCGGCAAACCCGTTCTGGCGCTATTGGAGCCTGCAAGGAGCCATGCTGCTGCTAGCATTTCTGATCGGCGGATGGGCAGGGCTAGGCCTGTTTTTGGTACAGGCCGGCACCGCGATCTGGCAGCTTGAACTTGTTAACTATGTCGAGCACTACGGGCTGACGCGCAAATATCTGGGCGATGGCAAGTACGAGCATGTGCACCCGCGCCATTCCTGGAACGCGTCACAAAAGGCTTCAAACTGGCTGTTGATCAACCTGCAACGCCACTCGGACCACCACTACAAGCCAAACCGCCGCTTTCCACTGCTGCAACACCATTCGCAGGATGCAGCGCCGCAACTGCCTCATGGATATCCGGTCATGACCCTTGCCGCGATGATTCCGCCCTTGTGGCGGCGTATCATGAATCCGAGGGTCCGCGCATGGCGGCGTCAATACTATCCCGAAATCACCAACTGGAAGCCTTACAACAAAGCGCACAACCCTGCCCCTCGCACCTGACTGCAGCGCGCTGCCCGGCCCAACGGGAAGGATCGCATCTTTGATGCGCTGCTGACAGGCGGGAGCCCTGGTTGCTACAGCACCCAGACATCCATCGGGGCTGTAACACCGCGAACAGGCTGGTCCGAGTGCTGTGCAAACCCGGTCATCATGTCTTGCGCATTTGGCGTCTCGCTTAGGGCCTGAGACCGCAATGCATCACTGACAATGATGCGCGCTTGAAAATCGCGCGTCAGGGCCTCTAGCTTCGCGGCAACATTCACCGCATCGCCGATCACTGCAAATTCCAGCCGGTTTGCACCGATATCCCCCAGTACGACCGAGCCATAATGAACCCCGACCCCGATCCGAATCTCTGGCTCACCCGCGCGCTTGCGCTCCAAATTCCAACGGTCGATCATCTCGACCATGGACCGCGCGCATGCCAGCGCATTGCTTGCATCCAGCTCTCCAGGTACGGGGGTTCCAAACGTGGCCATCAGCCCATCGCCCAAGTATTTGTCGAGTGTTCCGTGATGGCGAAACACCTCGGTCTCCATTCGGGCGTGGAAACCACGCAAAACTTCAATAACCTCATATGGATCACGGCCAGCCGAGAACTTGGTGAAGCCAACGATGTCGATAAATAGAACCGCGATATCCTCTTTGCGGACCTGCTTCAGAGGTTCGTCGTTCTGGCTCAGCTCATCCACCACATTCGGCGAAAAGTATCGAGACAGATTCGCGCGTTCACGTTCAAGCCCAGCATTGGACATCAGCAAGCGATTGAGGCGGCGCATCGACACCCCAAGCGTCACTGCGACCATGACAAAAACGATCACCTGCTGGATGCGTAGGGTTGGCATGAAACTGTTGGGATCCATGAACTCGGCCACATCCGGGTAGCCTGACAAAGCCTCGGCTACACGCTCGCTAATCCCGGGGATCGGGGTGGCGACCCACCAAGCGATCACCCATCCAGCCGTCCACATCATCGCCGTCCACGAACCGATCGCAATGACAGTGCGCCAAGAATAGGCAAGCGTCCCTGCTGCCAGGATAATGAAGAAATATTGAAAATTGTCGAACCGATACTGCATCGCCAGTGGTCGCACATCGTCGCTGAACGGGTTTGGCACAATCATCCCCAGCGTCATGATCAGCAGATCGACAAAGATCAAAAGCAACTCGGTCCGGGATTGCCCCACACGACCCGCGCGTTGGATCAGCCAACCATTGGCGCAGATCAGAAGCAGGATGAAATGGTACCATAGGACCTCCCACTGGGGATTCAGATAGATCAGCAACAGCCCGGTCAACGCCATCGCGATCCAGCGTGCACGAACAGCCAGTTCAAGCCCCTCTCGCTTGTGTCGTTCCAGTGCTGCCTCGGTATATTTGTTGTCCAGATCGAAGTTGTCCGGTTGCGTAACAAAGAACCGGCTAAGGCGGGATTGACTGGCGGTGGTCTCGGTCATTGCCTTTATCTCCCAAATGGGCTGTCAGGGGCTGCCCTATGCAACCATCTCACAGGCAAAAACAAAAGACCCCGCCGGTAACGGCGGGGCAAGGCGTAGTGCCTTGTGTCAGGCCACAGGCACCGGCGGTATTCAGTTATGCAATTCGGCCCTGATCTGCTGACGCAACACGTCGATGGGCACGGTTTTGCCATCGCGTTTGAAGCACCAATAGGTCCAGCCGTTACAAGACGGTGCATTTTCCAGATGCGCGCCAACCTGATGGATTGAACCTTTGACGTTCTGCCCTACCAGAGTCCCGTCGGCGCGGACCTTGGCTTTATGGCGTTGGTTCATCGAATACAGTTCCTCACCCGGGCGCAGCATGCCGCGTTCGACCAATTGGCCGAAGGGCACGCGCGGCTCAGCGCGCTTGCTGGCGCTGACTTCCAACGCTTCGCGGTCAAACTTACGGACCTTTGAGATACGCTTTTCAGCCACCTTGCGATAACTTTCTTCGCGCTCAATCCCAATGAACTCACGCCCCAGCATTTTCGCTACAGCACCTGTGGTGCCCGTGCCAAAGAACGGATCCAGCACCACGTCACCAGGATTGGTCGAGCCAATCAGGACACGATGCAGCAGTGATTCCGGTTTCTGTGTCGGATGCGCCTTATCGCCGTTTTCGTCCTTGAGTCGTTCATGCCCGGTGCAGATCGGCAGTACCCAATCGCTGCGCATCTGCACACCTTCGTTCAGCGCTTTCAGTGCTTCGTAGTTAAACGTGTATTTGGCCCCTTCACGCTTGGACGCCCAGATCATTGTTTCATGCGCATTGGTAAACCGCTTGCCACGGAAGTTTGGCATCGGGTTGGACTTGCGCCACACAACGTCGTTCAAAATCCAATAGCCCGCATCCTGCAGGGCGGAACCCACGCGGAAAATGTTGTGATAAGACCCAATCACCCAGATCGCACCATTGGGCTTCAGCAGACGATGCGCAGCCTTCAACCATTCCCGCGTGAACTGGTCATAAGCCCCAAAGCTGCTGAACTGATCCCAGTGATCATCGACCGCATCGACCTGAGAATTATCGGGCCGGTGCAATTGACCTTTCAACTGTAAATTATACGGGGGGTCCGCAAAAATCAGGTCAACCGACGCGTCGGGCAGACTGTTCATCGCCTCGATGCAGTCACCGGATAGAATCGTGTTTAAAGGGAGCGCGGCTGCGCCCTTTGTCTTGATTGTGGTCATATCACTGCCTCAGTTCCACGGCGCTTTTGCGCTCATTTGGTTGAGACAAGGATGAGTCAAAGATGATTCGCCGTCAATTTCTTTTTTGAATCAGCGACTTACGATTTACTCTTGATACAAGATATTGTGGACCGGTTTGAACGAACGTCTATGGTGTGGGGTCACGCCAAGATTTTGCAACGCCTCGCGGTGCTGTTTTGTCGGATATCCGGCATTCGCCTCCCACCCATAGCCGGGATGCTGTTGCGCCAAATCCACCATCAGCTGATCACGCCAGATTTTTGCAATGATCGACGCTGCCGAAATCGACACCGACCGTGCGTCGCCCTTCACCACCGCCTGCGAGGGTAATTTCATACCGCGCGGGATCATGTTGCCATCAATCAGCAAGAAATCCGGAGCCGGGTCCAGCGCAGCTACCGCGCGTACCATCGCCAGATGCGAGGCGCGCAGGATGTTATGCTCATCGATCTCTGCAACCGTGGCTTCGGCCACCGCGACCTCTGCCCGGTCGCGCAATATCTCATCCAAACCGCCGCGACGCTTGGCCGTCAGTTTTTTTGAATCGTTCAACCCAGCGGGAATGTCATCCGGGTTCAAAATAACCGCTGCGGCTACAACCGGGCCGGCCAGCGGACCGCGCCCAACCTCATCCACCCCGGCAATTCGGACATATCCGCGTGCCAGCAAAGCCCGTTCGAGTCCATAATCAGGTGTCGTCATACCCTTGGCAAATCGTGTTTCGCAGCGCTTCGCAAGAAAAAAGAGAGGGCAGCTTGCGCCACCCTCTCCCGCGCGGCGCTTCTATGGCGCCACTCCTGCTCGAAACCTGTTACTGGTAAACGACGCGGTATCCTTTCTGGCGCAGGCAGGCGGGTTCGTATGCCCGTTTTACCTTTTTACCATTCCAGAAACCAACCTTGCATTGGTGTGGCAGGCTATCGGCATGTTTATAGTACTTCTTCAGGCAATTTGGCCCAAGCAGCGGACGCTTGTTCGAATAGGCATTGAACGTGCGCAGGCAACGCTGCGGTAGGTCATACCGCGCCACCCGCTTTGGCAACGGGCGTACAGCATGTTTTTTCTTGGCCTTCTTCGCCTTGGCTTCAGCCTGCTTGTGACGCTTGCGGCGCTCTGCCTCTTCGTCGCGCTTTTTCTCCTGATGATAGTGGTTGACCGCAGCACCTATGAGCGCGATCGCAGCCAATCCGCCGAGAATATCTCGGGTATCTGCCGCCCGTGCCTGCGACGCTGAGATCCCCGTAATGGCGACGGCGGTTGCTATGATCAGAGCGATAAATTTCCGGTGCATGATGCGTGTCCTTTCGGATAATGGGCAGGCCGGTTACCGACCGCGAATTTGATAACCTGACACTGCGACCACCCCGTTCAGACAAGCAATAACGGCATACTGTTATTCAATATCAGCACCACAAACCCCCTGAGGTTATTGAATATCCACCCAACCCATGCGCAGGATGCAGCCCATGAAACAGATCCTCTCTTCTCTGGCTCTGACGGCCCTGATATCGGTTGGGTCGCAAGCCATCGCGGCAGATTGCTATGCCGACTACAAGGCCAAGCAGGACAATCCCTTACGCCTGCACTATGGCGTCATGCAGGTCTCAAGCTGCGATAAAGGCTCGGCCCGGAAAGAAGTCGCCAAGCGGCTGAAATCAAACGGCTGGACCCTGCTGAACGTGATGACCGTTTTCGAGGCGGGTGGATTGGATCAAAGGAAGGCCAATGCCGGAAAATACTATCTCCGTTACTGAGGCGCGTCGTTCGGGGGTTCGGCTGGTTGGTCTGGGGATTGCGGCAATCGTCGCGATCCTGGTGACTGCAGCGGTTTTCCTGTTCTGGACGCTACCGGACGCAAATGCCTTCAACGCGCGGGTTGAACGGCTGTTTGTCGAGGCTGACCTGACCTCGCAATCGGAAATCCGTCTGCTCGAGATTCTGGCGCAATCGGGCACCGCCTTTGCCGATACGCTATCCAGCTATCGAATGGTCATCTTCGTGCTGTTGGTCTTTGCCAGCGCCATGCTGATCACCGCGCTTGTTTTTCTGGTCATGCTGGTTCTGCTGAACCGCCGCATGGCCCAGATTGAGCGGACGGGGATCCAGGTAACATCCCTGCTGATCAGCCGTGAAGAGAATACCGTTTATCTCAACAACATGGATTTTAAGTTGACCCCCGCCGCGATGGAAACGCTTTCGGTTCTGGCTGAATCCCGGCTGGATGACGAGGTCCTGTCGGGTGCCCAGATTGAAGCGATGATCTCGGGCAGAAACGCTGCAGATTGCGATGAGGCCGCCGGGGCAACCCGGATCAAACGCCTGCGCGACGCCTTGGGAAATCAGATGGTCAGTGAGCTGCTGGTGAAGAACATCGCCAAGAAGGGCTATATGCTATCGATTGAGAAAGACGTTATTCAAATGGTCTGAGGATGCCATTGCGGTAAAATCTACGTGCGCATCTTGGAATTCTCGCCCTCAAGACCCATGATATAAGGGCTTGGCCAAGGGAGGTTGCAGATGAACGTCCATGCCACACCGAATGTCAAAGGCTATGGGATATCAGTTGAGCCGCTGCAGGGACGGATCGCGATCTACCGTGGTGATATACTGCTGGCCGAAAGCCACAACGCCAAAGTGATGTACGAAACGCGGCTACCTCCCGCGATCTATGTTCCGCGCGAAGACCTGTGCGTCGAACTCAGCCCTGAGACCGAATTGCAGACGTTCTGCCCCTTCAAGGGCACCGCAACCTATCACGACATTAGCCTTCCGGAAGAGCGCCTTACGAACTCGATCTGGGCCTATGAAGACGCCTTCCCTGAAAGCGCGGCCATTCAGGGCCATTTTGGATTCATGCCGGATACTGCGACGCGGATCGACCTTGGCGACAACCAACTGCGTCAACCCGACGATGGCAATATCAGCGGCCCCCTGATCGATTGGCTGATGCGCAGTGCGTCCGAAATTGACACTCCTGATGCCTTCACAAAAGCGCTGGCCGAGAAAATGCTGGAACATGGCATTGCTATTCAACGCCTGAGCATTCTGGTCTGGTCGCTGCATCCGCTGATCGCAGGCAAACACTACATCTGGGAGAAAGACTCGGCTGAGATTTCGACCCACACTCCAACCTATGAAATTCATGATCATCCTGCCTTTACCAACAGCCCCCTGCGTCACGTTTCAAACGGGTTGGGTGGTGTCCGGCAGCGCCTGAACAACGACAATCCGCATAACAGCTTTCCGATCATCGAAGACCTGCGCGCAAAAGGGGCCACCGATTACGTTGCCATGCCACTGCCTTTCTCGGATGGGCGAACGAATGTCCTGACCCTGACTTGTGATCATCCCGATGGGTTCACGACTGAGAATCTGGGTCTGGTTTTTGAATGCTCTACCGTCATCGCGCGGTTCTACGAGGTCTTCATGCAGCGCGAAAACGCGCAGGTTCTGCTGGAAACCTACGTAGGCAAGCGCAGCGGTGCGCGCGTTCTGGGGGGCGAGATTCGCCGCGGTGATGGCGATGACATAGATGCGGCGATCATGTTTTGCGATCTTCGAAATTCAACCGCATTGGAAGAAAAACTGGGGCGTGATGACTATATCGAGCTACTGAATGCGTTTTTTGAGACAGTTTCAGGGATCGTGCACGACCATGACGGAGAAGTTCTGAAATTCATCGGCGACGCTGTTCTTGCCGTCTTCCCGGCGGGTGACGATGCCGCCAACGCCCGATCCAGCGCGCAGCTTTCGGCAACTGAGATCGTCGAAAAACTGGGTGAATTGCGCAGTGACGGAAGTGATCATGATTTCGACTGCACGATTGGTGTCGCCTATGGCCGCGTCACCTATGGCAATGTGGGCTCGCGCGAACGGTTGGACTTTACCGTGATCGGTCAGGCCGCCAATGTCGCTGCCAGATTGGGCGAATATGGCAAAACCGTCGGACATAGAATTGTTGTCTCGCAAGATATCGAACCTGTTTGCAAACAGGCGATCCCTTTAGGGGCGATCAAGCTGCACAACGTCTCGCAACCGATCAAATCATTTGCCCTGCAAACCTCAGCCGATGCCTGATTTGACAGTTTACTTCGCAAGAGTTGAACCTCAAAATGTGCCACCCACTATCTCGGATCGGGCAACCTAGGGCCTTACGCGAGATACCGTACACACCGTGTCTGGTTGACATCAATGGTTCAAAAACCACCGCCCAGCAGGATCAGAGCCGTCTGCGCAGGTGAGATCGTCTGTTGGATTTGATTGATCTGATTGCGGGCCAGATACGTGTCGGTCAGCTTTTCGATTGCCTCACTTTCAGTGAACTGCGCCAGATCGGATGAACCCGTAACGCGCTGCAACCGATCCTTGAACACCTCAAGCTGCTTGTCGATATCCAGTTGCGCAAATGCTGATGGCAGGCCCAATGCAGTTTCCATCATACTGCGCAAGGGGGGCAGCCCCATCAGATCAAACCACCGTCTGTCCTCACTGCCACCCTGGCCAGCCAGATCGCGCAATGCATGCTGGGTGTACAACGCGATACGCATCGATTCATCTGCTTCACCAACCGAGATTTCAAATCGCGCAATCAAGTTGTCGTCGGCGATCTTTTCCATGGCGTCCACCAATCCGGTCTTGCGCACATCGCCGGGACCAAGTCCAAAGGCATTGGCAAAATCACGGTACCTGCCGTCGGCCAGCCTGTTCGCAAGCGCATCGTCAGCCTGCGTTCCATCGGACAAGATTTTTTGGACAAAATACCGATTGTCGAGATCACCTTCCAAGCCAAACGCACCCAAAGCCACCTGCAACAACCGTCGGTCCGAAACCAGATCCTCGGCCGTCTGGACCTTGCCAATATTGTCGAGAAAATACCTTGAGTCCCGTTCGTTGATCCCCGAGGTGGAATAGCTTTGAAGCTGCGCATCATAAGTACGCTGCAAAAAGCGCCAGCCAACTAGCCCACTTGATGGTATGACCGGCTGAAAGGTCACTGCTGATATGCCATCAGACGTTCTTCGCGCGGCAACAGTGAACGCAAAGCCTTCAAACACTTATAATATTGCTCTGCCACCAACGCTTCAGTTGCGTTGGCCAGGACCCGGCGACTGTCGGCATCCGTGAAAACCTGGCTCAGCTCTTCCACGCGCCGCAGAAGTTGCTGGCGCGCCAGCTCAGGTTCGGTATCGCCTGACAGAACCAACTGCGCGGCATAGCAGACACGGCGTACCGGCGTGTTGACCTCTTCCGGGTGAATGGCATCGCGCAGGCGCAGGACATTTGCCTGAGGTGTCATGATCGAAAACCGACTGCGTCGATCCCCGTTTTCAATTACAACACCATTGATCAGAACCCGTTCCTTTGGGGCAAGTTTCAGGACCAGACCCCCCATCAGTTGCCCCTCATTTGACGTAACCCGCGCAACACGGCCATGTTGATCTCAAGCAGCGGCTCAACGGTCGCCTTGTTCGCCAGCACCTGGCTGCTGTGTTGTTCGGTAAACTCAGCCAAATAGAAAATCCGCGCCCGCAGATTGCTCGGCAGCCCGTTATCCGCATCCGCCACATCGGTTGCCAGCACAGTCCACAGGCGGCGATTTTCGTGCAAGGCTTGAACGAACCCTCGGAAATCAGCCGTTTTCCGCGTGGAAGCAGCCTTCAACCGATGTGTAATCCTGGAAATCGCCTCATACTCTGTATCCCGAGGTGTTCGCGTCGGTGCAGCAGATTGCGCATAAGCGCGGTGAGCAAGCGTTTGCGGTGTCACTTGAAATCCTTCCAATTGTCCTTCAACGGGCGATCAAGTCCGGGGCACGGCGTGCGTGCCCCGGATCAGTTCCAAAGTTAACGGAACAGCGACAGGATGGACTGTGGCGCCTGGTTCGCGATCGATAGCGATTGGGTTGCCAGCTGTTGCTGGACCTGCAACGCTTGTAGTCGCGCCGAGGTTTCTTCCATGTCAGCGTCAACCAACGAGCCGATACCGGATTTGAACGAGTCAGACAGGTTCGAGATGAACTCTTTCTGGGTCTCGATCCGACCCTGCGCCGAACCAAAAGCCGCCGAGGCATCAATCGCAGTATCGATGAGGCCTTCGATCGCGCCAAGCGCTGCGGATGCGCCGGCAGAAGTCGACACATCAATCGAGGCCAGAGCGCCTAGACCGCCAGAGTTCGCATTGGCATATTGACCGCTGATCTGCAGCGAATCTGACCCTTCGTTGGTGATATCGAGTTGCGCAGCATTCGTACCCGGATCATAGACGACCGAAACATTGGCATCCGAAGCTTCGATGGCAGCTTTTAGCCCCGCAGCGATGATCTCTTCGGGCGCGTTGCCTGCGGCGATATCCTCAGCCCGGACTGTATAAGACGCGACATCGTCGCCCAGTCGGACCGTGAAAGTATCGCCAGCGGACAATGTGCCCGGATCAGCGATCACGATGCTTCCATCATCATCGCTTCCGCCGTTTCCATCCAACGAAAATCCGAATGCGTCGGCCGTATCCGCGGTGACCCCGTCAGTTCCAGTGAACACGTCGGCAGCAGTGTAACCACCTGTCGACAGGTTTTGCGCCGATACGCTAATGGAAGACGCTGTCACATTGCCTGCATTGTCTCGATCCAAAGAGGACAGAATGCTTGCGCCAGCCCCACCGTTCACCAGATTGAGGCCGTTGAACTGGGCAGCGCCGACAACCGATTCGATCTGATCCCTAAGCGCGGCCACATCGGTGTTGATCTTAGCACGATCAACGTTGTCTTCCTGCGCCGCAACGATCTTGCCTTTCATCTGGTTCAGCAGATCCGTCACAGTTTCTGAGGCGTTTCGTGCAACTGCGACAGTGGATTCACCCAAGGCCAGGCTGTCCTTGATCGCATTGAAGCCGTTGACGTCTGATTCCATCACCTTCGAGATGGCCCAGACAGCCGAGTTATCCTTGGCTGTAGCCACATCCTTGCCGGTCGAGATCGCGTTTTGCGTCTGTGCGAGGTTCTTGTTGACCGATTTGAGAGTTTGCAGCGCAACCATTGCGCCATTGTTCGTCAGAATGCTGGACATATTTGTCATCCTCTTAGCGTTCGGGCGCGTTTGACGCCCATGTTGGACCCACCAAACCGGCAGGCATTCTGTCGTTCTGACCTGTGCGTCGTGCCTTGTGGCCTTCGCGCCACCCGTTGTTTCAGGTGCATCGCCACATTTGCCCCCGATCTCCTAACGGAGTGCTAAGACGGGCAAATCCGAAATCTCGGATTTGAATCAAACCTGATGCTATGCCCGTTTTTCCAGCTTTGCCCGCGATCGCAAGGCAAACCCACTACGCTGCCCCGAGGCGTCATAAGTGCTGAACTCCTGCCGGACCTGTTTCAGTTCCGCCATTCGGTCCGCCACAGCCCGAATACCCTCGGCCGCACTGTTCAAAAGGGCTTGGTTGCGCACGACCTTCTTCTGGATCCGGATCAGATCATCGCTTTCCAACACCTGCAGATCATTTATTGCACCGATCAAGTTCTCTTTTTCAGGCACCAATCGATCCAGATCGGTCAAATCCCCCTGGACCAGCGCTGTGCGCTCCAGATCCAAAAGGTCTTCCAGTGCATGAATCGGATCTTTATTCATCGGACTTCTCCATCATTGCATTGAACAAAATTTCCGAAAGGCCGATTCCACCCGCCTTTGCCATTTGCTGTGCCTGCTGTTGCACCAGAAACGAAGCAAACTGATCTTCGCCTGCACCACCGCCAAAGGAACTTCGTGCTTGGCCGAGTCCTGCTGACTTGAGCATTTCAGCCAGAAAAGCGGCCTCCAGCTCAACAGAGGCGGCTTTCAGCTTCTGTGGAATCTGGGCGGAGTGCATGGTCGCACTGGTAGATGTAATCGTCATCGGATTCTCCGAAAATTGCTATGAACTTTCTCGATCAAAGGGGAAAGCGGTTAAAATAAACGTAACTTCCTGTGGGCACAGTGCCGGCCAGATCAAAGAAACCCCGGAGCGAAAAATGACCAACCCGCTGACGATCATGTCGCCTGCATCTGCCACGGGTGACAAACCGGGGGCATCTCAGGGTAAAGAGCGTGATACCAAAGGTGGGTTTGCCTTTGAGGAAGTGCTCAATGAGGATGTCGAACAAATCGAATTGAAGGATGTAGATCCGTTTGTGGCTGATTCAAACCTGCCATCCGAACAATCAGAAATTCCATCTGTTTCTACGGCAGATTCAACTGAGACAATCAAAACCGACGAACTAGAGCCCGCCCAACTGCAGGTGGCTGCGCAAGAGGTCGCAAATGCGCCGAAACACCAAGCGGATTTTGCCGTCGGTGAGACGAACCATGTTGCCGCTCCGCCCAGCCCGGTACCGCAAATTTCGCAGTTGGCCTCTGAAAATTCAACGCTAAGACAAAATGCAGGCTCACCCGAAGCGGCTGCCCCAAGGCCTGACGCAAACGTGCTTCGAGCGCCAACCCAAGTTCCGATCCTTGATGTTAGCGGAAATGGATATCTACACCATAGGCCGGCCTCACACGCGCTAAATGCTAGCTTTATGGGGGATACGTTTTCGAAACTGGAACCGCCAAGTCCCGAACCAGAGGTGCCACTCGTCGCACGCGCAGTTGAGCCTGTAGAGGCTCGAATAACCCGGCAAACTGTCATTTCTGCCGCCTTGAAACCGCAGACAACAGCTTGGAATCTCGACCGGGCTCCGGGCGATGCTATTGCTGAAACGGCGATCAGCGCGGAAGTTGATGACCTTTTTGCAGTCAAAGACACAGCGGTGGGCCACACGATACGCGACACGACGCAAGCGATGCCCATCGCCGCAGCCCGCGCGGAAACGGCACGCACGATTGCGGGGCAACTGGCCGCTTCGATTTCGACCCGACCAAATACCGGTGGCGTTGAAATAGCCCTGAACCCCGAAGAGCTTGGGCGCGTATCAATCTCGCTCAACGGTCGAGAAGACGGGTTTCATCTATCGATCGCGGCCGAACGGCCCGAAACACTGGACCTGATGCGGCGACACATTGCGATCCTGTCGGCTGAGTTCGAAAAGCTGGGTTATGGGGATCTGTCGCTTGACCTTAGCATGTCCGGGGACTCGTCCCAGCATGGTGACCCATCAGAGCCTGACCCTTCCTCAGAAACGGTCGAAATGGTTCGCGACGCGGACCATAAGGCACCCACACTTTCGGCTGGCCCTGAAAGGGGCCTTGATATGAGGCTTTAATTGATGATTTCAGCGACCAATTCAGTGACCGCAACGGGTGCAAATCCCGGCGCAAACAACAATTCGGAACGCTCGGCACTGACGTCAGATTTCGAGACCTTTCTGCGCATGCTGACCGTGCAGGCGCGCAATCAGGATCCGCTTGAACCTCTGGATTCCTCCGAATATGCCTCTCAGCTGGCGCAGTTCTCGATGGTCGAACAACAAGTCAAAGCCAATGAGCTTCTGTCTGGCCTCGCGCTGACAATGGGGGCAGTCGATCTTAATCAGCTCACCGGGTGGGTTGGGATGAATGTCAAAACCGATGCACCGTTTCGCTTTGTAGATCAGCCTGTTCCGATTTTTGCTCAGGCCGAACCCACTGCCGACCGGGCCGAGTTGGTCATCCGCAACGACCAGGGCACCATTGTCGATCGCATCCCTGTGCCTACTGACAAGGCCGAATTCGAGTGGGCCGGGGTCAGCAGTGCCGGTGATCCCTTTCCCGCTGGCAGTTACTCAGCCACATTGGAGAGCTTCAAAAGAGGTGAGTTACTAACCAGCACGCCCGCATCTGCCTTCGGTCGGGTGGTAGAGGCACAGGTCAGCGAAGGTTGCATCATCCTGAAACTGGAGAGCGGTGCAGAGGTGTCCGCCGAAATGGTCACGCAAATCCGCACGGGCGCTTGATCTGGAAGGCAAGGCGGGCCAAAGCTTGGCGCATCGCGACTCGCCCCCTAACCCGGTATCTCTCCTGTCTGATCATCACCAACCTCCCCCGGGCCTTGTTGCCCAGCTCAGCACCCAAGGTTTGATCCGCCACGACGTGACCTTCGAGGTGTTGTACGGTGGGCGGACCAATCATGTCTGGAAGGTTTTGTCCGGCAATAGTGATGCCGTGCTTAAGCTATACAGTGCGCGGTTTCAGAACCCCTTGTTTCGCAACGATGCCCGGCTTGAGTCAGAATGTCTGCGCACGCTCAACAGCTTTGGCTTCGTGCCCAATTTACGTGCCACGGGTTCCTTTGGAGACGACAGCTGGGTCTACTATGACCACGCTCCGGGCGTCCCTTGGCAGGACGATGTTTCGGGCGTGGCCCATCTGCTTGGAAGGTTGCACCAAATTCCGGTCAATCTGGACCTCCCTAACGGCTGCAATGGCAGCGAAGATCTGGAACAGCACGCGTGTCAAATTCTGGCTGATTGCCACGCGGAAGAGCGGCGATCGTTGCTTGCAAAAAAACCTCAGGCCCAAGTACCGCCATTATCCGCGCGGTGCTTGATCCATGGCGATCCGGTCGCGGGAAACATCCTGCAATCGAAAAATGGGCTGACGCTGATCGATTGGCAATGCCCGGCCTTCGGTGACCCATGTGAAGACTTGGCGATATTCCTTTCACCTGCGATGCAGCAACTCTATCGAGGCGCGCCCTTGTCCGAGGCCGAAGAGACGCTGTTTCTTAAGGCCTACGACCAACCCGATATCACCGAACGCTATCTGTCATTGAGGCCTTGGTTTGCCTGGCGCATGGCCGCTTATTGTCTTTGGCGGGCCGAAAACGGTGCGGCTGATTATGCCATTGGGTATGAGTTGGAAGTTGAGGCCTTATAGGTCCGCCAGACCCAGATACGCATAGGCTGGCGGCATGACAGCGCGACGCCAACGGCCAAAGGGAAACCGCCCCGGCGCACCCGCAATAGGGGACGGAATGTCTGCGGATTGCCCCAGCACCAGTCGCGCCAAAGCACGTCCACAATAGGTTCCCATCGCCACACCATTGCCGTGGTAAGCAAACCCTGCATACATCCCCGGATGCTCAGGAACCGGGCCCACAAAGGGCACAAGGTTCCGGGCAAGGCAAACCATGCCGGACCACATATGTGTGACATCGACCGTGTCCCAGGCGGGGAACATCCGCCTGAAATCCCCGAAGGCCTTTTGCCGAATGCGCGCCTCAGCCCCAGGGGATGAAAGCAGCCCCCCTCGTGTCCCAAACAGAAATCGTCGATTGGGCATCAATCGGAAATAGTGCAGCAAATTACGCGTGTCATAGGCCATCTGATCCGACGTCCAGCCTTGCGCCTGCAGCTCGACATCAGTCAGAGGCCGCGTCACAAGAACCGTTGACTGTGCAGGCATATAACGCGCGGCCAACCAGGGCGGCAGATCCTCGCTTGAGTAGCCATTTGTGCACACCAGAACGTTCGAAGCACGAACGTGACCCGCAGGCGAGGTCAGCACGAATCCCGAGGTGGCCTGTTTGATCTGCGTGATCGGGCTGTTCTGGAACAGAGTTGCGCCCTTTGCCTGGGCAGCGCCTGCCAAGCCGAACAGATACTTTCGGGGGTTCAGGGCAAAACCAATCGGAGTTGTATAGCCGCCGAAAAACGCACCGCCCAACCCAAGGCTCCTCAGTTCGCCGATTTCGTGCAATTGTCCGGCCGGATCGGCCGACCGGCGCAATCGTTCCATCGCGCGCCGTGAATGGGCCAGTTGAGTTTCACCCTTGGAATGCGTTTCGGCGTCGATTTGGTTATCACGCAGAAGGTCAGCAACCAGTGAAACGGCGTCTTCTTCCGCTTGGTAATAGGCCTGCGTTGCCACCTGACCATAGCGACGGGTCAGACCAGCCTTGCTGAGCTTTGACCCGCCCAGACAACAAAAGCCCCCGTTTCGACCGGACGCCCCCCAGCCCGGTGTTTCCGCCTCGAACACAGCGACCGAAACCCCTGCCTCGGACAGATGCAATGCGGCGGACAAGCCGGTAAACCCGCCCCCGATGACGGCGACGTCAACGCTGATATCGTCTTCGAGCTTTGGCCAAGCAGGGGTCGCGATCGTCTCATCCCACCAACACCCCGCGCGTGGCGCGGGGCCGTAGGCATAATCAGGAAATATACGCCTCATTCAGCGCTTGCCGCGGCCAACTCATCCTGTTTCTGCCGAACCATCGCCCGCTTGGTCACCAGGGACGCGGTAATAACGCCCACCGTGACAACGGCGATCATTAACGTCGACAGCGCGTTGATCTCTGGACTGACCCCCAGACGCACAGCCGAGAAAATCTTGATCGGCAACGTGGTGGCAGAAGGTCCAGATGTAAACGAGGCAATCACAAGGTCATCCAGCGATAGGGTGAAAGCCAGCAGCCATCCCGAAATCACTGCAGGCGCGATGATTGGCAGTGTGACCAGACGAAACGCCTGCGCCGGAGAGCAGCCCAGGTCCAGCGCCGCCTCTTCCAACGACCGATCAAAGGTCACAAGACGCGAGGATACGACGACCGAGACAAAACACATCGAAAACGTCGTGTGCGCCAGAACGATGGTCAAGATCCCCCGGTCCAATCCGATGCCAATGAACAACAACAGCAGCGACAGACCCGTGATCACTTCGGGCATCACGAGCGGGGCATAGATCATCCCGGAAAACAGCGTGCGCCCAAAGAACCGTCCGCCGCGCACCAGAACGTAAGCTGCTGCGGTGCCCAGAATCGTGGCCAACGTTGACGAGAACACAGCCACACGCAGCGTGACCCAGGCTGCATCAAGAAAGGCTTGGTTCTGCATCAACTCGCCGTACCATTTGGTCGAAAAACCGGCCCAAACAGTGACTAGCTTGCTTTCGTTGAAGCTGAAGATGATCAGGATGATCATCGGGATATACAGAAAGGCAAATCCCAGCGTCAGTGAGACAGTGTTGAACCAGCTCAGCCTGTTCATTGTTCTGCCTCCGTCTGCTTTTGCTGGTTGCGCTGGAACAGCACAATCGGGATCACGAGGATGAGCAACAGAACCACGGCCACCGCGCTGGCGACGGGCCAATCGCGGTTCGAGAAGAACTCTTCCCACAGCACCTTACCGATCATCAAGGTCCCCGATCCGCCCAGTAGCGAGGGGATTACGAATTCCCCAATCACCGGAATCATCACGAGGAAGCAGCCCGCGATAATACCGGGGCGCGACAAGGGGATTGTGATCAACCAGAATGCCTGCAGTCGCGAACACCCAAGGTCTTCGGCGGCTTCGATCAGCGACCCGTCCATCCGTTCAAGCGACGAATAAATCGGCAGGATCATAAAAGGTAGGTAGGTATAAACGATACCGATATAAACTGCGGTATTCGTGTTCAGAATGGTCAACGGGGTCGAGATGATGCCCGTCCACAGCAACAATTGGTTCAGATAGCCTTCGTTGCTGAGGATACCCATCCATGCGTAGACCCGGATCAGAAACGAAGTCCAGAACGGCAGGATGACCAGCATCATGAATGTAGGTCGCCACTCTTCAGGTGCGCGCGCCATCGCATATGCGATCGGATACCCGACAATCAGCGTCAACACCGTTGAGATCAGCGCGATCTTTACGCTGGACAGATAGGCCTTCCAATAAAGATCATCTTCAGTCAGCCAGACAAAGTTTTCCAGATCAAGCTGGCTGAAGAAATCCCTGATACCCGCCCAACCTGCGGACAGGTCCAGCGTCGGAGTGTAGGGCGGAATGGCAAGTGCGGTGTCTGAAAGCGATATCTTTAGGACGATAAAGAACGGCACCAAGAACAGTGCCAGCAACCAGACATACGGGACAGCGATAAGAACAGCGCGGCGCATCAGTTTTCCAGCAGAACTGCGGCAGTCGCTGTCCAGGACAGCCAAACCGGGTCTTCCCAGGTGAATGAGCGGCGCGAGATGCGGCGCGTATTCGCTGTTTGCGCCTTGATGATCGTGCCGTTTGGCAGTTCGACATGATAGGTCGACAAGTTGCCCAGATAGGCGATGTCATGCACCTTGCCTTGAATGGCGTTGATCGCATCGACCGGGCGCTCGGCAGAGATCGCGACCTTTTCAGGCCGGATCGCCAGATGACAGCTCTGACCATTGGAAAGTTGGGTCGCGGAAGACGCCGCTAACGGGGGTTGCCCTTCTGCCCACTCGATCTGATAGCTTTCGTCGCCTGCTGCGGTAGCGCGTCCCTCAATGATATTCACATCCCCAATGAAATCAGCAACATAAACCGAGTTTGGCGTCTCATAGATGCGATCTGGAGTTGCCACTTGCATCAGTTTGCCCTGATCCATCACGGCCACTCGGCTGGCAACGGTCATCGCCTCTTCTTGATCGTGCGTCACGATGACAAAGGTCGTGCCGGTTTTTTCCTGAATGTCCATCAACTCGAACTGAGTATCCTGACGGAGTTTCTTATCCAAAGCGCCCAAAGGTTCGTCGAGCAATAGCAGTTTTGGTGCTTTGGCCAATGACCGGGCCAGCGCTACGCGTTGGCGTTGACCACCCGAGATCTGGTGCGGCTTGCGGCGTGCGAACTGTTCCAGCCGGGTTAGGCGCAGCATCTCATCGACCCGCTCTTCCAGATCGCGTTTGGGCATGTTGTCCCGGCGCAGGCCAAAGGCGATGTTGTCCCAGATGCTGAGATGAGGAAACAGCGCATACGACTGAAACATCATGTTTACCGCCCGTTTGTTGGGCGGGATCGGGTCGATATCCTGTCCACCCAGAAGGATGTGACCATCGGTAGGGGTTTCGAATCCGGCCAGCATCCGCATCATCGTGGTCTTGCCGCAGCCCGACGGGCCGAGCAGCGCAAAGAACTCACGCTCGTAGATATCCAATGAAAGATTGTCGATTGCGGTGAATGCGCCAAAACGCTTGGTGACGTTCTGGAACTGGATCAAGGGTTTCGCCTGCGGGTCATCCCACGGCGCAAAGACTTCAGAATTCAAGGCGGCCCCCGTTTATCGGTCAGGATAAAAATGGCGCAAGGCAGTGGGCCCGCCTTGCGCTATGATCAGATCAGGTGCCTGATTTCACTTTGGTCCAGAGACGTGTCACCACCCGCTGGGTCTTTGCCGGATAAGGTGTGGTGATGTAGAGGTTCTGCATGGTCGCATCATCCGGATAGATCGCCGGATCACCGATCACGTCCTCTTCAAGAAACTCCTGCGAGGCCTTGTTGCCGTTGGCGTAGTACACATAGTTCGACGCCGCAGCCATGTTGTTGGCATCCAGGATAAAGTTCAGGAACTGGTGCGCGCCTTCGGGGTTTGGTGCGTCGACCGGAATAGCCATCTGGTCAAACCACATCAGCGAGCCTTCCGCAAAGGGATGGTATTCAATGTCCACGCCGTTATCCGCTTCCGCCGCACGGTCGCGTGCCTGCAAGATGTCGCCCGACCAGCCGACAGCAACGCAGATATCACCATTGGCGAGCGCATTGATGTATTCCGAACTATGGAATTTCTGAACATACGGGCGCACACTGGTCAGAATTTCTTCGGTTTTCCCAATTACATCCGTGTCGTGGCTGTCAGGGTCTTCGCCGATATACTGCAGCACCATCGGAATGATCTCAGACGGTGCGTCGAGGAAATGCACCCCACACGAGGCCAGCTTTTCCATGTTCTCGGGCTTGAGCACCAGATCCATGCTGTTAAGCGCAACATCGTCGCCCAGCACTTCTTTGACCTTGCCGACATTCAACCCGATACCTGTCGTGCCCCACATATAGTTGATCGAGTAGGCGTTGTTGGGGTCATACCCTGCGGTTCGTTCCTGGATCACATCCCATAGGTTGCCTGCATTCGACAGCTTGGCGGCATCCAGTTCCTGGAATGCGCCGGCCTGGATCTGGCGTTGTAGGAACGTGCCTGAAGGCACAACCACATCATAGCCTGACCCACCGGCCAGCATTTTTGTTTCCAGAACCTCGTTGCTGTCGAACACATCGTAGATCAGGGTTAGCCCTGTTTCTTCTTCGAATTTGCTCAGCAGATCTTCGTCGATGTAGTCGGACCAGTTATAGACGCGCACTTCTTCAGCAAACGCGGCCGAAGTCCCCAATGCGACGATCGCTGTCATCCCCAGCGTTTTCAGTTTCATATTTTTCTCCCTGCAACTGTGCGGCCATTTTGACCTTTTTTTGGATTTGATCAAGTTTTGCGTTTCATGGCGGTTTCACCTATGGTCGGAATAGGTGAAGATTCTGGCAAGACAGAAACACTTGGATTGGGGCAAACCTTTTGGATTTGATCAAAAATAAAGCAGATACACCTCCGGTAGATGAAGAAAAACGCCCAGCGCACGAACAGGTCTATCGGACACTGAAATCCCAGATTCTGTTTGGCGATCTCGTGCCCGGGCAGCCGGTCACGATCCAGGGCCTGACTGATTCGCTTGGTGTCGGCATGACTCCGGTGCGCGAGGCAATACGCCGTCTGATTTCCGACGGCGCGCTCATTTTTCAGGGCAATCGTCGCGTGAGCGTCCCGCTGCTTTCAGCCAACGACATCGAGCAGATGATTTTCGCAAGAATTTCAATAGAAACAGAGCTTTCCAGGCGATCCACAAAGAACATATCTATAACCGAGATCGACTATCTTGAGCAGCTGGATCAACGATTGGACAATATGATCGCGGATGGGGACGTAGGGGGTTACCTGCGTTTGAACCACGCCTTTCACCAATCTTTGTATTCCCATGCGGACGCTCCGATACTTGTTGATCTAGCCGAACGGCTATGGCTGCGATTCGGCCCTTCGTTGCGCATCGTTTGCGGTCGCTTCGGCACTCAAAGCCTGCCCGACAGACACAAAGACATTATTGCCGCGCTACGTGAGCGAGATGCAGAAAAGGCCGCGTTAGCAACAGCGCAGGACATTGAGCAGGGTATGGGAATGATGGGCGATGCTTTGCCAAGCACCTAGAAACCAGCGATTCGATTGACAGCATAAAATTTGATCATATTCTATCTGGCAACGACGCTTGCTGGAGAATCCGAGATGTCCACCATCACCAATCACATGCCCACTGCCGAATTGCAGGCGCTGGACGCAGCACACCATTTGCATCCTTTTTCGACCAATGAGGCGCTGGCAGACGAAGGTGTCAGGGTCATCACCCGTGCCAAGGGCGTCTATCTGACCGATAGCGAAGGTCATGAAATTCTGGATGGTATGGCCGGATTGTGGTGCGTAAATATCGGATATGGCCGCGACGAGCTGGCCGATGCAGCCGCACGTCAAATGCGCGAGCTGCCGTATTATAATACTTTCTTCAAGACGACCCATACGCCCGCCATTGCGCTGGCTGCAAAACTGGCTGAGCTTGCGCCAGGTGATCTGAACCATGTCTTCTTTGCCGGAAGCGGGTCCGAGGCCAACGACACCAACATCCGTCTAGTGCGCACCTATTGGGCCGAAAAAGGTCAGCCGGACAAGAACATCATCATCAGCCGCAAGAATGCCTATCACGGTTCTTCTGTTGGATCGGCGTCGTTGGGTGGCATGGCAGGAATGCATGCGCAGGGCGGCATTCCAATCCCGAATGTCCACCATATCAACCAGCCGAACTGGTGGGCGGAAGGCGGCGATATGAGCCCCGAGGAATTCGGCCTTGCCCGCGCGCGCGAGCTGGAAGAAGCCATTCAGGAACTGGGCGAAGATCGCGTCGCTGCCTTCATCGCCGAACCTGTGCAGGGCGCAGGCGGCGTGATCATCGCACCCGACACATATTGGCCCGAAATTCAGCGCATCTGTGACAAGTACGATATACTGCTGATCGCGGATGAGGTGATCTGCGGGTTTGGCCGAACCGGCAACTGGTTCGGCTCGCAAACCGTCGGGATCAAACCGCATATCATGACAATCGCCAAGGGCCTTAGCTCAGGCTATGCACCTATTGGCGGATCGATCGTCTGCGACGAAGTCGCCCGTGTCATCAGCGCCACCGAGTTCAACCATGGCTACACCTATTCCGGCCACCCGGTTGCCGCAGCAGTTGCGCTCGAAAATCTGCGCATCCTAGAAGAAGAAAACGTCGTCGATCACGTGCGCAACGTGGTCGCGCCCTATATGAAAAAGAAATGGGACGCATTGGTCGAGCATCCGCTGGTCGGAGAGGCAAAGATCGCAGGCTTGATGGGGTCCATCGCATTGACGCCTGAAAAGGCAAGCCGAGCCAAGTTCGCATCAGATCCCGGCACGATCGGATATATCTGCCGCGAACATTGCTTCAAAAACAATCTGATCATGCGTCATGTGGACGACCGCCTGGTCATCTCTCCGCCGTTGGTCATTACCCCGGCCGAAATCGACGAGATGTTCGTGCGCATTCAAAAATCGTTGGATGATGCGTTGGTTGAAATCAACGAAAAAGGTCTGATGAAGCCTGCGTCCTGATCATTAGATCATGGGCGACCCAATTGGGTCGCCCTGATTATCAGCGCATCCTTTCCAGCAGGCCGAGCGACGGGTATCCATCCGGGATCAACCCCTGAGCAACCTGAAACGCGCGCACCGCGTTAATCGTATTTGGCCCGGTGCGCCCATCGATCCCTTGTGTATCGAAGCCCGCCTGAGTCAGCCGACGCTGTAGTTCTTTCTTTTCAGTAAAGCTCAATACGCGATCGCCACGCGGCCAATCGGCCTCAAACGGAGAGCCTCCTGCAAGCCGGTCGGACAGATGCCCGATGCCGATCACATAGGCATCGGCGCCGTTGTAGGCCTCGATCACTTTGAAATTATTGAAGATCATCAGGGCGACACCCCGACCACCCGCCGGTAACAAGATTGCTGCTTGCCCGTGATCGGGCACTGCCTTGCCCGAGTAAGCAAGAACCCCTCGGGCCGCCCATTCCGACGGCATCAGAGTGAAATCTCGCCGCGCGTTGGCGTAGTCAAAGTCGGATGGTAGTTGCACTTCGACCCCCCAAGGTTGGCCTTTGGTCCATCCATGTTTTGCCAAATAAGAAGCGGCTGATGCTAAGGCATCAGTTGGATTATCCGACCAGATCTCGCGACGCCCATCTCCATCGAAATCAACCGCGAAATCAAGAAACGAGGTCGGCATGAACTGTGTATGCCCCATCGCCCCAGCCCAACTGCCTACCATATTCTCAGGGTCGACATCCCCTGCCTGCAGTATCTGCAACGCGGCGATCAGCTGTCCCTCAAAAAAGTTTGCTCGTCGAGCATCAAAGGCCAAAGTCGCCAGCGACCGAATGGTTTGCTTGCTTCCTCGGTAGGTGCCGAACGAAGTCTCAAGACCCCAGATCGCGGTCACGACCTCTTTTTCGACGCCGTACCGGGCTTCGATCCGTGTCAAAGTCTCTCGGTGCTTGTCTAGCCCAGCGCGACCGTTGGATATCCTCGTTTTTGAAACCGCTCCGCCCAGATATTCCCAAATCGGTTTGGAAAACTCCGCCTGATTGCGATCACGTTTGATGATGTCACTGTCATAGGTCACCCCAGCCAACGCCCGATCCAGCGTATTGACCGAGATGCCCTGCTCTTGCGCCCGCTTGCGAAATGCCCCCAGCCAAGCCTGAAATCGGGCATTCCCGTCTGCCGATACACGTTGCACCTCGACCTTAGGCCGCAGCACGGGCCGTACCGAGACCGTCACGTCCGCCGAGGCCAGTTGCACATTGTCGACCATAGGTCGGGCCAGAGGCCGTATCGAATTTTCTGTTGTATCCGCCTGCACGATGGATGCCCATAATGCGGCGGTCATAACGCCACCTACACACTTACGCATTCCGTTTTATCCTGATTACTGCTCAGGGTCGATGATAGCGCACAATCGGGATTTCTCAAAACGCAGAACGTCAGGTTTCCTGATCCTGTTCCTCACGTTCCGCGCGAATACGCGCAATGGCATCACGCAACAGCGATACGCGATTGGGTCGGAAGCTATCCTCGGTCACATCCATGCCCTGCATACGATCCAGCCGAAACACTCGGAAATCCTGTCGCAGGTGGCACCAACTCAGCAATACGCTGGCACGGTCCATATAGACGATGCTCAGCGGATTGACCCGACGACGGGTGTCTGCGCCTTTGGCATCGGTATAGGCAAACTCGATCACGCGTTCGTCCCACGCGGCTTGGCGCAGTTCGGCGACATCGATGGTTGGCACGGCCGGCCTGTCAAATCGCGTGGCGGTCAAAACGGCGTGGCTCAATCGGTGCGACTGGCGCTGCGGCAACCGGCCCTGCAGCTTGCGTAGGGCCGCGCTTGCGGCATCCGACAGCGCCGGGTCACCAATCAGCTGCACCTCGCGCAAGCCCAGAACCAACGCTTCAAGCTCATCATTGGTAAAACCCAGCGGCGGTAGGGTCGCATCCTCGATTAGGGTGAACCCGAACCCGGCCTCTCCGTCGATTATCGCCCCGAGACCACGCAATGCATCGATATCCCGGTGCACTGTGCGCGGCGAAACGCCTAAATCCTGCGCCAATTGAACCGACGTTCTGGGCGAGGGGCCAGATCGTAGGGCCTGCATCAACTGAAAAAGACGGGCGGTGCGGGACATAGTATAGTCTACTCTAAGCCTAATGTCAGAATCTGTCATCAGTCCGGCGTATCCATCAGGCGTCCCAACTATGGAGCTGATGATGCTGACCCTTCTCACCTTCCCCTCTGCCTTTGGCCTGTTCAGCGCCAGCCCATTCTGTGTGAAAACGGCCCTGATGCTTCAAAACGCGGGCCTGCGCTGGCAACGGTCCGATCTGCTGGATCCACGCAAGATGCCACACCAGAAGCTGCCGGTTCTGCGCACGCCTGAACGTCTGATTCCGGACAGCGACCTGATCCGCGACTGGCTTGAGGCTCAGGGGGCCGATTTCGATGCTGGCCTGACCGACCTGCAAAAAGCCCAGTCCCGCGCACTGGTCCGCATGGCCGAGGAACACCTTTACTTTCATGTCGTGCAGGACCGTTGGGCCAATGATGAGGTTTGGCCAATCCTGCGCGATACATTCTTTACCGTCATTCCCGCACTGATCCGCAAGCCGGTTTCGAATTCGATCCGGAAATCCGTTCTCAAGGGGCTCGCGTTTCAAGGTGTATCCCGCTTTTCGCCCGTCGAACGACAAGACCGGCTGGAGCGCGACTTTGAGGCGATCTCGGCCTATCTTTGGCAATCGCCTTATCTGATGGGAGAGAAACCTACCTCGGCGGACATGAGCGTCGGTCCAATGCTGGCGGCGATGCGCGCGACACCATCAGACACCCCCCTGACCCGGCGGATTAAACAAGATAAGCTGCTCAACAGATATATCGACCGAATGGAGCAGGCGATCCCGCTATCATGACAGCCTTTGAGGACAAAAAAGTCGCTGCAGCCTATGAGGCGCTTCCGGAAGAGACGCGCAATGGGGCACTAGCGCTGCGCGAGTTGATCTTCGAAACTACGGCCTCGCTGCCACGCGCTCAGCCTCTGGAAGAAGCGTTGCGGTGGGGCCAGCCCGCCTATCTGGCGCCCAAAGGCTCGACGATTCGTTTGGGCGGACACAAGGCGGCTTGCTTTGCGTTGTTCGTACACTGCCAAAGCCGACTGATGGGGGATTTTACCTCCGCCTTTCCTGGAGAGGATCGGATCGACGGCAATCGCGCGATTCTGTTCGACCGGCCCGATCAGATTGATCCTACGCGCCATGGCTGGCTGATTGCGCGCGCGCTTACTTATCACCTCTGACGGCGTTTGCGTTCGACCTTGCGCTTGATCTTGTCCTTCTTGCGCTTGGTGCTGGCGGCCTTGCGCCGCGTTCCGCGCTTGGCGGGGCCACGGCCGCGCGGCAGCGCCTGATCATCGATGGACAACAACTCCAATTCCAATCCGCCCGTCACCGGCGTCGCCTCGGTCAACCGCACCGTGACACGCTGGCCAATGGCGATGATCAGCCCGGTGTCCGAGCCCATCAGCGTCCCGGCCTCTCGGTCGAAATGGAAAAACTCTCGCCCCAGCGAACGCACTGGAACCAGACCGTCCGCTCCGGTCTCGTCCATCTTCACGAAGGCACCGAACCGGGCAATACCGCTGATCCGGCCAGAAAACTCATTGCCGACCCTCTCGCTGAGATAGGCCGCCAGATAGCGATCAGTCGTATCGCGCTCGGCCATCATCGAGCGGCGCTCGGTATCCGAGATATGGGTTGCCGTTTCTTCCAACCGTGCAATCTCATCCTCGGTCAAACCGTCCTTGCCCCAGCCATGGGCTGAGATCAGCGCGCGATGCACGATCAGATCAGCATAGCGCCGGATGGGAGAAGTGAAATGCGCATAGTTCCGCAGAGCCAGTCCAAAATGGCCGAAATTTTCGGGGTTGTAATAGGCCTGCGCCATCGACCGCAGGGTCGTCAGGTTGATCAGTTCCGCATCCTCGGTACCAGCAGCAGCGTTTAGCAGCGCGTTCAAATGTCGGGTCTGCAATACCTGTCCTTTGGCGAGATTTAGTCCCGCCGCCTGCGCCGTCTCTCTCAGGCTTTCCAGCTTTTCAGGCGCGGGCTCTTCGTGGACGCGGAACAGTAGCGGGCGGCGTTTGGCGATCAGGGTCTCGGCAGCGGCGACATTGGCGAGGATCATGAATTCCTCGATCAGCTTGTGCGCATCCAGCCGGTCACGGAACGCGACGCTGGTCACCTCTCCCGCATCGCTGAGTACGATTTTGCGCTCAGGCAGGTCCAGTTCCAGCGGCTGCCGCACGGAACGTGCCTTTTTCAGCGCAGCATAGGCGGCGTAAAGCGGATTCAGCACCGTATCCAACAGCGGCCCGGTGCGGTCGTTCGGGTTGCCGTCGATGGCCTCCTGCACCTCGGTATAATTCAGCGAGGCGGCAGAGCGCATCAGGCCGCGCACGAACCGGTGGCCGATCTTGTTGCCTTCGGCATCAATCTGCATCCGAACCGCGATACAAGCGCGCGGGACGCCTTCGTGCAGGGAGCATAGATCGCCGGACAGGCGATCCGGCAGCATCGGCACTACGCGGTCCGGGAAGTAACTGGAGTTGCCTCGCTTGCGTGCCTCGCGATCCAGAGCCGTACCGGGTTTCACATAGGCGGCGACGTCAGCTATGGCGACCCAGATCACATGGCCACCCGGGTTCTTGGGATCGTCATCAGCATGGGCATAGCAGGCGTCGTCGTGGTCCCGTGCATCCGCAGGATCGATGGTCAGCAAGGGCATATCCCGCAGGTCTTCACGCCCTTTCAGTCCAACGGGTTTGGCCTTGTCGGCTTCTTCGATCACCTTGTCCGGGAAATCGTCGGGAATACCGTGTTGGTGAATGGCAATCAACGAGACAGCCTTGGGCGCGGTCGGATCGCCGAGCCGTTCAACAATACGCGCACGCGGCAGACCCATGCGGTTCTTGGGTCCGGCCTGTTCGGCCTCAACCAACTCACCATCCTTGGCCCCCAGAACGGCCCCGTCCGCGACCAGCCATTCTGTCTGACCAGCCTTGTCGATGGGCACGATCCGCCCGCCTTCGGCCCCTTTGCGGAAAATGCCGACGATCTTGCGCGGGTTGGTGCCGATGCGGCGGATCAAGCGGGCTTCGTAATTGTGATCTTCCTCATGCACCACGGTCAGGCGGGCCAGAATGCGGTCACCCTCACCCAGCGCCGGATCGCTGGCACGCGTTACGAGCAGAACGATGGGCTCGACTCCCTCACCGTGCCATTCCAACGGGCGCGCAAACAGGTCGCCATCTACGTTCGGGGCCTTCACCTGCAACACGCTGACCGGCGGCAGACGATCCGGATCGCGATAGCTGCGGTTGCGTTTTTCCAGATGGCCGTCGGCCTCAAGCTCTTTCAGGATACGCTTCAGATCGATCCGATCCGCGCCTTTGATGCCAAAAGCCTTGGCGATATCACGTTTCGAGGTCAGGGTAGGGTTCGCCGAGATCCAGTCGAGGACCTCTTGCTTGGTCGGAATGCGTGTCATGAGTTTGGCCTAGCACGGGCATGCGACCGCGTCATGACCAAAAAGCGGTCTGTCGGGTCAGCCGTGCAGATCGGCCACGGTATCCACATCGCTCAGGTGATCCAGCAACGTTACTCGGCACCCGCGAACCGAATTCAGTGTGTCTTTCAACGCGTGTTCCGTTGACCAGCGCACATCGCGGAATAACCCCGAAGGCAACGCGCCATAACGCTGAGCACCAACCAACCAATAGCCGCCATCCGGGGATGGCCCGAACACCATCTCAGCCCGGCCCAACGCGCGAAAGGCCCGCGCAATGTGACCCCTTGTGATGCCCGGAATATCCGCACCGATCAGGCACACCGGACCATCGGGAGCACCGCGCAACATCCGCCCCATACGATCGCCCAGATCTCCGCGCCCCTGAGGCTTCCGGGGTAAATCAACAGGCCAGACCCGACTGTTCATTCCCTCCCTATCCGGAGAGACCGCCAGTACAATCTGCCAGCGCGGATCGCGCAAACGCAGGATCAGGGAACGCGTTTGGTGCCGAAACCACCAAGCAGCCCCAACCATGCCGATATCGCGCCCCAAACGGGTCTTGACCCGCCCTGGACGTGGCTCTTTCACCATGATGACCAGCGTTTTCTGCATGGATCAGGCGAAGTAATCCGTCAGAATACGGGTGTAGATCGCCTTGAGTTGATGAATTTGCGCCACTTCGACACATTCATCGACCTGATGCATGGTGCGCCCGACCAGACCAAACTCGACCACCGGGCAATGATCTTTGATGAAGCGGGCATCCGAGGTCCCGCCGGTGGTCGAAAGCTCGGGGCGGATATTTGTTTCTGCTTCGACAGCGCAAGCTACCAGATCAGACAATGTCCCCGGAGGGGTCAGAAAGCTTTCACCCGAAATCTTGACCCGGGTCTCGACATCGACGCCGAACGCCTCGGCAACGGCGGCTGCCTCGGATTGCAACCAATCGCTCAAACTGGCCCCGGAATGCAGCTCATTGAACCGGATATTCACTGTCCCTGAACATTGCGCCGGGATCACATTTGTCGCCGAATTACCGGTGTCGATCGTGACAACTGCCAAGGTCGAGGCGTCAAAGTGATCGGTCCCCTGATCCAGCTCGTGGCTGGCCAGCCGATCCATCAGTCGCGCCATCGCGGGCACCGGGTTCTTCGCCCGATGCGGATAGGCCGAATGCCCCTGCACTCCGCTCACAGTGAACCACGCAGTCATCGAACCGCGCCGGCCGATCTTCATCATTTCGCCCATCGTGTTCGGGCAAGTGGGTTCGCCCACCAGACAAACCGACATCCGCTCATCCGTTGCGGCCATATGATCCAGTAAAGCAACAGTGCCATCCAGTGCGTCGCCTTCTTCATCACCTGTGATCGTCAGGATCACCGCCCCATCCGGGGGCGTGTCACGTACAAAATCGATTGCAGCTGCCGCAAAGGCTGCCACGCCCGATTTCATATCCGTCGCGCCCCTGCCGTACATCACCCCGTCCCGGACCTCAGCGCCAAAGGGAGGCATGGTCCAGGCTGCTTCATCCCCTACCGGAACCACATCCGTATGACCATTAAAGCCAAAGCTGCGCGCGTGACCCTTCTGCCCCCACCGGGCGAAGACGTTGCAGATTCCACCACGATCTACGCGAGTGCAATAAAACCCGGCCTCCTCCAGCACCTGCTGCAGCAAGACCAATGCCCCGCCTTCATCAGGTGTGACTGATGGGCAACGGATCAGATTTGCTGTCAGCTCAACTGGATCGGTCATATTGGGCCTCTTGTCCTTAGGGGTGCCTGTGTTCGTGCACAGATTCAACGAATTGCCCGGATTGCCAACCCCGAATAGTCGAATTCCGAGACCGAATGCCCAAGCGGCTTGATTTTGCACCCCAACAAAACATGAGCGTTGACCCAGCGGCTGCCTTGCCGCGCTGCCCTTAAGTGAGTTAGAGGGCCGCGAAACAGGTGATTCCACATGAAGCGTGTCTTCTTCGCATTGATCTGCCTGACTTTCGCGACTCTTGCGCAGCAAAGCCAGGCCCAGTCTCTTACGGTTACAACGGTAACCCGTCCTCCGTTCTCATTTGTCGAGGACGGTGCCCAGACCGGTTTCTCGATGGATCTTCTGGCGGCACTGTCTGAATCACTCGGCTGGGAATACTCGGTCAACCGCGTCGAGACATTTGGAGAAATGTTGGGCGCGGTTCAGGATGGTTCTGCCGATCTGGCGATCGCTAATATATCGATCACCGCCTTGCGCGAAACCCGAATGGATTTCACGCAACCGATATTTGAGGCCGGATTACAGATCATGGTCCCGTCAGAGGCCGCTCGCCAGCCATCGCTGTTGCACGCTTTGCTGTCTCGGGAATTGTTCATCGCCATCGGGCTGGCCTTTGCGATCCTGCTTGGTGGCGGCATGCTGATGTGGAGTTTTGAGAAACGCGCGCAGCCCTACTTTGATCGCAAATTGAATGAGGCGTGGTTCCCGTCGTTCTGGTGGGCCCTCAACCTGGTGGTGAACGGTGGCTTCGAAGAGCGGATGCCGCGCACCCCGTTTGGCCGCCTGTTGGGTGTAGTACTGGTGGTGTCATCCCTATTCATCGTCTCCGTTTTCACGGCCCGGATCACCTCGGTGATGACGGTGGACGCAATCACCGGCAGCGTCAATTCGGTCAACGACCTTTACGGCAAACAGGTCGGGACGATTTCCGATTCAACCGCCGCCAGTTTCCTGAACCGGCGCGAGATCGACTATACCGGCTATGGCGATCTGCAGAACATGCTGAACGCGTTTGAGAATAAGGATTTGGATGCGGTCGTTTTCGACGCTCCGATACTGTCCTATTATGCCAGCCACGAAGGGCGCAGAATGGCGACAATGACCGGGGGCATCTTCCTGCGTGAAAACTATGGGATCGCATTTCCAACCGGATCACCATTGGTCGAAGACGTCAATCAGGCGCTGCTGTCCCTGCGCGAAGACGGCACCTATGACGAAATCTATCGCAAGTGGTTCGGGGTGAGAAACTAAGCAGTTTCCTCGTCGCCGAAGAATGGTGTCATCTGTGCCACGATAACCGCGTTTTCATCCAGCGCCCGTTGCATCAATGCCCGCTCATCCGGATCGATATCATGTCCTTGCGCCTCACGCTCGGCCAGGGTGCCATAGCCGGTGACATCCAGCGGTGCAGTATCGGCCTGCTTCAGGATCGCTACTGTCTCGCGCACGGCTTCGGCCTCGTCCACGCCGCTGGCAAAACACATCAACGCCGCCCCGGTCGCGCCTTCGGGCAGGCCGTCGCCATCTTTGCGACCGATCTGAACCAACAACGTATAGACTTGCTGGCGCGAAGGTTTTTTCTGCTTTTCCATAGTGCCCGCAATACGCTGGCCCGATGGCACGGTCAACTCAGTCGCAGGTGCTGTCGTGTAGGTGGTCCAACAGCATCTGCGCTGCCACGCGCTGCGTGTCGCGCCATTCCGCCCGGGGTCGCAATGGCATCACAGCATCCGTATTGAAATAAATTGCGGACATACCCGCTGCCACGGCTTGGACCCCTTGCATATTGGCAGCAGGCAGTTCGTTCATGATTTCAGCAGCGATCCTTGCCTCGAAGTCATAGACAAACCCAAGCAAGGGTTCTCGCAAATCCGCGTGTCTTTCTGAGGCTGCGACCAAAGCGGCAAAAACCGCAGCACTTTCCGAAGAATATGTGCCGCGTCCGAACAAAGCGTCCAGCATCGCTGCAACCCGACTAGCGCACGGCAGAGTGTCGAAGAGCGCCTCAACCTGATCCGCGAAGACTTTCAGGACGTGATCCAGCAGCTTGCGAACCATCTCATCCCGGTTGCCCAGATAGTGGCGCAGCAATGGCCGCCCGACGCCCGCCTCTTCTGATATGCGCGCCAGGGTCGAGCCATCCAGCCCGTACCGCGCGACACAACGCATAAATGCGTTCAGGATTTGCTCGGATCTGGCGTCTTTCATACTGGGACGGGGCATCAGAATCCGTTCGAAACTGGTGGAAAAACATCCGCCAGAACGTAGAGAACGCCCAAACCGATCCACAAAACCGTCAGCGACCAGAACAGTGCCGGATCTGTCGCACGGTTTATCGGTTCGATCAAGAAGGCCTGCCCCGAGCGCACCGCCAAGAGCCCCCAAAATATGAACAACAGACCCCAAAGGCCGTAATACCCGGCGAAGGTCGAGACAAGAAGCGCCGCCAGAATTAGCAGTGTCATCCACCTTTGATTCCTCAGGGTTTGAATAAAAGTCATCCTGCCTCCAAGCGGGTTCAGAAAAATCTTAAGGTGAAATCTGGACATTCGAAGGTTTATTGTCAATATTGATGATTATCATTTTTGACAATAAATGGACTCGACAATGCCGCCTGACGCACTTCCGGATCAACCCAAGCAACAACTGCCGCGTGAGGCATATGTCTCTGACAGTTGGTATGAGGCCGAACAGAAAACCCTGTTCAGCAAGTGCTGGAGTTTTGCCGGCGTGACTATGGATTTCACCGAACCCGGCGATTTTAGGACAATTCAGGCCGGGGCCTACGCTCTGATCGTCATACGGGACGCAAATGGCGACTTGCGCGCCTTCCACAACCAATGCCGCCATCGCGGAACCGAGTTGTTGGAAGGTTGCGGCAACGCAGGCAAAACCATTGTCTGCCCTTATCACAACTGGGTCTACAATCTGGATGGCGCTTTGCGCGGAGTACCAGCCCAGCGCGAGTGCTTTCCGGATCTGGACAAGAAGGAAACCGCGTTGTTCGGTGCCTCAGTCGGTGTCTTCCGCAACCTTGTTTTTGTTCACCCAGAACCGGATCAAAGCTTTGACGCGTGGCTTGGCGATCTGGCTCAAATACCTTGGCCTCATGATCTGGCATCAAGCGAGCTACAAGAAAACCCCGACGACGTGGTCTATGAGATCAACTGCAATTGGAAGGTCTTCTTTGAAAATGCAATCGACGGCTATCATCTGGCCTATCTGCACAAAGACACGTTGGGCGGGCCAACCCATGACAAGAATCTTTGGGAGGTTTTTGGCCACAACATGGTTTGGTGGTCGACCGAGCGCGAAGGAGTCAAACACCGTATCCCGCAGTTTGTTGAAAACTCGGCCAAAGGGTCCGGCCTGAAAACGGTACGGAATGCAGACACGCCGGGCTATGGCGGGGTCTACATGCTGTTTCCGACCACGATCCTGACGCCAAACCCCTGGGGGTTTTCGATATCGACCATGGAACCGGTCGACGCCAACACAACACTTCTGCGGGTCAGAAACTGGTCGCCTAAAGGCTGGTTCACCTATACGCATCGCGCGGCGGACATACCCGGATACGACCCGGAATCCGGTCGGATCAAATCCTCTCACTGGACCCAGCACCCACTGGAGACGGGGGATTTTCAGACCGAGGATGTCTGGGTGTGCGAAAAGATGCAGCGCGCCCTTCAATCGCCCCGATATCAAGTCGGCCCTCTGGCCAAAGGGGCCGGAGGTGAGGCGGCGATTGATTTCTTTCAGCAGACAGTGCTGGAGTTCATGCCAAAATAAGAAAGGCCGCAGAGCATGCACTCTGCGGCCTATTCAGACTGAAACGACGGGATCAATCGCGCAGTAGCTCATTGATCCCAGTTTTCGAACGGGTCTTTTCATCGACGCGTTTCACGATGACCGCGCAATACAGGCTTACATTGTTCTTGGACGGCATCGAACCCGCAACAACCACCGAATAGGGCGGAACCTCGCCATACATGACTTCACCGGTTTCGCGGTCCACGATCTTGGTGGATTTACCGATGAACACGCCCATGCCCAGAACCGAACCCTCGCGGACGATGCAGCCTTCGACCACTTCCGAACGCGCACCGATAAAGCAGTTGTCTTCGATAATGGTCGGACCGGCCTGCATCGGCTCCAGTACGCCTCCAATGCCTACGCCGCCCGACAAGTGCACGTTCTTGCCGATCTGCGCGCAGGAACCAACGGTGGCCCAGGTATCAACCATCGTGCCTTCATCGACATAAGCGCCAAGGTTCACGAACGAGGGCATCAGCACCACACCCGGTGCGACATAGGCCGACTTGCGGACCACACAGTTTGGCACGGCGCGGAACCCTGCCGCGCGCCACTGGTTCTCTCCCCAGCCGGCGAACTTGCTGTCAACCTTATCCCACCAGCCGCCGTCTTGCGGGCCTCCGGTCTGGATTTCCATGTCCTTGATGCGGAACCCCAGCAGAACTGCTTTTTTCGCCCACTGGTTCACGTGCCAATCACCACTGTCGAGCTTTTCAGCCACTCGCAGCGAACCGCTGTCCAGCGCGTTCAGCGTATCTTCGATTGCTTCTCGTTGCTCGCCAGTGGTCGCAGGGGTGATTGTGTCACGTACTTCCCAGGCGGCTTCGATGGCGGCTTCCAGTTGCGCATTGGACATGGGGCGTCTCCCTAGAGAATCTGTTCACGTTGATGTGGCCTATACGCAAGCGAGACCCATGGCGCAATGCGACGCGGATACCTCGGTTTGCGTCAATCATCGGTAAGTGCGCTGAGTGCGGCAAACATATCCCGGTCATTTTGGGTTCCGGCATTGGGTGCGGTCAGCAACACATCGCCGTAGAAAACCGAATTTGCGCCAGCCAGAAAGCACAAAGCCTGCTCGGCAGTTGAAAAATCCGACCGCCCTGCGGACATACGCACCCGTGTTTGCGGCATGGTGATCCGCGCGGTCGCAACCATGCGCACCAGATCAAAAATGCCCACCTTTTCTAGATGCGCCAGCGGCGTGCCTTTGATCGGGATCAGCGCGTTTATCGGTACGCTTTCGGGATGCGGGTCAAAATTCGCAAGGACCTGCAACAGCGAGGCACGATCCCGCAGGCTTTCACCCATACCGATAATGCCGCCGCAGCACAGATCAATGCCTTCGTCCCGGCAATAGCTGAGGGTCTCAAGACGATCCTGATAGGTACGAGTTCCAATAATCTCGCCATAGAATTCCGGCGAAGTATCCAGGTTATGATTGTACGCCGTAAGTCCCGCCTCCGCCAATCGTTTGGCCTGATGTGGCTTGAGCATGCCCAGGGTGACGCAAGCCTCCATGTCCAGATCGCGCACGCCCCGCACCATGTCCAGCACATTGTCGAATTCTTCGCCGTCGCGCACCTGACGCCATGCAGCACCCATGCAAAACCGTTCAGCCCCCGCATCGCGCGCCCGTTTGGCAAGCGAGATGACATGCGCAGGGTTCATGAGCTTTTCCTTGGTCAGCTCGACCTCGCGATGATGGGCGGATTGCGGGCAATAGGCGCAATCCTCGGGACAGCTTCCGGTTTTTATCGACAGCAGGCTGGCTTTTTGGATGTCGTTTGGATCGTGATACGTCCGGTGAATTACATTTGCGCGACCTACCAGATCCAACAGTGGGAGGCGCATCAGCGCCTCCACTTCATCCACGGTCCAATCGCTGCGGATATCTTGCCCGGTATCAAGCATCTGGCTGCGGCCCACGGATTTTCTGCATCAGACCCGTCGGCAGGCCAATCACGAGAACGGCTGCCAATGCAATCTTCACGAGATCACCCAGGATGAAAGGGCTGAAACCGTAAACCAGAACCTTGTCTGCAGGCACGAACTGAGCCAACCAACCCAGACCCAGCGCATAGATCACCGCTAGTCCAGCCAGCATCGCCGGAACCAGAAACAGTTTGCGCAGATTGTCCGCGGCCCATCCAACCATGACCGAGGCGACCACGAAACCCAGCAAATAACCTCCGGTTCCGCCCATCATATAGGCCAGCCCGATGCCTTTTTCGGGCGTTCCGGCAAACACGGGCAAACCCACTGCCCCGGCGACCATGTAGCCAATCACGGTTGCAGAACCGAGACGCAGCCCAAATGCCGCGGCGATAGCCATGACAGCGGCGACTTGAAGGGTCATGGGCACAGGCCAAAATGGCACTTGGACCTTGGCGCTGGCGGTCAAAAGAAGAATACCCATCGCGACACGAAGGATCTGACCCGCAGGGGTTATTGCTCCGGCGGCCGGAAGGGTGGATTGCAGAGTGGCTTTCATTGTCTTTCTCTTTTTTATAGATAATATTTCATCGATTCGAAGATGATCATCATTTTTATCTATTAAAAATCAAGTCAAATCTGTACGGGATGCACAGATTGTAGTTTCAAAGGCAGAAAGTATCAGCTTGCACGACGGATATGGCGCACAAGTATCGAGGTTGCGGCGGAAATGTCTTTGCTCTTCAGTGCCTGAATGATCGCAGCGTGATCCGTATCGACGCGCTGCACCCATTTGGGCCGCCAATGTGCAAACAGGTGCCTGGCACTGGCAATGTGCAGATCATCGACGGCATGCAAAAGACGGGGCAACCCGCAAGGTGTCAGGATGGCACGATGAAACACCCTGTTCCGCGCCTCCCACTGAGGCATGCTCTCTGCCTCATCACACGCCTTTCGTGCATCATCAGCGGCCTTCAGAGCAGATGGAGTCATGTTTTGCACGGAATGCTGCATTGCCAGTGTTTCCAGCGCGACACGCATTTCGATCACCTCACGCACTTCGGCAGGGTCCAACGCGGTGACGCGCATGCCCTTTCGCGGCTCGCTTTTGGCCAATCCATGCGCCTCAAGCCGCAGCAGTGCTTCGCGCACCGGAACATGGCTGGTCTCAAAGTCGCGCGCGATATGGTCCTGACGCAGCTTTTCACCGGCAGGAAGATCGCCGGTGATGATTTTCTGGCTCAGGGCATTATAGATTGTGTCGGCAATGGTCGCGGTCATGAATTATAGATAAAATCCATGAACAACATCTACAAGCCGTATTCTCAACCTGTTAGCGGATCTGGCGCGATGTTCCCGCCGCAAATCAGCACTGCGACACGCTCACCCGGCTCCGGCTGGTAAGCGCCCGAAATCAGTGCGGCAAGCGCAGCAGCCCCTGCCGGTTCAACCAGTATTCGATGCGTCTGCCACAGAGCATTCTGGGCTTGCGATATCGCATCGTCAGAAACCAGAACCGAACTCATGCCTTGGGCCAGCCGAAAGCAAATATCACCAATTCTCCGTGCGCCCAGTGCGTTCGCTGCGATGCCCGAAACGGAAACATCAACCGGTTCGCCCGTAGCCAACGCCGCATTCAGCGCGCAAGAGGTTTCCGGTTCGACCGCCACGACTTTGCGCGCACCCTGAAACCATGCCAAAGCTCCGGCAATCAGCCCACCGCCGCCCACGGCCACCAATACTGTGTCCGCCTGCAAGCCCTGCGCGTCCCATTCAGCAAAACATGTCCCCTGCCCTGCCACCGTCGCTGGCGCATCATAGGCATGGATTTGCATGGCGCCGGTGCTTTCCTCATGCGCCTGCGCCATGGTCAGTGCATTGGCGTATTCACCCGAAACAACACTCAGATCAGCCCCGATCCGCTTGATCAGCGCAATCTTGGAGGGACCTGCAAGTTCGGGCACAAAAATCTTCGCTGGATAGCCCAGTGATTGCGCGGCATAAGCCGCTGCCGCACCGTGGTTGCCACCGGAAGCCGCCACGACGCCTGCCGCAGGCACATCCATGCTGAGCAGGGTATTGAACGCCCCGCGCGCTTTGAAGCTGCCGGTGTGCTGCATATGTTCAAGCTTCATTTCAATCGGATAGCCCGGAATATGGCTTTCCATCACCGGTGTGACCTGCGCGTGTCCGGCAATGCGATCCCGCGCTGCCAATATTTCACTTTTCCAATCCATTCTTGTCTTTCCGTGACTGGCACTCTGCCCGCGAACCCTATAGCTGTTTTGGAAACACGCAAGCAGGGAACCCCGTTTATGAGAGAAGATCGCCTCAGCCCCTTTCGCGACGCACAGACCGACCGCTCGACCGCAAGCGAGGTACCAGATACCCCGCAGACGCGGTCTTCGGCCTATCGCCTTGCCTTCGCTGATGATGACTTCCTGTGCCGGGATGAGCTGCGCCCCGTACGACTGCAACTGGAGCTGCTGAAGCCCGAGATGATCATGACAGAGCGTGAGATCACCTCGACCATCGTCATGTTCGGTGGCGCGCGCATTCCGGAACCCGCTCAGAAACACACGGCGCGGACCGAGACCTTGGCCGGGCTGTCGAAATACTACGATGAAGCGCGTGAGTTTGCGCGGCTGATGACCGAGAAGTCAAATCAGACAGGCTGCCGCGAAAATGTGATCGTCACCGGTGGCGGCCCCGGCGTGATGGAGGCGGGTAACCGTGGTGCACAGGATGCGGGCGGGTGTTCGATCGGCCTGAACATCGTGCTTCCGCACGAGCAGGCTCCGAACCTATACGTGACGCCTGATCTCAGCTTCAATTTCCACTACTTCGCCATCCGCAAGATGCACTTCCTTATGCGCGCCCGCGCCATCACCATCTTCCCCGGTGGCTTCGGCACCATGGATGAGCTGTTCGAATCCCTGACCTTGATCCAGACCGGCCGCATGGATCGCGTCCCTTTCCTGCTGTTCGGGCGTGAGTTCTGGGAGAAGGTTATCAACTGGGAGGCTCTGGCTGATGCGGGCACCATCTCGGACGAGGATCTTGACCTGTTCCGCTTTGTCGACACTGCGCAAGAGGCAGTCGAGATCATCGAGAACTGGGAACCCGCGCCCCCACGCGATGAAATACCGGGGCGCTGAGCCATGCGCCCGAAGACCGGAGAAATGTTGCACCTGCGCGGGAATGCTCTGAACAAAGGCGAGCCTGTGGCCCTGCCGTTGACCCAAAGCAGCATGTACCATCTGCCCGGCGCGCCGGATGGGCATGCCAGCTATGGCCGGGTCGATAACCCGACCTGGGTGCATCTGGAACACGTTCTGTCGCATCTCGAAGATGCACCCTGCCTCAGCTTTCCTTCGGGTATGGGTGCGATTTCGGCGGCCTTGTTTGCGACGGTCCAAGCCGGGTCGCGGCTGCTGATCCCGTCCGACGGGTATTATGTGACGCGCCTTTTGGCTGATCGGTTCCTGTCAAATCTGGGCGTCTCGGTTATCGAACGCCCAACCACCGACTTTGCCGAAGGTGGCTTTGATGAATTCGATGCGGTGTTTCTGGAAAGCCCCTCGAACCCCGGTTTGGACATGCTTGATCTGCCAGTAATCGCCGAGGCCGTGCGCGAGGCCGGCGGCATCACCATCGCCGACAACACAACGATGACCCCATTGGGCCTGCGCCCACTGGACCTTGGCATCGATGTGGTTGTGAGTTCAGACACCAAAGCGATGGGTGGGCATTCGGACCTGTTGATGGGTCATTTAGCCAGCCGCAATCCGCAAATCATGGAGCGAGTTGAGGAATGGCGCCGCGTCTCCGGTGCGATCCCGGGGCCACATGAAGCGTGGTTGCTACATCGGGGTTTGGAGACTCTGGATGTGCGGTTTGATCGGATGTGTAGCTCAGCACAAATACTGGCTGAACGGCTGGCGGCGCACCCGGCCGTGAAACAGATCCGCTATCCCGGACTGACCGATGATCCGGCGCACACATTGGCGACGGCTCAAACCACGCGCTTCGGGTTTCTGCTAAGCATCACGCTTGAGACCGAAACCAAAGCCGAACAGTTCATCAACAGCTGCCCACTGCTGCGTCCGGCTACATCCTTCGGCGGCGTCCACAGTTCGGCCGAGCGGCGCGCCCGTTGGGGGGATGCTGTCGATCCTGCTTTCATCCGCCTGTCCGTGGGGTGCGAACCGGTGGACGAGTTGTGGCAGGCCATCGAGGCCAGTTTAGACGCGATATGACTATTTCTTAGGGTCGCGCAGTTCGGGAAACACGTAGATCGGCAGCACAATACTGCCGATCAGAGCGCCCAACCATACCAGCAAGGTTGCGGCCAACAGATTTGAGATACCGCCAATGGTCAGACCGGATGTGATCAGATCGGTGACCAGAAGGCCAACAAAGGTCACGATCAAGGCAATTCCGCCCTTCAGCGCCGGTGCCTTCTTTTCCCCCAGCTTCAGGATCAGCGGTTCGGCTATCACCTGGACCAGGGTGAACACGACTACCACCACGATGAAGGAAATCGGTCGGATCGCAAACTCTGACAGCAGCAAACTGGCCAACAACAGCCCGATGGCGTTCCCAGCCAGCAATGCCAGCACCGATTTGAGCCTGCGCGTCATGGGGTGATCTCCGTCAATGATCAATCTGAAACATCTTAATATTAGCAGAGCTTGACAGATTTACGAGACAATTTAGCCGCCTCTTCTTTTTGACCTGTTGAAATCAATTGATAAAATACCTTCATCAAGGCCAAACCCCACATCGACGAGAGGCAAGATGAGCGACGACCCCTATTCCGTACTTGGCGTCGCCAAAGACGCCAGCGATGCCGAGATCAAGAAAGCCTATCGGAAGATCGCCAAAGAATGCCACCCGGACCTCAAGCCGGGCGATGCCGAGGCAGAGGCCAAGTTCAAAGCCGCTGCTGCTGCTTATGACCTGCTGAAAGACCCCGAGACGCGCAAACGCTACGACAATGGCGAAATTGATGCGTCGGGTCAGGAACGTCCGCAGCAGCAGTATTATCGCGAATATGCCGAGGCTGCTGGCAACCCTTATCGCGGTCACGCGGCTGAACAGGACGATATGTCCGACATCTTTGCCGAATTCATGCGCGGGCGGGGTGGATATGGACAGCGCACGCAGGAGTTCCATGCACCGGGCCACAACCTGAACTACTCGCTGCAGATCAGCTTTCTTGACGCCGTTTTCGGAGCCAGCCAGAAATTGACCCTGCCAGATGGGAACCGGATTGAAGTGAAGATACCTGCGGGTATCACGACCGGGCAAACCATCCGCCTGCGTGGCAAAGGGGCCCCGGGGTACGGCGATGGGCCTCCCGGCGATGCGCTTGTGACGATCTCGGTTGCGGATCACCCGGTGTTCGACCGTCAGGGCGATGACATCCACATGACGCTGCCCATCACCATTGATGAGGCCGTTCTGGGTGGCAAGGTTCCCGCCCCCACCATCGACGGTGGCGTCAATGTCAGTGTCCCAGCGGGGACCAGCAGCGGCAAAACCCTGCGCCTGCGTGGCAAAGGGGTCAAGAAACGCGGCTCGTCCGAGCGGGGCGATCAGTTCATTGAACTGACCGTCGCAATGCCAGACAAGGTAGACGATGAATTGAAGCACTTCATGGAGTCATGGCGCGAAACCCACGGCTATGATCCGCGCAAAGGAATGCCGTCATGAGCCGCACATTGACCGAAGCCGAACTGATCGACGCCATCGCCCGCCTGACTTCGGATCGCCTGACCGAATATCTGGCCGCTGAGATCGTGATCCCCGAGCAATCGGAGCAAGGGCTGCGATATCAGCGTATCGACGTTGCTCGTCTGGAACTGGCATGCGAACTGCATGACCAGTACGACATGGAAGCCGATGCACTGTCGATGATGATCTCTCTGATCGACCAGATGCATGGGCTGCGCGCCGAACTGCGCGAGGTTTTGAACGCGGTCGAGGCGCAACCGGAACCGGTTCGCCAACAACTGATCGAAGTGATCGGAACAGCGCGATTCCGTCGCAGTTAACGGGGTTTTGGGAGCCGGGAATTTGGCGTAGAAGGCGCCCTTGATCCTTAGCCCGGTATCCCCATGACCCAGTCCAGATCCGAATTGCTGATGCCTGCGGGCAATCTGCGTAAGTTGAAACTCGCTATCCTGTATGGCGCGGATGCGGTCTATCTGGGCACACCGGATATGTCGCTGCGCACTAAATCCGAGTTCTCGCTGGAAGAGGTGATCGAGGGGGTCGAGTTCTGCCACAACCATGGCCGGCGCGCGTACCTGACACTGAACCTGTTCTCGCACAATAAGGACATTCCGAAGCTGGACGAATACATCGACACTGTCCGCACGGTGAAACCTGACGGGCTGATCATCGCCGACCCCGGAGTGTTCCAATACGTCCGCGAACGCGCGCCGGAACTGCCGCTGCATATCTCGACGCAAGCCAATATCTGTTCGTGGTTGTCGGTGAAGTTCTGGCAGGATCAGGGGGCCGAGCTTGTGGTTCTGGCCCGCGAAGTCTCATACCCCGAATTGGTCGAGATTCGCGAGAAATGCCCCGATATCAAGCTTGAGGCGTTTGTGCACGGGGCCATGTGCATGACCTATTCGGGCCGCTGCCTACTGTCGAACTTCATGGCCGAACGCGGGGCCAATCAGGGCAACTGCGCCAATTCCTGCCGCTGGAACTATGGTCTGAAACTGCGTCTGAAAGACGGAACGCATCAGGAGCTGCGCATTACCGATGAAAACGCCGACCTATTCGAATTCCTGCTGGAAGAAGGCTGTCGCCCCGGTGATTTGATGCCCATCGAAGAGGATGATCGGGGATCCTACATCCTCAATTCCCGCGACCTGTGCATCATGCCCAAGCTGGATGAATACTTGAAGATCGGTGTCGACAGTCTGAAAGTCGAAGGGCGCGGCAAATCGGAGTATTATGCCGCCATCGTCGCGCGCGCCTATCGTATGGCCATCGACGACTATCACGCCGACCCCGAGAACTGGGACCCGAAGCCCTATATGCGTGAACTCGAAACAGTCGGGAACCGCGGCTACACGCTGGCTTTCCACGAAGGCCGCCTGACCAATTATGCACATGATTACGAACACACAGCCTCGATTGCGCAGTGGGAATATGCCGGGATCGTCACCGAGGTGACCGAGGATGCCTTTCTGGTCGAGGTGAAAAACAAGCTGGAACCGGGGGATGTATTGGATTTCGTCTCTCCGATTTCGCGCGAGACGGTTCTGCTGCGGGTCTATGACTTTGAACGCGCTCATGATGGGGCGCGGCTGAACGTTGTGCATGGCAGTACCAAAACCATAATCCGCCTTCCCTTCACCCTGTTCGATCACGAGGATATCGACGATCTGCGCGCCCGTTTCCCGGTCTACTCCGTCCTGCGCAAAGAACGTGCCCTGACCGACGAACACTGGAGTCGCATTCGGTTTGACAAGCTGGTGCAGGGGCTGGAAACCTCAGGTCGCGACAACCCTAAGGCCTATACCCGCCGTCGTGACGAGCTGGTCGAGAAAATCGGCGAAGACGGCAATGAGCGCCGCTTCAAAACCAATCGTATCGGAACCGAGGGATGTTGCGGCAAAGGCTGCAACGGCTGTTTGATCTTCTGGCAGGATGAGAAATACGCGCTCGCCCGCGAGGTCCTATCCAAACGCAAACAGGGTGAGCAGCTGAGCCGTCAGGAAGCGACTGAGCTGAAGCTGCCTGATCCTGCGGCCTGAAGATCACTCTGCGACACGATACTCTTCGGGTACGTAAAACGTATAGTCCCGGTCCGCGACGGCCTCGTGGCAGACATGGCAATAATCGACCTCTGACGCGCGAAAGCCCATCGTATCACCGAACAGCGAACCGTCCGGCATCACCATGATATAACGCCAATCGGCTGTTTCCGGGTTGGTGCCTTCTGGCAGTTTCTCCATCACGAACAGGGCACCGGGATGGATATTGCCCTCATCTGTGACAGTCATGCTGTCTTTGGCCAGGACCGAGCCCGCAGGCAGCTCTTCGCCTTCTTGCAATGTGCCGTAGTTGTGGGCCATGCGGTTCGCATAGCTGTTGACATAGCGCTGCCCATGCGTGGCCGAGATGTAGGGCGCATCGTTGAACAAAGGCCAGTTCTGATAGTTTCGGATCAAGTCCATCTGTGCCGCCGCATAACCCCGCGACATGCGTCGTATCAATGACTGATAGTGTTTCTGCGCTTGCTCCTTGGTCAGATCGGCTGGGTTTTCAATCGCCAAATGCGCATCCTGATCTTTGGTCTGAGCAGATGCCGCGTGGAGAACAAATCCCGAGATCGCCAGAACAGCTGCAATACCCAAGACTTGCCGGTGACTTACAATCATATTGTGGCCTCCCTGACTGATCAGTTCGCCTAAATGCCGCTTTGCTTCAGAAAAATGGTAGCGGCCTTAATTGGTGTTACCAGCACCGCCCCGGCAATCTCACCACCTTGTGTCTGTCGGTGAGTTCCCCATCCAGAGCGGGTCTGCGCCGAAGATACCAAATTTTGAACAAGGAAACAGCACTCAATTCATTAAGTTTTTCGCGTGAAGCCACGGCGCATGCCCTTAGCGGTTCAGCCCGGCTTCAGCCTCGATCTGCTTTCGCGATTTCCGGGCCCGTTCGGTGGCCGATTTTAACTGGCCGCAGGCCGCCATGATATCCTCACCCCGCGTTTTGCGGATGGGTGAGGCATAGCCCGCCTGATAGATGATGTTGGCAAAGGCGCGGATGCGATTGTTCGAGCTGCGCTTGTAGGGCGCGCCCGGCCATTCGTTGAACGGGATCAGGTTGATCTTGGCCGGGATGTTATGGCGCTTGATATGAGCGATCAGGCGATGCGCGTCTTCGTCGCTGTCGTTCACGCCATCCAGCATCACGTATTCGAACGTGATCCGTTCAGAATTCGAGGCGTTGGGATAGCTGGCCAACGCCTGCAGCAGTTCCTCGATATTCCAGCGCTTGTTGATCGGAACAAGTACGTCGCGAGTTTCATCAGTGGTAGCGTGGAACGAGATCGCCAACAGGCATCCAATTTCTTCAGCCGTGCGCGCGATCTCGGGTACCACACCCGAGGTCGACAGCGTGATGCGGCGACGGGACAGAGAAATCCCCTCGGGGTCCATCGCAATCTTCATTGCGTCACGGACGTTTTCAAAGTTGTAAAGCGGCTCGCCCATACCCATCAGCACAATATTTGACAGCAGGCGTGTTTCATCTTTGGGCGCACCCGGTGTTGGCCATTCCTCAAGATCGTCCCGCGCCATCATGACCTGCCCGACAATTTCGGCCGCTGTCAGGTTGCGCACCAATTTCTGCGTGCCCGTGTGGCAGAAGGAGCAGGTCAGAGTACAGCCCACCTGAGATGAAATGCATAGAGTTCCGCGATCATCTTCAGGGATATAGACAACCTCAACCTCATGCCCGCCCGCGATGCGGCACAGATACTTGCGGGTGCCGTCCTCTGAAACCTGACGGGTCACGACTTCGGGGATTTCGATTACGAACTGCTCGGCCAGTTGCGTGCGATAGGCCTTGGCCAGATTGGTCATCTCACCAAAATCACGCACACCCCATTGGTAGATCCATTGCCAAATCTGCCCTGTGCGCATCTTCGCCTGCTTTTCGGGCGTGCCGTGTTCAATTAGCGCCTCACGCAATTGATCGCGGGTCAAACCGACAAGGTTCATCTTCCCGTCGGGCAGTTTGCGGGGGATGGTCATGACGTCTTGAGTGATCGGCGCTTTGGGCGACATTGGCGTATCTCGGTGGATTCTGGCTTGGGATGCGCCTCTATATAGGAACACACGTAAAGATCAAAAGAATTCGTGCTTCAATTTGCGTAACGCAACAATTCGTCAACCCGCGCCCGGCCAAGGTCAACCCGACAGGCTGTGATGGCGATCCCCGTACCCGATCCTCCGCCGAACGAAGCACCTACCGCTTCGCACTGCGCATCGCGATAGGCCACCCACGCGTTTTGCGAGGCCTCCAGCGCAGGCACAGCCACGACCCGTCCGGTGACCTCGTCCAGTTCTTGTGCGGAGCCGAGCGCTAGCGAATAGCTGGAGTCTATCGCAGCGTTTACCCGCAATTCCATATCCGAAACACAAGATCCAATTTCCACCTGCGAAGCGGCGTCAATACACTCCATAGTTGGATCCGCACTTGCGGATATCGGAAACATCAAAAAAACAAACGCCCATCGCATCCATCAATCCTCCAGACAGAGATATCTGTCTATCACAGATCAAGATGCGCGCCCAATCAAGATGGGCCACTAAAGCAGAAACTTAAGCGGCCCATTGTTGTTAGTTTACTGCGGGCGGGATGTAGCAATCTTCTGCATCCAGGGTCTTTACGGGATCTTCCGGACCACATTGCTCACCCGTTATCGGATAGGTTTCCGATCCTTTCTCACAACCTGCAAGGATCACCGCAGACGCCATCAAGAGCACTGCCAGGTTTTTGCTTAAGTTCATTGCCGACTCCTCAACAAATTCTGAACTAATTAGTTCAGAAAACGGGGACGCAGGCTTTGACACGGATCAAGAAACACCGCTCTACGTGGCGTAAATTTCTGAAAACACACTGGATCGGACCAAACAAATAAAACCCCGCCGGAAAGCGGGGTTTCGGAATTTGATCTGCTTGTGGCTTAGTTCGTGCAGCGCGTTTCCGCGTCTTCAATCGCGGCCGTAAAGCCCAGCAACGAGAAGGTGTCCTTGGTCTGCGTACCACGTTCCGAACGGGCGGTCAGCACCGCCTCACTTCCGCGCTTCATCGCTGTGACGATCTTGGCATCGTCCGAGGCGGTCGCAGGCCATGCCCACTCACCATCGGTGAACAGCTCGAACTCGCTGCCATCGACAACCAGATTGACAGTAGAACCAGACGCAAACGGATAGCCGCCGGTAAAGGTCACCTGCCCTTTAACCTCGGCATTCGGGCGATAGAACACAAACAGCAGGATATCGCTGCGCCGAACGGAAACGACCCGGCCACCGCGTGTGTTCACGGTCTCTTTCGGGGCAGATACGCTCCAGCATTCGGTTGGGTCGTCCTCGACAAACACGCTCCAGTCCGTTTTTGCAGCGACGCGATTGGTACTGGTCGCCTGCTGCGCAATTGCCGTTGTCGCCATTCCTGCCATGCACAGGCCCGCGATCACGCGGACGAGCTTTATTCCCATCGGTTCAGCCTCCTAGCCCGACCTATTACCTCATACCCATCGGAAATACGTGCGAACTCTGCCGGTTCGTCTGTTCAGTTGCGTATTCCGATGATTGTCGACATACACACACTAACGCAGGTTTCGCCACAGGCGAAAGAGCGATTGGCAGATTTTTGCGCATGATTGATGGGGTGGACATGACACAAGCCGTACCGATGACAGAACTCAGGCGCGGGTCACTGTTGGAAAGCCTGCATATGGGCCATGCAGTGATCTGTGACGATAGTGGTCAGATCGTGCGCAGCTGGGGTGATCCAAACGCGGTGATCTATCCCCGTTCCTCGGCCAAAATGATCCAGGCCCTGCCGCTGATCACCTCGGGAGCAGCTGCAAAATACGGTTTGAACAGCGAACATCTGGCCTTGGCCTGTGCTTCACATAACGGGGCGCATATCCATACTGACCGCGTGTCCGCATGGCTCGATCATCTCGGTCTGTCCGAGCCCGATCTGCGCTGCGGCCCACAGGAACCTGCCGACATGGCGGCCCGCGACGGGTTGATTCTTGCGGACGATACACCCTGCCAGATTCACAACAATTGCTCAGGCAAGCATTGCGGTTTCCTGACTTTGATGCAGCATATGGGGGCCGGGCCGGAATACTTGGAAATCGACCATCCAGTTCAGCAGGCCTGCCTGTCCGCCATCGAGGAAACCACTGGCGAGACCAGCCCAACCTATGGGATCGATGGTTGCTCCGCCCCAAATTTTGCGACGTCTCTGGTGGGACTTGCGCGATCGATGGCTTGGTTTGCCTCTGCCGCAGACCGTTCGGACCGCTCCAGCGAAGCAGCGGTGCAGCTCACAGAAGCGATGGTGAAACATCCCGAACTTGTCGCAGGTGAAACTCGCGCTTGTACCGAGTTGATGCGAGCGATGAACGGGCGCGTTGCAATCAAGACAGGGGCCGAGGCCGTCTTTGTTGCCATCATCCCTGAACAGCGAATGGGCGTTGCGCTAAAAATCACTGACGGCACTACCCGCGCCAGCGAATGCGCCATCGCCGCGATTCTAGTGCATTTAGGTGTGCTAGAGGCCGATCACCCGGCCACCCGCAAATTCATGAACGCCACGCAATACAGCCGCCGCAGGTTGGAATGTGGTGTAATCAAACCCTCACCGGGATTCCCCGGCTGAGGCTTACATCTCGATCTCGTGCACCTCGGCCACTTCGACCGAGCCCGAGCCATTCACGACCATCGGGCAGCCTTTGGCCATCTCGGTTGCAGTCTCAATGCTGTCGGCCTTCACCACCGTGAAACCTGAGGCCGGATTTGATCCGCCATTGTCTTCAACCCCTCCGCTGCTGACCGTGTAGGACTGGCCTACAGGATTTCCCGGAATCTCTAATGAGCCGCCGATTTCTTGAAACCAAGCGCCCCAAGCGGCCATGGTCGCCTCGATCTCGGCGGGATCGGTTGGGGTGTGACCCCCGTGATAAACAAACAAATATTGGGGCATATCGCTCCTCCCTGATGAAAACCTATTTGCAAAGTGCTTCGAGTTTGCGCAGCGACGATGTCCAGCCTTCGTTGTGGTTCGTGGCCGATTCGGCATCGACAAGTTCACGGTGATCAACCACCAGTCGTGATCCGCTGTTGGTCGCGGTAACCGAAAAAGTCACATGGCTTTCCGCACCGCGCTGGTCCTGATCGTCATGCCAAGCCCACGTAAATCCAACAGATTTTGGTCGATCGATATGGGTAACGTGACCCGAGACTTTGAACTGCTGACCCTCGCCATTCTGCATAACCGAATACCACGGACCAATGCGCGAAAAGTCGAGATCATGTTCCGGTACATGCAACCCTTCGGGCCCCCACCACTGCAGAAGTTTAGCACCATCGCTGACCCATGCGAACAGGACCTCGGGACTAACGGGAAAATCTCGTTCCAGTTTCAGATCGGCCATGAATTTTCCCTTTCAATAAGCTCTTCCAAACGGTCGAGGCTGCTTTCCCAGAAATGTCGTTTCGAAATCGTCCATTCGGCTATCGCGCGCAGCCCCTCGGGCTGCACCGAATACATCCGTTGCGTGCCGTGTACCCGCTGCTGCACCAACCCGGCCTCGCGCAAAACCTTCAAATGGCGCGAGATCGCGGCCCCTGACATGCCCTTGCCTTCTATCAAATTACCGACGGGCAGTTCGCCTTCGTCCATCAGTTGCTCGACAATCGAGAACCGAGTGGCATCAGACAAGGCGGAGAATGTGACCAGAAGCGTATTCATGGCTTTATTTAACACAATAGTTAAATTAAAGGAAGCCCCTTAAAGGCCTTGAAATTCTGACCTGCCATAGCCCTGCAGATACAACAACGCTGTCAGATCGCCGTGATTTATTCGGACATCACATTCGGCAGCGACCGAAGGCTTGGCGTGCAACGCGACACCCGTCCCCGCCCGACCCAACATTCCCAGATCATTTGCTCCATCGCCGACGGCAATCACGTCAACCTCGGAGATACCTAGGCGTGTTGTGATCTGCTCCAATGCCTCTATTTTGGCCTGTCGCCCAAGAATGGGCCGCTTCACGTCGCCGGTAAGCTTGCCATCCTCAGCCAGCAATGTATTCGCCCGGTTCTCATCAAACCCAAGCGCTTCGGCGACCTTAGCCGTAAAAGCCGTGAACCCACCCGACACCAGCGCTGCATAGGCCCCATTCGCGCGCATCGTGGCAAGTAGCACCTTACCACCGGGCATCAATGTGATCCGTTCATCCAGAACCTTGCCGATCACGCTTTCATCCAGCGCCTTCAAAAGGCCAACCCGCTCGATCAATGCACCTTCGAAATCCAGCTCGCCGTTCATTGCTCGCGCGGTGATATCCTTGACCCGATCACCGACACCAGCCTCATCAGCCAGTTCATCGATGCATTCCTGTTGGATCATGGTGCTGTCCATATCGGCCAGCAGCATCTTTTTCCGGCGACCGTCGGCTTTTTGCACAACCAGGTCCACGCCAATCTGTTGCAACTCGCCCCAGACGTCCCAGCGATTGTCGGGAGTTTCTGGCAGGGAAAACTCGGCCGCCTCATCGAGGCTCAGCCAGTTCGCATCACCCCCGCCCCATGCATTCCGCAACGACTCAACCAGCGTCGCCTCTAAAGAAGGGGCCGCAGGGTTGGTCAGCAGAGTAGCTACATACATATCAGGCCTCCGATTAGCGCACCTGCGGGATATCGCAGGTGCAGCATTTTCACCAGAGGCAGATTGATCTAACCCAGAATACCCGGCAGGCGCAGCCCATGTTCGCGAGCGCAGTCTTTCGCGATCTCATACCCCGCATCTGCGTGACGCCAGACCCCCGAGGCAGGGTCGTTCCACAAAACGCGCTCCAATCGCCGCGCGGCATCATCGGTCCCATCGGCGCAGATCACAACACCCGCGTGCTGACTAAAGCCCATGCCCACGCCGCCGCCATGATGCAGCGAGACCCAGGTCGCACCGCTGGCCGTATTGATCAGAGCGTTCAACAGCGGCCAATCCGACACCGCGTCCGAGCCGTCCAGCATCGCCTCGGTCTCGCGGTTCGGGCTGGCGACCGAGCCCGAGTCCAGATGGTCTCGGCCAATGACAACAGGCGCTTTCAACTCGCCATTGGCAACCATTTCGTTGAAGGCCAACCCCGCGCGGTGGCGATCTCCAAGGCCGATCCAGCATATACGTGCGGGCAGACCCTGAAACGCAATGCGTTCCTGCGCCATATCCAGCCAACGATGCAGATGCTCGTTCTCGGGGAATAGCTCCTTCATCTTGGCGTCGGTCTTGTAGATATCCTCGGGGTCACCCGACAATGCACACCAGCGGAACGGGCCGATGCCCTTGCAGAACAGCGGCCGGATATAGGCGGGTACAAAGCCGGGGAAGGCAAAGGCATTCTCCAAGCCTTCATCCTGCGCCACCTGACGGATGTTGTTGCCGTAATCCAACGTCGGAACGCCCGCGTTCCAGAAATCGACCATTGCAGCGACATGCTGTTTCATTGAGGCACGGGCGGCCTTTTCAACTGCTTTAGGATCAGTTTCGCGCTTGTCCTTCCACTGCGCCATGCTCCAGCCAATCGGCAGATACCCATTGATCGGGTCATGGGCGCTGGTTTGGTCAGTGACGATATCGGGGCGCATACCACCGGCCTGCATCCGCGCATAAATTTCGGGGAACACCTCAGCCGCATTGCCTAGCAGACCCACAGATTTCGCCTCGCCCGCCTTGGTCCAGCGGTCGATCATCTCAAGCGCTTCATCGAGAGTCTCGGCTTTTTCGTCCAGATACTTGGTGCGCAGGCGGAAATCGATAGAATCCGGATTGCACTCGACCGCCAAACAACTGGCCCCGGCGAACACTGCCGCCAGAGGCTGTGCGCCACCCATGCCGCCCAGACCGCCAGTCAGAATCCACTTGCCAGTCAAGTCGCCGCCATAGTGCTGACGGCCAGCCTCGGCAAAGGTTTCATAGGTGCCCTGTACGATGCCCTGCGTACCGATATAGATCCACGAACCGGCCGTCATCTGGCCGTACATCATCAGCCCCTTCTTATCGAGCTCGTTGAAGTGATCCCAATTGGCCCAATGAGGCACGATGTTTGAGTTGGCGATCAGAACCCGAGGCGCATCCTTATGGGTGCGGATGATCGCCACCGGTTTGCCCGACTGGACGATCAGGGTTTCATCCTCTTCCAGATCTTTCAGCCCCGCGACGATCCGGTCGAAATCGTTCCATGTCCGCGCCGCGCGACCGATGCCGCCATAAACCACCAGCTCGTGCGGGTTTTCGGCCACATCCGGATGCAGGTTATTCATCATCATCCGCAACGGCGCTTCGGTCACCCAGCTTTTTGCGTTCAGTTCGGGGCCGGTGGGCGGATAGATATCGCGGGTATTCTTGCGAGGATCGGTCATGTCAAAGCTCCAATGCAGTGTCTTGGATGGCGTCGAGAATATCCACCAACCAGCGACGCAGGCGCTTGGCTTTCGCCTCGTCAAACGCCCACGGAGGGGTTTCGGCGGACAGATAGGTAGATTGCGCCAACTCCATCTGGATCGCGTGTTGGCCTTCATCAGGACGGCCATAGTGGCGGGTCGTCCAACCCCCTCGGAATCGCCCGTTCAGGACGGTGCTGTAAGGGGAGGAATGCGAAAAATCATAGGCCGCGGCCTCAATGCCGGGGGCACAGGTCGCGCCACCATCGGTGCCGATGTTCATATCCGGCAGGGTGCCTTCGAACAGGAACGGGATCTTGCTTCGGATCGAGTGGCAGTCAAACAGGATCGCAACACCGTGTATTGCCCGCACCCTTTCAAGCTCTTGCTCAAGCGCGTTGTGATAGGGCGCGTGGTAGGCGGTTCGACGTACCTCGATCTCATCGACTGAGGGCTCCTGCCCCTCGGTCCAGATCGGCTGACCGTCAAAATCGGTCAACGGCACCAGAGTTGTTGTGTTCTGCCCAGGATACAATGATACGCCCGCAGGGTCTCGATTAGCGTCAATGACATAGCGGTGGATATGGGATTGCACGACCGTCGCGTTGGCAACGAGCCCATCGTAGAGCTGATTGATATGCCAATCCGTATCCGCCAGCGCCTGCCCATTCGCATTCAGTCGCGCAGCAATGTCGTCGGGCACATACGTGCCGCCATGCGGCTGTCCCAGCACGATGGGCCCATCGCCACGCTGAACACTGAAAACCTGCATCACGACAGCTCCGGCATGGGCATTGCAGCTGCCTGCAAAATAGTTCCGCTTTCGACTAGGGACTTCGCGGTTTCCAATTCAGGCGCCAGATAGCGATCATCGCCAAGCGACGGGATATCGTCGCGCAAACGCCCAACCACGCTGGTCAGCGCTTTGCTGGTCGCAAGAGGTGCGCGGAACTCGATGCCTTGCGCGGCGCAGAGCAGTTCGATCCCCAGAATATAGTTCAAATTATCAACCATCCGGCCTAAACGCCGCGCCCCGTGGGCAGCCATCGAGACGTGGTCTTCTTGATTGGCCGATGTAGGTGTGCTGTCGGTCACACATGGGTTGGCCAGATGTTTGTTCTCGCTCATCAACGCAGCCGTCGTGACCTCGGCGATCATCAGACCCGAGTTCAGCCCCGGCTCGGGCGTCAGGAAGGGCGGCAGATCAAAGCTAAGCGCCGGGTCGACCATTAATGCGATCCGACGCTGTGCGATCGCCCCGATCTCTGACAGGGCCAAAGCAATCATATCGGCGGCAAAGCCTACCGGCTCAGCGTGGAAATTCCCGCCCGAAACAATTGCATCCGGATCGGTCAGAACCAGCGGATTATCAGTGGCCGCGTTGGCCTCAGTTACAAGAGTTGCGGACGCCTGCCGGATCACATCCATCGCTGCGCCGGTCACCTGTGGTTGGCAGCGGATGCAATATGGATCCTGCACTCGCGTATCCCCATCACGGTGACTTTCGCGGATCTCAGAGCCCTCCAGAGTGGCCCGCATCGCCGCCGCCGCTTCGATCTGCCCACGATGCCCGCGCAGCGCGTGAATCTCAGGTTGCAGAGGGGCGGTGGATCCCATGATCGCATCAGTTGAAGCCGCCGAAATCACCAGCGCATTTTGTGCTGAACGCCAACCTTCGAACAATCCGGCCAGAGCAAAGGCAGTCGAAAATTGCGTCCCGTTGATGAATGCAAGGCCCTCCTTGGGACCAAGTTGAATCGGCTCTAGCCCAGCTGTTTTCAGAGCCTCTGCACCCGGCATAACAACACCGTTCACTTCTGCCTCGCCCTCACCGATCACCACAGCGGTCATATGGGCCAGTGGCGCAAGATCGCCAGACGCGCCGACTGAACCCTGTGCCGGGATCACAGGTGTCACACCACACGCCAGCATCTGTAGTAGCAATTCGACAAGTTCCCAGCGGACACCCGAAGCACCTCGGCCGAATGACAGCAACTTCAGTGACATCATCAGCCGCGCCAGACGACGCGGCACTGCCGGACCCACCCCGCAACAATGGCTGAGGATCAGGTTGCGCTGCAGGGTTGAGGTATCTTTGGCCGCAATCTTATGACTCGCCAGTTTGCCAAAGCCGGTGTTGACGCCATAGACGGGCTCGGTCCCTTCGGCAGCCTGCGCAATGCGGGCAGCAGCGACCTCAACCTTGGGTTGGCAGGTGGCGTCCAGCGAAATGGCGGCTTCGGTCCAGTAGATCTGAGCAAGCTGATCCAGCGAAACCTGACCGGGGACAAGCAACAGAGGTGTCATTCCTGACCTCCAAAAATACGTTTATGCAGAGGGTTGAAACCGATGCGATAGGACAGTTCTGCAGGATGAGTAGCATCCCAGACGGCCAGATCAGCGCGCAATCCGGGCGCGATCACGCCGGTATCATCCAGACCCAAAGCTCGGGCCGCGACGCGGGTAACACCTGCCAATGCTTCCTCAGGCGTCATGCGAAACAAAGTGCACCCCATGTTCATTGTTAGCAGCAGAGAAGTCAGGGGTGAGGACCCCGGATTGCAATCGGTCGCCAGTGCCATGGGAACATTCTTCTGGCGCAACAATTCAATCGGCGGAGCTTGCGTTTCATGCAGCGTATAAAACGCGCCGGGCAGCAGGACCGCGACCGTTCCGGCCCCAGCCATGGCGGTAACGCCGTCGGCGTCCAAATATTCGATATGATCAGCGGATAGCGCTCCGTAAGCTGCCGCCAGCTTAGCCCCACCTAGATTTGAAAGTTGCTCAGCATGCAGCTTCACCGGTAGGCCAAGCTCTTGCGCGACAACAAAAACCCGTTCGATCTGTGTGGGATCAAATGCAATGCCTTCGCAGAACCCATCCACCGCGTCCACCAGCCCTTCGGCATGGGCCGCGCGCAGTGTCGGAATGCAGATCTCGTCAATATAGGCTTCATCCCGACCCGCATATTCTGGCGGAACGGCATGTGCGCCAAGAAAACTGGTGTTGACCCGAATAGGGCGCTCCCGCGCAATACGGCGCGCCGCGCGCAACATACGCAGTTCGGTTTCGGCATCGAGCCCATAACCCGACTTCACCTCGATGCAGGACACACCTTCGGCCAGCAATGCGTCCACGCGCGAAAGCGCGCCTGCAAGCAGCTCTTCTTCTGTTGCTGCCCGCGTGCCGTTTACGGTCGACAGGATGCCTCCACCCGCGCGAGCAATTTCTTCGTAGGTCGCGCCCTTCAGGCGCATTTCGAACTCAACCGCACGGTTGCCGCCAAACACAACATGAGTATGAGCATCAATCAGAGCGGGCGTGATCAAGCGGTCACCATAGTCGTTCTGCGGCCACTCGGCATATGACGGCGGCATTGCCGACCGAGCGCCAACCCAAACGATTTCCGACCCATCGATGGCAATCGCACCATCCTCGATCATCCCATAGGGTTGGTCGCCCCCCATGGTGGCTACATGTTTGCTACGAAGAACAGTTTTTTTCGTCATGGCGATTCTTTTGGGCTCCCCCTGCGCTTGATTTTTTCGTATACGGCTAAAAATATAAAGTCTACACAAAATGGAATTACGATGACGGTTCATGCCAAAACGGCCCTGTTAGGCTCTGAGTGGGTGCACAACCTACGAGTCGAAATCGAGGACGGTCGGATCGCTGCGCTGAAATCAGGGACCGAGCCAAATCCCGAAGACACTCGGGTCGACGTGTTGCTGCCCGCTTTGGCGAACCTGCACAGCCATGCCTTTCAACGCGCCATGGCGGGCATGACCGAAACGCGCGTAGCAGGGCGCGAAAGCTTCTGGACCTGGCGTACCTTGATGTACCGATTTCTGGACCGCCTCACTCCTGCACAGATCGAGTCCATTGCTGCATTGGTCTATATGGAGATGCAGGAAGCCGGGTATGCTGCGGTCGGGGAATTCCACTACGTCCACCACCAACCCGGCGGCACGCCTTATGCGCAGTTGTCTGAGCTGAGTCAGCGCATCTTCTCGGCAGTCAGCCAAACCGGGATTGGATTGACACATCTACCGGTGCTCTACACCTATGGCGGCGTCGCGCAAGAGCCTCTGACCGGTGGTCAATTGCGGTTCGGCAATGATGTGGAAAGGTTCCTGCAGCTTGTCGAGGACTGTAAGCCGCTGATGCCTTATGCAGACAGCCAGATCGGCATCGCGCCGCACTCTCTGCGTGCGACCTCGCCTGATGATCTACGGCAAGTGCTGAACGCTACCCCGCGAGACCCGGTGCACATCCACATCTCTGAACAAGAGAAGGAGGTCACGGATGTAGAAGCCGCTCTGGGTCAGCGACCGGTAGATTGGCTGCTGAGCAACGTGGATGTGAACGAACGATGGTGCCTGATCCATGCCACTCATATGACAGACGATGAAACCCGCGCTCTTGCCCGATCCGGGGCTGTGGCCGGTCTGTGCCCGATCACAGAGGCCAATCTGGGGGATGGTATTTTTAGTGGTGCCGTTTACATCGAGCAGGGCGGTGCCTTTGGTGTCGGTTCAGACTCGAATGTGCGCATTTCACTGCCCGAGGAATTGCGTACGCTAGAGTATTCTCAACGTCTGCGCGACAAGGCCCGCACTGTGCTGGTACGTGGCGAAGGCTCGGTCGGTCAAACGCTGTATACCGGAGCCGCCCGCGGTGGCGCACAGGCGCTGGGGCGCGACGCCGGAGAGATCGCAATAGGTCATCTGGCCGATCTGGTTGCGATCGATCGAAGTCACCCCACTCTGTGTACTTTGCGCGACGATCAATTGATTGACGGCCTGAGCTTTGCCGCGCCTGACGGAACAGTGACCGACCTTTGGTCTGCCGGGCGACATCAGGTGCGCGGCGGGCGCCATATCGCCCGCGATGCGATCCTGAACAATTATCGTGCCGCGATAAATGACCTTTTGGAAGACATCTGAACTGATATGACCCAAACTAGCGACACAACCAGCTACAAAGACATTAAGCAAACCGTCCTGCGCCGCATCCGCTCGGGCGAGTTGCAGCCCGACGCTCTGCTTCCCAATGAGCAAGAATTAGCGGTCGAGTTTTCGTGCACCCGCACCACAGTCAACAGAGCACTGCGGGAACTGGCGGATGAAGGGTTTCTTGAACGGCGCCGAAAGGCAGGCACCCGGGTTCTTAGCGCACCGCAGCGACAGGCGCGTTTCACAATTCCACTGGTCCGAGATGAAATCGAAGCGGCGGGCGGAACCTATCGCTACGCTCTTGTGTCATGTGAAACGCAGATCGCCCCAGACTGGCTGGCGGCCCGGTTGGCCCTACGTGCTGATCAAAGTGTGATGCACGTGCGATGCATGCATTTCTCCGGCAATTCGCCGTTTCAGTTCGAAGACCGCTGGATCGTGATAGACAGCGTACCTCAGGTCACGCAGGCAGATTTCTCTAGCGTCGGACCTAATGACTGGCTGGTGCAAACTGTCCCGTTCACCAATGTCGAGTTGACCTTTCTGGCCAGCCGCGCCGATACCACTTTGGCCGGTTTTCTGGACGTTCCCGAGGGTGAACCCGTTTTTACTGCCGAGCGTATCACATGGCTGCAGGGTCAGCCGGTAACGTTTGCCAAGATGTATTTTGCGGCCGGATATCGGATGACAACCGAGTTCTGATTGTCCGGGCTTTACGCTTCCCCAATTCCACGACAGATTTGCTGCAGAATGTGCGCGTCTGCTGGAAAGGATATCGGGATGGGCAACCCGCTTTATGATCGTTTGCTGGGCATCCATGCAGGCAAGGATACGCCATTTTTGCACCTTCCGGATGGTCAGACTCTGACCCATGCCACGTTTCTGGACACGGCGGCCCGTCTGGCCAACACCATGACAGGACTGGAAATGGAACCGGGCGACCGCGTCGCGGTGCAGGTGGAGAAATCCGTTGAGGCACTGGCGCTTTATGCCGCCTGTGTCCAAGCGGGGCTGATCTTTCTACCTCTCAATACGGGCTATACGACGCAAGAGCTAAGCTATTTCATCGAAAACAGCGGAGCCTCACTGGTGGTGTGCGATGAGGCAAACGAGGCAGGGCTTGCCGAGATCGTGCAAAAGAACAATGCCCGGCTTGAAACGCTAAACGCCGACGGTTCAGGCAGCCTTATGCGGCGTGCTCTGGGGATGCTTCCGGCCTTTCAGCCGGCCCACCGATCCGAAGATGATCTGGCTGCGTTCCTATATACTTCAGGCACGACGGGGCGTTCGAAAGGGGCAATGCTGACGCAGGCGAATCTGCTGTCGAACGCGGAGACCCTTGTGCAGGAATGGCGTTTCACAGATGATGACGTGCTGTTGCACGCGCTGCCTATCTTTCACACGCATGGACTGTTTGTTGCGACAAATGTCGTCCTCGCATCGGGCGGGTCGATGATATTTCTGCCGAAGTTCGACCTGGAAGATATATTACGCCTGATGCCACAGGCAACGGCGATGATGGGGGTGCCGACGTTTTACACCCGCCTGCTAAGCGACGACCGCTTCGCCCAAGATCTGACTCAGGATATGCGGCTGTTCATCTCAGGTTCAGCGCCTTTGCTGGCAGATACCCACGTTCAATTTGAAGACCGTACAGGTCATCGCATTCTGGAACGCTATGGCATGACCGAGACGAACATGAACACTTCTAACCCCTATGACGGCGAACGCCGGGCGGGAACGGTCGGATTTCCCCTGCCGGATGTTGAACTGAAGGTCACAGACCCCAAAACAGGTCAAACCCTAGCAGATGGTGAGATCGGCATCATCGAGGTACGCGGTCCCAATGTGTTTCAGGGCTACTGGCAAATGCCCGACAAAACCGCCGCAGAACTGCGCGAAGACGGGTTCTTCATCACCGGTGATCTGGGGCGGATCGATGAAGATGGCTATGTCCATATCGTCGGGCGTGGCAAAGACCTGATCATCTCGGGCGGGTATAATATCTACCCCAAAGAGATCGAGCTGCTGCTAGACGAACAACCCGGCGTGCTGGAAAGCGCGGTAATTGGCGTCCCGCATCCGGATTTCGGAGAAACCCCGGTTGGCATTCTGGTCCCTACCCCTGGTCACACGCCAGATATCGAGGCCATCATGGGTGCGGTTCGGGACGCGCTCGCCCGGTTCAAACATCCCCGCCAGTTGATCCTGCTGGACGAGCTCCCCCGCAACACAATGGGCAAGGTGCAAAAGAACATCCTGCGTGACCGCTGCAAAGACCTTTTCACCAAGACCTGATATTCAAGGCAAAAGCGCAACGCGACCCTTGTCCGTCAACAACCAGCAATCCTGTCCTTCGAACACCACAACGCCAACCTGGCGGCCATACCCTGCGCCGCTATCCAGGTTGATGCGATTGCCGTAATGCGTTGATTGATCCACCGGCGTATGCCCATGGACGATCAGTTTCGGATGCGGACCTCGGTGGTTGTGAAAGGTTTGCCTGATCCAGACCAGATCATTTTCCCGTTGTTCGCTCAGGGGAATACCGGGCCGAATGCCCGCATGGACAAAAGCAATCTCGCGCGTTTGATGCATGGCGATGAGCCCTTGCAGAAATATCCGATGCGCATCGGGAACCGCACCCCGCGCCGTTGCATGCAGATCCTCGAGCCGTGTCTGCTGATCGAAGAACACGCCATAGCTTTGTAGTGTTTCGACACCACCCAACCGCTCGTGCAGCCAATGATACCCGACCAACATATGCGGATCGTGACGCGGGACATCTTCGAGGAACCATGAAAACATCCGGTCATGGTTGCCCAGCAGAGTGATCCACCGCTTGCCCGCATCGCAACCAGCGATCAGCCGATCCAGAACGCCCCGGCTGTCGGGGCCCCGATCAACGTAATCGCCCAGATACACGATCTCGGCATCGGGGCCGCCATCGCGTTCGATCAGCGCCAAGGAGCGCTCGAACTCATCCACGCGGCCGTGCAAATCTCCAATTGCGTAGATCGGATTGGTCATCAGCTTCCCCTCGGGCAATGGTGATTGCCGCATTTCTGGCGCAAAATCAGCACTTTGAAAAGGCGATGCCCACGCTTTGGACAAGCGCGGGCATCAATCTGTCACAGAAGTTCAACAGCGACTGTCAGGCCACGTCAAACTCCAACGGTTTGATCTGAGTAAACAGACCTGTCTCGGCGAGTTTGGCGCGCGCCTCGGCTGGTACCGGTTCATCAACATAAAGCAACGCAATCGCCTCACCTCCGGCTTCGGATCGTCCAAGAGTAAAGTTCGCGATGTTCACATCGTTCTCGCCCATGGTCTGTCCTAAAGCACCAATGATGCCCGGCACGTCTTCGTTAGTCGTATAGAGCATATGCGCCCCGATCTCGGCATCGATATTGATGCCCTTGATCTGAATAAACCGCGGCTTGCCGTCGCTGAACACCGTGCCACCGATTGAGCGTTCACGCTTTTCAGTCACCACAGTGACCTTGATATAGCCTTCGAATGCACCCGATTTGTCCTGATTGGTGGTCGAGATCTGGATGCCACGCTCTCTCGCGACAACCGGGGCCGAGACCATGTTCACCTCGGGATTGAATTTCTTCATGATTCCGGCAACGACCGAACAATTCAACGCAGCCAGATTCATGTTCGCAGCGACACCGTCATAAAGGATGTTGATTGCCTTGATCGGCTCTTCCGTCATCTGACCAATGAAGCTGCCCAGATGCCCGGCCAGCTTGATCCACGGCCCCATGACCTTGGCCTCCTCTGCCGTCACACTGGGCATGTTCAGTGCGTTCTCGACCGCTCCGGTCAGCAGGTAATTCGAGATCTGTTCGGCCACTTGCAGCGCAACATTCTCCTGTGCTTCAGTGGTCGCCGCTCCTAAATGCGGGGTGCAGACTACGTTGGGCAAGTTGAACAGTACGTTGTCCTTGGCCGGCTCTTCGCTGAAGACGTCAAATGCCGCCCCGGCCACATGGCCAGATTGCAACGCCTCGGCCAGCGCATCTTCGTCAACCAGGCCACCACGGGCACAGTTGATGATGCGCACGCCTTTTTTGGTCTTGGCCAGGTTCTCACGGCTCAGGATATTGCGGGTCTGTTCCGTGAGAGGCACGTGAAGAGTGATGAAATCCGCCCGCGACAGCAGCTCATCCAATTCGACCTTTTCCACACCCATCTGCGCGGCTTTCTCTTCGCCAAGGTAGGGATCATAGGCGACGACCTTCATCTTCAGACCCAAAGCACGCTCGCATACGATGCCACCAATGTTGCCCGCGCCGATCACGCCCAGGGTCTTGTTGGTCAGCTCAATCCCCATGAACTTGGACTTTTCCCACTTGCCCGCATGGGTCGAGGTGCTGGCTTCGGGGATCTGCCGCGCCACGGCAAACATCATCGCGATGGCATGCTCGGCGGTGGTGATCATGTTACCGAACGGTGTGTTCATCACGATCACGCCTTTTTTCGAGGCCGCATCCTTGTCGATATTGTCGGTGCCGATCCCGGCACGACCAATGACTTTTAACTTGTCTGCCTTCTCCAGAATGGTTGGCGTGACTTTGGTGGCAGAACGGATGGCGAGGCCGTCATACTGACCGATCACCTCGGCCAGCTTGTCTTTGTCCTTTCCCAGATCGGGCATGAAATCCACTTCGATGCCACGGTCGCGGAAGATTTGAACGGCGGTTTCGCTCAGCTTGTCAGAGACGAGTACTTTGGGAGCCATATTTTTGGTCCTTGAACATTGTGGAAGGTCCGGGCCGGATGCGGCCCGGTAGAAAAGGTCAGGCAGCTTCGGTTTGCGCTGCAATCTCGGCTTCAAAAGCCCATGCAAGCCAGGGCAGCATCGCCTCGATATCTGATGTCTCAACCGTGCCGCCGCACCAGATGCGCAGACCCGCAGGAGCGTCGCGATAGGCACCGATATCAAGCGCAATGTTTTCGGCCTCAAGTCGTTTGGCGACGGCTTTGGCAAAAACGGCACCATCTTGAATGCGCGTATCGGTGAACTTCAGACAGACCGACGTATTTGATTGAGTTGTCGAGTCTTCGGCCAGATTGGCGATCCAGTCATTTTGGTCGCAGAACGCATGAACCGCGCCAGCATTGGCATTCGCACGAGCAATCAGCCCCTGCAAGCCTCCGACTGAACGCGCCCAGTCCAACGCGAAAAGGTAATCCTCAACCGCGAGCATTGAGGGTGTGTTGATCGTCGCGCCGGTGAATATCCCATCAATCAGCTTGCCACCTTTGGTCAGGCGGAAGATCTTCGGCAATGGCCATGACGGGGTGTAACTCTCCAAGCGCTCGACCGCGCGCGGAGACAGGATCAGCATCCCATGAGCCGCCTCTCCGCCTAGTACCTTCTGCCAGCTGAACGTTGTCACATCCAACTTGTCCCATGGCAAGTCCATCGCGAACGCAGCGGATGTCGCGTCACAGATCGTCAGACCCTGACGATCATCGGCAATCCAGTCGCCATCTGGGACCCGCACACCCGAAGTCGTTCCGTTCCATGTGAACACCACATCGTTGGCGAAATCGACGGACGCGAGATCGACGATCTGCCCGTACTCGGCGGTTTTCACTTCAGCGTCGATTTTCAGTTGCTTGACCACATCAGTCACCCAACCCGCGCCAAAGCTTTCCCAGGCCAGCATTTCAACTTTGCGCTCACCCAGCAAAGACCAAAGCGCCATCTCAACCGCACCGGTGTCCGAGGCTGGTACAATGCCGATGCGATAATCCGCCGGTATGCCTAGAATCTCTCGCGTGCCTTCAATGGCCGCCTTCAGCTTGTCCTTGCCGACAGCAGCCCGATGCGAGCGGCCCAAGGCGGCATCCGCCAGTTTGGTCAGATCAAATGTGGGGGGTTTGGCACAGGGGCCCGAGGAAAAACGCGGGTTGGCCGGCCGCGTCGCCGGTTGTTCGATAGTCATGTGTATTACCCTTCCAGATACACGCCCCTCGTTGGGGAGGGGTGTCCCACGCACAGAGGTATGGGTCGTTTGCACCTGCAGCAAGCGTAAAAGACGCTTCATCAGCGGAAAACGACACTGGAAATAGGCTCAGATCGGAACACAGGTTTCCGATGGGCGAAAACCCCCGCCAGTTGGCGGGGGTTTATTGATTGAGGTTTATTCAGCTGCGTCCATGTATTCGGTCATTGGCGGGCATGTGCAGATGAGGTTTCTGTCGCCGTATGCGTTGTCGACGCGGTTGACGGGGGACCAGTATTTGTCGACGCCCATGGAGCCTGGGGGGAAGCAGGCCTGTTCACGGGTGTAGGGACGGTCCCAGTCGCCGACCAGATCGCGCACCGTGTGGGGGGCGTTTTTCAGCGGGTTGTTTTCCGCGTCGATCTTGCCGTCGATGATGTCCTGTGCCTCGGAGCGGATGGACAGCATGGCGTCGCAGAAGCGGTCCAGCTCATCCATGGGTTCCGATTCCGTGGGCTCGACCATCAGGGTGCCGGCCACCGGCCAGGACATGGTGGGCGCGTGGAAGCCGCTGTCCACCAGACGTTTGGCAATGTCATCGACGCTGACATGGGCCGCCTCGTCCAGCGGGCGGGTGTCGAGGATGCATTCATGCGCCACGCGACCCGTTTCCGAGGTGTAGAGGATCGGGTAGGCATCCTTGAGCCGCGCCGCGATGTAGTTGGCGTTCAGGATCGCCACTTTCGTGGCCTGGGTCAGACCCGCGCCGCCCATCAGCAGCACATAGGCCCAGCTAACCGGCAAGATCGAGGGCGACCCAAAGGGCGCCGCCGAGACCGGACCCACGGCGGTGCCGTATTCCGGGTGGCCGGGCAGATGCTCGGTCAGATGCGCTTTGACGCCGATCGGACCCATGCCGGGGCCGCCGCCGCCATGGGGGATGCAGAAGGTCTTGTGCAGGTTCAGGTGGCTGACGTCACCGCCGATGTCTCCGGGACGCGACAGGCCGACCATGGCGTTCATGTTGGCGCCGTCGATATAGACCTGACCGCCGTGATCATGAGTGATCTGGCAGACCTCCTGCACGGTGGTCTCAAACACGCCATGGGTCGAGGGGTAGGTGATCATGCAGGCGGCCAGATGATCGGAGTGCTTTTCGGCCTTGGCGCGGAAGTCATTCAGATCAATGTTGCCCTTCTCATCCGCCTGCACAGGCACAACCTGCCAGCCCACCATCTGGGCCGAGGCCGGGTTGGTCCCATGCGCCGAGGTCGGGATCAGGCAGACATTGCGCTGCCCTTCGCCCCGGGCGAAGTGATAGTTGCGGATGGTCAAGAGGCCTGCGTACTCACCCTGCGCGCCCGAGTTGGGCTGCTGGCTGATCGCGTCATAGCCGGTGATCTGGCACAACTTGTCGTTCAGATCATCGATCATCTCATGATAGCCCTGCGCCTGATCTTCGGGGCAGAACGGGTGCAGGTTGCCGAACTCGGGCCAGGTGACCGGGATCATCTCGATCGTGGCGTTCAGCTTCATGGTGCACGAGCCCAGCGGGATCATCGCCCGGTCCAGCGCCAGGTCGCGGTCGGCCAGACGGCGCATGTAGCGCGTGATCTCGGCCTCGGCCCGGTTCTTGTGGAAGATCGGGTGGGTCAGGTACTCGCTTTCGCGCAGCGCGTAATCCGGCAGGCGATAGGCCACGTTCGAGCTGTCATCCTTGCGGTCGATGCCGAAGGCCCCCCAGACCGCCTCGATGGTCTCGGGCCGGGTCTGTTCGTCCAGGCTGATGCCCACTTTCGTGTCGCCGACCTTACGCAGGTTGACGCCCCGGGCCACAGCGGCCTCCATGACCGTTTTCTGCAGATGGCCAACCTCAACCGTGATCGTGTCGAAGAACACTTCCGGCTCCACAGCAAAGCCTGCCTCTTCCAGACCGGCAGCCATACGCGAGGTCTTGCGGTGCACCGATTGCGCGATGGCCTTGATGCCGTCGGGGCCGTGATACACGGCATACATCGAGGCAATCACCGCCAGCAGCGCCTGCGCCGTACAGACGTTCGAGTTGGCTTTCTCACGCCGGATGTGCTGTTCGCGGGTCTGCAGCGCCAGGCGGTAAGCCTTGTTGCCCCGGCTGTCGATGCTGACACCGATGATCCGGCCCGGCATCGAGCGCTTCAGCTTGTCGGTGGTCGCCATATACGCGGCGTGCGGGCCACCATAGCCCATCGGCACACCAAAGCGCTGGGTCGAGCCGATGGCGATATCCGCGCCCATCTCACCGGGCGACTTCAGCAGCGCCAGCGACAGGATATCGGCGGCGACGATGGCAATCGCCTTGTGTTCATGCAGGGCCGCAATCTCGGCGGTGAAGTCGCGCACATGGCCATGGGTGCCGGGGTACTGGAAGATGGCACCAAAGACCGCGCCCGCATCCAGCGTGTCCGGATCAGCCACCTGCACCTCGATGCCCAGAGGCTCGGCGCGCGTTTTAATCACCGCGATGGTCTGCGGGTGGCAGTTCTTGTCGACAAAGAAGGCCGCGTTGTTGGCCTTGGACCGACCGCCGCGCTTGGCCATGGCCATCGCTTCGGCGGCAGCTGTGGCTTCGTCCAGCAAGGACGCGTTGGCCACGTCCAGCCCGGTCAGGTCGCTGACCATGGTCTGGAAGTTCAGGAGCGCCTCAAGTCGGCCCTGGCTGATCTCGGGCTGGTAGGGCGTGTAAGCCGTGTACCAGGCCGGGTTTTCCAGAATGTTGCGCAGGATCGGCGCCGGCGTGGTGGTGCCATAATAGCCCTGACCGATCAGCGAAGTCAGAACCTTGTTCTTGCTCGCCACTTCTTTCATGTGAAAGAGCGCATCGCGCTCGGTCATCGCCGGACCCCAGTCCAGCGGCTCTTTCTGCCGGATCGCCGGCGGGACGGTGGCGTCGATCAGCTCGTCCAGCGTCTTGAAGCCGATCACCTTGAGCATGTCGCGCATCTCGGTCGGGCTGGGCCCGATATGGCGGCGGTTGGCGAAGTCATAGGCTTCGTAATCGGTCAGTTTGAAGGCCATGTGTGCGCTCCTCAAGGATAGGTCAGGCCCGGCGGAGACGGCAGGAGCCTCCGGCGGAAGTATTTGGAAACAGATGAAGGGGCGGGGCCGCGCACGGACCCGCCGCCTGAGTTAACCGATGAAGGCCTTGTAGCCGGCCTCGTCCATCAGGTCTTCGAGCTGCGAGGCGTCCGCGATCTTGATCTTGTAGATCCAGGCCTCGCCTTCGGGGTCTTCGTTCAGCGCGCCGGGATTGTCGGCCAGTGCCTCGTTCACCTCGGTGATCTCGCCGTCGACCGGTGCGTAAAGCTCGGACGCCGCCTTGACGGATTCAATCACGCCGATCTCGCCGCCTTTTTCGAACTCGTCGCCTGCTTCCTGCTGTTCCACGAACACCACGTCACCCAACTGCTCGGCGGCGTGTTTGGTGATGCCCAGCGTGGCGGTGTCGCCGTCAACGCTCAGCCATTCATGCTCTTCGGAATAATAGGTTGCCATGTCTCTCTCTCCTGACTTCAACGCTTGTAATTCTGTTTGACGAAGGGCAGCGCCACGATCTCAGCCGGTTGCGGCTTGCCCCGGATGATCAGGTTCACCTTCTCGCCCGGCTCGCCATGGCCTTTGCTCACATAGCCCATCGCCACCGGTCCACCCACCGTGGGGCCAAACACGCCCGAGGTGATCTGACCGATGCTGTTGCCCTCAAGGCACTGCACTTCCACGCCCTGACGCGCTGGCGCACGGCCTTCGGGCTTGATGCCCACCAGCTTGCGCGCGGGACCTTCGGCCAGTTCCTTCTGCACGCGGGCCGCGCCCGGGAAACCGCCCTCTTCCTTGCGGCGCTTTTGCATCGCCCAGCCCAGCGAGGCCTCGACCGGCGAGGTGCTCTGGTCGATGTCATTGCCATAAAGGCACAGACCTGCCTCAAGCCGCAGGCTGTCGCGCGCGCCCAGACCGGCCGCTTCGCAATCCTCATGCGCCAGGAAGGCTTTGGTGATCTCAATCGCCTTGTCCTCGGGGATCGAAATCTCGTAGCCATCCTCGCCGGTATAGCCCAGCCGCGAGATACGGCACTCAACACCGTTGATATCGGCCACCGTGGTTTCCATGAACTTTAGATCCCGCGCGGCGGGGCACAGTTCGCCCACAACGTTTTCCGCCGCAGGGCCCTGAACCGCCACCAGCGCGCGGTCGAAAATCTCGATCACTTCAACGCCTTCGAGGTGCTCACGCATATGCGGAATGTCCTGATGCCGCAGCGCCGCGTTCACCACCACAAAGTAATGATCGCCCGCATTCGACACGATCAGGTCATCCATGATCCCGCCTTCGGCATTGGTGAAAAACCCGTACCGCGCCTTGCCTTCCTTCAGCGTCGCATAAGCCTGCGGGCACAAAGCTTCCAGCTTCTCGCCCACATTCTCGCCCCGCAAAATCACCTGACCCATATGGCTCACATCAAACACCGCCGCCTTCTCACGGCACTGCTTATGCTCCCCCATAATCCCCAACGGATACTGAACAGGCATCTCCCAACCCGCAAAATCAACCAACTTACCCCCCAACTCAACATGCAAAGCGTGAAGAGGCGTGCGTTTTAATTCGGTCATCAGACTAACCTTTCAATCAGCGGGACTGGTCGCGAACAACCGTGACGGTGCAATGCGCGTTGCGCACGACACGGGCCAGGTTCGGGCCAATCTCGTAGTTCGGAAAATCGCCTTTGGTCGAAGCCATGACGATCAGATCAAAGCCCTCTTTGTAGGCGAGCTTCAGTATCTCACGATAGACGCTGCCTTCTTCGATATGGATCGCCACATCAGATGCACCGTTGTGATCCAGTATGGCCTGCACCGCATTGCGCACGTGGTCTTTTGCGCCTGCGCCATAGTTGGCGGGCAGGTTCGGCAACTGGATGATCTCAGGAATGACGGCAATCGCGTGCAATTCGGCGCCGTAGAACTTTGCCTGTTCCTGTGCGAGCGGCAGGGCGTTCTTCCACGAACGGTCGTCAGTGTGATCAATCGGCAGCAGGATTTTCGTGGCCATCACGTCTCTCCTCGAGAAATGGAATTCTGTTTGAAGCCGGGGGGCCGGGATGGCCCCCCGTATTTTCATCCGAGATTATTCGGCGGGTGTGCCGCCTGGCTCTTCGGACTTGCCACCTGAGGCAAAGAACTCTTTCGTCAGTTTGAAGACGATCGGGCTCAGCAGCGCCAGGGCGATCAGGTTCGGAATGGCCATCATCGCGTTCAGCGTATCAGCCAGCAGCCAGATGAAGCCCAGATCCGCTGTTGCGCCAAAATAGATCATGACGATCCACAGGACGCGGTAGGGCATCAGGGATTTCACGCCTAGCAGGAACTCAACACATTTCTCGCCATAGAAGGACCAGCCTAGAATGGTGGTAAAGGCAAAGATCGACAGAGCGATGGCGATCAGATACCCACCGATACCCGGCAGCGACAGTTCGAACGCGTGACTGGTTAATGCTGCACCGGATTCACCCGATGTCCAGGCACCCGACGAAATGATAGCAAGACCGGTGATGGTGCAGACGATGATCGTGTCGATGAACGTGCCCAACATCGCGATCAGGCCCTGGTTGACCGGACCTTTGGTCTCGGCTGCGGCGTGTGCGATCGGAGCGGAACCCAGACCGGCTTCGTTCGAGAAGACACCACGTGCCACACCAAAGCGGATCGCGGCCCAAACGGCAGCACCCGCGAAACCACCTTCGGCGGCCGACGGGGTGAAGGCGTAGGTGAAAACAAGCGACAGAGCGGAGCCGATGTTACCGATGTTGATCAGTAGAACCAGCAGGCCTGCGACGATGTAGGCAATCGCCATGAACGGAACCAGTTTACCTGCAACCGCACCGATGCGGGTGATGCCGCCCAGGATCACGGCCGCGGTCAGAACCATCAGGACAACGCCGGTAACCGAAGTGTTCAGGCCGAAGTTCGACTCCAGAACCTGTGCAACACCATTGGCCTGTACACCGTTGCCGATGCCGAACGCCGCGATTGCGCCGAACAGAGCAAATGCAACACCCAGCCAGGCCCATTTCGCGCCGAGGCCGTTTTTGATGTAGTACATCGGGCCGCCGACATAGTTACCAAGCTCGTCTTTTTCGCGGTATTTCACCGCGCAAACAGCTTCGGCATATTTGGTGGCCATGCCCACCAGGGCGGTCATCCACATCCAGAACAAGGCGCCCGGACCGCCCAGGAAGACAGCAGTGGCCACACCAGCGATGTTGCCCGTACCGATAGTCGCAGATAGCGAGGTCATCAGCGCGTTGAACGGGCTGATCTGGCCCTCGCCCTGACCTTCGCGGCCTTTGAACAGCAGGCTGAAGCCTGTGCCAATGCGCAGGATCGGCATGAACTTCAGGCCGACCTGCAGGAAGAAGCCAACGCCGAGAATGAGAACCAGCATCAGCGGCCCCCACACGACGCCATTGATGGCCCCTACGATTGAATTTAACGCTTCCATGGTTTCCCTCCCATTTGCGTTAGGTTTATGCCCTGTTCGCCAAAGCCCGCTGGCGGGCCTGCTTGAGGGCGGCAAAGTCTTCGTCCGCGTGGAACGATGATCGGGTCAGCGGCGTTGCCGACACGTGCAAAAAGCCCTTGGAACGCGCGATCTGTTCCAGTTGGGCAAAATCTTCCGGTGTCCAGAACCGGTCAATCGGATGGTGTTTAGGGGTCGGTTGCAGATATTGGCCGACGGTCAGGAAATCGACATTGGCCGCGCGCAGGTCGTCCATGACCTGACGGACATCGTTCAGACTTTCGCCAAGCCCGACCATCAGGCCAGATTTGGTAAAAAGCTCCGGGTTCGCGCGTTTGGCATCATCCAGCAGACGCAGCGAGGTGTAATAGCGTGCACCCGGTCGCACAGTTGGATAAAGGTGCGGCACAGTTTCCAGATTGTGGTTGAAAACGTCTGGCGCCGCTTCAAATACGATCTCTGACGCAGTGCCTTTTCCAAGAAAATCGGGTGTCAGAACCTCGACAGTCGTACCGGCGTTCTGATGGCGCACGGCACGGATGGTCTGAGCGATATGCTCGGCCCCACCATCTGCCAGATCATCGCGATCGACCGAGGTGATCACCACATGACGCAGGCCCAGTTTCTTGGCGGCGGCGGCGACTCGCCCGGGTTCAAACACATCCAGAGCATCCGGGCGACCCGTTGAGACATTGCAGAACGAACAACCCCGCGTACAGACCTCACCCATAATCATCATGGTCGCGTGACGCTTGGACCAGCATTCGCCGATATTGGGGCAAGCGGCTTCTTCGCAGACCGTCGCCAGATCATGCTCGCGCATGAGGCGTCGTGTTTCATAGTATTCAGCGCTGTCGCCCTTTTTCTTGCGAATCCACTTGGGCTTGCGCGGGATGACACTGTCGGCCTTTTTGGCTTTTTCCGGGTGGCGAGGACGAAGCTGGATGGTCATCTGGCTGGTCTCCGTTATGCGTGGATCGCGCGGCCCAGGGCGTCGAGGCAGGCTTCTTTGACGGCCTCGCCCATGGCAGGGTGCGCATGGCAGGTTGCAGCGACTTCGGACACCGTTGCGCCCTTTGTCATCGCCAGAACCAGTTCAGCGATCAGATCGCCGCCATGGGCTCCGCATATATGCGCACCCAGGATCTGGCCGTTCGGGTCTGCCAGAACCTTCACTGCACCGTCTGTTTCACCGGTCGAACGCGCGCGCGAGTTCGCCATGAAGGCGAATTTGCCGACCGAATACTCGGCACCGGATTCTTTCAGTGCTTCTTCGGTCAAACCAACCGAGGCGACTTCGGGGTCGGTGTACACCACGCCGGGGACGGTGTTGTAATCGACGTGGCCAGCTTCGCCTGCCAGCATCTCAACACAGGCGACACCATCTTCTTCGGCCTTGTGCGCCAGCATAGGTCCGGGAACGCAATCACCGATGGCGTAGATGCCCTGGACAGATGTCTGAAATGCGCCATCAACTTCAATGAAACCGCGTTGGTTCACGGCCACGCCCAGCTCTTCCAAGCCAAGGCCACGTGTGACTGGGCGGCGACCCACGGCGATCAACACCTTGTCGGCCTCGATCACTTCTTCTTTGTCCTTGCCGACGCGGTCCACAGTTAGTGTCCGACCAGTATCCGTTTTGTCGACGGATTTCAGTGCCCGGCCCAGCTGGAATTTCAGGCCACGTTTTGACAGCGCGCGTTGCGCCAGTTTGGCAATTTCACCATCCATGCCGGGCAGCACGCGGTCCAGATATTCGACGACCGTAACTTTAGCTCCGAGACGCGCCCAAACTTGCCCAAGTTCCAGTCCGATGACACCGGCACCGATCACCACCAGATGCTCGGGCACACTCTCCAGCGCAATCGCGCCCGTCGAACTGAGGATATCTTGCTCGTCAATCTCAATCCCTGGCAACGGGGTAGGTTCGGAACCAGAGGCAATGAGGATGTTCTTGGCCTCATGGACTTCGTCACCCACCTTGACCTGACCAGCGGCCGGAATTCTGGCCCACCCTTCGATCAGATCTACGCCGTTTTTTTTGAACAAAAACGCAATGCCCTTGGTCAGGTCGCCTACGATCTTGTCCTTGCGTCCCATCATTGCGGGCACATCGATGCTGGCCCCCTCGACCGCAATACCGTGGGAGGAGAGATGTGCAAGTTCGGCATATTTGGCCGAGGAGGTCAGCAACGCTTTGGAGGGTATGCACCCCACATTCAAACAGGTCCCGCCAAGTGCGCCACTTCCTTCGACGCAGGCAACTTTCAGGCCCAGTTGTGCCGCGCGGATCGCGGCGACATAGCCGCCCGGACCGCCCCCGATGACAATAAGATCGTAAGTCATTTGGTCTTCTTTCAGTAGATCGGGTGGCTTGCGCAGAGCGCGCGGACCTTTTCACGGGTTTCCTTTTCGACGGTCTCGTCACCGTCAGACGATTGTGCCAGCGCGTCCAACACATCACCGATCATGTGGCCAATCTGTTTGAACTCTTCTGGTCCAAACCCACGGCTGCAGCCTGCGGCCGTACCAAGACGGATGCCGCTGGTGACAGTGGGCTTTTCGGGATCACCCGGAACGCTGTTTTTGTTGCAGGTGAATCCTGCACGCTCTAGCGCGGCTTCGGCGTCTTTGCCAGTTACGCCGACTGGGCGCAGATCAACCAGCATAAGGTGGTTTTCAGTGCCGCCCGAAACGATGTCGCACCCGCGCGCCATCATCACGTTGGCCAGTGCCGAGGCACTGTCGACAACGCGCTGCATATATTCTTTGAATTCAGGCTGCAGCGCTTCACCAAATGCGACTGCCTTGCCTGCGATCACATGCATCAGGGGGCCGCCCTGCAGACCCGGGAAAACAGCCGAGTTGATCTTTTTTGCCAGCGCTTCATCGTTTGTAAGAATAATCCCACCGCGCGGACCGCGCAGCGTCTTGTGCGTAGTCGACGTAACAATGTGTGCGTGCCCGATGGGCGAGGGATGCAGGCCAGTCGCAACCAAGCCGGCGATGTGGGCCATGTCTGCCAGAAGCCACGCGCCTACTTCGTCGGCAATGGCGCGGAAGCGTGCGAAATCGATCTTTTGCGAATAGGCCGATGCGCCTGCAATGATAAGTTTGGGCTTTTCGGCTTTCGCCAATTCTTCAACCTGATCATAGTCAATCAGCCCGGCCTGGGTCAGGCCATATTGAACCGGACGGAACCACTTGCCGGACTGGGCAGGTTTTGCGCCATGGGTCAGGTGACCCCCAGCATCCAGCGACATACCAAGAATCGTGTCACCTGGGCTGAGTAGTGCCAGCTTAACCGCTCCGTTGGCTTGCGCGCCTGAGTGCGGCTGGACGTTTGCATATTCACAGCCAAACAGCTTCTTCAATCGATCAATGGCTTCGGCCTCAACCTCATCCACATATTCACACCCGCCATAATAGCGGTGACCCGGATAACCCTCGGCGTATTTGTTTGTAAGTACGGAACCCTGCGCATCGATCACTGCCTGAGAGACGATGTTCTCGGAAGCGATCAGTTCGATCTGTTCAGCTTGGCGTATGCCCTCGCGTGCGATCGATGCTGCGATGACGGGATCAGCCTCGGTGAGCGGTTTTGTGAACATGATCTCCTCCTGTAATCTCGTTTCCAGTGTACGAAATTTTGTTTCCTATAGTGGAATTAGTGTACGCAAGGCAACAAAAATTTCATCACAGTAAAGTTGTTTGGCTCGGGGGAAATGAGTAAGCTTTGATAAAACAAGGAGATTCCCATGTCTGAGGACAACCTGAAAGATGGTGCCGGACCGGAAGAACAGGACGAGGGGGCGGCTTTGGGTCGGTCGATCCGGGATGCACGCCGCGCAAAAGGCTGGACATTGGAGGAGGCCGGGCGCGAAGCGGGAATCGGTCGATCAACACTTTCAAAGATCGAAAACAACCAGACACGTCCAAGTTTCGAGATCGTGCGGCGGCTGACACAGGCCTTGGACATGAATACGCCACAGCTGTTCTTGCAGTCCGCCCAATCGGGAATTTCGGGGCGACGTGATTTTACGCCGAAAGGGCAAGGCGAGATAAGAAATACGCCGACCTACATGCACGAATTGCTGTGCTCGGACCTGACCAGTAAGCGAATGCTTCCTTATATCGCGACGATAAAAGCGCGTGACATATCAGAATATGAGAACTGGATCAGGCACACAGGCGAAGAATTCATGTACGTTATCAGTGGCGAGTTGATATTCGTATCCGAGCATTACCGCCCCTTACCGATGAAACCCGGAGATTCTCTGTACTACGATAGCGGTATGGGGCATGGCTGTATTTCTACGAGTAAGGAAGACGCCAGGGTCTTGTGGGTTTCGCTGGAATGACACGTTAGGCCACGGCGCTTTCGCGCAGAATACCAATACCAACCTGAGCAAACGGATATCTCATGGACCGGACTATTTTCACTGGAACTATGCCTGCCCTTATGACGCCGTGTAAGGCCGACAGGACACCTGACTTTGACGCGCTGGTCAAAAAGGGCAAAGAGATGATTGCGGCCGGCATGTCCGCTGTCGTCTATTGTGGCTCGATGGGGGATTGGCCGCTTCTGACGGATGCCCAACGGATGGAGGGCGTGGAACGACTGGTCGACGCTGGCTTGCCGGTTGTCGTGGGGACGGGTGCCATCAACTCGAATTCCGCTGTGGCGCACGCAGCACATGCGCAGAAGGTCGGCGCGGCAGGGTTGATGGTTATCCCTCGGGTTCTGTCACGAGGCTCATCGGTTGCCGCGCAAAAGAACCACTTCAAGGCTATTCTTTCTGCGGCACCGGACGTGCCTGCGATCATCTACAACAGCCCTGTCTATGGGTTTGCCACCCGTGCGGATTTGTTTTTTGCACTGCGGGCCGAGCATCCGAATTTGGTTGGCTTTAAGGAGTTCGGGGGTAAGAATGACCTGCGCTATGCCGCCGAACATATTACATCGCAGGACGATCAGGTCACTTTGATGGTAGGCGTCGATACAGAAGTCTACCATGGGTTTGTGAATTGCGGCGCCACCGGATCGATCACCGGGATAGGAACGGCACTGCCCAAAGAGGCATTGTTGCTTGCGGCGCTTTCGAAAAAGGCAGCAGAGGGACATGCCGAAGCACGGTTGCGCGCGCGGGAGTTGGACGAGGCATTTGGCGTTCTGGCAAGCTTTGACGAGGGCACAGACCTCGTTCTTTATTACAAGCATTTGCTGGTGCTGAACGGCGAAGAAGAATACCGCCTGCATTTCAATGAAACCGACGTGTTGTCTGACGCCCAGCGAAATTACTGCGAGCAACAGTACAACTTGTTTAAGTCGTGGTTTACCGATTGGGTTCGTCAGGGTGGGGTCATTGCGGTATGCATGTGATTGACAGCCATACCGGTGGAATGCCCACACGGGTCATTCTGGACGGGGGGCTTGATTTGGGTTCAGGATCACTGGCTGAACGGGCCAAGCGACTGGCAACGGAACATGAGCGGTTCTACAAGTCTGTTCTACTGGAGCCACGCGGCCAGCCCGGCATGGTCGGGGCGCTCCTTGTCGAACCGGTCAGTGCTGAATGCAAAGCGGGCGTGATCTACTTTGACGCGGATGCGGTACTGGGCATGTGCGGCCATGGGACGATCGGGTTGGGCGTAACATTGGCGCATCTTGGACAGATCGAGGTTGGCGCGCACCGAATCGAAACTCCGGTAGGTGAGGTTAAGATTGATCTGCTGGACGCCAACACCGTGCAGGTCACCAACATTGAAAGCCGCCGCGTACATCAGTCCGTGACGGTCGAGACTGCAGAGTATGGCCCCGTCACCGGCGATGTCGCTTATGGCGGCAATTGGTTCTTCATTGTCGAGCCAAGCCCGATCCCGGTTGCGCCTGAGAACATTCGCCCGCTGACCGACATGGCTATCGCAATTCGCGAAGCCTGCATTGCGCAAGAAGTTGGTGGCGAAAATGGCGAGCCGGTTGATCATGTGATCTTTCAGGGCACCTCACCGAATGCAGGTATCCATAGCAGAAACTTTGTTCTGTGCCCCGACGATGACTATGACCGTTCGCCATGCGGCACCGGCAGCTCGGCCCAGCTGGCCTGCCTCGCGGCCAGTCGGCGCTTGTCCGCTGGGGAAGAAATCGTTCAGGAAAGCATCATCGGAAGTTCGTACAGGCTGTCCTATCAGCCGGGGCAGGGCGGGGGCATTGTCCCTCAGCTAACTGGCCAGGCGCATGTGATGGCAGAGGGTAAGCTTTTCTTTGCGCAGAATGATCCGTTTCAATTTGGTATTGCGCGTTGACGCAGGGAGAGGAGCAAGACGGAATCCCATTCGGGCGTCGTGTTCAGAAAATCGTATCAGGTGGACAAACCGGCGTAGACACTGCCGCATTGGAGTTTGCCCGCGCAAACGGCATCCCTTACGGTGGCTGGGTGCCGAAGGGTCGAACGAATGAGGATGGGTTGATTCCGGCGCATCTCAGCGGGCTTGTTGAAACGAAGTCTGAAGATGTCGCTGAACGGACAAGGCTCAACGTCTTTGCCAGTGACGCCACGCTTGTTTTTATCGACGGATCAGACAGTCCCGGCACGCGGAAAACGGTTGAGTTTGCAGTTGATGCTGAAAAACCGCATCTGGTGGTGGATATAAGAAAAGGAAAGGCCGATTGCGCGCAACAGATGCGGACTTGGCTGAGCGCCATCCCTGTAACTGTTCTGAACATTGCAGGCCCGCGCGCTTCTGAGGCCCTCGAGATTGGTCCGCGTGTGCACGAGGTGCTGGACGCTTGTCTGGATCAGTTCATTCAGCCCAAGTAATCGCGCAGCGCTGGCGGAGGATTGTTGAAGAGTGTCTCAGTCTCAGCAGGTGGATGTGCGATTTGATCCGCAACCAATACGGTTTGGTCGGTTATCCGAAGCGCATCCCGCGGGTCGTGGCTGACCATAAGCAGGGTGGTTTTGGTCTCGGCGACTAATTCAGCGACCAGATCGAGCATCTCTGTTTTCAGGGCAGGGCCAAGGGCGGCGAAAGGTTCGTCGAGCAATAACACCTGACGCTTTTGCACGAGGATTCTGGCCAGCGCCACGCGGCTTTGCTGACCACCTGATAATTCAGCGGGCTTTCTGGCCGCCATTCCCTGCAGGCCAACGCGGCCGAGGGCCGATTGAATGTGGTGTTGGTCGTCTGCAGTCAAACCTCCATTGGGCCTTAGGCCCAGGGCAACATTCTGTTCGGCGCTCAGGTGAGGAAACAGGTTTCCGTCCTGAAACAGCATTGCAATCGGTCGACTGCCTGGTGGTAATGTCGATAGGTCATGATCCTTCCAGTGGATGTGCCCACTTCTCAGGTCTCGAAAACCGGCGATAGTTTCAAGAAGCGTTGATTTTCCCGCCCCCGACGGACCGATGATCGCAACGCTGGATCCGGCCTTGACCTCAAAGTCAGCGCTTAACTGGAAATTGCCATTTGCAATGATGCAATTGTCAAGCTTCAGCATGCCAGCGCCCCCCTCGATCCAGAACCCAGAAAACACCCATCGATAGTATAAGCAGCAGCAGCGCGCCTCCTGCTGCGGCCTGCATCTGGTATGCGCCCATAAGTCGATAAATCTGCAGAGGCAACGTCGCGATCTGCGCATCCGCAAACAGAGCGATCACACCCAGATCACCCATGGACAGTGCCGCCGTCAGGCCCGCGGCAAAACCGATCTGGGGGCGCAGGCGTGGAAGCATGACACGCAAGAAAAAGGACCAGTTGTTCATGTTCAGGGCCAGTGCCAACCGCCCGTGCCGTTCCAACACATCGCGCGCTGCGGGAACCAAAATTCGAAGGGCGAAGGGCAAGGCCATGACCGCGTTCACAAGCGCGGTTACCGGCAACGCAAGAGTTGTAGGATTGGCCAGCGGGCGGATCAGAATAAAGAGACCCGTACCAATGACCAAGGGCGAGGCGGCGAGGCCAAGAAGTCCGCCAAGTTCGACGATGCCGAACCGGCCTGTCGCGACGGCTGTCGCCATGGGCAGGGCCAGCAGTAATAGGAGGATGGTACTGGCGGCGGCAACACAGATTGAAATTATAGCGGCACGGAACACCAAAACCGGCATCTCAAACAGCCCAGCGATACCCGAAATCGTGACGGATGCCAGAGGTAGCAGCAGGAACGCGGCGGCGGTGATAATCCAAAACGCATCCAGCAGCGGTCCTCGGCCATCCCAGCGCCGGATCTCACGATTCAGGCCGGTACCGAACCCGTCGCCGCGCGAGAACTTTAAGGCTGCCAACGCAGCCGCTGCAGTCAGGACAAGTTGCAAAGCGGATAATAAGGCGGCGCGCCCTAAGTCAAAATCATATGTAAAGGCCTGATAGATCGCGAGTTCAATCGTGGTGGCGCGCGGCCCTCCACCCAGCGTCAGGGCAACAGCAAAACTGGTCAGGCAAATGGCGAAGATCACGGCCAACACTCCGGGCAGAATGCGGCGAAGCATTGGCAGTTCGATCAAACGGAACATTGCCATTCCTTCGCACCCAAGTTGGGCCGCTAGCCGGAAACGCTCGGCAGGGATCTCCTGCCAACCCTGCAAGATCAGGCGTGTTGCCAGAGGTAGATTAAAAAATACGTGGGCCAGAACGACACCGTGCAGCCCATAGATTCGAATGGGCGGCAGACCGAAATAGCCCAACGCGTCCGAGATCCATCCTGCCCGGCCAAAGACCTGAAGCAATCCCAGAATGGCGACGATGACCGGCAGGATGAAAGGTGCACCCAACAGCGTGATCAGGACGCGCCTGCCGGTGAACCGGCGGCGGGCCAGCGCGCGGGCGACCGGAATAGCCAGACCAGCGCTGAACACTGCAGAGAGTGTTGCTTGCAACAGGGTGAAGCGTAAGGCTGCCCAGTCGGCTGGACCAAACCCGCCGCCTGCATCTGCCCGCACCGCCACCATGAACAACGTGCCCAATATCAGTGCGGCAACGATGGCCGCCGCACTGACACCGGGGAGTGGGTTTACTGGCTGAGTGCGCCCAACCATTCCGAAAGCGCCTGTTCCCGCGCAATGGCGGCTTGGTCCTGATCAAACAGCAGAGACTTCTGAGGGATCGTTAGAGTTTCAAAACCTTCGGGCAGACCGGAAGATGGAGTTACGGCAGGGTACATCCAGTTGGTCGTTGGAATGATCGTCTGAAACGCGTCAGACACCATGAAGTTCAGAAACTGATCTGCCAGCTCGGGCTGATCGGAATTGGCTAGCTTGGCCGCAACCTCGACCTGCATATAATGGCCTTCGTCAAAGGCTGCCGCTGCTTTGCTGGCATCTTCCTCGGCAATCAGGTGATAGGCTGGCGAGGTCGTATAGCTTAGAACCATGTCGGCCTCACCTTCAAGGAACAAGCCATATGACTCGGACCAGCCCTTGGTCACCGTCACGATATTGTCAGCAAGGTCAGCCCAGATTTCTTGGGCTTCATCGCGATACGCGGCCTTGACCCACAGCAGAAGACCCAGCCCCGGTGTCGATGAACGCGGATCCTGAATGATGATCTTGATGTCACTATCTGCCAACTCTCGGAAGCTGGTAGGAGCGGCAAAATCTGCATTGTGAACAAATGCAAAGTAACCCCAGTCGTAGGGGGCAAAAACTGTGTCGGTCCACTCGATGGGCAGTGCATACTCGGCAGTGACTGAATGAGGTGCAAACAGGCCGGTTTCTTTAGCTGCCGATATCAAGTTGGTATCCAAACCCAATACAATATCGGCGTCGCTGTTTTCGCCTTCCAGCCGAATGCGTGACAGCAGTGCCGCGCCATCTTCGACGCCGACAAGGTTCAGGTCGCATTCGCATTGCGCTTCAAACGCCTCTTCGACCTTCGGGCCGGGGCCCCAGTCCGAAACGAAGCTGTCGTAAGTATACACGGTCAACGTGGGCTTATCGGCTGCCACAGCCGAAGTCGCAGTCAGTATTCCCGCAGCAATTGCCAGATGTTTCATATCATCCTCCAATGCGGCGAGAGGGTAAGGATGGATGAAACCTGTACCTTTCCCTCCGCCGGTTCTAGCCGGTTCAGGTTCAACGGGTTTGCCAATTGGCATCTCAGCGCGGTCTTTAGCGCACCCCGAGGTAGGGTCGTGATTAGGGGGATGAGAGGACGATTTCAACCGAAATCGTTAGGTTCTCGTTCAATAAGCATTGAATGAAATACCATAAGAACGAGCCACGAAGCCAGAGAATTCCTTTAGGAGATATGCGCATATTTGACGCGCATGTAGTATATTGATATTCTCAGGCACATGGAGACCAAGACAGAATGAACGCTCAACCACGCAAACCGACCAATCTATCACTTGATAGCGCTTTGCTCACCGAGGCCAGAGCGCTGAACGTGAACCTGTCGCGTGCCGCCGAAGAAGGAGTGCGTGCCGCCGTTGCCGCTGCGAAGGCCGCGCAGTGGAAGGCTGAAAATGCCGAAGCGCTGCAAAGCTCAAATTCATATGTTGAACAACACGGGTTGCCCTTGGACGGCTTTCGCCAGTTCTGATGCCGAAATACGATGTATTCCCCAACCCATCCGGCGATGGCTATCTTCTGGATGTGCAAACCGATCTTCTGAGCGATCTGAATACCCGCATGGTGGTGCCGCTTTTGCCAAAAGCACATGCGCCGAAACCAGCGACCCGCCTCAACCCTGAGTTCCTGATAGATGGTGAGCTGGTTGTAATGGTGACCCAGTTCATGGCTGCTGTTCCTGTGGGACTCCTCAAATCACCCGTGGGTCATCTGAAAGATGATTTCGAGCAGATCACCGTGGCCGTAGACATGCTGATGCAAGGGTTCTGAACGACAATAGCTGGCCTCATTGGCCAGCCACTTTGCGCGCATAACACCTGTCAGGTGTTATGCTTCTGCTCTACTTGTCGCGCAGTACCACGACACTGCAATGTGCATGACGGACCACACGTGCAGCCGTTGAACCGATCAGATAGTCCGAAAGGCCCGGTTGGTGTGACGCAACCACTATGCAGTCTACTTTATGTTCCTCGGCCCAATCCAGAATGGAATTTGTTGGATGACCTGTAACAACATGAGTGCCGATCTTCGGAGACTCCATCGATGCGTTCAGTTTGTCCTCAAAATCAGAAACGCTTTTCTGAACCTGCTCAGGTGGAAAGTACGACCCGATATACGAAGGTAGTTCTTCGAGAACGGACAGCACCGATACTGTCCCGCCATCCAACAGCAAGCGGCTTGCGGCATCCAGAGATTTGGCACAATCGTTGATGTGATCAGGGGCGACTGGAACGAGGATATGGTTATACATCTGTACCTCCGGATTATTTCAGGATGTTGGGCAACCAGGTGGCGATCTGCGGGAAGATGAAGATCAGGGTCAGGCCAATGAACTGGAGTGCCACAAACGGGCCAACCGAATTGTAGACATCCCCCATGCTGACATCTTTGGGCAGAACCCCTTTGATCCAGAACAGTACAAAACCGAACGGAGGTGTCAGGTAAGCGATTTGGATGTTCACGATGAACAGCGCGCCAAACCACAGCTTGTCGATCCCCAATTCGTCGATAATCGGGATGAACAGTGGTGTGCACAGCATGATGATGGCCCAATCATCCATCACCATACCCAGGACGAGGATGATCAGCATCATCATCAGCAGGATGCCGGTTGCACCGCCGGGCATGGAAAGAACCAGATTGGTCAGCAGGTCCTGGCTGCCAAGCGTGTTGAACACATTAAGATAGACGGTGGCACCAATCAGAATCCAAAGCCCCATACCGCTGAGCTTCAAGGTGGACACCAACGATTCCCTCAGCACCTCCCAGGTCAGTTTGCCGTAGATCAAGTTGATGACAAAGGCGCCTGCGGCACCAAATGCGGCAGCTTCCGCCGGCGTCGCGATACCGCCCCAGATGACGCCCAGAACGATGATGATGAGTAAGGCAAACGGCCAGATGCTGAGAACGGCGGTCAGTTTTTCGGTGCGGGTGAATTTCTGATCGGCGGGCAGGGCGGGGCCCAGCTCGGGCTGGATTTTACAACGTACGCCGATGTAGATCGTGTAGAACGTGGCCAGCATCAGGCCGGGCAGCAACCCCGCCATGAACAGGTCACCGATCGAAACCTTGGCCAGCAATCCATAGAAGATGAACGGAACGCTTGGTGGGATCAGAGCACCCAACGCACCGCCTGCCGCGATACAACCGATCGCGATACGGCGATCATATTTGTAGCGCATCATCGAAGGATAGGCGATCTGACCCATCGTGGTGGTCGCCGGCGGTGTGATGCCGGTGATTGCGGCAAAAACAGTACAGACCTGAACTGTACCCATCGCGAGACCACCATGAATGTGGCCGATCAGCTTGTAAACGGCGTCATAGGCCGTTTCGGCTATCCCCGAAAATCTTATGAGCGAGCCCATGAACAGGAACAAAGGCACTGTGACCAGTACCGAATTCCAAGGCGTTGAATAGAATGCACTGGGTACGGACAACAGCGCGCGAGGTTCGAAAACCAGGGCAAATAGAACCGCTGTTCCGCCCAAGCCGAACGCAACCGGCAGCCCCATGAAAAGGATCCCAAACAGTATTAAGAAATACAGCGCTGTAATTAGTTCGAGGCTCATGATCTTTAGTTTCCCTACCTAGTGGCCGTTCGCGCGGTCTTTGCCGGGTTGTGTGTCAGCAGTGCTTTTAACACTGACATGCGCCCGTCTGGTCCGCTGGCCCGACGATCAGGCCAGCGAAAGAGTTTTAGCTATATTGGAAAGATGACATTGCGCGGGATTATTGCGCGTTCACCTTGTCTTCCAGGAACCTCTTGAAGATTTCCACGCCTTTGGCGTTGCCCTCGGATGCGGCTGCAACCTGCGGCCACACTTCGGCAATGGATTTCTCGCGCATACGAGCAACTTCTTCATCGCTCAGCTCGATTACTTCACCACCGGCATCGCGCAGGATTTGAAGCGCTTCTTCGACACCTTCCGCATGCATGCGGCTGGTTTCGAAATAGGTTTCTTCGAAAACTCCGTTGATCTTTTCGCGCTGCCAGTCGGTCAGGGCGTTCCAGCTCTGCAGGTTGATAAAGATCTCCTGGTGCTGAGCAGGGTTCCAGCCGGGCATGATCGCATAGTCGATAACCTCCTGGAACGACATGTCATCGATGCCGCCTGTATCCCAGTAGGTGCCTTCGATGGTGCCCAGTTTGATTGCGGTGTAAATCTCACCACCGTTCATCGAGACCGGCGCGCCGCCCATGGTCGAGTGGAAGATGGCCTGGGGTCCACCGGCGCGCATCTTGCGGCCTTCCAGATCTTCCAGTTTTTCGACCCGGAACTTGGTGAACATTGCGTTCGGTCCCTGGTTGGTCCAGCCTGCCCATTGCAGGTTCCGCGCGTTGGCGGCCTCTTGCACGATGTCCCCAACGCGGTAGTCGGGGTTGCCCCACATCACTTCCCACGCTTCTTCGGTGTTGTCGGCGCCCATGGCCATGCCAAACGCCAGCATGCCTTCGGGCATGTCGCCACCATAGACTGAACCCCAGCCCGCGTAGCCATCGGTCAGACCAGCCGCCGCTGCGCCAAAGGCCTCTGCACCACTGACCAGCGCCCCTGCGGGCTCAACACGGATTTTGACCGTGCCTTCAGTCGCTTTTTCAACTGCTTCAACCCAAGGGATCAGGCCATTGTCCCAGCCGGCATCGGTCTGGTCAAATGCGGGCTGGAAGGTCCACTCGGTTACTTCATCCGGCGGCCCATCTTGTGCGACGGCAATGCTTGCGGTCACGGCTATGGCGCCTGCCCACATGGTTGTGTGCACAAACCTGTTTGGTTTCATGTTAATTCCTCCTCGTTAGTGGATCAGTCTATTTTCGTTTGTATTTGCGGGCGCCCAGAACAGCGTGTCTAACTGCGCCCGAAGATCGTTTGCAGATCGCGGAGCAAGTGTTTCAGGACCACCAAGAGAACCATTGCGCCGCTGAGCGGGATCGCAAATTTGATCGGATAAATCGGGATCGGAATGGATGTCGGGGTCTTCTGATTAAGCATCAGAGACAGCGATGCGGCTTCGTAACCCTTCCAGATCAATGCGACCAGAAACAGGATTGCAATCGGTGCCGTCAGGACATCCAAAATCGCCTTTGACCGCTTGCTGGCGTTTGCATAAAACAGGTCGAGTTTGACGAAACTGTCATGCTGCAATGCATAGACGCCGCCGGTGCAGGCCAACAACACCATCGCAGCTTGCAATGTGGTGCCGATCCACTGGGAGGGCGCGTTCAGTACATAGCGCATGAATACGTCCGACACGCCAAACGCCATGCAATACAAGATGAGAAACCAGCCGATGCGGCCCATGACTTCTGAGATTGCGCTTGTCAGCTTTTCCAGACCACGCATCAGCATGCCAACCTCGTTGTGTTTTTCATGGATCTGGTTCTCCCTCAAAAAATCTGTGCGCTGAATTGATGTACCGGACCCTTCGCGTCGGGGTTCGGACGGACATCAGAGAAACGTCTGCTGAATCGCTGTTCACAGAGTCGACGCATATCCCACTCCTGCAAAACCATGCGAACGGTCTCCCTCCCTAGTCGCATCGAACGGCCCGGGTGATCCCTAATTTCGACATGGAACTTCCCGGATCGCTACAGCAAACGCGAAGGAGTTCGACTGAGAAAGATACAGTTGTTTGTAATAATGGGTACAGATTTCATCGCGCCAAGTGACTGTTCGATGCCGCGATTCAGTCCCGCGCGTTAAGATGTTTCAAGTTCAACAATGGCAGCGCAGGTTGCTTAAGCACATCTCAGGTCAGTATAAGTACTTTAAAAACATAGCGTTGGCTGAAGTCTCTTTTTTGAGTTATCATCAACCCGCTTTTAGTAAGAGCGCTATTGCTTTCAGCATTGCCAGTACAGAATTAGGGAATTTGGCGTCGTTTCCACTTTGCATGGAGCACTTGAAAACATGGATACAGTTTGCAAATCGCGTCGCAGAATTTGCGACTAGAGCCTGACAGGACATGACACAACGGTTGAGCATCGACAAAACTCAGTCCAGCGGTTTGCGAGATCAGATCGTCTCGCAGATTTCACGACTCATTTTTGAAGGTTTGATGCCGTCTGGACTAAAGCTTGCCTCATGTCGGGGGTTGGCGCGGGATCTCGATGTTTCGATCAATACGGTCGTCGCGGCTTATCGAAAGCTTGAAGAAGAGCAACTGATCGAGGCCCGGCCCCGCTCGGGTTATTATGTCTGCTCTGACGTAGGGATTCGCACGGACGGTGATGCGATTGGGCGAACCAGCACCAGACAGCGCACATCGATTGGCCAGAAACTGAACAAATTGCGCCGCACCGAAGAGATCGAAACCATCCAGCGCCCAAATGACTGGTACAAGTACGACTATCCGTTTGTGTGCAACCAAATCGATGATGGCGCATTCCCGGTTGCGGATTGGCGCGAATGCACTCGGTTGGCCATGAATCGAAAGCACCTGAAAATCTGGTCTGCGGACGGGCTGTACGAGGATTGCTTTGAACTTATCGAGCAGGTCCGGCAGCGCATCCTGCCCCGTCGCGGTATTTTTGAACCCAGCGATTCAATCCTGATCACATTGGGTTCGCAAAACGGGTTATTTATCACCAGCCTGTTGTTCGGCGGGCGCGATAAAACTGCGGTTATGGAGGATCCGGGATATCCGGATGCACGCAAGATCCTTCAGGCAAATTTTGGGAATGTAAGGTTTCAACCCATTGATAGCGAGGGTCTGATCGTCGATGAACGTCTGCGCGAGGCTGACCTGGTATTCGTAACCCCTAACCGCCAGCACCCAACCACCGTTACGATGTCCGAGCGCCGCCGCAAGGCCTTGCTGCAGGCCGCTGAAGAGTATGATTTTTACATAGTCGAAGACGATTACGAATGCGATGTGGATTACCGGCATTCTACTTTGCTGCCGCTGCGCAGTCTGGATGACACGGATCGACTGATCTATTTGGGCAGCCTTTCCAAAGGTCTTTCACCAGGTTTGCGCCTGGGGTATCTGGCGGCTGCGCCAGAATTTATTGACGCCGCGCGCGATTGCCGGGGAATGATGATGCGCCATCCGCCGATGATTCTTCAGCACACTGCTGCCGCGTTTATTAACTTGGGGTACTATGATGGCTTGTTGCGCAGGGTTCGCCAGAATTATGAGCTGCGCTGGCATCTGGCTGATACGACGATCCGTGAAAAGCTACCCCATTTCCTGAAAACGGGCGAATTTGGCGGAACGGTTTTTGTGCTTTCTGATCCCGAGGCCCGGTTGGATGCCATGACGATATGTCAAGCCGCCCTAAAACGCGGTGTTATTGTGGAGCCGATCGGGCCCTGTTTTTCAAATAAAACCGCAGGGAGATACCACTTTCGTCTTGGCGTCTCGTCAATCCAACCCGGTTCTATCCGAAAAGGGATTGAGCTGTTGTCCGAAGTGATTTCAGACCTACGCGCAACAAACTCGTAATGTACCAGGGCGGGAGGCAAACCAATAGTCCGCAAGCTTAAAAAGATTGATCGATGGTTCAATCTCCGACAGCTGAGTTTTCCCCCCACAGCATACGTGACACCAGGCTGGCTAGAAGGCTCAGGACGTACCAAGTCAGCAGAAAGCCGACGCATTCCAGGGCGAATGACCCCCATTTGTAGAATAGGTCAGCAATAACAAAGGCGATAAGTAGCCAGGGGGCTTCCTGCCGCAAGAATGACTTTACGCCTTGTGATTTAATCGCTCTGTGCATGATGTATATCCCTGAATTATAAATGGTTATAATGTTTTAGACGATAACGGGCGGATGGCGACGTGGTGCGTCATAGCGCTGCTGTGCGAACCAGGTCATGGTTGGTTCGATGTCAGTTTGGGTGTTCCCGCCCTGCAGCGTGTACCCGGCTGCCAGCCAGGTGAAGCCATCATCGGCAACCTCGGAACAGTTGGTGTAGTCGCCCCATTTTCCCAGACCCGGAGTGTCTGTGCCACGTCGAGCGAGGGCCAGCCGCCAAGTCAGATCGATATCGTCGTATGAGCCAACAACATGGCTCGGATGCAAATTCCCACCACCCGCAAAGACCGAAAGCCCTACATCACCAACCCGGTTTACAGCTGTTGAGGGGTAGGCGAACGCGATCTGACTGTTCCAGATATCTGGTTCGTCAATCAATGACATGGTTGCTTCGTCAATGCGGACGGTCCTGACGAAAGGGAGTGGCCTGTTGGTCTGACGATTAGCTGTCCACATAAAGCCCAGAACGCCGCGTCCCAGCCAACCAGCCATAATGCGTGGATCAGTGCGCGACATCCAGTCGCCACCGGTGGTCAGCGCGGAATAATTGCCTGCGGACCAAGGCGTGACATCGATGTCGAATTCATCTACGTCCGAGGCGTTCTCGGCCCATCTGAATACGCGGATCTGCGAGTTCGTGTTGTGGCTGGCAAAGTACATCGCGCCGCGTGCGCCTTGTACGCAGCGCAGAGAGAAGTTGTCTTCTGTTTCGAATATGTCGAATGATAGCGTTGCCGCGGTCGCCAGTTCGTCCAGTGAAATCCGCAGAATGACCGAGCGGGTAAACTGGTTAGCCCCGGCCGAGAACACATTGGTGCCCGCATACATATAGTTTTCGGACAACGAAACGTGGTTATAGTCGAACCACTCATTGTTCCACGCGGGATCAAGCCCGGCGGGGGTGAAATCCCAAATGTTCCATGTGTCGTTCCCCAAGGTGCGCCCTTGTTTGACCGCAACCCGCAGTGTGTTGGTGCCCCCCTGTTCGATATATTGAAGCAGCCAGATAAGCAGATCCCGGCTTGGGTCGTAAATCGTGGTCTGGTCGCAGCAAAACCCCCCGTCAACAGGTGGGAACAACGTGAAAGGGCTCATGTGAGACCAGCTTTGGCCGCCGTCCAGTGACCGACTTGCATACCAGTTGCCAGTGGCCAGAATCTGACCTCCGTTGCTGGAAACTGTCGGCTCGCCCACAGTAGAGGTTTGGCCGTTAGTATCGAAATCCGTAAGGTTTATTGTGTTGAAAATCCTGGGCTGATGGGTCGAGGGCATAGCAGCCTCCGTAATCTATTCATGTCAAAAAATGCGCGTAATTGATTAGTAATCCAGTTCTGTCGGATCAGCGTCATTGCCGGATTGATCCGAATTATCTTCTTCCAAAGCAGGCCCGCCCTTTTTGCGAGTTTTTGAGACGCGCTCATCGCGTTCGCTCAGCATTTGCGGGGTCATGAGGCCTGACGCCCCGGCCCGTTCGCTCAGGGCGGAATGGGCCGATGGTTGTGGTCTCACCTCAAGTGTGCCCTTTCGGGTCGTTCGCTTTCCACGTGCTTGATTTGCCATTCAACTCTCCTATCCGTTCGTCAAGAAACGCATCCGAATTCGCAGGTCGTCGGATGGTGTTGAATGTATTTAACATAGCAGATTTGCCCCGACTCTTCAATTGAGCCGGCTCGATGCGGGTCTCGCTTTGCTTGAATACGCGCGCTAAAGCGGCACCATCCGCGATAAGCGCCCCGATAGCGGGAACAGGCAAGCCTGCAATGAATGATAGATATCCGGTTTGCCGCCAAAGATGGATGTCACGATGTCACCGGATTCATCCACCGCCGGGAACCAGCCGCCATGTTGGTGATCCACGAACGTTTCATTCGCAAAGGTCCAGAGTTTTCTGTACCAAATTTCATCCTCTTGCCTTTTATCCAGTGCGATCAGGGCTCCAACCGCACCAATGGCTTCAGCTACTGGCCACCAGAACCGCGACGCATTTGCGACCCGACCCCCAAAATCCAGCGTATATGCCATGCCGCCGCCGGGCAGCCATGCATCCTTGAGGGCCTGCTCAATCAATCGTCGCGATGACTCGGGCGCGCCCGAGTTTGGTCGGCCCGATAAATCCCAATGCTGCAGCTGAAGTCGCCCAAGCTCGAATGAATGGCCCGGGGTCGTGCCTGCGGGACGAAACATCGGGTCACCGGCATAGCCTCGGTCAATCTGCCAATCTGAAGTGAAATGCTCGGGCAAGCGCCAGTTTTCAGCAGGTGCGATCCGGCCGATAAAGAAATCCAGAATACGACCGGCGCGGGTAAGATAGATTTCGTCGCCTGTCGCCTCAAAGGCTGCAAGCAGTGCCTCAACTCCGTGCATATTCGCGTTCATTCCGCGATATGTGGAAAACGGCGTCCAATCGCGGTTCCATTCGTCGCGGAACAACCCGGTCTCATCATCCCAGAAATGTGTATCAAGGATATCCCGGATTTCGGCCAGCAGTTTGTCAGCTTCCGAGTGCCCTAACTGTTTTGCGCTTGAGGCAGCGAGCAGAACAAAGACATGCCCGTAGGCAAGTTTGCGATCATCCTTGATGTTGTCGCCATCCAAAGCCCAAAGGTATCCGGCGTGATCCCGGTCTTTGTGGTGGCTGTTGAGGTAGGCCATACCGTGATCGATGATCCGCTCTGCGCCTTGAAATTCAATCAGATGCCCCAGAGCGTAAGAATGCACTAGGCGTGTAGTCGTGTGCAGTTCCTGCAATGTGTTTGGCAGCGGGCTGCCATCATGGTCGAGGATGAAAAATCCTGGCTCGGTCCGACAACTTGCGCTGAAAAACGCCAACTGTCGCATAGCCTGATCTTTCAACCACGTGCGGTGTTCAGATGTATCAAGCCAAAAGCCCGGTTCGGAATGCGGGCCGGGTGGCAGAGGCAAGGTGTTGTCCATATTCTTCATCTCGCTTGAGGGACCATTCGGAATCGAACGAAAAAGCGCTGCAAAGCGCCAGTCGCCAATGAACCAAACACCGCGCACGAAGGCAATCGGCAAACCCGCACCGGACTGTCAGGGGTTGCCGTTCAGCCGTCGCAGTTGGCGGAAAACTCTTGGTAACTGCTTCAGGTTAATAGGTTAATCCCGGCCAGAATTACCACGGCGATGAACAACGTCTCCACTATGATGAGGGCGATTGCGGCTGCACCGACCGACAGGATCTGTTTAAGGTTTGTCTTCATCCCAACAGCTGCGATCGCAACAAGCAACAACCATCGAGAGCATTGGCTTAGAAATTCTGAAATCGCTGGCGGGATCAATCCGAATGAGGATGCCGCAGCGAGAACCAGAAATCCTAACACGAATCCCGGCAACAGCGGTGGACGTTTCCCGTCTTCGTCCATTTCAGCAAAGCCACGAATAATCAGTGAAGCGACCAAAACCACCGGTGCCAGCATCGCCACGCGGAACAATTTTACCAGCGTCGCTGTATCTCCGGTTTGTTCCGAGATCGAAAATCCCGCGCCGACAACCTGAGCCACATCATGGATGGTGCCACCCAGAAACACACCGCCCGCAATCTCGTTCATCCCCAATGTGCGTACCAGGATCGGATAGGCGATCATGGCGATGGTGGACAAAACGGTCACGCCCATGACCGTAAAAATCAGACGCTCTTCCGAGCGTTCGTCCTTGGGCAGGATTGCACTGATCGCCATTGCCGCCGATGCACCGCAAATTGCAACCGAACCGGCGGTCAGAAAGGCAAAGCGCCATTTGTGGCCAAAAAAACGAGCTACGGACAGGCCAAATCCTATGGTCAACAGCACTCCGACGATCACAAGGGCAATCAGGTCCCAGCCCAGACCCAGCATCAGGGTCATCGACACGCGCACACCCAGCAAGGCCACGCCAAGGCGCAGAAGTGTGCGTGCGGCGAATCCGATCCCCTCAACGGTTTTTCCTTCTTCGCCCAGAAAGCTGACCGCAATCCCCAAAAGAAGGGCAAGCAGCATGGCCGGGGTAGCATAATGCTCGGACAGGAACTTGGCGGCGACGGCAACGGTTACGGCGATCATGACGCCGGGAAAGAGCGTGCGAACACGCTCCTTGCTCCGCTCGGTGAGGGATAGGGCTGAAGGATCGGCGGACGCCATAACGGATGGTCCTTTGTTTGTAATGAATGGGTCGCGGGCCTGCGCGATAAAGCAGGCGGGCTGCCGAGTTTAGGGTTCGCGCGCCTGCAGGATGGTCACCGCGATGATCTGCGTCACATCTTCCGCGCTGCATCCGCGCGATAGATCATTGGCCGGTTTGGCGAGCCCCTGCAAAACCGGACCGATCGCCAGATAACCGCCCAGCCGTTGAGTCATCTTGTACCCGATATTTCCGGCATCCAGATTTGGGAAAATCTTGACGTTCGACTGACCCGCGACCGAGGACCCGGGGGATTTTCGCTCACCAATCGACGGCACGAAGGCGGCATCGAATTGCAGCTCGCCATCCACATTCAACTCTGGGTGTTTCGCCCGCAGTATTTCTGTCGCGTTGACGACCTTGTCCACCGCTGGGTGTTGGGCGCTGCCTTTTGTTGAGAAACTCAACATCGCGATCTTTGGCTCTTCCTGCAGCAATGCCCGCGCGGACACCGCTGAAGCGGCCGCAATGTTTGCCAGTTCTTCGGATGTCGGATCGATCACCAAGCCGCAATCTGAATAGAGCATGGCGCGAGCGCCCTCAGCGGCGGCCTCGGGTGGGTACATCAGGAAGAACGAGGATACCATTCCAACATCGGGCTTCATTCCAATAACCTGGATGGCAGTTCTGACCACATCGCCTGTGGTATGGACCGCCCCGCCCACGGTTCCTGTTGCGTGCCCCATTCGCACCAGCATCGCGGCATAGACCAGCGGCGATTCTGCGGCTTTGCGTGCCTTGGCTTCATCGACACCTTTGTGTTTGCGCAGAGAATAATACTCGGCCGCAAAAGCGTCAGTCAGTTCCGAATGCGCAGGATCATGGATGGCAATACCGTCCCCGGTTGAGCCACCCTCTGCCGCGAGCGCCGCTTTAACGTCGGCCTCAGGTCCAACGAGAATAATATTGGCCAGACCAGCCTTATGGGCGGCTAATCCTCCGGCAACAATGCGGGGATCGGTGCCTTCGCTCAGCGCTACAATTGGGCGGGTTTCCGAGGCACTGGCCGCCAACAGCTCGATCGGTGTTTTCGTCATGCGTCTCGGTTCCTGAACTGTTGTTAATCGGCGTCAGAACAGGTGCCTTGAGGTTAACGATGATCGTTTTGGCGCTGTTCTGATTTCGTTTCTTGATTGCTTGGTTCTGGTTCACCGTCAAGCTGTTGCCGATAGGTCCAGAATCGCCATCTGGCTATAGGCGGCGGCTACTCTGGACTTACTGTTCACTTGATCAGAACCTTGGCGGGTTTAGTCCGGCCTGAAACCAGTTGATGAAAGTAACAATAGAAAACACTGGCAAACCAGTCGCCTGCTGTATGTCCGCCGCGTAAGGGCACATGTTTGTACATTCCAGTACAATTGCACCAAGGTCGGGATTGCCCGCTTGCAGCGCAAGCGCTGCTTCGACATTGTCGTCGCGGGCTTTGTCCACATCCAGCGTCAATGCGTTTTCGAGAATAGCGGTTGTGAATTCGCTGCCGCCTTCGGTGGTGCCAATTGGAGTTCCGTCGGGGACCTGTGCCTTTCGCAGGTGCTCATCCGTAAGTGTTGAGGCGGAGATGGTTAGAATGCCGGCGCGCTTTCCTGCAGGAAGGATACGGTTCACCATATCGACCTGCATCATCGAGGACGTCGCGACCGGAACAGGAACCGCCTCGGCCAGTTCATCCTGAAACAGCGAAAGAAAGCCGCAATTGGTGGTGATCCCGTCTACTCCGTCTTTGACAAGTTCCCGTGCGGCATCGATGAACGCTCCAAGCATTCCTTCAGCACCTTGTCGGACCACAAGATCAGGCGAGGCGTTGCGCACGATGCGATAGAGCACGGGAAACGGCCATGTCCGAGCGTTGCCCATATCACCGGGAATACGTGGAAACTGTGCGTCCAACATCAGGATGCCGACAGATGCGCCGTATATGGATTTTCCGCCCTGCGCGATCATGACTGCGCCTCCTGAATGATGCGGGTCGAGATATCGTCCGACCCTTCCATATAGATGCTTGATATCCCATGGCGCACCGCGTCCTGCACCTGATCCATCCGCTTGTTGATATGGGTGCCCAAAGCCTGCGCGGCCTCATCAGCGTCGCGGTTCATCAAGGCCTGCATGACGCGCTTATGTTCGTCTTTTGAGCGTTGGACCCGGTCCAGACTCATGGAAATCCATCGGATATAGCGAATGCGCTCATTAATCCGCATCAGGGTTTGCAGCAATTCCATGTTGCCAGACAGCCGGGCGATGCCCAGATGAAACGCTTCATCTCGCGTGACGGCCTCTTCAACGGTAAGCCCGGTGATATCGATACCCGTCGCATAAAGCTCATCGCAGAGCGCCTGCAGTTGTTCTGCTGAAGCCTTGGTGCAAGCAGCGCGGACCGCAGCGGTTTCGATGATCTGGCGCAGCTCGAAAAGATCGAACACAGTTTGTGCATCCAGTGGGCGGCAAAAGAAACCCTGACCCGGACGGAAGTCGAACAAACGCTCGGCGACCAGTCTGTTCAGAGCTTCGCGTAGTGGTGTGCGGCTGACACCCAAGTCCTTTGACAGTGCCACCTCGTTCAAACGATCGCCAGGGCGCAGTCGAAATGAAACCGCCATGGCCTTCACCTTTTCATAGATATCATCAACGCGTGGACCCGCCATTGGTACTGCCTTTTGATCGCTTGCTCACAGGTGCCACAGCCAAGTCTTGAAATCAATATACAAAACTGTATACAGATCTGTGTGCAGAGTTAGTTAAAGGAATCGCAGACCATGACGGGAACGAATTATCTGTCCGGCGCCGAGGCAATGGTGCGCATGCTTGAGGCGCATAGCGTGAAGCACATGTTTGGCCTGTGCGGAGATACAACTTTGCCATTCTATGATGCGCTGGCTCGCATGGATCACGGTATTCAACACATTCTGACGCGGGATGAACGTCATGCGGCCTACATGGCGGATGGTTATGCAAGGGTGACAGGTAAGCCGGGTGTCTGCGAAGGCCCGTCTGGAGGCGGGGCGACATACATCCTACCTGGGGTGGTCGAAGCCAACGAAAGCTCGGTTCCTATTCTTGCGATCACCTCGGATGTGGCGACAACCAGCCGGGGAAAGTACCCGCTGACCGAATTGGACCAACCCGCGCTGTTCAAGCCGCTGGCCAAGTGGAATGCGTCGCTGGATGACGCCACACGATTGCCGGCCATGGTTCGGGCGGCATTCCGTGCAATGACCACCGGTACACCTGGGGCCACACATCTTGCCTTGCCCTTCGATACTCAGAAAGCGCCGGTGGACGAGGCAGAGATCTGGGCGGATGCAAGACATCGCAGCTATCCGGCGGAACGTGCAGGCCCCGACATGGATGCGGTCGAGGCGGCAGCAGAGATACTTTCAAAGTCTAAATCCGCTGTAGCCGTTTGTGGCGGTGGACCCGTTCTATCAGGGGCAAGCGACGCACTGCGCCGGGTTGCGGGACTGTTGGATATGCCTGTCGCCACGACCGTGTCGGGGCAGGGCTCGATTGCCGAGACAGACTCGCTCGCGCTTGGTGTTGTCGGATCGAATGGCGGGGTGCCTGCCACCCGCGCTGTGGTAGATGCGGCGGATGTCGTTCTGTTCATCGGATGTCGCGCAGGATCCGTCACGACCGAGCGCTGGAGAAGCCCTGCGCGCGATGCCACCATCATTCATATCGACAGTGACCCGATGGTGATCGGAGCCAACTATCCGACCGAAGTCGCTATTTGTGCCGACGCGCGTCTCGCGCTGGAGGCATTGGCGGACGCATTGGCGGCACGCCAAGACCTGTCCAGGCTGGGCGGGGCGGCCAAATCAAACGCGGCATGGGCGGCCAAATTAGCTGCGTTCGCCCCGCTTGCAGCCAGCCGAGAAACGCCGATCCGGCCCGAGGCTGTCATGGCTTCGCTAATGGATATCCTGGATGACGATGCAATTGTTGTCGCTGATCCCGGCACGCCGTGCCCCTATTTCAGCGCGCACTACCGCTGGCGGAAACCGGGGCGGCATTTCATCACCAACCGGGCGCATGGGGCGTTGGGGTATTCATTGGGTGCTGCAATGGGTGCGCATATTGGACGGCCTTCGGTCAAGACCTTGTCGGTGATGGGTGACGGTTCATTCGGCTTTACCTGTGGTGAGTTCGAAACCATGGTGCGGCACAACATGCCGATCACCTCGATAGTATTCTCGAACTCGGTCTTTGGCTGGATCAAGGCCGGACAGGACGCAGGGTTTGGGCAGAGATACTACAATGTTGATTTCAACCGCACCGACCACGCCGCTGTTGCAAGCGCCTTTGGTGTGAAATCATGGACTGTCAAAGATCCCGAAGACCTGTCCAAAGTTCTGAAACAGGCTATCGAGCATGATGGCCCGACATTGGTCGACATTCACTCACAACCGCTTCACGAGGCCGCTGCACCGGTTTCGGAATGGGTGGCATAAGAGGCGATCGAAGGGGTTAGCTGCGCCAGAAAATCCTGTGCAATCGTTGATAGTGGTCGCCCTTTCGCGGTGATAATGGCCAGATCAAGCATCACAGCCGGTCGGAAGGGGCGGGTTTGATACCCGCTCTCGTCGTCAAAGGTGACAGTGAAGGGATCGATCATCGCGACCCCCATACCCTGCTTGACGAAACTCAGCAGGTTTTCTGACAGATGGGTGTGAATCTGGGTCCGCCAGGCGCGCCCTGCAGATTGGAAGACGTCCCGAGTTCGTCGGTGGGTTTGATGCTCTGGCCCCATCACGATGAATGGTTCGTTTTCTAGAATTTCAGGTGTGAGTACATCATAATCTGCCAAAGGGCTGGTTTCCGGAAAGGTCGCCAGCGTTTCGAACTCAAAGACCTGATAGTTCAGTGTGTCATGCAGAATGGGCATCTCGACAATGCCGATCTCAAACAGGCCAGAGATTACCCATTCTTGAATCTTCGAGGAATACTGCGACTGAAAACTCACCGACAGGTTCGGGCGGCTTTCTGCGAAGCGAGCGATCTCACGCGGCATGAAGCCGAAGGATAGCAGATGTGGTGCGGCGATCTGCAATTGACCCGGATGCTTGTTCTGCAGATCCGTGACCGCCTGCGCTACGTGATCCAGCCCCCGAACAACCGTATCAACCTCGCGGTATAGAAGTTCAGCTTCTGGCGTAGGCAGCAACCGGCCTTTGTTGCGTTCAAACAGCGGCAAACGCGCTTCGCGCTCTAGCTGTGCCAACAGATTGCTGATCCCGGGCTGTGAAATCCCAAGCACCGAGGCCGCACCCGTGACAGTGCCGGTTTCCATGATGGCGTGAAAAGCCTGTAGCTGACGAAATCGCAGGGACATCGCTATAGTATCATTTTTCCTGATGACCTCTAGATAATATAGTATTTGAAATGATATCCTCGTCAAGGCAGGCTTCGGCCATTGGCAGGGGGTGCAATGGGCGATCTGACACAGAAAATCATCGGCTATGATCTCTGGCACCTTGAGTTGCCCGTGACGTCTCGCCGTGATCATGGCATCGGGTCCGTCGAAGGAACATGCGAAGTCGTTGTCCTGCGGCTGAGATCCGAGGACGGCAGTGAAGGATTTGGAGAGGCCTCTCCCTGGTCTGTCTTCACGGGCACCCCAGAGGCCACTTATGCAGCCCTTGATCGCTATTTGCGCCCACTTGTGGTTGGGGCCAGAGTGGGTGACCATTCAGCGATCATGGCACAGGCAGCTTATGCCGTGGCTCATTGCACCGAGGCAAAGGCTGCATTGGAAACCGCTTTGCTGGATCTTGCGGGCAGAATCAGCAAGGTTCCTGTTTGGTCTCTGCTGGGCGGGAAGTGCCGGGGAACCATTCCACTCAGTTGCTCAATTGCGAACCCGGATTTTGCTCAGGATGTTGAGTTGCTGGCACAATTGCAGGCCGATGGCGTTCGGATTGTAAAGCTCAAGACCGGGTTCAAAGATCACGCCTTCGATATCATGCGATTGGAATATCTCGCACAGAACCACCCGGATTTCAGGGTTCGTGTAGATTACAATCAGGGGCTCAGTATCGAGGACGCACCGGCGCAGGTTCGCGATGTTGCGCAATTCGCTCCGGATTTCATTGAGCAACCTGTCCGCGCTCATCAATTCAGCATGATGGGCAAGTTGCGACAGATGATTGACGTCCCACTTCTGGCTGATGAGAGCGTCTTTGGCCCCGAAGACATGGAACGGGCAGCGCGTGACGTTATCTGTGACGGGGTTTCAGTGAAAATCATGAAATCAGGTGGCCCGACGCGAGGCCAGACTGTGGCCCGTATCGCTGCTGCACATGGTTTGACAGCCTATGGCGGTGATATGTTCGAGGCCGGATTGGCGCATCTGGCAGGCACACATATGATTGCTGCAACACCTGAGATAACGTTGGGCTGCGAGTTCTATCAAGCCTCCTACTTCCTGAAAGAAGACATTCTTGAAAGCCCCTTCCAAGTAAGCAGCGGCGAAGTTGTAGTTCCTGACGCACCCGGGCTAGGCAACAGGCCTGATGTAACCAAGCTTGAGCATTATGCAGTGACCAAGGCGGTGGGGGCATGAGCGAGAAGAAGACCATAGCAATCATCGGCGCCGGGATCGTTGGCGTGTCTGCTGCGGTATGGCTGCAGCGGGATGGTCACGAGGTAATCCTGATCGACAAGGCCGGACCGGGAGAGGGCACCTCACATGGCAATGGGGGCGTGCTGGCGTCATGCTCGATTGTTCCGGTGACTGTTCCAGGGCTGCTCCGGAAGGCGCCCAAAATGCTGCTCAGCCCGTCTCAGCCGTTGTTCCTGAGATGGGGGTATCTTCCAAAGCTGATCCCTTGGCTAACCCGCTATCTGAGTCATGCGAATGCATCAGATGTGGAACGCATAGCATCAGCTTTGACGCCAATTGTTGGCGATAGCCTGAACGACCACAAAGCGTTGACCGAGGGCACAGGCGCTGAAAAGTGGATCGTGCCGTCTGACTATCTGTTCCTGTACAAGGACCGCGCGCATTTCAATGATGATGCGTTTGGCTGGGACATTCGGCGCAGGAACGGATTCACATGGGACGAATTGGAAGGCCCGGGCTTTCACGCCTACGACCCGGTCTATAGTGAAGATATCGGTTTTGCGGCGAAACTTTCGGATCATGGCCATATCACGGATCCAGGTCGGTACGTCAAAGATCTGGCGGCGTATGTCGAGGCACATGGGGGCACAATCCTACGTGCGGCGGTCGATGACGTTGTTCAGGAAAATGGTCGCGTAACCGGTATACGGGCGGCAGGCGAAACCATCGCGTGCGATACGGCAATTGTAACTGCGGGCGTTTGGTCGGGGCCTTTGGCCAAGCGTTTAGGCATTTCTGTTCCCCTTGAAACCGAACGCGGCTATCATCTTGAATTGGTGGAGCCTTCTGCCATGCCGCGCAGTCCGGTCATGGTGGTTTCCGGCAAATTTGTCGCCACACCGATGGATGGCCGCATTCGTTTGGCTGGCATCGTGGAATTTGGCGGTCTTGATGCGCCACCCTCACGCGCGCCGTTTGAATTGATGCGCAAGAATGCCCGGATGGCCTTCCCGGGTTTGACATGGAAGGAGGAAGTGGAATGGATGGGGCACCGCCCAGCACCAACCGACTCGATCCCGATTATCGGTGAGGCTCCGGGGATCAGCGGTGCGTATATGGGCTTTGGGCACCATCACATTGGCCTGACAGGCGGGCCGAAAACGGGGCGACTTCTGGCCCAGATGATTGCGGGCAGAACACCGAACACTGACATGAGCGTCTATGCGCCCTCACGTTTCGCAACATAGAAATGACTGGCGAAGAACGCCGGCACCTCAAAACTCAACAGGGAGAAACATGATGAAAAAACTGACAAGCCTTCTGGCGGCAACCGCTCTGACAGCCGCCGCGGCCGCACCTGCAATGGCTGAGAAATGGGACATGCCGATGGCCTATTCGGCATCAAACTTCCACTCAGCCACCGGCGCGGAATTTGCCAAATGCGTGACCACCGGCACAGGTGGTGAGATTGAGATTGTTACGCACCCTTCCGGTTCGTTGTTCAAAGGTGCAGACATCAAACGTGCGATCCAGACCGGGCAAGCCCCGATTGGTGAGCGACTGCTGTCTGGGCACCAGAACGAAAACGCGCTGTTCGGCTTTGATTCCATCCCGTTCCTGGCCACGTCATTTGATGATAGCGCCAAGCTTTGGGATGCCGCCAAACCTTCGATTGAAAAGCTGTTGGCTGAACAGAACCTGACCCTGCTTTATGCAGTGCCGTGGCCTCCGCAAGGGCTTTATTTCAAGAACGAAGTGAACTCGGTTGCGGATATGGAGGGGATCAAGTTCCGCTCCTACAACAACGCCACCTCACGCCTGGCCGAACTGACTGGGATGCTGCCCGTCACCATCGAGGCGGCTGAGATTAGCCAGGCCTTTGCCACCGGAGTAGCGGATTCCATGGTATCGTCCGGGTCGACCGGCTATGACCGGAAGGTCTGGGAAAGCCTGAACTACTTCTATGAAGTGGATGCCTGGCTGCCGCGCAACTACGTGATGGTCAACTCAGACGTCTGGGCCGGTGTCTCGGATGCGAACAAGAACGTCATCAAAGGCTGTGCGGAACTGGCCGAGTATGCAGGTAACTGGCGTGCCAAGGAATATACCGGCTTTACGCTTCAGGGTCTGCGCGATGGCGGCATGACCGTTGGTCCTGCGTCCGAACAGATGACGAATGAGCTTAAAGAAATCGGTGTCACCATGACCAACGAATGGCTTGAGGCCGCCGGTGACGAAGGCAAAGCCATCGTCGACGCGTTTAACTCTCAATAATCGTTCGAATGCGGGCGGCAGTTCATCCTGCCGCCTGCTCCCAATCCACAAAAAGCACAGCGGGGACAGCATGACGGCAATGCGAGGGCTCAGGTCCGTACTGGATTTCATTTATCTGGCAGCAGGGGTTCTGGCGGCGCTCAGCCTGATTGCCATTCTGGTGCTCATTGTGGTGCAAATGCTGGCCCGTTGGACCGGCGAAGTTTTTCCTGGCGCGCCGGATTATGCTGGATACGCGATGGCCGCTGCGTCTTTTCTGGCCTTCGCCAACGCCCTGAACCGAGGCAGCCATATTAGAGTCTCCATTCTCCTGAATGCGGTTCCCGATGGCTTTCGCAGAATTCTGGAAATCTGGTGCTTTGCGATTGGTTCGGCGGTCATGTGGTATTTCTGCTGGTATGCCTATCGCTTTGTGTACTGGAGCTGGAAGTTCAACGATATCAGCCAGGGACAAGACAAAACCGCCCTTTGGATACCGCAATCTACCATGCTGATCGGAGCGGTCATTCTGGCCATCGCGCTGACCGATCACCTGTTCCATGTCCTGTTCAAGGGTGATCACCGCATCACCCGTGATCTGGCCGATCAGAGCCACGGAGAGTAAGAGCATGGAAAATATATCCGTTATTATCCTCTTCCTCTTTGTCCTTTTCACCTTGCTGGGCACCGGTGTCTGGGTCGGGCTGGCCCTGATGGGCGTCGCCTGGGTCGGGATGGAGCTGTTCACGACGCGCCCCGTAGGCGATGTCATGATCACCACGATCTGGTCGGCGTCCTCTTCCTGGACCCTGACTGCCTTGCCTATGTTCATTTGGATGGGCGAGATTCTCTACCGAACGCGATTGTCCGAAGACATGTTCAAAGGCCTGTCGCCGTGGATGGCACCTTTGCCCGGCGGGCTGGTTCACACGAATATCGTAGGCTGTACGGTGTTTGCCGCGGTATCGGGGTCATCTGCCGCGACGTTGACCACGGTTGGCAAGATGTCGATCCCGGAACTGCGAAAGCGCAACTATCCCGAACGCATGGTCATCGGCACGCTGACCGGCGCGGCAACACTTGGGCTAATGATCCCTCCGTCACTGACGTTGATCGTCTACGGCGTTACGATCAACGAGTCCATCACCAAGCTGTTCTTTGCAGGCATCCTGCCCGGTCTTGTGCTGGCTGCAATGTTCATGGGCTATGTCGCCATCTATTCCAAAGTTGGCAAAGACTGGAACCCCAACGATGAGAGCAAGTTGACCTTTTCCGAAAAGGTTAAGAACTCTCGCTTTCTGTTGCCAGTGATCCTGCTGATCATGGTGGTAATCGGATCGATGTATCTGGGTTATGCTACGGCGACCGAGGCGGCGGCTTTCGGTGTGATTGGCGGACTGCTACTGGCAGCAGGGCAGGGATCGTTGAACTGGAAGACCTTCACTGAAAGTTTGATGGGCGCGACCCGCACCAGCGCCATGATTGCCCTGATCCTTGCAGGCGCTGCGTTCCTGTCACTATCGATGGGCTTTACCGGCCTGCCGCGCGGGCTTGCGGATTTGATCGCGGGCTGGGAACTGACCCGGTTCGAGCTGCTCATGGTTCTGCTGGTTTTCTACGTCATTCTGGGCTGCTTCCTTGATGGGATTTCTTCGGTCGTGCTGACTATGGCTGTTGTCGAGCCTATGATCCGGGACGCCGGGATCGATCTGATCTGGTTCGGGATCTTCATCGTGGTCGTTGTCGAGATGGCGCAGATCACACCGCCTATTGGTTTCAACCTGTTCGTGATGCAGGGCATGACTAACCATGAAATGAGCTATATCGCCCGCGCTGCGATCCCGATGTTCCTGATCATGGTGCTGATGGTGTTCGTTCTGATCTGGTTCCCCGAGTTGGCGACGTGGCTGCCCGAAAACCTGCGTCAAAGCCCCGGTGGGTAGACTCCGTTGAACCCTCTTCACCTCGCAGCGCGTCACGGCCCATATGTGTTAGTATCGGGCCTTGCCGCAGGCCTTCTGCTGCCGGGGCTGGCCGCACCGATGCGGCCTCTCTTACCGCCCTTGGTCATGCTCCTGCTGTTTTTGACGCTGCTGCGAATGCAGCCGGGGGCCATTGTGGGTTCGCTGGTTGACCTGCGAAAAGTTGCGGGAACGATTGCCGCCTTTCAATTGGTTTTGCCGTTGTCTGTCGTTGGGATTGGAATTGCCTGCGGATGGACCGGTTCGCCAGTTTTTTTGGCATTGCTTGTCATGGCTGCAGCGCCATCAATATCCGGCAGCCCCAATATGTGTCTGATGATGGGCTATTCTGCGGAACCGGCGATGCGACTGGTCGTGGTTGGAACGGCTGTTTTGCCGCTGACCGCGTTGCCGATCTTTTGGCTGATGCCGGAACTGGGTGATCTCAGGGCGGTCCTGATGACCGCGCTTCGGCTCTTTATTACCATCACAATAGCGATTCTCGCGGCTGTCATATTGCGCCGCACGGTGCTGCGCCAACCTTCAAAGTCTACGCTTTTGAACGTGGAAGGTGCGGCAACGATTACTCTGTCCGTTTTCGTTGTTGGCCTGATGCCATCATTGAGCGCAACCGCACTGGTGGACCCGCGTGTCGCGCTGTTCTGGATCGCGTTTGCCTGTCTGATCAACTTTGGGGCTCAGGTTGTCTCATTCCAATTCACACGAACTCGAATGCCCGGTGCCGAGGCTACGGCGGTGTCTCTGATCGCCGGAAACCGGAACATCGCGATATTCTTCGTGGCACTGCCACCTGAAGTGACCGCGCCGATCATGGTGTTCATCGGGGCCTATCAGATACCGATGTATCTGACGCCGCTGATCATGCGCCGACTGTATCAGACGGCTGCCACAACCAGCTGATTTGGGCCAGAGGCATTGGCGGTGCCAGCCCTAACGCTGATCCCCAACCCCGACGCCGACATAGGTCTCAAATCCCGATCCGAGAACCATCGTGGACGAGTAGATATTACGCAAGTCGACCATGCGGGGGGATCTCATAGTCTCTGCCAGCTCGCTCAGGTTCAGGGCGCGGAACTCGTTCCATTCTGTCAGCAAGACAACAACGTCCGCATCTTTGGCCGCGGCGTAGGGGTCATCCATCCACTCGACGCCGGGTAGTAGGGCTTCGCCTTCGGCACGGCCTTGCGGATCGACAACGCGGACCTGGGCACCGCCGCCGATAAGGGCGGGAACGATGGTCAGGGAAGGTGCGTCGCGCATGTCATCGGTGTTGGGCTTGAAAGTCACACCCAGAACCGCCACGGTCTTGCCATTGAAGCTGTCATTGCAGGCATCCCGGATCTTCTCGATCATCCGCTTCTTGACCTCATCGTTTACACGAATGACGGTTTCGGTGATCTGCATCGGGTGGGCAAAATCCTGTCCGATCCGGGCAAGTGCAGCGGTGTCTTTCGGGAAACACGAGCCGCCATAGCCAGGGCCTGCGTGCAGAAACTTGTTGCCGATCCGCCCATCCAGACCAATACCGCGCGCCACCTCTTTGACATCGCCGCCTGCCCGCTCGCAAAGACCGGCGATTTCATTGATGAACGTGATTTTGGTCGCCAGGAATGCGTTCGCCGCGTATTTGATCATCTCGGCGCTTTCTAGATCAGTGGTCAGGATCGGAAAGTCACGCAGATAAAGCGGGCGGTAAATCTCGGCCATGACATCCGCCGCTCGTTCGCTTTCGACCCCTACAACAACACGATCCGGGCGCATAAAATCATCAATTGCAGCGCCCTCGCGCAGGAATTCGGGGTTCGATGCGACGTCGAATTCCGCCTTCGGATTTGCACCCGAGACAACTTCATGAACCTTGCGGTTGGTGCCGACCGGGACAGTCGATTTGGTTACGACAACCGTATAGCCGGTGATGGCATGAGCGATTTCTTCGGCGGCGGCCATCACATAAGTCAGATCAGCATGTCCGTCCCCGCGTCTCGTAGGTGTGCCAACCGCGATGAACACCGCGTCCGCGCTGTCGACCGCAGCGGTCAGGTCGGTGGTAAAGGTCAGGCGGCCAGCAGCCACGTTCTTGGCCAAAAGCACATCAAGACCCGGCTCGTAGATCGGTACCTCTCCATCCTGAAGCATCTTGATCTTGCGATCGGATTTATCGACGCAAATCACGTCATGGCCAAAGTCCGAGAAGCAAACCCCGGACACCAAACCGACATATCCCGTGCCAATCATCGCAATGCGCATTTATCGAATTCCTTCTTTTAGGTTTAGCCAGTGGCGTATTTCATGGTCTCTTTCAACCGCTGAATTGAGAGCTTTTAGGGCTCGATAGTTACAACCGCTTAGGCATTGCCGGCTTGCTTTCAACAACAGCTCGGCACTTCTGAGGTGTTGCGGGCGATAGGGCAAAATCATCAGACTGTTTCTTGGCGACCGAATATGCTTGTTGTGGTGAATTGTTCAAGTGCTGTTCGTGGCTTGCGTTGAACTGGCTATCTGGTCTCGGCGAAGAAGGGCGTGTTACGATCAAGATTCGTTGCCAGATCGGATTTCCGACGATGACATTCGTTCGACCGCAGGCGCGCATTCTCAATCCTAAACGTAATATCAGGCACTTCTTCGCTTCAGCAGGCGTTGGGCATAGCCAGAATGCGAAGCTTCATATAGTCTCACAATCAGTTTTCGTGGTGTCGAGCGGCGGCGCGTGCAATCTGTTAATTATTTTAAGGCTTCGCGATGGGGGGCATGTTCTCGTTTTTGGGTTCCGGAGAAGGCGTTGGCCTTAAATCTCCACGCCGCATGAGCGCCGGTCGCGGAGCGCGCTGATGGTGCTGCACCCCACCGGCCCGGAAACTGATCTTGGCGCGATGGAGCACCGCCATCTGACTGTCATGATGGTGGATCTTGTCGAGTCCACGGTATTGGCTCAAATGCTTGAGCCCGAAGATTTGCTGTCCACGACATTACGTTATCATAAACTGGTCGAACAAATTGCCGATGAGTTCGGGGGCAGGGTGCTGCAGATCGTGGGCGACGGTATCCTCGTCGCCTTTGGTTGGCCTGCTGCGTCTGAAAATAATGCCGAGCGCGCTCTACGCGCTGCGCTGCGCATCCATACTGATCTGCCTGCAATGGCGGGTCCGCTCAATCTCAGGTGTCGGATTGGGATCGCATCCGGCGTAGTTCTTGTCGGGGACATCGCGCTTGGGACCAATATTCAGCCCGACGCGATTTTTGGATCGACGCTAAATCTTGCGGCACGTCTTCAGTCGTTGGCGATCCCCGGTGGAACAATGGTTTCTGCGGCAACACGGGCGCTTGGGGCCGAGCAAATGGAGTTCGAGCCGCAAGGCGTTCAGAACCTCGCGGGGTTCGACCGGCCTGTTCCAGTTTATCGATTGACCGGTGAAGGCAAGGATCAAGCACGCCGCCATAACCGCACCCCGTTGCTTGGCCGCAAAGCCGAACGCGGACAACTCCGCCGCGCGTGGAAAGATGTGGAAGCCGGAAGAGGGCGGGTGATTCACATATTGGGTGAGGCAGGGATTGGCAAATCGCACCTGATCCGTGATCTGCGTTCGTCGGTCGGGCCGCAGGCATGGGTGACCTATCACTGCAGCCCGTTCCATGTCAGCACACCGTTCTTTCCCTTCATATCACAGGTCGAACGGTGGTGCGGCACCCGCAATCAGGACGATATTGCCGCGCGTCGCAACCGGTTGTCAGAACATCTGAGCGATATTCTGGACGACGCGCAACTTCGCACGCTGTATTTCATTCTTGCCCCGGGCCCTGGCGACAGCGGGACGACCAGTGAGGACGAACTGCGCGCGCAACTGAGTGACATATTCATCCGCGTCTACCAAAAACTCAGCCGAGAGGGGCCGGTGCTTGTCGTGGTTGAGGATATGCAATGGGTCGACCCATCGACCCTTTCGGTGCTGCGCGACGTGGCCGAGCATCTGACATCACTTCCCGTCCTGATGTTGATGGTTTCGCGGATGCCGGCGCCATCAGCGATCAAAGAGAGCATACCGTCTCTTGAGCAATTGTCGCTTCCACCGCTCGATGATGCGACATCGTCAGAACTGGCCAAGGCGGCCTCGGGTGAGCGCCTTGACGACCGCACCACGGCGCAGATTTTGGCGCGGGGCAATGGCGTGCCCCTTTTCATCAAGGAGTGCTCTGCCGCCATCGCTGCGTCGCCTGAACGTATCGTGGACAACATTCCCGCCACGTTGCATGACCTCCTGGCGCAACAGGTGGACGAGGTCGGAGAACTCCGACGCGCCGCGATCGAGGCCGCTGTTATTGGTGGTGCCTTTGGGGCACCTTTGCTGGCTCAGATCAGTGAACTGACTGAAGACGAGTCCGAAGACGCTATCTTCGGGCTCGCCGCCACGGGTATTTTGCAACATCTGCCCGGCGCGAATGACGACGCAGAAATGATCTGGCGGTTCCGCCATGAATTGGTGCGCGAGGCGGCATATCAAAGCCTTGTGCGGGACCGTCGCATTCATTTGCATCGACGCACGGCAGAAGCCCTTGCCGCCCAACCGGAAGCCGCCCGACAGCCTGAACAAATAGCGCGGCACTGGGAACTGGCCGGTGAAACAACGAAGGCGGTGGCCGCCTGGTCGGAGGCCGCGCGGCTGAACCTGAGGCGCCACGCAAATCGCGAAGGGGCTCAGCATGCCCGAAACGGATTGCGGCTGTTGGACGAGTTGCCAGCAGACCAACGCGATGAAGCTGAATTGAACCTGCAATTCCTTCTGGCCGCTGCCGAACGCGTGCATGTCGGTTATGGTGCCAAGCCCGCAATCGATGCCTTTGGGCGCAGTTTTGAACTGGCTGAAAAGCTGGGCGACAGGCGTACTCTTGTGCGCGCGGGCAGGGGTCTGTTTACCGCTGCAATGGTCAAAGGTGATTACCAGAACGCCGAGCAATGGGGGCAAGCGATCATCGATGCGTATGACGATCACCACACCCGAATGGTCGGAAACTACATCTGTGGGGCCGCGCTGTCCCCGCGCGGTCGGTTTCAGGATGCGGCAGCAGCTCTGGAACAAGCGGCGTCTCATGCGGATGCGCATCGCGCCGAAGCTGGAAACAGCCCCGATATTGCAGCCGTGATACAAATCGAGAGTATGAGCGCGCTGGTCGACAGCTTTCAGGGCAAAACTGAAGTGGCACTCGCCAAAGCCAAGCGGGCAGTTGACGCCGCGATGGCGTCGGGCCAGCCCTTGATCATTGCAAATGCAATGCACTGGTTGACCGAAATCCACATGCAGATGGACCACCCGGATTATGCGCGTATGGCCAAGGCGCTGAGCGCGGCTGTTCAGGACAAGGGCGGCCCTTATTACCAAGCTGTTGCGACGGCCCATCTTGCCGGGGCTGCCATCAGAACCGGCGAGGCCACAGAGGGCGTGGCCATGCTGCAGGCCGCTTGGGGAAGGATGCACGCAACGGGTGCCGAGGCGGCTGGCGTGCTCGTCAACGCCGAGCTCGCACGGGGCTATCTTGCTCTGGGTGAGATTCAGAAAGGGTTGGATGCGGTGGAGGCTGGTCTGACATGTGCAGAAAACACTGACGAGCGGAACTATGAGGCTGAAATCCACCGGATCAAGGCAGCCCTTCTACTGGAACAAGGTGGTCCGTTCGACGCGGCTGAGGCGGCTTTGCGTGAAGCTATAGCCGTGGCAAATAATCAGGGCGCGGCGCTGTATGAATTGCGCGCGCTGAGTGATCTTGCCTGCATCCGGCCAGCCGATACGGAAGTTGCCGCGCGGATTACTGAGCTGGAAGAGCGCGCGGTCGCGTCTTAGGTCCCGCCGGGACGTCGACCTAAAGTGCAGTCTTCGGGTTGCAGGTCCAAGCCAACAAAACGCGCCACCTGCGAGAATGACGAAGTTTTCTTCAACAACTGAAAACCTTTCTCTGAAAAAGTCTCAGCTGAGTACAAGTTTTTGGACACCATCGGGTTGTTCATAAGCTGCGTGATCGCGTCATACGCCACCATCGATGTCATCAGATCGCCCATGATCACATCGCCCTTGTGCTGTTCCGCAAAGAGACCAGGGAACAACTCGACCCTATTGACGTCGCAATAGAGCCGGCTCAGGTCGGCAATCAATTCGTCCGCAAACGGCTGATCACCAACCATCTCAGTAAAGCTTGAATGCGGTTTGCGGCAGAAATGATGACGATAAGTGTTCAGCGACGGAAGACGGGCCTTACGCGTCAGGGCAATTGTAGCTTCGACAGGGGCAGGAGCACCGGGCGCAGGCCTTTGGAACAGGAAATCGGGCGTGTTGCGCAGCGACATGCGGGCCGCAGGTTGGCGCGACAAAGATCGGATCATTTCCGCCAAGCCCGTTTGTTCGACCAGTCGTGGATTGAACCTGAAGCCTTCTGGGCCAACCTGTGCGCCGTCGATTATGAATCGCTCGGGGATCATCGAATGCCAGCGGTAGAGCAAATTGAACTCAATCGCGATCTGGTTGGAGTGATGCCAGGGTTGCCAGCGATTTACGCCAACGGGCAGTTTGAATGGCATATTGGCGATGTGGGCGATGTAGTCCTCAAGCACAAGCTTGATCAGCAATGCGATCAAGGTGCAGCGTGTAGTCTGGAACACACGCTCTTTATCCCAGCCCGAAATGCCGCGCTTTTCGCGCCACAACAGATCGGCAAAGGTGTTATGGGCACGCAACATCAGTGTATTGATCGCGATATAGCCTATCGTACCATTGCCATTATCGAGCCCAGTTGCATGAAAATCGAGCAGTAGCTGGTCGATTGCGTGATCGCTGAGACCCGGATGCGCCCGTTTCACCGCATTCCACAGCTTGCAGGGATCGTGCAACGGCTTTCCGCGATTCTCGCCAGTGGCGAGACTGCCATCAAAAGGGGGTGCTAGCTTAACACCACCGGATTGGTTTTTTTGAAACAGCTTCGGAGCCCACATCTCGCCCTGTGTATCCAGACGAAAGGCCAGCCGGTGGGTTAGTTCATTGGTATCGGGATCGCGTTCGCGCAGCATGTCGGTCTGAAAATCGTTCAGCCCGTAGATTTGGCACAGATCGACCTCGTGGTTCGAATCCGTCTGATCAACCGGTCCTTTCGCCCCAAAGGTGCGAAGGAAACTGTCGGTAAACCATTGTGCGGCCGAGATAAACAATAGTGTCGATCCTTGCGGGCACATCAAGGTAAGCGGGCTGCCATCCATTTGTGTCCGTCGGCGAAAGAGATCAGCAACTTCGCTTTCCGACGGCAGGACGGGTGAGAGGTCCTCTGGCGTCGTATGCCGACCGATCCAGCGATGGGAAAACACGCCGGGCCATGTCGTGTAGTCTGCGCCCATTGTATAGGGCCGCGGTCGGTGGATCTTCGCGGCGTTTGCAAGCCTGATCGCGGCCAAATAACTCGTAACGGGTGGGGAGATCTTGAATCCGAGTTTGATCAGATCATCAACGTCCAGCATCAATACATCTCCGTTTGGTCATCGGTTCGGGAACCGGGCGCGGGCCAGGCTCAGATAGGTTCTGAGCCGGATCGCATTAATCGGTCCTAAAGGTTCGTGATCTGCCGTGACACGCCAGGGCGAGAAGCTCATCGCGTCGCCAGTCTGCGGATCAAATTCTGCACCTTTGGGAATCGTGATATCCGCCACGGGCGTGACGGTATGATGGTACGGATCAAGAGGTGCATCTGGTTGCGGATCGCATGCCCACCGGATGCGATTGTCTAGCACATCGAATTCGTCGGCCGGGCGCGGGGGCTCAATCACACACAGCTCGAAGTGATTATCTCCATCGGCCACGTCTTGCCGCAAACACTGCCCGATCCCATCTGGGTCGTCTACCGGATGTGCCGGAATTTTTGGTTTAGCGCTGCGGGCCAGGTATCGGACTGTTAGATCGGGGCCCAGCCGATACGGTGTTGTCGACCAGAAATGGACCTCAAAAGGCGAGTGCATATAGTTCGAGGCAAAATCACTCGCGACGCGAAACTGACGCTTGCCTTCACGAGTTAGGAGGGCGCGAAATCCTGCGCGCAGCCCTTTGGTGATCAACCTAAGGCTCCATTTTCGTCGCCCTTTGATCGCGTGCTGGACCGCTTGTAATGTGGCGACAAGCCTGCCCAATCGCTCATATTCATCGGGGACGTAGCTGGGAAACACATCCTGATCGACCAATACGAAATCGAACTCGTCGCTGAGTTGTGTGGTCCCCAGATGCGCAAGTGCCTCGGCGTCGATCAGCTTGGGGCCTGGCACGTCAAAAAGCTTGATCGCCATCCCGTGGGCATCCGATTTCCGGTCATCCAGATGCGCGCCGTTGGAAAAGCGAAGTGCGGCTGAATAGGCAGCGGGCTGTTCAAACAGGCCGTGACGGAACTGTTCTGGTAGATCGTTTCTGACGGTGAATGTTGCAGCCACGCACCCGTGACTGCGCCCATGCTGAGCCCTTAAGCGATGGCCTTTCCACCGTGCAACGGCCTCGAGATTGTGGTCAATGACATCATCAACAATATCCGGCGGCAATGCGTTTTGCGAAACATGCGTCAAAGAACCGTCTCCTTGGATAAACCCAGGCAATGATCAAACAGGGGTAAGGTGCTGACAAAGCTAAACCTCTAAATTTGTTCAGCTTACCTCAGATTGTCTAATTTCCAAACACACCAACTATGGACAGCCGTGGCCAGACAAATTCGGCGCGCAGCCCAACCCATTCGGTTGGTGCTACGGACACGTGGTTGCCCGCGCTCGATCCTCGACCAGAGTTGAGCGCCTTCGACTTTATCATTGACGTGTCCGGTGTTCTCGGGCACTCAGTCGATTGATGGTTCCCGGTGGCGTTGCCGCGGGATGAAAAGGGAATACGGTGAGGTTTGCCAAAATGGTGCCAATTCCGTAACTGCCCCCGCAACTGTAAGCGGTGAGCAAGGCCAAACAGCCACTGGTCCACAGGATCGGGAAGGTTGGCCGAGCGCGGACCCGCAAGTCAGGAGACCTGCCATCAGATGTTTAACCAACCCGGGGCGGGGCGTCCTGGAAGGAGGCTTTGATGGCGCGTCAATCGCGTGTTTACATTGTCGGCAGCTTCCGCATGCGCTTGGAAACAAGTGGAGTGGACCATGCCAGATACGCCTGATCATTTCATTCTAGTCTGCGAAAGCTGCACTGAAGGGCTGCCCCTTGATGAAATTTGCGATGCGTTGACTGGGAAATTACCTCGCAGTTTTGCGATCCGCGCGTCGTCTTGCATGGCAGGCTGCGATAGTCCCAGAACGGTTGGGTTCCAGGCCGTAGGAAAGGCGCAATACCTTTTTGGTGGCATTCAGACCGCGGATGAGGTGCAGGCGCTGGCTGAGTTTGCAGCGCAGTATCGTGAAAGCCCGGATGGCTGGACAAATGCCACTGATCGCCCGCAGGCGTTGTTCAATAAAACCCTCTCGCGCATGCCGCGGATCGAACACGGGGCATCGCAATGACGTTGCCACCCTTTCTGATTGCCGAAAACCTTGAGTATTATGCCCTTAACGGAGATGTCCTGTTGCAGGGCGTCTCGTTCGAGTTGTACGAGGGTTCCATTCTAGCCATCGCCGGCCCGAACGGGGCGGGGAAAACGACGCTTCTCAATCTGTTGTGCGGCGCTGAGCCGCTGGCACTTGGTGATGTTCGGATCAAAGGACGCAGTCTAAAAAAGCTCACGGCCAAAGCGCGTGCGCGCATGATTGCAGTGGTAGGTCAGCAGGAACTGCCCGATGGACGCTTGGCGTTACGCGATTATGTTGCGCTGGGGCAAATACCCATCCGTGCGGACCGCTCTGCCGAAGGCCACGCGCAAGAGCTGGACCGGATTTTAGACCTGACCGGTCTCGCCAATCTCGCGGACAAGCGCATGGCCCAACTGTCTGGAGGCGAACGTCAGCGTGCCCATATCGCACGTGCTTTGGCGCAGAACCCTTCGTTGCTGTTTCTGGACGAACCGACCAACCATCTGGATCCTGATGCAAAAGGGCGGATGCTGTCTTTGGTCGCCGAGCTTGGGATCACCGTGGTCATGATCGTACACGATCTGGTCATGATCCCCGAATTCGCCACACACGTGGCGCTGATGAAATCGACCCTCATGATCGAGTTTGGGTCGGTGGACAAGGTGCTGACACCCGAAAGAGTCCGCGAAACTTTTGGCGTTGATTTCCTCTGCTTTCTCCACGAAGGCCGCGTGATCCCGGCGCTTGATATTCGAAGAACCACAGTCTCAACTTAGTCGAAGGAACACACTGAGATGAAATACATCTGGCCCGTGGCGTTGGCCACCGCCATGGCAAGCGGTGCTGCTGCGCAAGAAGTCACCGTAGACAACTGCGGCGAACCGCTGGTTTTTGATACCGCGCCCAAGCGCCTGGTTGTGCATGACATGAACATGACCGATATGGCCTTTGCATTGGGTCTGCAGGACAAGATCGTCGGCCTGACCGGCATCACCGGCTGGTACAAGACCAGCCCTGATTTTGATGCCCTGCGCGGCGACATCCCCGAGCTTGCGCCGAAATATCCGACCGTCGAAAACCTGGTGGCGGTTGAACCCGACCTGTTCTTTGCAGGTTGGTACTATGGCATGAAGCCGGGTGGTGATGTGACCCCAGATACATTGGAACCGTTCGGAATCAAGACCTTGGTTCTAACGGAAAGCTGTGTCCATCTGGACAAGGATCGCCCCGAAGCCAGCATGGATCTTCTGTTTGGCGATGTGTTGCGCTTGGGCAAGGTGATGCAAGTCGAAGACAAGGCCGAGGCTCTGGTCTCGGGCTGGAAAGAGCAGCTGGCAGCGATCGAAGCCAAGACTGCTGAACTGCCCAAGCCCCGCGTCTTTCTTCTGGATGGTCCTGCAGATGCTCCGTTTACCGCCGGTAAATTCGCGATTCCCGATGCGATGATCACAGCCGCCGGTGGTGAAAACGTCACTCATGACATGGACACGAGCTGGGGCCGCACCTCGTGGGAAGCCGTTGCCGCATCGAACCCGGAATTACTGGTTTTGTTGGATTATCAGACCGGCAATGGCGCCGAGGACACCTTCAAGTTCCTGCAGGAACATCCCGTCATGTCGCAGACTGATGCCGTCAAGAACGAACGCTGGATCGGATTGCGCTACGAAGAGCTAACGCCGGGACCGGCAAATATCGAAGCGATCTCGAAGATGGCGCGCGCGATGCATCCGGGTCAGAGCTGATATGGGCCGATTGGGCCTGACGTTGTTGCTGGGGGCGGTCGTTCTGACCGCCCTTTTGCTGATTTCCACGATCTACGGCACAACCTCGATTCCTTTGTCCGGCACCTTCACCGCGATATTGCGCGGTACCGGGTTGCAGGACGGAGAGATGTCGCCGCTGCATAGGATCGTATTCGACCTGCGATTGCCCCGCGCGTTGTTTGCAGCCGTGATCGGTGCCGGGCTGGGCATCGTTGGCGTGGTGCTGCAAACGACCACACGTAATGACCTTGCCGATCCATTTCTGTTCGGCCTGTCCTCGGGCGCGGCAGCGGGGGCGGTGTTTGTAATTACAGTGACCGGAGATATTCTGGGTTTCTGGACTCTGCCTCTGGCTGCCTTTTGCGGCGGTCTTGTGGCGTCGGTCATCGTGCTGGCGCTGGTTCATGGGCTTCGCACCAGCGCACCGGAGAAGCTGATCCTTGCGGGTCTGGCTGTGTCGTTTTTGTTTTCGGCCATCACCAACTATCTGATCTTCGCCGGTGATAGCCGCGCCGCCCATTCTGTCATCTTCTGGATGCTGGGGGGGCTGGGCCTGGCCCGTTGGGAGACGTTCCCGCTGGTGTGCATCGGTCTGCTGCTGATCCTGAGCTATTCGCTTTATCGCAGCCGCTGGTTGGATGCGCTGCTGACCGGGGATTTGACTGCCGCTACTCTGGGTGTGCCGGTTCGGGGTCTGCGGTTCAGCATGTTTTTCACCGCAGCTTTGGCAACGGCCGTGTTTGTTTCCGTAGCCGGTGTGATTGGTTTTGTCGGTCTGATGGTGCCGCATATTGCACGCGGGATCGCAGGTCCCCTGCACAAAAACCTTCTACCTACCGCCGCTATGGTTGGTGCTGCCTTGTTGACCGGCTCTGACATTCTCAGCAGGCTTCTGCTGGCTCCGCAGGAATTGCCGGTGGGGATCGTCACAACTTCAATCGGATCGGTGTTTGTGTTCTTGCTTTTATTCAGGACAGCGAGAAATCAACGGTAAGGCCCTCGATCTTCGCTCCCAAGATATTTCGTCCTGATCAGGTCTGAGCCGAGTTTAAACCTTTCCGTCAACCGCTTGGCCGAGCCACTTGAACACAAGCTTGGCTCGGTCGGATGAGGTGTTGTGTAGTTTCACGTAGAAATCCAGTTGCGATGAGATGGTTTGCGGCAACAGTCTGACCAGTTTTCCGGATGCGGTCAGCTCCGAGGTCAGTCCCTCCCATCCCAGCACTGCGCCCATATCGTCCTGAGCGGCCTGAAGCGCGATCGTGTAATTGTTGACCCGATGCGCGGAATTCAGCGGGCCTTCATAGCCGAGTTTCTGGGTCCAGGCACGCCAGTCGGTCCAGCCGGTATCCGGAGCGTCGAGATGAATGAGGGGGACCCTGGCAATATCTTCAACGCGTTCGATGGGATTTTGTTGCGCAAACCTTGGGCTGCAAAGCGCCATGATCTTGTCGTGAAATAGTGTCTTGAAGATGCCCGTTTCGCGACTGGAATCGCCGTAATGGATACTTAGGTCGCATTTTGACGTGTCGATGCCGAGGTCAGTCACGACCTGCGTCACGGAAACATGTCCGTATTGCTTCCAGAATTGCGCAAGGCGCGGGGTGAGCCAAAGTGAACTGACAGCCGTGGTTGAGCGGATCGTCACACCTTTTCTGTCATATTGACGCCGCAACTGCCCAAGTGCTTCGCTGATGCCTTCCAGACCACGTTGAAGGGCAACAAGAAGATAAGCACCGCTTTCAGTAAGTTCCACGCCGCGATGATGGCGCAGAAACAGCGCGCATTGCAGCTCGTTTTCCAGCGCTTTGACCTGATGGCTGATTGCGGCCGGCGTGACGTTCAGCTCTTCTGCAGCGGTCTTGAAGCTTACATGCCGCGCAGCAGCCTCAAAGCTGATAAGCGAACTTACAGGTGGAAGATCGTAGGGCCTATTGAGCAAGGTGATTTGACCTGTGATGGTTTGTACATCCAATATTATATAAGCACTATCCAAAGATTAGGCTTAGCTGATCTTATTCAAAGTGAATCTTTTTGCAATTGCCCGCCAGCAGTTCAATATGAAAATTCGCCACAACCGTTTGAGACATGATCAAGGGATGTGCCAAGGGTCCTCAAGCCCCTTGGACATCATATCGATCTTTCCTCATGCAATGCGATCCCCGGTTGGTCGTGCACAATTTGAAGGAGTTGCAGAATGCAGTCACATGCAAAAGTCGTGGTTGTCGGAGGTGGGTGCGTCGGGGCGTCAATTCTATATGGGCTGACCGAACATGGATGCTCTGATGCCGTTATGCTTGAACGCACCACACTGACCTCGGGTTCGACGTGGCATGCGGCTGGTTTGCTAGTGACCTTTGTGCGGTCGCACAACGTGTCGAAGATGACGATGGAAACCATCCGCATCTACACCGAGGTGGAAGAGAAGATGGGCAGTTCGGTCGGACTGCGTAAGGTAGGACAGCTGCGGGTCGCCAATACCGAAAAGCGCTGGGATGAGTTCCAGTCCTATATCTCGATTGCCGAAGCTGCGGGCGTGCCCTGCCAACTGCTGACGCCGGAGGAGATTGCCGAGGTTCATCCCTTGCTGAACCAAAGTCCAGATATTCGGGGTGGTATCCTGCACACTGAAGACGGCTATGTGAATCCCGCCGACATTACCATGGCATTGGCCAAGCTCGCGCGGGATGCCGGCGCCAAGGTATACCAGAACACCGAAGCGCAGGCTTATGAGAAGCTGGACGATGGCCACTGGAAAGTGACCACCAATCAGGGTGAGATCACCTGCGAGCATCTGATCTTTGCCACCGGCAACTACGCCCGCGAAAACGCGCGCCGCGTGGGGCTGGACCTGCCATGTATCCCGATCGTTCACCAGTATTGGACGACCGAGACGGTGCCGCTGTTGAAAGAGCGCCGGGCGCAAGGCTTGCCCGAATTCCCAATCCTGCGGGATGAGGACTACGGCGCTTATCTGCGCGAAGATGTGGGCGGGATCCAGTTCGGGCCGTATGAATTCACCAAAGACCTCAAACTATTCGCCGAGGATCGTGTCCCGCCCGAGTTCGGGGCCGATCTGTTGCCCGAGGATTTTGATGCCGTGGAAACCCAATGGGAACGCGCCATCGAACGTGTGCCGACCTTGGGTGAAGTTGGGATCAAGGCCAACACCCGTGGCCCGTTCCAGATGACCCCGGACGAGCTGCCTCTGGCCGGACCCGCACCGGGGCATGAGAACCTTTGGCTGGCCGAAGGCATGCCTGGTGGCATCCTCTGGGGCGGCACCGTTGGTAACCGTTTGGCCAAATGGATCGTCGATGGCGATCCGGGCATGGATATGTCGGAGCTCGACCCGCGTCGATTCTCGGACTACGCCTCAAAACGTTGGACCATGGATAAGGTGCGCGAGACATGGGGCACCCATATGGATGCGCATGTTCCGGGTGAGGACTTCCCGGATGCGCGCCCGATGAAGACCATGGGGTCATATGATCTTTTGACTGCTCAGGGCGCGGTTTGGACCAGCTTTAACGGCTACGAATTTCCTCGCTGGTTTGCCAAATCGCCCGAAGAGGCGATCCCCGAACACAGTTTCCGCCGCACCAACCATATGGAGCGTGTTCAGGAAGAGGTGCGCACCACCCGTGAAGAGGCTGGCTTCATCGAAATGTCGCCGATGACCAAGTTCACAGTGCGTGGACCGGGTGCAGCCAAATGGCTGGATAGCCTGATGGCCAACAAGCTGCCCAAGGTGGGCCGCATGACCTTGTCGCTGATGTTGAACGATAAGGGCGGCATGGATGCGGAGTACACAATCGTGCGCTATGCCGACGACGATTTCTACCTGATATCGACGCCGAACTGGCGAGCCTACAATTGGGATCAGTTACAGCGCGTGCTGCCAGGTGATGGCTCGGTGGTGATCGAGGATATCTCAGAACAGCTGGGCGTGATCGCACTGGCTGGACCCAAGGCACGGGACATCCTGCAACCATTGACCGATAATGATTTGTCGAACGAAGCATTCCCATGGCTGTCGGCACAGATGGGCGAGGTGGGCTATGCCAAAGGTGTGCACTTGTTGCGCGTCTCCTACACCGGTGAGTTGGGATGGGAACTGCACCACCCGGTCGGGTACAATCGCCACCTCGTTGATTTGCTGCTGAAATCGGGTGTGAAACCTTTCGGGCTTGAAGCGTTGGAGTCGATGCGGCTTGAGAAATCCTATCGCGCAATCAACCGCGAAATCTGCAAGGACCTGACCCCATATGAGGCCGATTTGGGCCGTTTCGTTGCAATGACCGAGAAGATCGGCGGGCAGGTGGCCGAACGTGATTTCATCGGCAAAGCCGCGTTGCAACAGCAGCAGGAGCAGGGTGGATACAACACACTGGTCACACTGAAACTGCCATTCTGCGACACCTCGGTGATGTTTGACGAAGGCGTCTATGCCGATGGCAAGCTGATCGGACGCGTCACTTCGGGCGGGTTCTCGTATTACTGCAACCACGACATTGCGATGGCGCTGGTTCCACACGAGATGACGGCACCCGGCACCAAAATGCAGGTGCTCATCCACAATGAAATGCGCGAGGCCGAAGTGATCGATACCTGCGCCGTTGATCCCACCAGCGCCCGCGCGCGCGCCTGATCCGGAGGATTTGAGATGGCAGAAGTCAAAGCACGCTCGGGCCGTGGCGGTGGACGTGCCGCGCGGGTCAAGGCTCGCACCAACCCGCCCCCAGTCTACTTGTCGACGCTGAACCGCAAAGTTGGCCCGATTGATCTGCTTGGTCCCGAAGGCGTTGAGAAAATCCACAACGCGGCCATGACTATACTTGAAACCACAGGGATTGAGTTCCGCGATCCGGTGGCATTAGCGGATTGGAAGAAGTACGGTGCGGATGTGCAGGGTGAGCGGGTGCGCATCGGACGCGAGATGCTGATGGACCTGATCTCGGCCGTTCCCTCGGAATGGGGCTATGCCGCGCGCAACCCGGAACGCTCGCTGCGGGTGGGCAATCGGCATTCGGTCTTTGCCAATGCGTATGGTGCGCCGTTTGTCTATGGTCTGGATGGTGTGCGCCGCCCTTCGATGCTGGAGGATGCGCATAACTTCTTCAAACTCAGTCAGATGAGTCAGTCGATGATGGTGCCGGGTATTTTGCCGGTTGAGCCGCAGGATGTCCCCGTGCCGCAACGCCACTTGGAGCTGGTTCATGCCGCGCTGACGCTGACCGACAAACCGATCAAGGGTTCAGTTCTATCCGAACAGGCAGCGTTGGACTCGGTAGAGATGACTCGCATCGTGTTTGGTGAGGAGTTTGTTGACAACAATGTGGTGATGGCAGCCCTGCTGAACTGCAACACACCGTTGGTCTGGGATGAGACCATGTTGCAGAGCCTACGCGTCTATGCCGCCGCCAACCAGCCCTGCCTGCTGTCGCCCTTTGTTCTTGCCGGGGCGAGCACACCTGCAAGCCCGCAGGGTGGTGTCGCGCTGCTGATTGCAGAATCTCTGGCCGGTATGGCCTACAGCCAGATCATCCGGCGCGGAGCCCCGATGGTGCTGGGGGTGGCAATCATGGGCGTTTCGATGAAGACAGGTGCACCGATGATGGGCTCTCCGGAACCCGGGCTGATGAACCTTCTGGTGGGTCAGATGGCTCGGTTTTATGGTGTGCCATGGCGGACCTGTACCATGTGGACCGGATCGAAATCCCCGGATATGCAGGCTGCGTTCGACACCGCAAACACCATGTGGCCGGTGCTGCTGGGTGGCGCAAACTACATCGTACACTCAGCAGGCTTCCTTGAAGGCGCGCTTGGGGTCAGCTACTCAAAATGGGTGCAGGACGCGTTGCAGTTGGAAAACTTCCACCGTTTCTTCAGCGGCCTGCAAGAGGAAAATCTGGACACGTTGCTGGGCGACATTGACAAAATCGGACCGGGTGGGCACTTCCTTGGTACTGACCACACGCGCGAAAACCCAATGCATATGAACCACTTGCAAAACAATGACAGTTTTGAACAGTGGGAAGCAGAAGGTGCTAAAACCGCAGAAACCGTTGGCACGGAAGAGGCGCAGCGTATGCTGAACACCTACGTCCAGCCACCAATGCCGGACGATCAGCGCGGGGCGTTGGATGAGTTCGTCGCTAAGAAGCGGGTGGAATACAGCGCCTAAACAGATCTGCAAGCGGGCACTTATGTGCCCGTTTCCTCAACCAACGACAGGATTAGGCACATGGCCGATAACTCGACGATCGCTCTCTCACTCGACGAAGTAGAGGAATTGGCAAAATCTGTCCTTGTGGCTGCAGGCATGGATGAACATGGCAGCACGGTTCTGGCCGGGCTTGTGCGGATGAGCGAGCGCGACGGCCCGCGTAGCCATGGGTTAAGGATGTTACCTGTTTATGCGCAGAGCTTTTCTTCGGGATATGCCAACCCCGAGGCCGACCCGAGTGTCGAACGGATCGCACCGGGGGTTCTGCGCGGAGATGGTGACAATGGCTATTACCAGATCGTGGCCGCCAAAGCGCGAGACGAGCTTATTGAAATGGCGCGCGCGAATGGTATTGCCGCGTTTACTTGTGCCAATTGCCACCATCTGGGGGCACTACGTTTCGATACAGGTCCGCTGGCGGACGCTGGGCTGGTCGCGCTAGGTGTTGTGAACTCGCTCTCGATGGTGGTGCCGCAAGGCGGCACCCGCCCTGTTTTTGGCACCAATCCGATGTCCTTTGCTTGCCCGCGACCGGGTCGTGCGCCGGTTGTTTGGGATCAGGCCTCGTCAATGGTTGCGCTGATGGACATCCGGATGGCCGCGGCTGAAGGGCACGAATTGCCGCGCCCTGCGGGGCTTGACCCGAACGGTCAGCCAACCAGCGATCCCAACGCGATTTTGGAGACCCGCAGTCTGTTGCCGTTTGGCGAGCACAAAGGCGCGGCGATCGCCTTCCTGATCGAAGTTCTTGGCGCGGCACTGGCCGGTGGAACATTGTCCGTGGACAATGCCAACCGCGAAGCGCACGGTGCCTTGAATATCAAGGGCGGCTCAACGTTGATCGCGATTGATCCGGCGCGTTTCGGGAATGCCGCATTTGAAGGCTATGTCCAACGCATCTGCGCTGAGATTGAAGGTAACGGGGATGCTCGCGTTCCCGGAGATGGCCGCTTGAAGAACCGTGCTGCGGCCGAAGCGGATGGTGTTCGCGTCACGGCGGACTTGATGAAACAACTTCGCGAACTTCTGTAGGGGTCCCAGTAATGGCACGGGTGGTTGTAATTGGCGGCGGCATCGTCGGAATATCCTGTGCGCTGACATTGCAGTCGCAGGGCCACGAGGTCACCGTCGTAGAACCGGGTCCGGTTGGTGAGGGCGCGAGTTGGGCTTCCTGCGGGTGTATCGCAGTCGGTGAGATCGTGCCGTTGTCGCAGCCGGGGATGCTGATGAAAGTGCCGGGCTGGTTGCTGGATGCCGAGGCCCCGTTGACACTGCGACCGGCCTCAGCGGTGAAATTGCTGCCGTGGTTTGCACGGTTTACGGCCAATGCGCGTCGCTCGAAAATGCGCGCAATCGCCTCCGATCTGGCAAGACTTACGTTTGCTGCAACAGCGGATTTCAAGGCTCAGCTTTTAGATGTAGGCCATCCTGAGGTTTTGGTCGAACGGCCGGTAATCAAGTTGTTTGACGACGACAATGACCTTGCGACCATGCGCCCAGCTTTTGAGTTGGCGCGTGAGTTGGGCTGCACGATTGATCAAGTTACAGGTCAGGAAGCGCATGAAATCGATCCTGCAATAGCATCTGATTTCAAACATGCAGCTTTGCTTAGAGACTGGAGTTTTGTGACGGACCCTAAGGTATTGGTTGAAACGCTGACGCAGAGTTTTAGCAGCCGCGGCGGGGCAGTCGTCGCAGGAAGAGCAATCGGTTTTACGCAGGACGGACAACATGTGAAAAGCGTGAAGCTGAGCGATGGGCGATCGATCAGCGCAGATGATTTCGTCATCGCTGCGGGAACGCCGTCTAGAATCTTGGCCAAGACGCTGGGCGTTCAACTGAGGATGGAAGGGGTGATCGGATATTCGACTGCGTTGAAAGATAGCGGGGTCGAGCTCCGCCATACGGTGTTTTATGCCAAAGGCGGGTTTGGCATTACACCGTATCAGCAGGCGCTGGCAGTGGCCGGTACCGCAGAATTTGCCGACCTGAACGCGCAGCCGAATTGGAACCGAGCCGATGTGCTGGTCAGGCGTGCATTCCGCGTATTACCGGGTTTGAAGACCGATAATGCGGAACGCCGGATGGGTCGCCGCCCGTTTACACCGGACACACGTCCGATCATTGGCCGCAGCAGGCGACTGGCTAACGTCGCCTTTGCGACGGGTCACGGACAGCTTGGCCTGACACTAGGCGCGACGACGGCGCGTATAATCGCAGATGTAATTGCTGGCAGATCACCGGACATCGATATAGAAGCCTTCAGTCCAGATCGGTTCTCGTCCTGAGCCAAAGCTCGCCCAGCTCTTTTTGAGCCACATGGGACGTCATCAGCAACGCGATCATCCAGCCAGTCACCACGGCACCTGCGGTGCCGAACCAGACACCAATTTCGTTAAAGCCGAGCAGGCCGACGAAAATCCAGACAAAAAAGGCGACGCCAAATCCTTGACGATATAGGCTGATCCACACGGTCCAGATCGGTCGCTTCAAGGCTTGCAATAGCGAGTTGATGGAAAACAGCATCATGTAGATCGGGAGGATCAGACTATCGACACGTAGATAGCTAAGTCCGACGCGGATCACTTCGGGATCGTCGGTGAAAAAGCCCATCATAAGGCGGCCAAAAATCCACAATATGGGGGCTGCGATGGCGGTCATGATGAACCCGACTTTCCAGCAATAAAACAGTGCCTCGCGTACCCTTTCGTAGTCGCGGGCACCGAAATTCTGGGACGCGATGGGCAGCAGTGCCCCCGTGACCCCCAGCACCGGCAAAAGCAAAATCTGCTCAAGCCGAATGGCAATGCCAAAGCCAGCGATTGCGTGCTCTCCAAAGATCTTCAGGGCGAACTGCATGACGAAACCTGACAGCAGCATCACGAAGAAAGATGTCGCTGTGGGAAGTACCTGAACCGAGATCTCCTTGAACTTCTGTAGACGCGGAATGAAGTTTCGGGGGCGCATGCGCCTCATCCTGCGGCGCCTGAGGACCTGACGGATCAGAAACACCATCACACCGGTCTGGCTGATCACCGTCGATACAGCGAGGCCATCAAATCCGATGCCCGGGATCATGCCCGGAATGCCGTAGATCAAGAGGGGGTTCAGACCGATATTGGCAAAAAACGCCACCATGAGGGCGCGTTGCATCGATACCGCGTCACCATGTGCCTGAAGAATGCCATTGCAACCGAAGGCCAGTAGAAATCCGGGCAAGGCCAATAGGAGCCAGTGGAAATAACGTAAACCTGCATCGCGATAAGGTCCCGGTTCCGAAACCAGATTTATCAGCGCAGGGCCGTACCAGAGACCCGCCGCCGCCAGGACACAGGCTGCAATGAAACCATAGATCATTCCCTGTGCTGCAAAACGCCGCGCTGCGCGAGTGTCTCCAGCGCCTAACGCGTTGCCGACCAGCGCGCTCATCGCGGCACCCAACCCGACCCCGACCGAAATGGCAATGAAAAAAGCCTGAAACCCTAATGCCAATCCAGCCTGTGCGCTGGTCGAGAGAAGGCCGGCGAAGAACATGTCGACAACGTTGTAGAGAGTGTTGAACAACATCCCGATTGCGCCCGGGATCGCCAGGGTTCGGAAATGGGTCGAGATTGGCCCGCGCGTCAGATCAATTTCAGTTGGGATGGCCATATCAACTGGCCACTACGGACGTTCGGCCTGAACGGTCAGGAATACGAACTCTGGCGTTAGGACTTCTTCGAAGCCGTGATTCAGCTCCGCATCGACGCTGATGCTGTCTCCTGCTGAAAGAGTAAATCGGGCCTCGCCATACCGATAGATGGCCTGCCCTTCGAGAACCTGAACAAACACGACGCCATGGCCGACATAAGTGGGTGGCTGCCCCTCGTCGCGCAACAACGTGACACGACGGGCCTGAAAGCGCAGGTCCTTCCGGGAATGCAGCGCAAGGTTGACGTATTCGTGCGAATGGCCGCCCGCCAGTCGCGTAGACTTTAGCCCTTCGCCATGGCGAACCAGCGTATAGTCGGTGTGGTCTGTCCGCGCTTCGCGAAATAGCGATACGATTGGTACCTCTAACGCTTCGGCAAGTGCAGCCAGCGTATCGATTGACGGAGAGACCAACCCGTTTTCGATACGGCTGACCATAGCAGCTGAGATACCAGACTGTTCTGCCAACCGACGGGCGGATTGCTTGCGGCTTTGGCGCAGCTCCCTGAGCGAGGCACCAATAGCGCGATCAATCTGTCTTCCCGGCGTGTCATCGTGCATGATTCAATCCGTCAATCCTCGGCGTAGTAGCCCACCACGTCCCCTTCCGTTGTGACACCCAGACCATTCAGCAATCGGTTGGCATAATTGAAATATCCGACGATCTGGTTGATCTCGAGAATCTCTCCGTCTTCCCAGCCGGCATCTTTCAATGCGCGAACTTCGGATTCCTCCATTGCACCCGGCGACAGGGTCAGCTTTTGCGCATAGATCAGCGCGGCCAGATGCGCACCCTCAAATGCGTCTTGCGGACGATGGGCCTTTAACGCGGCCTCGATTGCGTCGGCGCGTGCGTCGTCACCGATCAGATGTCGGGCGTTTGCCCAGTGGTTGGCATAAGAATAGGGGCAGGTGTTCAACGTCGATACGTAAGAGCTGATGACTTCCTGAAACCACATGGGTATGGAATTGGCTTCATCATGCAGGCACGCGCGATACAAAATGACGTGACCTTTCATGGTGTTGGGACGCAGCGAATGCACACGCATCACGTTGTCCACGGTCCCGTGTGGTGTGCGCGCCAGATCCAGAGTCGCTCTCAGGTGCTCGTCGGCATCTTCGTCAGATATCATCCGAATCCAGGCGGACATTCACGTTTCCTCTCGTGTTTTCTGTTTCTATTTTCGCGGCGTGTGCCGTTCGGCTGAGTTTTTTATTGACGAATATTGCACATTAAGCAACCATATTGAACAGCGCGCAACGAATTTGAGGATTCTGAAGCTTTGCCAGATCTCTCCACACTGCCTGAATCCCCTCGAATGACCTCGTGCCCATGCGTGCATGACCTCATGTTGCGATCGCACCACCACAGCGTCATAGATCAGCGACGCCAGCTGATCCGCATCTTGACAGGTTCGGCATGACACAGCTCTCCCCCATGATCGAAGTGACCAATCTGGATAAGTTCTATGGGACTTTCCATGCGCTCAAGAACATCGATCTGACCGTTCATCAGGGCGAGAAGGTGGTAATCTGCGGCCCGTCCGGATCGGGAAAATCCACGCTGATCCGCTGTTTCAACGGGTTAGAGTGGCATAATTCCGGGCGTCTCGTGATCGATGGGATCGAAGTCTATGAAGGTGCCAAGGAAATCCGTGAACTGCGACAGGAAGTCGGCATGGTCTTCCAGCAGTTCAACCTGTTTCCGCACCTGACTGTGCTTGAAAACCTGATGATCGGACCGATGAAGGTGCGCAAGCTATCCAAGGCGCAGGCCGAGGAAACCGCGCGCAACTATCTTGATCGCGTTCACATCCCCGAGCAGGCCGACAAGTACCCGGCGCAATTGTCGGGGGGGCAGCAACAGCGCGTCGCGATCGCGCGGTCCTTATGCATGGAAACACGGATCATGCTGTTTGATGAACCGACATCCGCGCTTGATCCCGAAATGATCAATGAGGTGCTGGATGTGATGGTTGAACTGGCCGATACGGGCATGACCATGGTGGTTGTCACGCATGAGATGGGGTTTGCGCGCAAGGTCGCCGACACGATGGTCTTTATGGAGTCGGGGCAGATCGTTGAAATCTCGCCGCCCGATCAGTTCTTCACCAACCCGTCAAGCGAGCGCTGCCGTCTATTCCTGAACCAGATATTGGAACACTAACGTGACCGATCTGGGCATATCACAGGGACGCGGGCAAGCGCTGCCGAAGCCACCACTATACAAGCGGTTCTTTGGTTCGGTGTTAGTGTCCGTCGTGATCTATGCGGTTATTGTCGGGTTGATCGCCTACGGGTCATATGTTGGCGCGCAGGGTATGGGCTATAACTGGCAGTGGTATCGCGTGCCCCAATTCCTGTACCGCAACACCGAGATTGGGTTCGAGTGGGGCGAAATCCCCATCGGACTGGTTGCCACGATCAAGCTGTCAGTTACCTCGTTTCTGCTGGCCACAGCTATCGGGTTGCTAGTGGCGTTACTGCGCTTGTCCGGCTTGGTAGTTGGCACTGCTGTCGCGGTTGCCTACCTTGAACTGATCCGCAATATCCCGCTGCTGGTTCTGCTTTACCTGTTCTATTATGTCCTGGGTCCTATCTTTGGATTTGATCGATATACCGCCAGCATCCTGACTTTGGCGGTGTTTCATTCAGCCTTGATTTCAGAAATCCTACGGGCGGGTATCAACGCCATCCCATCTGGTCAGTGGGAGGCGGCCAAGTCTATCGGTATGACCCCCTATCAGACCTACAGATATATAATTCTGCCGCAATCTGTTCGCTTTATGCTACCGCCCATGACGGGCGAGGTCGTCCACCTGATCAAATCCTCGGCTATTGTCAGCGTCATTGCAGTGGCCGAACTCACCACCTTCGGGCGCAACATTATATCCGACACGTACATGAGTTTTGAAATCTGGTTCACCATCGCGCTGGTCTATCTGGTGGTGACCCTGATTCTGTCGATTGGCGTTAGCTATCTGGAGAAGAAATATGCCGTCGACCAATAACCACAAGAACTTAACCGGACAACAAGGAGAACCAAGATGAAGCTATCTCGCAGAATGCTCGGGGCGGCCCTGGGCGCGGTCGTGGCAACAGGCATGGCGACCTCAGGCTGGGCGCAAAGTGCGACTCAGGAACTGTCCCGCGAAAGTGTGATTGAAACGATCAAACAGGATGGGGTAATCCGGATTGGTCTTTCGCTGTTCGTGCCGTGGTCGATGCGCGACAAGAATGGTGATCTGATCGGGTTCGAACTGGATGTCGGTCGCAAGCTGGCCGAGGACATGGGTGTAGAGGTCGAGTTTGTACCGACCGCCTGGGATGGCATCATCCCGGCGCTCGTATCCGGCAATTTCGACGTGATCATCTCGGGCATGTCGGTGACTGCGCAGCGAAACTTGACGATTAATTTCACCGATCCTTACGCGTATTCGGGCCTGGCTATTATGGCTAACAAACAGTTGACCGATGGTATGTCTTTGGAAGATTACAATAAACCTGAGGTCACCTTTGCCGCTCGTCGCGGGGCGACACCAGCTACAGTGATCGCGGAAAACTTCCCCAACGCGACGCTGCTGTTGTTTGATGAAGACGGTGCATCAACGCAAGAAGTGCTAAACGGAAACGCGCATGCTTCGATGGCGGCTCAACCTACGCCGAACCGCGAGGCCGGTCGTCATCCGGAAACTCTGACCGTTCCGTTCGATAACCTCTATGATCCGCGTGGCGAAGCGTTCGGAGTACGCAAGGGCGATCCGGACGCCATGAATTTTTTCAACAATTGGATCGCTCAGAACTGGCGGTCGGGTTGGTTGGAAGAGCGTCACAACTATTGGTTCGCAACTGAAGAGTGGGCAGACCAGGTTGCCCAATAACCAATTAGCCGGGGGCGGGTCAGCCGCCCTCGGGCCTGAAGCGGAGCGCCCAGGTGCCTGAATTTCTTAGAAAACTCAGATGGCCAGATTATCTGATCGTGGCGGTATTGATCGCCTTCTTCGGATATATCTGGCTGTCGATCGAAGGCACGCTGAACTATAAATGGCGGTGGGAATTGATCCCCGGCTACATCGTCGGCTGGCATACTGGGCGAGAAGAGTATTTTGCCAATCTATTGCTGCAAGGCTTGGTGGCGACGGTTCGTATCAGCATCTATTCCGGCATTTTGGCGCTCATTCTGGGTACAATTCTGGGGATCGCGCGCTGTTCCGCGAACCTGACCATACGCATGCTGGCACGCACTTATCTTGAATTTCTGCGTAATGTGCCACCGGTTGTTGTTGTCTTTATTTTCTTTTTCTTCCTTTCGCAGCAACTGATCGACGCACTAAACCTTGAACGCTGGGCGCGTGGAATTGCGCGGCAGGAAGACAACCAGATCTGGACATTTTTCTTTGGTGAGATGCGGCGCTTTCCGTCGCTTGTCTCAGGTGTCATCGTTCTGGCGCTGTTTGAAAGCGCATTTGTCGGCGAAATTGTCCGAGCAGGTATCCAGTCGATCCCGAAAGGTCAGCGCGAAGCTGCACGCTCGATCGGTATGAGCCGCATACAGGAATTGCGCTATGTCGTTCTCCCGCAGGCGATGAAAAAGGTTGTGCCACCGTTAGCGAACCAGTTCATCTCATTGATCAAGGACAGCTCAATCCTGTCGCTGATCTCGGTTCAGGAACTGACCTACAAGACCGTCGAGTTGGTCGCTTCGTCCCGGATGATTTTTGAGGCATGGATCACAACGGCTGCATTCTATTTTGTCGTCTGCTTCGGCCTCAGCCGCATCTTTGCGCGGCTAGAGAAACGATCTGACAAGCGCTAGGTTCAGGTCACATTCGGACCTGAACCATTCCATCCTGAATCCGTGTCTCAAAGACCCGCATTGCTCGGGTCGCAGGCGCTGAAACGGGCTTGCCATCACGCACATCGAACGCGCCCTGGTGCAATGGGCATTCGATAACATGCCCATCAAAATAGCCGTCACACAGATCAGCCCCACCATGGTTGCACAATGCCAGCGAGGCATAGACACCGCTGGGTGTATCATAAACTGCAATCAATCTCGGCCCGATCTGAACCCGCGTGACCCAGTTTTCTTCCAGCTTCGATGCCTCGATCACATCGCGCCAAGATTTGTCTGCCACCATCTCTCAGGCCTCGGCTTTGCGTTGCATGATCTGCCGCAGAATGTCGCGATGCGCAGCCAGATATCCACCTTTCTCGACGAAGATATGATCCTTTAACTTCTCATGCAGACGGGGCAGAGCGTGAAAGGGAACTGAGGCGACATAGTGATGTTCGGCATGATAGTTCATATTCCAGCATAAAAATGACATCGGCTTTGACACCAGATTGGTGCGCGTGTTTTCTGACATCTGCGCCACGGTGGGACGTCCGACATGCTCGGTCATTCGTATGAATCGCATCACCGGCTCACCCAGAAACAGGGGTATGATCCAATACCAGATCAATCCCCACCATCCGGTGAAGGCCATAGCCAGAAAGATCAAAGCGTAAATGGCCAGCATGCGGCGCGCGTCCCAATAGACCGACTGATGCTCCTCTTTGGGAATGAAACTCAACTCGGCCTTGCTGAGCTTCCCAAAGGCATGTCGGAACAGCTCAGTGAACTTACCGCGCCAATAAGGCAGGGCTGACAGGTACAGAAAGTACTCGCGAAGAGATTTGGGCAGCGGGATTAGTTCGGGATCCTCTCCGTTCAATTGCGTATATGTGTGATGATCACAATGTTCGTATCGGAAGAACCGATGGGGCAGAATGATGATCAGCCCGCAAATCTGACCAACCAGATCATTCAACCACCGGGTGCGAAACACGGTATAGTGCACACACTCATGCTGAAGCGAGAAATGATGCACCAAGACGACCCCTTGCAGAAACATCGCGGGCCAAATCAGCCAACTGTTCCAGGCTAGGGTGATCAATGTTGTCGTGCAGGCCAGCACTAAAATCCACATTGCAAGATGACGTAACCCGTGCGCGTTCGAGCGTTGCATGAATCCCTTGAGTTCTTCGCGCGTCAGTTTTCCTTCGGCCAGAGCCTGAGTCAGCGGCGTAACAATAGCTTTTGACATGTGATTTCCATGATTTTGCCGGAGCGGGGGTCTTGCCCTCTGCGCATATTCCGGCACCGGAGACGGGAGTGCTCCGCACCATAGGGCCAACTCGAACAGACCCTATTATCTAAGAGTATTTCCACAGCTCGTGATTCGATCAAGCCGCTATTGATCAGCCAACTGCACGCAGACCGATATCCGGATCGGGATGGGCGAACAGGGCGGCCGCGCAAGGGTGCCGATCTAGGATTGATTGGCCGCAAGGCAACCGTTCGGCATGGAATGTACCGTGGTTCCAATAAGTTACGCCATCGATTTCGATGGAAGGATCAATAACGTTCCAGCTGATTTCACCGGGGGCGTACGCCCCGCAGGTGTGGAAATGCAGGATGCGTGGATTTCCGAAAGCGGAGCCGCCCCAGCGTTCATAGTTTTCGCGCATATCCCAGGGGTAGCCGCAGCCCGGATGGATACCTGCATGCCAAGAGTGCACGAAATTGCGATCAATTCCCAACTGGTTGGCTACCCGGTCATAATGCGCCTCGGCCCGTGCGGCGTTGGCGGGATCGCCGTCAAAACGCTGCAGCCGTCCATTCTCCATCATCGCAAAGACAGGGTGGTCGAATTCGATGGTGTAGTCATCGTAATACTTCGACCCCGTTCCCGTCAGAAAACTGATCGCCACACGGCCCGAGAAACTGTGGGCAGGAACCGGAGTAAAGACTGACATCGGAAAGCGCAGGATCGAGGTGTCGCCCGAGGGTTGCAGGTTCATCACCGGCCGACCGCTTACATCAGTGCCCAACGGGCAGGTGATCCGCACCTCGCTGGCCGCGTCCAAGACCGCGTTGATATCGGCCTTAAGCTCCATGAACGCATCGTGGTGGCCGTTGGAGAAACCAGATCCCAGCATTTCTTTGGTTAAAGCAAAGCTAACGATGACTTTCTTACCCTGCGGCATGTCCGAGAACCGCAACTGATCCCCAAGTCGGGCCAGAAATAGAATGATGTCTGCCGCTTCGAACCGGGCAAGCAGATCGGGCGATAGTTGCGGATTGTCCGGATTGAAGCCCACATCAATCGTGTCGACCCCCAGCCCAAGTTGACGGGCCGCCTGACGGACAACATTCACGCTGTCGGCGTCGAAATATCCAAACTCTGCAGGTTCATAGGCAATCAGCAGCCTTTCACCCGCCGCCGCGCGGGCGCAATTGACCAGCAGATTGTAAGCGCCCCGCTCTGGCGTCATGTCGGACATCGACATCTCCTGATTACTTGACATTATCAACTTACGGCCTAGGGCCGCCGGCAATCCATTTGAAAGTGATAATGGCTGACATTAGGATGACTAATATGATCTTGAATCTGCCATACTCCGCGCTGCGAGCCTTTGAGGCAGTTGTACGCCATTCCGGCTTTTCACCTGCCGCCGAGGAACTGGGGGTCAGCCAAAGTGCCGTCAGCCAGCACGTCAGATCGCTCGAGGAATGGCTTGGGCGGGATTTGCTGGTGCGCGGTGCGCGGCAATCGCGACCTACCCGCGAAGGTGAGCAATTGGCGCAGGCAATCTCGGATGGGTTGGGGCGCATTTCAGATGTGTGTGCGCAACTTCGCGATCGAACGCGTGCGGACCGGACCATCGTGATTTCATGCTTGCCGGGGTTTGCATTCAACTGGCTGTTTCCAAGGCTTCTGCACTTTGATTTGGCCCACCCGGACCTGTCTATTTCGATCGCGACGGATACGGGATACTATCCGTTTTCCGGCGCAGATTCCGATATCGGCATTCGATATGGTCTTGGTGAATATCCCGGGTTTGAAGTGGATTTGCTTATGCGGGAAAGGCTGTTTCCCGTCTGCGCGCCCGCGCTGTTGCCTGAACTGAAGCGCATTGAAGATTTGTCACAGCACACACTGCTGGTAGATGAAAATCTGCACCATGGTACGTCCAGCCCAACATGGGAGTTCTGGGCGCGGCAATCCAATCTGACATTGCCGTCTGGAGTGCGCACGCGCCGATTGGGCCAATCAAACATGGTCATACAGGCAGCGATTGAGGGGCTGGGGGTGGCGCTTGGGCGCGAACCGCTGGTTATTGATGCGTTGTGCGATGGCCGTCTGGTGCGACCGTTTCAGCAACTGACCCAATCGCCACTTTCCTATTGGCTCGTCCGGCGCCCTGATAGCAAAGACAGCCAAAAAGTCAGCGAGTTCCTGAACTGGATCAAGGCCGAAGTTGCTTCGCAGCCCGATCTGCCCCCGTCGGTAATGCTGCCGAATTAGCTTGCCTTATATGTATCATTACAAATCCGGAATGGTGTATTGCACTGACGCTGCCATAATGGCGCTAAGCCAACTGATCAAATTGGAGAGCAAACCATGTACCTCAGAAATTGCTGGTATGTTGCCGCCTGGAGCAAGGATATCGGGCGCGAACTGAAGGCTGAGACATATCTGGGTGAGAACATTGTGCTCTATCGTCAGCAGGATGGGACGCCCGTTGCGCTTGAGAATGCCTGCCCGCATCGCAAGCTCCCGCTATCCGATGGCAATCTGAAAGGGGATCTGGTCGAATGCGGCTACCACGGGCTGACATTCGATTGTTCGGGCAAATGTACGGACAGCCCAACGCAGCGGGGGATGACGCCTCGACGCGCGATGGTGAAGTCTTATCCAGTTGTCGACCGCTATCGCCTGCTCTGGATCTGGATGGGCGATCCTGAACTGGCTGATCCGGACCTGATTTTCCCAATCGAAAACTTTGATGACACGAGCTGGGGCCTGACCGATGGCGGGGTGATGGATATCGATTGCCATTATCTTTGGGTTTGCGACAACCTGCTTGATCCCAGCCACGTGGCCTGGGTACATGTCTCGTCATTCGCCGGCGCGGGAACGGATGAAGAGCCTCTGGACGTCAAAAAGACAGATCGCGGCGTGATTGTCTCGCGCTGGATCGAAAACAAACCACCATCGCCTTACTATGCCAAACTGGTCTCGTTCGACGGCGATTGCGACCGCTTGCAGCATTACGAAATGTGCATGCCCGCAATCGGGCTGAATAAGTCCATCTATACTCCGGTTGGCACGGGTGGATATGACAAAGATCCTGTCGATGAGACATTCATCAACATCTCTTACAACTTCATGACGCCAATCAACGAGGATCAGACCAGGTATTTCTGGTTCCAGCATCGCAACTCTGATCCGGACAATGCCGAGGTTTCGAAATTCATGAATGATGGTGCGCGGATGGCGTTTCTTGAAGACAAAGATGTGCTGGAAAAAGTGCACAAGGGCATGAAAAACGCTCAGACACCGCATATTGATCTAGGTTTGGATGCCGGGGCAAAAACATACCGACGCGTGCTCGACCGAGCGATCGAGGCCGAGGCCGCTGTGCCAGAGGGTGCAATTCGGCAAGCCTAAAACTTGAACAGGGGCCGGTTCTCAACCCCTTATCTTAGGTAGTGCTGTAGATAATAGGGAAGTGCCCTCCGGCAATGGGTACGCTCGGTTTCAGGTCGTCGTCATGCAGCCATTCGGCAACGGTATCGCGCGCTCATAAGCGGCATCTTCAAAGGTAAAACGTAGCGCATACCCGCGCCTGCGACGCGTCGAGGTTCGATTGTCCATCGCCGAATGCTAAGTTATTCCGTCGAAGGCAATGGCATCGCCGGGTTCCATTTGTTCATGGTGGAATATGTCATATTTGGTGCGATCCGCTTCGAAATCAGGCGTAAAGCGACAAGGTCTGCTTGGAGCTAGAGAACGGGTGGGCTACGGCAGTTTAAGATGAAGCATGGCTGACGGGAACGGGCCGACCATTTGCCAGCAAGATTCCAATGAAACTGTTCAATTCAGAAGGACACGTCCCATAGTACCCGAGATCATTGTTTACCCAAGAATTTTTGCTTAACGGTAAATATATTTATTGATGATAGATTACTTTTAGTAAATATTATGATTGCTATGCAAAAATATTCGGCATTCTCACTCGCGCGAAACGCACTTTCGGGCCACAAAAACTGGGCTCGGGCTTGGCGAAGCCCTCCGCTCAAAGATCAATACGAAGTCGTGGTGATCGGGGCAGGGGGTCACGGGCTGGCCACGGCTTATTATCTGGCCAAAGAGTTTGGCATAACCGACGTCGCCGTGCTGGAACGGGGCTGGTTGGGTGGCGGAAACATAGCGCGCAATACGGTTACGATCCGGTCAAATTACATGCGTGACGAGTCGATCCCGTTCTACGTCAAATCCGTCGAGATGTACGAAGGGCTGACGCATGAGTTGAACTTCAACATGATGCATTCCAAGCGCACCATGGTGGATGTGGTGCAGACCTGGCCCAAACTGCGAGAGTTGCGGCGTCGGCAATTGGTCATGGACATCTATGGCTCGACATATGAACAAATCACGACAGAAGAATTGCGCAAACGCATACCTGCGCTAACAGGCGGTGGGCCAGATGCGCGCCTGCCGATCATCTGCGGAATGGTCCACACGGACGCAGGTGTAAACCGTCATGATGCGGTGGCCTGGGGCTATGCCCGCGCGGCGGATGCGATGGGGGTGGAGATGCACCAACAGACCGCCGTGCAAGCATTGATCCGTGGCGCTGATGGGCGCATCGAAGGTGTCGAGACCAATCGCGGCACCGTGCGGGCGAAAAAGGTTGTGGTGGCCGTATCGGGCCATACCACGACATTGACCGAGACAGCGGGGCTCAAGCTGCCATTGCGCACGATGAACCTGACGGCCTTTGTGTCCGAACCAGTGAAGCCCTTGGTGGATGTCATTGTAAATTGCCCGGACAGTGGGTTCTATTTCAGCCAGTCTGACAAGGGCGAGATGGTGATCGGCGGCGCTCCTGATATGGGGCAAAGCTTTCGTCGCGACATCAAGCAACATGTGTTCGAAGACACTGTGACCGCGATGCTGTCGCTTTTCCCGAGCTTCAAGAAACTCAAACTAATGCGCCAATGGGGTGGGCATCTTGATATTGCCCATGATGCCTCGTCCATCATGGATCAGACTGAGGTACCGGGGCTGTTCGTGACCGCTGGCTGGTGGGGCGGATACAAAGCCATTCCTGCGGGCGGACTGACGCTTGCGCATCTGGTCGCCAAAGGCGAGCCGCATCCGCTGATGGCCTCGTTCACTTTGGACCGCTTCCGCCATCTAGAATTTGTGATGGAAGCCGGCACCACAACGGCGAGATAGGAAGGGACAGGATCATGATGCTCATCCCCTGCCCATTCTGTGGCAAGCGCAATGAAAGCGAGTTCGTCTATGGCGGCCCGGTCGGAGCTGCTCGACCCGATACCAACGCCGTCAGCGATGCTGATTGGGTCGAATACCTGACCATAACGCCCAACCCGATGGGGCCTGTGCAAGAGCGGTGGTGGCACGCACGGGGCTGCGGCGAGTGGCTGACAATCTGGCGGGATACCGTGAAACATGACATTGTGGAGGTGCCCGATGGCTCAGATTAATCGCCGCGCAGTGGGTGGTCGTGTTGATCGAAGCCGCCCACTAACGTTCCAGTTCAATGGGAAAACTTACGAAGGGTTCGAAGGGGACACTCTGGCCTCGGCCCTGCTGGCGAACGGGGTGCGAGTAACAGCCCGTAGTTTCAAGTACCACCGCCCACGCGGCATTGTCGGACACGGTCCCGAAGAGCCAGGAACGCTTGTGGAGCTGGAAGGCGAGGACGCCTCGGGCAACCGTCCAGCGACCACGGTTCCATTGCGCGAAGGGCTGAATGCACGCTCGGTCAATTGCTGGCCATCGCCCGAGTTTGATCTGGGCGGGATCAATCAATTGATTGGCCGTTTTATTCCTGCGGGCTTCTACTACAAAACTTTCAAATGGCCTAACTGGCATCTGTTTGAACCATACATCCGCAGGGCGGCGGGGCTGGCAGCAGCGCCTGCGCAACCGCCTTCATCGGGGCATTTCGAAGCGCGCTACGCTCATGCAGATGTCTTGATTGCAGGTGCAGGTCCCGCCGGCCTGCAAGCTGCACTTGAGGCTGGTCGGGCAGGCAAGCGAGTCTTCCTCGCAGACGAGGGAACCGAAGCGGGCGGCAGCCTCCTGAACCGCACCCTGACCATTGGCGGGCGTCCGGCGATGGATTGGGTGGGCGAAGCGATTCAAGAACTAAGCCAAATGGCAAACGTCACCCATCTTCAGAACGCGACCGTATGGGCCTATCGCGAACACAACCTAATGATCGTCAATGAACGCGAGCCGGATCAGGCCAGCATTCTAGAACGCAACTGGCGGGTCCGTGTTGCTGAGGTGGTGATCGCCACCGGGGCTACGGAACGGTCGATAGTGTTTGCCAGTAATGACAGGCCGGGCGTCATGTTGGCCTCATCCGTGCAGGCCTATGTTAATCGTTGGGGCGTGACACCCGGTCAGAGTGTGGTTCTGTTCACCAACAACAACAGCGCTTACGCAGTGGCCGCCGATCTGGTCGCAGCTGAGGTAACGGTTAACGCGATCCTCGATAGCCGCGACACGGTTCCAAGGGAAGCTCTTGATCTGGTGTCGGGGATAACCGTCCATGCCGGAACAGTAGCCGCCGATATCCGAGGGTACAAAAGCATCCGTGCTGTCAAGGCCGTTCCCAAGTCCGGGGGCGCAGGCACCTGGATCGACTGCGACTTGCTGGCTCATTCCGGCGGTTGGAATCCGACGGTGCACCTGTGGTCTCAATCCCGCAGCACACTTCGGTTTGATGAAGAACTCGCTGCGTTTTTGCCCGATCAACCGATTCAATCCTGTCGGGCCGTCGGCGCGGCGGCGGGGGATCTCACACTGGATCGGATCATCGATGACGGTTCAGAGCTGCCTTATTCGATTGAACCGCTATGGCGCGTAGATGTGCCAGGGCAACGCGGAAAGGCATTCCTGGATATTCAGAACGATGTTGCAGTCAGCGATGTGCATCTGGCGCTGCGTGAAGGATATGACAACGTCGAACATGTCAAACGCTACACCACTGGGGGGATGGGCGTAGATCAGGGCAAGACGGGCAATATCAACATTATTGGCACCGTTGCTCTGCAAAAGGGCGTTCCATTGCAAGATGTTGGCACGACGACTTTCCGCTCTCCCTACACACCGGTCTCATTCGGTGCGATTGGGGGGCTGCGCGAGGACTCGGTGTTGTTCCCCTACCGGCACACGCCGGTGACCCAATGGAACAAGGATTATGGCGCAGTGATGTATGAGGCTGGTGCCCGATGGCGCCGTCCGGGGTTTTTTCCCAAACCCGGTGAGGGCCTGCAAGAGGCGGTGAACCGGGAATGCCGCGCGGTGCGTGAAGGCGTTGGCGTATACGACGGTTCGCCGCTCGGCACGTTCGAGCTTAAAGGGCGCGATGTTCCGCGCTTTCTGGATTTTCTGTATTCGAACATCATGTCCAGCCTGAAGCCCGGCGATGGTCGCTATGGTCTTATGTTGTCGGATGACGGTCTGATCATAGATGACGGGGTGGCCTTTCGGCTGGATCAGCACCGCTGGATGATCTCGACCTCAACAGGTCACGCGGACGCCATCAACCAGCACATGGAAAAGCTGCTTCAGACCGAGTTTCCTGACTGGCAAGTCATGATCACAACTGTGACAAGCCAGTGGAACAACGCCACCATTTGTGGTCCCCGCGCGCGCGATGTCATGCACGCGCTGTGTACGGATATCGATCTGTCGCCCGAGGCATTCCCCTTCATGTCGTTCCGGGACGGTACGGTTGCGGGGTTCCCTGCGCGGGTTGTGCGCGTCAGCTTCACCGGTGAGCTATCCTATGAGGTCAACGTTGCCCCACGCCACATGGCCGCCTTGTGGAACAAGGTGATGGAGGCAGGCGCGCCTTTTGGCATTCTGCCTGTCGGATCGGAATCCAGTCATGTCTTACGCGTGGAAAAGGGGTTTCTGTCGCTAGGGCATGAGGTCGACGGCACCGTGGACGCCTATGACCTGGGCATGGGCTGGGCAATGTCGAAGAAAAAGCCCGACTACCTAGGCAAGCGCTCGGTCCACTTGCGCCGTGAAGCGGAAGGGAAACGCCGGGAATTGGTCGGCATCTTGCCCGAAGACCCTGACAAGCAAGTGCCCGAAGGCGCGCCACTAACCCCTGAAGGTCGCAAAGAAGCGACCGAAGGATTGGTTACCGCCTGTGTCTGGAGCGTCGTCAACAATCGCTGGGTTGGCCTGGCGTTGCTGAATAACGGGCAGGAGCGACACGGGCAAACTGCGCATGTTCGGTTGAAAGACGAGGTGATCCCGGTGACCATCACAAAACCTGTATTCCATGACCCCGAGGGTCAGCGCCTGAGGTCCTGAGATGAGCTACGACGTCAAGATCGAACGCCAAACCCTGAATGCACTGCTTGACCTCAAAGGGGATCCCGAGGTCGTTCAAAATTGGGCCGAATTTTCTCTGCCAAACCGGCCCAACACAAGGGCGATGCAGGAAGCGTTTGAGGTATATCACATTGGACGCAATCACTGGATTGTACGTGCTTCGCTGGAACTGGAAGAGGCACTGGAAGCACAGCTCAAACCAACGGATTGCCCTGCGGACATCAGTATAGTGCGGATATCGGACACTCTTACCTTCTTTAGTGTCGCCGGACCCCAAGCCGCTGAAGTGATGGCTATTGCCTGCCCGCTTGATCTGCATGTCACTGCTTTTGATGAAGACGCAGTAACCTATTCCGAGTTGTTTGGCCTAAAAGCACTTGTGATGCGCTGCGAGGCTGGTTTTGAGTTTGCGGTTGAACAGAGTTTTGGCGACATGGTTCAGGATTATCTGACCCGAGCAACTGCCTGACGCAATTCGAAGCAGGGGCGGTTTACGACTTATGGCTATTCATTACCTCGCCGGTCTATATGCATATCGTCCGGGAACAGGGTTCAGATAAGGACATAGCGGACTTATCGAAAGTCATTGGCTGGCACAAAATCCTTTGTGAAGTGTTGCTTTTAGACGGGACATCGCGCCACAGGTGCAAGGCTTGCAAGTTCCGATCATTTAGTATACCGCCGCATACAATTAGGATCCTCGGGCGTTCATAACGTCTTTGAGCCCCTGCTAATCGAGCCACATATACCGGAACGAGCCATGAGCCTTTACACCAACTACCTCGACGAAATTGAAGCCCGCAAAGCGCAGGGTCTGCATCCGAAACCGATTGATGATGGCGCGCTTGTCAAAGAGCTTGTTACACAGATCAAGGACGTCGATCATGCGCATCGTGCGGATTCTCTAAACTATTTCATCTATAATACGCTGCCCGGCACGACCAGCGCCGCTGGCGAGAAGGCACGTTTTTTGAAAGAGATCATTCAGGGCGAAGCGCTGGTTGACGAAATTTCAGTACCCTTTGCCTTTGAACTGCTGTCGCACATGAAAGGCGGTCCTTCGGTTGAGGTTCTTCTTGATCTGGCTTTGGGTGGTGATCCCGAGATCGCAGGGCAGGCGGCTGAAGTGCTGAAAACACAGGTCTTCCTATATGAGGCTGATACGGATCGTTTGAAGGAGGCGCTTTCTGCCGGAAATCCGGTCGCACGCGACATTCTTGAAAGCTATGCGCGGGCCGAGTTCTTCACCAAGCTGCCCGATATCGAGGAAGAGATCAAAGTTGTCACGTATATCGCTGCCGAGGGCGATATTTCGACTGACTTGCTGTCGCCGGGCAACCAGGCACACTCGCGCTCTGATCGGGAGCTGCATGGCAAGTGCTTAATCTCGCAGCAAGCGCAAGACGAGATTCAAGAATTACAGCGCCAGCACCCAGATAAACGCGTGATGCTGATTGCTGAGAAAGGGACAATGGGAGTTGGCTCGTCCCGGATGTCGGGTGTCAACAACGTGGCGCTTTGGACCGGCAAGCAGGCCAGCCCATATGTGCCATTCGTAAACATTGCCCCGATCGTGGCCGGCACGAACGGTATCTCTCCGATCTTTCTGACCACCGTTGGTGTGACGGGCGGGATTGGTATCGATCTGAAAAACTGGGTCAAAAAAGTCGATTCCGAGGGGAATCCGATCCTCAACAATGACGACAGCCCTATCCTGGAGCAAAAGTACTCGGTCGAAACCGGGACAGTGCTCACGATCAATACGAAAGACAAAAAGCTTTATGACGCCGATGGCGCCAATGAGCTTGTTGATATTGCCTCGTCCTTCACTCCGCAAAAGCAGGAGTTCATGAAGGCCGGCGGATCCTACGCCATCGTGTTCGGCAAGAAGTTGCAAACATTTGCAGCACAGACACTGGGAGTCGAGCTGAAGTCGGCATTTGCGCCGTCGAAAGAGATCAGCCGAGATGGACAGGGCCTGACCGCGGTCGAAAAGATCTTTAACCGCAACGCTTTGGGAGTAGCGGAAGGCACGGTCTTGCACGCCGGGTCGGACGTACGGGTCAAGGTCAACATCGTAGGATCGCAGGACACCACTGGCCTGATGACCTCGCAAGAGCTTGAGGCGATGGCGGCGACCGTGATTTCTCCAACCGTCGATGGTGCGTATCAGTCCGGTTGCCACACCGCCTCGGTCTGGGACAAGAAGGCGCAAGCCAACATCCCCAAACTGATGGCGTTTATGAACAATTTCGGCCTGATCACAGGGCGCGATCCCAAGGGTGAATATCACTCGATGACTGACGTGATCCACAAGGTTCTGAACGATATCACCGTGGATGATCGCGCCATCATCATTGGGGGCGACTCGCACACGCGCATGTCCAAAGGTGTGGCTTTCGGGGCGGATTCGGGCACCGTTGCCTTGGCACTGGCCACGGGCGAAGCAACCATGCCCATTCCGGAATCCGTGAAGGTGACGTTCAAAGGCAAAATGGCCGATCACATGGATTTCCGCGACGTGGTCCACGCGACACAAGCTCAGATGCTGAAGGCTTTCGGCGATAACGTGTTCCAGGGGCGTATTATCGAAGTTCATATCGGAACCCTGCTGGCGGATCAGGCTTTTACCTTCACCGACTGGACGGCCGAGATGAAGGCGAAGGCTTCGATCTGTATTTCCGAAGACGAGACCCTGATCGAGTCACTGGAAATCGCCAAAGGTCGGATTCAGATCATGATCGACAAGGGAATGGAGAATGAGGCGCGGACCCTGAAAGGCCTGATCGACAAAGCCGACGCACGTATAGCCGAGATCAGATCCGGCGCAGTTCCAGCCCTGAGGCCGGATGAAAATGCCGAGTATTTTGCCGAGCTGGTCGTTGATCTGGACGAGATCAACGAGCCCATGATCGCCGACCCTGATGTGAACAACGCGGATGTCTCCAAGCGTTATACGCACGATACGATCCGGCCTGTTTCCTACTACAAAGGGGAAAAGAAAGTGGATCTGGGATTTGTCGGATCTTGCATGGTCCACAAGGGTGATCTGATCATCGTATCGCAGATGCTTAAGAACCTTGAGAAGAAGGAGGGCAAGATTGAATTCAAGGCCCCTCTGGTCGTCGCGGCGCCAACCTACAACATCGTTGATGAGTTAAAGGAAGAAGGTGAGTGGAGCATTCTTCAGGAATATTCCGGTTTCGAATTCGACGATCTTTTCCCCAAGACATCAGCGCGAACCGAATATGAAAATACGCTGTATCTTGAGCGTCCGGGCTGCAACCTTTGCATGGGTAATCAGGAAAAGGCTGAGAAAGGTGATACTGTTCTGGCGACATCTACCCGCTTGTTCCAAGGGCGTGTTGTCGAGGACTCGGAAGATAAGAAAGGTGAATCCCTTCTGGCTTCCACACCGGTAGTTGTACTGTCTGCCATCCTCGGGCGAACTCCGAAAATCGAGGAATACAAGGCCGCTGTCGAAGGGATCGACCTGACCCGCTTTGCACCTCCGGTCGCCAAGCCCGCAAATTCCAATTCGGCACATTTCTGATTGGAAAAGGCCGGTCGCCGCTCAGGCGCACCGGCCTTATGCTGTCTAATAGAACCCATTCTGAATCGATAAGTTTGGCAATGCTTGTATTGTGGTAAGAGATTTTGGCCATTTCAGTAGGGTCATGATCCCCAACCAATAGAGACGGTTTCCGCGAGAGCGATGTCTGCGAGAAAGACCTTTGGACAGCCTTCATAGCGCGTTGCGCCAGCGCAAACCATAGCGGGCGAAGAAGACTATTCCGCTCGACACCCACCTGTCATCGCCCCGGGGTTTTCCAGGTGACTTCGGAAAGAAGGGTCCTAGATGTGCCATCTGCTCGTCGGTCAACCAGAAAAGATCACGCGTGTCAAAGCTTCGATATCAGAGGCGCGAAGCATGCAGTACGATTTAGTTCGATAGGTCCGAGCGCTAGCGCGCTGGCATCTAACGCCAAGCTAGTCTGAACCTGCGTGAGCAAAACAGTCACAAGATATCACGTGGAATTTATATTGGCCGTGTGTTAGCGCAGTTTTAGATCATCACTTAATGGAGTTACCGTGAAAATCGCAGTTGTAGTCGGCGCGCGCCCTCAGTTTATTAAATTGGCTCCGGTGAGTAGAGCACTTCGTTCGATGCCGGGTGTAACAGAGCTGCTGATTCACACAGGACAGCACTATGACGATTCGATGTCTAAGATTTTTTTCGACGAACTAGAAATTGCAAAACCCGACATCAACCTATCGGTGAACTCAGGCAGTCATGGTGCCATGACAGGACTGATGATGCAGAAACTTGAACCCGTCATTCAAGAACATGAACCAGATGCGCTACTTGTTTTTGGAGATACGAATTCAACATTGGCGGGTGCATTGGTCGCCTCAAAACTTCATATCCCGGTGGCGCACGTAGAGGCCGGGCTGCGCTCATTTAATCGAAAGATGCCCGAAGAAACGAACCGAGTTCTAACGGATCACATTTCCGACCTTCTGTTCACGACTTCCAGCGACGCTGTGGAAAATCTTCGAAGAGAAAGCATTTCGGAGAGCAAAATTTTTGAAGTCGGTGACGTGATGTTCGACGCAGCACTACACTTTGGTGAAAAGGCCAAGCAGAAATCAACAATTTTGGTTGACATTGGGGTAGACGCAAACGGTTTCATACTTGCGACGATCCATAGAGCTGAAAATACGGATTCGCCAGAAACGCTAACAAACATTGTTGATGGTCTGGAGGCGGTTGCGAAACAACATCCGGTTGTCTTGCCATTGCATCCACGTACTGCCGCAAGGATAAAAGGAATCGGTCGTAAATTCGAACATGTCCAAACGATAGACCCAGTCGGTTACTTGGATATGGTCGCTCTAGAAAGCAATGCGGTGCTGGTTGCTACGGACTCTGGCGGAGTGCAGAAAGAAGCGTATTTCTACGGCGTCCCTTGCGTCACTCTTAGAACGGAAACAGAATGGGTTGAGCTTGTTGAAAGCGGCTGGAATCGTATCGTTTCGCCCATAGAAGGGGATATCGAGGATGGTATCCTCAGTGCGATAGGGACTAGCGGAAATCAGATAGAAATCTATGGTGATGGAACCGCCTCGCAACAAATCGCACAGATACTAGCCGCGCGAGTTTAAATACCTTCATAGAGCGCCGCCAACTTCTTGGCTTGCGCAGACCAGCTGTAGGTCTCCCAAAGCTTCCTTCTGTTGGCAGCGCTTAACGTAAAGCGTTCGGGATGATCCAAGACATCCCGAATAGCTTCAGCAATGCTCAGAGGATCTGTTTCGTCCATTGCTCGTCCGAAACCGAGAGACTCTGCAAACCGACGCATCTCTGGAAGATCTGAAACACAAATTGGTACGCCAGCAAATGCTGCCTCAAAAAGCTTGTTGGGCATTGCGTAGCGGTGATTGAGCGATACGTCCTGAAACGGGCATATAGCGAGGTCTGCTGTACTAATTGCGACTGGTACATCTGGAGCTGCCACAGGTGGAAGCAAGGTAACGCGATCATCCACACCTAGGTCATGAGCGACACTCATGAACCACTTGTCGTTTCGGAGGTGCCGTGGGCCCATCGTAGCTAACTTGACTTCGGGAAGATGAACCAAAGCCTCAAGAACTTTATCTAGCCCACGATGTGACATTTGAATGCCGCCAGTAAAAATAATCAAGGGCGCCCCGTCAGCAACGTTTGCCTGAGCACGGATAGAAAGCTGATCCAACGCCTTTTCTTTACGACTATCCATGTAATCAACATCTATCTCTGGAGCATTGAGGATAAGTGTCGGACTATCTTTGAAGCGTTTGGCATACAAATCTGCGATGGACGACGATACGGTGATCATATAATCGACGAAGGGGAGACAATCGTCTTCTAGGTTTTCTGCAAAGTTCGATCCATCAGTTGGATTCTTCGTCGCCCGCGCTGGTTCGTATTCATGTGCGTCGTATACAAGCTTCGCCCCAAACTGTTTTGCAAGCACAACGCCTGCCGGGAGACAATAGATGTCATGAGCATGAATGACGTCCGGGGTATCATCAAATCTGAGGTTGCAGAGGTTTTCAGCGAATAAGAGAGAGTTTAGTTGATAGAGTTTGAAGAACCCTTCCCTGACCTCTCTGGCGTCAGAACTAAACAGCTTCAGATCTCTCCGAGCGTCACCAATTCCGGATGTCAGCTTAATCTTCCAGAGAAGCCGTTTGTGAGCAAACTTACGTTTCCGTCGTTCTCGGCCACTGTAGTTTTTGTAGTACATCGGGTCGAGCTTCAGAACTTCTTCATCTGACAGAAACTCTCGAAACTTGGATTTGAGTCTATTCAATCTCGCTGCAGACTTAATATAGGGCAGAACGCGCTTATCTACTTCATCCGAAACACGATCCACAAAAAAGAAACGCTTTAGCATGTCGCTGGTAATATGTTCGGAAGATTGCCAATTGAATCGCGTGATCCGAATGCCATCGATGCTGTCTTCTTGCGGCATGCCCCCTGGCCAGTCGCAGAAGATATGTACGTTATGGCCCGCTGCTTGAAGCGCGCGCGCTTCTTTTAGAACGCGCGCATCCGCCGTTATCTCGTGGTAGGTAAGACAGAAAACGGTTTTTCGAGATTTGGGGCGGGTGTCTGACATCGGTCGAAGATCAATCTAGCTCTGACAATTTCGAACCGCTCTAACAGAGGTTGATCGGGGTTTCCAGCATGATCGGCGATGCTTGAAATGCCTTCCTCTCTTGACTTCCCAAAGAAATTCTTGGAAGCGCTGTAGCACAATTTGAGCACTTGGGACGCACCGAATGAGCAACTTTGCATTGATAGGAACCGCAGGATACATCGCGCCGCGCCACATGAAGGCGATAACGGATACCGGAAACACGTTGTTGGCTGCTCTGGACACAAGCGACTCCGTTGGGATTATCGATAGCCACTTCCCCGATGCACATTTTTTCACAGAGTTTGAGCGTTTTGATCGCTATGTTGACATGTTACGTCGCAGCGAAGCGGGCAAAATTGATTATGTCTCGATCTGCTCGCCGAATTACCTCCACGACAGCCACATGCGGTTTGCATTGCGTTCTGGCGCCGATGCGATCTGTGAGAAGCCGCTGGTGTTGAACCCAGAGGAAATCGATGGCCTGGAAGCGATTGAGCAAGCGACTGGACAGACCATAAACACGATCCTGCAGTTGCGCGTACATCCCTCGATCATTGCTCTGAGGGACAAGATTCGAAACAGCCCCAAGGATACCAAGTACGAGGTCGATCTGACTTACATCACATCCCGTGGACGTTGGTATCTGGAGAGCTGGAAAGGAGATGTCCGCAAATCTGGCGGTATTGCCACCAACATCGGCGTGCATTTCTTTGACATGCTGCACTTCCTCTTCGGAGATCTTCAGGCGAACCATGTGCATCTCAATGCCCCGACCAAGGCAGCGGGCTATCTTGAATTTGAACACGCTCGGTGCCGTTGGTTCTTGTCGCTGGACGTAAATGACGTTCCGGCAGAGGCGCGAGAAACCGGAGCCAGAACCTATCGCTCCATCACTATTGATGGGGAAGAGATCGAATTCTCAGGCGGATTTGCCGACTTGCACACGCGAAGCTACGAAGAGATTCTGAACGGGAACGGGTTTGGATTAAATGAAAACCGGCCTGCAATTGGCATGGTCAGTCATATCCGCAATGCCTCGATCGAAGCAAGCAAAGGTGAGCAGCATCCGAAGCTGATGAGCAGCACGGTACTCTGACCAAACGGATTGTCTGCATGTCGTCCCACCACCCATGACGTTTTTGGCACTGGGCAATACAGGGAAACGGTCCGCCCAGTTATTAGTACTGCGGTAATCCGTGCCAAACAGACCCGGTGTATTAAGTCTTTGCCGACGAATAAACATGGTCGAGCGGTGCCGGATTATGTATGGGAAACTGCAGAGGTACAGCTTGCAGAAATTCCTCAAGAACCAATAGGGCGTTTTAGCGATGCAATTTATTGACCTGGCGGAACAACAGAAACGTATTAAGGATCAGCTTGATGCTGGCATTGCCAATGTGTTGGCGCATGGAAAGTACATTCTTGGCCCAGAAGTGGCTGAACTAGAGGCACGGCTGACTGCCTTTACGGGAGCTAAACATTGCATCACTTGCGCCAATGGAACGGATGCATTGCAAATTGCCTTGATGGCGCTTGAGGTCGGGCCGGGGGATGAGGTCATCACGCCCGGATTTTCATATATCGCCACGGCTGAAGCCGTCAGATTGCTGGGCGCAAAGCCGGTTTATGTCGATATTGACCAGACTAGTTATAACCTTGATCCCAACAAGCTTGACGCTGCGATCACACCCCGGACAAAGGCAATTATACCGGTGTCGCTGTATGGCCAACCTGCTGATTTCGAACGAATTAACGAGGTAGCTGTGGCAAACGGCTTACCTGTCATCGAGGATGCTGCTCAGAGCTTTGGCGGATCTTTGCGTGGAAAACGGTCAGGAAACCTGTCAACGATTTCCTGCACCAGCTTTTTCCCATCGAAACCCCTTGGCTGCTACGGCGATGGTGGTGCGATCTTCACCTCGGACGATGATCTGAGCAGCATTCTTCGCCAGATTGCCCGGCACGGGCAGGACCGGCGTTATCACCATATCAGGGTTGGCGTTAACAGCCGTCTGGACACGTTGCAGGCTGCGATCCTGCTGTGCAAGCTGGATATTTTCGAGGATGAACTGGTCCTGCGAGACACCGTCGCGGACCGTTACAAAGTGCTACTGAAGGAAACCAATATCGCCGCTCCAACGCTGATGGAGGGAGCGACTAGTGCCTGGGCGCAGTACACGATACGCGTGGACAATCGTGAGGATGTGCAAGCTAAGCTCAAAGACGCCGGGGTTCCGACCGCTGTGCATTATCCACTGCCGTTGAACAAGCAACCAGCTGTTTCTGACCCAAATGCCGACTTGCCTGTTGGCGATCAGGCCGCCGCAACAGTGATTAGCCTGCCGATGCACCCGTATCTGAAGGAGAATTCGCAAGAGCAGATAATCGAGGCACTGAAAAAAGCGATCTGATCGCGCTGACGGTTTAATCGGTGCTGTGGCCGGCGAATTCAGGTTTAGGCAGGTTCTATTTACCGTAATATACGCGATACCAGTCCACGAAGGCCTGAATGCCGTCCTTGATTTCGGTTTTTGGGCGATAACCGGTCAGGCGGTGCAGCAGATCGGCATTGGCCCAAGTTGCAGGCACATCGCCCAACTGCATCTCCATATAGTTTCGGATCGCGGGTTTGCCGAGGCTTTCTTCGATGGCGTCGATGAAATCCAACAAACGCACTTTGTCTGAATTTCCAATGTTCACTATGCGATAGGGAGCGACCGGGCTCAGGCTGTCACCTTCGGCGATGTCTTCGGGGGCTTTGGGGCGAACAGGCACAACGTCGATCAGCAGAGAGATTGCGCGCACCAGGTCATCCACATAGGTGAAATCACGATACATGTCGCCGTGGTTGTAGATGTCTATCGGGCGGTCGTTGAGGATAGCGTCCGTGAATTTGAAGAACGCAAGGTCCGGGCGCCCCCAAGGACCGTAGACTGTGAAGAAGCGGAACATTGTCGTCGGAATATCCCAAAGATGGGCATAGGAATGCCCCATCGCTTCATTTGCCTTTTTGGTGGCTGCGTACATAGTGAGTTGATGATCTGCTTTTTCGCACTCGTCGAAGGGCATGTCAGGATTTGCCCCGTAGATCGACGAAGTCGAAGCCATCAGCAGATGCCGCACTTTGTGCCGCCGCGCAGCTTCCATCACGTTGAACGTCCCGACAACATTGCTTTCGACATAGGCGCGCGGGTTTTCCAGGCTATATCGGACGCCAGCTTGCGCCGCGAGGTGGATGATCACGTCCGGTTCAAAAGCATCAGCGATCTGGTCGAACTTGGCGGTATCTTCCAGCATCCCTTCATCGCACGAAAAATTTGGGTTCTCCTGCAACAGCGCATGTCGACTCTGTTTGAGGCGGACATCGTAATAATCAGTCATCCCGTCAAAGCCATGAACCCGGCAACCGTTCTCCAGTAAAAGTTTGGCAAGATGGAACCCGATAAATCCGGCAGTACCTGTGATCAGAACCTTTTGCATGAGGTATTTCCTTGTTTCGGGGCATCGCGCGTGCGTTCGAAGGCACATATGACGCCAAGAGCCGAAGGGCTCAAGCGGTCATTTCATGGCTGAGTGAGCATGAATCTCTAGTGGTGTGCATTGCAATCTTCAACAAGTCTTCAACCGGGCCAAGGAAGCGAGTAGGTTTTGACATTCGTAAAGAACCTCATGGCCTCGATGACCCCTTCTTTGACACCATTGCCCGAATCCTTGATGCCGCCAAAGGGGGACATTTCGATACGGTATCCGGGTTGTTCCCAGATATTGCAGGTGCCCACGTTCAGCCCATTGATATAGGCAATTGCGCGGTTCAGGTCATTGGTACATACCCCCGACGACAGGCCGTACACAGTAGAGTTCGAGATGCGCATGACCTCGTCATCGTCGTCGGGCACGCGAATGATGGGAATAATGGGGCCGAAAGTTTCCTCCATCACTAACGCAGAGTCGTGGGGAACGTCGTCGACCACGATCGGCGGCAGCAGCGCGCCCTGACGTCCAGGGTGGTAAAGGACTTCTGCTCCCGCTTTCTGGGCCAAGTGAACACGATCTTCGAAAAGCTTGGCCGCTTCCTCGTGGATTACGCAACCCAGCTCGGTCTCAGGATCCTGCGGATCTCCGAACCTGATCTTTTTGGCCTTCTCCAGCACCAAAGGCACAAAGGTGTCCGCGACACTCTCTTGCACCAGTATTCGCTTGATCGCAGTGCAGCGTTGTCCCGAATTGCCGGTGGCCCCGGCTACGGCGATCGTTGCGGCCCTGTCTAGATCGGCATCGTTGAGGTCATTCAGAACAATCAGTGGATCGTTACCGCCCAACTCCAGCGCCTGACGTTTGTAAACCGCCTTCTCTGCGATCATCTTGCCCACGGGAGCACCACCGGTGAAGGTTATGATGTCGATGTTCTCATTGACGATCATTTCATCCCCAAGGTCCTGTGGCCAGCCAGTGACCACCTGAAACATCTCAGGCGGCAGTCCTGCCTCATAAAGGATATCGGCCAGCGTCAGGCAGGTCAGAGGCGTCAACTCGGTCGGTTTGCAGACCATGCAGTTATTGGTGGCGATCGACGGAGCAACCTTGTGGCTGACCATGTTGAGTGGATGGTTGAATGGAGTGATCGCGCTGATTGCGGTCACAGGCTTGCGCATCGTGAAAATCTTGCGGGCTTTACCGTTTTGGGTCAGATCGCACGCAAAGATTTCGCCGTCATCTTTCAGTGCCTCGGCCGCCGCAAATTGAAAGACATCCTGCGCGCGCTTGGTCTCGTAGATCGCGTGTTGATGGCAGATGCCAAGCTCAAGCACCAGCCATTTGGCGAGGTAATCGCGACGTTCACCAATCAGCTCTCCAGCCCGTTGCAGGATCTGGCTGCGTTCATAGCGGGTCAGTTCGGGCTTGTAGTGGGCCGCAATTTCGAAGGCACGGCGCGCGTGTTCAGCCTGCCCTGCGGGCACATGGCCCACGACCTCATTGGTATAGGGGTAGTGAACCGGGATGGTCTCAGCGGTAAAGATGATCTCGCCACCAATTCGCATCCCTTCATTACGGATTTCGGTGACTGCCATGGCAAGAACCATCCAATGAAATCGGACCGCGTACTGGTCTATTACTCTGAAAACACATCAAACGCCTTCAACGCCTTGGCGCTGTAGGCGTAAGACGGGCCGCCGCCCATATAGGTGGCCATAGCCAGCGCTTCGCACAGCTCTTCGCGGGTCGCACCCAGCCGCACCAATGAGCGGACATGGAAGCCGATGCAGCTGTCGCAGCGCGTCGCGATGGCAATCCCCAACGCCATGAATTCCTTTGTCTTTTCACTCAGCGCACCATCTGTTTTGGCGGTCTTACCCATGATGCCAAAACCACGGACGGTTTCGGGCACTTCTTTCGAGAATGCACCAATATTGGCCTCGGTCTCGGCCATGAAGTCTTTCCAGTCCATCTTATGCTCCTTATCCGCGCTCATCTGCGCCCATCCGGCGCTCGAGCCAACGCACACCGGCGCTGATGATCAGTACCAGCACCAGATACTCGAAGATCAACAAGGTATAGATCTCAAGCGGGCGGTATTCCGTCACTACCAGCTCATTCGCACGGCGTGTCAGTTCTTGCATGCCGATGACGCTGGCGAATGCGCTCATCTTCACGATGTAAATGAACTGGTTGGCCAGCGGCGGCAGAATGCGCCGGATCGCTTGCGGCAGGATCACGTAGCGCATGGTCTGAAAATAGTTCAGGCCAATCGTTTGCGCCGCCTCGCTTTGCCCTTTTGCGATAGATTGTATACCGGCACGGTAGATCTCGGCGGTAAAGGCGCTGTCCGATATCGCAAGGGTGATAATTGCGCCCCAGAAGGGATCGATTGGGATGTCCATACCCATCGACTGAAAGACAATCGGCAACCCGTAGAACACCCAAAACAGCATAGGCAACAGAGGGATCGAGCGGACAAATTCGACATATACCCGGTTTACCAGCCGCCAGCCGCGCTTTTCCGACAGACCCGGCAGGGCGACCAGCAATCCAATGACAATCGACAAAATCGCCGCAATCAGCGAAATCTGAATGGTCGCACCCATGCCCGAAATCAGGAATTTTACATTGGTCCAGCCTGAAGCCGTGGTTGGATCGATGACGTACCAACCCCAGGTCTGCGAGGACGAACAGCCCGTGATCAGCAAGAAAAGGGGGAGGAAGAGAAGTGTTTTTTTCATCGGACCCAACTCAATGCTGCAGAATTTGGCTCAGGAATTTCTGACACCGCTCAGACTTTGGATTGGTGAAGAAATGCTCGGGCTTACCTTGTTCGACAATCTCGCCTGCATCCATGAACACCATGTTGTCGGCCACTTTTCGGGCAAATCCCATCTCATGGGTCACCACAACCATGGTCATGCCTTCCTCGGCAAGTTCGACCATCACGTCGAGCACCTCGGAGATCATCTCAGGGTCGAGCGCCGAGGTGGGTTCGTCGAACAAAAGGACCCGGGGTTCCATGCAAAGCGAACGGGCAATTGCCACTCGCTGCTGCTGTCCACCCGAAAGCTGTATCGGGCGCTTGTCGGCCTGATCGGGTATATGAACACGCTCAAGGTAGTGGCGCGCTTTGTCCTCGGCTTCTTTTCGGCTCAACCCGCGGGCCTTGATGGGGCCAAGGGTCAGGTTTTCCAGCACTGTTAGATGCGGGAACAGATTGAATTGCTGGAACACCATGCCAACTTCTGACCGGATGGTGGCTGCAGATTTGGCATCATCGTTCAGTTCGACCCCATCGATGCGGATGGTGCCCTTTTGATGTTTCTCAAGCTGATTGATGCATCTTACGACCGTTGATTTACCCGATCCGGATGGGCCGCAGATCACAACCTTTTCACCACTGTTTACTGTCAGGTTGATGTTCTTGAGCACGTGAAATGTGCCAAACCACTTGTCTACGTCGACAAGCTCGATCGCTGCGTTTGGCATCTGCTGGCCCACTTGTGATTACTATGAGTTAATTAGTTGCTTGAGGTTATCTTTTTCTTTACGCTTAAATCAAGAAGCAATGTCGTGATAAAAAGACTAACGCCACCAACGGGAGAACCACATGAAACGTTTTGTTAAAGTCGCGGCTGCGGCTGCGCTCGGTCTTGTGATCAGCGGCGCTGCGCAAGCTCAGTCGGCTCTGAATGAGATTTTGGATGACGGCGTGCTGAAAGTGGGGACAACCGGTGACTGGAATCCGATGTCACTGCGCGATCCGGCGACTAACAGCTATAAAGGCTATGATATCGACATCATGAACGCGCTGGCCGCTGATCTGGGTGTTGAGGTCGAATATGTGCCCACCGACTGGAAAACATTGGTCAATGGTGTGGTGGCGGGGAAGTACCACATCACCGGTTCGGCTTCGATCTCACCTCCGCGCATGAAAGTTGCAGGGTTTTCCGACAGTTACATCGCGGTTGAGTTGTTTCCCTACACAACCAAGGAAAAGGCCGACAAATTTGATGGCTACGACTCGATCAACAAGCCGGACGTGAAGGTTGCTACTACTCTGGGCACCACCTTTGAAAAGCGCGTGCGCGAATGGTTCCCCGATGCGGATATCAAAGTGGTCGAAGCCCCCGCGCGTGGTTTTCAGGAGGTCTTGGCCGGTCGTGCAGATGTGTTCATAACCTCGAATATCGAGGGATCGACCCTTGAAGCAAAGTTCCCGGTCGTCCGCGTCAAGAATGCCGGTCCACGTTCTCCTTCTCCCATCGCGATGCTCTTGCCGCAAAGCGATCAGGTCTGGATCAACTATGTGAACAACTGGATTGAAGTGAAAAAAGCCCAAGGCTTCTTTGACGAAAACCGGGAACGCTGGGGCCTCTGATCAGAGGCCCTAGTAACTGGAGCGCCTGCGAGAGTTTTCAAAGTCATGAAACTTGAGCACATGACATGGTACGAGGTTGACACTCGTATCAATGCCGGTACGGCCGTGTTGCTGCCGGTTGGATCGACCGAGCAGCACGGCCCGATGGGTCGCATTGGCACCGACACGATTTGCGCCGAGGCTGTCGCGCTCGCTGCTGCCAGGCAATGCGAGGGTATCGTCGCTCCGGCGCTGGCCTACACGCCAGCGCCTTTTAACACGGGATTTCCCGGAACGGTGTCTATTTCAGCCGAAACCTTTCGCACCATCGCAGATGAGGTGATCCGGGGGCTTTTGCAGCAAGGTTTCGTTGGAGTGTTCATAGTGAACGGACACGGGGCCAATCTGGCGCCTCTTCGGCAGATCGAAAGCGAAATTGCCGGTGGTCAATTGCTGATCCGTAGCTGGTGGGAGCCGAACGCTGTGAACGTTTTGCGGCAGCGGCTCTATGGTGATTGGGAAGGGATGCACGCCACCCCCTCGGAGATTGCCATAACCCAGTCTTTGCTTGGACCATTGCCTGCCAATCAGGCCGCTGAGCCGCCCCAGAAACTCAGCGCCGAATACATCCGGGATCACGCAGGGGATCGCCATGGTCCACCCGACGAGCATCGCGCGGACTTCCCGGATGGCCGCGTTGGATCGCATTCAGCTTTGGCCAATCCTCAGGATGGCGAGCGTCTGCTGGCGATAGCAGCTGCGGCTATCGCTGCCGAGTTCCGGGCATTCGAACAAGGCCTCTAGTCACGGAGCGCCTGCGATGGGTGTCGCGGCCCTATTCTGCTCCGACCCCAAGCCCGTCAGTCGACAGGTCATCGAGTTTCGGCATCAACCGCAACAGCTCTTGCGCGTATTCTGTTTTCGGACTGGCAAACAGATCGCTGGTGTCCTGAACCTCGACGATTTGTCCCTGTTTCATGACCGCAACTCGGTCACACATCTGGCGCACCACAGGTAGGTCGTGGCTAATGAACAGCATGGTCAGGCCCAGATGCTCTTGCAGGTCTTTCAGGATGTTCAAAATCTGCGCCTGGATCGAAACGTCGAGCGCGCTTGTGGGCTCATCGCAGATCAGGAACCGGGGTTGTGTCGCCAATGCGCGGGCAATCGAAATACGCTGGCGCTGACCGCCCGAGAACTCATGCGGATATTTCAGCCCGGCCTCTGACCCCAAACCCACTTGATCCAGCAATTCGTCCACGCGGCGCTTGACGTCGGCACCTTCCATCAGGCGGTGATGGCGGATCGGCTCCGCCACAATTTCATCCACCCGCATACGCGGATTGAGAGATGAGTAGGGGTCCTGAAAGATCATCTGGATGTTCTTGCGGTACTCTTCCTGCACCGTACGATTACTCAGATCGCTTACCAGTTGCCCGTCAAAGGTGATGGCACCACCATCCACAGGATAGAGCCCTGCAATCATCCGCGCGACGGTGGACTTGCCCGATCCGGACTCACCAACAACCCCAAAGACCTCACCTGCGCGAATGTCAAAGCTGACGTTGTCGACAGCGGTGAAGTAGCTACGATCCCAAGGCAGTAATCCACGCTTTTGCAGGAATTTCTTCGTCAGGTTGCGGATTTCAAAGATCGGTTTGCTGGCGTCGTTATCCACCTTGGGCCAGTGGCGTGCCATATCCTCGATCGCGAAACGCGTTTCACGCCCGCCATAGCTGATCTGAGGGAAGCGATGCAGTTTCAGCGTCGGGCGTGGTACGGCGGCGATCAGGGACTTGGTGTATTCGTGTTGCGGCTGGCCCATCACCTGTGCCGTGGTGCCGCTTTCAACCACCTTGCCCGCATACATCACGGTCACGCGGTCAGTTGTATCGGCGATCACGCCCATGTCATGGGTGATCAGGATGACACCCACCTGACGCTCTTGTGCTAGTTCCTTGATCAGGTCCAGAATCTGGGCCTGAACCGAAACATCCAAAGCCGTCGTGGGTTCATCGGCGATGATCACATCCGGTTCGGTGCAAAGTGCCAGAGCAATCACCACGCGTTGTCGCATGCCGCCCGAGAATTGGTGCGGATACTGATCCAGCCGAGTATCCGGGTCTGGGATGCCAACGCGGTCGATCAAATCACGGGCGCGCTTGCTTGCTTCGGCCTCGGAACCACCCAGATGGGCCTGGATCGTCTCGACCAGTTGCTCGCGCACTGTAAATAGCGGGTTCAGCGACGTAAGCGGGTCTTGAAAGATCATCGAGATCTTCTTGCCGCGCAGCCCGCGCATCGCCTCGGCATCGATGCCGCTGATCTTATCGCCGCCCAGCTTAATCTGACCGCTGGCAATGCGACCTGGGCGTTCCAGAAGGCCCATCACCGCAGCGCCGATGGTGGATTTACCTGCCCCGGATTCGCCCACAAGTCCGTGGATTTCACCGGGTTCTACAGAAAGGCTGGCGTGGTCCACTGCGGTAAACAGCTGGCGGCGGGTCGGGAATTCGACGGTGAGGTCTTGGATGGTCAGAAGGCTCATGAAATCACCGCAGTTTTGGGTTCAGCGCGTCGCGCAGCCAGTCGCCCAACAAGTTGACCGACAGGGCGAGTGCCAGAAGCGTGCAGGCCGGGAAGAACAAAATCCACCATTCGCCCGAGAACAGGAAACCCTGCCCGATCCGGATTAGTGTCCCCAGCGACGGCTGGGTCGGGGGAGCGCCCACACCCAGAAAACTCAATGTGGCCTCAGCAATGATCGCCAGCGCCAGCGAGATGGTGGCGATGACCAGAACCGGGCTAAGGACATTGGGTAGGATGTGACGGAACATGATCGGGAACGATCCACGCCCGATCAGGCGCGCGGCTTGTACATATTCTTTGTTTTTCTCGACCAGAGCAGCACCACGGACGACGCGTGCGAACTGCACCCAGTCCGACAACGCAATCGCGATGATCAGAACATAGATTGCCATCTCATCGCGGTATTCCGGCGGAGTGATTCCTTTGGCAATCCCAAAGATTAGCATTGCGACCAGAATGGCCGGGAACGTCAGTTGCACGTCTGCGATACGCATGATCAGCGTCTCGATCCAACCTCCGAAATACGCAGCGATCAGACCGAGGATCACGCCGATGATCAAGGCAAGAAGCACAGCAGAGGCACCTACGAACAATGAAATGCGCAACCCGTAGAGGATGGTCGAGAACACATCGCGCCCTTGGTCATCCGTGCCTAGCAAAAAGGTCTCTTGCGTGAACGCATTGGGCGTACCTGGCGGTGTGAACCCGTTCATCAGGTTCAGTGTTGCTGGATCGAACGGGTTATATGGCGCGATCAGCGGGGCAAAGATCGCCGCCAGCACCAGAACGACCACGACCAAAGATGCGATCATGGCTACCGGAGAGTGCCGGAAAGACCAGGCGAAATCGCTGTCCCAGAATTTAGCCATACGCGATTTAGGCGCGACTTTCGGGGTTTCCATCGTTTCGGTCATGTGGCCCTCGCGTCGACACGCAGGCGCGGGTCAATGGCATAGTACAGAAGGTCGACAATCAGGTTGATTGTCACGAACATCACTGAGATCAGCATCAGATAGGCAGCCATAACGGGGATATCCACGAACTGGATCGCGTTGATGAACAGCAAGCCGACGCCCGGCCATTGGAACACCGTTTCGGTGATGATGGCAAAAGCGATGATCGACCCCAGCTGAAGGCCCGTGATGGTGATCACCGGCACAAGAGTGTTCTTCAGCGCGTGGCGGAAATTGATCACCCGGTCCGACAGCCCTCGGGCGCGGGCAAAGCGGACATAGTCAGCGCGCAGAACCTCCAGCATCTCGGACCGGACAAGCCGCATGATCAGCGTCATTTGATAGAGGCCCAGCGTGATTGCAGGCAATATCAACGCCTTGAGCCCCGAGGTCGTCAGAAACCCGGTGGACCAACTGCCAATCATAACGGTCTCGCCCCTCCCGAAACTGGGCAGTAGGTCAAGTTCAACCGAGAAAACATAGATCAGCAGGATACCTATGAGGAACGTCGGCAGCGAAACCCCGATCAAGGAAACAGTCATGATCACATTGGCAGCGATCCCTTGTCGTCGGATTGCAGTAAAGACACCGAGGGCAATGCCCATCGTGATCGCAAGAAAGCCGGATACAAAGGCCAATTCCAACGTCGCCGGAGCGCGCTCCACCAGGATGGTCGAGACCGGTCGCCCCTGGCGATAAGACACACCGAAATTGCCCTGAACGGCGCCTTGCAGGAATTTGGCGTATTGCACCACAAAGGGTTGGTCCAACCCAAGCTCGGTCCGTAGGCGGTCAATGTCGGCCTGCGTGCGCTCTTGCCCCAGCATGTTGTCGATCGGGTCGCCAACAAATCGGAACATCGAAAAGGCGACCAACCCCACGACCAACAGCACTATGACGGACTGGAACATCCGTCTGACGATATATGCGAACATATGTTTCCCTCGTAGATCGGTCTCTCTAGGCCGACCTTGACCAGATGGTCAAGAGAGTGCTGTCAACCCAACGCGACGTTGCCGCCGATCAATTCACATTCACCCAACGCAGCAGAAAGAAGTTGTCCGGACGCTGCGTGACCTCGACATTGCTGCGTGTGCCCCAAACCAACGGCTGGACATACATCGGCACATAAACGTGTTCGTCCTGATAGATTTGGGTAACCTCGTCCAGCATCGCCTGACGCTTGGCCTCATCCAGTTCTGACTGGATCATCGGCAACAGCTCATCGACACGTGCATTCGAGAAGCCGCCGAAGTTCCAGCTACCCAGCTTTTTCTCTTCGTTCGGGGTTGCGACAAGGAACCGGACCGGATGCTCGGCGTCGAACGTACCGGGGCTCCAGCCCAGAAGGTACATGTCGTAATTATCTTCGCGCAGTTCCGGCCAATAGTTCCGCACTGGCATCGCGTCCAGCTCGGCGGTGATCCCGATCTGAGCCAGCATACCAACGACGGCCTGACAGACGGCCTCGTCATTAAGATAGCGGTCATTGGGGCATTTCAGGCCAAATGAGAAACCATCTGCATATCCGGCCTCGGCCAGCAGGGACTTGGCAGCTTCCACATCAAACGCGGGGCGTCCGGCGTTGGCTTCGGAAAACCCGCTCATGGCTGGGCTGACGAGCTGCGATGCGGGCTCGGCATTTCCGCGCATGATCGTGGCCAGAATGGCGTCGACATTCACCGCTTGCGCAACTGCCTGCCGCACGCGCGCGTCACGGAACGGGTTGGGTTTGCCCGCATCGTCTGTGTATTTCAGCGTGTCAGCCTCGTGGTCGAAGCCCAGCATGATCACACGCGCTTCAATGCCCTGGATGACATCGACCTCTGCGTTCTGCTGCAGCCGTGCGACGTCCTGAATGGGGACCGGGTTGATCATGTCCACATCGCCCGATAGAAGCGCCGCTACGGCCGTGGCAGGATTTTGGATCGGATTAAATTCTGCACGGGTGATGTTGTGTTCAACATCCCCCCACCAGCCTTCATAAGGTTCCAACACGGTCTTAAGACCCGGCTCGCGCTCGGTCACCTTGAACGCGCCGGTGCCGTTGGCGTTGATGGTGGCGTAGTTTCCGGTTTCTTTGTCGGGGACCACGGCGTCGTTGGCCTCAGTCCAGTCTTGATCCATGATCATCCAGTTGGCAATCGATGACGGAAACAGCGGGTTAGGTGCTGTGGTCATGATATCAACGGTGTAGTCATCAACTACAATGACGTCACTGACAGGAGCGAACCAACTGCGCGTGTCCGCCGCCTCACCCGAGGCGCGTTGGTAGCTGAACAGCACATCTTGCGCGTCAAAGCTGCTTCCGTCGTGAAAGGTCACGCCCTGACGCAGATTGAACCGCCATCCTTCGCCGTCGCCGATCGACTCCCAACTGACAGCCAACGCGGGCTCAACGCTCATATCCTTACCGCGGCGGACCAGCCCTTCGTAGACGTTGTTCAGGAACCCGAGAACTGGGGCCGAGTTGACAGCGTGAGGGTCCATGGTCTGCGGATCGGTGGTCGAGGCCCACTTAAATTCGGCCGCCTGCGCGGCGCTTGCAAGCAACATGGTCAGGCCGATTGCACTGTTTCTGAGGATCATGGCGAAATCTCCCTGTTAGCGCTGAAACAATCCAGCTTTTTCGCTGCCACGTAAAGCCGTTCCTGCGCCGAGATCACAGGTCCGTTACCGACGGCGCAAACAAGAACAGGGCGCGTTTCCGCGCCCTGCATACCATCACAGAGGATAGTTTAGTTCATCTCAAAGTATTTGATCTTCGGTGAATCTTCCGGCTCGACGATGGTGCCCACGCCCGATTTCATGCCCCAGTTCAGCACCTGATGGTGGATCGGGATATAAAGCTGTTCATCCTGAACAACCTGCCAGATATCACCGATCTGCTGATCACGTGCGGGTAAATCAGTTTCAGAGGCAAGGGCCACGATTTTGGCATCCAGATCCGGGTTGGAGTAGCGTGTGCCATTCCACGAACCATACTTTTCGCCCTTCGAATGGACGAGGAAGTTGAAGATGTACTCCGAGTCATAAGTCGGAACACCCCAGCCCAGCATGTAGAAATCTGTTTCTAGGTTGTTGATCAACGGGAAGTGCTGGGCTTTCGGTTTGGCGTCCAGGTTAACTGTGACGCCGATCTGGGCCAGCATTCCAACCGCTGCCTGACAGATCGCCTCATCATTGATGTAGCGGTCATTCGGGCAGTTCAGGGTCAGCGAGAATCCATCAGGATAGCCTGCTTCGGCCATCAACGCCTTGGCCCCTTCGATATCGGTTGACGAGGACGCATCCATATCTTCATCCCAACCATTCACAAATGGAGGTGAGATCATGCCAGCAGGAGCAGACTGACCACGCATCACGACCTGTTTGATCGCATCACGATTGATCGCCTTTGACATCGCCTGTCGAACGCGGACATCAGCCAGCGGGTTCTTACCATCCACATTGTCCGAGGTCAGATCAGCATCGCCCATGTTCATGCCAAAGAAAATCACCCGGTTCTGCGGCGCGGTGCGTACGTCCAGACCATCGGTTCCGGCTACACGCTCGAGGTCCTGTACGGGCACGTCCTGAATAAAATCAACCTCACCCGACAGCAGCGCGGCAACACGGGTCGCGGCGTTCTGGATCGGCGTATAGATGATCTCGGTCACCTGCAGCGGGAACTCATCCTTGCCCCAATAGCCGTCATAGGCGGCCAGGACGGTTTTCACGTCCGGCTCGCGGCTGACCAGCTTGTAGGGACCGGTGCCATTGGCGTTCTTGGCCGCAAACGTGTCTTCGCCGCCCTCATAGTCCTGAACCTTGACAGCGTTGTTTGCCTCGGCCCAACCTTTGTCCATCATGAACATGTTGGTCAGGTTGTTGGGCATGATCGGGTTCGGTCCGTCAGTTTCGATCTCGATCGTGAACTTGTCGGGCGCACGCACCTCTTTCACAGAGGCCAACAGTTCCTTGTAATCCGAATCCGGCGTCATCGCGCGATTCAGCGAAAACACGACATCCTCGCTGTCGAACTCGGCACCGTCGTGGAAGGTAACGCCCTCGCGCAGTTTGAACACCCAGACATTCGGATTTTCTTCCGATGGTGCCCATTCGGTCGCCAGCGATGGAACCAGTGCACCTGAGTGATCACGCATCACCAGCGTTTCCATGATCTGGTGCGCCATGGCCGAGGTCGGGCCTTCGTTTTGTGCATGCGGGTCCAGCGTAAGCGCGTCACCTGCACGGGCCCATCGCAGCGTCTCCGCCGAAGCGCCCGCCGCGATCATCGCCGTTGCACTGGCGGCAAGCATCAGAGTTTTGAATGACATAAGTCGTCTCCCCATTTTTTGTTGTGGCCGCATTTTCATACGGTTGGCCGAATTTTTCGGCCATCATGGGCCAGCATCATCCAGATCATGGTGCGAGTTGCAACACCCGAATGTTAGCGCCCTGCTTTTCTTTCTGTCTGCCGGGGCTTAGGTGAATGTAGGTCTTGCAAAAACACGCCTCGTATTTAGCCCTATGACAGGGTTGCCGCCTAACGTTTATTGAAGGCGTCTCTAAGAGCGTCACCAAAGGCCCCGTTCTGGGTGCTCTGACCCCCATGGCTGCGCCGCTGTTCCCCTGGCTTGGGTGTTCGTGCCGGTTTGCCCTTGCCACGGAGTGCATTGCCCTCGCGTGCCGAAGCACCACCGTCCTTGCGCATGGACAGCCCAATGCGCTTACGTGGAACGTCGACTTCGACCACCGTCACTTTGACAACTTGCCCGGTTTTGACCACCTCATGCGGGTCCTTCACGAACCGATCGGCCAGTTGGCTGACATGAACCAACCCGTCCTGATGCACGCCAATGTCGACAAACGCGCCGAAGGCGGCGACGTTGGTGACGGTACCCTCCAGCACCATGCCGGGCTTCAGGTCCGTGATTTCCTCAACCCCGTCCGTAAACGACGCCGTTTTGAAACTGGGTCGCGGGTCTCGGCCGGGCTTCTCCAATTCGGTGAAAATGTCGCGAACCGTTGGCAAGCCGAAGGTTTCACTCACAAACTGCTCGGCGCGCAGGTCTTTCAGCGCGCCTTCATGCCCCATGATTTGGCGAATGTCGCGCCCACATGCTGCCACTACCTGACGGGCGACATCGTAAGCCTCGGGGTGAACCGAGGAGGCATCCAGAGGCTCTGAACCGTCACGAACTCGCAGGAAACCTGCACACTGCTCGAAGGCGCGCGGACCAAGGCGGGCCACCTTCAGCAAATCCTTGCGAGACGCAAAGGCACCATGAATATCTCGGTGCGTGACGATCGCCTCGGCCAATCCCGGTCCCAGACCCGAGACGTGAGAAAGCAAGGGGGCTGAAGCGGTATTCAGATCCACGCCCACAGCGTTCACCACATCTTCGATCACCGACTCCAGTGACTGTGACAAGCGGTGCTGATCCACATCGTGCTGATACTGGCCGACGCCGATGCTCTTGGGTTCTATCTTGACCAGTTCAGCCAAGGGATCCTGCAGCCGGCGGGCAATCGAGACCGCTCCACGTAGCGAGACGTCGAGGTCGGGAAATTCGCGCGCGGCAAGCTCGGATGCCGAGTAGACCGAGGCTCCAGCCTCGGAAACGACGACCTTGGTGGGCGCTTTGACGGTCTTGGGCAGAAGCGACAGCGTATCGGCCACCAAACGCTCAGTCTCGCGGCTGGCTGTGCCGTTGCCGATGGCAATAAGCTCGATTTTATGTGTAGCGATAAGGTTCAGTATTGCCGCTTGTGCACCACGCAGATCATTCTTGGGCTGAAACGGATATAGCGTATCCGTTGCAACCACCTTACCGGTTGCATCCACCACGGCGGCTTTGACCCCGGTGCGAATGCCGGGATCCAACCCAAGCGTCGGACGTGCCCCCGCCGGAGCAGCGAATAGCAGATCCTTTAGGTTGCGCGAAAACACTTGAATTGCCTCGTCTTGTGCGCGGCTGCGCAGGTCGGCCATCAGTTCGACCATCATCGACAGCGACAGCTTGACCCGCCATGTCCAGCCCGCGACCTTGCGTAGCCACTTGTCACCAGGAGTATCACCGCGCGTGTTCAGATGAGCCGCAACCATGGCCTCGGCCCGCGCGGCGCCCGCTTCGGGTTCGGGAGCAATGTCTAGCGTTACGATCCCTTCCTTCGAGGCGCGCAGCATTGCCAGCGCTCGATGCGACGGGGTTTTCGACCAAAGCTCGGAATGATCAAAGTAATCGCTGAACTTGGCACCTTCCTGTTCCTTGCCCTCGACGACCTTTGCGCTCAGCAACGCCTCACGTTGCATGAAGTTTCGGAGCTCTCCCAGCAAAGCGGCGTTTTCGGTAAGCCGCTCTGTGATGATGTCCCGTGCACCATTCAGCGCGTCTTTGGTCGTGGGGACAGCCTCAATCAGATACCCTTCAGCCAGCCCTTCTGGTTCAGCCAACCGGTCCGACAGAATCGCATCGGCCAGCGGCTCCAGACCATTCTCGCGGGCAATCATCGCCTTGGTCCGGCGTTTGGGCTTGTACGGCAGATAAATGTCTTCCAACTGCGCCTTGGTTTCGGCTTGGGCGATCGATTTCACCAGATCGTCCGTCAGTTTCCCCTCATCCTTGATCGAGGACAGAATCGCCTCGCGCCGGGCCTCAAGCTCACGCAGATAATTCAGTCGCTCGGAAAGGGTGCGCAATTGGGTATCATCCAGGCCGCCGGTCACTTCCTTCCGATAACGGGCGACAAAGGGCACGGTCGCACCTTCATCCAACAACCTGACCGCGGCCCCAACCTGTTCCGCGCGGGCGTTAATCTCGGTGGCGATGGTGCGGGCGATACGGTCCAAAGGGGCCTCCTGACTTGCGGTTGGAAGATCGTCTTAGCCACCGGCACGCGCAAGGGGAAGAGGCTGCACCGCTAAAAGCATCTCTGCACAAAAAATGCACGACCCTTACGCGGTGATCTGCAGCTGCCTAGGCCAGACAGAACCAACACAAACAAGGAGCAGTTAAATGGGACAGTTCATCGTGCACGGCGTACCGGCATCAGTTTTACAAGATAGTTGGTGGCTGGACACCCCTGATCGAGGCCCAAACCGTGCCGATGGCTTAGCGGAACCAGGCAATCGCCACGCTTTTTTGGGTTTGGTGTTTCTGGTTGCGCTCGCCGATTTTCTGTTTTTCGACCATTCTCCTGGCCTTTCAATCGCACTCTTTACGTTGGCGGTTTCCGCTGTAGTGTTTGCCTTGCTGCGCCGCCGTGGTGGACTTGTCGGGCCAACCCTTCTTTTGCTGCTTAGCATTCTTCCAGTGGTGGAATATGTTCAGGCCCTGTCCGTAGCTTTCTTGCTGGGTGGATCGACCATTGCGCTGTGTTGGGCCGTGCAGGGCAATCATGAGGTCGCTTCGGTTCGCCGGTTTCTGTCTCTGTTTCCAATATTGGCGCTCAGACACGGGATAGAGGCGGTTCAGAAAGGTCATTCGGTTTCCCGCGTTGACGGGGTTGCCCTTCGTGCACTGCGCAACTGGAGTTTCCCGATCGGAGGCGCACTGATCCTTGCTTCGCTGATGGTTGCGGCCAATCCGGTCTTGTCTGATTGGATCGATCGGGTTTGGCGAATTGATTTGCGGTTCGACCGACTGCTATTCTGGATCGGGGCGGCAATCACGATCTGGCCCTTTCTTGCGGTCACCTTGCGGCCTGACTTGCTTGCCCCCCGATTTGGCCCCGGACGCAAGCGCCCATTGCCTGCTTTTGGCCTGAATGCCCAATCCGTTGCAAATGCGCTAATGGTGTTCAACTTGCTGCTGGCGGTGCAAACGGGGATGGACATGGTTTATCTCTGGGGCAGCGCCAAGTTGCCCGAGGGGATGACCTATGCTGAATATGCTCATCGCGGGGCATACCCACTCTTGGTCACAGCTTTGCTGGCGGGCGCATTTGCCTTGGCCGCGCGACCCTATCTGAACGAGCGGCAGGGGCTGACAAGATGGATGATGCTCTGGCTGGCGCAGAATGTACTGCTGGTGATCTCATCGCTGATGCGCCTGTCGCTTTACGTTGATTTCTACGGGCTGACCTATTTGCGTGTTCATGCGGCAATATGGATGGCGCTGGTTGCTGTGGGCTTGTGTCTGACCGGTTGGCAAATTTTGCAGGGTAAATCGAACCGTTGGTTATTGCTGCGATCTGCGATCCTGGGGATTGGCGTGCTCTATGCATGCTGCTTCGTGAATTTTTCATCCTTAATCGCCCGTTGGAATCTGGAAAATCCGATACGGTTTGATACCTACTACGCATGTCAGCTCAATGAGATGGCGGCGGCAGAGTTGCTGAAGGACAAACGGGTACGCGCTTGCGCAACCCCTCCGGTCGTCGACAATTGGAGGAATTGGGGCTTTCGCGCAGATCGGGTGATCCGTAATCTGGCCGTCGAACCCATGCCGGAGAAGGTAGATGAGAATCCTCGTCGTGGATGATGATCCACGCCTGCGAGAGCTGGTCTCGATCACGCTTGAGCGCGCGGGCTACCAGACGGTTACCGCCCGCGATGGCCAAATGGCGCTAACCCACGCGATGCGGGAAGCGCCTGATCTTGTCGTGCTGGATGTCGGCCTGCCTGAGATCGATGGGCTTGAGGTTTGCCGCCGCTTGCGGGCACGCTCGGACGTACCAATCTTGTTCCTGACCGCGCGTGATGACGAGATTGATCGCATTTTGGGCCTCGAGTTGGGAGCGGATGATTACGTGACCAAACCTTTCAGCCCCCGAGAGTTGGTTGCGCGGATCAAAGCCATCCTGAAACGCAGCAAACCGGGTGCTGCAGAGCTTCTCCTGCGGCATGGCCCGGTTGAAATGGATGTGTCGGCGCATTCGGTTCGGGTCGACGGCAATGCGCTTGCCTTAACCGCAACCGAGCTGTCGATTTTGCGTCGCCTGATGCAAACGCCCGCCGCCATCGTCTCGCGACCACAATTGGTTGATGCGATTTATGGCGCAGGCAGTCCGGTCTCGGATAGGACACTGGATAGTCATTTGCGGAACTTACGACGCAAGTTGGGGGATCAGGGCTGGGCCGGTGCCATCGAAACCGTGCATGGGATCGGATTGCGGATGGGTGCATGGCCGGGCTGAGACACAAGTGGCGCCCTTCGCTGGGTTTTGTTCTTGGCGGAGGTCTCGCGGGTACGCTCGCACTGTCTCTGCTGGGTCTGATAGCGCTGCGCTATCTTGGACCTGAGATCGGGTTTCGAAACGCTGCGGGCCTGCTGGCGATCGTGATCGGTTGTGCGACCGGAGTGGTCGGATACCTAATGGTTCGGCTTCTGCTCCGCCCCATAACGTCGCTGGCGACCTATTCAGTGGCCATTGAACAAGGGCAACGCGCCGAGCCGCCCGATCACTACGGTACACAAGAACTGTCGCGCCTCGCCGGTTCGGTTCTGAGCATGGCGGATACGCTGCAACGGCGCGAAGCTTCGATCCGCGTCTTTGCAGATCATGTCACGCATGAGTTGAAAACCCCTGTCACCGCGATCCGTGCGGCAGGAGAGTTGTTGGCCGAGGCCGAAACGCTCTCGGACCAGGATCACGCATTGCTGCAACAGATATTGGGCGCAAGCGATCAGATGCAAACGCAGCTCAGCGCTCTTAACACGGTTGCACAGGCACGAGTGCCGGAACATCATGGGGAGGCAAGCCTGAACGATCTTGCCGATCAGTTGCGCGCTTCGTTTCCCGAACTGGACATCAGCATAGAAGGCGGCGATCAGGCATTGAACCTTGCAGCCTCTGGCCTGAAAATTGCCCTGCAACATCTTCTGGACAATGCATGCCGTCACGGGGCAAGGCAGGTGGTCCTGCACGCAGAACTCGGTCGATTGGTTGTCCAAGACGATGGTTCCGGCATATCCGACGGTAATCGGGACCGCATCTTCAACCCATTCTTCACAACCGCGCGCGAGAAGGGAGGGACCGGGATGGGCCTGACCATCGTTACAAACCTGTTGGGGGCACATGGCGGGCGGATTTTGCTGGGGCCTTCCAAGACCGGTGCGCGATTTGAGTTGGTGTTTCCGGGTGCGTGATATCACTCAACAGCCCAAACTAATTCGTCCCGTGTCAATTTGCGCCGCTCAATACGATTGATCCCAAGCCAATCCTCATTTAAGGGAGGCCCTGTCAAATCAGAGTCACCCGTGGGGCCGTCATGTCCCCTTTGGGATTGGTGCCTATGTCACGGCGGCACATGCTCTTGGATCGCACGCCCCTGAAAGGCTTAAAAAAGGTAAGGGAATATGGCAGAAAAATCGAACTTCGACGTATTGTATACCATTGTAGACGAAGCGCCCGAGCTGGCGAGCGCCTCGTTCCTGCCCATTATCCGCAAGTTTGCGTTAGCAGCCGGTGTCAGCGTCGGAACCAAAGACATTTCGCTGGCCGGGCGTATTATCGCGACCTTCCCCGAAAAGCTGACAGACGAACAGCGTATTACTGATGATCTGGCTGCTTTAGGTGAGCTGGTGAAAACACCGGACGCAAATGTCATTAAACTGCCCAACATCTCGGCGTCGGTGCCCCAGCTGGTGGCAGCCATCGAAGAGCTGCAATCACAGGGTTATGACATTCCGAACTACCCCGAAGAGCCTTCGACGGACGACGAAAAGGCGATCCGTGCGCGTTATGACGCCATCAAGGGTTCGGCCGTGAACCCGGTCCTGCGCGAAGGCAACAGCGATCGCCGCGCAGCGCGCGCTGTGAAGAAGTATGCCCAGAAGAACCCTCATTCGATGGGAGAGTGGAGCGCGGACAGCAAGACCAAAGTGTCTTCGATGCCGGGCAATGATTTTTACGCCAATGAGAAATCGGCAACGATCACTGCGGCGCAAGCCGGCGATGCCAAGATTGAGTTTGTGGGCAAAGATGGCAGCGTTACGGTTCTGAAAGACGCTTGGCCACTGGCCGAAGGCACCGTGGCCGACGCAACATTCATGTCGGTCAAGGCGCTGTCGTCGTTCCTGACCGAAGCCATTGAGGACACCAAGAAAGACGGCACCATGTTCTCGCTGCACATGAAGGCGACGATGATGAAGGTCAGTGACCCGATTATCTTCGGCTATGCAGTCAAGGCGTGGCTTGCCCCCGTGTTCGAAAAATTCGGTGCAGAGCTGGACGCGCTGGGTGTAAACCCGAACTCGGGTCTAGGGGACCTGCTTGAGCGGGTTCAGGGCAACGCAGACATCGTCGCCGCAATCAATGCGATTAAAGGGGATCGTCCGTCGATGTATATGGTGGACTCGGACCGTGGCATCACCAACCTGCATGTCCCGTCTGATGTTATCATCGACGCCTCGATGCCCGCAGTGATCCGTGCTGGCGGCAAGGGTTGGGACGAAACCGGCGCCAAGGGCGATGCCAACTGTGTGATCCCTGACCGTTGCTATGCACCGGTGTATGATGAGGCCATCAATTTCTTCAAAGCCAATGGTGCACTGAACCCAGCCACCGCAGGAGCCGTCGCCAACGTTGGATTGATGGCGCAGAAGGCCGAGGAGTACGGATCGCACCCGACGACGTTTGAAGCGCCCGCAGATGGTACAATCCGTATCGTTCTGGCCAATGGCGAAACGCTGCATTCCCATGACGTCGAAAAGGGCGACATCTGGCGCGCCTGCACCGTCAAGAAGGCCCCGATCGAGAACTGGATCCAGCTGGCGATGGACCGTCAGCGCCTGACCGGGTCCGAGGCGATCTTTTGGCTGGATGCCAACCGCGCACATGACGCCGAGCTGATCAAGTATGTCAAACCAGCGCTTGAAGCTGCAGGCGTGGCCGACAAGTTCTTGACTATGGCCCCGCGTGAAGCAACCCGCCAGTCGCTGGAAACTATCACGGCGGGCAAGGACAGCATCGCCATCACCGGTAACGTATTGCGGGATTATCTGACCGACTTGTTCCCGATCCTCGAACTGGGGACGTCGGCCAAGATGCTATCAATCGTTAAACTGATGAATGGCGGCGGTCTGTTCGAAACCGGTGCAGGTGGTTCGGCGCCGAAACATGTTCAGCAACTGGTTGAAGAAAACCACTTGCGCTGGGACTCCATGGGTGAATTCTGTGCGCTCGGAGAATCCCTGAACTTCCTTGCTGACAGCAAGGGCAACGCCAAAGCGGGCGTCCTGGGTGCCGCTGCCGAGGCTGCCACGCAGGGAATTTTGGATAACAACAAGTCACCCAGCCGCAAAGTCGGCCAGCCGGATAACCGCGATAGCCACTACTGGTTCGCTCGTTACTGGGCCGAAGCTTTGGCGGGGCAATCCGATGATGCTGGGCTTGCCGCCGAGTTTGCACCGCTCGCGAAAGAGTTGGCGGACAAAGAAGAACAGATTTTGTCCGAGTTGGCGGCAGCGCAGGGCGCACCCGCCGATCTGGGTGGATACTACCACACTGATCCGGCCAAAGCGGCTGCGGTGATGCGTCCAAGTGCGACCCTGAATGCGATCATCGGATAAGCCAAGGGTTGCATAAACGCCTAAAAAGAAACCGGTCCGAAGAGGGCCGGTTTTTTCATGCCCTGAAAAAGAAAAAGGCCAGCCCCCATAGCCAGCCTCTTTCTGAGTGAGTGGCGGGGCTTACGCCTCACCGGTGCAGTTGAGTTCATCCTACGCTTATCGTTCACGCTGAATATTCGGGGATTCCCGTAGACGGCCGCCTTTTATGAGCGATTAAGGATAAAAATAATCATTATGTATGTACAAATAAGACCAAATGCTGACTGCGCCACGTCTGAGGCCTAGTCAGTTGGCTTTGCCGTTATCATTGAAGATTCTGACCCACCGACAAAAAAAGGGCCAGTCCGAAGACCGGCCCCTAAGAAAGGTCATAACGACCGAGGGATTAGTTTGATGCTGCGTTCAGCTTTTCATTTTGTTCGCGCAGCGTGTCGGAAATAATCGCGTACCATTCGCCGGATTCGCGCATCTCGATCAAACCCTTGTTCATCATCGCGATGTACTCGCGCGCGAATGGATTGGTGCGGTGTGCAAGGAAGCTCATCGAAGACAGTGTCGAGACATACGGGTTCTCAACAATATCTGCCGAGGTCAAACCCATGTCTTTCATTGTCGAGGCAAACAGATCGACTTCGAATGCAGCCACGTCTGCCGTGCCGGTCAATACGGCATCGAGACATTCGCGGGCCGAATTGGGTTGGACCACGGTTGTGTTCTCGCGGTTCAGCCCTTGTTCTTCCAGCACCACCATGCTCCAGCCTGCCATGCGGCAAACGGTCGAGCCCTCAAGGTCGGAGAAATCTGTCGCCTTTGCGTATTCGCTTTCAGGCAAAGTGAAGAAACCTCCGACAATGTCATACACCGGAACAGAAGCGACAAATTGGGTACACCGGGCTTCGGTCTCTGCAGACCACTCATAGGAGCGGTTGGTACAATCCGGTACAGTCCACGCGATCGAAATATCAAACGCACCCAATGGCAACAGTGTGTCCAGATGCGAACTCCAGTCATCTACAAAGCTGACCGAGAAATCGCGGCTGTTACCAGCACGCTGAAGGCTTGTCGTCGCCAGACGGGTCATGATGCCACCGCCGCTCAGATCTTCAGTAGTGAACGGTTCCCAACCGTTGCCAGCGACCATCTTGATCGGAGGCGCGTAGACATTCGAGCGCTTGACGCTTGCAGCACGTTGTTCTTCTGCCGCGATCAGTTCTTGCGCGCTCTGACCGTTGGGCAGGCTGCCATCCTCACAGGGCAGCGCCAGTACCAGACCGGGGGTTAGCGAACCGGGATTGGTGATTGCGTTGCGGTTAGCGTTAAAGATCGGCTGATAGTTTGAGGTGCCGTAGGCGGCAATGGCGATGGTCGCCAAGGTGTCACCATCCTGAACCGTATAGTTGGAGCAGGCCTCTTGAGCGGCGGCTGCACCTGCGCTCAGGGCGGTGAAGGCTGATGCCGACAGTACTGCTTTCTTCAATTTCTTGTTAAACATGTCCACTTCCTCCAGACTTTGTTTCGTTGGGCCAATCAAGGCCTTAGCCATTTTCCATTTGATAGCGCAGTGCGGTAGATACGATGTCGCGCCACTCGCCTGATTGCTGCATGATCGCCAGACCCTGGTTGAGCGTCTCAAGGATCGCTTCCCCATCCGGATTATCTTTGTGGGTCATGACGTTAAGCGACTTGATTGCCGCTAGGTTGGGGTTTTCGATGATCTGATGTTCGTAGCCCAGACGCCCGATTGCTTCGACCGCCAGATGCGCTTCGATCGCGACGATATCGGCTGTGCCATCCATGACTGCGCGAAAACAATCATCGGGTGAAACGGGGCGCATAAGATTGATTGCAGGCTCGTAAAGACCAACTGCATCCATATGCGACAGTGACCAACCTTCCGGCCTACAAATCGTTGTGCCCGCGAAATCTGCATAAGTCAGAGTCTCTTCGTAACCCGAACCGCTTTTTGCGAAGAACGTATCAACGACCTCGTAGAATGGGTTTGAGAAATTATAGGTTTCGCACCGTGAACGATCATTTTCCGACAACGTAGCGGCTTGTTCACAGTTCGGCCGCGACCAAGGGAATGTGGCGTCGAAGGCGAGAGTCGGCATCAATAGGTCCAGATGCGACGACCAGTCATTAACGAACTGAATCTTGTAGGACTGCTCGGGCGCGGCCCGCAGCATCGCGGTTTCAACCAGGTTGGTATAAAGCCCACGATTTGGCAGCGCTTCATCCGTAAACGGGGCGTAGTTACCACCCGTGATCAACAAAATCTGACGGTCACGAATTTCAGGGCTTTCGCCACCATCCGCGTTGCGGATCAATGCCGCTCCTTCCGCACGCGCTGCTTCGATCTCTTTCTTGGCCGCAGCCTTGGCCGCGATTACTGCTTCTTCGCTGGTCTTTTTAGCTTCGGCCTCTGCAGCGGCCACGCGGGCTTCGGCCTCAGCAATGGCTTTTTCAGCCCGTTCCTCGGCAGCTTTGACCAGTTCCGAGGCCATTTCGGCAGCCATGCGGCCAGCTTCGGTATCCGGCAGTTGCGCCGCGCGCCCGATATCTTCAAGACAAGGGAAAGTCAGGACATCACCGACGCGAATGATATTGGGGTTCGACCCGATCGTATCCCGGTTCGCATCATAGATGATCCGGTAATCTTCCGTCGCGTAGACGGCAATTGCCAGTTCCCGCAAGCTATCACCGGGCTGGATTTCATAAGTCGAACACGCCTCTTGCGCCGATGCTGCACCTGTTGCAGCAGCAAGAGCGAGGGTGGATATGATAAGATGGTTTCGCATTTTGTCCTGTTTCACTGCCTGTCTAAGTCTGTGCCGGTTTGACCACGGCGATTGAAATGTTGTCCTGATCCGGGTCTGCCTTTGCATGCAGTGCTTGAAGCAGCGCATCAGCAATATCGCGAGCCGGGGAATGAATATGCGTGCGCACCAGCGTTTCGATCTCGGAATTGCCGAGATATTGCAGGCCATCACTGCCAAGGATCAGTACATCTGCCGCAATCAGCGCCAATGGTTGTTCCGGACAATCCACTTTTGGAATCGCAGCCCCCATGATCACCGAAGTCAGTTGGTTGCGATCCGGATGGCCCTGCGCCTCTTCCGCGCTCAGTAATCCTTGTGCGAGCTGTTCGTCGATCACCGGGGCCATCGAGTGATCTTCGTTGACCTGTGACAGGGCATCATCGCGGAACAGGTAAAGTGGACTGTCACCGATCGAGATCCAGAATACGCGTTGATCCAGCATCAACATGCCCAGAAGGGTGGAGCCCAGATTGACCTCGTTTTCCTCACTATGGCTCGCCATAGCGGCATTGGCCTGCATTGCGGCCAACGGCAGAGCGTCGAGCAGTGCGCTCTCAGCAAGGTCGGGCCCATCCAACTGGGCATCCATCGCATCGCGCCAGGCTGAAATGACCAACTGCGAAGCGACTTCACCCGCTTCATGACCACCCATACCGTCGGCAATCACAACATAACCCGCGTCTGCCGCGTCAGAGACCCGCGCAGCAATCGCGTCTTCCTGCGAGTCGCGCTGACCCTGGTCCAGGATCAGGGCAATATCATATGCAGGGGTCGCCAGCATTAATCGGCATCCCGCCAGTCAAAGCCGTCATCACAGAAAGCGGTGAAGCGGATCGAGGTTTCGCTGATCCGGATCAGATCGCCACTGGACAAGGCTATGGTGCTGAGCACAGGCTTGCCATTCAGGCGCACCAAGTTGGCCTTGCCGCCATGGCCCAGATAGCATTTCCGGTCCTCAGGGTCATATGCGATGACGGCGTGATTGCTGCGAGAGATCCCGGTGTCGCCGAAATCCAGCTGAATAGCCTGATCGTCGTTCCGACCGATCTGCATCAATCCCTCGGTCAAGGTAATCGCGGCACCCCGGCCCGGTCCGGCGGTCACAACCAGCCAGCCAACCGGGAATGTCTGTTCGGCCGCTTCTGTCTTTTCAACAGGCTCAGCTGTTTCCATCAGCTCCTGAACATGCGTGTCTGCACGCTCGAAACCCAAAAACGTCGTCTTCACACGAGAACGCCGATCTTCAGCCGGTGCAGGTGCAGGTGCAGGCGCAGGTGCGACCATGGCGGGTTCCGGGGTTACATCAACAGGCTCCGGTTCCGGTGTGGGTTCTGCGGTGATTTCCACCTCGCCCGCAACTTCGGATACGACTTCAGGTTCGATGGCCTCTGGTTCTTCTACGGTGACTTCGGGTTTATCGTCCTGAACCTCGTCTTCCGCAGTCAGATGAAGCGTGACAATCTGTTCATCTTCTTCGACCTCTTGAACCTCGGCCACTTCTTCTTCGGTCGCCTGATCTTCGATCTGGTCTTCCGTAAACTCGGGCATCGGTTCTTCGGGGATCAGTTCGTCTGCTTCCTCGTAGCTGTCCGAGCTAACGTTTCCACCCGCAAGGGCCGCGCGCAGGGCGTTGAAATCCGCAATCGGAGCAGCGCTTTCTGTTTCGACCGCTTCCGCAACGGTTTCGGTTTCCACCGCATCTTCTTCTTTCGGTTTTCCGGCACCTTCTAGAAGCCGGCTCAGAGGGCTTTTGTATTTGAACATGGTGTCGTCACCTTCTTTGATTTCTGATGCGGGGTTTTACCCGCGGGACTGCTACAAACCGCTTCGCCGTAGGCGCAGGGCACTGATGAAGAGGAAACAGAGAAACATTTACGTCGCGACGGGTTGGTCCCCGACGGGGTGGCGCGATGGGCGGCACCCCCAGCACACTGAAACTGGCGATAGTCACATCAACTGGGCGATCACTCCTGCGTTAGTTGCATGACCGCAGTACTTTCAGCTCCGTTGCGCAGAATGCTTAGGCGCGCCTCGGGTTGGTTGTCGGAAACAAGTTGAGCAAGGATGCCGTCCAGACTTTCGGGCTCATTGATCGAGACACCAGTCTGTGTTTCGCGCAGCAGCACATCCCCCCGCTGCAAACTGCCAGCAACTTCTTCCGGAACAGATGCGACGACGGTTTGCCAACCTGCCTCGCCCGCATGAGCCACATCAAACGAATAACCGTTCAGAAGGCCAAAACTGCGGAAGGCGGGCAGGGCCAGCAATCCATTCTGCGCGCGTGTTTCGCCCAGACTGCGATAGCGCGCTGCTACACGGATATACCCGTCTGGATCGACCGAGAAATTATCTAGAACATACGATGCAAGCGTTGTGTCCGGACGAATAGGTTCACCATTCAGAGTAAAAATCGTAGCGCCCCGTTCGACCCAATCCCCGATCACCGACCTATCTTGCCCGGCGTTCAATGCATTGATGGCAATGACACTCCCGGTCGAGCTGCGACGCTTGGACATCGTGAATGGAATCTCAATATCCCAGTGCCCAAATGCGACCTGGTTTTCGGCGAGATTTACCGGCGTCGCAGGTGCGATGGGTGTGATGTCTTCAACCGCAGGTTCCGCCACTTCAGGTTCCACCAAGGCGATTTCTTCGGGTTGCTGCTCTGACACAATGGCGGCTTCCGGCACCTCATTAGCCTGCTCGACAGGTTGTTCCTGCGCCGCTTCTGGTTCTGATGCCAAAGCGACTTCGGCCTGTTGCGGCTCTGTTGTGGCTTCGGCGGTCTGCTCGACGGGTTCCGGAGCTGCTTCTGCGGGCACCGGAGTAGTCGGAGCCTCTGCAGTCACCGGAGTTGCCTCGGGCGATTGCTGATCGCCCGTCATTACGAAGTATCCACCTCCTGCCAGAGCCGCCAATACAATCGCGATACCCGCGATCATCTTGCCACTGCCGCCCGAGCCGCTTTTTACAACGGTGTCGACTGCAGCAACGGCCTCGTCCTGAGGTGCAAATTTAGCAAGAGTGTCTTCCGTTTTTTCCTCGTTCCCGAGGGCCAGATCAGAGTTCCCGGCCAGCAGCGCGGTCACGACGGCCTCCGCATTCTCGCTTTCGGCTTTGATCCGTTCTTTTTCGGCCTCTTCGTCTTTGCGATCCATGCCAACAATGACCGAAACAGGGCGATACGCGAAACTGTCGAACATCACACCGGGACCACGGAACATACGCAGCCAGTCCAATGCGGTTTGTACACGGTCAGTGGCGTGCACTTCCATTGCTTTGTCGATCGCCTCAAGGAACCCGTCAGGATAACCTTTGAATCGCCCTGTCAGCGGTTCATAAGGATCGTCTTGGCCGTTGTTGAACGCATTCAAACGTGTCTGGCCATCAATCGGTCGCTCGCCGCTGATCGCATGATACAGCGTTGCAGCCAGGACATAGAGGTCACTGCTGGGGCCCTGATCCGCGCCACGCACATAAAATTCGTGTGGCGAATACCCGTCCTTAATCACGCGCAGCGTCAATAGCGCCGCTGACTTGTGTGCCGCCTGCTCGCGTGCTGCACCAAAGTCGATCAGGATGGGTTCGCCATTCTCATCGATCAGGATATTGTCGGGTGAAATATCGCGATGTAGCATGCCGCTTTGGTGAATGAACGACACCGCAGACAGCATTTTTTCGGTGACCTGAACGATAAAGTCCGGTCCGCTCTTATTTTCGGGGTTTTCGACATAATCCAGCAGATCGCATCCGCGGATCAGGTCCATCGCGATATAAGCGGTGTCGTTGTCCTCAAACACCTGATGCACGTCGACGATGTTGGGATGAACCAGCCGCGCATGGTTGCGTGCTTCCTGAATGAACAGGTCGATAATGGCGCGCAGGTCTTCTTTGTGGTCAGGGTTGGCAGGTTCGACCAGATCACCATTCCGCTGGCAGAGCGCCCCCGGATAGCATTCCTTGATGACCACATCGCGATCCAGACTATCGCGCGCGAGATAGGTGATCCCAAACCCGCCGTTGCTTAGGAACCGGAGGATTTCATACTGTCCGCGCAGCAGCTTTGCGCCTGGCTGCAATCCTTCGATCTGAGGTTCGTCGTGCGTTGCGCCGACCGCCTGGTTGTGGCTCATTTCTTCCCGCCCATTCTACTCGTTTATTGCGGCATAGATAACCAGGGCTTCAGCCCGCGAACTCACAACCAAACACAACCGCAGGACACTTAAGACGGTTAGACGTTTCAAATTTGACTTTATTGGGGCCGCCTGATGGCTTCACTATGGATCACAAAAATCGAAATCGCCTATATAGTGAGTCCAGACCCTCATCCCACAATATGTTGTGTTTGCCTGATGGAAGAAATGGATTCTATACCGCCGAAATAGACGCTTGGTCCACGAATTCGAAACAATATCGCGCTGATTCCGAACGCTTCGAATCGCTGCGATGCGGCTCAATTCAAGCGGGAAAAACTTATGTGCCGGTTTTTGGGGGCGCCGACGCAACAGAGCTGCCCGCCCAAGCCAGATTGTCGCTGAGTTGTGCGAGAATGCCTATTGCATCCTTCAGCGGTGCGTCCCCGGTTTCAAACTGCAGCAACAGCAACAGGTCAGTGGCCTTTTCAAACTCGGCCGGAACCCAGTCTGCTTTGGGATCGATTTCGGTACCAGATTCTAACCTTTCGGCAAAATCCTCGACGATTTCCTGACAGCTTTGCAGGAAGGCCGCCGGTTCAATATCCGAGCTTTCACGCAGGTCGTTGTAAATGCTGGCGATGGCCGCAAGCCAGTCTTCAAGGATCGGATTGTCCAGGGGGGGCAGGGCGGCCTCTAGGCTTGCCTGCACAGTATTGCCGTCGGCCTCAGCGCCATCTGTCGAAGCCGCACCAGTAAGGTTCTCCAGATAAGGCATAAACTCTTCAGCCAGATCTTTTTGGGCGGCCTCAAGATCATGGCGACGGTGATCAGAGGCTATGTGCAAAACCTGTTCTGCCAAGTTCTGCCCGCCACAGGTTTCCCACAAAGCAAAGTCGGGTTCAGGCTCTTGTTCCATGGCCCGTACCGCTACCGGGGTGCCGATGGTCACAACCGCGCGAAACAAATCGCCCTTCTCCTTGTTCAGGCGTGCGACTACCCGATCCAGAGCATCCCGCACCGGAGGCAAATCGGCATGTGTTACAGCCAACAAGCTGTTATTGCGCAGTTTTTGAGGGACCTGCGACCACAAATGGCGTTCGGTTTCACGCCAGGCGTTGGTGCCATTGGTGCACCAGATCGCACAATCCACATAGTCGAGCAAATTTAGAGTCTGTTTGTAGGTATCATCCAGTGCACCGGCACCGGGCAGATCAAACAGCGAAATCTCCTGCAGGGCAGGGGTGTTCAACCCGACCGAGATGAAATCGGGTTCGTCCGCCGCTGCCTTTTCCAGCGCTATACCCGAATAGACTTTGGGTTCCTTGTCCCACCAACCAACGGTTGTCTCAGGCGTATCAGCATAGGCCACGATCACCAGGGGCAATTTCAGATGCTGCGGCCCGGTGGGCAGAATGTCTGCCCCCGCCAGCATGTTGGCAAGGCTGGACTTTCCGGCTCCAAACTCTCCGGCAAAACCAATGGAAACCGCGTTCGAAAGCCGCTCGGCATGGGCCAGCGCGCGGGCGCGCATATCATCCAGCTCTGCCGATGAGGGAGCATTTTCGGTGGCGGTCAGGAAACGCTCTAGCTGGCGCACTTCCTTCTCGGTTCCGGGGAATTCAATCATTCTGCGGCCTCTGCCTGTCGAGTGTCCACGGGTGCAGTTCCGTGCACCGCCCCTAGTTCATCGCTGATGCGCCGCGCTTGGTCAACCGCACGTTGCGCTTCGGCGCGCGCGTTCGACCCATCGGGGCCTGCGCGATGTTCCAGATGCCCGGCCAGCAGCGCCATATAATGGTCAAGAACGGTTTTCATCCGTTCGATCAGGTCGCTTCTGGCGGTATCTACAAGATCGTCTCCGATCATCTCAAACTCTTGAACGATCATCCGTTCGGCGCGGTTCAACACACTGCGACGCGATATCAGTCGCGACAGCCATGTCACACGCAACTCAACCGTGATGCCACGCGTCAGTGCGCTTGTATTCGGACGGAACCAACGCACCGCGCTGGTATTCATGCGATTGTCCGCGGGTTCCTGCCATCCGGGCAGGGCGCGCAAAGCAGCATTGGTCTGCATATCGATCGCGTAAAGCTCACTAAGCATGCGCTGCCGCACCACCTGGGTCGCGCCCTGGACAAGCTCGCGCATCCGCTCACGCAGAGGCGTAAAGTTCAGCTCGGTATCTCCGTCTTTGGCCAGCAAAGGCGATTGCCCATCAGGTCCGCGCACAACGATCGAGACAGCCTCGGCGACGGTGTCATCCATAACACCCCGCAAATTGGCCAATACATCGTCCATATCATTGGTGATGGCCTTGGATTTATCTTCAACTAGCGCGCGCAACTCAGAAAGCGTTTTGTTGTTTTCTTCGACATCCGCTGTGTCGGGACCATCCTTTTCCTCAATCGCACGAAGCCGCGCAGTGCTGCGCTCAAGCTCACCTTGGGCAAAACTGTTGAGGTGCTGCCACGCAATATTAAGCTGTTCTTGGCGCGGTCCTTCGGTCAGGGCTTTGGTCACATGACGGCGCAGATCGGGCAGGCCCGACGCGATCATCGCGGCAAATCGCAATACACCTTCGCGGCTGATGGGGCCGGGGCCTTGTTTGATCTCTTCGACGCCGTCAAGATATTGCTTCATCTGTTCGGGATGCGCCCTCAGCCACGCCAATATCTGATCATGGTCGATTCCGGTTTCATCCCCGGTCAGCGCATAATGGGCCCATTGGGCGCTGCCCATCAGAACGTCAATCTCCGAGTTGCCAAGCGCCTGTTCGAGCCCGTCCAATACGTCTGTGCGCACCTTGCCGGCATCTTCGGCGCCACCGCCCAACTCGTCCACGCGGTTGATGAAGACCACGATCTGACCAAGCTCTAGCGCTTGCATCAGGCGGAATAGCTTCAGATCAGCCCGCGACAACGCCTGATGCGCAGACAGCACGACGACGAAAAAGTCGGATTCCTTGAGATACTGGCGCGAGATCTCTTCACGGATCAGCAGCGGGTCATTGACACCGGGTGTGTCTGTGACTGTCACCGGATACGGAAAATGGCCAATGTCAAAATAGACCTCGGCCTTACGGGTGATGTCGCTGTAAAGGCCCCGATCTGAACCGGGGTCATACTGGTCTTCATCCGTCGGGTCATCCCCGGCACAGACATAGCGCGCCAGGTCATCCGAGGTCAGTTCATCCAGATCGTGATGCTCGCCAAGAAGGTGTTTGTAGCTTTCCCCCAAGCGTAGCTTGGCGCGGGTTTTCATTGCCTCGACCTGCTCTTCGATCATCTCGCGCTTGTAGCTGTCCTCTTCATCAGGGAACATGTTGCGCAACTCTTCACCTTCGGCGATCAGGGCCTGCCATTGGCGATTGTCGAAGAAATGAAACTCGGCGCCCGACGTCCGACCGGACGGATGACCGAAATGCATGTCGGTGATCACTGTCGTCCATGGGTTCACGTCCGAGGGTAGATATTCTGCATGCCCGGTGAAACCGTTGATCAAGCGCGATTTTCCGGCCTTGATTTGACCTACGAATGCTATCGAAGGCTTGAGGTTCGACAAGTCGTCAACGATGCGCGAGATGAAGTGACGCGTTTCGTCATTGCTCGTCCCGTTCATGTCTTCTGCGATGCGAATAAGCTCGCGGCGATTTAACTCACTCATAAGATTTACCCTGGTAACTCGTATTTTGTTTAACTTTGCAAAGTGGACACTATTTGGCAGGAACGCGGTTATTCAACGGCGCTATTCAATGTTTTCCATAGGTTGACGACAGCGCCCAGCTTGCGGGCGTCATGAACGGCGGCGGCGGTTTCCTGACCGTCGCATAAGATGGCGAGACCCGCGCCTTGTCCACCTGTCGGGCGAATGACGATCAGCTGTGGATCAGTTAAAGCATCGGAACCATCGGCCTGCCATCCCGCCAGATCTCGGGTGAATCGGGCCAATATATCCGTGTCCGGATGTGCGTCTTGGCCCTGCGCACACAACCCGTCAAATTGCATCTCGTCTTCAGTCGACCCAATCAGTATTCGACCTAATGCGAACCGATTCGCGCCCTCAAAGAATTTTCCGGCAATACTGGTGGCGCCTTGTGACGCAGTTTCTGGCTGGGCTTCTGGTTCTAAGGTCTGGTCGGAAACGATGGCCATGCGCGGCTCTTCGATTAGTTCAATCCGCGCGCAGGCCGCTTCGACCTCCGAAAAGGTAACCCCTACGTCATCAGCCTCAAGCGCCGTATCCGGGCGCAGAGAAACCAACTCAAGCGGGCCGGGTGCCGTTGCAATTTCCGACACCACTTGCGCCAGTCGTTCGATCAGTTTTTCGCGTGCTTCGGTTTCAAAATCCGGGACAGGGCCCGAAGCACAGCGGAATACGTCGGTGACCCGAGAGCTGTTGACTTCGATAGCCAAAGTTGCCCCGTCAGCCGCCGTAAATTCCAAACGCCGAGGCAAGATCGTGCCCCGGATGGCCCCCAGCACCTCATTCCGGCGTAACAGTGCGCTGCTACCCGATAGGTAGATTGCAGGCGATAAGCGCGCGATCGAAGTCCGCCCGATCCCTTCGAGCATATCCAGTATTTCACTATCCATCATGCGTGACCCCCTCTGGTCCCGTCTACACCGCGGCCGCCACCGGCCCGAGGCTGAGATGTGATTTCGTAAGCGCCAGCCCGACATTCGCGCTGTCGCGGCAGATATAGCATACCACGTGATCAGGATATTCTGTTGTCCTGAGAAAGATGTGCAGCCGGTCGTTTGAGAACACCGCGATTTCCCCAAATCCGGGGTGTTCAGTATCGTCGATTTTTGCCGCACGCAGGAGTTCTTCGAATCCCTTCATACCGCGTCCCTGAAACAGATTAGCTACTGCAAGTGCGAGATTTTCGAGCGCATCAGCGCTGTCTTGGTCCGCCGCGTCGACGCCCAATAACATGCCGGTCTCCATGTCGACATACCCGGCTGCGATGCAGTCGGGTATGGTTTCGATGGCCGAAGCCAGAGCAGAGTCAATCGACATTCAGATGCCCACCTTCGGGTTTAATCTAAATCGCATGCCACTCCGCTCCGCCGTTCTTGCGAGCCTCAGAAACGGCGCGCGGTATGTCTTGATTCCGCTTAGAGTCATGTTCCAACGCAATCTGGTCAAACTCGGACAAGAATGCTGCAAAGGCGCTTTTCAGGCCATTTGCATCGTCAGGCAGGTTCTCACGCGCCACGATTTCACCCCACATTGCTGCAGCACTGAGTGGCGTTTCTATGAGGCGATCGCCCAAATCATCTGCCTTGTCATCGGCTGCATCTTCAATCTCTTCGGCAACAGCTTCACCCACCATTGATACGACGCGGTTTGGAGCAAGCGCATTCGATTCGGGCTCCGGTTCATATTCGTCTGCCGAGTTTTCCGACTGTTCCGCCAGCAGGGCCGTAATCGACGAAACCGATACTTCGATATCTGATGATTCTTCGGCGTCTTCCGACGGCTCTTGTTCGGTGTCCGCAGCTTCGACTGCTTCCGCTTCGTCCTCTTCTTCACCCAAGACGATCAGTTCGGCATCTTCCTGCTCTTCCTCATCATCGTCATCCATGAAATCAAACTCATCCACGTCGGTGATGGGGTTTGCCAAGAGGTTCAAATCCAGCGGATCTTCCGTCTTGTCAGAGAACAAGGCACGTAAGTCTTCATCAGCAGGCTCCGCTTCGGTCGCCATTTCCGCGCGCATCCGCTCGGCTTCTTCTGCATCAATTCGCGCCTGTCCGGATTCCTCGGTGCGACGCTCCACGCGGGCAGGGCGTACCGGGAAACTTGTAACCACATCATTCTCGGCAGAGTCATCTTCCATCGGCGTGACAAGTTTCAGCGGTGCATCGCCAGAGGTTTTCTCGGGCCGCGATGGCTGAACTTTGGGCGCGTCTGACAGGGATTTGTCAATTTGATAGCGCGACAGCATATCCGCACGGCTGTCCATGATCTGCTCAGTGATCTCAAGGAAACTGTCGACCATCTTGCCGCCGCCGCTGCGTGACCACAGCTCGGCGTCGCCGGTTTTGTCACGGGCCATGATGGCATCACGGGCCGAGAACAGGATCGTGCGATTGAACAAATGACCCGCTTCCCGATTTACACGGCGTAAGACCTTTTGACGGTCTTTCTGATTCAAAGCATCTGCGCGCGTCACCAACAACAGCGACTTGTGCTGCAGACGTTCTGGCAGCGAAACCCAAGTGGCACGTTCAGTCTCCCGCCAAGCTTGGGTCGAGTGCGTGCACCACAACACACCATTGGCCTGGCCAACTGCGCGTTGCCAGACATCCGTCGAAATCTTCGGGTCCGAAATGCCGGGTGTGTCGATCAGGTCGACCGCCTCAAGAATATCGGCTTCAAGGAAGATGCGAATGAACTGGGCGTCGTTGACACCAACCTGTTCAAGCTGATCCAATTCGATATTCTGCGTACTACCATCATGGCGTTTGATATAGGCGGGTCGATTGCCCCAGCTGAACCAGATCGGCGGCAGTTGCGTCGCTGTGACCTGCGTCGGCAGTGCCTGTTTGCGCAGCAGGAAATTCATCAACGTCGATTTGCCTGCACTGAATTCCCCCATGAGCGCAAACACAGGTTTGCGGCGGGACCACTGCTCGATGCGGTTCCAAGCCTTGGGAGAGACGAAGCGGGTTTGTGATTCTTTTACCATAACTCTTCTTATGCTGCTTCGTTACTAAGGTCTTTCAGGATATCGCCCAGAATATCGTCACGTGATTTCTGCGGCTTCTGCTCGGCCATCTGGGCCGCAGCCCTTTCAGGCGATTGCGAGATACTGAGCAGCGTGTCCTTCTGTTCGGCAATAAAGTCGGTCAACGTGGCCCGCACGTTCTCTAGTACGGCGGCGATCTGGTTTTCCTCGATGTCTTTGGTGATCGAGTTCGCCTCGGACGCGATCAGTCGCGTATAATCTGCGGCATAGGCTTCGAACCCTTTGCGGCGTTGCCACCAACGTCGCCACCATGTGCTCTGCAGGTCCAGTGCGATTGTGCGGCCAATCCCTAATGGCGGGGGTACACGAGGCACGATCGGAGCTTCAATGTTGAATTCACCCAAGTGGTTGCCCAGCAGCTTTTGATACAGAGCCTCCACGTCCGCCGCAGCAGCCGAATACAGAGCACCGGCATCCTTACGCATGGATCGGGCAAAGCTGAAATATGCCGCCTTCTGCAAGGTGCGCAGACCTGCCGGATCATATTGCCATGTACCCTGCTCACCATTCTGTTCCAGATGTGAGATCAGAGAATCCGTCGCACGTTTGACAAAATTTGCTTCTGCAGACGCAAGTCGCTCTAATACCTTGCCGCGCAGCTTGGTTGTCAGTTCCGAGGCTTTCTTTTCGTACTCAGCCGAAACCTTTGCGATCGCTTCTTCGGGCGACGCACCGTCCAGATCCCGAACGATACCGTCAGAGTTAGACAGCGTCTTGGCCACTGCAGTAGCCCGGATCTGGCTGGCGATGTTGCGCGCCCGATGGCGAACGCGATCCAAAAGACGCGTTCCTGCACCCTCAGCGATACGCTCATTCATGGCGAGCAGCAGATCAGGCAATCCTGATAGCGCCCAGATCTTATCCAGCGATGCAGCCTGATCGCCAAATCCAGCCGCCAGGTAAAAGGTGTTCAACGCCTCGCGCGATTCCTCAGTTAGAATGTCCGGGTTTCCGGTCAGCGCAGCCTCGGCCCACAGAGCGCTGCCAAAAACAACGCTGGTGTTGGCGTCTATGTTGTTCTGTTTCAGTGTGTCTTGAATACGATCACGTATCTCAGGCACTTGATTGACCGGGTCTGACAATTCATCGATGCGGTTCACGAACAGGATGATCTGGCGGTTCTCGAACTGTGCGATGATCCGCATTAGCGCCATGTCCATCGTGGTCAGCGCCTGGCTGGCAGCCAGAACAACAACACACACCTCTGATCCACGCAGGCTGCGTAGGGTGATTTGTTCGCGTACCATAAAGGTATCGTTCACACCTGGGGTATCGCAGAGCTTGAGCGAGATCGGATATTGCGGGATATCCATGAACAACTCGGCCGATTTAGTCACATCGGCGAAACGGCCCGTCTTGGGGTCGATATCCGGGTCATCCTCATCCCCGAGGCAGACATATCGCTGAATCAGTTCATCGTCGAAATAATCATACTGGTGGCTCTGACCGAGAATCAGGTCAAAGTGCTTCCCAAGCCGCTCTTCTGATTTGGCCTTCATCTCGCCGATTTGACGGCGAATATCGTCCATCTCATCATCGGCACCGGCTCGATTGGCCAACTCGCCCAGACGACCGCCGCCAACCATCAGATTGTCCCATTCTTCCTGCTCGAAGAATGTGAATTTGGAACGGGTGTCGCCTTCTGTGCGGGTGTTGATGTTCAGCGTTGTAACCACCGAGGTCCACGGGTTCACATCCGAAGGCAAAAGATTTGGCCGCCCGGCCAATATGTTCACGATCGAGGATTTGCCGGCCTTCACCTGCCCCACCATCGTGACACTGGCGGTAAAATTCTCCATTTTGGTCTTGAGCGCAGCCAGCCGTGCGGAAGACCGTGCATCCGCCACCTCAGTCAGTTGGTCGATCTGTGTCGTCAACGAGGTCATTGCCTCTGTCATCTCAGACAGGGACTCGTTTCCGACAGACAGAAGGTGGTCGTTACGCGCCATGGTCAGCCTCCGGTACCAGTTGCAGCGATGTGGTTCCCTGCCCCGTCAGGCAGGCTTGCAAGCGTGTCGATTCGTGCGATCAGGTCCAGCGCGTTGCCGAGGATTGCGGCCTCGGTTCGCGGTGAAATCGATTCATATGCGAAAGAATCAGCCAGAACTTCGATTGAACTGAAGCCTTCACCATTTTCCAAACAAGCCACACGGCGTCCGGTCGGAAAATCATCTGTTTTGTTGGCAGGCAGCGGCATGCGGGCATTAGCCAGCAAGTAGCGATTGCCCGAATGCGTACGGAGAGCGACGCCGAATCCTGTGCCAGGGTGCTGACGGTTCAGGGTTTTCAGTTCGCCAATAAAGCTTTCACGCGCAAGGCTGACAGCGTCTTGCTCGGAAGCAACGGATTTGATCTGGTTGGTCACGACAGAGACCCTTGTTCTGGAGTTGAGCAGAAACTCGCACGGTGCCAGAAGGCAAAAAGACTCATTAACTCCTGCGCCCAATCAATTACGATTACCGCGGTGTTATTTTGACGCGAATAGGATATTTTGGCGTTTGAAATGTGGCACAATTATGATGGCGTCTCATAGAAATACTTCAACCTATGAGAGTGTAAGCCACGACGTTGACGAGTTGCCCAAGTTTTTATGGCTTTGATTGCTTGTTAAAAAGTCCGAGATTCCGTGGCGTCAAGGATTTACATGCTGCTTCTTACGTTTTGAAATATATAAAAATAATTTCTATTTCTGTGATCGAAGGAACCTCTGATTGAAATTCAATACGAAACCACTCACCTCAAGTTACACTTTTTTGAAATGTGCCCCACACAAAGTAGTCTTTCAGCGACTCAACGTATGCGAGTTTAAGATAAAGAGAAAAATTGCGATAAATGTTCGCTAAATGGAAACAAAAAGAAGGACCAGAGAACGGGCCTTCACACAGGTGAAATTACGACCAAAACCAGCACCTGAGCACTGTTCGTGCTGGAAAGACTGGCCAAACCGCATTCTCACTGTCCAAGGCACGTTCTTTAACATTTGGCACATGCGAGTTCTGGTTAAACTTACTTGGGCAAAAGATTGTTTCCAGCGAGACGATAATAAACTGCCCTCTCGCTTGATTTTACCTCTCGCACTCATTCAAAAGCTTTGCTATTCAGCGCGTCGTCGCGGTGCTTCGGCATCGGGTTGCGGGTGTGGCGAAATTGGTAGACGCACCAGATTTAGGTTCTGGCGCCGCAAGGCGTGGGGGTTCAAGTCCCTCCACCCGCACCAACACGACTTCTTACCATCAATGTGATTGATCGCCGGCGAACTTACGCAGTTCATACGCCGTAGCGGGCCATAAACATGTCGACGGCCTGCAATGCAACCTCGTCTATCTCGTTCTGGTCAAATCGATTTTGGATACCGAAAGCCGCGCGGCCCCATAGTCGGACTTTGCACAGTTCAGAAAACTGCTCGGCCGCGATGTTGACGTCTTCAACCGCCAACTCACCTTTACCAACCGCCTTGGTCAGATATTCGGCCATCTGGCGTTGGCCGTTCTTCGGTCCTGCTTCATAAAACGCTTTACCAAGCTCGGGGAATCGGTCGCGCTCGGCCACACATATGCGAAAGACTTGCTGCGCGAAGTCCGAGACGAGAAAAGCCGTAAGCTGAGTGGCTGCTATCGTCAGCACCTCGCGGGCTGGCTTGGTCTCATCGATCATCGAAAGGATGCGTTCAGACATCAGGCGACATTCGGTCTGGGCAACCTCGGTGAACAACAGTCGCTTGTCGGGGAAATAGCTGTATAGCGTTGCCTTCGAAACACCCGCCGCACGCGCGATGTCATCGACGCTTGCGCCTTCAAACCCATCCGCCATGAAAACCTCTCGGGCCCCACGTAACACCTGGTCGAATTTACGGCCTGTACGCAGGATGGTGGCGGCTTGGGTCATGGTGTCTCCGGATTGCGATATCCTGCAACACTATAAACCGTTCGGTTCAGTTTCAACGCTTTTCACTCCGATAGCGGTTTTGGCACAACGTTACGGCTTCAATCGTACCGCCGACCGTGCGTCAACCTTGCGAGCCTGACCAGCCATGTTAACACGTTGCCATGGTCGAGATATTTCTGCGCACTCTCCCCTTTTTCGCAATCATCGGCCTGGGGTTCTGGGCCGGACGCAGCCGGTTTTTCCCTCCCGAGGCGACAGCATATCTAACCAAGTTCGTGTTTTTCTTTGCTTTGTCGGCTATGCTATTTCGGTTTGCCGCCACCCTGCCCTTTGCCGAAATTTTCAACGGTCGGCTGGTGATCGGGTATCTGATCGGCACTGCTGGCGTCTATGCGCTGGCGACGGCTATCGCTTATCTCCGAGGGCTGGACATCCCCACCGCCGCGGTCGAGGCGCAATGTGCTGCTATTGGCAATGTTGGGTTTCTGGGCCTGCCCATGCTTGCGCTGTTATTCTCCGAAGCCGCCATTGGTCCCGTGATGTTGGTGCTGACAGTTGATCTGGTTGTGTTTTCCTCATTGATCGTGATTCTGATCAACGGTGGCCGCGATGGTCGGCTCAGCCTGGGGACGATGCGCCTGATCGGGATTGGCCTGCTGAGAAACCCCATGATCTTGTCAATCTCCGCCGGATTGATCTGGTCTGCGTTAGAGGTGCCTGTACCAGCCCCGCTTAATGATTTTCTGACAATTCTGGGCGGTGCGGCTACGCCGGGGGCGCTGTTTGCCATCGGGGCGTCACTGGCAGACAAATCGGCCGAGCGCATCCAGATCGCGGGTTGGTTAAGTTTTTGCAAACTGGTGCTGCATCCGCTTTTCGTGGCACTTATGGTGATTTGGCTGATCCCGGTTGCCTCATTCCCTGCGATGGTCGCAATCGCGGCGGCGTCTTTACCAGTTGCAGGCAATGTTTACATGCTGGCCGCGCACTACGGTGTGGCCCCGCAACGGGCATCTGCTGCCATCCTGTTATCTACCATCGCCAGCATTCTGACCGTCCCGCTGGCGATAGGATGGGTCAGCGGATTCTGATCTTCACCTTTTCGAAAAATGAGCTTTCCAGAGGTGGCTGCACTTTACGCCGACGCTGCAGAGCGGTAGCCATGGCCCGGACACAACGTAAGGATCAGCTTGATGGAAACCCTTTCGGAAAATGCCTGTTTTGGTGGTGTGCAGGGCGTTTATCGCCATGCTTCCTCGGCCTGCAAATGTGATATGACATTTGGCCTTTTTCTTCCAGCCGAAGCCAAGGACGGCCCCGTTCCTGTTCTGTGGTATCTGTCGGGCCTGACCTGCACCCATGAAAACGCCATGACGAAGGCGGGTGCCCAGGGTTGGGCGGCCGAACAGGGCATTGCGCTGGTGTTCCCCGACACTTCACCACGCGGCGAAGGCGTGGCAGATCACGAAGACTATGACCTTGGCCAAGGCGCAGGGTTCTATGTCAATGCCACGCAAGGCCCTTGGACGCCTCACTTCAACATGTGGGATTATGTTGCCGAGGAGTTGCCGGCCCTTCTGGCCGAGAACTTTGCGATTGATCCTGATCGTCAGGCCATCACCGGGCATTCGATGGGTGGGCATGGCGCATTGACGCTGGCGATGAACCTGCCCGGGCGTTACCGGTCTGTTTCGGCCTTCTCGCCGATCTCGAACCCCATGGGGGCGGATTGGGGTCGCAAGCAACTCAGCGCGTATTTAGGCGATGATGAGACCGCATGGGCCAAGCATGATGCGTCGGCGATGATGAAAAGCACAGGCTTTGACGGACCGGTCCTGATCGACACCGGTGCAAACGATCAGTTTATGGATCTGTTGCGCCCGGAGGCACTGGCGCAGGCAATTGCCGAGCGTCGCCAGCAGGCCACCTATCGCCTGCAGCCCGGCTATGACCATTCCTACTATTTCGTGTCCACCTTTATGGAGGATCACATCACCTTCCACGCCGAAGCGCTGTATGGGGACTGAGGCATGAGCAAATATGACTATGACCTGATCATCATCGGCTCGGGCCCTTCAGGCCGGGCGGCGGCGATTCAGGCAGGCAAATTGCAGCGCCGGGTGCTGGTGATTGACCGCAAAGATCGTTTTGGTGGTGTCTCTGTTCATACCGGAACGATCCCATCGAAAACCTTGCGAGAGACGGTGCTGAACCTGTCAGGCTGGCGCGAGCGCAGTTTTTATGGGCGTTCCTACCGGGTCAAGGATCAGATCAGCGCCGAGGATCTGAAAGCACGGCTGCACATGACACTCGATCATGAGGTCGATGTGCTTGAGCATCAGTTCAACCGCAACCATGTTGAAACGCTGAACGGGTTGGCGACGTTCACGGGGCCACACGAGATCGAGGTGGCCACGGATGCAGGCGAATCCACGCGTCTGACAGCAGCCAAATTCCTGATCGCCACCGGCACCAAGACCTACCGGCCAGATTACGTGCCTTTCAATGGCAAAACTGTCGTCGATGGGGATGATTTCCTTGAGATGGAGGAAATCCCGCGTTCGCTCTGCGTGATCGGTGCGGGCGTGATCGGCGTTGAATATGCAACCATGTTCTCGGCGCTTGATGTCCGGGTGACGTTGATCGAACCGCGCGAGACGTTTCTGGATTTCATCGACAAGACACTGATCCACGATTTCACGCATCAGATCCGTGAAAATGGCGTCGATCTGCGGTTGGGGGCAGCCGTCGAGAAAATAGAAGACGCCGGTAGCCATGTTGAGATCACGCTGGACAATGGGCGACACGTCCGGGCCGAGATGCTGCTGTTTGCAGCCGGCCGGATGGGGGCGACCTCGGCGCTGAACTTGGACGCGGTTGGCATTGATACGGATCATCGCGATCGTATCAGCGTGGACCGCAAGACCTATCAGACCTCGGTGCCGCATATCTATGCCACCGGAGACGTCATCGGGCATCCGTCGTTGGCCTCAACTTCGTTGCAACAAGGGCGGGTCGCGGCCTGTCATGCGCTGGAGACTCCAACCCTGCCGGAAAGCCCCTGGTATCCGTATGGGATCTACTCGGTCCCCGAAATCTCAACCTGCGGGATGTCCGAGGAAGAACTGCAGGAGCGTGGTATTCCCTACGAAGTGGGCGTGGCCCGTTTCCGAGAAACCTCACGCGGGCACATCATGGGGTTGGAGCATGGCATGCTGAAAATGCTATTTTCGCTCAAGACCCGGCGGGTTCTAGGTGTGCAAATCGTTGGCGAAGGGGCAACTGAGCTGATCCATATTGCGCAGGCAGTGCTGAACCTGAAAGGCACGGTGGACTACTTCGTGCAGAACACGTTCAACTATCCGACCCTTGCCGAAGCTTACAAAATCGCGGGGCTGGATGCCTTTAACCGGATGCCCATTCCGGACGAATTCAAGGTGCGCAAATCGACCCCAAAGGCAAAGTCAGCGCCAAAGGTCAAAGAGGCGTGACGACGCTATACATCGACGGGGATGCCTGCCCGGTCAAGGCCGAGGCTGAACGGGTGGCAACCCGGCACAAGGTGCCGATGGTTCTGGTCTCAAACGGAGGGCTACGCCCCTCTGCCAACCCGTTGGTGCAGGTAGTGATCGTCGCCTCGGGAGCAGATGAGGCGGATAAGTGGATTGCCGAACGCTGCGGCACCGGCGATATTGTCGTTACCTCTGATATACCGCTGGCCGCCAAGTGTATTGAAGCCGAAGCACGTGTGCTTCGGCCCAGTGGTGAGGCTCTCACTGCGGCCAATATCGGTCAGCAATTGGCAATGCGCGATCTGATGGCGGACCTTCGCGCGGCAAACCCGCTGGGGACAGGTGGCGGGGGAAAACCATTTAGCAAAGCCGACCGGTCGCGTTTTCTAGATGCGCTTGAGCGCGAGATACGCGCTGCCCTTCGCAGGTAGTGCTGCCGCCGGTCAGAGACGCATCAAAGATGCATATCCTTCCGTTGGGCTGGGCAGCGCGTGCCGCGTTGCGGTTGGCGCTTGCATCTCTGACCTGCGCTTGGTTCAGTCGGTGGTGATTGAACTGGTATGGGATTAAGTCATGGCCGTTGAAGCCGTCATCTTTGACATCGGAAATGTGCTGATCGAGTGGCAGCCCGAGCGCTATTATGATCGGGTAATCGGCGAGGATCGTCGTCGCGCCATGTTTGACGAGGTCGATCTGCATGGGATGAATGATCTGGTGGATCAGGGCCATCATTTTACGGATACTATTTACAAATGGGCGGACAAGTACCCGGATTGGCGCGATGAAATCCGGATGTGGCATGACAACTGGATCGAACTGGCCGCGCCCGAGATCCCACATTCAGCGCGACTGCTGCGCGCGTTGCGGACCAAGAAGATCCCGGTCTTTGCCCTGACGAATTTTGGGGTTCAGAATTTTGACTATGCCACTACTGTTTATCCGTTTCTGAATGAGTTTGATCGTCAATATGTCTCGGGTCGGATGAAGACGGTCAAGCCTCATATGCCAATTTACGAAATGGTTGAGGCCGACTGCGGTATTTCGCCGTCCAATCTCTTATTCGCAGATGACAGGATCGAGAATATCGAAACAGCGAAGGTGCGCGGATGGCAAACGCACCACTTCATCGATCCGCAGGGTTGGGCGGATCGATTGGTTTCAGAGGGGCTGCTGACCGCTGAAGAGGCCGCATAGCTCAGGCTGTCACGCTGGTTGGTGATCGGTTTTCGCGGATGGGCAGGTGAATGATGGCGCTGAATGCTCCGATTGCGACGCCGATCCACCAAACCATGGTGTAATCACCGAATTGGTCGTACATGCGCCCGCCTAACCAGATGCCCAGAAAACTGCCGATCTGATGGCTCAGGAATACGATCCCGTAGAGCGTGCCCATGTACCGCAGGCCATAGAGATGTGCGACAAGGCCAGATGTTAGCGGTACGGTCGCCAACCAGAGCGACCCCATCACAAGCGAGAATGCGATCACGGACAAGGGCGTGATTGGGAACACGATGAAGGCACCTGCGGCAAGCGTTCGGCCGGTGAAAACCGCCGCGAGAAGGTACTTCTTCGGAAAGTGATTTCCAGCCCATCCGGCCAAAAGGGTTCCGCCGATATTGGCCAACCCAATCAACGAAATCGCAATCGCCCCCAAGGCTGAAGTTGTGGTGATCCCCATCGAATGTAAGACGCCTCCGGGTTGGATCGGGCCGCACATCTCGGTGACGAAGGCGGGGAAATGGGCTGTGACAAAGCCCAGTTGATAGCCGCAACTGAAAAAGCCGATCGCAATCAGCGAATAAGACGGGTCGCGGAATGCCTTGGACAGGATCTGCCCCATACTCTCTTCTAGCTCCGTCCTGCTGACGGGCTGAGGCGCGCGCATGAATGGCAATGTCAGGATCAATGCAAGGATAGCCACTGCAAAGATCAGGAACACTTGCTGCCAGGGTAAGAAAGTCAGCAACCACTCTGCTGTGGGTGCGCCAATGACTTGCCCGAAACTGCCCGCTGCGGTGACAATCGCCAATGACATCGAGCGGTTCGCATCCGATGAGGCACGACCTACGACCGCAAGGACCACGCCAAACCCCGTCCCAGCGATCCCGAAACCCACGAGCCAGGCATACATCTGATGTTCAAACGGGGTAACGGACCATGCCGTCAGCACCATTCCCGCCGTATAGGTCAGAGCGCCCAGAACGATGGCGCGCCGATCACCTATCTTTTCCGCTATGGCACCAAAGATCGGCTGACCGATCCCCCAAGCCAGGTTTTGTATGGCGATCGCCATCGAAAAATCGCTGCGCAGCCAGCCGAACTCATCCGCAATCGGTATCTGGAACACACCAAAAGAGGCGCGTACAGCAAAACTGACTGTAATTACGATGCAGCCGACGATCAGGATCGGGTTCAGCAAACGGGTGGATTGCGACATTAAGGCTCCGAAGATTGGTTCCAGCAGACGTTAGCGGTACAACTCGGCGCGTCAATTCAGGAGTTTTGTGACGCCAGTTCAGCAAAATTGATGTGTCTGGAAAAAAGGTTTCTTTTCAACCCACGAAGCGATCGGTATGGCTCAACTCATGACGGTTCTAATTTCGCACTATGAAGATCTTATTGCTGATGGGACACTGACCCGGGACGACGCGCAAGAGGCTGTGCTGCCCCGGTTTGAGCGCATTCGAGCAGCCTTGGCCGAACCGGTTAAGCGTGGATTTTTCCGCAAAGCGCCGCCGCCACCCAAGGGTTTGTATCTTTGGGGAGGTGTTGGGCGCGGCAAGTCGATGTTGATGGACATGTTTGTCGAGACATTAGGTGAAATCCCAGTTCGACGGGTGCATTTTCATGCGTTCATGCAGGAAATCCATTCCGGTCTGCACAAGGCGCGTGAAGACGGCGTTGAGGACGCGCTGGTCCCTGTGGCCGATGCAGTCATCAAATGGGCGCGGGTGCTGGCCTTTGATGAGATGCAGATCGTCGATATCACCGACGCGATGATCGTGGGGCGGTTGTTCGATCTGCTCCACAAGGGTGGTGTCGTTATCGTTACGACTTCGAACAGGCATCCGGATGATCTATATAAGGATGGGTTGAACCGGCAGCTTTTTCTGCCTTTCATTCAGCATATCAAAGAGCAACTGGAAGTGTGGGAGTTGGTTTCACCCACGGATTACCGGCAGAACCGACTTGAAGGCTCGTCGGTTTACTTCACCCCCATCGGGCCCGAAGCGCGGGAAAAGATTCGTGAGGTGTGGAATGATCTGTCGGGTGGACCGGCAGAAGAGCTGGCCCTTCAGGTGAAGGGTCGCGAAGTTGTCCTGCCCGCCTTTCGCAACGGCGTTGCACGGGCCTCGTTTTATGACCTCTGCGGACGAATGTTGGGTCCAGGAGATTACCTGGCTATCGCAGAAGCGCTGAAGGTACTGGTTCTTGAAGACATCCCGCGTTTGTCACGCAATAACTTCAATGAGGCAAAGCGCTTCGTCACCCTGATCGATGCGCTTTATGAGGCGAAAGTTCGGCTGATTTGTTCCGCCGCCGCCGAGCCCGAGATGCTCTATGTCGAAGGGGAAGGAACTTTTGAGTTTGAGCGTACGGCCTCGCGCCTGCGGGAGATGCAAGACAAGGATTGGGGCAGATAGGGGCTGCTGCCCTGGCGCAGGATCTTTTTCATCAGGCGTTTTCTCTAAGGATGTTTCCCGCAAGATAAAGCGACCCGCAGATCAGAATGCGTGCATCAGGGGTTTGAGCGGTGATTGCGGCGAGCGCGTCTGTGACGCTGTCTGCTGTCGTGGCGGCCAGATTCACCTTAGCAGCAGCGGCGGCGGTTTCGTCCGCGCTCAGCGTATTCTGCTCACCCGGGATCGATACGGCCGTCAGGCTGTCTGCCCTTTGGGCCAATGGCGCGAGATAACCGGTGACATCTTTGGTATTCAGCATACCACAAATCAAATGCGTGGGACGTTCTGGTAGTGACGCTAAAACCTCGGCCAAAGCAGTGCCTGCAGCCGCGTTGTGACCACCATCCAACCACAACTCAGCTTGAGGGGCCTGCTCAACCAGAGGACCGATTTTTAGCCGCTGCATACGCGCGGGCCATTCGGCCTTGGCCACAGCGGCCTCGTAGGCATCATCGCCCATTTGCAGGTGGCGCAACGCAGCCAACGCCGCGCCTGCATTTTCGATCTGATGAGCACCCAGTAGGTTTGGCATAGGCAGATCGCGCAAACCGGTTTCGTCCTGATAAATAAGGCGACCGTTCTCAGTATGAACATGCCAGTGCTGCCCGTGGACCATTAGCGGAGCGCCCAGACGGGCTGCGGTATATTCGATGACTTCCAGCGCCTCATCCTGCTGCGGGCCGACGATGCAGGGAACGCCCGGCTTGATGATTCCGGCTTTTTCAGCGGCGATCTTGCCCAAAGTGTCGCCCAGGAACTGCTCATGGTCGATCGAGACGGGGGTGATGACCGTCAACTCGGGCCGTTCGATCACGTTGGTGGCGTCCAGCCGCCCGCCCAGCCCGACTTCGAGCAGCGTATAGTCAGCTTTGGTGCGGGAAAATGCCAGCAGCGCGGCGCAGGTGGTGATTTCAAAATAGGTGATGTTCTCACCGCCATTGGCGGCGTAACACTCATCCAGCACGGCGGTAAGGTCGGGTTCGGAAATCAGCTCACCTGCCAGTCGGATTCGCTCGTGAAACCGGGCCAGATGAGGTGAGGTATAGGCATGGACCGCATGCCCTGCCCCTTCAAGCCCCGCCCGGATCATGGCCTGGGTCGAGCCCTTGCCATTGGTCCCAGCGATATGAATGACCGGAGGCAGCTTAACCTGAGGATTGTCTATTGCCGCCAGCAAACGCCATACCCTGTCCAAGGTCAGGTCGATGATCTTGGGGTGCAGCGCCATCATCCGGTCTAGGATGGCATCCGAAGATGGGGAGGTCATTTTTCGACCGCGTCCTCGGTGGGTGCCTCGGTTGGGGCTTCTTCCGGCTCGGGCGCAGGAAGGTCGCCTTTGACCGCAGGGGGCTGCTTCATCAGCATTCGGGTGATGGTGATCAGCTCATCCCGCATCTCGGTGCGTTTGGTCACTCGGTCGAGCATCCCGTGATCCAGCAGATATTCAGCGCGCTGGAATCCTTCGGGCAGTTTCTCACGAATGGTCTGTTCGATCACACGGGGTCCGGCGAAACAGATTAGGGCATTGGGTTCCGAAATATGAACGTCACCCAGCATCGCGTACGAGGCTGTAACGCCGCCTGTAGTCGGGTGGGTCAGGACAACAATATAGGGCAGGTTTGCTTCTTTAAGCATCTCCACTGCGACCGTCGTACGCGGCATTTGCATCAGGCTCAGAATGCCTTCCTGCATCCGCGCGCCGCCGGCTGCCGAAAACAGGATCAGGGGCCGCTGTAGCCTAACAGCCTCCTGTGCTGCAGCAATGATGGCATTGCCTACATACATGCCCATCGATCCGCCCATGAACGAAAAATCCTGCGCGGCTGCCACGATCGGGGTACGGCCGATTTCGCCAACGGCGACCAGCATCGCTTCTTTCTCGCCGGTCTTTTTCTGGGCCGCCTTCATACGGTCAGGGTATTTTTTCTGATCCCGAAACTGCAGGGGATCGTCTTTCGGTGCCGGGACATCAACCTCGGAAAAAATACCGCCATCAAACAGATGTTGGAACCGATCGCGCGGCGTGATTGCCATGTGATGGTCGCACTGGGTGCAGACATTCTGGTTTTCCGCCAATTCGCGGTGGAACAGCATGGTTCCACACTCATCACACTTGTGCCAAAGGTTTTCGGGCACTTCGCGGCGCGAGAAGATCGAATTGATCCGGGGGCGGACGTAGTTTGTGATCCAGTTCATGTCGGAACCTTGATAATGCGGCGTTGACGTCAAATAAGACGCAAAGCCGGGAAATGCAATCAGCGCCTGAGGACCAATCTTGCGGTGAGCCACCCCACGATCATCAGCGCAAAGTCGACTAGCAACCAAGGTCGCAACGCTTCGGCGTCCGATGCCTCATAAGGAAGATGGAACAAGGCCAGGCCACCAAGGTTGTCGGGAAACGAAATGACAAGCAGAGCCGCGATGTTATTGAAAAAATGCAGCGCAATGGCGGGGCCCAGCGTACCCGCTCGCGCGGTCAGATCGGCGGTCAAAAGCCCAAATGTCAGCGCCCAGATGGCAATCAAGACCGCATTGTCTCCGACCGTCGCGGGGCTGTAGTGGCCAGCTGCGAACAAGATTGATGGCAGACCCATCCAGATCAGCGGAGACCGAAACCGCGCGGCCAGGCCCTGTTGCATATAGCCTCGAAACAGGATTTCCTCGGCGCTGGTCTGAATCAGCACCGCAACAGCGGATAAGGGAAGCAGCAAAAGCCATTTGGTTAACGCGAGATTCGCCACCAATGGTGCACCAAGGTCATAGGGGGGGAGTATGAATATGACTGCACCCAGCAGAAGCAATGCACGAACAACGCGCCAAAACTGCCAGATTGCGATGGATTGTTCGCCCAGGACCGAGGCAAGTGACCGGTGCTGAAATAATCGTGCCCCCAACGCCACGCCAATAGTGACAAAAATAAAGCTGGAGAGCACAATAAGGAGCGCTGTTGGCGACGATCCATTCAAGAATGTGACCGCCGACCCTGATGAGCCAAGACTGGCAACGATTGCGAACAAGATTGCATTGAGCGTGACCACAACCACTGAGACCAGCGCAAGACCAGCCAACAAGCGCCATATCTCGGGATATCTGCGGGCGGCACCTAGCAATTGCTGATGACTTGAATAGGCACCGCGCCTTTCGTTAGTGCTCATCGGATTGCTCAGCACTTACCGAAGGCAGGTCATCCCCAATTGGAGTGTTGGGGTCACGCAACCGCTCGGACACCGTGGACAGGTATCCGGCCACGGTTTCAAGCAGCCTCATCGCAACGCCCGCGTCACTTTCAATCACAGCACGCAATTCCTCCGCGCCGATCCGCAGGAACGAGCAATCCGTGAGGGCCACCAAATCCAATTGTCGCGGCTCATTGGTGATAATCGCAAGATCGCCGATAAGGCGCCCGGGTTCTACTATCGAGAGCGAACGCATTTCACCGTGTTCATTCAGCCAATTCAGGCTTGCCGAACCTGAAATACACAAATACGCCGCATCGGGAGCCTGGCCACGTGCGAAAATGGTTTGACCTGCCGCGACCTCGTACCATTGGGCCGAAAACGCCAGAAGACGCTGGTTGCGCCCATCGACTCGTGAAAACAACTCGGTCGAAGAAATGATCTTGAGTTTCCGGCTCAGGTCGTCCGTCCCGGTGTCTTCGGCATCGGTGGACACGCGTGAGACACCATCGATGCGACCGTCCTTTATTTCAACAAACAAATCATAGGCTTCCGGATGGGCAAAATGATCCTCCATAAAGATCATAATCGAGTCGGGTAATAACTCGCGCAGCTTCAGACGGGTCCGCAGGCGGCTTTCAGAGTCGTGGCTGGCCAGTGCCTTGTCGAGTATCAGGATATCGGGGCGTTTGATGCCGGCACGAGAAAAGGCAGCACGCTCCTGAAACACTGTCGGAAGGTTGTTCCCACCTAACCCGGACGGCAGGTCGTAGATGATCGCGGCGGCCCTTCGGCGCAGCCCGGCCTCGTTCAGAACCTCCGCGACCAGATCTTCGATCTCTTCTGCATGAGCACCAGCCATGATGGATACCCGACCATACAGAGCGTTTTCCATTGCTGTCAGGCGGGGAACGTAGACGTCCGGTGACACCGGCACGAACATCGCACCCATAGCGCCCCGCAGCCGTTCGGCCTGACTGTGACGAATGGAAAGGATTTTGTCCTTGTACTCCTCAGGGAAACTTGGGCCGATTTGTTCAGCGGTCAGCATGAATGGGACGGTCAACAGCAGCGCACGTTCCTGATCGCCGATGGCTTCTTCGCCCTTGGTTTTGCGGCGCTCTTCGATATCAAGCAGACGGTGGTACATGTCTTTTGACATGCCAAGCCGCAAGAACAATGGGTGATCGGCCCCATCTCGCCCGAAAGTCTGGTTTAGGGTTTCCAGAACGGCCTGAGCGATGCTGAGCGCGTCATCATCCAGGCCATTGCCCGTAAGCAACGACAGAAAGCGGTGGTCCCCCGCCAGAATGTCCGGTGCGATATCATGCGTCGGTGAAGCGAACAGCAGGTTCCCGCCCAAGGGCACGGCGGGATTGAACTGGTCAGGATCGAACCGATAGACATACTTGTCCAAACCGCGCTCTTGCAGGCGTGTGGCAACGGTATCTCGCAGATCGACTATTTCTTTCGCCAACACCGGGTGTACTTCCGGGTCGAACTGAGAGCGCAAAGTGCGCCGGAACATAAATTCATCAATGCCCATCGCTTCGACAAGCTGGAACCACCAATCGCGAATATCCTCGATGTCATCAAGACCCGCGAGGCTTGGATCGATCCATTCATCGGACAGTGAATCGGGTGGGTTCCCGGCGCGCACGGCTTCGATCTGGCGGCGTGAGGGGGCCTGCAATGCACCACTTTCGTGTTGAGGATGCGTGCGCAGCGGCATTAGCAGGTTATCACCCAATGTTCCGTCGAACAGGTAAGGGCGTGAATAGGCATAGCCGATCCGCGCCGCAATCACCGCCTGATGCAGGCTGTTGAGGTTGTGGCCAGCCATCAGAACCTCGCCTTGAACCGGCAGCACTTCGCGCGTCAGCAACTGCGCAAGCGCACTGCGTTCCGAAGCGTGTTTCGACTGAATCGCAACCCGAGCGCCTTGGGGAATGGTAAGATCAATATCCTCAAGGATGGTCTTGCCGTCATCATCACGAACGGTCACGTTGCGCAGTTCGATATCGCCGGTCAGGTGCGGGATTGCCTCGGGGACGCCCTCAAACAACTGTTCGGGTATCATATTCGATGGGGCAAACCGTTCGGTCACAATTTCCCAGCGCAGTGACATGTCCTGTACTTGGTTGTAGTAGGTCAGAAGATCCTTCCAAGGGCCGCTGAGGTCTTTATATGCGCCCAACGCGGCGACCAATGCGCCTACTGTCACCTCGCCCGTGATCGCCAGATAGCCGCCTACTGAATAGAACAGGAAGGGTGTCATCTGAGTGATCAGATTGTTGAGGAACTTCATGAAGAACTTCTTGTTGTAGATCTTAAAGCGGATCTCGAACAAGGTTCCTAGCCGATGGCTGAATTGCGCCAGACGATAGCGCCAGCCGCCATTGGTGCGCAGATCGCTGATACCAGCAGCACTTTCGCCAATCTCAGAGCTCAGCCGCCGGACCTCCTGAATGCGATCCTTGTTCAGAAGGTTGATCTGACGCTGCAATTTGGGAATCAGCCAAGCCTGCAAAGGGATCAATGCAATACTGGCCAGACCAAACCACACGCTTTGCATGAAAAGAAACGTGACAATCGTCATCATCTGGCCGAACTGAAAAACGGGCTGCGCGATGGCGTCTCCCATCAACCCGCCCATTGGTTCGGCCTCGGACGTGATCATCGATACCAGTTCACCTTGGCTGGTGGTGGCGAAATAGGATTTGGGGAAGCGCATCGAGCGGCTGATCAAGGTAAAGCGCAGGCGACGCAACATCCGTTCAGCGAGAATGCCTTTCATGGTATTGATGCGCATTTTCATCACGCCACTGGCGATGACAGTTGCCAAAAAGGCAAAGCACAGAATCAGCAGGTACTGCACCTGCGTCACGGTGATACCGAGTACCGTTACCGTGTCTGCGGGCGCACCAATCGCGTCATTGATGATCTGCTTAGGAAGCTCCAACGAAGCGTAAAGGAACGGAAATGACAAAACGGTCAGCAATAGCAGGACCAATTGCTGTTTTTTCGAATGCTTCCATATGAATGAAAATAGGGTGGGTTCCATTCCCCTGCCTCATGATGAGCCTGTATGATCCGGGACAAATGCCGATTGTCCGAGCGCCGACGGTAAGCCTCGGCCCGAGCTATTGCAAGAATGGCGGCTCTTTGCGACGCAGAAACCAGCTGGATAGGAGATCACATTTAGGATTCGGGAAGATTTATCCGCTAATCAAGTAAGACTGGTTTGTCCCCTGCCCCGACTTTGACTAAAGAGGGGCTGTCTTGAAAGATGGGGCGATGGGCAGATTACTGGATCGATATGTTCAACTAAAGGCTCTCGGGCGCTGGCAGCGTGCCGCGCAGCAGTCTGACCACCTCGCACTGCCTGAGCTTCGCCGCCAACGTGATGACGCCCGGCGGTTGCGCGGCAAACTTGAACAAGCAATTCAAAAAGCTGATGCTCGCCTGATCCAACCCTTGATTGGGGCGACGCAGTTTCCAAAACCCCTGGGAACGGATTGGTCGTGGCGACCGGACCTGTGGCGGACGCCACTGATCCGCAAAGGTATAGCCTCGGCCCCGCGCAAGGCGCGGATGGATGGGCAGGTCATCCTGTTTCACGATTGCAGCCAGGTCGAGATCGGGCTGCAGCAAATCCGAAATCGGCGAGACAAGGATTTGGCGCCTTTCAGTCTGGCCGTTGAGGTATTTGATTTTCAGGGATCTTTCCTGTCGCTTTCCATTGATCTGCCCACGGATGCCGCCATAAATCTGTCCCGCCAGCATCTGATGAGGGTCGACACTCTGGTTGAGTGCGAGCGTTCTACCGTTGTCTTCGCCCGCCTGAACATTCAGCATGGCCCAAATACCGAGCAGGTTCTGCGCGAACTTGATCTTTCAACACCTGCGGCGACTGTGGATTTTGATCTGGCCCATCTGAACGTGAATGAGCGTCGAATTGAAAAACTCTGGTTGGATCTGATCATTGATCAACCCGCGATGAACCGTGTGGTGTTTCGTGACCTGACATTCTGCCGTTACCACCGGGCTGATCTGTAAAGGGTAATCAATGTCTCATACCACCCTGACACCAATCCGTTTCGAAAACGGCCTGTGGGAAGGCCACGTGACCAGCGAAAGCCCTCCGCAGATCGAGGTTCTGTTTCTTGGTGAGCCCGTGCCTGATGTTGAGCTGGCACCAGAAACGGATGGCTGGGACTTGCGTATCCCGGTGCCGCCCACTGCCCTGTCCGAAGGTGTCCACACCGTCGTGATTCACGATGCAACAACGGGCCAGAAGCTGGGGGATTTCACCATCATCGCCGGTTCACCTGCTGCAGATGATCTGAGGGCCGAGGTCGCTTTGCTGCGCGCCGAGTTGGACATGTTAAAGCGCGCGTTTCGCCGCTCTCAGACATCTCAGAGCGGATCCTGACCACAGCATCGTTAGGCTTCTCTCTATCTTTTCAGGTCCATACGTGCATCATTGAATTGGTCTATGGATCGCAACAGCATCATAAAGGTCATCGCGCTTATGGTGACCGGTTTCGGGATCGGGATCGATTTTACCGGAGCCCTGATGCTGGTCCCGGCGATCGAAAACAGCTTTGACGCCGACATCACCAGCACCCAGTGGGTTCTGAATATTTACGCTTTGTTCTTTGCAATGACGATGGTGGCCGGAGGTCGCCTGGGTGACATGTATGGTCATCGCAAGATGATGATCATCGGTCTTTCGATCTTTCTGTTTGCGTCGGTTTTATGCTTTGTCTCACCCGGTTTGGACTACCTGATCGGCGCACGCGCCTTGCAGGGGATCGGGGCGGGATGCGTGTGGCCCTGCACACTGGCATTTGGAGCCACCAAAGTGTCGAAAGAAGAACACCGCGCATTGGTGATGGGGCTGATACTGGCGGGTGTCACCACGGGTAATGTCTTTGGACCGATGATTAGCGGCGCGGTGGTCAATCTGGGTGATTGGAGGTTGTTTTTCCTCGCCAATGTGGTGTTTTCCAGCATTTCGATGACGACTGCGATCCTGCTGATGGAGCGTGAGACCGAGCATAAGAAAGGTGAACACATCGACTTTGCCGGGATGGGCATCCTGTCTTTTGCAGTTTTGCTCTTGCTTTACGGTTTGGATGTTGGTGCCGATTGGGGCTGGACTTCGCTGCCGCTTTTGCTGCTGTTTTTTGTCAGCGCCGTTTTGTTCTTCCTGTTTCCGAAAGTCGAAAAGAGGGTCAAGGAACCCTTGCTAATGCCTCAGTTGATGCAGAACCGAGAGTTTCTGATTACCTTGGGTCTGAATATGTTCAACGTCTCGGCAGCTTTTGTCGGGCTGCTTTATTTTCCGCAGTATATGCAAAAAGTCTTGGGATGGTCTGTGTTCCAATCGGCGCTGGGTTTGGCACCGCTGACGGTGTTGCTAGCGGTCGGATCAATCGTCTCGGGTACGCTGTATAACGATTTTGGGCCCAAGCGACTGCTGTTTTGGGGGTATATTTGCGCCACAGTCGGGGCGGCAAGCGTTGTCATCATGCCTTCCGGGACCGGATATTTTCAGATTCTGCCCGGAATGGCGCTGATTGGTTTGGGCGCAACGCTGACGGTCGGGCCTTCGGGAACAGCCGCTGTATGCGCGGTTAAGCCGGAACGCGCCGGACTGGTTGGCGGCCTGAGTTTCATGACCCATCTCGTCTATGGGGCAATCGCGGTCGCCTGTGCGACGGCGGTCATGTATGTGACAAGCCTGTCCAGCCTGAAAACCCGATTGACCGCGTCAGGCATCAAAATGTCCGAGGCTGATCAGAAAGCGATCAATGGTGGAACGCTGAACACAGACTCGGCAAAAGCAGTGCTTGAAAAGTTGAATTCAGGTGAAACTGAAAAGGTTCAGGCCGCCATTGCGGCGGCCTTTGATACCGGAATGAATATGGCTTTTGTATTCGCCACGATCTCAGTCGCTGCTGGAATCGTCCTGGCGCTGATGCTGGATGAGAAAAAACTGCACAAGGTCGAAGGGTAACGCTTCAGGGTGCGAGAATAGGGCCGCTGATGGCGGCCCCCCTCCCCTTTATTGTGACGGCCCGGTCGGATTGAACGCGGACAGGCCTTTGAGGATATCGATGGCATATGCCAGTTGATAATCCTCTTCGCGCAGCTCTGCGGTGGCTTCGGCTTTGGCGCGATCCTCTTCGATCTGGCGAATCTCGTCCTCGCTGAGGCTGTCATTATTCAGGCTGCCGCGCAGATCGGCCTCGGACCGGGTGCGGGTGTTTGTATCTTCTTCTTCCTCGTCAACCGGGTTGTTGCGTGGTTGTTCGACGATGATGTCCGGGCTGACGCCAAGCGCCTGAATCGAACGACCCGAGGGCGTGTAGTAGCGAGAGGTTGTCAGACGCATAGCCCCGTCACCCCGAAGCGGCATGACCGTCTGCACCGATCCCTTGCCGAAGCTCTTAGTGCCAACCACGATGGCGCGGTTGTGATCCTGCAAGGCGCCCGCGACAATTTCCGACGCCGAGGCCGAACCACCGTTGATCAGCACAACGATGGGCTTGCCTCCGGTCAGATCGCCGGGTGTTGCGTTGAATCGTTCACCATCTTCGAGATTGCGACCCCGGGTCGAGACGATTTCGCCCTCATCCAGGAATGCGTCAGAGACCTTGATGGCCTGAGTCAACAACCCGCCGGGATTGTTACGCAGATCCAGAACGATCCCATTGACGTTTTCGATGCCCCCGGCCTCTTCAATCTGTTCTTCCAGTCCTTCCTTAAGGTTCGGATAGGTTTGGTCATTGAAGGTCGTGACACGCAACACGACACTTGTACCTTCGGTACGTGCACGAACTGCGGTCAGCTTGATCGTGTCGCGAACGATCGTTACGTCGAATGGCTCTTGCTCGCCTTCACGCACGACTGTGATCACGATTTCCGATCCCACCGGGCCGCGCATCAGGTCCACGGCTTTATCCAGCGTCAGCCCCAAAATGCTCTCGCCATCCACATGAGTGATGAAATCGCCCGCTTCGATACCAGCAGCATCCGCTGGGGTGTCATCGATGGGCGATACAACTTTGACAAAGCCTTCTTCCTGCGTGACTTCGATACCGAGCCCGCCAAACTCGCCACGTGTCTGCACGCGCATCTGCTCGGCATCATCAGGCGACAGGTAGCTGGAATGTGGGTCTAGCGAGGTCAGCATCCCGTCAATCGCAGCCTCGATCAGCTCGTCGGTTTCTACCTCTTCGACATACTGGGCGCGAATACGTTCGAAAATGTCACCGAACAGATCAAGTTGTTCATAAACGCTTGCCTTGTTCTCGGCCTCTTGCGCAAGCAGAGGGCCTGCGATCTGTGTTGTTGCGACTATCCCTGCCACGGTGCCGGCCAGTCCGGCCATCACAAATTTCTTCATACTCGTTTATCCATCCTTGTCCGTCCGGAACCATGATTCCGGGTCCACTGGGCTGTTATCCTGTCTTACTTCTATATAGAGCGTTTCTGACCAGTCAGTTCCAGTGCCATCACCGCTTGTTGACATAATAGCGCCGATTTCCGGAGTTTCACCCGGCATCAAACCTACCGGAGTACCCTCGGGTATCACTTCCCCGGTCAGACCATATACCTCTTGCAGACCTGAGAACACGAATAGCAATCCGGGCTGGGGTTCAAGGATCACAAGATTCCCGAGATCCAGCAAGGGCCCGCGGTAACGGATCGTGGCAGCCGTTGGCGCGGTGACCAATGCGCGGGGTCGCGTGCCCAGCACCAGCCCGGGGCGCGTTACCCCCGCTGCGTCCGTTTCGCCCGCCCGGTGCAGCATGACCCCTTGTGCGGGCAAGGCGATTTGACCTTTCCGGCCCGAGACATCTGCATTTGTATCTTCAATCTCACCATCGGTGATCTCGGATAACCCACTGGCAAACCCATCCAGCGTTTCGGTCGAGGATATCAGGATCGCTGTACGCACAGGATCTTCTACGAAACGGCGCGGCAGATCGGTCCGGTCCGCTATCGCCTCACTAAGCTGCGTGCGGGCATCCTGAACACCCTCCAACCCTTCGGTCAGCGTATTGGCAGCGTTTTGTTGAAGCTGTCGCAGTGTCTGTACCTCTTGCAATTCGTTTGCAAGCGCCTGAGCCTGCGCGTTCAACCCAGGCGTGACTTCGGACAACATCATACCAGTGCGCGCGGCCCCAAGTGGGCCGGACGGGTGCAGCATAAGTACCGGAGGCGCGGTGGTTTCGATCGTCTGCAGAACACCTAACAGCTGCGCCACCTCCTGCTCTTGTACCTGCAATTCTGCAGTCAATTGCGCCTCGCGCAAGGCCGCGCGGCGCAGGCCGTCGCGCATAGCGCTCAGACCGGCCTCGTAGGCTTTTATGGTTTCGGTCAGGGCTTTGACCCGGTCGCGGGCAGATTCGGCCTCAGTCAACGCGATCGAGGCTTGCTCCAGCATCTCGGCCGCTTCTAGTGCCGCCTTTGACGGGCTGGTTTGGGCGACGACAGGGGTGGCCCAAATCAGCGCTGCAGCAACGATCGGGTGCAATCTCATGTCAGCAAGCTTTCCCCTGTCATTTCAACGGGTTTCGGCAATTCCATAAGCTGCAACAAAGTTGGAGCAAGATCGGCCAAGCGCCCATCGCGCAGGCTTGCCCCTACGGGGCCGCCGACCAGAACAACAGGCACGGGATTCAGCGTATGCGCCGTATGTGGACCGCCCGTTTCCGGGTCAACCATCATTTCACAATTACCGTGATCTGCGGTCAAAATCATCGCACCCCCGACCTGCTTCAGCGCTGCAACCACCTGCCCCAGCCCTTGATCAACAGCTTCACAGGCTTCAATCGCAGCTTGCAGATCACCGGTATGACCAACCATATCTGGATTGGCGTAGTTGGTGACGATCAGATCATATCCGCCGTGGATCGCCTCGACGAACTTTTCTGTCACTTCGGCCGAGGACATCTCGGGCTGCAAATCATACGTCGCCACTTTGGGCGATTTGGGCATGAAGCGATCCTCGCCACTCTCGGGCTGCTCTTTGCCACCGTTCAGGAAGAAAGTGACATGAGGGTACTTCTCGGTTTCGGCCAAACGGAACTGGCGCAGGCCTTGCTTAGCAACCCATTCGCCCAGCGTATTCACGCTATCCCGCTTGGGAAATACGGTCGTCATATAATCGTTGTGGCCATCGGAATACTCAACCATGCCCAGTAACGCCGACGACTGCGGGCGCGGACCGGAGTCGAACTCGGCAAAACCGGGCTCCCCAATTGCCCGCAGGATTTCTCGGGCACGGTCGGCGCGGAAGTTCAGGCAAAAGAACCCGTCACCGTCCTTAATACCGGAATAACCAGCAAGAACCGTGGGCGCGATAAACTCGTCGGTTTCGGATTGGGCGTAGGCATGGTCGACGGCCTCATGGGCCGAGGCCACGGTGCGCCCCTGACCTTTGACTATTGCGTCATAGGCCTCGGAAACGCGTTCCCAGCGATTATCGCGGTCCATGGCAAAGTAGCGCCCACAGACGGTGACAACCTTTGCACCATCGGGCAACCGGTCTTCGAGTTCGGCGATGTAGGTAAAGGCCGATTTCGGGGCCACATCGCGCCCGTCGGTGATCGCATGTAGCGCCACGGGCACGCCCGCATCGGTAACCGCTTTGGCGGCAGCCACGATGTGATCCAGGTGCCCGTGCACGCCCCCATCCGATACCAGCCCCATCAGATGCGCTGTCCCGGCTACAGCTTTCACCTTAGCGATGAAGCTCTGCAGCGCCTCATTGTGAAAGAAAGAACCGTCTTCTATGGCCAGGTCAATCTGCCCCAAATCCATCGCAACCACGCGCCCAGCCCCGATATTGGTGTGACCAACCTCGGAATTACCCATCTGACCACTAGGTAGACCCACATCCGGCCCGTGCGTTATCAGTTGCGCATGAGGACCTTCAGCCATGAGAGCATCAAAGGTTGGCGTATTTGCCAGATAAGGCGCATTGGCCTTGGTATCGTCGGATAGGCCCCAACCATCAAGGATACAAAGGACAACGGGCTTTGGGGCGGTCATGAAAGCTCTCCGATTGAGGCGGCGTTGCTGTCTTCTACCCCCTGCCCGCTCAAGGTTGAACCGTCATTAGGGCCGCGAATGAAGAATTAATCTGTCTTGTAGTACCCAAAGGGTCGCGCTTTGCGGTTGCGGTATTTAACGGTCAGCTCAAGCGGCATCTCGTTTTCGTCGTAAATACCGATCACCACGCCTGTTCCTCGGCTTGATCCACGCATGTTTAGCAGTTGTTCTTCCGACCGGGTCGTGCGCTGCGACTGGCGCCGTGTCCAGGTGAACAGGTGATCATACATCTCGGCGATGATGTCTGCATGCTCATCGCTTTCGCCCAGGTCCGTCAGCTCGCTCGGATCATTCTCTAGATCAAACAAAAGCGGGCGATAGCCCCCTTCACAATGGATCAGCTTCCATTTCTCGTTTGCAACCATGAACATGACCGCATACCGAACCGAGGCGTTCAGTGACTGCGCAATGGGGGATGCGGAGTAGTCGTACTCACAAATCACCACATCGCGCGGAGTGCTTTCGGCCTGACCGTGCAGGATGGGCAGCAATGAATGCCCTTCCAGAATGTGCCCTGCGGGTTCACCGCCTGCAACCTCCAGAAACGTGGGCGCTAGATCGATGGATTCGACCAATGCATCGCATGTGGTGCCGCGCGTGGCATCAGCCTCGGGCGATGGATCATAGATGATCAGCGGCATTTTGGTCGAGGCGTCATGGAAGAAGGTCTTCTCTCCCATCCAGTGATCGCCCAGAAAATCCCCGTGGTCCGAGGTCAGCACGATCATCGTGTCCTGCATTCGTCCGGTCTGTTCCATCCAGTCAAACAGCCGCCCCATTTGGTCGTCAGCCTGCTTGATCAGGCCCATATAGGCTGGAATCACGGCCTCGCGTACATCCTGACGCGAGAAGGTCTGGCCGATTTTCGTATCCATGAACGCTTTCAGCACCGGATGAGCGTTCTGCCGTTCAGCTTCGGACCGAATGACAGGCAGAACGTGTTCGGGACCATACATCGAGGCGTAGGGTTCTGGCACAATATAGGGCCAATGCGGTTTGATATAGCTGAGGTGGCAGCACCACGGCCCCTCATGGTTTTCAATGAACTCCATGCCGCGAGAGGTGAGATAAGGCGTTTCGCTGTCTTCCTCGGCGATATTCGCGGCCTCTGACGAATTCTTCAGGAACCAACCTGAAAGTACATTGCCCTCTTCATCCAGCCCCGAATTGGCGAAGTCGTGCCAGGGGTTGTCACTCTCATAGCCTTTGTCTTTCAGATACTCGTTGTACCTTTTGGCGCCATCCGGGTCATAAAACCCATCCGGCCCTTCGGGGCGCATCCCGTCATCGCGCTCAAAGACATCAAACCCGCATTCAGCGACGCGTGCCCCGATCAGGCTGTCGGGCTCAAGCCCCAAACGGGCCATACCCTCGGCATCTGCACGCATATGAGTCTTGCCGACCAACCAGCAATCCATCCCTGCCTTGCGTAAGTGATCGCCCATGGTGATCTCACCAACTTTCAGCGGGATTCCGTTCCATGACGCGCCGTGCGAATGCACATAGCGGCCGGTATAGGTCGACATACGGGAACTGCCGCAGATCGGTGACTGGATGTAGGCCCGTGTGAACCGCATACCCATCGAGGCGAGACGGTCAATATTTGGCGTATGCAGATGTGGATGCCCGTAGCAGCTGAGATAGTCCCAGCGCAATTGGTCGAACATGATGAAGAGGACGTTCTTGGCTTTGTTCATGCCAAGAGGGTTATCCTAGCCTTCCATCTGTTGCAGCATCTTTTTCGCACGCTTGCACTGCAACTGGTCGCGCAGAGGGCTGTCGGGATCGATATCCTTTTGACAGACCACACATTTATCGGCACCCGAGATCGCGTTCAGGCCACCGCAGCTGCCTTTGATGGTTTTGCCCATCAACATCACACCCAGCGCCATGCCAACCATGACGATCAGCAACAGGAAAAAGGCTAGAATAAAGGTGCTCATAGCGGTTCCTACCGGTCAGTTGGTCCCCAGCGCATCCTTGAAGGCGCTGCTTTGTACGGTGATATAGGCTTCTTCTCCGCTTGTCACATCCCGAGAGATGAAGAACACGGCAAGTTTATGCTCTTCGGCCAGTTCCAGACCCTTTTCCAGACCCAATGCTAGCATCGCCGTTGCCCACGCATCCGCCATCATGGCGTTGTCTGCTAAAACAGTAACCGAAGTGGTGCGATGAGTAATCGGGCGGCCCGTCGTCGGGTCAATGATATGCGAATAGCGCACCCCGTCCTGTTCGAAGAAGTTCTTGTAATCACCCGAGGTCGCCATTCCCAGATTGTCGAGCGGCACGATCAACTGGATTGATTGCGCGCCAGTCTCGGGTTTTTCGATCCCGATCCGCCAGCTTTCGCCTTTGTCATTCGCGCCCATGGTCACCAGATCACCACCGATCTCGACCATATAGTTCTCGATCCCGGCCTCGCGCAGCTGTGCGGCAACCGCATCGATGCCATAGCCTTTGGCGATCGCAGACAGGTTGATCCCGACTCCGGCCTCTGACTTGGCCAAAGTGCCCGCTCCGCGATCCAAGTCTAACAGCCGCGCTTGCCCCACTTGCCCAAGCGCTGTCGCGATCTCGTCATCTGCCGGAATTGGGTCTTCAGGTTTTCGCGGCCCAAACCCCCACAATTCGATCAGCGGACCAAGGGTAACATCAAACGTACCACCGGATTTCTCGTGAACCTCATTTGCGGCCTCAATGACGAAGGCAAATTCGTCTGACACTTGCATGGGGTCCGTGCTGCTTGAGGCCGAGAAGGTCGAGACCTCGGAATTCGGGTCCCAGTTGGACATCTTGGCATTGACCTGCGCCAGGGTCTCCTGAATCGCTTGTCTCAGCGCTGCTTCGTCCAAATCATCGCCGATTGCGGTGATGTTGAACGTGGTGCCCATCGTCTCGCCGGACAGGCGTACCACGTCAGGCTCTTTGCCAAACAAGCAGGCCGAAACAGTCAAAAGTAAGGCCAGTGTGATCAGTGGGCGCATGGTGCAATCTCCCGGGAGTGTTCTTGCCCGGCATATGCCAGTGAGCCTGTTCAGAGTCAAACCGGCCTCAAATCTCGAGCGGCAAAAACGCCAATGCGAAAAGCCCGATTGCTGCCGGGACGCCAAACAGCCAAGCGCGCTTTTGCCAACCTTCCGGTTGCTGTTTCCAAGCCATGCGAAAATTATGGCCGCAGACCACCACGATAAAGAATATCAGCGCGGCAACTGGTGGTGTCAAATACAGGTTGCTCAAAAGCAATTTCCTTTTGAAGTGGCCAAGTTACGCCGGTTTTCGAAATTGCACCCTATACAGGGCCGGTCCCTGCGGTAAGGTAGGTTGTAAGGACAATACCGGTGAAAGAGGAGACCGCCCATGGCCCCAAGCTCTTACCAGCCTCCGACACGCGGCGACAAGGCCGCGGCGACAACCCGCAGTCAATCAGTTGAGACCAATCTGTCGCATACCCAGACAACGGTTGCGAAACTGATGGAAGGCAAAGGGGATGCCGTTTTTTCGGTGCGGCCCAACGACACGATTCACTCGGTCGTGGATATCTTGCGCGAAAAACGCATCGGGGCCGTTGTTGTGACGGATCAAAATGGTGCCCTGCAGGGTATCCTGTCCGAACGTGACATCGTGCGCCGTATGGCGGAAACGCCCGGCCAGACCCTACCCCAATCAGTGGCCGATCTGATGACGACCGAGGTCAAAACCTGCAGCCCCGAAGACTATCTGAACGACGTGCTGAAAACCATGACCGAGGGCCGGTTCCGGCATATGCCGGTATTGAGTGATGGGAATCTGCGCGGGGTGATCACCATTGGCGATGTGGTTCATTTCCGCTTGAAAGAACTGGAATACGAAGCACTTAGAATGAAGCAAATGATCGTCGGTTAGCGACTTACGCTGATACGCGCTCGATTCCGGTGCGCGCTGTCGAGATAAATCGGACAAAACCAGGCGAGATTTCCGCAGCCGTCAACTTATCAGTGATGAACGCACCTGTATCGATCGAAATGACATCATGCTCGACCCGAGCTTCGTCGACGATGGTATGGCCATGCACCACCCATTGCTCGTCTTTCCTGCGTTTCTTGCGGAACTGAGGATGCCCCCAAAGGCAAGTTCTGTCCTGTTGCCGATCGACCGGCTGCGAAGGATCAAGCGCGGCATGAACAACCGTTACATTCCCGCTCGTCCAGGTCAGCGGCCGATCTTGTAACCAGTCCAGAAGCGGTTGTCCCATCGCTTGCTGCAGTTGTTCGGCAACGGCTTGCGGGTTGGACTGGTCAATATCCGCAAGCCCAAACGAAGCCAAAGTCTGAGCACCGCCATTATACAGCCAGACACGCGCCATCCGTGTTGGATCGGACAAAAACCCAAGCAGCATATCTTCGTGATTGCCTTTCAGGCAGATCGCTCGGGTTTCGGGGTTCGTGTCGAGGTGATGTAGCTGACGCAACACCTGCGCGCTGTATCCGCCCCGGTCAACATAGTCGCCTACAAACACCACCGGACAGTCGTTATCCAGCGCAGGTAGCAGCCGTTGTAAAAGATCCAACCTCCCATGTATGTCTCCGATTGCGTAGAATTTTTCTGTAGGCGCCAATGAATGCAGAATCACCGTCTGATCAGGCGGTGTTTGAGATGCGATAAGCCTTTTGATCCATCCGGTGAACATAAGACCTGCTGTCCAATGCGGCAAATTATGAAACGGAATTCGCCAAATGCAGACGTTGATATTGGCAGCCTGCCCAACATCAGACCCAAAAATGAAAATGGTCGGCCCCAAGGGTTGGAACCGACCGATTCTGTTTATCCGCCGAAATCGTCGAGCATGATGTCTTCGCGGTCCACGCCCAGATCCAGCAGCATGTTGATGACCGACTGGTTCATGATTGGCGGACCACACATGTAGTATTCGCAATCCTCGGGTGCGGGGTGGTTCTTCAGATATTCCTCGAACAGAACGTTGTGAATAAAGCCAGTGTAGCCTTTCCAGTCATCCTCGGGCTGGGCGTCCGACAACGCAACGTGCCATTCGAAATTGTCGAATTCCTTGGCCAGCGTGTCGAAATCTTCGACAAAGAACATCTCTTTCTTCGACCGCGCTCCATACCAGAAGCTGATCTTGCGGTTGCGGTTTTCAAGGCGTTTGAGCTGGTCAAAGATATGGCTGCGCATTGGGGCCATACCAGCACCACCACCGATGAAGACCATCTCTTTTTCAGTCTCGCGAGCAAAGAACTCGCCAAAGGGACCAGAGATTGTGACCTTGTCGCCCGGTTTCAGGTTGAAAATATACGACGACATCTGACCCGGAGGAATGCCTTCGGATCCAGGAGGGGGCGAAGCCACGCGGACGTTCAGCATGATCATGCCTTTTTCATCCGGATAGTTTGCCATGGAATAGGCGCGTTCGATCGGTTCGGCGACGACGGATTTGTACTGCCATAGATTGAAGCGATCCCAATCCTCGCGGTATTCTTCTTCTACGTCGAAATCCGTATAGGCGAGCTGGTGTGCAGGCGCTTCGATTTGGATGTAACCACCAGCGCGGAAATTCACATCCTCGCCTTCCGGGAGGTCCAGCGTCAGAGCCTTGATAAAGGTCGCCACATTCTCGTTCGAGCGAACTGTGCATTCCCATTTCTTGACGCCGAAGACCTCTTCGGGAACTTCGATGTCCATATCCTGCTTGACTGCAACTTGACAGGATAGCCGGTCACCACAAGACGCCTCTCGCTTGGTGATATGGCTTTCCTCGGTCGGAAGGATCGAGCCACCGCCGGAATGCACGCGCACGCGACATTGCGCGCAGGTGCCACCGCCACCACAAGCGGAGGGCACGAATAGCTTCTCTGCGGCAAGCGTCTGCAGCAGCTTGCCACCCGCCGGAACCGAGATTGTTTTCTCACCATTGATGGTGATGTTCACGTTACCGGTTGAAACCAGCTTGGACCGCGCCGCCATGATGATGGCAACCAGACCAAGAACGATAACGGTGAAAAGGGCTACACCTAAGCCAAAGGTTTCCATTCCGCCCTCCTTACAGTTTCACGCCCGAGAAGGACATGAAGGCCATCGCCATCAGCCCAGCGGTGATGAAAGTGATGCCCAGGCCTTGCAGACCATCGGGAATGTCCGAATACTTCAGCTTTTCCCGAACACCCGCCATCGCGGTAATCGCCAGAGCCCAGCCAAAGCCAGAGGACAGACCGTAAGTCGCCGCTTCGGCAAAATTGTAGTCACGTTCCACCATGAACAGTGAACCACCCAAAATGGCGCAGTTCACTGTGATCAGCGGCAGGAAAATCCCCAGCGCGTTGTAGAGTGGGGGGAAATACTTATCCAGCACCATCTCTAGGATCTGAACCATCGCTGCGATCACGCCGATATACGAGATCAGTCCAAGGAACGTCAGGTCCACATCCGGGAAACCTGCCCAGGCCAGCGCACCTGGTTTCAGCAGATAATTCAGCAGTAGATTGTTGGCCGGCACAGTGATGGCCTGAACAACCATGACCGAGATGCCCAGACCAAGCGCGGTCGAGATCTTCTTGGACACGGCGATGAAGGTACACATCCCCAAAAAGAAGCTCAGCGCAAGGTTTTCGACAAAGATGGCCTTTACGGCCAGTGAGATCAGACCTTCCATCAGTGGGCCTCTACCTGCTGAATTTTGTATTCACGCTCTTCCACCTGGTTCGGCTTCCATGTGCGGAAGGCCCAGATGATCAGACCGATGATGAAGAACGCCGACGGCGGCAGCAGCAACATGCCGTTGGGCACATACCAGCCGCCGTTGTTGACGGTCTCTAGAATGGTCACACCGAACAGTGAGCCCGCGCCGAACAGCTCACGAATGAAGCCGACCAGCAGCAGGATCAGACCATAGCCCATCCCGTTGCCCATGCCGTCGATGAACGAAGCGACCGGGGGGTTTTTCATGGCAAACGCTTCGGCCCGGCCCATCACGATGCAGTTGGTGATGATCAGGCCGACGAAGACGGACAGCGTTTTGGAAATTTCAAACGCATAGGCCTTGAGGATCTGGTCCACCAGGATCACCAGTGAGGCGATAATCACCATCTGCACGATAATCCGGATCGATCCCGGGATCTGGTTGCGCAGGCATGAGATAAAGAAGGACGAGAACGAGGTCACGAAGATCACCGCCAACGCCATCACCATCGACACCTGCAGTGATGAGGTTACCGCCAGCGCCGAACAGATGCCCAGCACCTGCAACGTGATCGGGTTGTTGTCGACAAGCGGGTCGACCAACATCTCTTTCTTGGTCTGGGACATCAGAGCTCTCCTGCTTGCAGTTTGGCCAGGAACGGGGCGTAGCCCGCGTCGCCCATCCAGAATTTCACCAGGTTATCGACACCAACCGACGTCAGCGTGGCACCAGCCAGCGCATCGACATAGAAATCGGGGCCTGCCGCAGGCTGCGACTTGGCAACTGTGATTTGCAGATCGCCTGCATCATCGCGCAGCTTTTTGCCATTCCACAGCGCCTTCCACCGAGGATTGTCCACCTCGGCGCCAAGGCCCGGTGTCTCACCGTGCTGATAGAACTGCAGGCCGTAGATATCGTTGCCGTTGTTTTCCAGCGCGATGAAACCATAAAGCGTGGACCACAGGCCATAACCGTGCAGCGGCAGGATTACCTTATCAAGCGCGCCTGAATCATCACGCAGCAGATAAATCACGCGGTACTTGGACTTGCGCCCGATCCCAGCCGGGTCATCGTCCAAAGCGACGCTCAGTTCTGGATCGCTGGCAGCAGCGATATCATCAAAGGTGGTCGCGTCGAACTGATCGTCAACGAATTCACCTGTAGACAACTCCAGTACATGCGGCTCAAACGCAGCGAATGCCTCGGTCACATCAATGCCCGGTTCGTAGATGCCGGCAACCTGCAGAACGTTGACTTGCTTATCCTTCAAACGGTTGATTTCCTGCACCGGGCGCAGGCTGACCGCAGCAGCAGACACGACCATCGAGGCTACAAGGCAGACGGCAACGGCAACAAAAATAGTCTTGCCAACCGAGTCTGGCGAAGCAGCCAGAAACTTGCCAATCGCTCCCTTGGGTTCATTGGATTGCGTATCAGACATGGCGACGCGCCCTCCGTTTGATGTTTGCCTGGACGACGAAATAGTCGATCAGCGGCGCAAAAACGTTTCCGAACAAGATTGCCAGCATCATACCTTCTGGGAAAGCGGGGTTAATGACGCGGATCATCACAACCATGATACCAATCAGCGCGCCATAGATGTAGCGGCCCATATTGGTGTGGCTGGCCGAAACGGGCTCAGTTACCATGAACGCCAGACCAAAGGCGTAGCCCCCAAGAACGATATGCCAGTACCAAGGCATCGCGAACATCGGATTTGTGTCCGATCCGATCAGATTCAGCAGAAGCGTGAAGCCTATGGTGCCCGCAAGACAGCCCACAATCAGGCGATAATTGGCAATCTTGGTCGTCAGTAGGAAGGCCAGGCCGATCATGCAAGCCAGCGTCGATGTCTCTCCAAAGCTACCCTGAATTTGCCCGAAGAACGCATTGGCCCAGGTGATCCCGTCGGCCGCCAGTGCTTGAACGCCTTCAGCAGCGGAGATGCCCAATGCAGTCGCACCGGAAAATCCGTCCACCGGGGTCCAGACTGAATCCCCCGACATTTGCGCGGGATAGGCGAAATATAGGAAAGCACGCCCGACCAGCGCTGGGTTGAGGAAGTTCTTGCCCGTGCCGCCAAATACTTCCTTACCGATCACGACACCGAAAATGATGCCTAACGCGACCTGCCACAATGGCGCTGTCGCAGGCATAATCAGCGTGTAAAGCATCGAGGTTACTAGAAAACCCTCATTGACCTCATGGCCGCGCACAGTGGCGAAGATGACCTCAAAAATACCGCCCGCAACCAGTGTGGTGATGTAGATCGGAAGGAAATACATCAATCCATGCATCACATTGGCGAAAATGCTGTCAGGGTTCAGCGAGATGCCGAACACCTGCAGGATCGCAATCCGCCATCCTGTTGCCGAATCCGGTCCTAGCGTGGCGATGGCCGAGTTTGCCTGATAGCCGGTGTTATACATCCCCCAGAGGATTGCGGGGATCGTAGCAATCACGACGTAGGTCATGATCCGCTTCATATCCACGTAAGAGCGCGCATGCGGCGCGACGGTCGTGACGGTTTTCGGAGTGTAGATAAAACTTTCCACCATCTCGTAGATGGGGAAATATTTTTCGTACTTGCCGCCCTTGGTAAAGTTCGGCTCGATCCGATCGAAGAAGCTGCGCAAACCCATGTGGATCAGCCCTCCTTTTCAATCTTGGTGAGGCAGTCGCGCAGCGCCAGCCCATATTCATATTTCGCAGGGCAGGCAAAGCCCACAAGGCCCAGATCTTCTTCGTCCAGTTCCAGTGCACCCAGCGCCTGCGCGGTGTCGGTGTCCATCACCAATAGCGCCCGCAGCAATTGCGTCGGCAGATAATCCTGGGGCATAAGCTCTTCGAATACACCCGTCGGCACCATCGCGCGGCGACCACCGTTCAGGTTTGACGTGAATGAATAGAGCTTCTTGGCAAAAGCCGATCCCAAAACAGGCTGTACCGCATATTTCGAAGGCATAGGAAGAATCCAGCCCAGTGTGTGCTGATCATGATCTTCGCGAATAATGCTGATCTGGCGCGCAAAACGGCCCAGATAGGCAGTCGGACCATCGGCATGCTGCCCCGACAAGATCGACCCCGAGATGATCCGCGCGATCCCGTCGACGTTCACTTCATCCCGGGTCAGGTCATCCGTCGACGCGCCCATCACGGTGCGGATCAGGCGCGGCTGGCGCGCGCCCGGTCCAGACAAAGCAATCACGATGTTTGAGTCCAGATGACCGGTCTGCATCAGACGACCGATCGCGATCACGTCCTGGTAGCCAATGGTCCAAACCTGCTTGTCCCCTCCCAGCGGCTCAAGGAAGTGAATATGAGTTCCAGCGAGGCCCGAGGGGTGTGGGCCGGAAAACGCAGCCGATTCTATACCGGGCAGATCGGAACCGGGGATGGATGCCCCCTCTTGCTGGCACAGATAAGTCTTGCCATCGGTCAGATTTGAGACAGCTGTAAGACCAGCCGCAAATGCCTCGCCCGCATCCGCAATAACCAATGCCGCATCACCTGCCAGTGGATCGCTGTCCATGGCTGTCACGAAGATTGCTGTAGGCTTGGAGCCTGGTTCGGGCATCTTTGAATAAGGACGTGTCCGGAAAGAAGTCCACAGCCCGGCCGCGCATAGCTTGGCCGTAACACCTTCGGCGGTCTCGGCATCGCCGGTGCCCGAGAAATCTATGCCGGCGTCATTGGCATCCGAAACCTCGATCACCACGCTCTGCAATACACGCCGCGCCCCGCGATTAATTGCCACGACCTTGCCGGTCAGCGGCGCGACCATCATCGCGTCGGGCGCATCCTTGTGGCAGAACAACGGCGTTCCTCGCTGGACCGCGTCGCCCTCTTGCACCAGCATCTTGGGCTTTAATCCGATATAATCACTGCCCAGAACGGCAACCGACGAGAATTCAGGCCCCGGCTGGATTTTCTGTTCGGGCGCGCCTTCAACCGGCAAATCCAACCCTTTTTTTAGTTTGAAAGTTTGCATGTTGCTACGTTCTTCCAAGCCTTTGTCCTGCGCCTGCTGCGCGCCATCTTACAATGATGCCAGGAAATAACACGAAATTTCCCGTCTGTCCGGTCGCGAAAGCGCCATTATCCGACCAGAATCCGCAGGCGTATTTCCGATCACGGCTCCTTTACGCGGGGATGAGTGCAAACGCAAACCTGTTACCGCCCAAAATCGAAAAGGAATGTCACATTCTTTTGAGCTTACGGTCGTTCAGAACAATTTGCCCATTTAATTTGCGTGTCGCACAGGCTGATCAACCGGTGTAAGCAACCACAATGGACAACAATGATAAATTCGAGATTTTTCTGATTGCCACTCCAGGGCTCGAAACGCCTTTGTGTGCCGAGGTCATCGAGCGCGGATTCTCAGGCGCCAGGATCGTTCCAGGTGGTGTCGTGTGCCGTGGCGATTGGCCGGAAGTCTGGCGCGCCAATCTGGAATTGCGCGGTGCCAACAAGGTTCTGGTGCGACTGGGCAGTTTCCCCGCCGTGCATTTGGCGCAATTGGACAAGCGCGCCCGAAAATTCCCGTGGGCGAGTTATCTCAGTCCAGACATTCCCGTGAAGGTCGAAGCAACCTGCCGCAAATCTCGTATCTATCATGCAAGAGCGGCGCGACAGCGCATCGAACAAGCCATATCCGAGGGGCTCGGCACCTCAGTCTCACCCGATGGCAAAGTCCGCGTGCTGCTAAGAATCGAAAAAGACATATGCACGATCTCCGTCGACACATCCGGCGAGCCCTTGCACAAGCGCGGTCATAAGCCTGCAGTCGCCAAGGCCCCGATGCGGGAAACAATGGCTTCGATGTTCCTGCGTGAGTGTGGGTTTGACGGGTCTGAACCGGTTCTGGACCCGATGTGTGGCTCTGGAACATTCGTTATCGAAGCGGCTGAAATTGCACTTGGTCTGCCCCCAGGCCGCTCACGTCAGTTCGCATTCGAAGATTTGGCAAGCTTCGATCCAGATGTCTGGCAAAAAATGCGCACTCGTACCGGTCGACCCGAAACAGAGCTGAGATTCTTTGGCTCAGATCGCAATACAGGCGCAGTCGAGGCTTCACGCTCTAACGCCCGACAGGCACAAGTGGATCATGCCACCCGATTTCAGCACTGTTCGGTCAGTGATATCAAGCCGCCAGAAGGCCCAGCTGGGCTGGTCATCGTCAATCCGCCCTACGGGGCACGCATCGGTGATGAAAAGCGCCTGCGGTCGCTCTATGGCAGTTTAGGCAAGTTATTATCCAGTCGTTTCCAGCGATGGCGTGTGGGCATCATCACCACCACACCCGGACTTGCCCGCGCAACGCGATTGCCAATGCTTCCCCCCGGCCCAATCGTTGATCACGGCGGAACAAAAATCCGACTGTATCGAACCGATCCGTTGCAGTGACTCAGCGAATTCGCAGATCAGGCGAAGGGTTAAAACCACCCCTCGAATCCAGCGACGACATATGTGTGTACGCCCAAAATCCCTCTTGCACATCGATATGACGAGGTATAGATCACGCGCCACGGTCGGAGTGTAGCTCAGCCTGGTAGAGCACTGTCTTCGGGAGGCAGGGGTCGGAGGTTCGAATCCTCTCACTCCGACCAATAAAACAAGGCGCCCGAGGGCGCCTTTGTTGTATTTAAGACAGTGATCCGAGGTTCGTTGAACCTGCGCGTTAGTCGAACTCCAACGCACTGGCAGCCTTACGCAAGTGCTCGGGGCTATATGCCTCGTTCGACCGCAGCCATCACCGCACAACCTGGTAGTGCTACTACAACTGAATATTTGCCGCCCGTAATGGGAGAAAAGCGTGGGGACTCGCTCACAGTGAGGCCCAGTCCGGAAGAGTTTCGCAGCCCGTTTTTAGATGGCACGATGTATATGGGAGAAAAAGGAACGAGCGGTATGATCCGCATCCAAAACAAGGAGAAAGATCAGCAAAACCCCTCGAAGGGCGCATTCAAGCAGCTGACTGAAGATCAGAAGAGAGCCCGCGTCGAGGTCACGCTCAAATGCCGAGACCTTCACGACCTTGGGCTTTACGAATTGCCCGATCTAAAAGGTTTCAAATATACAAAATTACAGAAGAAATTCTTCCAATTCATGCTGCCTACATTCGCCAGCCTTAACAGTAAACGAAGCCCAGCAATCCACGCAGCTAACGGTCTGGAAGAAGAGAAACGTGCTGAAATTTTCCTAAAATCTGGCTTACTTGCGCTCATGAGAAGAGACGAGGTGTGGGAGGAGCATGTTCGCTCAACAAGACCGGAAGTTAAGAAGGTATTTCGGCGTAATGAATGGCCTATCATACAGAACCGGGTTGGCCGCGGCGCGACTTCTAATATGATTGCATATGAGGCCTTGAATAAGGAAGTCCACACCGCTTTTCGACATCTTGGTGAGCGGGAATACAGAGCGTGGCTTAAAAGGTAGGGTGTTGGCGACGTCTTAGTCATTTGGACTAATGCTGAAGGATACGGTTAACAGTAAGTGCTTACTTATAAGTAATTAGGTATTGTTAAGAGAGAAAACGGTGCCTCCCTATGCCAGCAAAGGTATTGTAGCGATAGGCGCATATCTTCTCGTGACCTGAAATAGTAGAAAAAACTTGTGATTTTCAGATATCGCCCTGCCCGGTCCAACGGCCTGAGTTGGCTTAATTGTTGTTTTGATCGTCTACAATTTCACCATCTCAATAGGAGGATTGGAACACCCAATCACGGTGGCCCCAGAAGGCATCCCATTGATCACTCGGAAGGATACCTAGGACTTCAATACTATAGGGATCCGACGAACAGGCTTGAACGAATTGTTGAGCCATTCCTCGCCCACTTGCGTGATCGGGCCCATTGTTTGCGACTCAAACCCATCAAGCAGATCCAGCTGTTGCTGGTCTCCATTTTTTCAAACTCGAATTGTCCCTTCGACTCACGCTCTGGCCGACCACAACAGAGCCAATAACTATGACTGCTCCTATAGACTGAGTGAGGCTAAGCGTTTGTCCCAAGTATACCCAGCCGAGCACGACAGCTGTAACAGGACTCATCATGCCGAGCATCGAGACCGCACTAGGGTCCAGGCGCGCTATGCCACGAAACCAAAGAGCATAGGTAGCTGCAGCACCAATCAACCCAAGCCAAATCAGGCCGGCGACATTTGTCGCGCTGAGCGCAGGTAGAGGTGGCTCAAGAAACAGAGCGACTGGCAGCAGTATCAAACCTCCGGCTGTTAATTGCCACGCAGTGAAACTCAGCGCCGAGACCGGAGGTTGCCATTTCCGGCTGAGAACGGTGCCAGCAGCCATTGACGCAGCTCCTCCCAAACCCGCTGCTATACCGATCCAATCAAGTTGTGCTTCTGGTCCGATCAGCAGCAGAGACACACCCATTACGCCAGTCGCGGCGGCGCCAAGTGCACCAAGTCGGATTGGGGTTCCCAGCCATCCCCACGCCATCAAAATCACGATCATTGCTTGCAACGATCCTAGGGTGGCGGCCACACCACCAGGTAACCTATACGCAGCAACGAAGAGGAACACCCAGAACAGAGCGAAATTGAGGCTGCCTAAGACGAAAGTTCGACCGAGCCATTCGCGTGGTGGAACGCAGCGCGTCACTGCAAGCAACAACAAGCCAGCAGGCAGAGCTCGTAACGCAGCCAGGGTAATCGGATAGCCAGCCGGGAGCGCTTCCGTAGTTACCAGATAAGTGCTTCCCCATACCGCTGGGGCGAGCGAAGTGAGAAGAATATCGGTTGAGCGTGACATTGTATGTCTCCCGGCTGAGGCGTTTGAGAATTTGAGTGAGACGTCAGAGGCGCGCGGGTTACGCTGCTTCCGCTTGAAGGTTTGATCCAGCGAGGCAAGCTGTAATCGTTGCAACATGAGCACCCTGGAACCGCGCCCCGGCTAGGTCGGTTTCGGTAGGCGTGCGGGAACCATCAGCACCAGCGATCGTTCCGGCACCATATGGTGCGCCGCCAATGATTTCTTCTGATGTAGTCTGGCCAGCAAATGTGTAGGGCATTCCGGCAATCAGCATCCCAAAGTGTTGAAGCGGGACTTGCGTTGTCAGAAGGGTCGCCTCGTGTCCGCCATGTTGCGAACCCGTAGATGCAAAGACCGCCCCGACTTTACCAACCAGAGCATTCCTGGCCCAAAGCCCGCCAGCCTGATCCAGAAACGACTTCATTTGACCGGCCATCATGCCAAATCGGGTCGGCGTTCCTAAAATTATTGCATCATAGTTTTCCAAATCTGCCGGCACGGCGACAGGCGCATCATCCACGACATAGCCAGCCTGCTGGCGGATTTCCTCAGGGACAGTTTCGGGCACACGCCGAACGTCAACTTCGGTGCCGGGAACACTTCTGGCGCCTTCAGCTTCGGCATCGGCCAATGTGCGGACATGGCCATAGCTTGAATAGTAGAGAACGAGAATACGTGACATAGGATACCTCTCAGGGCTGTGACTTGTTTCCTGAGAGAATGGAATTTGTTGCGCCGCCAATTAAGTCGCGCTCTTTGACATCACTCTTTACCTGTATTGAACAATGTCACGACCTGAGAGCCAGGCGCAGATGATCAAGAAAGGCTGTGACCTTTGCATCCATTCCCAAGCGAGATGCTGTAACCGCGAATACTTCTGGCGCGGGCAGTTCGTGGTCAGGTAGAACTCTCACCAAGGCCCCGCTAGCTTCAGGAGCATCAGAAACGAACTCGGGCAGAGTTCCGATGCCTTGCCCGGCTATCAGCAGATCACGCAAAACGAGGCTATTACCAACCCTCACACGCGGATCAAGTTCCAATGATGTGACGCCGTTCGCGGCCGAGAGCTTCCAGCTCGTCAAATGATCAGCAAGCAAAAAGCCGATGATTGCATGGTTTTTCAGATCCGCCGGCTGGGTCGGCGTCCCACATCGCTCCAAATAGTCAGGAGACGCAAATATTCTTTGCCGCATCACGCCGATCCGTCGGGCAACAAGTGCCGAATCCGGCATGGCAGCACGGATACGTATCGACAGATCGAACCCGCCCTCGACCATATCGATCACCTTGTCGTCCATCGAAAGAGTAAATCGCAGATCAGGATAGGTTTTCAAGAACTCTGGAAGCATCGGTGCGATAATGGTTTGGCCGAAGGAACTCGACGCATTCACCCGAAGGTGCCCACGCATCGCTTTTGCACCTTCCCTGATGGTCTGTTCCGTTTTTTCGACCGCGTCGAGAATTCCAATTGCATCTTGGTAGTAGAGACTGCCGGTGTCAGTTAGTGACATGGATCGGGTCGTTCTGGTCAGAAGGACGGTTCCCAGACTTTCTTCCAGAAGCTTGATTTCTCTGCTGAGAAGCGCAGGAGAAACACCAAGGTCTTCCGCCGCACGGGCAAAGCTACCGCGTTCAACGATACGGCGAAAAGCTTGCATGACTGACAGTTTGTCCAAGTTATCACCCTTCGAAAAAGCTGCTTTTGATGTGTTACGCGATAGATCGGGTCTACGACATGCCCAAACTCACATTCTTTCAGGTCGAGCTGATCCAGTTCAATTCTGTTTGCGGAGCATCCACCACACCTCTGAACTTGAGCTCGGGAACAGTTTTCGGTTCTGAGAGCTCCTCCCTACAATCTCCCGTCACCAGCCTCCCTATTAAATTACCAGCTTTAGGACGGACCTAGCACTACTTTGCATATCTAGGCACAGTCAGCTTCTATACGGTGCAGCTCACTTTTCACGACTAATCCCCACTATTAGCAATCGTCGGTTTCTACTCTCCGGAGTAGCTCAATACACTGCCTGGCATAGACGTGTGCTTACGCTCTCAATGTGGTTCTCTCTCAGGAGCGTCGTGAGCAGGCCTGAGTTACGTCCGTTCTCTTATGTGTGTCTGGGTCGTCTGGCCTGTGTTTTGTCGCTTTGCGCGCTTTTCTGGCCTGTCTTCGGATATGTGTTTTCCGAGAACCGTTGTTTTTATGGGTTTGTCTGATTCAAAGGTTTACAATTCTCCGGAAAAATCCCGATTTCGGTTCGGATCTGTCAACTTAATGTAAACTTAGTGTAAACCTTTGGCCTGATTTTGGGGTGTTTTTGAGGTCGAAAGGTTTACATCCGTCGATCCCGCGAGGGGCTGATGTAAACCTTTGTCAACCTTATGCAACCATTGAGGAGTGCGGGGAATCCACATTACGAAGAGCAATTTGAAACGCACCTTCTCTTTTGTCTGTAATCCGGTAGCTATCAAGGAGACACTAAAAGAGAAAATTTGGCGAGCAATGATAACGAACGGTCAGGTGGACATTTCGCGCTTTCTTGAGCGCTGTGTATCGATTGACCTAGAAGTGGACCCTAAATCCGCTCGGATATTCGCATTCGCTGCCACAACGAACGATGACTCCCGACCGGCTCTAGTTGAAAAAAGCAGCTCCGCCTCAGCACTGTCGCAACTCGACACATATTGTAAAGGTTTCGACAGTGTCATCGGCCACAACATCTTGCACCACGACCTGCCCCACCTAGCCGCTGCTGCGCCCCGCTTTGCCGCCTTGGCAGAGGCACCAATCGACACACTCTGGCTCAATCCTTTGGCCTTCCCGCGCAACCCCTATCACCATTTAGTCAAACACTATCAAGACGGACGGTTGCAAACGGGTCATGTCAACGATCCCGAAAAGGATGCACGTCTGGTCTTCGAGGTTCTGCAAAACCAGATCGAGGCGTTCGCCAAGCTAAATACAACGACCCCGGATGCGCTGACAGCCTATCATTTCCTTGCCACACGCCCCCCACGCAGCGGAGGGTTTGACGCACTTTTTACTGCTGTGCGTTGCACTAGCAGACCCAATAAACAAGAAGCCTTTGACGCCGTTCGCCGCCTTTTGGCTGGACAAGTCTGCTTGCATCGGCTCGAACAGACTCTTAGCCGGATGAAAAACCCGAACCTTGCCTGGCCTTTGGCCTATGCATTGTCGTGGATTTCTGTTGCTGGCGGCGACAGCGTCATGCCTCCCTGGGTTCGCATGCAATTCCGCGAAGCTTCTCTGATTGTGCGTCACTTGCGAGAGGCTGCTTGTAATGAGGACTCTTGCCAATGGTGTGTCGAACACAACGATCCTAAAAGGGCGCTGGATCGCTGGTTCGGCTTTCCGTCCTTCAGACCCGAACCCGTGGACGAATTCGGTCAACCCTTGCAGGAACGCATTGTGGCTGAAGCGATGGCAGGCAAAAGCGTTCTGGGCATCCTTCCGACCGGAACTGGCAAGTCAGTCTGCTATCAGATTCCAGCCCTTTCACGGTTCGACAAGACCGGTGCGCTAACCGTCGTTATCTCACCGCTAGTCGCACTCATGGCAGATCAGGTGCAGGGCCTGGCGAGAGCCGGGATATCCTCCGCCGTCACGATCAACGGCCTTCTGTCGCTGCCTGAACGTCACGATGCTCTGGACAAAGTGCGCATGGGCGATGCTGCGATCTTGATGATTTCACCCGAACAGCTTCGCAACAAGTCAGTTCGCAGCGCTCTGACACAACGCGAAATTGGCCTTTGGGTGCTAGACGAAGCACATTGCATCTCAAAATGGGGCCATGATTTTAGGCCCGACTACCGCTACGTCAGCCGCTTCATCAAAGAAAACTCCGGCGATGCCCCCGCTCCGATACTTTGCCTTACCGCCACTGCCAAACCCGAGGTAGTGCGCGATATAAGAGAGCATTTCAAAACACGACTGGATCAGGATCTGATCCTGCTGGACGGTGGTGCGTCGCGCACGAACCTTTCTTTTTCGGTGCGTGAAACCCAGCGCGCGACGAAACTCGCAGATATTCTGAACGCGATCGAGCAGGGCTTGCCCGCCTCTGGGGTCTCCGGAGCCGTTGTCTATTGCGCGACCCGAGGTGCGACAGAACGCGTGGCCGAATTCCTGAAACAACAGGGTGTCAGCGCCGAACGTTTCCACGCTGGCCTACCTCCCGAAGAAAAGCACGAGATCCAGGAGCAATTCCGGACCGGCGAATTGCGCGTGATTGCTGCGACCAACGCCTTTGGCATGGGCATCGACAAACCTGACATCCGCCTAGTAGTCCACGGCGACGTGCCAGGCTCGTTGGAGAACTACTTACAAGAGGCAGGACGCGCGGGACGCGACCGCGACCCCGCTAGCTGCGTGTTATTGTTCAACATAGAGGATGTTGAACGCCAATTCAGCCTTTCGGCCCGCTCCCGCCTTGCGCGGCATGAAATAGGTGCCATCCTTAAAGCGCTGCGTCGCTTGGACATTCGCACTCGAGACGAAGGTAAGATCGTCGCCACTCCTGGCGAGATTGTGCGAGAGGAAAAGGACTTTGAATTTCTGCGCGATAACAACACTGAAGACACGCGCGTAAAAACAGCTATTGCTTGGCTCGAGGAGGCGAGCCTGTTGCGGCGTGAAGAAAACAGCGTGCAAGTCTTCCCCGCCTCCTTACTCGTGCGCGATGTGAATACCGCAGCCGCGTTGTTGGAAAAGGCAGATATCTCGGGCACTCGGCGCAAACAACTGCTGGCAATAGTGCGCCATATCGTAAACACACCAGTGGGAGAAGGTGTTTCCACCGACGAATTAGCAGGAACTAGCGGGCTCTCCTCCGCTGAGTTGCGCAAAGCGCTGACCGATCTGGAGGCGATTGGAATTGCCAGCGACGACACCAATATAACCATTTTTGTGCACTATGGCGTGACCGACGCATCGCAAGCCCGCCTGGATCGGGCCGCGCGACTAGAAGAAGACCTAATCGCCGTGATGCGCGAAATTGCCCCAGATGCCGATCAGGCTGAACCGATTCCGCTCAACCTCTCCATTGCCTGTCAGGAATTGCGAAAGCGCGGCCATGGCGAGGTGCGTCCGGATCTGGTGGAGACTCTGCTGCGCGGTATGGCACAGGATGGACGTGATACGGAGGGAGGGCGTGGCAACCTTTCTCTGCGTAAATCAGTGCACGGTAGCATCCTTGTGCGACTTCAACAGTCTTGGCGCTTTGTCGCTCAAACCGCTGAGTTGCGCCATCAGGGTGCACAACGCCTGCTGGCGCATCTTCTGACCCTGGTGCCAAAAAGCACGCACGGCAAGGACATTCAGGTCGAGACCACTCTGGGAGCGATGCTGTCCACGATTACCGGCGACACGCTTTTGCGCACCAGCATCAAAGACCCAAACCGCTTAATGGACCGAGCACTTTTGTGGATGCATGAACAGCAGGTGGTTACGCTGGGACGCGGACTGTCCATCTTTCGCCCTGCCATGACGGTGCATCTTGGCTCCAAAGGCGGTGGTTTCACCGTCCAGCATTTCGCACCACTCGAGGAACACTATGACGAACAGACCATCCAAACCCATGTGATGGCAGCCTACGCGGAAAAAGGACTGGAAAACATTGAGACAGCGCAGCGCTTGTCCGACGACTATTTCGTGCTGGAGCAAGACGCCTTCATGCGCCGATGGATGCCGGGGCGCGGGACCGAATTCCGGCGTCAGGCCACTGGTGCCACCTATAAGGCAATTGTCGACAACCTGGGCAATCCGGTGCAGCAAAAAATTGTGCGTGACAACCGGGAACAAACCAACGTCCTTGTGCTGGCAGGACCAGGCTCGGGCAAAACACGAGTCCTGGTTCATCGCATCGCTTATCTGCTGCGCATCAAACGCGAGGATCCCCGCGGTATCCTCGTGCTGGCCTACAACCGTCACGCAGCCGCTGAAATACGTGAACGCCTGCGCCGGTTAGTTGGAGATGACTCAACCTTAGTAACCGTCTCAACGGTGCATTCACTGGCTATGCGCCTGATCGGAGCTAGTTTCGCGGGCATTCAAACAGCCGACATCCCCGATTTCAAAGGTCTATTGCAAAAGGCCGCAGCACTGCTACGGGGTGACGGTCTAAGCAAGCAAGAGGCCGAGGCGCTGCGTGAAACACTGATACAGGGGTATCGCTGGATTTTAGTGGATGAATATCAGGATATCGGTCCAGATGAATACGCGCTGATCGCTGCTGTGGCAGGGAGAACTTTGGATGATCCCGATCTGCGACTCAGTCTCTTTGCCGTGGGTGATGACGACCAGAATATTTATGCTTTCTCTGGTGCATCGATCCGCTACATCCGCCAGTTTGAACAGGACTACGCCGCAAAACCGGTTTTCTTAACCGAGAACTACCGCTCTACCCGTCATATCGTCGCCACCGCCAACGCCGTGATCTCAGGTGCCGCCGCGCGCATGAAACTTGGCCATGATATTACCGTAGATCAGGCCCGGACGAAGGCTGACGCTGGTGGATCTCTGGCCAGATTGGATCCAGTAGCTCAGGGCCGTGTGCAGATCATTGAGTGCCCCGCTGGTAATGAAGAGCAGGCTATGGCCGCACTAGACGAGTTGATCCGCCTCTCTCGTCTCGACCCCGATTGGACATGGTCACGCGCCGCAATTATCTCGCGCGATTGGCGAAAGCTGATACCGGTGCGCGATTTTGCCGAAAACCTCGGGATACCGGTTGAAATGGCTAATGAAAACATGCCTAGCCTATGGCGGATGCGCGAGATGCAGACGTTTGTCAAAGCCCTACGCGAGACCCCCTCAGAGCTTTACTCGATCAATCAGTTGACCGAAGTGCTGAACACACTTTCGCATTCGCGCTGGACCGATCGTATTGGTGAAGGACTGGGCCTACTGGCACGCGAGGTTGGATCGCGCAGCCTACCCGTCCCAGACATTGTCGAATGGTTCGCGGAATGGTCCCGTGATAGCTGGGATGAACAAAGAGGGTTAAAGCTGCTGACGGCCCACCGCGCAAAAGGCCTGGAATTTGACGATGTAGTTATACTCGATGGCGGGTGGGAGCGGCCCTCGCGGTCCGAAGATCAGGACGCACCCCGTCGACTGTTCTATGTGGCTATGACACGTGCCCGCCGCAGCCTTGTAGTAATGAGCAACGACAACCATGAATACCTACCAACAGGAGCACCTTCAGTTCTCACCCGTAGCGTGACGCCTGACATGAACGCGTTGCCTGGTCCCCGTCGTTTTTTTCAGGCGGCTGAGGCGCGGATGGTTGATCTTTCCTATGCTGGACGCCTGCATCCAGGCCACTCTTCTCTGAGTGCTGTTAATGCGGCACGCGTCGGCGATGCAGTGTTATTGGTAAAGGACGGCGACCGCTGGTTGCTACACAACGAAAAAGGGCAAGTGCTGAGCCGCATGTCCAAATCCTTCACACCCCCGCCAAATACCAGGTTTGATCGGGGTGAAGTCGCCGCTATCCTTACATGGCGAAAGGAAGACTCAGGTGAAGCCTTCCAGCACACTCTCCGCCGCGATGCATGGGAGGTGGTTTTGCCGGAGCTCGTTTTCGTGTCCGTCAACTAGGACATCACCAACAGTTTTCATGCCTCCAGAGGGATCCAACGAAGCTCAGCACTTCAATCATTTCTCACCGCCGTCATGCTATGGATTTTCATCGAGCCGCCTGAGGCCCGCATAGACGCCGAAGTAACTGCACCCGGTGCAAAGTAATGCCGGGATCACTTTCATTGCTAACATCGCGCAGGAAGCGCAGCCAGGCGAGTTCGTTAGGAGTCAAATCGTCAGTCTTATCACACATGGTTTTTATCTCCCGAAGATCGCGTTGATCGCAGCCTGGGACCTGCTCGTCAGCCTTGGATCGGTATTGTTGGAAGCCTCACGGATCGCTTGCAGCCAGCCAACTTCATTTGCCGTAACGGGCTCCCCGAATACCTCCACGACTGCTTCAGCTGTCGTCCGACCAATTGCCTGCTCCAGAGCGAGCTGCATCACGAAAGCAGGGTCCGCCTCAAGCGCAACCGCCAGCGCCGGGACGCGATCGAGCGCCACTTTGGAGCTACCCTGCTTGATCATCGTGATCATGTTCTGGTTCACATAGCCGGCCAGGGCGGCAATCTCAGCCTGGCTCTTGGTCGGTTTCAATTCGAGCACCCTGCGCTCGACGTATTTTGCCAACCTTGTTTTTTCGTGTGGTTTCTTGGTCATCGCTATCCTCTCAGAAGTGATGCAGCAAGCGCTGCATGTCTTTGATATAGCGACGGTGAGAATGGGAAATTGCGGAGGGAAAAAATGAATCAACTAAAATGTTTAGCCGATTGGCAACAACTCATTCTAACTGGGTCGATCTATCCGGGCGGAAAAATTGCGGTCTTTTTTACCGTTCCATAGACAAAGCTGGTATCGATCGAGGCGATCCCACCGATAGGATGAATTCGGTGACGAATAAATTCCTCGTAGGCTTCGAGATCCGATACCAAAACCCGCAATTGGTAGTCCATTGCACCGGTCAGCACGTGGCATTCAAGAACTTCATCGATCATCCGAACGCGTTTCTCGAAGTTCTGAACGTCCGTTTCGTTGTGTCGCTCCAATCTGATACGCACGAAGACGGTAATGGCCATCCCATAGGCAGCAGCGTCAACGTCGGCGCTGTATCCCTTTATCACTCCGTTGGCTTCTAGGTTTTTGACCCGGCGCAAACACGGTGAGGGAGACAGGTTCACCTCGTCGGCAAGATCCTGGTTCGTCATGCGCCCGTCCCGTTGTAGCGCTCGAATGATCTGCCTATCCTTAGCGTCCATTTATCCCTCTTGCTTAGCAGAATATGCCAATATCAACACTCGTGTTGGTATATTTCGCAACCATTAGCCCAAAGTAAAGGCGCAAACTGGCTTCAACATGAATCAGGAGCTTGCAATGACTCGTTCAACCGGATTTGCCACCCGCGCCATTCACCATGCTTATAACCCTCAGGAAAATGACGGCGCTCTGACACCACCGCTACACTTGACGTCTACGTTTACCTTTGAAACCGCAGAGGCTGGTGGAGAGATGTTCGCGGGCGAGCGTGAGGGTCATATCTACAGCCGTATTTCAAACCCCACTTGCGACCTTCTTGAACAACGCATTGCCGTGCTTGAAGGGGCAGAGGCCGGACTAGCTCTCTCAAGCGGCATGGGGGCGATCACGGCAGTGCTTTGGACCCTGCTGTCGCCTGGTGACGAAGTCATCGTGGATAAAACGCTCTATGGCTGCACCTTCGCCTTCATGCGTCACGGTTTGGCGAAATGGGGGGTCACGATCACACACGTCGACATGACAGACCCTGAGAACTTGAAAGCGGCCGTTTCTGACAAAACCCGCGTTGTCTATTTCGAAACTCCGGCCAATCCGAACATGCGCTTGGTGGACATCGCCGCAAGCGCCGCAATTGCGCATTCGTTTGGTGCAACGGTCGTCGTCGATAACACTTATGCCAGCCCTTATCTGACCCGCCCGATCGAGCATGGGGCAGATATTGTTTTGCACTCCGCCACCAAATACCTCGGCGGGCATGGCGATGTGGTTGCCGGTCTGGTGGTAGGAACCGCCGAACAGATTGCAGAGATTCGCCTTGTTGGGATGAAGGATATGACCGGCGCGGTAATGGCGCCTTTCAACTCGATGCTAATCCTGCGTGGTCTAAAAACACTGAACCTGCGTCTGGATCGTCATTGTGACTCTGCCAAAGTCGTCGCGGACTTCCTCGAAGCGCACCCTGCCGTCGGTGAGGTTTATTTCCCCGGTCTTGAGAGCTTCGCACAGCACGATGTAGCGCAGCGACAGATGTCCCAACCGGGCGCTATGATAGCGTTCGAGATCAAATCCGGTCTGTCCGGAGGAATTGAATTCATGAACCGCCTGAATATGATCCAGCGTGCGGTGTCGTTGGGCGACGCGGAAACACTGATCCAACACCCAGCCTCCATGACTCATTCGACGTATACCCCGGAAGAGCGGGCTGAGCATGGGATAAGCGATGGCCTGATCCGTCTGTCTGTCGGGCTAGAGGATGTCGAAGATATCCTTGCAGACCTAGAGCAGGCTTTGCCCTACCCTGCTCGCAGCGCCGCCTAAACCCGGAGACCACCATGAACATTGATCCCACCCAACTAAAGATCGTCGAACAGCGCTTGCTGTGGTTGTCTCATTGGATGATCCACCATGCCAACCATGTCCGACCAAAGGTGGATGGGATCAAGATTGGTGGCCATCAGGCTTCGTCTGCGTCGATGGTATCGATCATGACCGCGCTCTACTTCTCAGCCTTACGCCCTGAGGACCGGGTTGCAGTAAAACCGCATGCGTCGCCGGTGTTTCATGCGATGCAGTATCTCATGGGTAATCAGACCCGCGAGAAGATGGTGAATTTCCGCGGATTTGGCGGTGTGCAAAGTTATCCCAGCCGGACCAAGGACATTGACGATGTTGATTTCTCGACCGGGTCTGTAGGTTTAGGTGTCGCGATCACCTCGTTTGCCTCGATCATTCAGGACTACATCAAGGCCAAAAGCTGGGGTTCAGACGCCCCGATGGGGCGTATGGTGGCACTTGTTGGCGATGCCGAACTGGACGAAGGCAACGTCTATGAGGCGTTGCAGGAAGGCTGGAAAAACGACCTACGAAACACGTGGTGGATCATCGACTATAACCGACAGTCGCTGGACGGTATCGTCCGAGAAGGACTGTTCGAACGGATCGAGAAAATCTTCGATGCATTCAGTTGGGATGTCGTGCGCGTAAAATACGGAGTTCTTCAACGCGCGGCCTTTGAAGAGCCCGGCGGCAACCGCCTGCGTGATTGGATCGACGCTTGCCCCAACCAGGACTACTCGGCGTTGACTTTCATGGGTGGTGCGAATTGGCGGCAGCGTCTCATGGACGATCTGGGGGATCAGGGGGATGTGACTGCCTTGATTGAAAGGCGGACGGATGCAGAGCTTGCAGCCCTTATGGAGAACCTCGGCGGCAACTGCGTCGAGACCATGGCCCAGACATTTGCCGCCATCGATCATGATCGCCCGACATGCTTCCTGGCCTACACCGTCAAAGGATGGGGCACCCCTATTGCAGGCCACAAGGACAATCACGGCGGGCTGATGAACAACAGCCAGTTCGTTGCATGGCAGTCGCATATGGGTGTGCCGAAGGGCGAAGAATGGGAGCCGCTCGCGACGGTGCAAGATCCAGACGCATTCAAAGATTTTCTGGCCAGCACCCCGTTCTTTGCCAAAGGTCTGCGCCGCTATTTTGATGACAAATTGGATGTGCCGCCAATCGAAATCGACTCCAGTCGCGAAATCTCGACCCAGATGGCGTTTGGCAAGATCCTAGACGATCTATCAAAAGGCGACAGCCCATTGGCTGAACGCATAGTGACAACCTCTCCGGATGTGACAGGCACGACAAGCCTTGGTCCTTGGGTGAACAGGCGCAAACTGTTCGCCCGATCCGAGCAAGCCGACGCCTTCATAGAGCACCGGATCCCTTCGACGGCGAAATGGGAATTCACGCCGGAGGGGCAGCATATCGAGCTTGGTATCGCCGAAATGAACCTCATGTTGCTTCTGGGAGCGGCGGGCCTGTCGCATTCCCTGTTCGGTAAGCGGCTGATCCCAATTGGCACCGTATATGATCCATTCGTCAGCCGCGGTCTCGATGCGCTAAACTACGCCTGTTATCAGGACGCGCGCTTCATGCTGGTTGGCACACCATCGGGTGTCACACTCGCACCCGAAGGTGGAGCACACCAATCCGTTGGAACACCGCTGATCGGGATGAGCCAAGACGGGCTGGCCGCATTTGAACCCGCCTTTTCCGACGAACTGGCGGTGATCATGGAATGGGCCTTTGATTACATGCAGCGCGACGGCGAAGGGCAACCGGATGAGCGCACATGGCTGCGCGATGAAACCGGAGGCTCCGTCTACATGCGCCTGACCACCAACCCGATTGAACAGCCCGGAATACGTGTCGACCAAGAGTTCCGCCAAGGTGCCATTGATGGGGCCTATTGGTTACGAAAACCCGGGCCCAATTGCGAAGTTGTAGTCGCCTATCAAGGAGCAGTCGCGCCGGAGGCAATCAAGGCTGCCGGTATGATTGGTGAAGGCCGTCGCGACATAGGTGTATTGGCCGTGACATCCGCAGATCGCCTGAATGCTGGATGGACCGCCGCTCAACGAGCGCGTTCGCGCGGCAATCGAGCGGCACGCTCTCACATCGAAACCCTGATGTCCGACCTTCCGTCACACTGCAAGCTCGTCACCGTTATCGATGGTCATCCTGCAACTCTATCCTGGCTCGGGGCAGTGCTTGGACATCAGACTATCCCAATGGGTGTCGAGCATTTTGGTCAGACCGGAACAATCGGCGATCTATATCGCCACCACAGCATTGACGCAGACGCAATCTTGGAGAAAGTGAACGGCCTGACTCACGGCAAAGCTCTTCACCGTGCATAAGTAGGCTGGATCTGGGCAATAATGTAGAGAACAAACTAGCACTGAACATAGACCACGATAACTAGCGGACCATGTAGACAGTGCTCTGAGGTTCAATGAACCTGCCGAACCTGAACTTGGCTGGTTTGATTGGCGACAACGCCTAGAAAACAGGGCGCCTTTGACTAAAATTCAATAACTTGGCCCTCTGCACCGGTCTTCGGGAGGCAGGGGTCGGAGGTTCGAATCCTCTCACTCCGACCAAAAACAAAGTTCCTGAAGGGCCTCTTTGTTTTTCTGCGATATCCAGCTTAGCAAAAGTCGCTAGTCATCCCAGTTCAGTTCAAACTCTTCGCGAAAGGCAAACCGTTTCAGGTGATCGGAAATCACTGTCTTCCAACTGTCCAGGTCATCGCGTGGCTGCACCGAGGCGCGAACTTCCAGTGCTACTGGCGTCGCCTTTAGTTCGACGGCATTGCCACTGTCAAAAAAAACGGTTCCAGTATTTGCATCGAACTCGACCTGTCCCTTATGTGACCAATGTTTGCACAATTGCTGTAAGTACTTGCTGGCATTTTCTGTTGTCGCCGATCCGATAGCGTTTTGTCGCGGCAAAAGCGCGAGGCCGTTTTGCGCTTTTGCGCGCATACTCTTTGCGAAAAGGGTGACGTCAATTTCAGTGGCCAGAAAGGTCACGCCGATCTCAAGACACCTACGCTGCATTGCAGGGTCCAGTGTTAGGATACCCGCGGCTTTACCTGCCGCGACGATGCGGGTCAGCGCGTCTTCAATGGCCTCCACAACATCTGGATGCTCGGCGTTGCCGATATGACCCATGTCGGCGGCCAGATCTGCAGGTCCGACAAAAACTCCGTCTACTCCATCAATCGTCAGAATGTCGTCCAGAGCGGCCATGCCCGCGTTGTTCTCAACCTGTAGCAGCAGACAAATCTGCTCATCCGCCGTATCGAGGTAGTCCGGGATCTCGGCAAATTGCGAAGCCCGCGCAAGGGATGATCCCACACCTCGCACGCCGTGTGGGGGGTATTGCACCGCGCGTACCAGTTCGCGCGCCTGATCAGCGCTTTCGACCATCGGCACCAGAATACTCTGAACACCCGCATCGAGATATTGCTTGATCATCCATGTCTCACCAATCGGTAGACGTGCAACTGGCGCGCTGCCCGAACTTTCGATCACTCGCACCTGTTCAAGGGTCGAGCGCAGGTCGTTTGGTGCGTGTTCGCCATCGACCAACAACCAATCGAACCCTGCGGTCGCGGAAATTTCTGCTGCATATGCGTCGGCCATTCCGATCCAGCACCCGACCTGAGGCTTTCCAGCCTTTAATGCGGCCTTAAAGGTGTTCTTTGGTGCGGGCATGTCGCTGCTCCTTTAGGCAAAATTGATGTCGACGGATCCGAACGATCCGAAATCGGCGTGGATTTCCGCACCCGATGGGCATTCGATCGGGCGAATGAAGCTGCCGGACAGGATCACGTGGCCGGGTTCAATGCTCTGGCCGTATTGCGCCATGCGACGGGCCAACCAGACCATACTTTCGACCGGATCATTCAATACGCCCGCACCCAGGCCGGTTTCCTCGATTTCACCGTTGCGGAAGGTTAGGGCCCCTACCCATCGCAGGTCAAACGCATCCGCTGGGTGGCGTTCCGCCCCTAGTACAATGCCGGCATTTGCGGCGTTGTCGCTGATCGTGTCGAATACTGTGCGTGACTTTCCAGTCTCAGGGTCTGCCCGCTTAATACGAGTGTCGAGGATTTCGATGGACGGAGTAACATAGTCGGTCGCCCGCAAAACCTGATCGCGGCTCACATCGGCGCCACCAATGGCCTCCTTCATGACAAAGGCGATCTCGGCTTCGATACGTGGTTGGATGAAACGACCTGCGGGAACGGTCCCGCCATTTTCAAAGGCCATGTTGTCAAACAGGATACCACTATCAGGAATGTCGATATTCAAAGCATATTGCATCGCTTTCGAGGTCAGCCCGATCTTCCAGCCGATGACCTTGCGCCCTTCCGCCAGCTTGGCCCGATAGATGGCATTCTGCACTTCATAAGCGTCATCCATCGCCATTTCGGGATACCGCAATGTCAGTAGACCGATCTGCTGTCGCGTCCTTTCCGCGTTCAGCAGATCGGCGGCAGCGCGCGCATGGTCTTCGGGGGTCATATCTGCTCATCCTCGATGGTGTTGCGCAGGGTGCCTATCCCATCGACGGATACCTCAACCACATCGCCGGGAGCCAAGTATTTTGGCGGATCAAATCGTGCACCTGCGCCGGTTGGGGTGCCGGTAACGATGATATCGCCCGGTTGAAGCGTCATAAAGGTTGATATGTATTCAATCTCGCGCCGGATCGGAAACATCATTCGGTTCAACGTATCGTCCTGACGCAACTCACCATTCACATGGGTCTGGATGCGGGCGCCATCCAGTTGCGCGGCATCAGTGAAAGGGACCAGCCAAGGGCCGATGGCACCCGATTTGTCCCAGTTCTTGCCTTGGGTGACGTTGAACTTGGCGTGCCGAACCCAATCGCGGATCGTACCTTCGTTGCACAAGGTCAGGGCTGCAATATGGCCATAAGCATCGTCCTGCGAAATCCGGCGGCCTGCTTTGCCGATCACGATGGCCACTTCACCCTCGTAGTCCAGAGTGTGATTTTCAGGCGGTCGGATCAGCGGGCGATTATGACCAGTAAATCCGCTGGAGAAGCGCGGAAATAGCGACATGTATTTCGGCTGGGCGCTTCCATCTTTGTATTCCGCGTTGCGATCGGGGAAGTTCACACCAACGCACAGAATGCGACGAACGTCCGGCATCACCATCTCAAAGGTGAAATCCGTATGGGTTACCGGCTTTCCTTCGGCAGCCTCGGCCAATTGGCCAAACGCCCCAGCGGCGACAACCTCGTAGAGGCTTTTGAACTCTGCAAATTCGCTGTTTAGTGCGACCGCGCCTTCATCAGTGATCGCACCAAAAAATGTTTCACCGTTGGCAGTGTAGGTTGCAATGCGCATCAGGCCTCCTCGGCGTTATGGAACCCGCCCATACTAAGATGTTTTAGATCAAGCATACTTTGCTTACGGTGCGATGATGGGAGACGCAGACAGGTCTGGCTCGTTTACATCCACACCGACAAAGGATGTGCCGTGTTCAAACCAACTGCGCGGCGCCGGAGCGCCCCAGAGCGTCTGACGCTGCGGGTCCTTCAGGTCCCATTTGATCGGCTCCAGATCGGGGTCAACGGTCTGATAATCCGAGCAATAAATCTCAATCCGGTGTCCGTCGGGATCGAGTATATACAGGAAGAAAGCATTCGAAATACCATGTCGCCCCGGGCCGCGTTCGATGTTGTCCACATAGCCGGTGGTGGCCATTAGATCGAGCAGATCGATGATGTTCAGCGGTGTTGGCACCCAGAAGGCCACGTGGTGCATACGTGGGCCTTTGCCATTGGTGAAGGCCATATCATGCACCCCACCCTTGCGGTGCATCCACGCGGCCCACAGTTTCTTGCTGTCTTCGTCTTCCGTATACTCGGTCACGCGGAACCCGAAATCACTGTAGAATGCGACACTGTCATCGACATTGGTCGAGAAGCAGTTGAAGTGATCGATCCGCAACGGTTTCACACCACGATAGAGCGCGTATTTCTGATGGATCGGCTCCAGGCGATCCATCTTGTGATAGAACTCTAGCGGTATGCCCATATTGTCCGAAGTTAACAGAGTCCGGCCCTGATAAGGGCGATCAACCCATGAGGTCGGTCGGCCTTTGGATATAAAATACGCCTCGGCCCGATCCAAATCATCCTCGTCGAATGTTTTGAAGCCCATGACCTCGACAGTCGCCGGCTGATCGGATTTCTGCAGGATCACACAATGATGTCCACGTTCCTCCATAGCGCGCAGGTAGACATGTGTGTCGCTTTCGTCCGAGACCTGCAAACCCAGAATATCCGAGTAGAATTTGCGCGAAGCAACAAGATCGCTGACGTTCAGGCAAACATGGCTCAGCCGGATCGTGTTGAAGTCGGGGTACAGGTTGGGGGCTGGAACGGGCATTGAAACCTCCTGTTAAACGGGGAAGATGACGTTGGTCTGACCAGTGCCGGAGCTTGGGAAATACTCAGTCACAACCTCGCATTTCTTGTCATAGGTATCCCACCCCAGCGCGCCGTAAAGCATCGACGTGTCGTGCATCGAGCCTTCGCCGCAGCAGAAATTGGCATAATCGCCCAGCATCTTCAGGAACGTGGCATGATCGCCGTTCTTCCACATCTCAAGCACATGCAAGTCCATCTGACGGTTGAATTCCGAGCTGATGGTGAAAGTGCCGTTATTGGCGGCATAATCCTTGTTCGCCCAGATCTTGTGCGACAACGAGCCTGACGCGACCAACAGCACCTTTTCATTGCTGGCCTCGACCGCTTCACGGATGGCCTCACCAATGACCCGGCTTTCGTCATGGCTATGCACCGTGGCCCAGGCCGCGACTGAGACGACTTTCATATCATGCTCGCGGCTCATGAAGCGCATCGGGACCAGCGTACCGTATTCCAGTTCGAGACTGTCCAAGTGATGCGCTAAAGTGTAGACGCCTTTGTCCGACGCGATCTTTGCGATGGCATCACCCATTTCAGGATTGCCCTCATAGGAATAGGGCAGGTCCTGGATGAACTGCGGGAACTCGTTCGACGTGAACAGACCTTCGAATTTTTCATTGGCGTTGATGTGGAACCCGGCATTGATCACCCAATGCGTGTCGCAGATGATCACCGTGGTCGCCCCCAGCGCTTTTGCACGGCGCGCGATCTCGCGGTGGCCATCAATGGCAGGCTGGCGTTTACCTTTCACCTGGCCTTCCTGCTCGGACATGAGCAATGTCGGCACATGGGTCATTTTGGCGGCAAGAACGATTTCTCCCATGGTCTGCTCCTGGAGTTAAGGTTTTTCGCGCGATTGTCGTCTGAGGGGCCGCTAGAGCTTGCCCAGTTGCATGATCTTGTGCTGGCCCGTGGCAAAGCCGACATGCTTTTGTTCCATATAGAACTCAAAGCTCCAGTCGCCGCCATCGCGACCGATGCCAGACGCTTTGACCCCGCCAAACGGTGTGGGCAGATGGCGCACGTTTTCCGAGTTCACCCAGATCATTCCGGCCTCAAGCTTGTCCGTGAAACGTAACGCGCGGGTCAGATCGTTGGTCCAGACATAGCCGGTCAGACCATATTGCGTGTCATTTGCGATCTGCAGCGCCTCCTCCTCAGTCGAGAACGGGATCACGGTCAGGACAGGGCCAAAGATTTCCTCGCGTGCGATGCGCATTTGATTGTTAGCGTTAGTAAACAGGGTGGGCCGTACGAAGTACCCCTCTTCGCCCACCTTGACGCCACCGGCCGCGACGGTCGCGCCGTCTTCCTTGGCGATGTCGAAGTATGAAGTGACCTTGTTGTAATGCTCTTCCGTTACAAGAGGGCCAATCTCGGTTGCAGGGTCCAACGGGTGGCCGACTTTGATATTGTTCACGCGCTCGATCAGCTTGGCTTCGAACTCTTCCTTGATTGTATCTTGTACCAGCAACCGCGAAGAAGACGTGCAGCGTTCACCGTTGATCGAATAGATCATGAAGATCACCGCATCCAGCGCGCGATCCAAGTCGGCGTCGTCAAAGACGATTACCGGGTTCTTACCGCCCAACTCCAGATGCATCCGTTTCAGCGTATCTGCGCCTTGCTTGGTTATGATGCTGCCCGTACGGCTTTCACCGACAAAGGCAATGGCTTTGATCAATGGATGTTCGGTCAGCCGCTTACCTGCGTCTGGACCAAAACCGTTGACAGTGTTCAGCACACCCTTGGGCAGACCGGCTTCTTCCGCGATTTCGACCAATAGCCGCGCAGACAGCGGTGAATCTTCAGCTGGTTTGTGGACGACCGTACAGCCAGCGGCCAGTGCCGGCGCGATCTTCCATGTCGAAAGCATGAACGGGGTGTTCCACGGCGTGATGACACCAACGGGCCCGATTGGGACGCGGGTGGTTATGTTCATCAGTGTCGGTGATTTCAGGTGTTGACCATCCCGCGCCTGAACCACCTGATCGGCAAAATAGCGAAAATTCTCAGCCCCTCGCAGGGCGGCTTTGGACATAAAGCGCAGGGTCTGGCCGGTATCCCAGCATTCGCACAGCGCGATCTCTTCGGCTCTTGCCTCAATGCCATCTGCAACTTTAAGCAATATCCCGCGGCGCTCCGTAGCGGGCATGTCGCGCCAGTCTGCAAAGGCATTATGCGCGGCCTGTGCCGCCGTATCGATATCTTCCGCCGTGCCATGGGCAACGTCGCAGATCACCGATTTATCCACCGGAGAGATCGACTGAAACACCCCTGCTGACCCATCTTGATCTCCTCCTGCGATCCGGTTCTTTATCCCAGTCCTCTTGAAACGAGCAAGGAAACCATCAAGCCGTTCAATATTCTTGTGTAGGTCACTCATGGTCAGGCCTCCAGATGGTCGCGGATCGTGCCGGTTTTGGGGGAGAGGTCGGGATCGATGTCGCGCATCTCAAGCGACAGCGCGATGGAATGCTGGCTCATGGCGGGCTCCAGATAGGTTCGGGCCGCCTCGAAGATGCGCTGCGTTGCGTCCTTCTTGACGGCCTGCGAACGACCGGCCCGCAGCCGGATCGAGATATCGATGAACCCATGCTTTGGATTTCCGTCTGCGATGGCATAGTGATCAACACGGATCGTTCGGACGCGAATGCCTGCTAGCGGAAAGGTGTCAATCTCAGCGGCCGTTGCACGGATGCAATCGCACAGACCGCCCATGTCGATCCTGTCTTCCAGATTCCCGGAATATTCGACGTGAAAATGCGGCATGATTCCTCCGTTATTAATTAACATGTTTAGCATTATGAGATTATGTCGTCAAGAAGTTGCGTTGTTAATCTTTGCATTTCCTAGGGCAGCACACTAGAAGGCGGCATGAACACTCAAAGCCATACCAAGAGCACCTCAAGGTCGCTTCCCATTGCATTATTGCGCGCCCGCGAAACGATCATGGCCCCCATCAGGGACATGCTGCAGGATATACAGATATCTGAGCAAAAATGGCGCGTCCTGCGCGTACTGGATGAGCTTGGCGAGGTCGAGCAAAGCGCTATCGCCAAAGAAGCTTGTCTGTTACTGCCCAGCCTGACGCGAATATTGCGCAGTATGGAAGCCGATGGGCAGGTCACACGTCGTCAGGACAGCCAGGACAAAAGGCGGACGATGGTGATGATTACAGATGCGGGTCGGCAGATTTTGAAAGACAACCTTCAAGCATCATTGGCCATTTCAAATAGTATTGAGGCGCAGATGGGGCGAGAGAAGCTTGATGAGCTACTGGACCTACTTGAAGAGCTGCAAGCTGTTAAGGTTTGACCCCGCCAGTTGGCAAGCGGGGTCTGCGCGACGACTACAAACTCGACAATCCTGTATCCAGCGCTGACAGGATCTTGGCAACATCGTCGGATGTGACAATCAGAGGTGGGGAAATGATGATGTTGTTGCCAGATACGCGCACCATCACACCATCCTCATAAGCTGCCTTTTGCACCTGTATTGGCAGTTGTTTGGCAATCGGTGCTTTGGTTGCGCGGTCCGAGACCAGTTCCAGCGCGCACATAAGGCCCTCGCCCCCTCGGACGTCACCGATCACCTCGTGCTTTTCAGCCAGTTTCTTCAAGCCCTCGAACAGCTCATCCCCGCGTGCTGCAGCGTTTTCCCAAATCCGCAGACGATTGATTTCCGAAAGAGCTGCCAGTGCCGCCGCCGCGCCGACGGGGTGACCAGAATAGGTGTATCCCTGATCAACGGATGCCAAGCCGGTTGTGTCATTTTCAAACACCTCTGCAACTGCCCCCGAGATCATCGCGGCGCCAAACGGGAAATAGCCATTGGTGATCGCCTTGGCCGTCGTCATAATGTCAGGCTGGACGCCCCAATGTCTCGCTCCGCTTTCACTACCGGTTCGACCAAACGCCGTGATGATTTCGTCTGAAATCAGCAGAATACCGTTCTTCGAACAAACCTCACGCACCATGGGCATAAAGCTTTTGTGCGGCGGAATTACGCCGCCTGCGCCCAAAATCGGCTCCATGATGAAGGCGGCAACCGTGTTGGACCCCTGGAACGCAATCTCGGCTTCAAGCGCTTTGACGCAAAGCTGAGCCAGGCGTTCAGGGTCGGTTTCGTCAAACGGGTTGCGATAGGTCCAAGGCGCAGGCACATGAAAACAGCCTGGCATCATGGGTTCATACACGGCGCGGAACTTCTGATTGCCGTTAACCGAAGCGGCAGCGAAATGGGTGCCGTGGTATCCCTGCTTGAGACTAATGAACTTGGTGCGACCGGCCTCACCCCGAACTTTGTGGAACTGACGCGCAAGCTTTAGTGCGATTTCCACAGAATCCGATCCGCCAGAGGTGAAAAAGGCGCGTGTCAGCCCATCAGGAGCAAAGAACTGTGCCAACTCGTAAGACAGCTCGATCGCCTTGTCGTTGCTCGTACCCCGGAAGGTCGAATAATACGGCAGCGCATTTAGTTGATCAGTGATCGCCTGTTTCACCGGATCGCAGGAATAGCCCAGATTGACGTTCCAAAGGCCACCCACGGCGTCGATGGCCTTGTGCCCGTCCACATCGATGATGCTAACCCCTTCCCCGCCGGTCAGAATGGTCGGAGGGTTGTTCCGGCTGTCGGCCGGGTGCGCCATCGGATGCCAGAAATGGCGGGCGTTGTTCTCCTTGAGAAAGTTGGAGTCTTTCATGTCGCGGTTCTCCGGGGGTTGTCCACTTTCGCTTATGGGTGGAACTCAGTTGGAAAAGTTTCGGGCATCTGGCCGCCGAAATTTGCGGTCAGATCGCGCGAGAGGGATTGAAGGGATTTCAGAATCACGGGCAGGCGTTCACGGGTAGCTCTGATTTCTGGGACCGCGATCGAAATGGTCCCAAGGGCGACTTGGTCGATGCCAAAGATTGGCGTTGCAAAACCAAAAACGCCCTCTTCATAGCTGCCATTGCTGTTGGCCCAACCAGCCTGCTGGATCAGAGCAACTTTTTCCCTTATCAGATCCGGGTCTGTCAGAGTGGATTCGGTGAAACGTACCTGCGCGTCCTGATCCAGACGATCCAGCAGGAAAGGTGGGCCAAAGCTGAGCATACATAGACCCGCCGCAGTCGCGTTGACCGGGATGATCTCGCTTGGATCAAGGCTGACACGAACGCTGTGCTTTGTTGTCTCAACCACGATGGCGGTTTGCAGGCTGCCCTGTTCCAGCAGCGTTAGATGCAGGCTTTCGCCAACCTCCTGCATGGCCAAGTGCATTTTCTGGCGCGCGCCTTCAAGGCCGGGTTTGGCAATCTCGCGCAGTGCCGCAAGCCGCAGCGCAGCCGGTCCGATGGTATAGGTTTTGGACTGCGGGTTTTGTTCGATCAACCCGAATTCTTCAAGCGTTCGTAGGTGACGCAGGGCTGTCGCCTTATTCAACCCTGACAGGCGCGCGGCCTGACTCAGGCCAATTTCGGCCATCGTATTTGAGAATAAGTCCAGCATTTTTAGGGCATTAAGCGCGGCACCCATGTGTTTTGCCTCCTTCCGCTGAGGTTATCCTTGACAGAATGAACTTAACAAAGCAAGATTATTATTGTTAACACGGTTCAAATAATGAACCATACACTGGGAGGTGTAAATGAAAAAGTTTATTGCGGCAGCCGTGATGGCCGCCTCGGCAACGGCCGCTTTGGCAGAATACCCCGAAAAGCCGGTATCCTTTGTGGTTCCTTGGCCTCCGGGTGATCTTGAAGATGTCCTGACCAGAATGATCGCAGATGAATTTCAGGCGATGTACGGGGTACCGGCAGCTGTTGTGAACAAGCCCGGCGGCGGTGGTGGTCCTTTCCCCGGCGCAGTCGAAGTCGCCACAGCACCGGCGGATGGCTATACGATCGGGTCGTTTGTGATTGGTGTTCCGGTCATCGGGCCCGAGATTGGTATTCCTGAATTGAACCCGAACCCGTTTGAACCGGTCGGCATCTTCCTGACCTACCCGTTCGTAATCGCGTCGAGCAAAGACGCCCCGTTCCAAAGCTGGGATGAGTTGGTGGAACACGGCAAGTCAAACGACGTGGCACTCGGCCACTTTGGCTCGGTTCTGCCACCCACGCAGGTTACTTTTGCCGCCGCTGTCAGCAGCGGTTTCGACTTTGCCAGCGAAGCCGCGTTCGATGCGCTGGACTGCAACACCTTGGCGTCCGGTGACGTTGATGTCATCAACACCACGCTCCAGCTTATTCTGCCCTGTCTGGATGAAGTGAACGTGCTGGCCAGCATCGGCGGCGACCGGATCGCTCTGGTACCGGATACGCCGACAGTGGTTGAGCTTAACCCAGACCTGCCATTGGCGCTGTGGAACGGATTGTTTGTTCACAAAGACACGCCGCCCGAGGCTCGCGAAAAAATCACCGCCGCAGCCCAAAAAGCACTGCAATCGGACAAGGCTAAAAAGCTTGCCGAAGAAACCGGTGCGCTGATCTATTGGCAGGATCCCGATGCTTCGAATGCCCAGATCGAGCAAGATAAAGCGTCATTCGCCAAAATAGAAGAGATTCTAGGCGAGTAACACCCCGGATCGAGGCGCGGGCAGTGATTTCCGCGCCTTCTTCATAGGGCTGGGAGGATGAAATGATCGCAAGAACGCTTCAGGACATGTTCAAACGGTATCGCCGTCCGGGTGATATTGTCTTTGCCGTATTGTTCCTGGCTTTCTCGGTGTTTCTGCTGTCTCAGCTTGGGGAGCAGACACAGGTCGTCAAGCGGACCAAATGGTTTGCTCAACCCGGTCTGTGGCCCACCGTTGCCGTGTGGTGCATGGTCTTGTTCAGCTTTTTACATTGGCTCAGCTCTGCCTTATCCGATCGGATCGATGGTCGTTGGGCCGAGGTCGGGTTTTGGGTCCGGTCTCTGGAATATGTGGCTTATTTCCTGATTTATGTCCTACTGGTGCCACAGCTTGGCTATCTGCCGTCCACCATGTTGTTCGCGGTGTTTCTGACGCTGCGCTCAGGGTTTCGAGGCTCGGGCGCGATCGGCATCGCAGCCCTGTTCGGCTTCGTCGTCACCATCGTGTTCCGAGCGTTTCTGCAAGTCAAAATCCCGGCAGGGGCTGTCTATGAATACCTTCCCGACTCGATCCGCGCCTTTGCGCTGACATATTTGTAGGGAGGCACGTATGGATACCCTTCTGTCCGGTGTTTCAATCCTGCTGCAATGGCAGGTCATCGTGGCCTTGTTCATCGGCTCGATCGGTGGTGTCATCATCGGCGCGCTGCCCGGTGTGGGCGCTGCCGTTGCCATCGCCATCCTGTTGCCCGCAACCTTTGCCTTTGAGCCCATCGTCGGTCTGACCTTGTTGTTGGGGATTTACGGATCATCCATGTATGGCGGCGCGATCCCGGCCATCCTGATCAACACGCCCGGCACGGCGGTCAATGCGCTGACGACCTATGATGGCTATCCAATGACCAAGCGCGGCCAAGGCCACAGGGCGTTATCGCTGGCCTATTCAGCTTCATTCTTCGGGGGGGTCTTTGCCATCATCTGCCTGATGGTCCTCTCGCCCGTGTTGGCCATGATCGCCCCGCATTTTGGCAGCCGCGAGATTTTTCTGGCCGCGTTGCTAGGTATTGTTCTGGTCGTTTTAGCCCATCGAGGACAGATCTTTGCAGCAGGTATGCTGGCTGCCTTTGGCATCTTTTTGAACACGGTCGGACTGGAGCCCGTCAAATATACGCGCCGCTATACATTCGATCAAAGTTGGCTGGCGTCAGGCGTTGACCTGATCGTGGTTGTGCTGGGCCTGTTTGCGCTCAGCCAGGCTTTTCTTTTGCTGTTGGAAAAGAACCACGCTCCAGAGGACACCCATGTCAGCGGGAATATCTTTGCAGGTTTGAAGGAACTGTTGGGCCTGAAACGGATCGCTACCGTTTCTTCAAGCATCGGGGTATTCATGGGCATGGTGCCGGGAACGGGTGAGTTCACTTCGCAGTTTCTGTCCTACACCTATGCTCAGAAAAGCTCGAAAAATCCCGACAAATTCGGCGATGGCTCGCCCGAAGGGTTGGTGGCATCCGAAGCCGCGAACAATGCCGTGCCGGGGGCAGCAATGATCCCCCTACTCGCCCTCGGTATACCCGGCGAAGCGCTTACGGCGATGATGCTGTCGGTCTTCTATGTTCACAACGTGATCCCCGGCCCGCAACTGTTTGAGAACCAGATGGATTTCGTCATGGCCCTATATATGGCGCTGATCCTGCTGAATGTGATCGTTCTGGTCTTTCTGCTGTTCTCTACAAACCTGCTGCTTAAGATCATTCAGATTCCCACACGCTTCCTGGGTGTGATGATCCTGATCTTAGCCTTTGTCGGGGTTTATAGTTTACGCAACTCAATCACCGATTGCGCGATCGCTACTGGGTTTGGTGTCTTTGGCCTAATCCTCAAACGGCTTGATCTGCCAATTGTTCCAATCATCCTGGGTATGGTTTTGGGCGGAATCATGGAAACCAAGCTTCGCAGCGCAATGGCTCGGGTCAAGACGCCGCTGGACTTCATCGACCGGCCCATCGCAGCCATTCTGTTCGGCCTGATTGTGCTGATCCTGATCCTGCATTTCCGCACGCTGTACTACGAGTTCAAAAACAAGCTGCGCCCCGAACCCCATGTCCCAGCCGTGGATTCCGACCACCCGAACCAACAAGGATAGCTTTCATGGATCAGTCTTCCATCGATGCCTTGCGCGTGCAGGAGATTGCCCCACGCGGACACTTTATCAATGGCGATTTCCTTGCCGGTGAAACTGGCGCCCTGCATGAGGTGCTGTCGCCCATCGACGGCCAGCCTCTCGCTCAAATCGCCGAGGGCAACCCGGCGGATATTAATGCAGCGGTACATGCCGCGCGGGCAGCGTTTGAGGATGGCCGGTGGTCGCGCATGGCTCCAGCAGGACGCAAGAAGGTTCTGCTGAAACTGGCGGATCTAATCGAATCCCGCGCGCTTGAAATCGCGGTACTGGGTGTGCGTGACAATGGCACAGAGATTAACATGGCGTACAAGGCCGAAGCGCTCTCGGCTGCCGCCACCTTCCGGTATTATGCCGAAGCCATCGACAAGGTTTACGGTCAGGTTGCCCCGACCAGCCATGACGTTCTGGGCCTCGTGCATCATGCGCCTGTCGGTGTTGTCGGGGCGATTGTGCCCTGGAACTTCCCGCTGATGATCGGCAGCTGGAAAATCGCCCCTGCCCTTGCAGCGGGCAACTCCATCGTCTTGAAACCGGCAGAAAGCGCATCGCTCAGCCTGTTGAAAATCGCTGAACTGGCTGCCGAAGCCGGAGTTCCGGATGGCGTCTTCAATGTGGTGACCGGGCGTGGTTCGGTCGCGGGCGAAGCTTTGGCCTTGTCGATGGATGTGGACATCATGGTCTTCACGGGATCCGGCGCGACAGGTCGGCGACTGCTGGAATACTCGGCGCGGTCCAATCTGAAACGCTGCTATCTGGAATTGGGTGGCAAGTCTCCAAATATTGTTTTCGCTGACGCGCCCGATTTGGCGGAAGCTGCAAAGGTCTCGGCCGCCGGGATTTTCCGCAACTCCGGACAGGTCTGTATCGCGGGCTCGCGCCTGCTGGTGCAGCAGGACATCTACGAGGATTTTGTCGCCGAGATCACGCGCTACGCCGCAGCCTTTCGCGTTGGTGATCCGTTGAACCTGAACAGCCAGATTGGTGCCGTGCATAGCCTGCCCGAGTTAGAGGCCAATTTGGAGTTCGTTACCAAGGCCGAAGCTGAAGGTGCCGAACGTCGTACGGGCGGAAACCGCATTCTGCCCGAAACCGGGGGCTACTATATGTCCCCTACAGTAATGGCAGGTGTCAAAGAAACGGATCATCTGTTTCAGAACGAAGTCTTCGGCCCAGTCTTGGCCGTGACCCCGTTCAATGACGAAGCCGAGGCGATCCGGCTTGCCAATGCCACAATCTATGGGCTCGCAGGCGCAGTCTGGACTTCGAACCTCAGTCGCGCGCATCGCATGGTGGCCGAAGTGCGGACCGGGGTCATGCATGTGAACACCTATGGCGGCTCGGACCTGACCGTTCCGCTTGGGGGCGTGGGTCAATCCGGGAACGGGCATGACAAATCTTTGCACGCGCTTGAGAAGTACTTTGAATTGAAAACCGCCTGGATAAAGCTCTGACTGCGGGGTGTCTGTACGACATGTTTTCACCGCTTTGTCTGGGGCCCATAGGTCGCATGAATAGGAGGAACCAATGACCACAAAGACAATCCTGCTGATTGGGACCTACGACACGAAAGAACCCGAGATGCGGTTCATCGAACAGGCGATCAAGGCGCAGGGCGCGGATGTGTTGACGATGGATGTCTCGGTATTGGGCGACCCTTTGGAGCCAACCGACATCTCCAAGCACGACGTCGCCCAAGCGGCTGGAATGACCATCGAAGATGTCATCGCACAAGGGGACGAGAACAAAGCCTTTCGCGTGATGTCAGATGGTGCCTCGAAGACCGTGGCCCAAGCCTATGCGGATGGCCGATTTGATGGGATGCTGGCTACTGGAGGGACCATGGGTACCGATCTGGCCCTGGATTGTGCGCAGGCCTTGCCAATGGGGGTGCCGAAATACATCGTGTCTACCGTCAGTTTTTCTCCGTTGATCCCGCCGCACCGACTGGCTCCGGACATTCAGATGATCCTGTGGGCCGGGGGGCTCTACGGTATGAATTCGATCTGCCAATCTTCGCTTGCGCAAGCGGCCGGCGCTGTTGTTGGTGCCACAAAAGCTGCCACAATACCGGATCGCAGCAAACCGCTGATCGGGATGACCAGCCTTGGGTCCTCGTGTCTGCGCTATATGAAAACGCTCAAACCAGCGCTGGAAGAGCGCGGGTTCGAGGTTGCCGTTTTTCATTCCACCGGAATGGGCGGCATGGCATTCGAAAAACTGGCGGGTGAAGGGGCGTTTGCCTGCGTCATGGACTTTTGCATGCAGGAATTCGGGAACCTGATGGCGGGTTCCGTGGTCTCCAGCGGTGAGGATCGCGTGACAAATGCCGGGCGTGTGGGCACACCACAGCTGGTTGCGCCAGGCGCGCTGGACCTTTTGGACTTTGCCGGATGGCAGGACATCCCTGACCAGTATGCCGACCGTCCATTTCATGAACACAACCGCCTGATAAAAAGCTCGGTCTTCAATGGCGATGAACGCCGTGCCTGGGTGCGGGAGCTTGCCAACCGATTGGAGGCCGCAACTGGCCCGGTTCACTTTTTTCTGCCCGTTCACGGGGTCGAAGCCTGGGACAAGGAGGGTGAAGAGGCGTATGATCCCGAAGCCCTGGCCGAGATGATGGATGAGGCCCGTAAAGTCATGCCCGGGCGCGTTCCTATGACCGAAATAGACGCACATATCAACGATGCCGCGTTTTGCGATCATGTATTGGCCCAGTTCGACGAATGGGTCGCAGAAGGCGTGGTCGCAACATAAATTCGGGATTTACGCCCGTCTTTATGATATACACGCAGGTCAAACACAGCCTCGGTGGGCGTGAGTTCGGGCGCATTCTTCCACGTGCGGCCGACTTGCAGTTGGATGCATAACCATCACCGCTTGGATACTTGTTAAAGACTATTTTTCGGCGGAACCGTGTCACCGGTTCAAGGTGGCCAAAGACCTGCGCAGTAAGTGAAGAATTGAACTCAACAAATGCCCAGGATTAGCGACCCGTTCCGCCGGTGACGTTGCCAATATTGAGCGGCAACCAAACCGTTGGACCCGCATTTAGACGATCGGTCCAACCCATGAAAGGAGCGAGGAAATGCTAACCACGATTGCGATTTGGTATCTGAACCCAGAAACCCGGTCCGAAGGTATTGCTGCACTCCGGCGGCTTGCTAGGGACGTCAAGAAAAACGAACCTGATACCTGGGGTTACCTTGTGCACTCAGGTGGCGCGGACTCGGTCCCGCCATGCGATGACGATAAGATTGTGTTCGTGGAAATCTACAAAAACGAAAAGGCATTCAAAAAACACCTGAGCAAAGGATCGGATTTTTCGAAGTTCCTGAAAAAAAGTGGTCACCTTTTTCTTTCTGCCCCAGGGAGCAAGAGCCCATTCTTTCAGGTCATGAACGTGGATCGCATTCAGGGATTCGTGCGCCCCGAAGCTGGGTCGAGCAACGGCTAAAGGTAGGTCGGGCGATCCCGGCCGCCCCAAGGAAACCCTGTAATTTTGTTGATCCACGGGGCTTTGCGCCGGGTAAAGTTGCAGCCTGGTTCATCCATCAGGAATTGTTGGGCGACGCATTGTTGATATTATGTTATAAGAAGCCGTGATTTCGTTCTATCGTTTCTAATTTTGACCTGATCTATCTAAACTTACGAAGGCGACCATTTTGGTAAGTCCTGACGTTAATTGCCCAAATTGTGGTTCGGCCAATCCTGCCGGATCGAAGTATTGCCAAAGCTGTGGAAACGCCCTGTCCCTTACGTGTACAGCGTGCGGAGCCCCAGCTTTGCAAAAGGCAAAGTTCTGCACGGCCTGCGGTGCGTCTGTGGTCGGATCAGCGCCGGTCAAAAAGTCAGAGCAAGACAATTCACCGCCACTAACGCCCGCACCTGAAAATGTTGCGGAACGGCGGCAACTGACCGTCATGTTCTGCGATCTGGTTGGTTCTACCGCGTTGTCCGAAAAATTTGATCCCGAAGACTATCGTGAGCTTATCACCCAATATCGCGATCTGGTCGGTAGCACGGTTGCGAAATTTGGCGGTGAGATCGCAAACTATGCAGGTGATGGTGTTGTGGCTGTCTTTGGTTACCCCGTCGCGCAAGAGGCGAGTCACTATTCGGCCGCGCTGTGCGCGCTTGAAATTACCCAGATGGCAGAGGGTATTGAAGTTGGATTTTCCAGCCAGCCGGTTGCGACCAACGTTCGCATCGGAATGCATACCGGACCCGTTGTTGTTGGCACCGCCAACAGCTCGTCATTGGACGAAAAGATGTGGCTGTTCGGAGACACACCGAACGTGGCGGCCCGTATTCAGTCCGTTGCCGAGGTCGGGCAAGTCGTGATCTCCGAGGTGACGCGACGCCTGATTGGTGAACGGCTCGACTTTGTGTCTTTGGGCGCGCCGAAATTGGCAGGGATTAGCGCTCCGCTAGAGCTGTTTGAGGCCCGGCAGAAGGTTTTGGGGTTCGAAACGGGGCGCAAAGACTTTTCACACGACAAAACACCAACCATCGGTCGGACGGCGGAAATTGCCTTGGTCCGATCTCGGTGGGAGGGTGCGCTGGAAGGTGAAGGGCAAGTGCTGTTGCTGACCGGCGATGCGGGTGTCGGAAAATCTAAGATCGCCTTTGGGTTGAGCGATGATCTGGCCGAAGAAGATGCGTCGCAATTCATTCTGTTCGGCTCACCGCTTCATCAAAGCAGCGCATTTTACCCGATAAAAAACGCGCTTACGGCGTTGACCGGAATGACACCTGATGAGACTCCAGAACAGAACCGGGCTAAGATCATCGGGTTTTTGTCTGAACTCGGTCTCGATGATCCTGACTGTGTTATGCCCATTCTGCGCCTAGTGGCGCTGGAAGACACTTCAATCCCGGCTGAACCAATGGCGCCTGAACGGGAAAAGGGTGCGTTGATCGAAGCGTTGCTGCGGCTTTGCGCAGGATTAGAACAATCTTCACCGCTAATGTTGTTGCTGGACGACGTACATTGGTTCGATGCTTCCACGCTTGAGTTTGTCGACGGATGGGTTGAACAACTGTCAAACCGGCGCTGCCTGGTCTTGATGACGGCCCGCAGTGAATTCCAGTCACCCTGGCGAAACCAGTCACATGTCACCACCTTGGAGCTGAACCGTCTGGTCCGGCGCGATATCTTCAAACTGGTTGAAAGCATTTCGGGGATCCGGCCTTCGGATGAGGTTCTGACCCAGTTGGCAGACCGAACCGATGGCGTGCCGCTGTTTGTCGAAGAACTGACTAAAATGGCGATGGAATCCGGTCTGCTGGCAAGCCGGGGGCAAAGCAAGGCCGAGTTGTCCATGGCAATTCCGGAGTCTCTGCAGGATTCCTTGATGGCCCGGCTGGACCGGTTATCCGCCAGCCGCGAGATCGTGCAGGTCGCTGCTGCAATCGGGCGCAACTTTGAAAGAAACCTGCTTAGCCACGTTTTGAAATGGAGCGACCAGGAAATCACCAGAGCGTTGGAGCAGCTACTTGAAACAGAGTTGATTGTTCCCGCCGGGCTGAGAGGCGTGGAAGACACATATCGGTTCCGTCACGCCTTGGTACAGGATGCGGCGTATCAATCCATGCTGCGTTCGACGGCGTCCAGATGGCACGGTCAAATCGCGGCGGTTCTTGAAGAGAACTACAAGGAAATTGTTAAACACGAGCCAGAGATTCTGGGCCATCACTATTGGCGGGCCGGTGATTATTTGGCGGCCGAGCTCAACCTTATGCGGGCCGCGCGCCAGGCATTGGATCATTCTGCAAATGTTGAGGCCATCACCCATCTGCAGCACGCCCTGGAATGTCTGCAGGAACTGCCTGCGTCGCAAGACCGCGACCGGCGCGAGATTGATCTGCAAATCACCATCGCGGTTCCTTTGGCGTTTGTACGAGGATACGCACACAATTCGGTCCTTTCCGCATATGCCCGGGCACAAACCTTGTGTCGTGAATACGGCGAAACAGAGCGGTTGTTCAAAGTCGTCTATGGCCAGTTCCGATCGACAATGCTGGGGGGCGAATATGCTGTATCGAAACAGAATGCGGATCGCCTGGTGTCGCTTTGTCAGGATCTGAAAAGCCCTCTTGCCATTGTATCCGCCGAGAGATCACTTGGCTCGCTGCAGACATATCTTGGCCAGCCGCAGGACGCCCTAACGCATCTGCAGGCAGGGATTGATGTCAATCTGTCGCTTGAGCACCGGTTCATGGGGCTGGATTTTGACGTCGTTGATCTATCCGTCGCGCTTCAGGGATATCGTGCGCTGTCTTGCTGGTTGTCGGGCGACACGAAAAGCGCTTTGGACGCGATCGAAAAGGCCGTGCTTCACGCGGAAGAAACAGCGCATCCCTTCAGTCAATCCTTTGCAAATGCATTTCTGGGTTGGATCTCGCAGTTCCGCGGTGATGAAGACCTTGTACTGGAAAGCTCGGCCAATCTGATTGCGCTGTCAGAGGAGTACTCGTTTCAGTTCTGGCGTGGATGGGCGCGGATCATGAACGGATGGGCACGCCGGAACGAGTTGGGCGACGGCGCGCTGAAGGAAATCGAACTTGGTCTTCAGGAATGGCGGGATACCGGCTGCCGGCTGGGGTTGAGTTTCTTTCTGTATCTTTATGCAGACGCGGCCATCCTGCACGGACATCTCGAACTCGCAGAAGAGCTTTTGGACGAAGCCGAGCAGATCACGTTGGGTGGGGGGGAACAATTCTGGATTGTCGGTTTGACCCGGCTAAGAGGACGTCTGGCGCTTACCCAAGGTCATGAAGAAGCGTGTATCGATCATTTCGAGCAGGCTGTCAGTTTGGCGCTGGACCGCGGGCATTTTGGTCCGCTGCTGCGTACGATCAAAGAGCTGGCAAAGCTTGATCCAACCCCCGATTGCCTGAACCGGATCAAAAAAGCGGTTGAAGAAGTCGCCGGGTTCGATGGTCCGGATTTGGCCGAGACACGCTCTATTCTGAGAAAACTTGGAACTGCAAAAACGGAGAGCTCATCACAGGACATTTGAAACATACGAGATAGTCAAAGCCAGTCGGGAGGACATAGCCATTATGACTAAGAAGAAATCAAAAGGTGACCGCTGCCATCAGACGAATGTCACCGGTGTCATGCCAAAACTGCCCAAGCAGTTTGATACGTTTCCCTTCTATTATGCCTCTCTGCAATGCCAATGGATGTATTGGTATACCTCGGTCGAAGCCGCCAAACCCTTCGTCAAGGGTACAGGATTGTGCGTGGCGGAGTTCCCCGATGAAAATGGAAAGAACAAAGCTGTCATTCTATTGAATTTTCAACGCTACACCGCCCACTATGACAATTCCTTGGGCTTTGTGAACGAGGTTGAATTTAACCTTCTGGCTTACCCTTCGAACCGGGTGCCCGGCGTTCCGAAGATGTCCCTGACCGAGTATCTGCACGGCCGCGATCAGACCAAGACCATCGGGCATCTGCGAATACACGTAGCCGCAGACAATGCGGTTGCTGTCAAGGCTGGGCGTCAGGCCTTTGGCGAGCCCAAGTTTCTGGGGCAGTTCAATTACAAAGTGCCGTCGCTGAACGCCAAGATGAAAGGCCATCCGCCAATCTCTCCGAAATCCTGGTGGATTCAATTGGTCAACCCCGACGACCCGCAAACCATCGTCTACGATTTGACCGCCGATTTGGGAAAGCTTAGTGGCAATCAGTGGACGACAACAAATTGCACTCCGATCCCAGAATTCGCGACCGGTCTTGGCCGCACTGTTTGGACCCGCTGGACAATCTCGGGCCTCTTCGAAACTGCAATGCTGGACAACAAGGACGGCAAGCGCATCGCCAAGACATTCAAACTGAAACTCGGCAACAACGATTTCCCGATGACACGGGACATGCATCGGTTGTTCACCGACTTCACCCCTGTCGCCGTACAGGTTTTTGAAAGCCCCCCCGCCTGCTTCGAGCCTCGCGGGTTCTACGTGGATGCCATTGATGGAGACCGCCATGTCACAGCATGACAACAGTCCCGCCCATCAAGCCTTCCTGACGGTCAGCGCGGCATTGACGGGTTACAATAGTGCCGAGTTGCAAGGGACCGGGTGCACCGGGGAATACTGGCATCAATTCCGACAGGTTCTGCCAGAAGAGATTTTGAGCCGGTTTCTGTCTCACGCTCAATCCCTCGGGCAAGGGGACGATGATCAGATTATCCGCCAAACTTATCTGTCGGACAGGTGCCTTGGCCCGATTGCGCGTTCGCTGATTCAGCTTTGGTACACGGGTCAGTGGGTCCCGCTTTCGCAAGAATGGCGCGAAAGCTACGGCGCTTCTCGCTTTGATGTGGTCAAGATCATCTCGACACGCTCGTACAAGGAAGGGTTGGTCTGGGACGCCATCGGTGCCCATCCCATGGGGGCAAAGCAGCAGGGTTTTGGTGCTTGGGCGCTTGAACCTCCTCGGAAACGGGAGGCGGGCCAATGAACGCGATTACAGACGACGACAGAACCTATGATGTGGTCATTGTCGGCGCTGGATTTTCTGGTGCCATTCTGGCGAAAGAGCTTGTGTCAGCAGGGCATACAGTTCTGATCCTCGAGGCCGGTGCAGATCACGGTAAAACGTGGGAGACCTACCGATCCTATCTGGATCAGTACTACCTCTCGTTGGCGAAAACACCGAACTCACCCTACCCGGATCTGCCGACTTTGCCGTCACCTTCGGTGCTGGACATTACGGCGGTTCGCGGCACCGAACCGGACACGAACGGGTACTTTGTTCAACGTGGCCCGTTGCCCTTCGGCAGCAACTATCTGCGTGCCTATGGCGGAACCTCCTTGCATTGGCTGGGCACCAGCCTTCGGATGATGCCCGCAGATTTCGAAATGCAGAGCAGGTTCGGCCAAGGGGTCGATTGGCCATTTGGCTACAAGGATATTCGATCCGACTATGAAAGAGCCGAGTGGGAAATCGGCGTCTCTGCGGACGCCGAGGAACAGACACCCAGAGCATTGGGAATAAAGACCTCGGGCAAGCATGATAACCGGGGGTACTTTGCTAAAGGATATGACTTCCCCATGCACTCGATACCCTCGTCTTATATCGACGGGTTCTTTGCCCGGGCAGACGGCATGCCCATTGAAATTGGCGAAGACCCTAAAGATACAGTTAGACTGAAAGTCTCACGCACTCCACAAGGCCGCAACTCAACCCCGCGCAAGCCAAAAAATGCCAATGGCATACCTGTGGGCCGTAAGATGAGGCCCCAATTCCGACCGCGCGGGTCAACCGGCCCGTTTGCTTATATGGGCCAGCGCTGCGAGGGCAACTCAAGCTGTATCCCGATCTGCCCAATCCAGGCAAAATACAATGCAATGAAAACGCTGGATGATGCCAGGCATCTCCGCAAACATCACATGCAGACAATCACGCAAGCCGTGGCGTCCAAGGTCGAACTTGCCGAAAGCGGTCGCGTTTCGGGTATCGTTTACAAGAAGTACCCTTTCCCCGGCGTCGCGCAATACGAACTGCGCCGTGCCAAGGGCAAACAATACGTCCTTGCTGGTGGAGCGGTGGAAAACGTAACTCTTGCGCTGGCTTCCGAGATTTGTCGGACCAGCGGCGAACTGGGCCGCAACCTGATGGATCATCCCTACATGATGACTTGGGGTTCCGCGCCCGAGCCGGTTGGTCCGTTTCGTGGGCCGGGATCGACGTCAAGCTACGCCAATTTCCGGGACGGGACCTTTCGTGATAGAACTGCCGCACATAGGCTCGAGATCGGAAACTGGGGCTGGAACTTTGCCACCGGGGCCCCAAACACGGATGTGGCGCGCTTTGTTGAACAGGAGAACCTCTTTGGCAAAGCGCTTCGTGACAAATTATATCACGATGTTCAAAGACAGGTTCGCATCGGCACGATGGTCGAACAACTGCCCCGCTCGACCAACCGAGTCACGATTGATCCCGCCTATCGCACACCGATGGGTGAATATCGCCCTGTGATCAGCTATGATCTGGATGACTATTCGCGGGCCGGTTTGGCAACTGCCTATGACACTTGCACCCAGATTTTTCAGCGCCTGGGTATTCGAAACCACACGGCCTACAACCCATCTGACGCCGGATATTTCACCTATGACGGCCGGGGATACACGTTCTTTGGCGCAGGTCATCTTGTCGGAACCCATCGGATCGGAACGCACCCGCGCAATTCGGTGACTAATGACGTAATGCGAACCTGGGATCACGACAATTTGTGGATGGTAGGCGCCGGATCGATGCCAACAATCGCAACATCGAACCCGACACTCACGATGTCGGCAATGGCTTACCGAGCCTCCAGAGCAATATCGGATGCTGTTCGGAAAGGGGGTGCAAAATGACCTCGAAAGACAAACTGGAGAAAGAGCGCGCGACACTGTGTAAACTGTTTCAGGACGCGCTTATTCTTGAACTCACTACTATTCCTCCCTATGCGACTGCGTGTTATTCGATCCTCGAACAAGGCCAGTATGACCGGTCTGAGCCTACAATCGTAAACGCCGAACCCATCGAAGTGATCCGGCAGGTTATGGTCGAAGAAATGCTGCACATGGTTCTTGCGGCGAATGTCATGAATTCGATTGGCGGAACTCCGGAGCTGAACAATCCTAAGCTGCTGCCCAAATACCCCCAGCCACTGCTAAACGGGCGCGGTCCAACTGTTTATCTGCGCAGGTTTACGCCAGACCAAATCAAGAGCTTTCGTGCGGTTGAAACGGCACCAAAAGATGAAAGAGCTGCGAAAAGCGGTGATTATCATACGATCGGAGGTTTTTACATCTACATCCGGGAAAGGTTGCGCAAAGCCTGTGATACTTATGGGGATGCCGCGATTTTTACTGGTAATGAGGCACGACAAATCACCGACGCCGACTATTTCGGTGCTGGAGGTGAGGTGATCGAGGTGATTGGCACCCCGTCGCAGCGCCGTAAGGCCGCGCTGAAGGCGATAAAGAAAATCATGGATGAAGGGGAAGGCGCAGACCTTGGTCACAGAGCTGGCGACAATGACATTATCCCTGGCCCTGATCACCGCGAGGATGTTGCGCACTATTTCAAATTCAACGAAATCCTGCACAGCCGGTATTATAAACCAGATGACAGCATAGACGGCCCGCCCACCGGTGGCGACCTCATCGTCGATTGGAGCGCGGTATCCCCGATGCGGGATGATCCGTCCGAAAAAGACTTCAAGAACGCGCCAGAGATCGAAGAAATATCTGCAGAATTTAACGCGGCCTGGTCCGGCCTGCTTGATGGTCTGCACATTGCGTTTAATACGGACAAGACTGCGCTAAGGTCACTGGTCCCAGCAATGTATGACATCAAGTCTCTGGCGCAGAAATTGATGCGTATTCCTTTGCCGGATGGATCAGGGGAAACCGCCGGGCCAACTTGGACGTATCTTGCAAAGACAAAGAGTTGATCGCTCGTTTCGTTGCAAGTCGATTAATACGCGGCAGCTATTTGGTCAAATTCGGAGAGCAAAAATTTGCTGTATTAGCAGCAGCTTAGCGCAGCCCTGAATTGGCCAAAATGATCTGAAATAGCACTCGAATAGCGCTATTTATCCTGTGTTGTTTCTTGACCCACCCAAGATGCGTAAGGATTTGAATCCACTACAGTGACTTTGGGCAATCGATATGAACCCACCGGGCGCGCATCACATGCCAGTTGGTGGTGAAACTGCGAAACTAACGCATCGCCGTCATCTCCCGTCAGCAATCGCTTTCAGAGACGCAAATGTGGGCACGCGAACGCAGACGCGAAGACCTAGGGTGTTTTCTGGACCGTGAATAGCTCAATCTCCGAGGGATTGGACTTGCAAAGGTCCAGAAAACCTACCCTATTAACCGCAATCAGCCGCCGCTCAGTCGTAAGCTGCCGTCACGATCATTTCGACCTTCAATACATCACGGGCGAGCTTGGATTCTCCGCAGGCGCGGGCGGGCGCGTGGCCTTCGGGCACCCAAGCGTCCCAAACGGCATTCATCTCGGCAAAGTCTGCCATATCCGCCAACCAGATTTCGCATTTTAGGATGCGGGTCTTGTCGCTGCCTGCCTTTTGCAAAAGATCCTCAACCTTGGCCAGAATGTCCTGCGTCTGATCTGCCACGGTCGGCGCGTCCGAAGTCTGACCGCACAGGTAGGCAACGCCGTTGTGTTTCACGATCCGGCTCATGCGCTGACCGGTTTCGATGCGGGTGATTGTCATAACTTGTACTTTCTCATTGTTGAATTTAGCAGTGATTTGAGCTGCCCACGGCACAAGCGTTGAAATGCCAATGGGAGCCATAGATCAGAAGCCGGCACTACGAGGCCGAGTTTCCTTCAAGTCAGATTGTCCGCCAGTTCATTTTGATATCCAAAAAGGGCCGGCAGCCCGCCGGTGTGCAGCAGAATAACTTTCTGACCCGGTTTAATCTTCTGGCTTTCAACCAGATGCATCAAACCGGCGAATGTCTTGGCGGAATAAACCGGGTCGAGGAAAACCCCTTCGGTCCGTGCCATTTTTTCCAGTGCGGCACGCGTTCTTGCGTTCACTTTGCCGTAACCTGGCGGCAATGCATCGTCATAGACATCGATCCGCGCCTGCAATAGAGCGGCATCAACATCCAGCAAGTTTGCAAGTTTCTGTAGAACGATCATCATGCGGGCGTGTTGCTTCTCGCGATCTCTGCGCACGCATATTCCAAATACCGGGGCCGTGCTGCCTTCCAGTGCTAGACCGGTTAGCAAACCGCCATGCGTAGCACCACTGCCTGACGGCACAACCACCGCATCGAAATTGGGCATCTGGGCGCACAATTCCTGTCCGCCAACGACATAGCCCAACGCCCCCAGAGGTGGATGATTCAAGCCCAGATGAATGACGTATGGCGTGCGGCCTTGGGCCTTCAATTCGTCAGCACGCGCGTGCAATGCCGCGTCGGCCCCGGCTTCGTCTTCGCCCTCGGGATAGCTCATATGCTCGGCACCCAGAATCTGTGCCAAAAATACGTTCCCGGACCTGTAATACTCATCGTCCATATCTGGGACACGCTCTTCTAATTGAAGCACGGATTGCATGCCCAGCTTAGCGGCCGCCGCGGCTGCAGATCGGACAAAATTGGACTGAACAGCACCGGTGATTAGAATGGTATCGGCACCTTGTTGCTGAGCATCGCCGAGGTAGAATTCGAGCTGCCGTGTTTTATTGCCGCCAAACACAAGCTCCGTCAGATCATCGCGCTTGAGCCAGAGGTCGATCCCCAATTCCGCCGACAACCTGTCTAACCGTTCCAGAGGTGTCGGGCCCGACAAAAGCCGGGCGCGAGGAAATCTCTCCAGATTGTCGTTTCGTTGCATCGTGCACCTCCCGGGATTATGCAATCATATAGGCGCGCTGGAACAGGACACAGCAAGCGATGAAAGAAACCACGCGGATCGCGGCTATGACGACCGATTGCGGCAAGTAAGGGCCCCCTGCCCGTCCAAGCAGGCTGCCTACCAGCGTGATTATGACAAAGCCGAGCAGTTGCGGCCCGTATGTGATGGCCTGCGTTTCGGACAGGCTGTGCAACAGGAATGCAATGCCATAAGCCACCAGCGCGATGGGTTGCACCAGCTTGGCCACCTCTTTTGCTGAACGGCCCTTTGCGATCAAACCAAACACCATAAGTGGGCCCGGTGTTGCTGCCCAGACTGTCGCAAGCCCGGACAGTCCTGTAATGGCTGAAAACCCAAAACGCCCGATTGTGCCGCGCAAGGGAAGCAGGGTGGTGATTATACCGATCAACAACAAGCAGGCCGTCAAGGCCAGAACAAACGCCTCGTTCAACAACGGATAAACAGTAAGACCGGCAGCTACACCGACACAACATGCGATGATCGCATTAAGAATGAGTGGCTTGTTGTTCTTTAGTACATGACGGTCCGTCGCGACTATCGACACAAGGGTATTCAGCAACAGCAATATGGGAACTGCCGTCGAGGTGCCGAGCAGGATCATCATCGGGGGACCCGCGATGATACTGAAACCGATGCCCACGCCAACCTGCAGCATTGCCCCGAGGCAAATGGCGGCCATCAAAATGGACAGATCAATGGTCACATAGCACTCCTGCAGCTTTGGCATTTTTGCAAGACCTCAGATATCCTGAGGTTACGGCCATGGTCCATGTCATTCCTTCATTCGAATTGATTGGCACGCACTAACGCTGCCAGGGCATCAATCCAGAGTATAGCTCGCGGGCCGCTACGGAATGTGCCATTTGCGCAAGTGTCGTCAGATCATACACGGGAAGGCGCAGTTCTTCCTGAAGGCGCGATGCGTAGGGCGGCAGGTCTGTACACTCCAAAACCAGCGAGCGGATATCAGGGGCATCAAGCATCAGGCTACGGGTCGCGTTCAGGACCTCGGCCTCGATCAGGTCTGTGTCCATACGGGTGCGGGTATTCCGCAAGATCACTTCTGCAAATTCACTAGTGTCCTCCAGTCCCTTCACCGCCACCGGAACACCGGCGGCACCGACGCCTTCAAAATGCCGGGCGGTCAAAGCAGACGCGTCTGCAGTCAAAACACCCACCGGAGCGTTCGCGCCGGTCATGTGATAAGCCAGCGGCACTTGGATCAGGCTGGAGGCAAAGACGGGAACAGAAACCGCTGCCGCGAGTTCCTTTTGAAACAGCGCAAGAAAGCCACAGCTGCCGGTAATGGCGCGCACGCCTTCGGCCTCAAGCCGTCTGGCACCTTCGATGAAGGGTTCAAGCAATTCCGGCGTAGGGTTGTTCAGAAGTGTCGGGACAGTCACCCCGTCGATCATTTCATACAGAACCGGAAATGGCAGGCTGGACGGATTCTTGATATGGCCCGGTGGCTTTGGGAAATAGCTTTCAAGGCAAAGCACACCGATTGAGGCCCCGCAGATATTCTGGCCGCCTTGATAAATTGGCATTGTCATCAGGTCCTTTTTTGATTTGAAAGTTCAAAACCGGGTTGGTGTATACGGTGCTAGATCGATATTCGGGATGCGATCCAAGACGATATCCGCCACTAGCTCGCCGGTTTTCGGGGCCATCATCAGCCCGTAATGAGAATGCCCGAACGCTGCATAGAGCCCCTCTTGGTCCTTTAAATGCCCGATTGCCGGCAAGCTGTCCGGGAATGACGGGCGCCGACCCATCCAAAACCGCGCCTCACCTGTATCAAGCTCGGGCATCATGGCCTTGGCCTGTCGGGACAGGATTTGCTTCTTCCGTGGGTCAGCGGGTGCATCGGCGCTGCCGAATTCAGCCGTACCGGCGACCCTAAGCCCCCCAAGCATCGAACTTGCGACCACCTTTGCATCCACATCCATGACCGAGTTGTTCAGTTCGACCGCAGGGGTTGGGAATTCGACATGATAGCCCCTTTCGGCCACGAGAGGCATAGGCAATCCCAATGGTTTCAACAGGTCGGAAGACCATACGCCTGCCGCAAGAACAACATGGCTGGCGGTTAGCGTATCCTGCGCAGTTGCAATCTGCCAACCACCCTCTTCTGCGGGGGTAAGCTTGGTGACTTCGGTTTGCACAATTTCAGCACCTTGCACTTGCGCCTTTTCGGCCAAAACCGCTCCCACACGTCCCGGAGCGGTTACACGCGCTTGCCCTTTGATCACAATCGCACCTTTGAACGCTTCGGACATAGCGGGCTCCAATCGGCGCAGTTCGTCACCGTCGACGCGTTCCAGATCGCCGCCTTTTTCGCGGCGGATAAGATATCCAAGCCCGTCCAGATCAGCCTGTTCTGGTCGGCGAAAGGCGTGGATGTAATAGCTATCGGTGATCAGGTTCTCGTGCCCGGTACCATGTAAATGACGCCGGTACAGATCGACGGAGGGGCGACAAAGAACCTCCATCGCGTCCGAGACTTCGCGAACAGTTTTTTCTCCTGAGTTTCCGAGAAATCGCAACCCCCAAGGAATCATTTTGGGCCAGAAGCTGGGCCTGACTGACAGCGCGCTCTTAGGGTCTAGCAGCATTTTGGGCAGCATTTTCCAGATACCGGGCATTGCTTGCGGAATGATCGACCAAGGCGAAACCACACCAGCATTCCCGAACGAGGTTTCCTGACCCGGCTCACCTCGATCGATCAGCCGAACCTGAATGCCCCGTTCCTGCAGCGACAAAGCGCAACAGATGCCGACGATTCCTGCGCCGATGATGGTCACTTGTTCTGTCATCAGTTCAGGCCGGAGATTGACTGCGGTTGCGCGCGATCAATTGGGTGACGATGACAGGCGAGGCAACGGCCAGCGCGATCAGGTCTGCCGTCAGGCTGGGCGCGACAAAGATAATCCCCGCAAGGGCCATCAGAATCCGCGCCGCAACATTCATCGGTTTCAGCCAGTAGCCCACAACCGCAGCCGACAGGGCGATGACCCCGGCGATACAGCTGGCGGCGGTGTAAGTGAACTCCCAGAAATTGAAGCCGGTTGAGGATACGAACAGCAGAACTGGCGCATATACGAAAGCCATCGGCGCAATCACCTTGCCCAATCCAAGAGTGAATGCCGACAGGCCAGTGCGGAACGGATTCGAGTTGGCAATTGCAGCAGCCGCGTAGGCCGACGTACAGACCGGTGGTGTGATTTCTGACACCACGCCGTAATAGAGCACGAACAGGTGGCTGGCGATGGGAGGAACGCCGAGCTGCGCCAAAGCAGGCTGTGCGACCGATACCAGCATGATGTACAACGCTGTGGTCGGGATACCCGCGCCCATCAGGATACAGACGATGGCTATGAAGACCAGTGAGATGAATAGCTGCAGGTCTTCCATGGCAAACAGCTGGAAGCTGCCGAACGAGATCATGTTGTAGATATCTGACGCCAGATTGCCCGCGCCCTGTGTCACCATGAAGCCAATGCGAAAGCCGATGCCAGTGGTGTTGATCACTCCGACCACGATGCCAACCGCAGCCGCTGCGGCACCAACGGCCAGCGAGTACTTCACGCCCAGTTCGACCGCCTGCAGCATCTCGGGCACTTCAATCCGTTTCTGTGGATTCAGCGTGGCAATAACCGACAGGCCACAGAGGATTGCGGTCATCGTCAGGTCGAACCCGCCATCCGAGAATTTCCAAAGCACAAAAGCCAGGAAAGCCGCGGCATAGACCAGCGTTGGCGGCTGTTTGATCCGCGACATGCCCGCGATGACCGCCAGAGAAATACCGCAAAAAGCGGACATGAATGGCGTGTAGCCCGTAAACAGCACCACCAGCAGGCCGATCAGTGGCACGATATTGGCCCAGCCTTCCGCCCAGACGGCTTTGAGTTGCGGCAGTTGCTCTTTCGCCAGACCCTTCAGGTTCAGCTTGCGTGCCATCAGGTGCACCACAGCGAAGACGCCGACATAGTGCAGAATTGCTGGGAAGATCGCCGCGATCACAATGGTGGTGTACGGAACCTCAAGGAACTCGGCCATGATGAAGGCCGCAGCGCCCATGATCGGCGGAGTAATCTGGCCGCCGGCCGAAGACGCAGCCTCAACCCCGCCCGCAAAATGGCCCGGGTATCCGAGGCGCTTCATATTGGGGATAGTCAATGCTCCGGTCGATACGGTGTTGGCCACCGATGAGCCCGAGATCGTGCCAAAGAAAGCTGAGGACACGACTGATACCTTTGCCGGACCGCCAGTATAACGGCCCGCAAGTATAGTCGCGTTGTCGATGAACAGCTGCCCCAGACCGGTGCGTTGCGCGATGACGCCGAACAAAACAAAGTGAAAGACGATAGTCGAAACCACCCAGAGCGTGACGCCGTAGATACCTTCCTGCGGAAAATACATCGACGATACGAAGGTTTTGAAATTCACGCCGGGATGCTGCAGCAGTCCGGGGAAGTACGGCCCCAGCAGGGCGTATGAGATGAAAACACAGATGATAAGGGGCAGCACCCAGCCCAGCGTGCGCCGCGCAATGTCCAGCACCAAAAGGATGATGACGACGCCCAGAAATACATCATAGTTGTTGGGGTTGCCCATCCGGAACGTCTGTTCCTCGATCCCAAGGAACGGAATGCCGCGCCAAGCTACGCCAACATAGAGCGCGGCAATGATGCCAAGCGCCATGAAAACCAGATCATAGAGCGGGATGTTACCGATGCGGAACCGGCTGACCTTAAGGGCATAAAGGCTTTTGGCCCCGACAATCGGGATTGTGGCGTAGACCAGAATGAACAGCAGGGCGAGGTAGATGCCCATGTGCCAGTGGTCTGCGGGCAGGCCGAATCCGGCCGTGAAGAATTCGTAGAACGCTAAAATCAGGGCCACAACACGGAGAACTTTTCCTGTGGTGGGCGTCACCTGCCGGACCGCGGCCCCTTCATCGAACTGTTCTTCGATGGCCGCTAGTTCCTCGGCTGTCAATTCGTGGTCATCAAGTTTCTGGGTCTCGGACATGATGGCCTCCCGATTTCGCATAGTTCCAGTGTGCGGTGCCCCACATAGGGGCACCGACGATACGGTTCAGTTTGTTGCGTTTACTGAAGAAGTCCGGCTTCTTTGTAGAACTTCTCGGCACCCGGATGCAGTGGAACACCCAGCGCCTCTACACCATCCAGCGCGGTATCGGGCGTGATCTGCTTACCCTTGGCATGGCCGTTGTCCAGTAGCTTGCGGGTGTTGTCGTTCCACAGGGCTTTGGTCAGCTGATAGACCAGATCTTCAGACAGATCCGAGGACACGACCAACATAGCACTGACCGCAGGGGTCTTGGTTTCCGCGTCTATGCCTTCATAGACACCACCCGGAATGGCCGAAGGGATATAGGCCGGAATGATCTCGTTGATCTTGGCCAGATCTTCATCGCTGAACGAATGCAGGTTCATGCCTTTGGTCGAGGACAGTTGTACCATCGCAGCAACTGGCCAGCCCGCAGCGTAGAAATAGGCGTCTAACTGACCGTCAGCCAAACGCTCGGCGCTTTGACTGTTGTTCAGTTCGGCTTCATCCATATTGTCGCGGTTTACACCCCAGGCGTCGAGCATCTGCAGAACAGCAACCTGCGTACCCGATCCAGCCTGTGCGATACCGACGCGCTTGCCTTCCAGATCACCCAGGTCGTTGATCGTCTGACCGGCGGGCAGCACGAGATGCAGGTCCTCGGGGAACAGATTTGCAACGATGCGAAGGTTGGGATGAGGTTTACCCTCGAACTTGCCTTCGCCCAGATACATTGAACGGGTCACATCGGCTGCGGCCAGACCGGCCTCAAGTTCACCATTCTGCACTGCGGCATTGTTGAACACCGACGCGGTCGTGGATTGCGCGATTGCGATCAGGCCCGGGACGCCACATTGGCCACCTTCTTCGCACGGGCGAGATCCCGGAGGGGCAGAAATTCCGTTGGCGATGGTGCCGCCGATGGGGAAGTAGGTTCCGCCTGCGCCACCGGTCCCGATGCGGAAGAATGTTGGATCCTGCGCCAGCGCAGGGGCGGCAAGCGCGCCTGCCAAGGCCAGTCCGGTCAAACATTTCACGAATTTCATAATCATCTCCGTTGTTGGATCGCTGGATTCGGTTTTCCCGAATTCGATCTCCTCAGCGTAGAGACGATTCGCATAAATGCAAATTTTTTATACTTCACAAAACTAAGGTTTTATTTATACATTAACCATGAACCTTATGCAGCTCACAGTGTTTCGCGAAGTGATGGAGACCGGCTCTATCTCGCAAACTGCCAAGAAACTGAATCGCACTCAGCCGGCGATTAGCCTTGCGTTGAAAAACTTGGAAAAAACGCTGGGACTGACCCTGTTTGAACGCAAGGGAAGACGCCTGGTTCCGGTTCCTGAAGCGCACTACCTTCTGGCCGAAACCACAGGCATTCTGGACCGTCTCGCCACCATCTCCAGCACAATGGAAGGGTTGATCAAAGGGCATGCAGGCAGCCTGAACATCGCAACGATGCCCGGCCCGTCCGCCTTTTTGTTCCCGCGTTTCATCAGCCAGTCGGTCGGAGAAAACCCCGATATTCGCATCACTCTTTCGACCCGCAGTTCACCTCAGATTATGGAGCTTGCAGGGACCCAGAACATAGACTTCGGCTTTGCTGATTTCGAACATTCGGCGGGCAAGGAACCGCAGTACTCTGCCGAACTAATCAAAGCAGATTGCTTCTGTGCCATTGACCGCACCCACCCACTTGCTTCGCGTAAGAGGCTGACACTGTCTGATCTGAACGATACGCCCATGGGCGGCTTGCATGCGTCACACCCATTCCAGCGCAAAATCCGGCAGGAATTCGAGGAGGTCGGTGCTGAGTACAATCCGACAGTGACCTGCCAGTATTTTCAGCCCCTCATCCCCTTCGTCAGCTCCGGGCAATGTTGCAGCATCGTTGATCCGCTGACCGTCGTGACCGAGCAAGAATTGAACCTGTCCGACGGAAAGGTCGCTTTTTTGCCATTCAAGAAACCGCTCAGATATGAATACGCGATCCTTGAACCCAACCATCGGCCGCCGTCTCAACTGGCTTTAAAGATCAAAGCTGGATGGAAAGCCGAGGTCTTAAAAATGTTGGAAGACGTGAAGGCGAACCCTCACACAGAATGGATTTTCCAGGCCGGGCGTGAGTAAAACTGATCGGCCCCAATGAGTTGATCTCTTCATCGCTCGAAGCGATTTACAGCGTCGAGCTGATTTGAGCAGATCGACGGCTGGTCGCAATCCACTGATTTAGAGTAAAGCAGTTTTCGGTCGACTCCGATGATGCCCCAACCATCGAGATTTCATACGAATCGTCTAAAGGAGCGTGCAACCGTTTCAGGTGGCTCAACAATTACCCCTTATAGACACAATTTTGTCCCAAAACAAAATGTAATTGCACTCAATAGTTGTCAATATGGCATGATCAGGATGCTTGTCGTCTAAATACCGGCGCTTAACGAGGAGGAAACCCTTGCTGAAGCGATCGCGGCAATTCCCCGATCGATTCCTGGCGTCAGTAAAGTTGAAGTACTGGTCATCGACGACGGCTCCACCGATCGGACCGTTGAAGTCGCCTGGAACGCCAAAGCTGATCACGTTCTTGAAATGAGCAGCCATGTCGGCCTCGCCCGTGCGTTCAGTGCCGGCATCGAGTATGCGCTTTCATTGGGCGCCAATGTGATCGTCAACACCCATGAAGACAATCAGTATTGCGCTGACGACATTCAGCGCCCTGATTGATCCGATACTGAAGCGTAAGGCACAAATCGTGGTCGGCGCTCGCCCGATCAGAGAGTTCGAGGGCTTCTCGCCGTTGAAGAAAACCCTTCAACGGCTGGGCAGTTGGGTCGTGCGACTGGCTAGCAAGTCAGAAATCCCTGATGCGCCCAGCGGATTTCGCGCCTATTCCCGAGATGCCGCTGCCCGACTCTGTGTTGTCAACACTTATACCTACACTCTGGAAACCATCATTCAGGCCGGACGCAAACATATCCCGATGACCTCGGTGCCTGTTCGGGTCAACAAGGTAACACGCCCGTCTCGTCTGTTCAGAGGTATCGGAGAGTACGTCACCCGCTCAGCAAGAACTATTCTGCGCGTTTTTGTGATCTACGCGCCATTGAAGTTCTTCCTGACGCTTTCGGCAGTATTCGCCTTGCCTGGCTTAATCGGGGTTGGGCGATTTCTCTATTATTACGCGACAGACGGGGGGGCCGGGCATGTTCAGTCGCTGGTTCTGTCCGGTGTGCTGCTGGCAATGGCCACGATACTGTTCGCCGTTGGTATCCTGGCCGATCTTATCGCCACCAACCGTAGTCTGCTGGAAGACATCCGGGCCCGAGAGTTACTGCGCGCGCCGATTAGACCTACTGAAGTAATTACCCTCGACCCAGTCAGGGCGGTAGAGAATGGATAATCCGGCGCTAGGCGATCAGCGAAACGCCGGATTGGTAGGGGCTATCACTCTTGATCGAGTGGTACGAGCGAGCATTGTCGTTGTCTTCGTGTTAATGCTGGTGCTGGCGTATACTCACAATGTGAATTGGGACGAATTCTATTTCCTGTCACATGTCCATGCCTTCCTCGATGGTCGATTGGACCGTCCAATGCAGACCTTCTTCGTGCATGGTTTCACATGGCTCGATGCGCTGCCGGGTCATGAGATGGAACAGATATTTGCAGCCCGGCTTGTGATGGTTGCATGCGTCGGGCTGACCACAATTTCTGTGCACCGTATCGCCCTGTATTTTACCGAACAGCGATTTGCCGATATCGCTGCTCTGGGTTTCCTGACTTCGGGCTACGTTTTGGCCTATGGCGCCAGTTTCCGTGCCGATCCCATTGCTGCGGCATTACTGACTTCTTCGATTGCAATCTTGCTGACCACGCGCCTGTCTGTCTGGCAAACACTGGCGGCAGCGCTTCTGAGCGCTCTAGCCGTACTGGTTACGATCAAATCGGCACTCTATCTGCCCGCATTTCTGGCCGTGCTGATATGGAGGATCGAAGATCGAATAGCGGTACGGCGCATCATTATCACGGGTATATTGGCGGCTGGCATTTGCGTGTCATTCTACCTCTGGCATGCGTCTGGCCTCCGCGTCGCCGAAGGCAACCAGACGGCAAACAATGCAAAGGACGCGCTGAATACGACGCTGTTGAAAAGCGGCATATTCCCACGATCAACTGAATTCATGAGTTGGGCTATGCTCAGTCTCCCACAGATCATTCTTGTGGGGATCGGACTGTGTGCCGGTCGGAATGCTCGGCGGGTTATGTTGATTGCGCTCTTTGCTGCACCGCTCCTCTCGGTGGTGATCTATCGCAATGCCTTTGTCTATTTTTACCCCTTCGCTACCCCACTCCTGATGGTAGCCGTCGCGATCGGAGCACAGCGGCTTGGATCATCACGACGCTCGGCACAACTGGTGATGGTGATGCTTGCGGGGCTTTTTGTCCAGGCAGCCCTAGCACTGCAAGATCGTGCAGGAAACCAGCGCGCCACTATTGCGGAAATTCATCGCCTGTTCCCAGATCCGGTCGCCTATATTGATGACAGCCACATGATCGCAAGTTTCCCGAATCCTGGTTTCTTCATGTCAGGCTGGGGCGTTGCACGCTATCACGCGGCGGGCCAGCCCGTATTTGCCAAAATCATCGCAGAACAACAGCCGCCTCTACTTATCGCCAACAAAACTGCTCTGACGCTGACGATGGACCCAAGTTCGGCCAATGGAGCCGAGCCTGTGCTGCTGCCTGAGGACCACAAGATATTACGCGAGTCATATGTGCACTATTCGGGATCGATCTGGCTTGCCGGTGGATCAGTGACGCTGACCGGCGAACCGGTTGAATTGGCACTTCCGTTCCCCGGACGGTATCGGGTCGAAACCAGCCAGCCAGTACAGATTGATACAAGTGCCGTCGCATCTGGAGACATTCTCAGCATTGGCGCCGAGGCAGTAACAATCAACGGACCGAAAGGTGTTGCTGTCAGGCTGATCTGGGATACTGGTGTGGCTCCGGTTGCGCCAGAAAGCTTGGATCGAGAGGTTTATACCGGCTTCCGGATGCTTTCGCCATGAATGCCGATATGCCTCTTTCCCCTCCGGTGGTCAGCACCACTCCGATACCATCTGAGCCCGGCAACAAGCGTGTGATTTTTTGGGGAACATATGATCTCAGCAAACCGCGTACTCGAATTCTCCGAACTGGATTGCAAGAGCTCGGCGTAGAAGTAATTGAAATCCACGCAGAGATTTGGCCCAAACACGCGGATAAAAGCCAATTGAACATGGCTGTGATGATCCGTGTGTTGTTCAGCGCGCTCTTGGCCTATCCGCTTCTGATCCTGCATTATTTGCGTGCGCCTCGTCATGATGCAGTGATGGTTCCCTATCTTGGCGCGCTCGATACATTGGTGTTGTGGCCCTTTGCCCTGCTACGTCGGCGGCAGATCACCTGGGACATGTTCCTTTCGCTTTACGACACTGTCGTTAACGATCGAAGTATGGTTGGGGCCAAGTCACTGCCGGGCCGGATGCTTTGGGTCACTGAATGGCTGGCTTGCCGGGCAGCGCATCATGTCTTGCTCGATACGAAGGCGCATGCCGAGCATATTGCACGGATCTTCAATTTGCCTGAATCCAGGATTGGAGCAGTGCCGGTGGGAGCTGAGCCGGGATCCTTCCAGCGTCTGCCTCCTCCTGCGCGCCACGACGGTCCCACTAGAGTGTTGTTTTACGGACAGCTCATCCCGCTGCATGGGCTTAAAACGATATTGACGGCAGCTACCTCGGATCGAGGTCGCGATATCAATTGGCACCTGATTGGCACCGGGCAAGAGCGCCTATTGCTCGAGACAGCTCTGGTGGATGCGGGGCATAATCATATCTCCTGGCAGAAATGGGTTCCCTATGAGGAACTGAACGAGGCAATTTCAAATGCCGACATTTGCCTCGGCATTTTTGGCGCCTCTGGCAAGGCTGCGTCAGTGGTGCCGAACAAGGTTTATCAGGCGCTGTTGTCAGGGCGTTCAGTGATCACCCGAAGCTCACCTGCCATGATCGAAACTTTCGGCACCGAAGCTCTCGGGGTGAAGCTTATCCCTCATTCAAATCCCGAAGCGCTGCTGGATGCCATCGCTGAATTGAGGCACGAGGGCTATCCGGTAATGCCTGAAGACAAACTGAAAATGGCCCAGCCACATGAGATCGCGCGGACTCTTTGCGGATACCTGTTTCATTGTGCACCTCAAGCCGGATAAAACTGTGGTCGACATGACTGATACCGCCATTAATTCCGCAGAGCATAGTGCTTCTGCCATCTATCACAGGCACTTTGGCCCGGCCCTGCCGCAATCCAATTGGGTGCCCGCGCCGCGGTATCTTCTAAGGCGTGATCGGGTTATGCGGCATCTCAAAAATCTGATGCCTTGCAGAGTGCTTGACATTGGGTGCGGACCGGCTGCGCTATTGTCAGAACTGGCAGAACAGGGTTTTGAAGCTTATGGCGTAGATCGTTCGCAGCAAGCCCTTGAACTGGCAGATAAACTCAACACTCAAGCCAGCCCTATGACACTCTTGGCCGAGCTTGACCCGGATTGGAAAAACTCCTTCGACCTGATCATGTCATTTGAAGTGATTGAGCACTTGGAGCAAGATATTGAGGCCATGAGAGAATAGCAAACTTATCTGAAACCAGGTGGAACAATGATCTTGTCGACGCCTGCGCACCCATCCCGCTGGAATGCGGCCGACGTTTGGGCCGGGCATGTTCGGCGCTACAGTAGAGAACTTTTAATACACTCGGTTCAGGACGCCGGCTTCACCGTCGAAACTATTGAGTGCTACGGTTTTCCTTTGGCCAATATTATGGAGTATTGGCGTGCTCGGGCCTATGGGCAGATATTGGAAACCAACGCCAAATCTGGTAAAACAGCGAACGACCTTACCAACGAGAGCGGTAGCGATCGTTCCATTGAGCGGCGCTTCTGGCCTGTGTTTTCTTCCATACCCGCAGTCACGGTCATGCGGCTTTTTTTCCGGCTACAACGCCCGTTCCTTAACACCGAATTTGGAAATGGTTTTCTTGTAGTGGCGCGCAAAACGTAAACACATGGCTACCGCCCTGCGCTATATCGGCACCGCTGCTGCCCTGATCTTCATCGGAATCATTCTGGTTCGACACGCAGGAGACATTGCAGTGCTCGACCTCGGGTCAGGCCGCGCCCGTTATGCACTGCTAGGTGGGTTTACCCTTTATGTGCTGTCGCAGCTCGTAGGTGCTGTGGCTTGGGGGGTGACGCTAAACATCTATGACGTTGCCCTACCGCGCACACGCGCTGAAAGTCAGTTAATGGTATCGCAGATCGGGAAATACATCCCCGGCAATGTTGCCCACCTTTTGGGACGTTTCGCCCTCGCACGGAATGATGGAGTGCCATCCGCAATTATTGCGTCATCTCTTTTGCTCGAGATCGGTTTTCTGCTCGCCAGCGGTGCTCTGGTCGTCGGAATTGTGCTCCTGACCATGCCCGATCTTGTCGCCGCAGTAATTGCAGACCTTCCAGGATCCTGGCTCGATGGACAGATGACAATCATCTTCTTCGGAATTCTGGCCTGCATCATGATTGGCCAGATTGTAATCTGGCGCAAAGCGGGAAAACCGAAGCTCACAATTTCAAAATGCCTGATCCTGTTGTTTCTGCATAGCTTCAACTTTTTGATGCTGGGTTTGTCACTTTGGTGTGTCGCACGGGCGATCTACCCTCAGGGTGGTGCCGGTATATTGCAATGCATCGCAATCTTTTCGACAGCCTGGGTCATCGGTTTTCTGATGCCGGGCGCACCCGGTGGTATCGGTATTCGAGACGGAATTATTGCTCTCGGACTTGGCCTTTTCACTGATCAGGGAGTCGGTCTAAGCGCTGCGATCGCGCATCGCGCGCTCTCGGTTCTGGGGGATGTAGCTGTGTTTGGGCTTGGCGTAACCCTGCGCCGATATCTAAGCAGTGGTGAGCACGAAGGTGTATAGGCTTAATAATTTGGATCGGGTCAGCCAGACAACTTGAAACGGAGTCTATCGTATCTGAAGGTCGCCATGCGCTGCTTCAGGCGCTAGGGTGCCGTCTTCTATTCGTTTCCAAACATAGTGCGACTTCTGGTGCGTACTACATTCCTTGAGCGCACCCAGCATCGCCCAAAGCCAGGGTTGAGGTCGTTCAAGTTTGACCCAAACCTATCGTGAGTTTTCAGCAGGCAACCGATCAATGTGCTTTTTTTCAACATCGTTCGAGAGGGTCGCGTTCAATCGCCACTCACCTAACGGGATGACCGGCTTGTTTGCGGCCTGTGCGTCAGGTTCAAAAGTAACGGCAATGATTTCACGCTTGTCGCTTTCATCAAGATCAAGTTGGATCATGAGCCGTGTAACGTTTGAATTCGGATTCTGCATCGCACATTCAGAATTGAATGCCGTTTCGCAAGGATTGGCTGAAAGTTGAGAGAAGGTGGCGTTTGGCGGCGACAGTATGCGCGCGGTTAGTTCTTTCCCATCCTGACGCAATGTGGCCTTGGAGCCATCAACTGTTACCTGCGCTTCGGTATGCATTGCCCACGCCACCCGCCCCCGTTGATCAGGGCTAATTTCATCCTGAACCAACACTGTCGTTCCATCGACAAGAGCTATGCCTCGTCTGACCGTTCCCTTTGGCTTTCCATAGGCGTCTGAAAGATCGGCGATTGCAAAATCGAAACCCGGAAACTGCGCCAACTCCTCAACATAGGCCCGCCCCGTTTCGATTTGATTTGCCATGTCAAAGGTCAGTGTATTCTGCCCGATCGTGGCCGTTCGATAATAGTCAAAACGTTTGTCAATAAAGTAGCCGGGCAATTGGTAATTTCCGAGCCCAAGATCCACCCCCCAACGTACACCGTCGGCTTCAAGCACAAAGGTGCCCGCATCAAGGTCATTGTGATGGCTGCTAAGCGGCCCAGCCTTGAGGCCGATATAGCTGGCCTTAGGGTCATTCCAACCAGACCGCATGGTTACGATCCCAAGCCCTCCAGACCAATAGGATGTTGATCGGGCAGTGATTGATTCACTATTGCGACGCTGCTGCCAGATCAGCTCGAATGCTGGATGGGAAGACCGCATTTTGCTATTTATCTTAGTGCCGTAGCCCGGACGATTGAACCGCGACGCCAACCAGGTCAACACAACAAGGTCAGTGCTTGTATCGCTGTCTCCAAAGTTAAACAGCATGCCAGTTGGCCCAGACGCATGGATCAGGAACTCCCCAAAATCCTCCAACCCTACCATTCTAGAGAGATCAAAATCATGCCCGAGGACGGAAACAAGCGCATCAAACGCCACCGCCGCGTCCCGGGCGGACAAAGCCCCGTACATCGGTCCTTCTGGCCAAGCCCCATCCGGAGCAAACATTGCCAACCCATTTCTAAGTGAAACCTGAGCCTGCTCAATAATATGATCGGCCAGTTCCGGTTCTGTTTCTGACACAACCAGAGCAGCGACGATCATTCCCGCATTGCAAACGATGTTCCAGTTGAAGGATGCAACGGGCCAGGCGATATCCGCAGTAGCCGTCCCATCAGGAAGCGACGCGGGAACAGACACTGGGTTCACCCAGCGTTGGGGGGCGACCCAACCCTTGTCATAATAAAGCGTATCCAGATCGTAGATTTTGGCGGCTTCTTTCAACCCCTTCTCGACAAGTGCCGATCGAATGATTTGATGATCCTCTTCGTCCAGATTGTCACTAATCCAACTGTATCCGAGCGACACCGCCAATGTGACACGGCTTAATCCCAGAAAGTGTGCGGGCTGCCATGTTTCCAGTTCCGAAAATTGCAAGAGTTCGGTTCTGGCGCGATCGGCATAGCGACTATCACCGGTCAATCGCCAAGCCAAAGCCAGTGTGGTGAGGCGTTCGACCGGACGTTGTCCAAATCCACGAAAAGCTTCGTGAAGCTGACCATCTCCATTCCGAACTGCCTCAACAATAGTAGGCGACTGCAAATGCGCTTCTGCACTGTCAATCAATGCCTGATAGTCAGCCGCGAATACCTGATCGGCTGCGCGCTGTGTTTCTATGCGCTGGACGATCTCATCCGTTAGAACGACTTGCGGCACTGAGTTTTGGGACAAAGCGCTTGTAGCGCAAAAACAAGCGAAGGACAAAACGAACAAAAAGAAGGCTTTAATCGGATTCACACTTCTAACGGTTGCGATCATGGGTTTCTTCCGCACTGGAAACGCCTGCAACCCGACTCTGCAGCGGTGGCCAAATTCTGTCAAAGACATCCGATTAGTTTGGCTTAGCAAATTGATATGCTAAACGCTCCGTCCGGCAGCCTATTGGAGTATTGTTTAAGTAGAGCCGGAAGGACAAACGATAAGAAAGCCAGCCACGAGAACCTAGCGCAAGCGATCCGAGCATTAATATTATGGTCGCATGGCTTAATCACGGAACCGAACCGGAAACGAGGCCAGTGTCTATCGATTTTCATGTGTTTGTTTTCGTTCCCGGCCTAGCGCAGACCGGGAACCACTTATTGGAGTGCCTCAGGCGATGGACATGCCGAGCGCTTCAAGTTGGTCTGTCAGGGCGCGTTCTGCTTCGGCAACACTGTTCCAATCATCAGCCGTCAGGTTACCAAGATCTAGATCCTCGGCCTGAACATCCTGAAGTGTAACGGTATGGCCGCCATTTCCGACAACTTCAAAGATAAGATCGCCATCAATTTCGGTGACCGACACATCGCTTTCGCTCAAAGCGTTGAAATCGATGATATCTTCATCGGCATTAAAACCGATGATCTGGGTCTTCACCCCCCAGTTCCAGGTAAGCTCTGCCACATCCGCTTCAGCGCCGAAGGTCACAACTCCTGGTGTTTGGTTGTTTCCGGGTTCGTTGGTTCCACTACCGATATCTGGTTGGGTCGATCCCCCTGTCAGATCTCCGACCCGTGTCTGATGACCGTCTGTCGTCGCCCCGACAGGAGCCTGTGGGGTCAGCAGTATGGTGCGATCAACCAACGTCACATCGTTCTGGTCAAAGCCAAATGGCACCTCGAGATTGTCTTCCATCACCTGATCAAAATGGAATTCGACCAGACCCGGGATCAGGTCAGCCTTGGTCACGCCGGTCAGCGTGATGCTTTGTCCGGTCGGCAAGGATGAGATCACCAGACCATCGCTACTGTCCTCGACGCTAAGCCGCTCGCGGGTTCCGAAATACAGGAAGCTGATCTTCATCGTTGAAGGATCAAAGCCGTCAATAACTTCGTGCACGCCATATTCGTGGCTGCGAACATAGACTGTGTCAGCATCGCGAGGTCCTACGCCCTGCTCCCAACTAAGAACGCCGCCCATATCCTGACGGAGGTGTTCGTTGCCGACCACACCAAAGCTGTCGATGGTCACGTCCTGGAAGGTGACACCTTGCACGATTTGCGCCGCGTCCGACCATGGGCTGTCGATAACAATCTCGCCGGCCTTGGATTTGGTGACGATCATGCCGTGAACCGACGTACCGCCAAAGTCCAACTCGTCCACACCGGGGCGGAATCCGGTTATGTCGTCAGCGTTGCTATCGGCCCGGTATTTCACCCCGCCCGTGTCTGTATTGCCGGTGATCGCGGGCGGGTTTGACCCGTCTGCATCATAACTGACGTCATAGCCCTCTCCGTCTCTCGGCGAGACGATAACTTGCCCCAAAGCTGTGGACACTTCGTTCAACACCGTCTGATCCGTGATAGAGAAATTGCTGAGCGAAAGATCGGACAGGCCAAAGCCAGTGAATACGATCTGCTTGGTTACATTGCCCGAGGTCAGCTCAATTCTAACGGTCTGCCCCAGAGCGTCCCCACTCTCTTCGAAAATCGAGAAGTTATCAGCCCCAATGTCCGGTCCGATTTCAATGACATCTCCCATCGCGGGCAGGAAGCCTTCGACCGTCTGTGCATCGCTGGCAAGGCCCAGCATGATGTGCATATGTTGGTGGCTATGGCCACCGCCACCACCATCTCCGCCACCATCGCCACCGCTGGTCGGCATTGAACCATCAGTGCCTATCAGCCCAAGCACTTCAGCTGCGGCGGTATTGTCCAGAATAGTGAAGTTTGCCGGGCTCAGCTCAGCAAGTGTCACACCGCTGAGGGTCGTGGCCTGTTTATTGGACGGGATCGAGAACACAACCGCGCCATCAACCTCGGCAACCTCCAACGCGTCTGCACCGACCCATGCGATGAAGATCGTATCGGTCGTAGGGTCGAAATCCGGGATCGTTGCATTCGTGCCCCAAGCCCAGTTAATCACCACATCCGCAGTATCTTCTGTGGTGTCAGAAGTCCCGTTGCCGGTTGGTTCCGTGGGTTCCGGATGTATGACCGGTGGGACAACGGGCGGCGACGTATTCCCGTTATCGGTGCCGCCATTTGTATCCGTGGGCAAGACACCGTCGGTGTATACCTTGATAGCGTCTTCGATACTCGGCGCGTCATAACCGCCGAATTGCGAGACATACCGCAGGATCGAAGTACCGTATTCATCGGTGGATACACTTCCACCCTGAAGCAGAGCCAACGTACCCCATGCCCCCCGCAGGTGCGCGGCGGCCATTATGCCAGTAAGACTGAGCGTGACAGAGACGGCCTGGCCATTTTCCAGATAAGTGCGTGTCGTGCCGAGATAGTCGGACAGGCTCTCTCCCTGATAGCCCAGCCCGGTTTCGATGACTTGAAGATTGTAGCCAAACGCTTCTTGAATAGCGCGCTCCTGCGCTTCGGCGGTTGTGAACTCTGCCAGCGAATTCACCCCGTTCTTACCGGTCCATGTGCCATCCCAGGTGTTCGAAGCCGCGCCATTCCCATAATAGACATCATCGGTGTAATACCCGAGGTCAATTAACAGCGCCTCGCCGAACTGATATCCAACAAAACCAAGCGAGTTCATCGAGCGATAGGACATCGCGTCCCATTCATCACTGCTTAGATCAGACCAGCTGGAATAGCTTGGATAGAAGTCGGCAACGGCCCCTCCCGCCCATTGGTTCAGCTGCCAATCCTGAATGATTCCTGCGTCGAATCGATCTCGATCCCAACCAGATTCAAATGCACGCAAAGCGTCGCGAAATTCTTCATATGTTCCATTACTCATCTTGAAACAGTCTCCCATCTTGTCGTTGTTTCAGCCCAAGTATTTCGGCTTTATTAGCCCGATGAATTCAGGCCCAACTTGCGTAACAAGTCAGAAGTTCAGGACACGTTAAGAGTTCATTAACGAATTAATCTGAGCGGATGCGGGCCTAGGCCAACCTTTTGATGCGCTAAAAAACGCTGTACGTCAGTGGGTTATAGCGGGGTTTGAGCAAAAGATCGGTGCAGTTGCGCGAGTCTTCGCCAAATTTGGAATGTCGCAATAATTAACTTTGCATTATTGCCAGATCGAACTGTTAAGAAAGCCTCAGCCGATCCAGACCGGCTGAGGCGTTTTTTGGTAATCAGGCGATGATCAGAGACCCCAATCCTGTGATTGCTGAGCCGTCAGCTCGCTGATGTGCTGCATGACATCGAAATGCTCATCAACACCCTGTACGCTGATCACCTTTTGGCCATTTGCCGTGACCCAGTGAGTGCTGGAACGCCATTCGATCTGAAGTTGATCCAGAGACGAGATCCCGAACCCTTCCAGATCGATAACAATCGAGTCGTCAGCCTCAAAATCCCGGATCACCTGACCACCATACTGGCTGCCCGGGCCGGTAATGACAAAAGTATCGCTGCCTTCGCCACCGAACATATTGGCAAACCCGGCTTCTGAAGACTGGTCTGCATCAAGGATGATGACGTCGTTGCCGTCTCCACCATTTGCATTGGTGATCATCGCGCCTTTGCGGATCACGATGGTGTCATTGCCGTCGCCGCCGTTCAGAGTAGCGAACTGATTGAGCGCACCGCCAACAATGTAGTCATCACCAGCACCACCATTCAGGGTCAATCCACCACTGCCGGTGTCGCCGATCATGTAGTCCCAACTATCGGTGCCATCTACGGTAACGAGCTCTTCGCCGACCTCGGCATCAATCCGGTTGCCATACTTCTCGAACCACTCCAGCGTGTTTGCACCAAAGGGCGGTTCGTAGACAACCTGATAGCCTTCTTCATCGTTGCCAACCAAGCTGCGCAGGTCGATGTATGACGGGTCAAATCCGTTCCCGTCATCGTCATAGCGCACGATGATCTCGTCTGTCAGCTTATTGAACAGAACGATCTGACCGTTTTCGATGCGGTGATCCAAATCGAACCAGCCGGACATCCCGTAAGCGTCGAGGTCGATCTCGATCCGATCGCCTTCGCTGGCGTCGAAATCGGTGATCGTGTTCTCGCCGCCGTTCAGAATGAAGGTGTCAGCTCCTCCGTTACCGGTCAGCACGTCTTTGCCATCACCCGAGGTGAAGACGTTATCGCCGTCGTCGCCGATGATCACATCATCATGGTCGCTGCCATAGATGTTCTCGACGCTCCAGAGCAGATCATAGCCTTCCTTGTCGCGAATCTCGTCATTGAGATCGAACGGATTGGCGCTGTTGCCATGCCAGGCCCAGTAATACTCACCGCTGGCATCTTCCGCCTTGTTGTTCATGTCGACATAGATGCCGCTCAGACTGTCACCATACCAGGCCGTGTCATTGCCTTCTCCACCATACAGCTTATTAAAGCCGCCACCGCCAGCCATGATATCGTCACCGCCAAAGCCGTAGAGAACATCATTGCCGTCATTGCGGATTTCGGCCTCGTTTCCGCCGTGGGTATCGCGCTCGGACGTATAGGCTTGCAGAACGTCGTTGTGGTTTGTTCCCAACTGACGATCCTCGTCATGAAAGCCGACCATCGAAACACCGCCGAACGCCCCGAATGTGACGAACTTGCTGGTTCCAAGACCTGCAAGGTCTTCACTACTCAGGCCAAGGTCGATCTTTTGGCCCAAGCCATAATGCGCACCATCCGGCCCCGTGATCAGAGCAGTTTCTTTCAACCGTTGAATGAAGGCATCTGTGTTCTGCTGCGAGATACTTGTTGCGCCCGGAAATATGTTCGACGCCTCATCCCAATAGAAGGTTGTAATCACCTTGAACTTGTTGTCGGCCGGATCAAGCGCGACCAGATCGAATGCCGCGCCATCAACGATCGATGCTTGCAGGTCCAGCGTTACTGGCCCCTCCACGTTGACTGGTACAATGATCTTGTCTTCAAGCGGGTTGAAGTCGAGGATCTCGACCAGAGACACCTTCGGCGGGTTGACGGTTTCGACAACCTGCTCCTCGGTCTTGAACATGTTCTTGATCCCGTCGATCAGGCCTCTGGCAAGGTTGATGAACAGCTTCGCGCCCGGCAGCATCTTGGCGAGTGCCAGATTACCTGCCTCTTCCAGCCACTCTTCGCCCAGACCATTCGATTGGTTATGGTTGGGATCATGAGTTGTTGGTTCAGGCACAGAGCCAATAACGAACGTGTCGGCCCCTTTTCCACCGTAAAGCGTGTCGGCAGAGGTTTCGTCGATATGCCCGGTAAACAGGACATCATCACCGTCACCGCCGACAAGAAGGTCGTTACCAGTACCACCGTACAGTTTGTCGCCTTCATTCCCGGCAATCAGGATGTCATCGCCTTCGCCGCCAACAAGGATGTTCTTGCCTCCGCCGCCAATGATCTTGTCGTTGCCGGATTCGCCGAACAGCTGATCATCACCTTCACCTCCATCGATGTAGTCGTGGCCGCCGCCGCCGTAAATCACATCATTACCAGCATCACCGAACAACTGGTCGTTCCCACGATAAGCGATGATGATGTCGTCACCGTCACCGCCCGAGATATTGTCCCGATGATGATAGTTGGAATAGTAGTTCTTGATCGAGGTGCCGCCATCATAGTTATCCCAGTTTTCGGGGTTCCAACCGTGGATGACGTTATCCCCATCATTCCCTTCGATACGGGTGTAAAGATATGTCCCCTTGCTTTGCCCACTTGAGAGACGGTGCATCAGGTTTTCAAAGCTCACCTCACCGTCTGCCATTTTGTATTCACCACGGGCTTTGACATCGCGGCCGACATAGGTGCCGCTGGTGTCATGCAGATGGGTCCCATAGTTATCCCACCAACCGCTGTGGCCATCGCCAGGTGATTTACCACCGGTCCAGACGGGAATATCAGGTTTGTTGCTGGCTACAGTCTCGTCGTCCGAGGCTGAATCTTCCCAGACGTAGTCCTGCAATTCGCTGCTTTCTTCCGACAGCAGACTAACCGGCGGGATCACGATAGGATCGTCATCCGTTTCACCAAGACCAACCGATATGTTGAGCGTGCTCGCCGAGTTGGGCTGGAATTTTGATTTGCTAACATGTTTCATTTCTTTCCTCCTGTTTCCTGGATGGTCGACACCCGAGGTTCGGGCCCATACGCATCACAGATCATAGGAAAGATGTGGTTTTTCAGGCTGTTGATCTCAACAGGCGAAAGCCAGTTAAGTTGTTACAAAGTATGACAAAAATGGAATCCACGGCCTGAGAAAACCAGCAATCCGGCTGGCGCCTGTTTCAGGCCCCAGCCGGTGAGTTTGGTTTTCCCTTTGTTTGCCCGGGCGTCCGTTTCAACAGGAACTAAGACGCCCGGATTTTGGTTGTGCAGCGATAGATGATCGCTGAGTTTTCGCCCCACTTAGGCGACCATATCGAAAAAGAAGCTGTCGGTCGGAACGGGGGTTCCGCAGATGTCTTCGCCGCCTGCAGTCGGTACGATCTCGCACAGCGGCGGAGGCGCCATTTCCGTCAGGTCATACTCATCCTCCGGTACTTCGGTGCCGCATTTGGGCAGCGGCAGGATCGGGGGTACAGCGATGACGTCATCACCCTGATCCAGAACGATCGGATCAAAGGGCAGCGGATTCACTGCAATCAGATCTTCACCGTCCTGAGGCACTTCGGTGCCGCAACGGGGATCAGGCATGATCGGCGAAACTGCGGTCACATCGTCACCTTCACCAGCAGGAACCGCTCCATAAGGCAGCGGGGCTACTGCGATCAGGTCTTCACCATCCTGCGGAACCTCGGTACCACACCGGGGGTCAGGCATGATCGGGAAAACTGCGGTGACGTCGTCACCTTCACCGGCAGGAACCGCACCAAAAGGCAGCGGGTTCACGGCAACCAGATCTTCGATGGGATCGGCAACCAGCGGATCAATCGGCAACGGATTTACAGCCACCAGGTCTTCACCATCATTTGGCACCTCGGTTCCGCACTTTGGAAAAGGCTGAATCGGGGGCACGGCGATGACATCGTCGTTGGCTTTCTCGAAGCTCGTAGTGGTTACATGTTTCATTGTATTTCTCCTTGTTACACACTTTGTTTAGCACCCAAAAAATCTTAGAAACTTCCTCCTCGGGTATAACAAAAAGGTGGTTATCCGGCCCCTTCATTACAACGCGAAAAAGGGGGCTAAATTGTTACAAAGTATGACAAAAATAGGCTCCCAAGCCGAACATCATCTCTTTTCACACAGGAGCGCCTCCAAGATGTGAACCAGCACCCGCTCAGGTACCACCAACGCCCCTCCTCGCCTTCAGGATCGAAAAAACCAGCGCCATTTCTGGCGCTGGTTTTAGCTGTTTCTTCCTATTGGGCAGCTCACATCATGCGGTCGATCAGACCTCCCGGAACGTGGTCCGGATTTGTTTACTGAGAGGATCAAGAAGGTACTGGAACAAGGTACGTTCGCCGGTTTCGATGAAGACGTCAGCCGGCATACCCGGCAGCAGGCTCAACTGGCGGTCAGACAAAAGTCCGACAGCCTCCTCGCTTAGTGCAACCCGCGCCTCGTAGTAGGGTAAGCCAGTCATCTGATCTGTTTTCAAATCAGCCGAGACAAACTCAACGTGCCCATCCAACCGAGGGGCAACATGTTGATCGAACGCCCCGATCATCACGCTCGCAGCCTGGCCCAAGGCGACATTGTTGATGTCCTGTGGCATGACACTAGCGGTCACCACCAACCCGTCATCCTCGGGCACGATCTGCATCAGCGTTTCGCCCGGAGACACTACGCCGCCGACTGTATGCACCCCCAATTCATGCACGATGCCATCCGCCGGAGCCCGAAGGTCAACCCGCGCCAGCTGCAACGCGGCCGCGCTCCGACGTTCTTTCAAGCCATCCAGTTCGACCTCCAGCGAGGAGATCTCGTTCATCACCTGCTCGCGGAAAGTCTTTTCCAGTTGCAGGATATGGATACGCGTCTCGCTGATACGACCACGGGCGACTGCGATCCGAGAGGTCAGGCCGCCACTATTACCGACAAGACTGCTTCTTTGACGCTGCAAAGTCGTCACCCGGGTACCAGGTACTAAACCCTTTTCAAAGAGCTGCGTCAGACCCTCCAATTCGCTGTCGATCAGTTTGATCTCTTCTTCGGAAGCTTCGCGCTGCGCCTCCAGGCCCACAATTTCCTGCTCTGCCTGTTCAATTTTCTCTTCCAAGGCCGCGACCTCACCATCCTGCGACAGACGACGTGCTTCCATCACCGCGCGCTGCGTTGCGAGTGCGCGGTCAACTTTGTCTTCGTCTTTTCGGGCCGCAAGCTCCTCGGACAGTACGAGATCGTCCAGACCATCGCGCTCGGCCGTCAGACGAACTAACTGCGCTTCAAGCGCCACGAGCCTGTCATCGACCAAGGCTTGGCTGCCTGACAACAGCTGATCATCAAGTGTCAGAACAACATCGCCAGCCTCAACCCTATCTCCGTTTTTGACGTGAATGGCGCCGACAATACCTCCGTCGGGATGTTGCACAGCTCTGAGGTCGGACGAGACCACCACACTACCAGCCGTCACGACCGCCCCGGACATCGGGGCTTTCATCGCCCAACCACCGAAACCTATGGCGAGCACAGCAATTGCGACCAGACCAAAGCCGATGGATTGGGCAGAACAATCCCTAAACCCTTTGGTGTTCGTGCTGGAATTCTTGTTGGTATTCATGACTTCCTCCATTCATTCTGTTTACAGCGCGGGACTGAGTCAGCCCGTGGCGGCAACGATTTCTGTTTGTTGGGGTTGTTCGACGGTCTTCTGTTCAGCGGCAGGCTGTGCAGCTCCGGCGGCGGCCTGATTGCGTTGACGCAACCGCTCCATCACTTCTGTTCGAGGACCAAAATCTCCGGCGCGACCGTCTTCCATGATCAGAATCTTGTCGACTGAACCCAGCACGCTCGCCCGGTGCGCGATGACGATCACAATCGCCCCGCGTGCCTTGGCGGCGAGAATGGCATGGTTCAGTGCGGCCTCACCCACGGCATCCAGATTCGAGTTGGGCTCGTCCAGAACCACCAGAAATGGATCACCATAAAGCGCTCGTGCAAGGGCAACACGCTGTCGCTGACCACCGGACAAGGCCGCGCCACGCTCGCCAACCGAGGTGGCATAGCCGTCTTTGAAGCTAGCGATCAGTTCGTGAACACCCGCTGCCTTGGCGGCGGCAATCACCAACTCGTCCGTCGCCTCGGGATCAAAACGCGCGATATTCTGGGCGATCGTTCCGTCAAAGAGCTCAACATCCTGCGGCAGAAAGCCGATCTGGGGGCCAAGCTCCTCAGGCAGGTACTGGTCGATCGGCACACCGTCGAGACTGATGCTGCCTTTGGCCGCCGACCATGCACCAACAAGTGTGCGCGCCAAGGTTGATTTTCCGCTGCCGGTCGTCCCAATCACAGCCAGTGCCTCGCCAGCTTTCATATCGAAACCAACACCTTTGAGAACAGCGGCAGTGGCCATCGGAGGGGCAGCGATCAGGCCGTCAACGGTCAGCGACTTCTGTGCCTTGGGCATGGAAATACGACGGACAGCTTCGTCACCAGAAAGAGTTTGCTTCAGCTGAGCCCATGCTTGCCGGGCAGCAACCAGATTGCGCCAACTACCGACCAGAGTCTCGATAGGCTGCAAGCCACGGGACATGATGACCGATGCCGCAACGATTGAGCCAGCCGATATATGTCCATGGATGGCAAGATAAGCGGCGACCGCAAGAACGGCGGACTGAAGTGCCAGGCGGAACACCTTGGTAAAGCTACCAGACACTCCGACAGTAGTGGCCGCCTTAGCACTCGCACCAAGGTGGAGATCGTTCACATCCTGCCAGGTCTTGCCCAGATTGGACTGCATCCCCATCGCGCGAACCATTTCGGCATTCCGGCGGCCGGCTTCTGCCAGACGATTGCGCTTGGCTGAATGCTCAGACTGAACGCACGCGGCAGCGCGGACCTTGATATCCGTAACGATGGCAATGGCAACCAATGCCAGCGCGCCAATTACACCGACCATACCCAGCCACATGTGCATGGCAAAAACCAATCCCAGATAGACCGGGATCCACGGCAGATCGAACAAAGCTCCGGCACCCTGACCCGACAGGAAACCGCGAATTTTTTCGACATCTTGAATTGCCGCCGCAGGGTTGCCACCCGGACGGTTGCGCGACGGCTCGGACAAAGTGCAATCAAACGCTGTGCGGGCGAGCCTTTGTTCAAAGCGATGCCCCATGGCAACCAGCACACGGGTCCGCGCGCCGTCAATCAAGGCCATGAACAAGTACAGACCGGCGACAAGTGTGCTGAGCGCGACAAGCGTATTCACGCTTTGGCTAGACATCACGCGATCATAGATCTGAAGCATGAAAATCGGCCCTGTCAGCATCAATAGGTTCACAACACCGCTGAAAACGCCGGTGGCAATCAGATTGCCCCTCAGCGCGCGCCGGGCGCTGGCAAGTTGTGGATGAACGGATGAATGCTTTGACATAGCTGGCTCCCAATAAAAACTCTGTGGGTGATACTTGGAGACCAGCCGCCGATGCCCCAAGGGCTTGTCACACTTTGATTCAATTGACGAATTTGGCCGGTTGTTTACCGAGCTGGCGAAACCGAGTGCCCCGAAATGCGGTACCGGTGGGTGAAACCCCTTTGCGTCATCAGCGGCATGGTGGTTGCAATTTCCGCTTGGGAATGCGGCGGTATTTGAACTAGCGTCCCAAGTGAGGGGGATGGGACAGGGAGCTTACGCGCAATGCGCTGGAATGATCTGACACTTCGAACACAAGTTATGAGCATCGTGCTTATCAGCTGGACGATTGTCGGCGTGTTCTCGGTAGTCACCGACGTGGTCCAGATCCGAAACTCTCGCGCTGAAGAGATCCGAAACAGGGGCGATGCCTTTCTTGCGCAGGTGGTTTCAACCCTGGCCCGCGTGCCCCCTGACAGCCGCTCCGAAGCAGCGCTTGGTTTCTTTCCTGCAGAATGGAGTGTCAGGGTCGGCACGCAGGATGCAGCAACCACTTTGGCCAATGGCCGCGACCGCCCGAATCTGGCTAACTGGCTGACGGCGCGGCTGGAACACCGTGGGATCGCCGTCGCGGAACTGTCCGTGGCAGACACGGTCGTTGACGCCAAACACGACCAAAGCGCGCTGTTGCAACTGTTCAAGAGCCACTCGGGCGAACCTATCGATGCAGAAAGCGTTGACGCGTTTCTGGTGAGCGTTTTTTCGGTCCGGCTCAAGGATGATGACGAATGGCTGAACTGCTATTTGCTCATGAAAAACAAAAACATTGTACCTTTGGTCATCGTTGGCTCAATCGACAGTCTGGTCGCGCTTACCCTGCTTTGCGCACTTGCGTTTCTTATTCAGAAAGTGATGCGACCGCTGAGCGCGATGGCCGTCAATGCCGAGTTGATCGGCCGGGGTGAAGAAGTCGGCCCACTCGTCGAGGCGGGTGCCATTGATATCCGCCACACAATTATTGCGTTCAATCGCATGGAAGCCCGGATTGTTCTGGCGCTTGAGTACAAGACAACCCTGCTTCGTAGCCTCGGGCATGACCTGAAGGGACCGATTGCACGGATGCACGATGCGATCCAGAAATTGGAACCAACAGCACCCAAAGAGCAACTGCTCAAGCGGTTGGAAACCATCAGCGATATTGTAAACTCCGTCACCAACCTCAACCGCGAAACGCATCACGATGGAGAGCTTGCACGCCTGGATTTGCGCTCACTGGTTGAGGCGTTGGTAGACGAGCAGGTTGAGGCGGGTCGCGATGTGACCTGCACCATCGAACAATCTGCGGTGGTCAAAGGAAGATACAACGCGCTAACCCGGGTTCTTAGAAACTTGTTGGAAAATGCGGTCAAATACGGGGGCCGAACAAGTGTCTCTTTGACCACCTCGAATGATATGGCCGCAATTCACATAGACGATGAAGGACCAGGTATCCCAGCCGAACAACTTGAAACAGCGTTTGAGCCTTTCCAGAGACTTGGAGCCACCGAACCCGGCACAGGCCTCGGCCTTGCTATTGTCCGGGCGATCGTTGTCGATCAGGGGGGCACTGTTACGCTTGAAAACCGCCCTAGCGGGGGCCTTAGGGCTAATGTGCTTTTGCCGCTTGATTCCGGAGTTCAGCCTGGACGAAAGATGTAACCCTGCCCCCAGACCGTTCGAATATATTCCGGATTTGATGGATCGTTCTCGATCTTCGACCGCAACCGTTTGATCAGAGCATCAACGCTCCTGTCCCCTGCTCCGCCATGCTGCCGCGTTCGAGCGACGGCAAGAAGGTCTTCTCGGGTGCACAACACGTCCGGATTTTCAGCAAAAAACCGCATGACGCGCACTTCACTTGAGGTGAGGGTGATGAGGCGACCATCCTCGCTTTTGAGATGCCGCTCGTTTTCAACAAGCTCCCATTCTCCAAACCGGGTAACCCGGGATTTTCCCTGCGTTCCACCAGCACGCCTGCGCAGCACAGCACGCACGCGCGCGAGGAGTTCCAACTCGTTGAATGGTTTAATGATGTAATCATCCGCGCCCAGTTCCAGCAGGGAAATCCGCTCGGCGTCGTCATCAATCGAACTGATCATGATGATCCCGGCATCTATGCGCGAAGCGATCTCGTGACATAACACCTTACCACTAGTTCCTGGCATCACGAGGTCCAGCAGAAACAAGCTGTAGGTTTCATCAGCCATCATCAACCGCGCAGCGGGTACATCTTGCGCGTGTTCGATTTTGTACCCTTTGTCAGTCAGAAATGCACAAACACCCTGAGCAAACTCGATGTCATCGTCACAAATCAGAATGTGCTCATCATAGCCAGCGGATTGATCCGCGACGTCTTGCATAGCTCTTCTCCTCGGGACGATGCCTGTCGTTACGATAACAACATTTGCTATTCGAAGCTGTCAATGTTGCAGAGAACGATCAAACTGTCTGGTACGCGGCGACCGCAATCGCCACTCATGGCTAAACCAGACAATCATCCACCGGGGCATTCCGGACGATTGAATAATTTGTCACTCCAAACAGCAAATTCCTCCAACTTCCGCCACCTTCCGCAGGTGGCTGCGTGCAACAAAGCAATCTTCGTCAGAGACTTGGTAGCAGGCTTTGTATTTGGTGTATCGCGTGTGCCCCGACTTAAGTGCAGTTTTGATCGCGACAGCAGGCTCTGAACCAGATTTGGGTGCTTCTGAAACCCTTAAACGTTACTGCTGCATCCACGCTACGAAAGAGGCTCCAAGTCCGACAGAGTAATATCGTAGTCAGTTTCCGCCAGAGCTATCTACGGCCTTGCGGAAATCCGGCTTAGATTGTTTCGATTGTCTCCAGCCAGCGCAGCAGCGCCGCCGCGGTTTGCCGCGGTTGTTCCAGAGTTGGCAAATGCCCCGCGCGTTCGATGACTTCCAACCGGCTTTGCGGCAACAGGTCATGCATCAATTCGTGGCGTTCGACTGGGCATAACGCGTCATGACGGCCGCAAAGGACCAGCGCAGATCCCTTGAAAGCGCGCAATGTGTGACTTTGATCCGGGCGATCTCGTAGGGCCTTGGATTGATTAACAAAAATCTCCGGCCCCAAGGCCATAGCCATATCCATGCATAGGTCCAGAATTGCCTGTCGATCAGGGCCATCGGTCAGATAGTTGGGCTTCATTTCCTCGGCCATCACATCGCGTAGCCGACCGTTTTTAACCGCCTCAATCTGGGGCTCACGCCTCGCCTTGACCTGATCCACCTCTGCCAGCGGGTTGGTGTCCATCAACGCCATCCCCGCTACACGCCCCGGTGCTTGCCGCAGTATTTCCATCGCAACAATGCCTCCCATGGAAAGACCGGCCAATGCGAACCGGTCGGGCGCATGACTTATAACCTCGGCGGCCAAAGCCTGCATCGTATCATGCGCACCAATGGGGGCGACAAATATCGGATATCTGCCAGACAATGCACCAATTTGCGGCGAGAATAGCCGAGCATCGCACATCATGCCCGGCAAAAAGACAAGTGGTGTCATTTGACCAGAGCAGCCCCTTCGGCCAGCGCGCCCAGTTTGGCATAGGCGATATCAGGATCGACAGCGCCAAACCCCGCAAAAGTGCCAAAACCGCAATCCGATCCGCCAATCACCCGCTCCGCTCCCACGATGTTCACGAACCGCTCAAGGCGTTGCACGACCAGTTCGGGGTGTTCGACAAAGTTTGTGGTGGTATCGACCACACCCGGCACAAGTACCTTGTCATCCGGTATCTCGGACTTGCGGTCGCGGAACACCGTCCATTCATGTGCATGGCGCGGGTTCGAGGTTTCAAACAGCACATAGCGCGACTTGGTTGACATCAAAGTCGAGAACACCTTGTCCATTCCGATATCGCAGCAATGCGGACCTTCGTAATTGCCCCAGCAGATGTGAATCCGAACCTTGTCGGCGGGCACATCCTGCAATGCATGGTTCAGCGCTTCGACATGCATTTCGGCAATACTGACAAATTCCTCGTCAGAAAGGTCGGTGAACAGCATATGGCGCGACAGGGCAAGATCGGGACAATCCAATTGAAGATCCAGGCCCGCCGCGACGATGGTTTCATATTCGGATTTCATCGCATCGGCCAGCGCGGCCAGATACGCCTCGCGCGTCGGGTAATAGTCGTTCTGCAGAAAAAGAGAGATCACACCCGGGCTGGCAGCATTCATAAATCCGCGCTCAATCCCGTGCTCAACCATGGCTCTTTTGAGGTTGTCGATATCCTTCTGCAACTCTCCCTGCCCTTTCGAGCGCACATCGCCTACGCACATGGGCCGCGCGTATTGCGGAGTTCCGCCATCATTCGCCAAACGTTGAAGAAAGCCCGGAAACATCTTCAGATCAGCCGGAGCGTTGCGCGGGCTGTCGCCTGCAAACCCGGTGTAGCGGTCCTTGACGTAGGTCGCGTAAGAGATTTTCGAAGTCTCGCCATCCGATACAATATCGATCCCCGCTGCAGCCTGTTTGCCTACGGTCTCGGACACCGCGTTCGTCATGCAGGCATCAAAATCTGTCTGATCGAACGGTTCCTCCCGCTCACGCGCGAAGATGAAATCGACGACTTCCTGACTACGCGGCAGACTTCCCACATGGGTGGTTGAAATTCGGGTCATCTTGTCATCTCCAATTCAATTACTTCCCTGTGCCGAATCCAAAGTGAAGCACGGGTCACATACTGCGCGCCCCGAAAAAGATCGGAGCGCGCAACTTTGCCTTTATGCTCCGGTCCAGGTAGCACCGGCGGGATCGTCAGTTGCCATGATACGATACAGACCGGCCTCTCCGGTCATTGAGGGCACGATACTGTAGCTTTCACCTGACAGAACCAGCGCTGTATCGCCTGCGGACAAAGTTGTTTCATAGCCATCGACTGTAATCCGCCAATGACCACTCGCAGGCATGAGGACGACGGGCATATGCGCCGCGACGGGTTCGTTCAAACAAGAGCCGCGTCCGAGGAAATCGACCTCAAACCCCGGCTTATCCTTGATCAGGGCATCTTCGCCAATCACTTTGGCTGGCTTGTTAGCGGAAAGCGCCATCAGATCCCAATAGCGTGCCACATATTTGCCGATAACATTTTCGACCGGAACTTCCGGATAGCTCTTAAGCTCTTCTTCGGTCAGCAGCGGCATGGGGCGCACGTTGTGGGGCAGTTCCTGACCCTTCTTGCTGTCATACAGCACGCCATTGTCGCCCAGCATCAGCCCATGCGCCTGCGCGTCTTCGATCACCTGTGGTGCCCAGGTGACACCGCCACCCGCATCATCGCCGCCCAGGATCGACATGATCATCCCATAATCCTGCCCGACATTTTCGAAACCGCGAAAGATGCCAGTTGGAATGTTAAATATGTCACCTTCCTCGGCAATAAACTCACCCGCAGTGCCATAGCGACCCCAGAAGAACCGCCAACGTCCTTTGGCGACAAAGAACACCTCGGCCGTGGTGTGGCTGTGCAGCGAATTCCGGCATTTCGGAGGTTGCCCCGCCGCGCCAATATTGAAGCCGATTTTGTCGGTGATGTGGACATGCTGATCGGGGCTTTCGGATACGCCACCGCCTACGATGGTAAAGTTTTCCTTCTGGTCCGAACCGGGCGTGTGCGCGTCAATAAATGCGGTTTTACAAGGCTGCAGTTCGCCGTAGCGGACAATGCGTTGTTGGATCGTGCTCATAATGGTCTCCGTTCATTGAATTGGTACAAGAGGTCTCGATCCTCATGCACCCGGAGGGCGATTATTCAGCCGCCGCGCCCGCAAGGACGCCCGGTGGCCGTGGTACCGCCGAGTTCCTTCACTGGCATCCAATGCGACGCGCGTTTGAGGCATCAGAGATCCCCGGTTTCCAACAGAAGCTGTTTCCAGACTGCGGTTTCATCGAACAAGGTCCATTCGCGTCGCAGCCTGATGTTGCCTCCAACCAACTCGCCCCATTCGGCATGGCTGATCCCCAACACATACAACTCAGCGCCTGTGGGTTTGCCGAACACGCCCCAACCGTCATGCTTGCCATGCAAGCTCCAGCGCAGGGCCGAGCGGGGTGGCATATTCGGATCATCGCGCCCGATCTGATGATGGATGGTGAAGGTTGCGCTTGGCATGGCTGCACGCAAAGACATCCAGAACCGATCAGCCGAATCCCAGCCATGGCCCGTGACACCGCCGGGATATTCGGTCTGCACGCCTCGGTCATACTCTCGTTCTATCGCGCCCATATCTGCATTCATTATCCGTGTCAGCAGATCCGCGTGGCGGTGTCCCCATTCATTGTCATTGCCGTACCCCTTGTAGGGGCCTTCGATGTCGTTCTTGGGTGACAGAGGCTTCACACTGGCCTCGACCCCACCTTCACGCGCTATCAGATCGGCGGCATATTCCTTGGGATCCCAGCCCATTTGCCGGACAATCGCACCCTGATCTCGGATCAGCCATTCGTCATCGATCATGTTGTCGATGGCGTGGCAGTCGGCCAGAATTCGGTATCGCAAGCGTGTTCCGGTGGCTTTGCCATAGACACCATTGCCCCGATGCGTGGCGGTCGACAGGATACGATGCGAGCTCAGCATGCCTTCTTCCGGGGTGCCCGACCAGATCACATCCTCGCCCAGCAGCTGACGGTCGGGGAACTCGGCCAACGTGGCCATTGTTGCACCAATGACATTCTGGTTACCCAACACAACCGAACCGGGCGAGCGGACGACGATGTCTGGGCTGTAATATTGATGCAGAGTCGCAATGCCACGGTCTTCCCAAATCTCTTTGGTGATGCCGATGATATAATCCGGGAAATCTTTGAATTTGGGATCAAATCCCTTCATGTCTTCCATCCTTCAGGTATGCGGGCGGAGCCGCGAACGATCAAAGGTCCGTCAATCTCGGTGCGGCGCGGGGCAGCAGCGGGATTTTCGATCTTGCTAAGTAGAATATCGACGGTTTCGGCAACCATCCGATTGGCAGGCTGACGAATAGTTGTCAGATTGTAGGCTGGCCAAGAGGCAACGGCGACATCGTCATATCCCAGAACCGAGACGTCGGCCGGAATTTGCAGGCCCAACTCGAACCGCAGCGTGTCCATCACAGAGATCGCCATGTGATCATTGGCCACGAACACAGCGTCCGGTGGATCGGACGCGAACATGCGTAGCGTTGCCTCACGCGCCTGTTCTGCGATGAAGTTTCCGGCTCCACGGGCGTGCAGTTTGACACCCGCCTCTTGCAGGGCCGCTACGAACCCCGCTTCACGATCGCGCTGGGTCGAAGCGCCCTCCCACCCGGCGATATATCCGATCTTCTCATGACCGCCAGCCAGCAGAAACTCGGCTGCCTTTCGGCCACCGGCGACATTGTCGGATGTAACCGATGACATAGTGAGGTCATCCTGTGCCCGATTGAACAACACCATCGGTACACCCACGGTCCGACAACGTTCATACAAGGTCGACGACAGGGCCACCGATGCCGCGATTATGCCGTCGACTTGAAAGTCGAGCAATTCCTCGACTACGCTATCGACGTTTTCGGCTTGGTTCGACGCCATGAATATCATCACATGGTAGCCGCGCTCCTGCAGCGTATTCGTCAACCTTTCCAGTGCTTCAGGATAAAACTGATTATTCAGATACGCCACAACAAGCCCAATGATCCGGCTTTTGCCGGACACTACGGCACGCGCAAGGACGTTCGGCCGATAGCCCAGTTGCTTGGCGGCCTGACGCACCTTTTCAATCGTTTTCTTCGAGGCTGACGCCCCCGGAGTGAACACACGGCTAACGGCAGACTGGCTGACCCCGGCGAGGCGGGCGACCTCCATGGATGTAACTTTTTGCGCCGCCATCAGTCTGCTGTCCAACCTCCGTCTATCATCAACGCGGTGCCCGTCACCAAAGCCGATGCATCCGAGGCAAGATAAACCACTGCCCCCATGATGTCTTCGATCTCGCCCGGGCGGCCCAACTTGATCTTGTCCAATATCCATGCGCGCTTGTCCGGGTCATCAAAAGTCGACCTGGTCAAATCGGTCAGAATAAAGGTTGGGCAGATCGTGTTGACCCGAATTTTTGCAGGACCGAACTCCAGCGCCATCGCCTTGGAAAAGCCTTCGACTGCGAATTTTGACGCGCAATAGACCGCCCTTTCCCGCCCGCCCACATGGCCCATCTGGCTGGAGATGTTCATCAGCGATCCGGGGCGCCCAGCTTCCAACAATCCTTTTGCCACCGCTTGGGTCAGAAAATAGGCCCCCCGGACATTGACATCCATTACCGCATCAAAATCATCGGGCCGCGTGTCCACGGCCCTGCTGTGTCGGGCCAGACCGGCCGAGTTCAGCAGGATATCAAATGGCCCGTTTTGCGCCACCGCATCAGCAGTGCCTGCAACGTCAGAAACATCCAGTTCAAGTATATTCGCCAACCATCCCCGAGCGGTCATCTCTGTTGCCAGATTCTGCAACGCATCCTTGCGCCGCGCCGCCAGTGTCACTTCGGCACCATGCTCTGCCAGTGCTACGGCACAGGCCATGCCGATACCGGACGACGCGCCCGCGACCAATGCGCGTTTGCCGTTAAGATTGAAACTTGGGGTGCTGGGAAATTGGGACATATCAGACCTCGCCAACCGGAAATGGAATGCGGCCCGGAACGCGCGCCTTGTTGAACTCTCGCAAACGGGCAAAGACGTCAACACCTAGCTGGCGATAGGTATCCAGCAGATCAACTAAAACCCAGTTCTCGCGAGTCTTGCCATTTTCAAGCCGCCAGAAATCGAGGCTGCGCAGCGTGATCTTCTTGCCCGACGGTGCGATCCCCATCCAGCCATCATTGGTGACAGTCTGGATCATGTTGGGCCAACCCGTAACAGCCGCATAGTCACCGTCGCCAAAGAAATGACAGGTGATGTTATCTACCTCCTGCCCGCGATCCGGCATTGCGTTGAGGAATGGAATCTGATGCCAATTACGGAACCCCGCAATACCCCGCCCTGTGCCGATCCCCGAGGGGCCGTACCAGTTCATCCGAGGATGCCAGAACCGCTCCATCTCCATCACCTCCGGACCACCTTCTGCGGGATGTTTGGTCAGATGATTCAGCATGTCGACAATGTGCTGGCAAGTCTCTTTGCCCTTGGCCTCGTCATACGGGCCGGGCACCAGCCCGTCCTGCGTCGCGGGTCCCGGAACATGCCATTCCCGCCCCAAACCGGGTGCCATGGGCCAGGCCTGCGCTTGCATCATCACTTCGGGGATATCCCAAAGCGCCTGCACCTCGGCGACTTTGCCTTTTTCGATCCGGTAAAACTCGTGAAACCGCATGGTGACCTGATGGCCTGTCGGCGGAATCTCCAGCCATGGCCCCGCGAAAGTGCCGGTATAGTACCCGCCGCATCCAACCCAATCGGCCCCGAATTCATCAGGTCCAGCCATGACGATATAATCGCGGCGCTCAAGATCGGGCCATGCGGTCAGAAGATCGCGATAGCAACAATCGTAATAAGCATTACTCCCTTTGGTGTCGTCAAACGGATAGCCCAGATGGAACACAGCGTCGGGAGAACAAATCTTATCCAACGCCTGCCGGACACCGGCTTCGGTAAAGTCATACATCGCAGCCCTGACCTGTGCGATCAGGGTCTTGTGCTCAGTATGCCTGTCACTCATTCTGCGGCGTCCCTGTAAGGTGCAGGCGCGCCGTAGGGGACATTGATGCCGCCGTAACGCCGTACGCGGACGTTACATTGCTCGGCGTGCCCCACAAAACCTTCGAGCATACATAGGCGCGAGCCATATTCGCCGATCAAGGTTGCCGCCTCATCAGTCAGAACCTTTTGATAGCTATGTGTTTTCAGATATTTACCCACCCATAGACCACCAGTATAGCGGCCAGCTTTTTTGGTAGGTAGCGTGTGATTGGTGCCAATAACCTTATCACCGTTCGAGACATTGGTACGCGGTCCAAGGAACAATGCGCCATAACAAGTCATGTTCTCAAGGAACCAGTCGTCGCGATCGGTCATGACCTGCACATGTTCAGATGCAATGTCATCGGCGACCTGCAGCATCTCGTCATACGTATCGCAGACGATCACTTCGCCATATTCCTCCCACGACACTTTTGCAGTGCCCGCTGTCGGCAGAATGCCCAGCAGCCGGTCGACCTCGGCCATCGTGTCCTCGGCCAGTTTGCGCGAGTTGGTCAGCAAAACGCAGGGGCTGTTATAACCATGTTCGGCCTGACCCAGAAGATCGGTCGCGCATAGCTCGGCATCAGCGGCGGTCTCATCTGCGATTACCATGGTCTCGGTCGGGCCGGCGAACAGGTCGATACCGACGCGGCCGAAAAGCTGTCGCTTGGCTTCTGCGACAAACGCGTTGCCCGGACCGACAAGCATATGAACCGGATCAATCGTCTCGGTTCCCAACGCCATGGCGCCGATAGCCTGAATGCCGCCCATCACGTAAATCTCATGCGCCCCACCCAAATACATGGCGGCGATCACCGCTGCATTGGGTTTGCCCTGAAACGGAGGGGTGCAGGCGATGATGCGCGGCACGCCCGCCACCGAGGCCGTCGCCACCGACATATGCGCCGAGGCCACCATCGGGAATTTGCCGCCGGGCACATAACAGCCCACCGATTGAACGGGGATGTTCTTGTGGCCCAAAATGACGCCCGGCAGAGTCTCAACTTCGATATCCAGCATCGAATCGCGCTGAGCTTGTGCAAAGTTGCGCACTTGCTCCTGCGCGAATTTGATGTCCGCCAGCTCTCGATCTGTTAGCTGATTGATCAGGTCGTCGATCTGGTCTTGAGACAACCGAAACGATGCTGGCGAATAGTTATCGAACTTCTCGCTTAGCTCGCGTACCGCAGCATCGCCATGTGTTTCGATGTCTTTCAGTGTCGCTTCGACGACAGCGCGTGTTTTGGCGTCATCCTCGGCTCGGTCAGCATCGGACTTACCACGTTTCAGATACTCGATTGTCATTGTCCTAATCCTTAGTTTCAGGCCGGGGCGGAGACTTCTCACCCCGGTCAAATGCTTCCCAGCCTTCGCCGTTAAACAGATCGACACCCAGCTGTGCCGCTACATGCGCGAAATCCACATTCACCCAATTGTCGACGATCTTGCCTTCGACCACTTTCCAGAAATCCATATATCGGATCTCGACCCGCTTTCCGGTGGGGGCGATCCCCAGGAACTCACCCGAATGGGTTGCTTCCTGTCGGCCAAACGCAGCCGCCCATTCGCCCATGTAAAGGCGCGCTTCGTCGATGCAGGTCTTGTCCGAAAAAGCCGCCTGAAACGGGCGTTGCCAATTGTCCTGAAACTGTTTCAGGCCAGTTTTTGTGCCACAGCCCTGATTGCCCATCCAGCGGAAGCCTTCCGAGAAGAATTCGCCGATGTCATCTATGCGGTGATCGTTCAGACCATCCACCATGGTTTCAATCACACGGCGGGTGTCTTCTGTTTTGTCGAGGTCCGTATCACGTGTCAGCACGGCCTGTTCCGGGCGGGAACCCTTCATCTTTCTCATCCTTGTATTGGTGCCAATAGAAATTCTGTCTTCATCGGGTAGCTCAATCAGCTGACAGAAAATCCCTCGGCATCCGGTTGAGCGCCGGGTGGCGGCCAACGGCGTTATGTCTTGCAGAGCTGCTCATGCGGCTTGCTCGGCGATGTCGGCAAAAAGGTCATATCCCAGCTGCAACAACACATGCGGGATGTCGACGAAAACCCAGTTTTCGACCAACAGATCGTCCTCTCGACGCCACCAGTCGCAGACCCGCATGAAGACGCGTTTTCCGCTTGCGGGCTGGTCGAGGAAGGGTTTCACCTGGACACCAGTCAAGGAAGGCCAGCCACCCGAGCATACGTAATTGCCTTCGCCGAAGCGGGTGAAATGCGCAGTCATGCCATTTCCCGCACTACCTCCGGACCAACCTTCGAAGGTGGCCTCGAAAGGCACCTGGAAGCTTGCAAAACTCTCGAGCCCGACGAAAGAACCGAAGGCGCCGGGGCCGTACCAGACCATGTTGTCATGCCAGAACGGGCGCCAGGCCTCGTTCTTGGTGGCAAGCTTGGCCAGCATTTCTGTGACCATACAATAGCTCTTGGCCCCCTCGACTGGGTCTTGCGGCGTGGTCAAGATGCCATCATGGCTTGCTGGACCCTGAATCATCCCGGTGAAGCCACGGGTCTTGCCCGGGCTATCGGTGATCGGCCATTGCCCTGCAGCCAGCATCAGTTCTGGGATATCGAAGAAGATATAGCTCTCCACCGCCTTGCCATCCTGCATGCGGTGGAACTCGCCGAAGCGCAGATAGGCAAGCTCACCTGTGGCGCGGATACCAAGCCAGTCGCGCGAGAACCGACCGACGAAATAGCCGGTGGCGCTGATCCAGCCCTGTCCTTCAAATACACCGGCCATGACGATATCATCGCGCCGAAAAAGCCCATCGAAGGAGGCTGCGAGCGGGGCGATGACGTGATCGTGCAGCCCGAGGCCACCCGCGACCTCGTTGAAAGGATGCACCACGTTGACATGTGCACCGGGGGCGAAGAATCCCTCATAGGCTGGCCGGAAATTGCCTGGATGGCGTTGCGCGGCGGTGAAATTCAGAAAGGGTTTACGGTCGAGGCGTTCCATTAACTTTGTCTCTATAGGATCTGTTCAAGGCGTCTGCGGAGAAACGCCCCGCAAGGCCCTGCGCGCATCAAAGCAAAAGGAATTCGCCCTGGTCGCCTTGCCCGGCACGCAGCCATATTCAGGCTGACTGCGTGCGCATGGGCAAATACGGACTGAGGATGCGTGCGTCCCATCAGCGTCAGCCTTTCACAGCCCCGGCGGTCAAACCGCCCACAATCTGACGCTGGAAGAACATCACCAAGATGAACAGCGGAACCGTCGCAGAAACCACGGCCGCAACGGCGAACATTACGTTGCCCTCGGTTTGCGTTGTACCAAGGAACGCGGCGATGGCTGGAACCATTGTGCGGTTGCTTTCTGACAACAGCATCGCCCCAACGGCAAAGTCGTTATAGGCCAGAAGAAACGAGAACAGCCCCGTGGTGATCACACCCGGCCACATCACCGGAATGATCACGCGGCGGAAGGCCTGAAACTGGTTGCAGCCGTCGACCTTTGCGCTTTCGTCAAGCTCGCTGGGGATGTTCTTGAAGAAGGCGTGTAGCATCCACAGGGTGAACGGCTGGTTGATCGCGACAAGTACGATAATTGTCGTCGGAAGTATCCCCCAGATATTCCATTCAAAGAAGGGCAACAGATAACCCGAAACCAACGTGATCGGCGGCATCGCGCGGAAGATCAGCGCCGTGATCAAAAGCCAGAATGTGTAGTTATAGCTCGACCGCGAAAGCGCATAGCCCCCCAGCGTTCCGATGGTCAGCGAGATGGCGACCACAAAGACGCAAACGATCCCCGTATTCAGAACATTCCGCCAAAATTCTTCCTGAATCCAAGCCCCTTCGTAACCGGTGGTGGTAAAGGGTGAGCCATAAACTGCCTCGGTCCGCGCGCCGGTTAAGGCGTTGGTCCAATCGGCGATCGAGAAGAAATCCAGCTCTACCTTGAACGACCCCCAAACCGTCCAGAGGAACGGGAAAGCGGCCAGGATGAACCAAAGGATCACAAAAAGCGACGAAGCAATCCGAAGGCTTTTGGGCATTCTTTGCGCACGACTGGCCATGTTATCTTGCTCCTTTGAAGTCACGCCAGGTGCGGACAAGCACGGGCGACAACAGAATGGCGACCCCGATAATCGTGATCACAGACGTAGCGGCCGCAGAGGACAGCTGTCGCGTTTCACCGCCGAGGTCGTTGAAGATGAAAGTGCTGAGCGATTGCGCATGGGCACCGGCGCTGAAGCCAATAATCGGTTCAAACACCTTGAAATTATCCATCAACTGGATCAGCGCAACAAACGTAACCAGGGGCATGAGATGGGGAACAACCACGAATTTAACCTGTTGCCAGCGGGTTGCCCCATCGATCTGGGCAGCCTCGATCTGATCTTTGGGTAAAGTTTGCAAACCGGCGTAGAACACCACGAAGGCAAAGGGGGCCGAGCTCCAGACGCCATAAACCATCAGCGCCACCCACATCAGCCCGGTCGAAGCCTTTAGACTGAAATCCGGATCTCCGGCCAAGTTTACAAGGGCGTTGCCGATGACGCCACGACTGTCAATCATCCAAAACAGAATGAGCGAGCCGATCAGCGGTGTCACAATCATGGGCAAGAGCGAGAAGAAGATCATCAAACCCTTGAGGTGCCGGTGCAGTGAGTTGACCGCCAGCGCAATCACCAGCCCCAGAATGATCGTGAGGGGTGTCACAATGAATGTGAAGGTCAGCGTAAAGGCCATGGCCCGATAGAAGGGCAAGTTTCCGACCTCTGAGAAAAGGTCACCCCACGTGTCACTCGCCGCCCAGATTTCGCCAACCTCCTGTATCGCCAGGTGGCCGCGATCAAAGTAGATATCCAGCCCGACAAATCTGCCCAATGGTTGTTCGGCACGAAGCGCTGCGGTGGCTTCCTGATCGATGGTGGTCTCGGTTGTGCACCCGACAAGCGGAGTACAGTTTTCGACTTCCACCAGAACCGCCGGGTGTGGGGCATAAATGGATTGGATCACCACCGAGACGATGGGCATTGCAATGAACAGCAGCATTGCAAGTCCTGTGGGCAGGAAAAACCAAAGGAATGTCTTATGGCGCATGTCGCAATTCCCGTGTCGGCTTGATTGGGCGGGTGCCCGAATTGGGCACCCGCGAGGGGCGTTTTACTGTAGGAAGCCCTGTTCGATTGCCGCGGCGCGATAGGCGGCCTCGACATCGGCCAGCGCCTGTTCAGCGCTTTCCTTGCCCTGCATGAAATCGGCAAGTTCATTGCCAAGTGCACTGTGCATCAAACCCATGTAGGGCAGCATCGGATAAGGCGTCGTGCCCATTTTGGCAGCGTCAAATACACCCTGCGCGTCGTCTGCAGGTTCGTACCCTTCGATCAACCAGACTGCCAGCGGCGTGGTTTCATCGTTCAACATTTCGGGGCGGACGCCATGCGTCATCGCGACAAAAGTCGCCTCAGCCTCTTCATCCGAGATGTTCTTGCCGACGGTCCATCCGTCCCACCAAAGGGTCGAGGCCGGAGTCGTGCCGCCACCCACGGTCAGCGGCGCCGCAATTGCATGGCCATCGATTACTTCCTGCAAGACACCTTCGGTTGTGGTCTGCTGTGACGCCCGTGACCCCCACATATTCATGATCGCCACATTGCCCGCGCGGTATTCCGCGTTGGTGGCATTGGAATCATGGGTCAGAAAGTCGGGGTTCATATACTCGGACAAAGCCTTCATCATGTTCAGCGCTTTGACACCGGCCTCGGTATTGACGTTGGGCTCTGCGCTGCCGGGCTTGAAATGAGTACCTCCATAGCCAAGGAACATGTTGTTGAATTCCTGCGCCAGATTCCATCCCGCAGCGTAAGCACCACCAACCGGGTTTTGCATTATGCCCTGCGCGCGAATGGCTTCGGCCGCCTCGAGCAGTTCTTCATACGTGGTTGGCACTTCGACGCCTGCCTGTTCCAGAACGTCCTTGCGGTACATCAGGTGCTGAGCGTTGGCCATGAAGGCGATGGCCATGATGTCATCGCCGATCTTGATCAACTGTCCCGGCTGCAGGTTCTGACCATGTTTTTCGACCAGGTCATTGAGCGGTCGGATAACGTCTTCATTCATCAACGCCACAATCGAGCTGTTGGCGATGATGGCTGAGGTGTATTCCGACGGATTGCCCGACAGACCGGCCACGTTGATGGTTTGGTGTTCGGATGTCAGGTTGGATTCAACAGATGCGCCCGTGCATTCCTTTGCGGCAGCGGCCACAGCCTGAATGGCGGCAAATTCGTTGCCGACGATGTTGACCCGATCCGTGATCTCGCAGGCATAACCCGCGCTCGCAGCAAAGGCGGTCAGTGACCCGGCCAATGCGATTTTCTTTAGAAACATTTTTGATTCCTCCCTAGGTGATTGGGTGCATCTTCGAAGCCTGCACCCGAGATTGTCCCGTCATTGCGGGATTGGTTTTCGTCTCTCAGATCTCAAGGCGTGCGCCGGTTTGCGCATCGAATAGGTGGCAGTGATCGGTATGGATATGAATCGACACCTGATCGTCGATTTCTGCACGATAGGTTTTGTCGGCCTTGACCGAGACCAGCGCTCCGCCGATCCGAACCGAGACCATGGTGCTGTCGCCCAGCAATTCCTGCGTATAGATGGGCGCGTTAATCTCGCCCCCGCTTTCTACGACACTGGCGTCCTCGGCGCGGAAACCCAAAGTTATTGGGCCATCCGGAGCATTCAGACCATGCACTTCGGTATTCTGCGCGCGGAACACACCGCCCTGAACATCGCCATCAACCAGGTTCATCGCCGGGTTGCCGATAAAGCTGGCGACAAACGTGTTCGCAGGCTCGTCGTAGATCGCCGTCGGAGAGCCAACCTGTTGGACAACACCCTGCTTCATGATCACCACGCGATCGGCCAGTGTCATCGCCTCGATCTGGTCATGTGTCACATAAATCGTAGTCACGGCTAGTTCATGGCTGAGGTTCTTGATCTGCGCGCGAGTCGAAACGCGCAGTTTTGCGTCAAGGTTGGACAACGGCTCATCCATCAGGAACACGTTGGGCTCGCGTACAATCGCACGCGCCAGCGCCACCCGCTGACGTTGCCCACCTGACAGCTCTGCCGGCTTGCGATGCAGAAAGTCGTCCAACTCTACCATCGCCGACGCTCGGCGCACTTTTTCGTCATGGGTGGAAGCGTCGATGCCACGTACCCTCAGCGGGAAACGAATGTTCTCGTAGACATTCATGTTCGGATACAAAGCGTAAGACTGGAACACCATCGCGACGTCGCGGTCTTTGGGCTCCATATCGTTGACGCGGGTACCGTCGATCAGAATATCACCCTCGCTTGCGTCTTCCAAACCTGCGATCATGCGCATCGTCGTGGTCTTGCCACAACCCGACGGGCCGAGAAGCACCAGAAATTCCTTGTCGGATATTGTCAGGTCGAAATTGTCCACTCCAACAAACGAACCCCAACGTTTTCCAACATTGCGCAGTTGAATCTCGGCCATACTGTCCTCCCAGTTGCACCTGAGTGCATACGTTTGCAAAAGCATAGACATCCAAAGGAACATCTGGCAAGTATTTTTTGCAAGCGAATGCAAAAGCGCCCGCAATCTTGCTAAAGACTGACGCTTCCCTCCGGGCAAAGCATTGAAAGTAAAAGATATGTCTTACGAAGCCGAGAAAGAAATTGTCCTGAACTTCTACAAAGCTCTGAGCGATGAAGAGGAATCAGCCCACTCTGATGTGATCGCTGAGTATTGCGACGAGGACCTCCTGTGGCGCGGCTTTCACCCGTTCAACGAGCTGCGTGGCGCTAGCAACGTGGCGCAAAAATTCTGGCAGCCGCTGAATCACAGCCTAACTAACTTGCAGCGTCGGATGGACGTGTTCATGGCTGGTCAAAATGAAATCGACGGGTTCAATTCAGTCTGGGTTGTTTCGATGGGCCATCTCATGGGGCTGTTCGACAAGGACTGGCTGGGCATTGCGCCAACCGGAAAAATGGCCTTGCTGCGCTATTGCGAGTTCAACAGGATTGAGAAAGGTAAGATTGTCGAAACCGCGATGTATTTCGACATCCCGCATTTCATGATGCAGGCCGGGTTGCAGCCCTTCCCGCCGCAGACCGCCGCACAACTTGTCCAGCCCGGGCCCATGACCCATGACGGCCTGATGTTCACGCCTCAACCCGCCGAAGACGGCCAAAAGACATTGGCCGCTATCAACGCGATGATCTCCGATCTTGGGCGGTGGGACAGCGGGCTCAGCCTTGAAGATGAGTTGCGCCGCACATGGTGCGAAGACATGATCTGGTGGGGGCCCTCCGGTATCGGTGCAACCTACACAATCGAACGTTACGCCAAACAACACGCTGGCCCGTTCCGTGCTGGGTTTGCCGACCGGTCAAAAACCAACCATATCTGCCGCATGGCTGAGGGTCACTATGGCGGCTTTTTTGGCTGGCCGAACTTTACCGCTCGACCAACCGGCGGGTTCATGGGGATGCCTGCCACTGACAAAGCCGGTGAGTTCCGGGTGATAGACATTTATCGTCGCAAAGGTGATAAACTGGCCGAGAACTGGATTTTCATCGATCTGCTTCATTTCTGGAAGCAACAGGGTGTCGATATTCTGGACCGCATGGCGCGAGTGGGCCTTTAGATCATGGCCAGACCCGTCATGTTGGTCGGAATACGGTAAACGGACGTGCAGGCAGTGATGTACAGCATGCTGAACCCGGCCCCACCAAAGCAGAAGTTGGTAGATTTCTGCGGCGTCAGAATGACACCAAGGCAGTGCGCTTGGGCATCAAACAGATGTACACCGCCGGGACCATTGCACAAAATCTGGCCGTCGCGGGTGCACTTCATACCGTCCGGTACCCCTTCCCCATCGCCAACAACATCGGCCCAGACCACCCCACCGGTCAGTGAGCCATCAGTGGCGACATCAAAGACGCGGATATGGCCACCCCAACTGTCATTGACAAACAGCCTTGTTTCGTCAGCTGACAAACACAACCCGTTGGGTTGCTGAAAATCATCCGCGACAAGGTGTAACGTGCCGTCGGGATCCAGCCGGAACACGCCTTGCACCGGCAGTTCCTGCTCTCTCAGAATGCCAAGATCCTCTCGGATACGACCAAAACTGGGATCAGTGAACCAAATCCGACCGTGCGAGTCGCAGATAACATCGTTGGGGCTGTTGAGTTCTTTGCCATCAAAATGCGTGGCGATCGAAGTAACCCGCTTGCCGCCGTGATCATGGCGTACCAAATGCGAACTGGCGTGCTCGCAAGAGATCACTGCCCCGCTTTTGTCGAAGCAATTTCCGTTTGCTTGGTTGGATGGGGTGCGAAAAACGCGGACTCCCTCACCCTCGCTCCACTTGTATTGATGGCTCTCCTGAATGTCCGAGAAAACCAGCCAATGCTCTTCGGGGTGCCATATTGGCCCTTCGGTAAACCCCAGACCGCTAGCGATTTCTTCCAGTTGAGCGTCAGAGTGCACCAGATCTGTGAAGCGTTTGGAACGGATATCGAATACCATGAGAACACCTTTTCAGAGTTGCGCCTGCCAACACTAACGGCAAGTCCCGACAAGAACAGCGTTTCGGGCGAAAACGCAATAACGACTGTTCGATAGTCTGGCCCTGCCAACTTCAATGCTCTACGCTATGGCCGATGTTTCCAAACCGCTTGGCTGCCAATTGCCATGTGCCGCCCAAACAAAACCGTCAGGACTTTCCCATGAATTTCAAACAACGCATGCTTTCTGGCGAGCCTCTCGTCGGAACGTTTCTCAAGACACCAGCCCATGAACTGGTCGAGATAATTGCCAAGTCAAAACTGGACTTCTTGTGCCTGGATGCAGAACACGCACCCTTTGACCGGGGTCGGTTGGATGTTTGCCTCGCCGTCGCCCGGGCTCTGGGGTTGCCGACGTTGGTGCGGGTGCCGACTGGGTCGGCGGACGAAATTCTCAAGGCGCTCGACAGTGGCGCGACAGGTATTGTTGTGCCGCATGTCGACAGCGCCGAAAAGGCCCGTCGCATTGCGCGCGAGGGCCGTTTTGGCCATGGTGGTCGCGGCTATGCCGGATCAACCCGGTGGGCAGGGTTTGCGACCCGATCCATGGCTGATGTCCTCAAGCAAAGCGAAGAGGAGACGATTATCATTGCCCAAATCGAAGAACCAGAAGGCGTCGCAGAAGTTGATGATATCGCCGCGACCGAGGGCATCGACGGGATTTTTGTAGGACCTGCGGATCTTGCGGTGTGCTACGGCGTGACTGATCAGTCCGACCCACAGGTTCTTGATGCAATGCGACGCTCGGGCGATGCAGCCAAAGCACATGGCAAGACGCTGATGACCTTTGCAGCCAGCGCAGAAGCCGGACTCAAGCTGCGCGACTATGGGGTGACCATGATCTTCGTCGCTTCGGAACACGCCTTCATGCTTCGCGCTGCAAACGCGGAAGCAGAGAACTTCCATGGCACCGCAGGGACGTGAAACGCACTGGGCCTTTTAGTGGAAAGGGCCTTGGTATCGAAGTGGTTCGCCAACCCTCGGATGGCTACTAGTCGAATGTCTGGAACAAGAAACCCTGGTCATTTTCGTACTGGTCGGGCCGCCCGACCGAGGACTGGATGTTTGCTTCGGCCTATACCAACGACACCAAATTGAACGAGACCGCCTGACGCACAGGCGAAGCCGCCGATCGCTTCAACGCCATCGTGGTCGAGGCCCGTGCAGAGCTGGACGACGCCAAACGCCGCACGCTGTATGCCGAGGCGCAGACATTGGTTCATGATGATGGTGGTGCGATCGTTCCGATGTTCGCCAATCATATCATGGGTGTTGCCAAAACCGTCGCCCAGGGCGAGATCGCCGCGAATTGGGAAATGGTTGGTGCCAAAGCCCCTGAACGCTGGTGGCTTGCCTGATCGCGCGCTCGCCGTCTGACGGCCCGTTTCGGCAGATTTCTGGCCTGCTACGACGATAGATGTCGCTTGCAGGCCTTTCTGTCGCAATCCAGCTTGCTGCGGCTATCTTGAAACTGCACATTTCGCCCATGACACAGACTGATATTCCGAATCCTACGGACCGCCGCGCAACCGGCTGTGATCTTGTGATCCTTGCATAAAGCAGGGCCTCGGGCCTTTTGCTTCACGCTGCGATTACAGAAATTTCGGAAGACCTCATGACAACTCAAACGCTGCGCCTGGCCATCGATATTGGCGGCACCTTTACCGATACGGTCCTTGTCTCTGGCGAAGAGACAATCCTGGCCTCCACCAAGACCCTGACCACCCATCAGAACCCTGCCGACGGCGCCATGGAAGGGGCCGCGCGAGTAATGCAGCAATCGGGCCGGACGCAGGATCAGGTGACCGGCTTTATCCACGGCACCACCCTGGCGACCAATGCGCTGATCGAACGTCGCGGCGCGGTGGTGGCGACGGTGACCACCGAAGGCTTTCGCGACATCCTGGAAATCGCGTATGAGCGGCGTTATTCGCAATACGATATCAACCTCGAGAAGCCTGACCTACTGGTGCCGCGCGAGCGTGCTCTGACCGTGCGCGAACGCATGTCGGCGGGTGGTCAGATATTGATCGAGCTCGAAGACTCGGCCATCGACGCACTGCTGGCCGATATCGACGCGAGCGGCGCAGAGGCCATAGCGATCTGCCTGATGCACGCTTATGCCAACCCCGCCCATGAACGCCGCCTACGCGATGTGCTGGCTGAGAAGCGGCCCGATCTGACCGTCTCGATCTCGTCCGAGGTCAGCCCCGAGGCGCGCGAGTTCGACCGGCTGTGCACCACCGTCGCCAATGCTTATATCCAGCCGCTGATGCAGACCTATCTGGCCCGTTTCGTCGACCGGTTCGAGGCCGAGGGCGTGACCTGTCCGATCCTGATGATGACGGCGGGCGGCGGCATGTGCACCGTGCGCACCGCCGCGCGTTTTCCGATCCGGCTGGTGGAATCCGGCCCCGCCGGAGGGGCCATTCTGGCCGCCCGCATCGCCGCCCGCACCGGGCTGGATCAGGTGCTGTCCTTCGACGTTGGCGGCACCACCGCTAAGCTGTGCCTGATCGACAAGGCCCGCCCGCAGACCTCGCGCCAGTTCGAGATCGCCCGCGCCGCGCGGTTCATAAAGGGCTCGGGCATGCCAGTGCGCATCCCGGTGATAGAGATGATCGAGATCGGCGCGGGCGGTGGATCCATCGCCGGGGTTGACCGGCTGGGACGCCTGACCGTGGGTCCGAAATCGGCGGGGTCTGAACCCGGACCCGTGGCCTTCATGCGCGGCGGCACCGAGCCCACGGTGACAGACAGCGACATTACGCTGGGCTACATCGTGCCCGACACATTTGCCGAGGGGCATATCAAGCTGGACCCCGAAGGCTCCAAACAGTCGCTGAGCCGGGTGATCGGGTCGAAACTAGATCTCGATGCCGTTGGCTCAGCCGACGGCGTCAGCCGCATCGTCGACGAAAGCATGGCCAGCGCGGGCCGGATGCACGCGGTGGAATCGGGCAAGGATCTTGGACCGCGCACGATGATTGCCTTTGGCGGCAACGGGCCGTTGCATGCCAGCCGGGTGGCACGATCCGCCGGGGTCAGCCGCATTGTAATCCCGCCCAATCCGGGCGTGGGGTCTGCCGTGGGCTTCCTGTTCGCACCCGTGTCGTTCGAAATCGTCCGCTCGCGCTATTCGCTGTTGGACAGCATGGACATGGATGAGATCAACACGATGTTCGACGCAATGATTTCCGAAGCCAAAGGCGTGGTTGCCCAGGGCGCGGGCGATGCCCCGACCGAAACACAGCGCACCGCCTTCATGCGCTACAACGGTCAGGGTCACGAGATCGAGATCACTCTGCCCGACCGGCATCTGACGGCAGACGATATTGCACCGCTGACCACCGCCTTTGAGGAAGAATATCGCAAGCAGTTCTCACGCCCGGTGCCGGGGATGCAGATTGAGATTCTCAACTGGGCGGTGCGCGTCGCGACCCTTGACAGCGCCGTGCCACCAGTGCCCGCTACACCTGCATTGACGACCTTCACCGCACCCGACACTCGCCCGATCACCTGCGATGTGGACGGCGCGCTGAAACAGGCCGCCTTCGTGGCGCGGGCCGATCTGAAGTCCGGCGACCATGTGCGCGGCCCGGCGCTGATCCACGAGCCGCAGACCACCACGCTGGTCTCGACTGATTTCTCGGCCCATGTGGACGCCATAGGAAACCTCGTCCTGGTTCAGGACCAGAAAGGAGGCGCATGATGGCGACCGATCTTTCCCCCGCCCGCCTACAAGTGATGTGGAACCGTTTGCTGGCAGTGGTCGAAGAACAAGGCCAAACCCTGATCCGCGCCGCCTTTTCGCCCATCGTGCGCGAATGCGGCGATATCTCCGCCGGGATCTTCGACGTCAACGGCCGGATGCTGGCACAGGCGGTAACCGGCACGCCGGGCCATATCAACACCATGGCCGAAGCGGTGCAGCATCTGCGCGCCGCCTTCCCGGTTCAGACCATGAAACCGGGCGATATCTACATGACCAACGATCCGTGGCTGGCCTCGGGGCATTTGAACGACTTTCTGCTGATGATGCCCGCGTTCAAGGATGGCAGGGTGGTGGGCTTCACCTCATGCACCTCACATCTGGTCGATCTGGGTGGCTTGGGCATGGGGCCCGAAGGGTCCGACATCTATGACGAGGGGCTGCTGATCCCGCCCTGCAAACTGGTCGAGGAAGGTACCCCCAACGCGCTGCTGCTGGACATCATCCGCGCCAACAGCCGCGAGCCCATCGCCAACGAGGGCGACATCTATGCCCTGATTGCCTGTTGCGAGGCCGGGGTGAACCGGCTGGTCAGTATGATGGAAGAGTTCGGCCTGACCGATCTGGATGCGCTGGGGTCCTACATCATCGACACTTCGCGCCGTGGCACGCTTGAGGCCATCGCCGAGGTGCCCAAAGGTATCTACAAAAACGTCCTGAAAATGGATGGCTATGAGAATGAGCTGGAGTTGCACGCAGCCCTGACCGTCAGTAAATCGGGGATGCATGTGGATTTCACCGGCACCTCGGGTTGTTCGCGCAAGGGCATCAACGTGCCGCTGAACTATGCCACCGCCTATACCGTGTTTGCGCTGCGCTGCATCGTCGGCTCGGACATCCCCAACAATGCCGGATCGCTGGAGCCGTTCACCGTGGACGGCCCCAAAGGTTGCATCCTGAACGCACAGCGCCCGGTGCCGGTGGCGATGCGGCACACGCTGGGTCAGGTGACACCCGATCTGGTGCTGGGCTGTCTGCATCAGGCACTACCTGATGAAGTGCCCGCCGAGGGCGCAAGCTGCATGTTCGACCTGCCCATGCGCCACGCCCCCGAGGTGGCCCGCGATGGTGGGCGCGAATTCGCAGTGGAACCGGTACATAATGGCGGCACCGGCGCACGGCCGCATGCGGATGGTCTGTCAGCCACCGCCTACCCCTCGGGCGTGTTCGGTTCGCAGGTGGAGATCACCGAAAGCGTCGCGCCGGTGACCATCTGGCGACGCGAGCTGCGCGCGGATTCCGGTGGCGCGGGCAAGTATCGCGGCGGGCTTGGGCAGCGGATCGAGATGACATCGGCCAACGGCGCGCCCTTCATCGTGTTCCTGTCGGTCGAGCGGCTGAAATTCCCCGCCCTGGGCCGCATGGGCGGTCAGCCCGGCGCGCCGGGGCGCATCCGGTTCCGTGATGGCGACAGCGACATTCCCGGCAAGGGAGAGCTGCGGGTCGAAGGCGGCGATTATCTGATCTTCGACACTCCCGGTGGTGGCGGTTTCGGCGATCCGGGCGACCGCAACTCGAATGCGCTGGCGCTGGACCTCAAACGCGGTTTGGTCAGTGCCGAGGGGGCCAAAGCTTACGGAGGTGACACATGATCCGTCCGGTTTCTTATGTCGGCGCCATGGCCGCCTACGCGCTGGCCGATCTGGGTGCCGAAGGCACAATCTCGCTGGCGCAGAACGAAAGCGCCTTTCCGGCCAGTCCTTCCGCCGTGGCGGCCGGGCAGGCGGCGCTGGCTGATCTGACGCTATACCCCGATCCCGAATGGCCCGACATGCGCGCGGCCATTGCCGAGGTACACGGGCTCGACCCGGCGCGGGTGCTGTGCGGCGCGGGCTCGATGGAGCTGATCGGCTGCCTGATCCGCGCCTTTGCCGGGCCCGGCGATCAGGTGCTGGGCACGCAATATGGCTATGCCTTTGTCACTTCGGCCACGGCACAGGCGCAGGCCGAATACGTGGCCGCGCCCGAGGTCGATCTGACCGTATCCGTCGACGCGGTTCTGGCCGCCGTCACCCCGGCGACCCGTATCGTGTTCGTCTGTAATCCGGGCAATCCCACCGGCACCCTGATCCCGAATTCCGAGATCCTGCGCCTGCGCAACGCGCTACCCGGCGACGTGCTGCTGGTGGTCGATCAGGCCTATGCCGAGTTCGCCGACCAAGCCAACGATCCAGCAGAGATTTTCGCGCTGGCTGATCGGGGGGATACCGTGATCACCCGCACCTTCTCCAAGGCTTACGGGCTTGCCGGGGCGCGCGCCGGGTGGGGCCATTTCCCCATGGGTATCGCCGGAGAGCTGCGCAAGCTGCTGAACCCCAATAATATCTCGATTGCCTCGCAGGCTGCGGCAGCGGCGGCGATGCGCGATCAGGCGCATATGCGGGACGTGGTCGCGAAAACGGCAACCATTCGCGATCGGTTCGCGGAGGACTGCCGCGATCTGGGGCTGATCGTGCCGGACAGCCACACCAATTTCGTGCTGATCCGCTTTGCCTCGACCGAGCAGGCGCAACAGGCCGACGCCGCGCTACGGGCCGAGAAACTGCTGATGCGCGGTATGGGCGGCTATGGTCTGTCCGACTGCCTGCGCGCCACGATCTGCAACACACCGTTGATGGATCGCTGTCTGGCCGTTCTGAGAAAGGTAACGTCATGAGCCACGAAACGCGTACCCGGGCCAAGATCGGCGTTCTGGTGCCCTTCACCAACACCAACCTCGAGGCCGATATGGCCTTGATGCGCTGCCCGAACACCACCGTGCATTTCCAGCGCATGGGTGGTTATGATGTCGATGAAATCCCCGGTTCTGACCAGATGGCGGGGCTTGGGGCCTCGGACATCAGCCACGATCTGCGGATGATTTCGGGCGTGCGGCCAGATGTGGTGCTGTACGGCTGCACCTCGGCCACGCTGACCCATGGACCGTCTTTCGACGCCGATCTGGCGCAGCAGATCAAGGCCGGATCGGGAGCGCAATCGCTGACAGCCGCCGGATCGCTGATCGCTGCCATTCAGGCGCTTGGGGTGACGAAAGTGGGCTTTTCCTCGCCCTATCTGGGCGAGATCAACACGCAGGCGATGGATTTCATGGCCGCAAACGACATCGAAACCGTGCGTTGCGCCGATGTTGGCCGCGAGCTGGGCAATTACGGACAAGGAGAGCTGACCCCGGACGAGGTTTACGACCTCGCCTGTGAGGCAGACCACCCGGACGCGCAAGCCGTCGTGCTCAGCTGCACCGACATGCGCGCAGTCGAGGCCATCGAGCAGATCGAGGACACGCTGGACAAGCCGGTGGTGACCTCAAATCAGGCGATGATGTTCTGCATGATGCGGGCGCTGGGTCTGCCACGCCACGAGGCGCTGCCGGGCCGGTTGTTCGATCTGCTGTAACCGAACCGGGGCAGCGGTCGACCCCCCTGCCCCGATATTCCATCAGGGTTCGCCGCTGCCGATCTCTTCCTTGCGTTTGGCGATATAGGCATCCAGCTCCTCACGCACGGAGGGGTCCATCTCGGGCATCTGATACTCGCGTAGCGCCTGCTGCCAAACCTCGGTGGCGCGTTGCAGGGCGTCCTTGGCTCCGGCCGCCTCCCAGTTTTCATAGTTCTGCCAGTCGGACAGCATCGGTTTGTAGAACGCGGTTTCATAGCGTTCCATCGTGTGATCGACGCCAAAGAAATGGCCGCCAGTGGGCACCGATTTGATGGTGTCCAGGCCCAGTTCATCCGTGTTAAATTTCATCGGTTTGAGGAATTCCATCATGTTCTGGATGATCTCGATATCCATGACGAATTTCTCATAAGATGCGGTCAGCCCGCCCTCAAGCCAGCCGGCGGCATGATAGACGATATTGGCCCCTCCCAGAACCGCGCCCCAGGTGGCCATCATCGTTTCGTATGCCGCCTGCAAATCCACCACGTTGGATGCATTTGCGTTCGATGTCCGGTACGGAATGCCATAGCGCCGCGCCAGCTGCCCGCCGACAATATTCGCCTTGGCATTTTCCGGTGTGCCAAAGGCCGGAGCCCCGGATTTCATGTCCACATTCGAGGTGAACGAGCCATACATGACAGGCGCTCCCGGGCTGACCAACTGCGTCAGCACCACACCGAACAGTGCCTCGGCGTTCTGTTGCGCCAGCGCGGCAGGCAGCGTGACCGGTGTCATGGCCCCCATCAGAGTGAACGGCGTGACCGTCACCGGTTGACCATACTCGGCCATCGCGATCAGGCCGTCACCCATGGCATCGTCGAACAGGCGTGGAGAGTTCACCGAAATGATTGTGATCACCCCCGGATCGCCGCGCATGTCCTCAGGTTTCTGACCGCGCGAAATCGCCATCATGTTGATGCCATCCATCGCCCGCCCGCGCCCGATAGCGGTGCAGTGAAAGCTCAGGTCGCTATAGCTTAGGTTGGCGTTGTAGGTGTCCAGATGACGGTTGTTGGCGGGCATTTCGATCGGGGCCATCACCTGATTGCCGATCAGATGGATAGCGTTGAAATGATGCGCCAACCGGATGAAGTTGCAATAGTCATCATAATTACCCTGACGGCGGCCATTGATACAGTCATGTACGTTCGGCGGCCCGGCAACCAAACCAAAATTCACATGATCGCCGCCCAGCGTAATCTGTTTCGCGCGGTTGCGAGAGGTCAGCGTGAATTCCGAGGGCACCGTTTTTAACGCTTCGGCGACAATGGTTTCGTCCATACGGATGGTCTTGGTGTCGCGGTCTACGATGGCCCCCGCGCGTTCGAAAATGTCCATAACATTGTCGCCCATCACCCGGATACCGGCCTCGGACAGAATGCGCATCGAGGTTGTATGCAGCTGATCCATCTGTTCAGGGTTCAACAGCTCGAACGGCGGATAGCTGTTGCGCACCTGTTGCCAGGGCAGCTGTTCGATTCCCGCCGCCGCGCGCCCGGATTTGCCGCGTCGCCCGCCGCTGCGTCTGTCTCGTGCCATTGACCTAGTATCCCCGTTGTGGATTTACGATGTTGTTCAGCACCTCGCCCTTGCGATAGCGCATCAGGTTCTCGGAAAACATGCGGACCGATTTCAGATCCCAGCCGTCATAGACCGAGCTGCAGTGCGGTGTGACGATCACGTTGTCCAGTTCCCAGAACCTGTGCCCCTGAGGCAGCGGTTCGGTAACGAACACGTCCAGCGCCGCGCCTCTGATCCGGTTCTGTTCCAGCGCGGCCAGTAGAGGTGCTTCGTCAATTACCCCACCTCGCGAGACGTCGATTATCAGCGTCGTCGGTTTCATGGCGGCAAAAGCCTCCGCCCCGACCAGACCGCGCGTGCTGTCCAGCAGTGGTACGCAAACGACGATAAAGTCAGCGCGTGGCCAGAGATCAGGCAAAGCCTCCATCCCGTGTACCTCGTCCACGTTGGGAGTCGGTTTCGGGCGGGCCCGTACACCGATTGTGTTCAGCCCCATAGCTTTGGACCGTGCCGCTACAGCCTCTCCGGTTTTGCCAAGGCCGATGATCAGCACCGTCTTGCTGTCGATGGACTCGACCTTGCCGCCGATCCAGTCCCGCCGCACCTGCGCGGAACGAAAGCCCGGGAAATCCAGCGTGAAATGCAGCATCGCCCCCAGCGCATATTGTGCCATCATATCGGCGGCGACCCCGGCGGCATTTGTCACCGTTACCTCATCAGGGTTCCAAGGGTTCAGGTGATCGGTGCCCGAGCCGCCGACCGAAGCCCATTTGATTTGCGGGTTCTCGACCAGTGCTGCGCGTGGAAAGCCGGGGGTGCCCGCAAAGCGAACGGAATAGACAACCTCAGCTCCTGTATCCTCGATCAAACCCGTGAGCGCCTCATAGCTGTCGCAGGTGTGGATCGGCAGATCGGGATGACCTTCAGCAAGAACCGCACGTGCAGCGTCGGGGTTATCGGTGTGCAAGATCACGGTGGGGGATTTCATGCGGGTACCTCCGGTTGGAACTCGGCGCTTGCAATGGCTACCGCGTTGGCGAAAAAAGCAGTGGCGGCGATGTCGAAAAGGACATCGAACCCCACACCTTTGCGGTCGTTGCGCCATGTGATTGCCTCGACATAGCCCACGCGGGTCTGGGCGATCTTTCCCACTGGAAAGGCACCGGGCGACAGGTCGACCGGGCAAATCTTGGCCAGCAGATCGAACAGGCGCGGGCCGGTCAGGTGCATCATGGCCCAGGTTTCCTCGCGCCAGGAATAATAGCCCTTTGGCGTGGCGGCGACCTGCCACCGGGCATACAGGTCGGCAGGCGCATCCAGTACCACCACCTCTTCCTGACCCAGACGCAGAAGGCCATCGGCGGTTTCGTTGACGTCTGGCACCTTCAGGCCCTGCGATTGCAAAAACGCCACGGTGCCTCGGCCCTTGAGGCCAAAACGCGGCGTATGGGTCAGGTCCTGCACGATAATCTGCCCGGAAACCAGTAGTGTGCCTTCAGCAGCGCCCTTTGGGTCAAGCGGATAGGTTCGCATCATCACACCTCCTGCCGTTTGTTTTCAGGATCAAAAAAGGTGTGGCCGCGCACAGTTGTTACGACACGCTTGCCATTGCGGCACTTCACCGTGACCTGCGATCCTTGCGTAGCGTCATCGCCATGCACATATGCCAGCGCGATATGGGTGTTCAGCGTCGGCGACCACAGGACCGAGGTCAAATGCCCCACCGGTACATCATTCCTCAGTACCAGACAGCTTTCCCCCGGTACATCTGGCCCGTCGAATGTCAGCCCGACCAGCTTGCGCGGCAGGCCTTTGTTTCGGCGCATCTCGGTTGAGCGCTTGCCCACGAAAAACGGCTTGGTCTTCGAGATCGCCCATTCGAACCCCAGCTCATCCGGCGAGGTCAGCGCGTCGGTGTCCTGACCAATCAGGATATGGCCTTTCTCCAACCGCAGAATCCGGCTGGCTTCCAGCCCGTAAGGGCGCAACTCGTGCGCGTGACCCGCCGCCATCACCGCATCCCACAGGGTGTGGGCATAGCTGGTGGGGCAGTGCAGCTCGTAGCTCAACTCGCCGGTGAACCCAATCCGCATGGCGCGCACCGGCACCCCGGCCACCATGCCGCTACGCCCGTCGAGATAGGCAAATCCATCGCGCGAGAAATCGATGTCGCTGTCCAGCGCTTCGACCACGGAGCGCGCCTTGGGACCGGTAATGTTGAAGCCCGAGAAGGCCGAGGTGACGTTCAGCACATCCACATCCAACCGCCACTGCGCATTCCAGAACAACATATCCGAATAAACCCGCGCCACGGCCCCGGTGGTGGCGGTGACATAGAACAGATCCTCGGCCAGCCGATACGCCACGCCATCGTCGATCACCGTGCCCATTTCGTTTGTCATCAGGCAGTACCGGCAGCGGCCCACAGGCTGCTTTTTGTAGGCCATGGTGTAAATGCGGTTGAGGAATTCGCCCGCATCCGGGCCACGCACCTCGAGCCCGCCCAGAGTTGAAACATCCAGCACGCCGACCCCATTGCGCACCGCATGCACCTCTTCTTCGATGAGGCGCTTGGCGTCTTGTTTCGGGCCGTAGAAATAAGGCCGCCACCACGCTCCGACCGGGCGCATGTCCGCCCCCAACCGGATATGTTCGTGATGCAGCGCTGTGCGCCTGTCTGCCGGGTGATGATGACCGGACAGCACGCCCAGCGTTTCGGGGCCAAAGGGCGGACGGGCCGTAGTCACGCCGATCTCCCCGATGGTGCGGTCGGTCGCCTTGGCCACCACCCGGGCGGTGGCCAGCGCCGAGTGCCGCCCTTGTGACGGCCCCATACCAACTGTGGTAAAGCGCTTGATCAGCTCCAACTCGCGATAGCCTTCCTTAACCGCGTTTTGCAGGTCCTTGATCTGAATATCCTCGTCCCGGTCGACAAAATCCTTGCCCTTGGGATGCCCGGCGATTGCCGGTTCGAAATTCGTCAACGAAGCCTCGACATCTTCGACCTGCGCGATGTCGCGGGTTGGCAGCCCCAGACGAGTCAACGCCGTCTGTGCCGCGCGTTGCGCATCGGCCACCACCGCATCAGGCGCAAAGACCCCGGCAACACCCCCGACAATGCCCAGCGGAGCATCTGGCAGAGACAGGGAAAACCGCGTCGCCGTTTCATTGTACCCAAGTTTCGCGCCAGCATGACAGGGCAGTTGCCACATTGGCGCATAGCCGACCGAAATCACCAACAGATCGCAATCCAGCCAGTCGCCGCCGACCTTTACACCGGCGACATGGGTCTTGCCACGCGCCTCGCCCACGGTGCCGTGAATGACACGCGTTCCCCTTGTTGACAGTTGCCGGCCAAGCTCGCCGCCGCTGCCGCCGGGGCGCGGATCAACCACCGCCGCCAGTTCTACGCCTGCGTCCAACAGATCCTGCGCCACCCGATAACCGTCGAGATTGGCGGCCAGTACCACCGCGCGCTTGCCCGGTTTCACACCATAGTGCCGCATAAGCCGTTGCGCGCCAGTGCCCAGCAAGATGCCCGGCAGGTCATTGTTTCGGAAGATCGCGGGCTGTTCGATGCAGCCGGTGGCCAGCAGGACCTCGCGCGCGCGCGTCTTGAACAGCTTGTTGCCCCGGATCAGCGGCAGCCAGTTGTCCTCGAACCAGCCGTTCACCACTGTACCGGTCATGATGCGGAGGTTCGGCAGGCTTTGCACCTTCGCCAGCAGGTCGGACAGCCTGTCGGCATCGCGGCCATAGGTCAGCGCGCCGCCCAAGACCGGCTCCTGCTCGGCCAGAATGACGTCAGCCCCGGCTTCGGCGGCTTCGATGGCGGCGGTCAACCCGGCCAGCCCCGCGCCGACGACCAGCAGATCACAAAACAGGTTGGCCTTTTCGTAGTCTTCATGCGGTGCGTTGATATCCAGAACGCCCAGCCCAGCCTTCTTGCGGATCAGCGGCTCCCACAGTTTCAGCCAGCTATTGCGCGTCGGGCCCATGAAGGTGCGATAATAGAACCCCACTGGCATGAATCGCCCCAGCTTGTCCATGAATGCGTCGCGGTCTCGCGCCAGTGATCCGTTGACGTTCTGCGCCGTAACTTGCAGCCCTGCCGAAATCGGATGCCGGTCGGCCTGCACGTTCGGGTCCGAGGGCAGTTGCACCAGCGTATCGGCCTCGGTGCCCGCCATCGACATCGCACCGCGCGGTCGGTGGTATTTGAACGAGCGCGACAGCATCCACTTTCCCTGCCCGGCCAAAGTCGAGGCGATCACATCACCTTCGTATCCCTGAAACGCCTGCCCTTCAAAGCTGAACGATACCGGCGCATCTCGATTGATCCTGTTGCCCCAGGGTGCGGGAAGTCGGGCCATCACCTTTGCTCCAGCTCTGAGGGGTCAAAAGTGCGGATCACCTCGTTCGTGGTGGCGTTGCGCTCGGCCAGAAAGAAATAGTTCGAGGGCACGTGCCGCCACCATTCCACCAGCGTTCCGCGTGAATTGTCGGCGCGGAACAGGTGACGTGCCCAGTCCTGATCGCTGGTTGCATCCGGGTCGGGGTTGGCGCGCAGAGGGCCGAAGCTCTGGAATTCATTAATATTGCGGGGCCCGTTCATCGGGCAGATCAGGATCTTCATGTCAGTGGCTCGCGGCAGTTGCGCCCATTTCATTGAGCAGATCAAAGGTGGCGAAACGCTCCATTGTGAAGGGTTCGAGTATCGGCGCGACCTTCTGGTTGGCGATGGACTGCGCCATGTACTTGCCCGCCACCGGAGTGGCTTTGAACCCCCAAGTGCCCCAACCGCAATCTAGCCATAGGTTGGACAATGGGCTGGCACCCATGATGGGTGAGTAATCGGGCGTCATGTCGGTAATCCCGGCCCATTGTCGCAGCAGACGCACCCCGTGCAGGAACGGGAACAAATGTACCGCGCCTTCGGCCAGATGTTCTTTCATGTCCAGTGTCGAGCGGGTGGAATACAGCTGATAAGGGTCCGAGCCACCGCCGATCACGATCTCGCCTCGCGAAGACTGCACCAGATAGGTGTGCAGGCTGACCGAGCTGACCAGCGTGTGCAGCCACGGTTTCAGCGGCTGCGTGACCATCGCCTGCAACGGATAGCAACGGATCGGCAATTCTACCCCGGCTTTCATCGCCATATCGTAGTTCATGCCCCCGACAGCAATCATCACCTGCCCGGCACTGATATCACCGCGATTGGTGCGCACTTTTGTGATCTTGCCGCCGGCAGCGTCGAACCCTTCAACCTCGGTACGTTGATGAATTTCCACCCCGCGCCTACCGGCTTGCGCTGCATAGCCCCAGGCCACCGCATCATGCCGCGCAGTGCCTCCATCGGCGTGCCACAAACCGCCGATGATTTCCAGCGGCCCGCCCTCATCCATATTCAGATGCGGGGACAGGTCCTTGACCGTCTGTGCATCAACGACCTCGATCCGGGTGCCCGCGTGTTTACCCATCTCGGCCCGCAGATGGAACAAGCGTAGCGTCGCCTCGGTATGGGCCAGCGTCAGTTGACCGCGCTGGCTGAACATGACGTTGAAATCCAGCTCTTCGCTCATCTCCCCGTAAAGCTGCACACCTTCCTTGTAGAACGCGATGCCCTCTTTGGTGATGTAGTTCGAGCGGATGGTAGTGGTGTTCCGCGCGGTGTTGCCGCCCGCCAGATAACCCTTTTCCAGCACAGCCACATTGGTGATGCCGTGATACTTTGATAGGTAGTGGGCACAGGCCAGTCCGTGGCCGCCACCACCTACGATGACCACATCGTAACTGGATTTAAGCTCTGGCGTGGCCGGAATGTCTCCGGTGACAGGGTAATCGGCGGATAGCCCGTATTTCAGCAGCCTTAGCGGCATTTTTGTTGTCCTGATTTCAGCGGTTGTCAGCGGCGTCATAAATCAGCGCGCCGAGATCCGAGAATTTGGCGTCCGGCGACTGCAACCCCAGAACCGCGTCGCGTATGGCGGCGGCACGGCTGACCCCCAGCGGTGGAGTGGCGAACTCCATGAACTTGGCAATCACTTCGTCACGGTCCATGGGTGCCTCGGGCCCGCCGCGCGCGTGGACGTCGCCCGACGCCAGTTCCCGCCCATCCGTCAAGGTCATGACGACATCAGCAACGCGGCTTTGAGGAAAGCGGTCGGAATGGCGCGCGGTCTCGGCCACCGAGATACGGTCGACAATCGCCGCGACCAGCGGATCGGAGAGGCCCGCGCCGGTGATATGCTCGACCCCGATACGGCCGTGCGCGACCATCGTCGCCACAGCGAAGGGCAGCGAATACTGCGCCTTCGAAGTGTCATCCGGCATACCCTGAAACAGGCAGGCACTTTCGTGGAAAGTGTTCACCTGAATCGCGGCAATGTCCTGATGAGACAGGCCATATTCACGCATCAGCGCCCTAGTGGCGTCAATCGCCGCATGGGCCCAACGACAGATCGGATAGGGCTTCACATATTGATGTTCCATCTGCCAGAAGCTGCCCAGATCCCGCCAGTGATGCGCGACCTCATCCGCCTCTATTGTGATCGCCGGCGCGCCGGTAAATCCCTTCTCGGCCAGCACTGCCGAGGATACACCCACCAGCGCGCCCCAGCCCGAGCCGTCATGCAGCATGGTGGGGTTGGCAATCTCGCGCATCATTTGACTGCGCGGTCCGTGATATTCGGCGATGCCCATGGCCTGCCGCATCTGTTCCGCGCTCAGCCCGCGCAGACGGGCGGCAACGGCCACAACTCCCAACGCGTTCCATGCGCCGGAAGTGTGGTAGTCGCTGACCGTGTCATGCAACGAAATCCCGGCGCGCCCGGCGATTTCGTATCCAATAGTTACGGTCGCCAACGCCTCGGGGCCGGAAAAATCCGCGACCGTTTCCGCCAAAGCCGCCAGAACCGGCACAACGGCAACACCGATATGGCCCTTGGTGGGGTTATAGCCGTCATGGCCATCCAGATTATCGGTCTGAGTCGCAGCGGCATAAGCCGCGCCGGCAACGCTAACCTTGCGGCCATCGAACAGCATCCGTGCGCTGAGGCCCGGATCGCCCGCACCGTAAAGCGCCACTGCGCTGTCACGCGCGATCTGACCGGCCTGCATCGGTCCGGACCCGATGGTGATCCCCATCGTGTCCAGCAGCATCAGTGCCGCTGCTTCGAGCGCGCTGTCGGGGAAATCCTGCACCCTTCGATTTAGCGCAAACTTTGCGATAGTTTGAAATGTGTTGGTCACGATGCCCTACAGATGAGGTTTCGGGTTCGGCCAAAACCTAAGTGTGTTTGCCCATCGCAGCACGAAAACAATACGAGGGCAATGGCCCCGGAAAATTTGTAGCTTTGGCTCCGCTCCATTGTAGCATATGAACCAGATCAATTCCCGCCGCGAAACAGGATTCCCGGCGCACCACCTACCCGCTCGCCCAGGAACCTGTCGCAATGATGAACCTGCCCCACCTGATCTTCCTGCGCTCCTTCGAGGCCGCCGCCCGGTACCTCAGCTTTACCAGCGCGGCAGATGAGCTGAACTGCACCCAATCCGCCGTCAGCAACCATGTGCGTTCGCTCGAAGAGTTTTTGCAGCGGCCTCTGTTCGTGCGCCATGCCCGATCATTGTCGCTGACCGACGTGGGCGAGGCGTATCTGCCTTCAGTGCGGCATGCTCTGCATGAGATTGACGTAGCCACACAATCGGTCATCCAGCGGTCACACACCCGCAAAGTCGTCGTGTCTTGCCCGGTCAGCCTGGCCGAGAATTGGCTACCGGACGTAATCCGGGGCTTTAGCGACCAGCACCCGGATATCGACCTGACGGTACACGGCACCGTCTGGATTGATGTCGAGCCGAAAGTCTCGGACATTTCGATAACGGTCAATCATATTGACGATGTGACGGTGGGCGCGCGGCAGCTGTGGGCCGAAAAGCTTGCGGTCGTGTGTGCGCCCGATTTCACAGTCAAAGGCACGCCGCTGACCGATCCGGCGCAACTGCAAGAGGCGCCTCTGATCCATATTCTGGGTCGTCCAGCTTATTGGGAACGGGTCGCACGTCATTTTGATCTGGCAGACCTGAACCAGAAGGAAGGGCTGCGGACCAACGCTTCAAATCTGGCAATGGAGATGGCGGCGAAGTCGTTGGGCTGCGTCGCCCTGCCCCGCTCTCTGGCCGGGTCTTATGTGGACCGGGGGCTGCTGATCGAACCGTTCGAATTCGATTTGGACAGCCCCTGGGCCTATTTCGTGCGTCTCAAGGAAAAACCCGTTTCACCGTCGGTCAGGCTGTTTCAGGACTGGCTGCTAAACGCCGCCGCCAGCATGAACCGCTGACCTGCAACGGGGCTGCTCAGGCAGCCCCTTCCAGTGCCGGTTTAACATCGCGCAGGCGGTTTCCATCCGGATCAAAGGGAGGCTCGGACAGGATTTTCGCTTTATGGGGCTTGCCAAGGATGAACACTTCGACCGTATCACCAGGTTGTGCGACCTCAGGGTTTATATAGCCAAGCGCTAGCGATTTGCCGACCGAATAGCCGTATGCACCGGATGTCACGCGGCCAACCGGGGTACCATCCGGGGTAAAAATCGGCTCACCGCCGGTAGCGTCGGCATCCTCGGAGACTTCGACCTCGAAGATTGACAGCACTTCGCGCGCGGCGTTGTCCTTGACCGACAGATACGCATCCTTGTGCAGGAAATCCTTGTCTAGCTTGATCAGGCCCGACAGCCCGACCTCTTGCGGCCAATATTCCTGAGAATACTCACGGCCCCAAGAGCCATAACCTTTTTCGATCCGCAACGACCCCAGCGCGCGGCCGCCAACGGGGCCGCCATCCAGCAGCTTGGCCGCATCCAGCAGCGCAGCGTAAAGGCGGGTCTGATCTTCTTCGGCGCAGTGCAACTCCCACCCTAGATCGCCGGTAAAACTGACGCGGATGGCCAGACAGGTGACACCTGCAACCTCGATTGTGGCCGAGCGCATAAAGCGGAACGCCTCGTTCGACAGGTCTGCATTGGTCAGCCGCTGCAGCAGGTCACGCGCTTTCGGACCGGCGACGTTGAACCCTGCTATGCGGTCGGTGGCGACTTCGAAGGTTGTGTCCTTTGGCAGGTCGATCATGCTGAAAAAGCGTTGATGATAGCGCTCGGCCATGCCCGATCCGATCATCATGTATTCGTCATCGGCCACCTTGGTTATGGTGAAATCTCCAGCCACGCCGCCACGGACAGAGATCAGCGGCGTCAGGCAAGACCGCCCGATCACGGTCGGTACGCGGTTGGCGACCAAGCGGTCTAGCCAATCTTGCGCACCGGGTCCTTTGATGATGTAGTTCGCAAAATTCGATATGTCGATGACGCCCACATTCTCCCGCAGCATCTGTACCTCACGTCCCACCGGCTCCCACCAATTCTGGCGTGTGAAGCCGTTGGTTTCCTGTACACCGGGCTGATCGGCGAACCATAGGGGATGCTCCCAGCCGCAGTTCAGACCAAAGACACAGCCCATGTCTTTCTGCATTTCATAGGCAGGGCGGACTCGGGCGGGGCGACCTGCACTACGCTCCTCGTTCGGGAAGTGGATGGCAAAACGGTGGGTATACTGGTCCTCAACCCGCGCCTTGGTGAATTTTTTGTCGGCCCAGTCGCCGAAGCGGGCCAGATCCCATGCGAACATGTCGTATTGCGGCTCGCCCTCGATCATCCACTGCGCCGCCAGCAGGCCCAGACCACCCGATTGCGAGAAACCCGGGATCAGTCCGCCGCAGAGGAAATAGTTCTTCAGTTCGGGCACTGGACCCCACAAGGCGCTGGAGTCCGGAGACCAGATCATCGGCCCGTTGATCACCCGTTTGACCCCTGCGGTGGCGGCAACTGGCACACGTTCGGTAGCGCGGATCACGTTTTCCATGATCCGATCCAAATCGTCGGGGAACAGGTCATGGGCAAAGTCCAGCGGCGTGCCGTCCTCGGCCCAGAACTTCATGTCCTTCTCATAGGCCCCGATCAGCAATCCGTTGCCTTCCTGACGGAAATAGTACTCGCCATCCCGGTCTGCAATTGACGGAAGGCGACGGCCCAGATTGGCAACTTCTTCGATGGATTCTGTCACGAAGTACTGGTGCTCGGTCGGTTGCAACGGCAGAGTCAGCCCCGCCAGCGCCGCAACTTCGCGGCCCCAAAGACCAGCGGCATTCACCACCCATTGCGTGTGAATATCGCCCTTTGCGGTACGCACGATCCAAGACCCGTCGGGTTGCTGATCCGTACCTAGCACCGGACAGAACCGTTCTATGGTTGCTCCCATGGCGCGGGCACCGGCAGCATAGGCGTGGGGCACGCCCGAGGGATCCACATTGCCGCCATCGGGTTCATACATGATGCAGCGGATATCGTCGAACTGCGCCAACGGGTGCAGTTCCTTGGCCTGCTCGCGACTGACCTCGTAGAAGTTCAAACCATAGAATTTAGCCTTGGCTTCCTGCAGGCGCAGCTGATGCTCGCGTTCTTCGGTTTGCGCCAAATAGAGCGAACCTGGCTGGAACACGCCGCAGCTTTGACCGGTTTCCTGTTCCAGCTCTTTATATAGATTCATCGTATAGTGCTGGATGCGGGTGATATTGTTGTTGTCATGCAGCCCATGAATGTTGGCCGCCGCGTGCCAGGTCGAGCCGCTGGTCAGTTCGTCCCGCTCTAGCAGGACCACATCGGTCCAACCCAACCTGGCGAGATGATACAGAATTGAACAGCCGGCTAGGCCGCCGCCGATTACAACCGCTTGCGCATGCGTTTTCATGAGTTTCCCCTCTCAAATGCCTCAGGCGGCGATGGTTTTCATTGCGCCCAGAAACTGGGCCACTTCGGCGACGCTGTTGTAGTGGCACATCGAAACACGAACGCAGCTGTCCATGCCAAGCGGTGTGAGGATGTTGCCCGAATAGTGATCGGCCTTGCGCAAATGCGTACGGATGCCTTGTTCGTTCAGTTGCTTGACCACATCGACCGACGGCACGCCCTCGACCTGCAGTGACACCAGTCCCTCGCGTGCTGGGTTATCGACACCGCCCAGAATGGTCACCTTCTCCATCTCGGCCAGCCCGGGCAGGTTGCCGGTTCCGCGGATCATCGCATCAGTCAACGCTTTTTCCTGCTCATGGATCGCCTGTCCGGCAGCAACGAATTTTGCGCGCCGGTCGGTGGCGTCGCTGACCTGTGCGCCCAACCATTCGAAATAGCTGATTACGTCAGACATTGTAGCGTAAGAGCCGGTATCGCGCGTCCCCATTTCCCAATTGTCGGCGGGGCCGTCGATCAAGCTGTTATGTGGCAGCTTGGTCAGCCGGTCAGAAATCCAGGCCACCCCGTAACCATGACGCGAGAACACCTTGTAGGGCGAGATCACATAGCCATCGACATCATAGGCGGTCAGGTCGATCCGGCCATGCGCGGCGTGCTGGATACCGTCGATTATGATGAAGCAATTGGGCGCAACGGCGCGGATCTCGGCAGCCACAGCCGCTACATCCACGCCCATACCGGTCACCGGCGAGGTGTGCACGATAGTCGCAACCTTTGTGTCCGGCGTTACCTGCGCCGCATAAGCATCTGCGGTGACGGTGCCTGTGGCGTCGTCATGGACCACCAGAACATGATCTTGCCCGGCCACCCCGGCCCAACGCGCGCAAGCGCTTCGGGTCGCGGGATGTTCCAGCGTTGTGCCAAGTACCCGACCGGTGGCGGTGCCCAGACAGGCGTTCATGATCAAACGAAACAGCAGCTCGGTCCCGCTTTCGCCGACAAAGAACTGGCCACCGGGGGCGTTCATGAACACGGCCATATCTTCTTTGGCCTTGTTGATTACCCGCACCAGTTCGTGACTTCCCGGGTTGTCGCGGCCCTGATTGTCAGGGACCGCAGCATAAGCCTGCGAGGTACCCACAACCGAATTCAGCGTCAGCGCCCCACCCGCGTTTTCAAAGAAAATACGCGGTCCCTGCTGCGGGCAGTGGTCAACCTGCGCAAATCGGGCACGGATTTGTTCAAGCAATTCTGGAGTGATCTTGGTCATCGGGAACCATTCCTGCGAAAATGTCATTCTGGCAAGATATATGCGCCCTTTTGCAAAACTACTCACAAAAAAACTTGGGGCATTGTGGGTGGAAATTGAGACCATCGAGCCAAGAGAGCTCAGCCACAAGAACAATATGGTTCGCGAATTTCAATTTCGTCGGCCCGATCACACCCTCACGCATGCCTTCGCTCGGTTGAGAAACCGCTGGTCAGGCCGACGGTTTGTAACCTGAGCGTTGTTCTAGAGACATCGCTTTGCAGGACGGTGTTGAGAGAGTGACGATCCAACCTCATTGGCGCAGCCTGTACCGCCATCACAAACCAGACATCGTAGGAGCGGGCATGCATCCTGCTTCCCAGATATTCCCATATCGGCTGGGGTATTTAGATAGATAGCGATTCATGCATTTGTTTACAGCAGTTTGGGATTTCGTCACGCCTTTCAGACCTGATTAATCACCATTGTAAGAGATCACGAACTTGCCTTCGACGCGGCGATACCGCGAACCACTCACGCGCTGGTGGCGCATTCGTCGATGGTCAATAGCTTGTAACATATTGGTGTATAGAGCTTGCTGATTGAAAGCTGGAAAGTTAATCGCTTGCAACAGGTTAGCTTATGTCCAGACTTCGAGTATTAAATCAATTTGCCAAAATTTCTGCTAATTAGGCTTAAACCCATCATCGACGCACCAAGGACATACGCAGAGCAGCGACAGACCGGTGTTGCGACCCAAACGCCGTTGCGCCGCAAAAACTGACATAATTCACCTGAACGATGAACATTGGTTGTCCGGCCCACCAAAAAGGCAGGCCGAACAGTGTTAATAAGTACTTTTAGTCGTACAGAACGGCCGAGATCTTCGGGTCGTCAATATTCGAGGCATCGTAGTAGTAGAAGCCTGTGTCGATCAGACCTGGAACCTCTTCCCCATTCAGAGCCGCAACCGCTGCTTTCACAGTCTCATAGCCGATGCCTACAGGGTTTTGCGTGATCGCACCCGCCATCAGACCGCTCATGATTGCGTCTTTCTGGGCCTTGCCACTGTCATAACCGATGATCACCAAACCCTCGGTGCCCAGCTCCTGAACACCGTTTACAACACCAATAGCTGAGCCTTCGTTGGTGCCAAAGATACCATTTAGATCAGGGTTAGCAGTCAGGATCGCCTTGGTGACTTCGGTCGATTTCAGGTGGTCGCCCTGGCCGTATTGAACCGTAACAACTTCGATTTCCGGATACTTCTCAGCCATGCGATTGACGAAACCGTCGCGACGATCAATACCTGTGCGGCTTGTCTGGTCATGGGCGACAACAGCAACCTTCCCTTTGCCCCCGATTTTTTCAGCCATCTTGTCTGCTGCCAACCCTGCTGCCGCCAGGTTGTCCGTTGTCGCAGTTGAAAGCGGAATATCGCTATCAACACCACTGTCGAAGGCGATGATCGGAATGCCCTTTTCGTTGGCCTGTTTCAAAAGCGGGATAGCAGCCTGGCTGTCCAGCGCAGCAAAACCGATTGCCTTTGGATTATTGGCCAGCGCCGCAGCCAGCATGTCGATCTGACGGTCCACCATTGTTTCGTTATCCGGACCTTCGAACGTGATGGTGACATCAAACTCGTCGGCTGCCTGTTCGGCGCCGGACTTCACCGCTTGCCAGAACTGATGTTGGAACCCTTTGGATACCAGCGGAATGTAAATCTCTTCGGCTGCCGCCATCGAGGCGGGACCTGCCAGTGTGGCTGCGCTGAGCGCACCCAGAATGAAACGACGTGTTAACATGTTTTCTCCTCCAGTTGGTCGTTTTGGTCTTTAATTTAGTTGCTTGGTCATCCCGATTTCTTGCGTCGCGCCATATCGGCGTAGACGGCCAGGATGATGATTGCGCCGGTCACAACGGTCTGCCATTCCTGCGCGACTGACAGCACGCGCAATCCGTTGGTCAGTACAGCCATGATCAGGGCGCCGATCAGCGTGCCCAGGATCGTGCCGCGCCCACCGGACAAAGACGTGCCACCGATCACCACGGCTGCGATCGCCTCCAATTCGTATCCCAAACCCAATGCCGGTTGCGCCGAGTTCAGGCGCGAGGCGATCAGGATACCGGCGATGCCGCAGATCGCTCCGGCCAGCGCATAAATACGCATCTTCCACATGTCGGTGTTCACGCCTGACAGACGCACCGCTTCCTCGTTAGAGCCAAGCGCAAAGGTGTAACGACCCAGAACTGTGCGCCCCAGAATGTACGAAGCCGCGATGGCCACCAGGAACAGGATAAGCACACCGTTGGGGATGGGTAGCGATGGGAAAACCTCTCCGATCAGCGACCCGCGCGAGATCTGGTCAAAGCCCGGCGTGTCATTGAAGTAGATTGGCCGTGTCCCAGAGATCACCAACGACAGGCCTTTGAGGATCAGCATCATCCCAAGCGTGGCGATGAAGGGCGGGATTTTCATCTTAGCGACGAAAGTACCGGAGCAAAGCCCGCAGAATGCTCCAGCTGCAATGGCTGCAGCCACGCCCAACAGCAACGGCATTCCCAAATACGTCAGCACCACGCCGGCGATCACCGCGCAAAAGGTCATCAGTGTGCCAACAGACAGGTCGATCCCACCGGTGATTATAACCAGTGTCGCGGCGACGGCCAGAACGCCATTGACCGACGTTGCCTGTAGGATGGCAATCATGTTCGACGTCTGCATGAAGTTGGGTGAAGCAATGGAAAAACCGATTAGCAGAACGATCAAACTGGCAAAGGCCAACAGCTTTTGATAGGCGCCGCTGTCCGCGAGGCCCGATAATGGCTTTTTCTTTTCGATGTCGGTTGCTGTGGTCATTGGACTGTCCCTGTTACCTGCATCGCCGCCGCACGTTGCGTGGCCAGATGCATGATGTCTTCTTGAGTGGTGTCTTTTCCGCCGGGCAGAATGCCGGTCAGTCGTCCTTCGCACATCACGGCGATGCGATGGCTAAGACGCATGATCTCGGGAAGTTCGGATGAGATCACGATGATCGTCTTGCCCTGCCCTGCCAGTTCTTCCAGCAACTTGTAAATCTCGGATTTCGCGCCGACGTCGATACCGCGGGTCGGTTCGTCAAAGATCAGAATATCGCAGTCGCGCAGCAGCCATTTGGCGATGACAACCTTCTGCTGATTGCCGCCTGACAGTAGGCGAACCTCCTGCACATCCGATGGCGTTCTAATGCCCAATTGCTGGATGTAGCTTTTGGCGGTGTCGCTGATTTCACCATCGTGCAGAACCCCGCCTGCGCCGGTGAACAGGTCCATCGAGGCAAGCGCGATGTTGTCGCGTACATTCATACCAGTGGCGAGACCGAAGTGCTTTCGGTCCTCGGACAGGTATCCAATCCCCGCTTTGACGGCGTCGGAGGGTGATTTGATCGACACCACCTGACCATGTACCCGGATTTCGCCGCTATCTTTGGGATCGGCCCCGAAGATAGCCCGTGCAACCTCTGTACGACCTGCGCCCATCAGACCGGCAAAGCCCAGAATTTCACCCTTTTGGACCGAGAAACTGACGTCCTGAATTTCGTTGCTCCGGCTCAGCCCGGTGACTTGCAAAGACATCTCCGCATCACCCAGGTCGGGCACGTCCAGCGGTTCTTCCTTGACCTCTCGGCCCACCATCATGGCGATGATCTGGCTGATCGGGGTTTCAGCAGCCCCAACTGTTCCGACATATTCCCCATCGCGCATAACCGTCACGCGATCCGAGATCTGCTTCAGCTCGTCCATCTTGTGGCTAATGTAAACGATGCCTACACCTTCAGCCTTGAGGCGGCGGATGATCACGAACAGCTCAGCAATCTCGGCGTCATTCAGGGCCGCTGTTGGCTCGTCCATGATGAGCACCTTGGACCGAAAGGACAGTGCCTTGGCGATCTCGACCATTTGCTGTTTTGCGATGGTCAGGCTGCCAACCAACGCCTTGGGATCAAGGCTGAGGTTCATCGAAGCAAAGATTTCGGCAGTCTGCGCATTCAGCGCCGCCTCATCCAAACGGCCAAAGCTCTTACGCGGTTCGCGTCCGATAAAAATGTTCTGGGCTACAGTCAGGTCGTTCATCAGGCTCAGTTCCTGATGGATGATCCCAATACCTAGATCCTGCGCCTCGCGCGGGGTTGTCGGACTGACTTCGCACCCTTCTATCTTCAAGGTCCCACCGTCACGTTGATAAATACCCGACAGGATTTTCATCAACGTACTTTTGCCGGCACCGTTCTCGCCCATCAGCGCGTGAACTTCACCCGGTTCAAGATCGAATTGCACGGATTTCAGCGCGTGCACGCCGGGGAAAAACTTATCAATCCCCGTCATTTCGACCAGTCTATTTTTGTTGCCTCCCATTTGCCCTTCTCCCCTTGGGCCAACGCGGTTTACATCACCGCACCAATTTGCCAGGGGACGAATTCAACGCCCCCAAATCCAAGTTCCTCGCTTTTGGTTTTCTTGCCTGAGGCGACACGGATCAGTATTTCGAACAGTTGTTCCCCCTTGCTCTCGATGCTGATCCCGTCTGTCACGATGTCACCGCAGTTCAGATCCATATCCTCGGCCATGCGGGCATACATTTCGGAATTGGTGGCCAGCTTGATGCAGGGCGTTGGCTGATATCCAGACACCGAACCACGCCCGGTGGTAAACACAATCAGGTTAGCACCCGAAGCGACTTGCCCGGTGACCGAACACGGATCAAAACCGGGGCTGTCCATGAAGACAAACCCGCTCTTGTCGATCATCTCACCGAATTTGTAGACGTCTCGCAGTGGCGCGGTGCCTCCCTTAGCTACGGCACCAAGCGATTTCTCAAGAATGGTTGTGAGCCCCCCGCGCTTGTTGCCTGGGCTTGGGTTGTTGTCCATCTCACCGCCGTTTCGGGCCGTGTAGTCCTCCCACCAGTGGATGCGTTCGATCAGTTTTTCACCCACCTCAACAGTCTCGGCCCGCCGGGTCAGCAGGTGTTCGGCACCGTAGATTTCCGAGGTTTCCGACAGGATCGTTGTTCCGCCATGGCGCACTAGTAAATCCGACGCATACCCCAGCGCCGGGTTCGCGGTTATCCCAGAATACCCGTCCGAGCCGCCGCATTGCATACCGACCGTGATGGCACTGATCGGAGCCGGGGCGCGTTCGGCTTGATTGGCCAGATGGGCGATGCCGCGCAACTCCGCCAGCCCCCGTTCGATAGTGCGGCGTGTTCCGCCCTCGTTCTGAATGGTCATATAACGCAGCGCACCGTCAGCGCGGATTGGTCGACCGCCGACAAGATCTGCCACCTGCATGACTTCGCAGCCCAGACCGATCAGCAGAATACCCCCGAAATTCGGATGCTGTGCATAGCCGGCCAACGTCCGAAACAGGGTGGCATAACCCTCATCCTTGCTGGACATTCCACATCCGGTCCCGTGCACAATCGGGACCACACCGTCAACATTGGGATAGCTTTCCAAGAACCCGGTCTTTTCCGCTGCGTCGGCGATAAAACGCGCTACCGAACCCGAGCAGTTCACGGTGGTTAGAATCCCGATGTAGTTTCGGGTTCCCACTTTACCGTCAGATCGATGGTATCCGTCGAATGTACGCTTTTCAGTCAGAACAGGCAGCGAGGTGTTGGCGCTGGCATGTGCATAGTCCTGCTGATGCGCCCCCATGCCAAGGTTGTGCACATGGATATGTTCGCCAGGCGCGATATCGCATTTGGCCTGCCCGATGATCTGACCGTAGCGGACAATATTCTCGCCAGCTTGGATTGATGACACGGCTAGCTTGTGGCCGCGGGTAACGGGCGCAGCCAATTGCACGGGAACATGTGCCGGCTGCTCACCCGCCTGCAAGTCACGCAAAGCAATAACGATGTTGTCCTGCGGATTTAGCTTTACGACATCGCGAGTCGCCTCTTCCAAAACGTTTATGCCGCCGTTCGCTCGCATCTCTTCTCCACTTGCTTGGTCAATGTTGCTAAATCCAATATCTCTACTTGTCAACTAACATGTTAGAATGCTAACTTATGCAGTATGAACAAACACCAAGATATTGATGCCGAACTGTTGCCCGAGATCACAACGATCGAAGGACCGCTCGCTCAGCGGGTTCACCACTCATTGAAGCAGGCGATTCTCTCGCTGGATTTCCCACCCGGAGCGAACCTCAGGAAGGCACCTGTGTGTGAGAGATTGGGAGTGTCGCGCGCACCTGTGGCCGATGCGATTGCGCGTTTGGCCTCGGAAGGGCTGGTGGATGTAGTGCCGCAATCAGGCACTCGCGTATCCTACTTTTCGATGGACGAGATCCGCGAAGGCGTATTCCTGCGTGAAGCGCTTGAACTTGCAACTGTCGCCAAAGTCGCGCGCGACATAACCGACGTTCAGCGTAAAAGGCTAAGCCGCAACATGCGTCTGCAGGAACTGTTGATCATGGATGATGATATCCCGGGCTTTTATCAGGCCGATGAAGAGTTCCACAGTCTTCTGATGGAATTTACAGGCTTCCGCCGCCTCGCCGACGTTGCCCAAACCGTTTCCTTACAGGTCAGCCGCGCACGCATGCTGTTGCTGCCCACACCCGGCAGAATTGCCGAGACACTAGAGGAACATAGGGCCATTTTCGAAGCAATCAGTAATCGCGACGAACAGGCCGCGCAGGTCGCTATGCGCGCCCACCTCGGGCAGTTGATGCCGCGCATTGAGCAGTTGGAGCAACTGAAGCCGCATCTGTTCAACCTCACCCCACAGCTGAATAGCGAGGCAGGATGACCGTTTCCCAAACAGAATTACTGAACAACCGGACCACGCGGCCCGTTCCCCTGACCCGCATGGGGTTCGGCGGAGCGCCGTTGGGGAACCTGTACCGCAAAGTCTCGGACGAGGACGCGCAGGCTGCATTGCAAGCCGCCTATGACGCAGGCATCCGTTTTTTCGACACCGCGCCGCAATACGGGCTTGGCCGGTCAGAGCATCGGTTTGGGCAGGCGATCGACCGGTTCGGTCGCAAGAACATTCAGCTTTCGACCAAAATCGGGCGTTTATTACTGGATTGCAAACCGCATGAAGTGACACCCGAAGCCTTTGTCGATGTGCCGCAGAAACGGATTGTGTTCGACTATACCTATGACGGGGTGATGCGATCCTACGAGGCCAGCCGCGACAGGATCGGCGTGGCAAACTCTGACATTCTTCTGGTCCATGACGTCTGTGTCTTCAGCCAGGGCAGTCAGGAAGTGTCTGATGCCAAGGTGCGGGAACTCTTTGATGACGGGGGGTACAAGGCTCTGATCGAATTGCGCGATGCCGGCGAAATCGCCGCAATCGGGGCGGGCGTAAACGAATGGCAAGTTTGCGAAAGGCTTCTTGGGCTGGGGGATTTCGACGGGTTCCTGCTGGCCGGACGCTATACGTTGCTTGAGCAGGAAGCACTCGACAGTTTCCTGCCGCTTTGTGAGCAGCGCGATGTCGGGATCATCCTCGGGGGACCGTACAATTCGGGCATCCTCGCCACCGGAACTGTGCCTGGCGCCAAGTATAACTATGCAGACGCACCCGAAGATATTCTGGACCGGGTCCGCAAGATCGAAGCGGTCTGCGCCGCGCATGATACCCCGCTGATCGCCGCCGCGCTGCAGTTCGTTTTGGGCCACCCCTGCGTCAAAACCGTGATCCCCGGTGCCGTCAACGCGTCCGAAGTACAGTCCAATGTGGCACTGATGGAGCGTGACATTCCCCCCGGCCTGTGGTCGGATCTGCGATCCGAAGGCCTGATCCGACCCGACGCGCCACTGCCAAGCGAGACAGCTGATGCTGCGTAACATCGACCCGATCCTTTCGCCGGAGTTGCTTTTCACCCTCAGGGCCATGGGCCACGGGGATGAGATTGTTATCGCAGATGCAAATTTTCCGGGCGCCAGCATGGGACCAGACTGCATCCGGGCCGATGGGTCTACGGCCAGTGAAATGTTGAAGGCCGTACTTTCTGTGATGCCTTTGGATACGTTCGTTCCTGATCCGGCGTTGACCATGCAGGTTGTTGGCGACCCGGAGGCGGTGCCTGACTCAGTCGCGGACTTTCAGCACATCATCGACACGTCCGCCGACAACTCTGCCAAGGTGCAGGGCTTGGAACGGTTTGCATTCTACGACCGTGCGGCCAACGCATTTGCCATCATCCAGACAGGTGAACGAAAGCTCTATGGCAACATCATCCTGAAAAAAGGTGTGATCGAATGAGGATCGACGCGCATCAGCATTTCTGGGCTTTGGCGCGGGGCGACTATGGCTGGCTGACGCCCGATCTGAGCGAGATCTACCGGGATTTTGCACCGCACGACCTGATGCCTCTACTCAGCGCCGCCGGGATTGATGGCACGGTCCTTATGCAGGCAGCACCCACAATGGCCGAGACCGAATACATGCTCGCTCTGGCCGATCAGAATGCGTTTATCAAAGGTGTTGTGGGCTGGGTTGACTTTGAAGCCGCTGATGCACCTGCAAAGATTTCCGCGTTGGCTACCCACGAGGCATTTGTCGGTCTACGTCCGATGATACAGGACATCGCCGACCCGCTTTGGATGCTAGGCGACGCGCTAACGCCCGCTTTCGAGGCAGCTCAACGGCATGGCCTGACATTTGATGCCTTGACCTTACCTCAACACCTGGGCCCGCTCAGGCAACTTCTTCAGCATCATTCCGATATGAGTGTTGTCATTGACCATGGATCGAAACCGCTGATCAAAGACGCAATCTTGGGTGACTGGTCCGACAACATGACCGCATTGGCCCGAGATACAAATGCATGGTGCAAGCTTTCAGGCCTTGTGACTGAGGCTGCTACAGACTGGACGATCGACGATCTGCGCCCGTACGTGGATCACCTGCTGAACACCTTCGGTCCATCGCGTCTGATCTGGGGTAGCGATTGGCCAGTTTGCACCTTGGCCAGTAGCTATGAGCGCTGGTGTGAAACCACCGACATGTTGCTGAAACATCTGAGCAGCGCAGAACGACAGGCAATAATGGGTGGCAACGCCGCCCGCGCCTACAACCTCAGGAATTGAAATGACCATAGGTACATTGGATTCGAACGGGCTGTGGCTCGGCCGTATTGAGCGCAGCGGAATCGGCCCCAGCGTGGTGACCCTGCGCAAAGGGCGGATTATCGATATCACGTCAAAAACGGCACCAACTGTCAGGGACATTCTGGAACGCGACGATGAAGCAGATCATGTGCGCAACGCCCAAGGTGAAGATATCGGCCCTTTGGACGCCGACCACCAATGGCTGGCCCCGTGTGACCTGCAGGCGGTCAAGGCCTGTGGTGTAACATTTGCCGGGTCCATGGTCGAACGCGTAATCGAGGAACAAGCCGCCGGTGATCCCGCTAAAGCCGACGCGATCCGGGCGCGCATCGGAGACCGGATCGGCGACAGCCTTTCGAACATCGTGCCAGGATCAGACGCCGCCGCAGATGTCAAAGAAGCATTAGTCGCCGAAGGCCTCTGGAGTCAGTACCTTGAAGTCGGGATCGGCCCCGATGCCGAGGTGTTCTCCAAAACACAAGTTTTGTCTTCGGTCGGGTTTGGTTCAGAAATCGGTCTTCACCCGATTTCGACCTGGAACAACCCCGAGCCCGAAGTCGTTCTGGCCGTTACTTCTAAGGGCGAGATTAAGGGCGCTACGCTGGGGAACGACGTCAACCTGCGTGACGTTGAAGGTCGTTCGGCTTTATTGCTGAGCAAAGCAAAGGACAACAATGCCTCTTGCGCGATCGGACCGATGATCCGGTTGTTCGATGATGGGTTCACACTGGACGATGTACGCCAGGCTGAACTTGCGCTGACCGTGACCGGATCGGATGGATTTGTGCTGAACGGAAGCTCATCTATGTCCCAGATCAGTCGCGATCCCGCAGACCTTGTGAAGCAGACTATCGGGCGCCATCACCAATATCCTGATGGGCTGATGCTTTTCCTTGGCACCCTGTTCGCCCCGACCCAAGACCGTGACACACCTGGCGGTGGGTTCACTCACAAAATTGGCGATGTCGTCACTATCTCCAATACACGCCTTGGAGCGCTGACAAACACCGTGCGCCTGTCGACGGAATGCCCCGAATGGACCTTTGGGGCATCACACCTGATGCGAAACCTCGCCCATCGCGGCCTGCTGTAAGAGAGAACGAATATGTTGACCGGAAAACACCTGATAGCTGGCGAATGGATCGGCGCAGACACCACTTTTGCGTCAGAACCAGCGCATGGACCAAGCCATGACTTTTCTGTGGGGACAGCGGCGATGATTGATAACGCGGTGGAGGCAGCAGAGTCGGCATTTGCCACTTTCGGGTGGTCCTCTCGTACCGAACGTGCCGCGCTGTTGCGCAAGATCGCAGATGAGATTGATGCCCGCGGGGATGCCATCACCGAAATCAGCGCTCAGGAAACCGGCTTGCCCGAGGCGCGCCTGCAGGGGGAACGTGGCCGTACCGTCGGCCAGCTGCGCCTCTTCGCCGATCACATCGAAGCGGGTAATTATCTGGACATGCGCCATGACCCGGCCATGCCGGATCGTACACCCCTGCCCCGCCCCGACTTGCGCATGATCCAGCGCCCGCTGGGTCCTGTTGCGGTGTTCGGCGCGTCGAACTTCCCATTGGCCTTCTCGGTTGCTGGGGGCGATACCGCCGCGGCACTGGCCGCAGGATGTCCGGTTGTCGTTAAAGGCCATTCGGCCCATCCCGGCACGGGCGAGATCGTGGCGCAGGCCATCGACGCCGCCATCAAGGCGACCGGAGTTCATCCCGGAGTGTTTTCATTGGTACAGGGTGGCAAACGGGATGTGGGCACGCGATTGGTGCAACATCCCTTGATCCGGGCGGTTGGCTTTACGGGCAGCTTCGGAGGTGGACGGGCGCTGTTCGATTTATGCGCGCAACGCGATGAACCCATTCCGTTTTTTGGCGAACTGGGTTCAGTCAATCCGATGTTCATACTGCCGCAAGCGGCGGCCGCGCGCGGTGCTGAAATCGGCAATGGCTGGGCCGCGTCCCTAACCATGGGCGCTGGACAGTTCTGCACCAACCCCGGTATCGCCGTGATCATCGACGGTCCTGATGCTGACGCGTTTCAAGCAGCGGCAGAGGCTGGCCTGTCTTCGGTGGCCGAGCAGACAATGCTGACCGATGGAATTGCGGAGGCATACCGAAACGGAGTTTCGCGTGTAGCTGCTGGTACCGGTGTATCGAAGATTATCGGCACAAGCTGCAAGTCACGCGATGCGGCCCCATACCTGTTCACTGTTTCAGGTGATGACTGGCTCGCCAATCGGAAGCTGCAAGAAGAAGTCTTCGGACCATTGGGCATCATCGTACGCGTGAACGACAGCTCTCAGATGCAACAGATCGCGCGGGCCATCGAAGGGCAGTTGACCTGCACACTACATCTGGACGCTGGCGACAAACCCGACGCTCAGGCACTGCTACCGCTGCTTGAACGAAAGGCTGGGCGATTGTTGGCCAACAGCTTTCCGACCGGGGTCGAAGTTTGCGACAGCATGGTTCACGGAGGCCCCTACCCCGCCTCAACCAACTTTGGCGCAACATCCGTGGGAACATTGTCGATACGCCGTTTCCTGCGGCCGGTTTGTTATCAGGACATCCCATCCGAGCTTCTACCCGAGATATTGTGAGGTTGTTCATGTCGACAATCAACCCATCCAACCGGCTTGCAGATAAGACCGCTCTCATCACAGCAGCTGGCCAAGGCATTGGCCGTGCAACCGCCGAATTGTTCGCTGCCGAAGGCGCACGGGTGATAGCCAGCGACATCAACGATGCTGCGCTTGCCGAATTGGGCGGTATTCCGGGTATCGAACCGCTGCAACTGGACGTAATGGACGATAAGGCCGTTACAGATGCAGCGGTCAATCTGCCGCAACTGGACATTCTGTTTAACTGCGCAGGTTATGTAGGGGGGGGATCAATTCTTGAATGCACTGAAAAGGATTGGGATTTCAGCTTTGACCTCAACGTAAAGGCCATGTTCAGACTGATCCAACTGACTCTACCCGGAATGCTGAAAGCAGGCGGCGGATCGATCATCAATATGTCGTCGGTCGCATCGTCCATGAAAGGCGTGCCCAACCGATTTGCGTATTGCGCGTCAAAAGCAGCGGTGATTGGCCTGACCAAGTCTGTGGCAGCCGATTTTGTGACCCAGGGCATTCGGTGCAACGCGATTTGTCCAGGTACGGTGGACAGCCCCAGCCTGCATGACCGGCTTCGCACCACCGGGGATTATGAGCAGGCAATGACTGATTTCATCGCCCGTCAACCGATGGGCCGTATTGGCACAGCGGAAGAGATCGCTGAACTGGCTCTGTATTTGGCCAGTGATGCCAGCAAATACACTTCGGGCCAGCCCTTTGCCATAGATGGCGGCTGGACGATCTGAGCAGGAAGGACCTGACAATGAAACTACTACGCTATGGTCCGAAGGGCGCTGAGAAACCCGGCATTTTGGCCTCAGACGGCTCGGTTCGCGACCTTTCCGGTGTGGTGGATGATATCTCGGGCGATACTCTTGGCGATGTCGTTCTTGAAAAGCTCCGCGCACTAGATTTGGCCAGCCTGCCATTGGTAGACAGCAACCCGCGCATCGGTCCTTGCGTTGGCAATGTTGGAAAGTTCATATGCATTGGCCTGAATTATGCTGATCACGCAGCAGAAAGCGGCATGGAATTGCCTGCTGAGCCCGTGATCTTCTTCAAAGCCACCTCGGCCATCGCCGGCCCCGACGATACCGTAGAAATCCCGCGCGGATCGGTCAAAACCGATTGGGAAGTTGAGCTGGGCGTCGTTATCGGCAAAGAGGCCAAATATGTCTCTGAGGCGGAAGCCATAGACCACGTCGCCGGCTACTGCGTAGTGAACGAATTGTCAGAACGTGACTTTCAGCTTCATCGCTCTGGCCAATGGGTCAAAGGAAAGTCTGCGGACACGTTCGGCCCAATTGGCCCCTGGCTGGTAACACGAGACGAAGTCCCCGACCCGCAGAACCTTCCGATGTATCTTGAGGTAAACGGGCACCGATATCAGGACGGATCAACCAAAACGATGCATTTTGGCGTAGCGACGGTCATCTCGCATCTGTCGCAATTTATGTCTTTGCAACCCGGTGACGTAATTTCTACAGGCACACCCCCGGGTGTTGGTATGGGACAGAACCCGCAGACCTACTTGAATCCCGGCGACAAAATGGAGCTTGGTATTCAGGGTCTGGGCACGCAACGTCAGAACGTCATCCAGGGATGAGATCGCGCTGTTGGCGAATGCCATATGTAGCCTTGAAGCAACAAAAGTAAGCGAGAAGGTTTTGTCTCAGATAACGCCGCCCGTATACTGATTATCTATCAGGCCAGTATATATTCTTATAGGCGCTTCTCGCGCGATTAATCCGGTATTTGTAGTATCGGATCAGGTTACCGAACATCTTTCTGGTTGCTTCGGGCGTTTCAATACTGAGAAGAGTCGTTGTTTTTTAAGCAAGCTTTGACAAAGCCTGTCCTTAAGTCACGATTCAGCATGCCCCTAAGCCGGCAAGATGGGTGCCCTTAGCATTAAAGTAGGCAGACCGATACAGATCTTAATAGTACTTATTAAAGTATTTTGCACACTACGTCCACATGACCTTCTACTCGATCAATCATTCAACTCATCGCTGCCTTTTCTTTGGCAAGCCACAGTACAATCATATCCATCATTGATAAGTACTCACGGCCAATCCGTTATTTGCTCACGCGGCTCGAATATGTTTCGGCACGCTATGTTGGTCTTCCCGATGAAATGTCGTACCGGAGCGCTCGAAGATTGAAGCGATGGCGTCGTCCCTGCCCTGCCGCGAAAACTGTGTAGCTGTTCAGCCGCGACTAACTACATAAATTGTAGATTATCCGCCCTAGTTCCATATCAATACGTTAAGAAACCTTCTACTGATGGCCTGAACTCGTAGTCCTTAACTCTGCTCGGAACGTACCTGCCCGAACTAAAAAACAAGAATTTGAGGCCGGGCGGTAAAAGCTAAGCGTTTAGATGGTCCCCCAGGGTACCGTATTACACGATTGGTCTGTTTGTGCAAAAAAACGGCGCTGAGATTAACCAGCGCCGCGCTTCGGATCTATCTCGCTAAGCCCGCCTTACCCGTGGGTAAGATCGTCTTCTTCTCGCAGATCCTCGATCAAGGTGGCCACAGCACGTTCTAATTTCGCCCTATCGACGCGGGTAAAATCGAGATCATAGCGAAGTTCGATCCTTCCGCTGGATGCAGAACATTTTGCAATCCCTGCCCTGCCCCTTACCTGAAATGTTGTCTTCGCGCGGCGTGGTTTACCTACGGCTTCAGCCTTTGGCTTAGCGGCGGTCGCATTTTCGATTGTGAGAAAATCGCGAAGAATGGCCACTTCGCGCACGCTGTCGCGATCTGGTTCACTCACCAAAGCCGTACTGACTTGTCGGATCAATCCAGGATCAGAGTCGAGCTTTCGTTTGAGTTCAACACCCACATTCCGTGGAATGTCGTTTGGGTGCATAAGAACCTTTTCCAACATGGCCAGCAAACTCGCAAACGCCCGAATATAGCTGCGCTTGGTATAGCTTGCAGATTTGAACAAGGTTGAAACCGCTTTGTCGACATCCGGACAATCATTGGCGGGGTCTTCCGCATAGGCACGCGCAAGCGCGCCCATTTCCGCAAACGAGATATCCTTTCGGATCAGGTTTTCATCGACCATGCGACGATAGCTATCATCCAGCTCGGCAGCGTCAGAAACACCGGCCGGAATCGTCGCAAATCGCGCGTCGCCAGTTTCCACAAGCAATGCGCGAAATGCCGATAATCTGCGCATTCCTTGAATTAACTCAAAGCGTCCATCGTTGCGACGCTCGACTCGGATCGGGTTCGAAAGACCCACATCCTGAATAGAAGCCTTCAACTCATCCAACTCAGGATCAGGGCCAGGCTTGCGGTCGCGCGTCAGGCGCTCGGTAACAACATCCGCCAATGCGATCTGTTCAGTAACATACCCTTCTGAACGTAGTCGTACAAGCTCGTGCGCTAACCTGTCATTTTCGACTCTGATTGCATCTTCGGTAGTTTGCTGGTCGCGTAGCGCATTAGCGTTCTCGGAGATTGCAGTAGCCATCGGTCCGCGCCTTTTCTCAAGCGCTTTATCCGGAATCTTGCCAACCGGTATTTCTTCCATCGCTGGCATATCGATATCGAACATTCTGCGTTTTCGGCTCATACGTCATCCTCCAGCTTGTCCCAGGCCGATAGCATGACGCCCCGGAATTCATCATAAACATTGTCAAATGTCGAACGCGCGCGACGCCAGGTTTCCCTCGTCATCTCACGGTAATCCATCTCATAAACTGAACTCAGGAACCGACCAGATTGCTCGACCGCACGCGTCATCTCGACCGGGTGCTCGGCGAGGTGCTCACCAAAGACTTTGCGGAATGCGTCATACATCGCTGTGTGCAGTGCATTCCCCGGTTCGTAGCGCGTAAGCAAAAACCGAATTTCGGAGAATGTCTTGGGTAAACCAATCTTACCCGTGGGTAAGGTCTTGTCGAAACCATAGGCCAAATCTTCGAGGGCTTCAGCCAACTGTCCAATGAATGAGGTGGTTGAATCGTATTCCCAGTATCCGGGCCCCGACGGGATATACAACATGTCTGCTGCGAACACCGCATTCATCGATTGGTATCCTATCGCAGGCGGGCAATCGAACAGGATCAGGTCATAAGCATCATTCGGTATTTGATCCAGATAGCGGGACACAGCTGCAAAAAAAGACCACTCAGGATTCAGGTGCCGATATTGTGCTGATGCGAATTCGACGAAAGCAGCATTGGCGCAAGAAGGGATCGCATCAATCGTTGACCATGAGGTCTGCTTGATAAAATCAGAAATGCGCAGTTCGCCGAGACCCATATCCGTTATAGAAGGTGGTAATTCTCGGCGGGGCAGGGCGGTTCCTGACTCTGCAGCCGCAGGGCGGTTATTCATGCGATCGGTTTCACGGATCAGATCCCGCGCCATGATACCCCAGACGGTGAAATCTTCAGCGACATCAGTCAGACCCATCGAATGGCTGAGCGTCGCCTGAGGGTCAAAATCCACCACTAATACTCGGTAGCCGTCCAGAGCAGCGGCGTGCGCAAGATGCAACGCCACGGTCGACTTGCCAGCCCCCCCTTTGAAATTGGCAACAGCGGCCCGAACCGCCCGCTTGCCCGCAGGGCGTGGGGGAGTGAGCGCTTTGCGATTAACCTTAAGCCGCCGCCTGAGCTCATTTACCTCTTCCAGACTAAACCAACGCTGCCGCCCATCAGGCTCGACCTCGCCTCCCGGCAATGAAGGATCGGCGGCCAGCTTTCCTCGGAAAGTCGATTGGTTCACCTTAAAGATCAGCTCGGACACCTCCCAGCTTGAGAACCGCCTTAGCGTCTTCTCCATCTCAGGGCTGAAAGTCTGCTGGCGAATCCAGCCCTGCAATTTCAGGGACTGGGTGCGCAATGCATTCAGGTCTTCGTGCGTGTACATGCCTCAGTTCTCATTCTTCTGGACGTTATTTTTCTCTCTTTTGTTATTTACGCCCGATTTGCATATTTGGCAAAAGAAATTATTGTAAGGTTGTGATGTTACCCACGGGTAAGAAAATATGGCCGCATCTAGTGCTGACCGATTCGGGACGCTGCTGCTCTCTGTAATCGTCCTGACGTCGGATATCCTACCAGATTTAGGGGGACACAACTCAAGCAAATACGGCATATAGGGGGACATTATTGCTCTATAAGGGGACACCCAGTATGTCCCCCATCACCATAGATTCACCTATTTCTTTTATTTTTTGATAGCGAATAGCACCTATCAAATAGCGTGATCTCAACGAACTCTTGACAGAATCGAAGTATTGGACGCTAATCAGTGAACAATCACGAAAAGCGTTGGGAAACGGTGCGATTACGGCGGGATCAACCCGCATGAGGCAAAAAAGAGCGGTGAGGAAACGGATGCAGGTTGCGAAACCGATCGGGCGAAATGCGCCTGCACTGAAGTACGATATCTTGTCGGCCCTCGCCGTTCACGCCTTATCAGGTGACAAGCATCGTCATCGCAGTGTTCTACGCATCATGACTTTAATTACTACGCGCTATAACTGGCGCTCCAATGAACTGTCGATTGGCCGGGAAGAGATCGCTCGGTTGTGGTCCGTGAACGAACGCACAGTTAAACGTGAGATGGCTAAGCTGCGCAGCGCAGGCTGGATTGCGGTCAAACGACCCGCCGCTCGAGGACGGGTTGCGGTTTATGAACTCGACCTGAAGCAGATCATGCTGGACACAATGGAAACCTGGCCCGTGATCGGAACGGATTTCCAAGAACGAATGCAGCAAGAGCCAGAGCGCGATACCAATGTTGTGCCATTTCAGTCAAAGCCATCGATCCCGCCGCCAAAGGGTGAAGACGTTTGGGCACAGGTTCAATCGATCCTACATGGGCGTGACCCAGAACTTTGGTCCAGCTGGTTCAAGCATCTAAACGAAGCCGAAAGGGCAGGGGGCCTGGCGACCCTGATTGCGCCATCGCGTTTTATGGCGGATTACATTGCACAGAAATGGTCGGGGAGGGTTTTGGCCGCTTATTCGCGTGTAGACCCTTCGGTTCGAACAATTCGCATTGAAGCGGCAGAATAGGGCGCGGGCTTGCTCAACTGGCAACAGGCGACTATCTAGCGGAAACTGTTTATGAGCGCGTCAGATGTGACTTAGCTCGATCCTGATCACAGTGGACATGTGCATTGCAAAAGATCAAATCAAAATTTGCGACCGTATTGAGTGATTCCGTCCTGTGGCGACTGCTCTCCGAGAATATGCGCGAGCAAGCGGTACCTTATACGATCGCGATCATCGCGATGGTATTTGTTGCGGCAACCACCGCAGGTATCGCCTTTATCATGCGTGATGTGGTGGATTCGCTGTTTGACAGTGAAAACTCAGCCAAGATTTTTGGCGTTTCGATGACCGTGTTCACGATTTTCCTGGTCAAAGGCATTGCAACCTACGTCCAGATTGTGGCCCTTACGCGTGCCGGGAACCGGATTGTCTCGAAACAACAGATCAAGCTTTACGATAAGCTTTTGCGGCAGGGTGTTTCATTCTTCAACCTGACAGAAAGCTCGGATTTGTTGTTGAAGGTGACACAAACGGCCCAGGCAGCGCGCACGGTGATCGAGATAATGGTGACCACGGCAGTTCGCGATATGCTGACCCTGATCGGTCTGCTGGCTGTTATGTTCTATCAGCAACCCATATTATCCCTTTTTACCCTGATCGTCGGCCCGCTGGCGGTTTTAGGGATCAGGATACTGCTCAGAAAGATTCGCGAGATTGCAGATATGGAACTGCAATCGATGGGCGCGATCATGAAAGTCATTCAGGAAACCTCGTCTGGCATTCGCGTGGTTAAGACTTTCGGGTTGGAAGAGCGCATGGCCAATAAGATGAACTCGGCCGTGAAAAGCGTCGAGAAGCGGCGCAATAAGCTTGCGCGTTTGCAAGCTGCGACGAGCCCGCTGACGGATATCCTGGCCGGGTTTGCAATTGCCTCGGTCATCGGGTTGAGCGCTGGTAAGCTGTTTGGCGCTGCAGCGTCCACTCCGGGTGAACTGATGTCGTTCGTGACCGCTGTGATGATGGCCTATGAGCCCGCGAAGCGCCTGACGAAGGTGCGGGTGAAGATGGAGCTGGGTCTGCGCCGGGTGCAGATGTTGTTCAACATGTTGGACGAACCAGAAACCCTGCCGGAAGAGGCCAATCCCAAAAGCCTGCCTGATGGTCCGCGAGAGGTGGTGTTCGACGACGTCACTTTCGGCTACCGTCGTCGCGATCCGATCTTGAAAGGGCTTTCGTTGACGTTCGAAGCTGGCAAGACCACCGCTCTGGTTGGCCTGTCCGGCGGCGGCAAGTCGACCATTCTGAATTTGGCCTTGCGGCTTTATGATCCGACCAGCGGTTCGGTATCGATCGATGGTCAGGATATCAAATACGCCTCGTTCAAATCACTGCGCCAGAACATGTCGTTCGTCGGGCAAGAGACGTTTCTGTTTTCGGCCTCAATCGCCGACAATATCCGATTTGGCCGTGAGGGTGCCTCGCAAGACGACGTGATCGAGGCTGCCAAGGCCGCAAATGCCTATGACTTCATCATGTCGCTTGAGAAAGGCTTTGACACTCTGGTTGGTGAAAATGGTGCCTTCCTGTCCGGTGGTCAAAAACAGCGCCTTGCGATTGCGCGCGCGCTTCTGCGCGACAGCCCGATCCTGCTGCTGGACGAACCAACTAGTGCGCTGGACTCGCGGTCGGAACATCTGGTTCAGGAAGCCTTGGGCCGCCTGACCGAAGGGCGTACGACAATCATCGTGGCTCACAGGCTTTCAACCATCATGCATGCGGACAAGATCGTGGTGATTGAGGCTGGTGAAGTTCTTGAGCAGGGCAGCGCCCAACAGTTGCTGAAGAAACCGGGGCCATTCAAAACCCTATATGACCATCAGTACTCGAACGCCGTCAATGCCGAATGATCCCGACGTGATCCAACGGCCTGACATTACACCGGCGCGTTCGTCCCTGAGCGCGTCAGTGATCATCCCGACCTATCAAAGCTGGGACCAATTGCAGCTTTGTCTGGATGGGCTAGCCTCTCAGACACTGAACACAAACCAGTTCGAGATACTTGCAGTCAACAATGACCCGACCGACCCCATGCCCGACGGGTTTCGCCTGCCCGCAAACGCCCGCATTCTAAGTGAGACAAAACCCGGCTCATACGCAGCGCGCAACCGGGGAATCGAAGAAGCCGCCTCGGAGCTGCTGTTTTTCACCGACTCCGATTGTCAGCCTGACCCGCTCTATCTAGAGGCCGGGTTGAAAATAGCCGAAGACCACCCCGAGGTTAATCGCTTTGGCGGCAATGTTGTGCTGATCCCGAACGGGCAGGATTGGAAGACGACCGAACTCTATGATGTTCATTTGGGATTAGAGCAAAAAAAATGGGTGGAACGTGGGCGCGCGGTTACGGCCAATCTGATCGTTCGGCGGGAGCTTATGGATCGCATCGGTCGGTTCAACGACACGGTGTTGTCCGGCGGGGACATGGAATGGAATGATCGTGCACAATCTGCGGGCGAAGCGATTGTGTTTGCCGAAGACGCCATCGTCCGTCACCCGGCGCGCGACAGTCTTGGGGATCACATCACCAAAGCCCGTCGTATTGAGGGGGCTAGGCTGCGCCGCAATGCCAAGCGCGGCATCGTAAATTACATCCCGCCTTTGCAGAAATTGATCCCTTCCTTCAAGACGTTGAAAAACCTTCTGAGGAATCAGGATCTGTCAACCAAACAGGCTTTTGGTGTGTGGGGCGTTCACTATGTGATCCGCGTTGCAAAAATTACGGAAACCATTCGGCTTCTCTGGCTGCGGAGGCCTGACCAGCGGAAGTAGTGGCCACTGGCAATGATAAACCACTTTCAGACCATGACGCTACGCGTTCTGGTTCGGCTTAATTCAAGTTGATCCTTAAGGTAGGACTCTTGGACAAGTGACTGCGGCACACTCTGTGTTCGCCGCTCGACCAATTAGCTTTGTTTAACTTGGCGCTCTGGAAATCAATGTACTCTAGCTTTGAGCTCTTTCATCACAGCTGGTGGCACGATTAAAGTCGATCTCCGCGTTCGCGTAGATTGATGGTCAGTACTTTGTTCATATCTGATCACGCTGATCCAGGTACCGATTGCACAGGGCGTTGACCGTTGCGTGCAGGATGATGGTAAGTACCGCCAACACAATCAGCGCGGCGAACATCAGGTCGGTTTTGGCACGGCCATTGGCCAACAACATCAGATATCCCAGCCCACGCGACGCTCCGACCCATTCACCGATGACGGCTCCGATCGGGGCATAGACAGCAGCCAGACGCAGGCCGCTGGCAAATCCGGGCAGAGCAGATGGAATACGGATGTGCCACATTGCTCGGGCGGGCGACGCCCCCATGACCCGAGCCAGATCCAGCCAGTCGCGATTGCTGCGCATCAGTGCATCAAAGAAAGACGAAGTAACCGGGAAATAAATGATCAGCAGCGCCATGGCGATTTTGGCCTCGAGCCCGAAGCCAAGCCACAGGGTCAGAATCGGTGCGAGGGCAAAGACGGGGATGGTCTGGGAAAACACCAAAATTGGTCGCACCAGCGCGCGTGCTAGCGGTGAGGCGGCAAGGCCGATGGCCGACAGCCCGCCCAGCACTGCGCCAAGGGCCAGCCCGATCAGCACTTCGGTCGCGGTGACCAGCCCATGCTCCAGCAGAAGGTTGCGGCTGTTCCAAATGGTTTCGGAAACCAGCGCTGGCGGGGGCAAGATAAAACGCGGCAAGCCGGTGGCCCAGACCACCAGTTGCCAAAGCGACACTGCCACTGCGGCTGCAGCGATTCCTGCAGGCCAACCTGTCATCGGGCAACCGGGAATCCTGCCCATGCGGCATCGAAAAAGGCGCGCTCTAGGGCCACGGCTTTTTCGAAGGTGGCGGCAACCTCGGCCTGCGCCTGGTCCGAAAGGGTCGGCCAGATCGCATCCAATTGCTCACGCAGATAGGCCACCACACTTTCGAACCCGTCGCCGGAGTGCAGGGTGATCCATTCACCCAGCCAGAACGGCAGATTATCGGCGCGGTTTTCGACCGGGCCAGCCCAATCCAGATAGACCCATTCCGCGACCACCAACACCGCCAGCATCCGCTCGTAGCGCCCGGATGTGCGGGCTTCGTCCATCAGGGCCTGAAACGCCAGGGTTTCGGGTGCGGCTTCGCTTGCCTGGGGCACGTCCAGCGCGTCTAATGCACGCAGGAAGTACGTGTTCTCTGGCCCGCAGATCTGGCCCAGAAAGCGCGCGCCCGGCACAGCATCGGCGAGGTTGGGTGCATGCGCCACTGCTGAGGCCAGCAGACGCACGAAGCCGTCCACGAAAAGGTAATCCTGCTGTAAATAGCCAGCCATTTTGCCGTGGTCGAGCGTTCCGGTAGCCAGCGCATTGGTAAAGTCATGTATCGTGGCCGCTGTCCAGTTGTCCTGGTTCAGCGCCCTGAGAGTTTCGCTTGCGCTCATCTGTCCGTCCTGAGTTGTTGAAGCAGCGCGGCCTGGATGCCCAGCACGCCCGGATCATCAACAGGGCGCGGGATGCTGCCCATTGGAGTTTCGACCGGGTGCAGCCCGTCGCGCGTCATGATCATGATGTTCTGCCCCAGCCGCGCCACTTCGGCCGGGTCATGGGTGATAAGCAGCACCGTACGTCCCTTCAGCAGCTGTGCGGTGAGGTCCTGCATATGCACCCGAGTCAGGGCATCAAGGGCTGAAAATGGTTCGTCCAGCAACACAATGGGGCGGTCTTCCATCAGGGTTCGGGCCAAGGCCACGCGCTGTCTTTGCCCACCGGAGAGCTTTCCCGGTTTCTTGCCCAGATGTGTGCCTAGCCCAACTTGCTCCAGTACCTGCTCGGCCCGGCCCCGATCGAATTTCTCGCCGCGCAATCGTGCCCCTATTGCCACATTGTCGAGCGCTGATAGCCAAGGCAGCAACAAATCACTCTGCGCCATTAAGGCCACCCGCCCGGCCAGCGCGCCACCGTCCGAGGCCCAGATTTCACCGTCCAAAGAAACATGGTCTCCCAGTCCGGCCAGCAGCTTGAGCACTGTGGATTTGCCCACACCACTGGCCCCCAGAAGACAGGTCCACCGCCCTGCATCAAGTCGCAGATCAATGCCGCGCGCGATGGATGTGTCGCCAATCGACAGTGATCCGCGCAGATATAGGGCGGGGGCCGGGCTCATGGCTGCGATGCCATGCCCCAAAAGCCGACCTCAAGCTCGGTCGCCTTGTGGAAGCGGTCGCAAAGATTTGCCCAACGTGGGCAGTTTTGCGGGTCATCCCCGATGCGCCGCGCTACCACGCCATCGATCAGCGCGCCAACATCGCGGCAAACCTGCTGGTAATCTTCCCCGCCATAAGTGTTGACCCAATCGGCATAGGTTTCTGAGGTCTTTGCCACCGAAAGCTCTGCCCCGATCTCACCATAGCCCATGACGCAGGGGGCCAGTGTGGCCAGAAGATCAAGCATATCCCCGGAATGCCCGGCATCCAGTACATAGCGTGTATAGGCAAGATTAGCCTGACGCTCTTGCGTTGCAAAAAGTTCTTCCTCGGAAATCCCAGCCTTGGCACAGATGCCGATATGCAGGGCAAGCTCGTCATTGATCAGTGCATTCACGGTCCCCGCGGCGAGGCGCATATCCGCGACGGACTCAGCCTTGGTCACCACCAGCGCCCAAGCGCGGGCGAAATGGATCAGAAAGACATAGTCCTGTTTGAGATAGTGCAAAAACGCCGCGCGCGGGAGGGTTCCATCACCCATGCCCCGCACGAATGCGTGGCGGGTATAGGCAGGCCAGGTTTCCCCGGCCGCCGCTCGCCATGCCTCAAATGAGGTGCCGTAGTTCATTGTGCCCCCAGATCGACCGCGATTTTCGATACCGGGCGGGTGCCCACGACCAAGCCGCTTTTGGCCAGAAATTCCTCGAAGCGGATGTAGCGGCCTTCGTCCAGCGCCTCAGGACGCAAGGCAAAGCGGGGTAGGGTGTCGACCCAAGCCTTTGCATTCAGCTCGTCGTCCAGCTCTTCCGCGTAGCTTTTGAAAACCTCCCAGCTTTCATCCGGGTTGTTGACGATGTATTGCGTGGCCAGCTCGGTGGCGCGCAGGAAGCGGCGCACCTTGTCCTCGTCCATCAGCTCGGGGTTGGCGACGTAAATCAACTCGTCATATGTCGGCACGCCTTCTTCTTCGACATAGAAGCATCGGCCTTCGACACCTTCGATTTCCATCTGGTTCAGCTCAAAATTGCGATAGGCACCGATCACCGCGTCGACCTGCCCGGACATGACCGAGGGGCTGAGCGAGAAGTTGACGTTGATCATCTCGATCTCGTCCAGCGCGACCCCATGCTTGCCCAGCATGGCACCCAGCACCGCTTCTTCGACGCCGGCAACCGAGAACCCGATCTTACCACCTTTGAGCTGGCTGATCTCTTGGATCGGGCCGTCCTTTAGTGTCAGAAGACAGCTGAGTGGCGTTGCCACAAGTGTACCTACGCGCATCAGCGGCAGACCTTCGGCTACCTGGAGGTGCTGGTTTGGTTGATAGCTCACGGCGATGTCACCCTGCCCGGCGGCCACCAGTTTCGGTGGGGCCGAGGGATCAGCAGGCGGCACAATCTCGACCTCAAGATTCTGGTCTGCGAAATAACCTTTTTGCTGCGCTACGATGATCGGACCGTGATCAGGGTTTACGAACCAATCCAGCAGCAGAGTCATCTTGTCTTGTGCCAGCGCCGGTGTAGCCATCAGCATCGCCGCTACGGTCAGAAAATGTTTCAATTCGGTTTCCTCGTTTTAGTTGTTGTCACCTAGGGCCAGAAGTTTGATTTCGGGCCCGTTTTTCGTGGAAATCCGCATCGCCGCCTGCCAGGCCCGAAGACCAGAACGGCAGGCAAGGATTAGGCGTCTGTTGTTTTGCAAAAGGGGGGCACGCGGATCGATTTCATCAACACTGAGGCGCTGAGCGCCAGCCAGCTCCGGGCCAGTTTCATCTGCGTCGCGTAGGTCGATTACCAGATCGTCGGCCCGAAGCATCTCTTGCGCTATGAAGTCCGGCTCTGGTGCGGGATCCGGTGCGCCGTCAAAGCGAAAACCGCCAAAGCGCATGCTGGTGGCGTCATAGGTCACCAGACGCCCCATTGGCGTAAGGTCCCCGCTCAGCACCGCAACCGCGATCTGCGCTTGCAGACTGCCGATCACACCCACCGTCGGGCCAAGCACGCCATCGGCGTCGCAGGAACCCAGCCTTGCAGGCAGATCCGGGAACAGCGCGCGCAGACCCGGAGCCTTGTGGCAGAAGCCCCCGACATAGCCCTCCGAGCCCACAACGCTGGCGCTAATCAGCGGCAGATCGGCAGCAAGGCAAACATCCGAGGCCACATAGCTGGCGGCAAAACTGTCGGCGCAATCCAGCACCAGATTGATGCCCTGACAAAGTTGCGAGGCATTGGCCGGATCAAGGCGGGATTCGACCGGTTCGATCCGCACCTCATCATTCTGCGCCATCATTTCACGTGCTGCCACCTGCACTTTGGATTGCCCTATGTCGCGTTCACGGAACAGCGTTTGGCGGTGCAGGTTCGACAGGCTGATCATATCATTATCAACCAAACGGATACGTCCCACACCGGCCCCGACCAGATATTGCAGCACTGGTGCGGCAAGCCCTCCTGCGCCAATCACCAGTACATGCCCGGTGCGCAGGTTTTCCTGCCCCGATGCGCCAAAGCCAGGTACAGCAATCTGGCGTGCATAGCGGCTCATGGGCAGATCCTTAGCCATTCGCGTACACGGGCTTCTGGGTCGTCCTTCAAGGTGATGTCGGTCACGGCGGACACGATGTCGGCCCCGGCGGCGAACGCACCCGGCGCGCGCTCGACCGACATGCCACCTATCGCCACAAGCGGAATAGGTCCGATCCGCGCCTTCCAGTCGGTCAGCTTTTCGACACCCTGCTGGTGCCATTTCATCTTTTTTAGAATGGTCGGATAAACCGGCCCGAGTGCCACATAGTCAGGCCACAAAGCCAGCGCACGCTTAAGCTCTGCTTCGTCATGGGTTGAGACGCCAAGTTTCAACCCGGCGGCCCGGATCGCGTCAACATCAGCGGTGTCCAGATCTTCCTGCCCTAGGTGCACCCAGTCGCAGTCAAGCTCAATCGCCAGTTCCCAATAGTCATTGACCACCAACAGCGCGCCGTGGTCGCGGCACAAATCCCGCGCCTCCGCCAACTGCGCGCGCACCGCATCCAGGGGATGTTCCTTGATGCGCAGCTGCACCAACCGCACCCCGAGCGGCAGCATTCGGCGCAGCCATGAGATGTCATCGAATATCGGGTAGAACGACGGCAGCGTCACAGCATGGCCTTTCCGAAAACAGGTGTTGAGGGCGCGGCCATGTCGCGCGGTTCCATAGCATCGGCACCGAAGGCCAAGGCACCGGCTTCAACCGCGCGGGCAAACGCTTGGGCCATCGCCGCCGGATCACCTGCCTTAACGACCGCCGTGTTCAGCAGCACCGCATCATAGCCGATTTCGATGGCCTGTGCCGCCTGTGATGGCAGGCCCAGCCCTGCATCAACCACAAGAGGCACCTCGGGAAAATGAGCCCGTACCGAGCGAAGGCCGTAAAGGTTGTTCAGCCCCAGTCCGGTGCCGATCGGCGCCCCCCAAGGCATCAACACACGACAGCCTGCCTCGATCAGTTTCTCGCACAGCACCAGATCTTCGGTGCAATAGGGGAAGACGTCGAACCCATCGTCGGCAAGGATGCGCGCCGCCTCCACAAGGCCGAACGGGTCGGGCTGCAGAGTGTCGGCATGGCCGATCACCTCAAGCTTGATCCAGTTGGTCTCGAAAAGTTCGCGCGCCATCTGCGCCGTAGTGACCGCTTCGCGTACTGAGTAGCACCCGGCGGTATTGGGCAACACCTCGACACCCAAATCACGGATCAGAGACCAGAAATCCTGCCCGGCCCTTTCACCACCCGCCTCGCGACGCAGCGACACCGTGGCAATGCCTGCGCCCGAACGTCGAAACGCATCGGCGAGCACTGCGGGCGACGGATACTGCGCGGTGCCCAACATCAGGCGCGACGCTATTTCCTTGCCGTAGAATTCCGGCATGTCAGCCCCCCTGCCGCGGCGAAACCAGCTCGATCCGGTCCCCATCGGAAAGCATTTGCGCCGCACGTGTTGATGCCGGAACGAACACCTCGTTCACCGCAGTGGCCAGTTTGTCATTGCCTTTGCCTAGTTCGACCAGAAGATCGGCAAGGCTGGGGCCTTTGGCCTCGACGGCCTCACCATTCACCATCAGTTTCATGTGGTTCTCCCCGGTGTTTCATACGCGCTTTTCGTGCCTTCGCAGTTCTCGTACCAAAGCGCGGGCTGCGTGCCGCAGGTCACCAGATCTGCCACCATCCCTGCCAACGCCGGAGCAAGCAGATAGCCATGGCGGTACAGCCCGTTCACCATGATGCGATCGTCGAAATGGCGGATGCGTGGCTGATTGTCCGCAAAGGCCGGGCGGGCATCGACTCCGATTTCCAGCAGCTCGGCTTCACCAAAGGCTGGATGCAACGCGTAGGCCGCATTCATTAGTTCCATCACGGATCGCAGGCTTGCGCGGCTGCGCTGCCCACTTTCGATCTGGGTTGCGCCCAACATGAATACGCCATCGCCGCGCGGTACGATGTAGAGCGGGAAACGAGGATGCAGCAGCCGCACGGGACGCGATAGCGACAGGTCCGGGCAGCGCACGATGAGCATCTCACCCTTTACCCCGCGCAAATCGCTCAGCCGATCCTGCGCGGCGAGACCACGGCAGTCGATGACCTGACCCAGCGTTTCGCCTGCAGTCAGAAACTCAACGCCCGAAGCCACCAGGTGTGCATGCAACCCGGTCAACATCGGGCGGGGATTGAGATGCGCTTCATTCGCGATGAACAACACCTTGCCGAATTGCTCGGCCAGATGCGGCTCGTGGAGCGCGATGCCCTCGCGGTCCAGCCATTCCACGCCTTCGGCGCGCCGTGCAAACGTCGTCAGCTCGCTCTGATCCCGGCCCAGAGCAACAACCAAGGTACCGTTCCGGGTCACATCCAGACCGAACTGCGCCCCCTGCTTTTGCCACCAATCCGCTGCTTTACGCCCGTGTTCCACAACGGGCTGTTCGGCGACTGCGCCCTCGCATTCCGGCGACAACATGCCCCCGGCCCACCAGCTGCAGGAATGCGTATTCACGGGACCTGCCGGGTCGATCATCCGTACGGAAACACCGCGTGACACCAGCTCGGCTGCAATGCAAAGCCCGGCAACCCCGGCACCCAGTATGGTGACAGCGCTCATGCCCACATCTCGTGAAAATGATGTACCGGGCCATGGCCTTGTCCAATCTCCAACCCGTCGGCACGTTTTATTGCAGCGTGCAGCCAGCCATGCGCCCGCCGCACCGCAGTTTCAAGATCCATGCCCCGCGCAAGGCAGCCCGCAATTGCTGCGGAATAACTGCAGCCAGTACCATGCGTGTTGCGGGTCGCGATCCGCGGTGCCCCCAGCGTGACAACCAACCCTGACTTTGCCAGCACATCAAGGCACTCAATGCCATCGGCATGGCCGCCCTTGATCAGAACTGCCTTAGGACCTAGCGCCAGCAACGGCGCAACCAGTCCGGCACTTTCACCTTTATGGGTTTGTCCCAGCAGCTTGTCCGCCTCGGGCAGGTTTGGTGTCAGCAGGTCAGCGTGCGGCAGAAGATACTGCTTCAGCGCGGCAATCGCTTGATCCTCAAGCAGGGCGACCCCGGATTTCGCCACCATGACGGGGTCGAGGACTACAGGTCCGGAAAAACCTTCCAATGCACGGGCCACTGTTTCGACCAATGATGGCGTGCCCAGCATTCCGATCTTGATGGCGTCTATGCGGATGTCGTCCAGGACCGCCTTGATCTGAGCCGCGACCACATTGTCGGGTACCGGATGTACTGCGGTCACGTCACAGGTATTCTGCGCGGTTATCGCGGTGACCACGCTGCAACCGAACACGCCCATTGCGCCGAATGATTTGAGATCCGCCTGAATGCCCGCGCCGCCTCCGCTGTCAGAACCGGCAATCGTCAATGCAGTCGCAACCATGGCACATCCTTCGTTGTCATGGTCAGGATGTGCGTGGAAAGACCCAGAGCCTGCGTAGTGACACGAGTTGTGACACGGGGCGCCCGGTATGCCTGTTTCCTCCGCCGGTCCTAACCGGGTCAGGTTCAATGGGTTTGCATGTCTGCATCTCAGCCCCGAGGGGCACCCCAACAGATGGTTACCGATTATTGATGAGATCAGGTCTCGTCAACAGTTTTGTTGCACACCGTATGATGGGTGCGGCTTCGCTTTGAGCTTTGCAGTTAACTCGGGGTGTTGCCGGTGTCGCAAAATGGTGGTGTTTCCAGATGCTATGACCGGAAAACGGCACAATAAGACAGGGACACCCAGCGCCGACATCGTGGTCGTTGACCCAGCCCCGCGATCCGAGATTGAAGGCAGAAACAGTTCTTTGAGGTCCTGTCACAAGTTCCCGTCCGCAGATGCACATAGTTGCAACGAATAAATTGCTATGGGCAAATTCAGGTCACAAGTCGGCTAAACGTTTCATTTCAGGGCGCTCAACTGCCTTGGCCAATTCGCATAGTTCGAAAATGCTCGTCTCAATGACGCGGTTCAGCCAAGATCTCGTGTGCAGGTCCAAACAACCCTCCAGGACAAATCGTCCAGCCGTAGAAAACCCGCGTTCGAAAGAATCCTTTTACAGGCCCGGACACCTTTGTGCCCATAAATGAGGCGATGGAATTCAATAACAATGGCTCGAATGCCCGACAGGTCCACATTCCTCAAGAAATCCAGTTCCGCCCCCTCAACATCCATCACAAGAACCGTCGGAGCGAACTCTCGTTTCACCGCTTCGAAGTCCGCTTTAGCTACGCGCACTGATGTTGTTGATTCACCTTCATTATCAAAAACTGAAGACCCTAGATATGAAGCGTCAATATGAAACGGAATAGAGTCGGGATCCTTTGGATTGGCGCTTAGTATCGCATTCCGGACTTCGATCCGGTCTGAAAGCCCATTTAGGGCATGTAAACGACGGATGTGTGGAATTAGATTTGGATTGGCTTCAAAACTGAGAATAGCCTCTGGTTTGTTCTCGAGCGCGACAACACCACTCACGATACCCAGCCCGGCGCCCATTTCCAGAATACGATCCTCAGGTTGAACGACGCTCAAAGCGCCATCCATTTCCCAGCTTTCATAATTGTCCTGCTCGATCAGATTCATGATCGTTTCGTCCAGAAATGGCGATGAAGGTATCTTCAATCCACGGTACTGGATCGCAACATCAGGGTTCGTTTCGGTCATTCTTGCTCCATTCCAAGGATGAGCGGTCGGTAGAGCATGTTTTGCATAAGGTCAGACTATTTGCATCAAACATCATGTCGGTAATCTCGCATAGAGGTCCGACATATTCATCTTCAGAACATCGTTGAACCACTCAACCGACAAATCAAAATCGTGGTCAGGATAATAGGTATCCAAACCCCGGAAAGGGCGGACCTGCACATCATCGAGAAGACCATGACCCCTTAGTCTTTCTTCGGTGTCCTTGTCGTATTTTCGGATAATGTCATGAAGCTCTTGAACAGCATTCAAAGAAGATGAATTTTTCAGGAATTGGACCTGTTCATAGCGGAAATCGTTGCTGCCCTTAGGTGATTCATATGTGCCCATATCATGATATCTCAGCAATTTGAGCATCCAGTGGATTTCGGTCAGTCCGTCAAAGTGACAAATGACCGATTGTTGAGAAACATGTCGCTTGATGTTGCCTCTCCACCGCTGTGGCGCATGAACACCTAACTTGATGTTTTTCCCCGTTCGGGTGGCGCTTTTTCCGAAACGATGCGCACAAAATCCTCTGTCGCTGTACTTGAGTCGTTCTTCTCCGAATAAGCTTCGGGCGACATAGCCGCGGGTGTGCTTAGGCTTCAGCATAAGACCACCAAAAAGTCCGGGTGTGGTGTCCTCGGTCGAAAACACGCGCTCGCCATTAGGAATTGAAATCGTATCAACATCCGAGGGCAGGTCAGCAAGCTCTTGCGCAAAATCATCGGCTTGCAGATACTCGTCCGCATCGAGGAAAAGCATCCAATCGACCGTTGCTTCTCGATAGGCTTTTGTCGCTATCAGTCTTTGGCGTCTGTTAACGTTCTCCGGATAAGCACAGTCCCAGTTTCTTCGAAAAAACGTGTCATCCATCACTTCACCGCGACAGTTCGGTATCTGAGCCAGAAGTTGCCGCGCTTTCGGATCATCACCATCCAGAAAGATAAAGATCTCTTGCGCGCCGAGTGACGCATAATAGGAAGCAAATATAGCCACCAGCTCTGGCGGCTCTTTGACCATGGTAACGACACCCCAGGTGGCCATCTTTAAAGGAGTCCTGTGTTTGGGAAGGGCCAAAATCCCTGATTGCACGTCTTTAGAGTCACCGGCTTCCTCTATTGCCCAAAAAGTCTGGATTTGTGGCAACCTTGATCGGTGAATTTTCCGCCTTAAGCAAGAGCATCCTGAGGTCTTATTGGACGATCCGATTTAAGACAGTTTGGGTGATCTTGCGACCTTTGTCGGGGAGGACTGAGAAAATTGGATCAAAGTTGAGGTAACCAAACAATTACTGCTTATTGCGAGCCCCTAAAGTTTGATCGTTACCGCTCGTTCTTTTTCGCGAAACACAAAGGTGCGAGAATTCTGACTAGCGGACCTGCGCTACAGACAGTTCATATTGGACGGTTGGGTCACCATCACAATTGCGCTTGTATCGGGATCATTAAACCAGTGGATCGAATTCCGGAGCCATGCTAATGCGGAGCAAGCGAAAAATATAACGGGCATTGATCCAGCATGGAAATTTCTCCAGTAATTTCATCGTTTTGGCATGGATCCAGTCTGACTTTTTTCGAGCAACTCTGCCTCAAAAGCTTTGTGGATCACGGCCATAAGGTCAAGTTGTACTCTTTGAAAGAAATCACGAACACACCACCGGGCGTTGAAAATGCGGATGCACGTATTTTCTTGCCTGACCACCTGAAAATATGGCGAAACGAAAAGCGAAACAGCGCTTATGCCCCGTTGTCGGATTTTTTCAGGATCAACATGCTTCGGGAATCCGACGAAATCTGGATGGATTGCGATATGTTGTGTATGCAGCCGATCCCCGACATTCCGTATATTTTCGCAAAAGAGAAACGCTATTATAACAATGCGGCTCTCCGGCTGCCGCACAGTTCTCCAACATTGCAGGGTATGCATGACTTTATGAACGGGTCTGAGATCGTGATCCCCAATGACTGGCCGTGGAAAAAAAATATTGATGTTTCCATCGGCAAGTCCAATGAAGACGGCTCTTTCTCGATACCGTTGGAAAACCTGTCGCAGCTGCCATTTTATACGTTCGGGCCTCAGGCTATCTCGTATTTTCTGGGCAAAAACGGTGAAGTTAAACACGCCCTGCCACCCGAGTCATTCTATTCCCAAGAACCCACGGCCATGCGCTTGAATTATTTCCGGCCGCGGTTTTCCCGCATATCGCTCGATGAAAACGCGTTGGGGGTTCATCACATTGGCGGCTCAAGCATGCGCAAGAAATACAATATGGACGGTGGGTTTCCTTTGCCGCATCCCAACAGCCAGGTCGCCAAGCTATGCAAGAAACATGACATCGATCCCTCTAAGGCGATGCCACAGGATGTGCTGAAGTCTGTTGACCAAGATTAAAATGTCTGGGCAAGTCAAAAGCGCCAGTCTGTGTCCAGGTTTGGGGCGATCGCAAACAATAACACTAGGTGTCATCTGCTAATACCGTAGTGCTAAGTTGTTTGGCGGACGGTTTCCCAACCGGCCATTGAATTGAGTACAACGGACAACAACTTGGCAATCAAAGCAATGGCGGTCGCTTCAGGCAAGGATGATAAACTGCGACACTGTCAACATATTCGATTGTCCTTCTGCGGATAGAGCCTTTACTTTTTCTAGCGTAGAAATTTCACTACGATTGCTTGCAGCGATGTAGGTCCGGCCATATTAGGATGCTAAGGAGTATAGGGCCGAATGATAAGAAGCCCGAACGCGGGTCTCGGACTAATCTGGGGCCCAGTTTATCGGATAGTCGAATGTCAAAGACGCTGGTTGCAGATCACAAGGATATTCACCGATCATCTATCCCGGCTTCTGACAGCAGAAGACCGACTAGAAGCATGTCTTTGTCGATCCGCTCGCTCTGACCGGGTGTGAATAAAGATGTCTGCGCTTAACGATAATGATCTGAACCAACCTCCTCTGCCTGATCAAGGATGGTCACGAGAACTTGTTGCGCTTGAGCGGGCCATTGTGGTTCCGCCCGCAGTCTCCGATACGGTGCAGGAAGCCGGTGTTCTGACTGAAGACCGGGAATATTGCGCGCATGGGGCGCTTTGGCGGGGAAAGCGTGCCATGACCACCCAGCCGGTATCGCCAACAGACCCCTTGCCGCAATTGTCGGGTCGCTGGCTTTATGCCGGGCTGTTATGGATACACTTTGGTCATTTCCTGGCTGAAAGCACCGCACGTCTTTGGCCGCTGCCGGCAATCGCGAAGGATATTGATGGGGTCCTCTTTACCCCCAAGCGACCCGCCAATGGGGGTGAAACACGCCCCATGCAGCATAATTTTTTTGCGCTTCTGGGTATTGATCTGCCAATCAAAGTGGTGACCGAGCCAACTCAGGTAGAACATCTGCATGTGCCCGGTCAGGGGTTTGGGCTGGGCCCGATTGTGGCGGGAACGCCTGAATATCGTGCCTTGATCCATCAAAATTTTGGCGCCGACGTTTCCCCTGAAGGGCCGGAGCGGCTTTATATCTCGCGCGCGGGTCTTGGAATACGACGGGGTGGCGTTATCGGAGAAGAGTTTCTCGAAGAGAATTTGCGCCAGAACGGGTACGAGATTTTCTATCCGGAACAACACCCGATGGAAAAGCAGATCGCGCGTTACAAAGCCGCCCGTCAGATCGTTGCACTAGACGGGTCGGCACTGCATCTTTTTGCTCTGGTCGGCCGTCCAGATCAGCAGGTTGCAATGATCCCTCGCCGCACTTCTTCGGTGCATCACAATATCTCAGCCCAGCTAGCGGCCTTTTGCGGGCAAGAGCCTTTAGTCGCCAATGCCATTCGCACCGATTGGGTATTGGCTTCGCGCGGTCGTCCCAACCGCCATTCACTTGGAGAGCTTGACATGTCCAGATTGCATAAAATGCTTGCCGATGCAGGATTTGTCTCACCTGATCTGGCCTGGGAAGAAATGTTCTGGCGGCAGCGGCGGCGAACCATCCGAAAACTGGAAAAAGCCCTTGGCGACCAGCTGGTTCCCATCCATCAAGAGCCCGCTGACTAATGCAGCTAATCCTGGATATACGCGACACAGCTCGGGATCAGGCGCGCCAAGCCAATGGGGTTGCGTCTGTTTTGAGTATCGATAATGCGGATTTGCAGCAGCAACTGCTTACGTTTGCGCAGATTACACGGCGAAGACGTGCAAAGGCCGAGCCGCCCGATTTTTTGCCCGCACTCGCCAGTGCGATTGCTAATGAGCGACCGCGGTTCATGCTTTTGGCCATGCCAGGGCTAGCAGAAAACCTCACCACGGAAGTCTCTGTTGGTCGAGTCCACGAAGTTTTGGGGCAATTGGCGGCCGACATCCTGATTTTGACTGATCTTGATTCAGGATCTGATCGCGCCAGAATTTGGGCCACACAATTTGGTGCCGATGCGATAGTTAACCGGATTGAATGGCCAGATGATCTGACTGCGCAGCCTCCTGCATTCTCTACCCTGGCCTCCTCTGCAAAAGAAGAATCCACTCCAAAAGAAGTGCTGCCATTTGCCCGTCGCTTCTTGCCGCGCAATGACCTGACAAGTTTTGACGAAAGTCGACCCATGGGTGACACGGTGCCGGTGGACCTCAGGCCGCCAGAGGGTACCAGCGGCACGGTGCTGATCGGTTGCATGAAAAACGAAGGCCCTTTCCTATTGGAATGGATTGCATACCACCAATCGATCGGGGTGCATCACTTTGTTATCTATACCAATGGCTGCGAGGATGGCACGGATCTGATGCTGGATGCGCTGTCCAAAACCGGTCTGGTCACGCATGTCGACAACAACAAATGGAAGGGCAATTCCCCGCAACAGTGGGCTCTGAACCAGTCTGCAAAGCTCAAGGCGGTCAAACGTGCTGATTGGGTTATTCATATTGATGTGGATGAGTTTATCAACATCCGCTTTGGTAACGGGACACTGCCGGAACTTTATAAGCGCCTGCCCGAGGGGGTCAGCAATATTGCCATGACCTGGCGGCAATTTGGGTCGGCCGGGATAAAGACCTACGAAGACAGGCCGGTCCTGGCGCAATTTGACCGATGCGCTCCGTCATATCTGCCCAAACCGCATACCGCTTGGGGCTTCAAGACCGCCACCAGGAATATTCGTGCCTATCATAAACTAAGCTGTCACCGGCCCAATAAGCTTAAAGAAGCAAAAGTCGAACAGGTGCTATGGGTCAATGGATCGGGTCAGGATATCACGCACAAAGTGGCAAAGAATGGCTGGAGGTCCGATATCAAGACCATCGGCTATGAGCTGGTCCAGCTAAACCACTACGCACTAAGATCTGCGCAGTCTTTCTTGGTCAAGCGCCAACGCGGAAGGGCCCTGCATGTGGATCGCACTGTCGGGCGCAACTATTGGATACGGATGGATTGGAACCAGTATCAGGACGTCACTATCCAACGCAACCTGGCCAGATTGTCAGTGGCGATGGAAGCGTTGCTAGCCATTCCGCAGATTGCGCAGCTACACGAAAAAGCTGTCGCCTGGCACCAGGCTAAGATTGAGTTTTTGATGGATGAGCCCGAGTTTCGCAACCTTTATGACGAAATCACCAGCATCGAACTTGAGGATTTGCAACGGATCCGCGCCATCATAGATGCGGATATGCATAGCTGACTTGTCCTGCCGCGATGAACAGATTCATAGAACGGCCCCGGCTGTCGCAGATAGCGTGCGGCTTGATATTCATTCGCCAACTAAAAGACCGCCGATAACCAAAAGTTGACGAATAACCCTTCAAAATCTTAGCGAGAGACATGACATGCCGCCATCCAGCTTGGCGCAATCGGTGTTGTCAATTTCTACGATCTCATACCCTTCACGATCCAACATGTCAGCTGTGCGTGAGAAGCCAGCAGCCATCAGCACCAGATTGTTGAAGCGGATTGCGTTGGCAGCAGCTTCTTCCCCATCAGCAACATGAAGCACTCGGTAGCCCTCAAAGCAGCCTGATGCATCAAGTCTTCGGGTAGACAGGATTGTTTCGGCATCCATCAGTGAACAATCTGTCTTGAAGTGCAAAACGCCTTCCGGTGTAAACACTTCGCGCAGTTTGTGGCCCCACGCGGAGGTGATTTTAGACAGCTCGGCGACACCTTCAGCGTCAGTGCGGTCTGATCTGCCCACCAAAATTTCGCGGCCGGTTACAAGAATATCTCCGCCCTCGATATGGCCGGGGCCGTTGATTTCCAGAACCGTCCCGTAGCAAGCGCGAAGATTTGGCGCCATTTCTGCCACCTCACCCATCCGCGATGGTGCGCCTGGCCGCATCAGCACAGCGCCTTGCGGCAGGCAAAGGGCCGTATCCTCGACAAACTGCGCGTCGGGGAACGCGTCGAGGGGATCAAGTTCGATTACTTCAGCCCCGGTGCTTTTCAGTGCAGCCACGTAAGCCTTGTGTGCCGCCATCATCCCTTCGAAATCGGGGTTTCCAATATCCTTTGCACGCAAACCGCCAGCAATGGTCGCAGCCGGGCGGCGGGTGATGGCGCGGGAGAACTCAAAGGTCGGGTCTGACATGTTTCAATCTTTCTGAGGTTCACATTTCGGAGCGATGACTTCGATCATTGCAGGCCCATCTAAAGCGACAGTTTCGCGCAACGCCTGCGCGACAGCCTGTGGTTCGGCCGGAACCTTGGTGAATGGAATGCCAAAAGACTTGGCTGATGCAGAAAAATTCGGGGGCGAAGGATCACAACCTATGACGGTCACACCCACATCCCGCATCGACGCGGCAATTTCCTGGTATCCATGATTGTTCCAGATCACGAAGGTGACCGGCAGGTTTTCATCTGCTGCGGCCATGATTTCAGGCAATGAAAACTGTGCACCTCCATCGCCGACAATGCAGATCGCCCTTGCAGTCGGATCGGCGATCGACGCGCCGATGGCAGCGGGTATCCCGTAGCCGAGCGCGCCATATCCCGTTGCTGCGTTGAACCAACCTCCGGCCCGGTCGTGGTCGTAGAAAAGATTGCCGGCATAAATTGGTTGGGTTGAGTCTCCGACCATCAATGCATTCGGAACTGCCGAGCGAATGGCGTTCAGGATTTCGACCTGATGGCGATAGTCCGGACCAATTTCCTCCCAGGCGGCGCGGCGTGTTTTGCTGGCGCGTTCGGCACCGTCGTCTTGCTTTGCCTCATTGGACAATGCCCCAAACAGCGCCGGTACAACCAAATTAACGTCACCTTGAATGGTTAGCGCTGCCTCATGTCGCGCCAGTTGATCGCTGCAGCGATCCACCCGTATCAGGCCTGACCTTCCTGCTATTTGCTCGGTGCCGTACATGTCATAGTCGGTTGGCCCCAATTCGGTACCCAAAGCCAGAACGCAATCAGCGCTTTCTATCAGCTCGCGTACTGCTTTGAGGCTCGGGCTGGCAGGAACGGTCAGTGGATGTCGGTGCATCATGCCCCGTGCGTTGACGGTTTGCACGACGGGGGCATCGAGGGTTTCAGCCAATGTCTGTAAATCGGTTTCCGCTTTTTTCGCGCCACCGCCCGCCAGAATGACAACTCGATTTGCTTTAGCCAGTTGCCTTGCCGCTTGTGAGATTAAATCTGGATTGACCGGGGGTGCTGGATCGAGCGTCTCGACTGGTGTTTTTTGATATTTTTCTGCTGCTACATCCAACGGGACCTCTATATGCACCGGCCCTGGGCGACCGTTGGTGAGGTCGTGAAAAACACGGTCCAAGACCGGGTCCAGAGCGTTGGAGTCGGGAACTTGTTCTGACACCAACGCAACTGTTCTGGCCAGCCCCAGTTGGTCTGGCAATTCATGCAGATGTCCCAAGCCCTTGCCAAGTGAAGCGGTTTTATTGACACCAGAGACCACCAACATCGGAATTGAATCAGCGCGCGCCTGCGCCATCGGTGTCAAGGTGTTGGTCAATCCGGGGCCGGTGATCACAAAGGTCACACCCGGTTTCCCCGAAACACGCGCGTAGCCATCAGCCATGAAACCAGCACCCTGTTCATGCCTGGGCGTGATATGACGAATGCCCGAAGCCGCAAGACCGCGGTAAAGTTCGACCGTGTGAACGCCCGGAATTCCGAAGACGCAGGTCACATCTCTTTGGCGAAGCTTGGCAACCAAAGCTTCGCCGATTGTCATTCCGCTCATGCAACCTCGCGTGATTTGCTGTTGGCGTGATCAATGATGCGAGAAACCGCTGTGGCAAAATCGGCGTCACTAATCGTCAGCGCGACCCGGACCCAGTCTTTCAGACCGTCGCCAAAGGCGGACCCTGGCATGACAGCCACCCCGGCCTGTAACAGATCCCACGCATAAGCTTCACCATCAAACCCGGTGGCAGAAACGTTGATGAGGGCGAACATTCCCGCCTCTGGGCGATGAACCGTCAGATCCGTTTCTGCTTCAAGACGATCAGCCAGCAGGGTGGCGCGGCCAGAGAAACGAGCGGCCATGCCGGGCGCAACCTCGGACCCGTCGCGGATTGCCTTTTCGGTCATGTCCGCGATGAAGGGCTGATTGCCAAAGAGCATTGTTTCGGAATACGGCAGCAGCGCTTCACAAAACGCTGCTGGTCCGACACACCAACCGCTACGAAACCCTGGGGCAGCATGTGATTTCGAGATGGATGATACACCTATGACACGATCCGCCAGTTTCGGGTCTGCCAATGGTGAAGCAAATTCGGCCTCGTCAAAGATCAGTTCTTCATAGACCTCGTCCGAGATGATCCATAAATCGTGCGCCATGGCGAGCTGCCCGATTTCGGCAATTTCCGTGGTAGTCAGAATTGCACCTGTCGGGTTGTGTGGCGTTGTCAGAAGAATGGCGCGGCTGCGTGGAGTGATGCGTGCAGCAATATCTTCGGCTTGCATGCGAAACCCGTGCTCTGGCCGAAGCGGCACAGGCACCATATCCGCCCCGGATGCACGCACGACTCCTTCGTATGTCGCGTACATCGGATCACCAACCAAAACCTCGTCTCCGGCCTCTGCAATCCCGGACATCACTGCGAATAGGGCGGTTTGCGTCCCGGGAAAGCACAAAAAGTTCTCGGGTCCGAAGGGCCGCCCACGAGAGGTTGAATAGCGAGCAGCAAGCGCGTCAAGCAGTCCGGCTTCACCGCGCCCGTTGGAATACCCTGTCCGTTGTGCCCGCAAGGAGGTTACGGTGGCTTCTACCAATGCGGCTGGCACGGGCACATCCGGCTCTCCAATCGTCATTTCGACGATATCCGCTCCGGCTTTGATAAGGTCACGTGCTTTCAGGTGTACACCCCATTTGGCACCACCCAACCCCGCTAAACGCTCAGTCACAGATGTGGTCTTCATGGCTGCTCCGCCTCTTTGTTCAATGGTATCGCTAAGATGGCGCTTACCGAGTCCAAGCCGATCTGCGCCAGTTGCCCTTCGGAAAACGCGTCCGGAAGCGCACCGCCTTCCAGCCAAAGGCCGTCGATTACCGCGTTGCAAGCAATGGCCAGTTGCGTTGCCTCCGTTGCAGCAACTGAACGTCCGGTTTCCAGCAATGCAGCGACGATCAGCTCCTCGAGGTGACCCCGGAAATAGTTATAGGTCTGCTGGTGAATGCGCTGCATTTTTGAATCATGTTGCACCTTGTTCAGAAAGCTGGCCCACAACGCCACAGCGCTTGGATCAACGATTGGTGGTCGCAGCGACGCGTCAACGAAGTTGGTCAACTGAGATACCGCGCTTCCCATTCCTGACGAAGCTGCTGTCTGATCGGTTAGCGTATTCATGTGGTGCTCATACGCCGCTTGAACCAACTCTTCTTTTGAAGAGAAATAATGACGGATCAACCCTTGGGTCACGTTCGCGCGGGCTGCAATCTCACGCACCGTGGCACCGCGGACGCCCATCTCGGCGATCAGGTCCAAAGTCGCCAATATCAGCGCCTCGCGCCGAAACTCAGCAGACTCACGTTTAAATTTGCGGCTGTCGTCCTGCACGTCAGTGTCATCCATGGCATGGAGTTATTATACACTTGCATAATTGCGAGATTCGAGGCTTACTGCAAGCTGAAATCAGAAGATTGTTGGATATGGACACAGCCGAAGCAGCATCACCCACACCCGAAGCCACTGCGTCCATTGAGGCGATAAAGATTGAGGACCTGCACAAATCCTTTGGTGCGCTAGAGGTCCTGAAGGGTGTCTCCCTGACTGCCAACAAGGGGGACGTTGTCGCAATCATCGGGGGGTCAGGCTCGGGCAAATCCACCATGCTGCGCTGTATCAACTTCTTGGAAACGCCGAGCTCGGGAAAAATCACCATAGGCGGTGAATTGGTTGAAATGCACGCCGATGGTAGCCCAGCGAACCGCCGCCAGATCGAGCGTATCCGAACGCGGCTGGCAATGGTTTTTCAGCAGTTCAATCTGTGGACGCATCGCACGCTTTTGGAGAACGTGATCGAAGTGCCGATACATGTCCTCAAGGTGCCAAAGGCAGAGGCTATCTCGCGGGCGCACGACCTGTTGAAAAGGGTAGGGCTTGGTGACAAGGCCGACACCTTTCCGGCCTATCTATCTGGCGGTCAGCAACAACGCGCTGCCATTGCCCGTGCGCTTGCCGTAGATCCTTCGGTGATGCTTTTCGATGAGCCCACATCGGCGCTGGACCCCGAGTTGGTCGGCGAAGTTTTGAACGTGATCCGTGATCTCGCTGGTGAAGGACGCACCATGCTGCTCGTCACCCATGAAATGAAATTTGCGCGCGAAGTTGCCAGCCACGTTGTCTATCTTTTCGAAGGCCGCATTGAAGAGCAGGGTCCACCTGCCGAGGTCTTCGGTAATCCAAAATCAGAGCGGTTGAAGCAGTTCCTCAGCTCGGTCGCCTGATCCAGTCAAAACAAACTAATGAACCAAAAGGGAGTAACAAAATGAACCTTAAGAAACTGCTTGCGTCCGGAGTTGCCGCCGCCATCCTTTCAGCTGGTGTCGCCAGTGCCGAAGAGATCAAGATCGGTATCGCGGCTGAACCTTATCCACCATTCGCTTCGCTTGACAGCTCAGGCAACTGGGTTGGATGGGAGATCGATGTTATCAATGCTGTCTGTGCAGCTGCCGAACTGGACTGTGTTATAACGCCTGTAGCCTGGGATGGTATCATCCCATCGCTGACCGGGCAGCAAATCGACGCCATCATGGCCTCTATGTCGATCACCGAGGAGCGGCTGAAAACCATTGATTTCAGCGATCCTTACTACAACACACCCGCTGTAATCGTTGCGGACAAATCGATGGATATCGAAGCAACACCAGAGTCGCTGGCGGGTAAAGTTGTCGGCATTCAGGCTTCGACCATCCACCAGGCCTATGCGCAGGAATATTTCAAGGATGCTGAACTGCGGGTTTATCAGACACAGGATGAGGCCAATCAGGACCTGTTCGCAGGCCGTATTGATGCAACTCAAGCAGACAGCATCGCCATGGCAGACTTCGTAAACTCGGATGCGGGCGCTTGCTGTGAAATTAAAGGCGCCGTTGCAGATGATCCCGCTATTCTGGGACGCGGCGTTGGGGCTGGAGTGCGCAAAGGGCAAGATGACCTGCGTGAGGCGCTGAACAAAGGCATCGCCGCAATTCTTGCCGATGGCACGCACGAGAAGATCACATCGAACTATTTCTCGGCCAGCATTTACTAAGCCGCTGCTGTGAACGGACTGTTGGATTCACTTGGATTGGCACAGAGCGCAGAGCTTTTGTCGCTCTCGCCGCCGGGATGGGGGGCCAATCTGCTGCGCGGATTGTCCCACTCATTGCAGATCGCTTTCGGCGCTTATGCCCTCGGTCTCGTGATCGGATTGTTCGGAGCTTATGGCAAACTCTATGGCGGGAAGGTCACGCGCGATCTTCTCGCCATCTACACGACGGTGATCCGGGCTGTGCCCGAGCTGGTCCTGATCCTGATCCTGTATTACGTGGGATCTGACATCATAAACAAAATCTCCGCCGCAATGGGCGGGGGTCGGGTTGAGGTCAGTGGTGTTGGCGCAGGCATATGGGTGCTGGGTGTTGTCCAGGGCGCTTACGCGACCGAGATTTTGCGCGGCGCAATTCAGGCGGTTCCGCCCGGTCAGATCGAAGCCGCCAAATCCTACGGGATGCCCGCCTTCATGACCATGCGCCGCGTGACAATCCCGGCCATGATGAGCTTCGCCGTGCCAGGTCTTGCCAACCTGTGGCTGATTGCAACCAAAGATACCGCGTTGCTCGCTGTTGTGGGTTTCAACGAGCTGACACTGGAAACCCGCCAGGCTGCAAGCAGTACACGCGCCTATTTTACTTTCTTTCTGGCAGCGGGATTTCTTTATCTCATGGTTACGCTGTGTTCGGGCGGCATCTTCGCTCGGATTGAGAAATGGGCGCGTCGCGGCCAACCCTCTCTGAAGGGAGGGGGCAGATGATTGATTTCAGATCTTTGATGCAACCACATCGCATTGTGATGATGCTGATATTCGCTGGAATCGTTGTCTGGTGCGCCGTCTCTCTTCAGTGGGACTGGATCCCGAAATATGCGCCGCTCGCCCTTCAGGGCATTTGGACGACAATCTGGCTGTTGGTGGTCACCGTAGTTTTGGGTTTCCTACTCGCCGTTCCTCTTGGATTGGCACAGGCGGTTGGGCCTTGGTATCTTGCCGCCCCGGCCAAGGCATTTTGCACTATCATCCGTGGCACACCGCTGCTGCTGCAACTCTGGTTATTGTATTATGGGCTTGGGTCTTTGTTTCCGCAGTTCCCCTGGATACGCTCTTCCGAGTTGTGGCCCTATTTGCGACAGGCCTGGCCATATGCAGTACTGGCGCTGACGTTGTCCTATGCCGGCTACGAAGGAGAGGTGATGCGCGGTGCCTTCAAAGGGGTCGCCAAGGGTCAGCTTGAGGCAGCCAAGGCATTTGGCATGCCACGTTTCACCATGTTTCGCCGTATCTGGTTGCCGCAGGCTATCCGCAACGTCCTGCCGACATTGGGCGGCGAAACCATATTGCAACTCAAAGCAACTCCATTGGTTGCGACGATCACTGTCGTCGACATTTACGCCGTGTCTTCACGTGTGCGCTCCGACACTTTCATTATTTACGAGCCGCTCATCCTGTTGGCCGTATTCTATATTCTCGTCGCGGGCGTGATCGCATTTGGTTTCCACTGGCTGGAAGTAAAGGTTCTTGGGACTGGAAACCGCAATGGCGGTATCAGTTAGTATCGCCAGCAGCGGAGGGGATCCATGTGCTGCGTCAGCTCCGACCAGTGCTTTGAGTTCATAGCAATCTGAGCTGCAACTTGCATTCAGCTTGGCTGAGTACTGATGGTCGATATCAATATCAGGCCATACTGGATTGGTGCGCAATTACATCTCTGCGCACCAATCCCGACTGGTTCCGTTCACAGCTCTACAACAACTTTTCCGACCGCCGCTCCGTTTGTCAGGTGCTCATAGGCTGCATCGACATTGGTCCACCCAAACCTCTGTTCGTCAACAATTGGTTTGAGTTGGCCCGCGTCCGCCATTTCCGCCAGAGTTTTCAGGATGTCACCATGGGATTGACGCCCGACATCATGCATCATCGGGATCAGCATGAAGACGACGTGCAGAGACAGACCTTTGAAATGCACAGGTGTCAGATCAATCTCGACCATCGCGACGGTTGAGGCGACTTGGCCATTGAGCTTGGCCGCTTCGAACGAGTTCGTCATGTTAGGCCCACCCACGCTATCAAACACCACATCGAAGCCCACGCCATCAGTGTGTTCGGCCACGTAGTCCTCGACCTTTTGGGTTGTGAAATCCAACGGGCGCGCACCGAGACCCTCGATGAGGGCTAACTGATCCGCTCCACGACCTGTTGCCGACACGGTTGCGCCAAGGTGGCGCGCAACTTGAACGGCAACATGACCAACGCCACCGGCACCGCCTTGAACCAGAACGGTCTGCCCTTCGCCGACACCGGCGCGCGTCAATCCTTCGTAGGCGGTGATGCCTACGAGAGGCAGCGCCGCGGCTTCTCGCATGCTCAGCGTCTTGGGTTTGTGTGCAATCAGGCGGGCATCCGCCTTGATGTACTTCGCTAGCGAACCAGGGAGGTCCATCAAACCACCGGCGCAGCCATACACCTCATCGCCTATGGAAAAACCTCTAACACCTTCGCCAACGGCGGTGATTGTGCCAGCAAAATCCATGCCAAGGACCGCGGGCAAATTGGGGGACAGAGGTAGATCCGCGCCCATGCTTCGGATCATTGTATCGACGGTATTGACGCTGGCCGCGGCCACTTTGACGACTACATGCCCAGACGTTGCGACCGGGTCGGGCATTTCCACAAGCTCGAACGGTGCATCGGGTCCGTAGGCGTTCAGAACCATAGCTTTCATTGGGATATTCCTTTTTTAGCGAAGTGTCAGGCGCGGCTTTGAACAGCGCACGCCTGACGTGATCATTGTGTTGGAGGACGGATCAGTTGATATCCTGAACCTGCATAACCAGATCGCCCCACTTGCGCTGGTTTTCGATGTCGTGTTCCAGACCCTGTTCATCCGCGATGGTGAACCGTTTAACCGCCGGGGTTTTGCTTGTGGCCTGATACAGCCAATAGGCTTCGGCCTTCAGCGCTTCATCAATGGGTTTGTCGATGGATTCATAGACCATCTGCTTGCAGGCATTGATCGACTCTGCCGGGAATTTTGCGATCCGCTCGGCCAGAGCCGTCACATACGGGCCAATCTCATCTGGCTCCAAAGCCTTGTTTATGGTGCCCAGACGTTCTGCATCATCCGCATCGTAGTCTTGTGCGCTCAGGATGATCTCAAGCGCTTTTCCAAGGCCGGTTTGACGTGCCATGCGCGAAGCACCGCCGCCGCAAGGCAGGATGCCCATTCCAACTTCCATCTGCATGAACTTGTACTTACCCCGCGCCGCAAATCGCATGTCGAGCGCCAACGCCAACTCGTGTCCGCCACCACGTGCGAACCCTTCCAGCTTTGCGATGGTGGCTTGTGGCACCTTGCTGATCCGCTCGCAGACCGATTGAAGGTCCAAAAGCTGTGCGTCCTCCCGGGATACGGCCTCAGTCGACATATCCTTGAGCAGCTCGGTATCGTAGTGGCAGACCCAGATTTCCGGGTTGGCGGACTGAAAGATCACGACCTTGGTTTCGCGGTCTCGCTCTAGCCGCATGGCCAGACTGTTGAGGTCGGCCAGCATTTCCTGGCCTTGCACGTTTACGGTGCCAAAGTTGAATGTGACTGTTGCGATGCCGTTTTCAACAGCAACGTCAAAGGTTTGAAAGTTCTCATATTTCATCAGACAGTCCTTTCTTGGGCCTCGACGCGGCACACGCGAGGGGTAAAGGAGGTTAAAGTTGGAAGCGCGTCTGGATTTAGCGCAGCGCGGGTCAGTTGGTCTGGTTAATCAAACCTCTGATCGAGTTCATGACGTCGGCAACATGTGCTTTGTCCAGTGCTGCGGCATGTGGATTCGCGAAGGCACCGCTGTCATTGTCAAAATAGGCACCTGACGCATCAGCGAACCGATCACCCAATGCTGCGTCAATCAGGATATCAGCGCCGATGTTCATATCGTTCCCGGCTAGGCCGAATCCTTCTTTCACCATCTTTGAGGCCAACAGCGATCCCGGATTTACCGCGACCATGACGGGTGCATCGGACAGAGATTTGGCCCATTCCCGGGTCCAGATGGTGATCGCCAGCTTGCTTTGCGCATAAGCCTCCATATCAGCCAGCGGGACACTACCCTCCAGTGCATTAATATTCACCGGGGCCTGCGCTGCCGATGACAGGTTCACGACGCGCCCGTCGGCGGGAATGATCGGCATCAGCAATTCTGTGAGCAGATAGGGTGCGAGTGTGTTGACGACAAAGCGGATGTCCTGCCCATTCGCAAGCACGGTTTGCGGAGCTTTCAGCACACCTGCATTGTTGATCAACACGTCCAGTTTGTCATGTTTGGCCTTTACGCTTTCAGCCAGTTCTCGCACTGCGGACAGATCGCTCAGATCAGCGGTATAAGATTCGACATCGCCGCCGACGTCGGTGGCAGCGCTGCCCAATTTGGAGGTACTGCGTCCATGCAGAAGTACTTTGTGTCCATCGGCGGCCAGCTTCTTTGCCGTGAGCAAACCAATGCCGTCGGTTGAACCTGTAATGAGTATAGTCTTGGTCATTGATCTGATCCTTTAGGAAAAGTCGGGCAGTACGGTATCCGCCAAGTGTTCGAGGGTCGTATCGATGGGCGCTTGATTGAACCGTAGGTTCAGTGCAACGTGATTGACCCCAAGCGTTTCTATTTCACGTAGATAGCTACGCAGGAAATCGGTGCCAGACTGAAACCCAAGATGGATCGGGCGCGGTGGTGCGGCGTGATCGGCAACGACATCGATATACAGGGATTGCATGACAGGCTTGTCTGGCTGGCCCGCTTCCTTCCCGCGCCTCCGATAGTCCGCAATAACCTGCCTTTGAGCAGTCGCATTGCGCGGATAGGTCATCCAACCATCGCCGTTCTGCGCCACCCAATCGGGGGATTGCTGGCTACCACCCGTAATAATCATCGGCAGGCGGGTCCCATGCGGCTTTGGCAGCAGGTCAATCCCGCCAGACAGCGTACCCTGTGCACTTTCACGCTCGGGATAGTCCAATCCAACGGCGCGGATGTAGTCAAAGCTGTCGCGGAAACGTGCCCCGCGGTCATCATAGCTCTGGTTCATAGCCGGATACTCCTCAGGCCGGTCCCCGGAGGCTACACCCAAGAGCAACCGTCCGCCCGAGAGCACGTCCGCGCTCGCCGCCGCCTTGGCTACATGAGCGGGGTGACGCAATGGCAAGATCACGCTCGCCGTTCCAAGGGCAATTCGGTCCGTCACCGCAGCAAGCGCACCCAGATAGACAAATGGATCGAAAATCTGTCCTGCATCACCAAAGCTTGGAACGTTGAATGGCACGTCGCGCAGCCAAAGTGATGCAAACCCGAGGTCCTCTGCTTTCCGAGCCGCTTCCAGATGATCCCGAAGCGTCGGCTCTGCACCGACTGCATATGCTTCGAGCGGCAACACAAGGCCAACGCTCAGCCGTCCCGGTCGAAATACCCGGTTATAGGCCACGTTGATTTGGGCAAAATCAGCAGGCTGCATTTTATCCAACATGTCCGGCTCTCCTTTAATAGCGCACCAATGTGCGGCTCTCGATGCTTTTGCGAATGGTGTTGACGTTTGAATCTTCGACCATATCAAGCGCACTATGCGCGATCGACGGAGCACCTTGATTGTCATAGATGTTGAAGATCGCGACCTCATCCGGCGTCATCTTCGATTGATAAATCCATTCATGCCTGGGGTTTCCTACCAGCCCCATTATTTGCCCATTGCGGTCGGGATAAATCAGGTCCAGCAAAATCCAATCAGACGGTTCAACTGATGACGGGCGAACAAAGCCCAGGGGTGCTGAGTTGATAGGATGATCCACAGGGCGCCACACATTAACAAAAGCATAGTGACCGCGCGCCCACTCCGCTGCGGCCTCGGCACCCAAAAGATCGACAAGCCGCTGTTCGGCTCCGTCCTTGCTATAGTCACTGTGGACGTTGCGCGCGGGTTTGCGCGTCGCTCCTGGGTCATCTATCCGAACCGTGTGATCAAAAACCACAACCTCGCGCGCACCTAACTTGTACGAGAGTATTGCCGTTAGTTCCGCATCGTATGTCGGTTTCCAGACCTCGCCGGTAAAATCTTGTACCTGCGTTTCCAGCAGCGCGAACTCAACAGCATCAGACGCAAATGTAACTGTGTTGCTCGTGGTGCGGGCATCTGTCAATGCAACAGCCGTGCTGGCCAGTTCGGGCGAAATCAAATTACCAGCAATCCCGCCTGCATCTAGTTCAAAGGCTTGCCGCCAGGGCTTGTGAACGTGGTAGTTGACTGTGGCTGTCCGCGTCATCTGCATCTCCTTCCCATGCCGAGTTGCATCCATGAAGGGGATTTAACGCTAATCTATTTGCGTATAAACTGCCCATTTATGGATTGATAATTCGGGTTTGCGATATAATGGGGCTTGATACAGACGCGCTGAGATTGTTTGTAGCGGCGGCAGAAAGGCTGAACATCAGTGCGGCGGGGCGCGCTTTGGGCATGGCTCCAGCTGTCTCGAGCGCAAAGCTTGCCAAGTTGGAGCAAAGCCTGGGTTCCGAACTGTTACATCGCACAACGCGCAAGGTGTCGCTGTCTGTTGAAGGTGCCGATTTCCTGCCCTTCGCCCGAGAGATTATTGCGCAGGAAGAGGCAGCACTTACGGCGTTGGGCAAACAAACAGCGACCATCCGCGGTACATTGCGCTTCGCTGCGCCCAGCACCTTTGCTCAGCTCTACATTGCTCCAATCCTGCCGAAATTTCTTCAACAGCACCCCGATCTGACGCTCGATTTGCGCCTATCGGATGTGCAGTTCGATCTTATCGAGGGGAGTTACGACCTTGCACTAAGAAATGCGCCGCTTGTCGACACCAGCCTGAAAGGCCGAAAATTGGCTGATGACCGACGCATACTGTGCGCCGCGCCGCACTATCTTGACACATACGGCACACCTAAAACACCTGCCGATCTGAAAAGCCACCACCTGATCGCTTTCCAAAATCGCCAATTGCGCACGCTAACGGGTAAGGCAGGTGAGAAAACCGCATTTGACCCAGCGATGGCTAAGGGTCAATTGATCATAGACGACGGCCAAAGCCAGGTCTGCGCCACTCTGGCCGGCGCCGGAATATCCCTAAACGCACTATGGAGCGTGTATGATCACCTGAAATCGGGCCGGTTGTTGCAAATTCTGCCAGACTTTGAGGCTACGGAAGACAATGTTTTATGGCTTATCTATCCCAAGTCCAACGTATTATCCCCCAAAGTTCGGGTATTCATGGATTTTCTGATCGCAGAGATTGGCTCAAATCCACCTTGGGAAACATGATCCCAATATTGGTCAAGCGCGCCTTAAGACATCACGGCGCCAGTTTGGAGAAATGCACGAGGCGGACACGCCTTTTACAATTGCAATAGCCTGATCTGTTCCGCGATTTATGAGTTCCCGTGAACGCGGCCATCGCTCCCGTAGCGAGTGGCTAGTTCGACAAACTGCATCGCAGCATCTAAACGGTTTATCCAAGGCCGGTTCCGGTCGTTCTTGCGTGAACCCAAAAGAGGGTTTCAAGACCTTAGTCGATCAAGCCGAAGCCGCGAGTGCAGGAAAGGTGTTTCTTATTCGCCCGCAGCGACGGCCTCGCCTGTCGAGAATAGCGCGGCAAGCATCGCCTCACTTCCAGCCAACGCGCCCTTGCGCACGGTCGCAAGAACAAGTTTCCGAGCCGACGATTGTGGAAGACAAATACTTTTGACGTCGTCAGACCGATACCGCAAAACATCGGGGACAGGCAGAAGCGTAAAACCCAAGCCTGCCGAAACACACTCCATAATCGCTTCAAGGTTATCAAGGACAATGGTTTCGGAACCCTTTGGTCTTTTGTGCTTAAGCATCTCTCCAGCAATGAGTTTTCCGATCCCGGTGTCGGGCATAAAGTGAAAGAAGGGCTGCGCATTCAATAAACCCGCGAGGCCGTCTTTCAGCAATTTCTCATGGGCTGCAAAGGCAAAGGGTTCCACTCGAAGCACCTTTTCCGCAAGCGTGTCGGGAACACCTTCTGCATCTGTAAGAAGGGCGGCATCAAGCTGACCGCTTACAACCTTTTCTTGTAGAACCTTGGACAGGCCGGTTTCGAATGAGAAGGTCGCTTGCGGTGCTTGACGTTTTGCGTTGTTCAGGAAGTTCGGCAGCAAGCGAACGGCAGCAGTTGTGACAAATCCTATTCGGAAATGCCCAAAAAGCGTGTCCGTCGGGCGACAGATTTTGCGAAGGCTGTCTTCGTGCTGCAGGAGCGGGATCGATGCCGCGACGATGCTCCGGCCGATTGGTGTAAGTCGCGGTGGTCGTACGGTGCGGTCAAAGAGGTCGACGCCAAGCTCCACCTCAAGCGCCTTCATCTGCATTGAAAGTGCAGACAATGTCATGTTTTGCTGCTCGGCCGCTTTTGCAAAGGAGCCGACATTCGAGACCCGTATGAGGGTTCTGAGAGAACGTGTCTGCATAACTTAAGGTATATTGGATTAGATATCCAATTTTATTCGATTGTGTTGTATTACTGCAAGCGTATTCTGTTAAGAAACAGAGACGAGGGACACGCATGCCGCATCCGCTTGTGAACGTTGCGAAAGAACTGGCCCCAGAATTTGAGAAACGTGCCGCAGATTGGGACAGATCACGCAGGTATTGCTGGCAGAATGTTGGCGAATTGGCCGATGCTGGCATCATGGGTATGACCATTGCAAAGAAATATGGTGGGCAGGGCGCGAGTTTTCTGGACGTCACCATGGTGGTCGAACAGATCGCGAAAGCCTGCACGCTGACCGCCCGCATCGTTGTCGAGGGCAACATGGGCGGCATCAGTGCGGTCATGGGGTACGGCAATGACGAGCAGAAGGCTTTTTGTGCTCAGCATGTCCTGGCAGGAGATAAGCCCGCGATCTGCATAACCGAACCTGACTCGGGAAGTGCCGCGACCGAAATGCAGACTACCGCGCTGAAACAGGGTCGCACATACATCCTCAACGGGTCCAAGCATTGGATCACTGGTGGAGGGGTCTCGAACCTGCACCTGATCTTTGCCCGCGTGCTCGATGAGGCGGGCGTCGATCAGGGGATTGGCGGTTTCATTCTGTTTGCCGATCCGATGTCAGGAGATATGCCCAAGGGGTTCACCGTGGTGGGTCGCGAATACACGATGGGCCTTTGCGGTATGCCCGAAGCAGAATTGCGGTTCGAAAATGTCGAGATCAACGAGAAATGGCTGGTCAAACCGCCTTCAGGATTGAAGCGTGGCTTTGCCGACCTGATGAACGCTTACAATTCGCAACGCGTCGGTGCGGGAGCAGTTGCTATGGGTGTTGCGGCAGGGGCACTTGAACATGCAAAACGCTACCTCGTTCAACGTGAACAGTTCGGGCGCCCGCTTGCAGAATTCCAGGGGCTTCAATGGATGCTGGCCGATATGGACACGCAAGTTCATGCAGCTAGGCTGCTGCTCCATGAAGCGGCACGATCGCGTGGCCCAAACGGCAGTCAGTATCCCGATATGACCATGGCCGCCCGCGCCAAGCTTTTTGCGTCCGAGATGGCTATTAAGGTGGTCAGCGATGCGCTGCAGATGTTCGGCGCGCGCGGCTACAGCGATCGTGAACCTCTGGAGCGGATGTATCGCGATGTGCGCATGTTCACTATCGGCGGCGGGACTGCACAGATTCTCCGGACCCAAATCGCCGGAAATATTCTAGGCATTAAAACACCACAGACGCGGGACGGATACACGCGCCTTGCCGACATGGAGCGTTACGCGGCTGAATAGAAGGCCCTATAAAAATTGAAAAAGGACTTTCGGGCCGCCGACTTTCTTGTGCCGCAGCCCTACGCGGTTGCGTGCCGTCACGCCTTCGGCATGCTCGGCCGACGGTTTTTTCGCGTTAATCTAGTTGCCTATTTAGCCAACTTAGCTGCGCAAGAAAGACGCTGCATTCATGCGCCAGAGAAGTTTGCGTCCGAGCCAGCGAAACAAATGCAATTTTACGCTGCGTAAAATGGCGGGGCTATTTTTCGACAATCGTAAACTTCCTAAATGAGATTTGCCTAGGCAGGCAAGTTTAGCGTGTACGCCAAGCAATTACTTCGATTCCCGAAAGGAAAACTGCGATGAAAAAGTTCATTTTTGTTGCTCTCATCAGTCTTACCGCATGCACTCAGTACCCGATGCAGAAGCCACTGATGGTTGACGGAACCAGGAATGCGACCTTCTACACAGATGAGGCTGAATGCCGATTGATGGCCGCGAGTTTCAATCCTGGGCAGCATAAAATGGATGCTACGTTCGGCGCTATTGATGGCGCGGTTACTGGTTGGGTTGTTGGCGAGAAGGAAGATGTCATCGGAGGTGCGATCGCAGGTGGCATAGTCGGATCTGTGCGCGGCCAGTACAATGACGAAATGGCGCGACGTCATGTGCTTGTGAACTGCATGCAGGTGCGTGGTCACGGTGTGGTGGGCTAGTAATGGCTGCAGATTACTCAGTGGTTTATCGAACGGGGCCTTGGCCGTGACTCAGAAAAGGGTCTGAACAGAGTTCGTAATTTGGGGTAAATTCTGACCAGAGAAGGAGTGCTCTGATGCCGAATAAACGTTTCAGTTGTAACAGTTAAAGAAACCGGCCTGATTGGGTGGGTGAACAGTGTCGCGCAGATCTTCCAAAGACGCGTTTCGATTGCCTTGCATGTTGGAGCAACGAATTGACATATCCCACCCAGAAGCGCGCTTCTTTCAGGCTACAGGTAATCAACTTCCGCATGTTGAGCACCGATGAGCAAAGTGCTTTGCAATGCCGAAACTACGTAAAAGGCCGTCCCCAAAATGCGCCAACTCTGACAAACCATTCCAGACATGGACCGGCAGCGACCGTTGGCCCGCTTGCGTGAAAGCTAGAAAATCGAACGACGATCTGATGATATAAAGTCAGCCATCTGACGTGGTTTACTTATTGCTGCGTACAAGGGTGATGCGATTCCAGATAACTGTGAAACCCACCGATGAATAGGTGTGCGGAAACTGGATAAGCCGGTCAAGAATCTGACAAACCAGCCTTCTGGAGGCTGGCCAACAGGTTCTCCTTAAATGTGGCGTCAAGTTGCCAAATGGCAAGTATATCCGATGCAACAGATGAAAAATCTGGGCGTAGAACCAACAAGCTGCGTAGAGCCGCCTGGGCCTGTTCCCCATTTCCCAGTTTGCTGTGTAGCGCGGCCTGCCATAGATGGGTCCAGAAGAAACCTGGCATATCGATTTGTTCCAATTGTGCCAGCGCCGCTTCATAGTCGCCCCGGTCGAACTCGTAAAAAACCCGCGGAAACAGATACCACTGAGGATGCACAGGGTTCAGAGCGATTGCCCGGTCTACGATAGCAAGTCCTTTGTCCCATTCGCCACTGAACGCCAGACGCATCCCGTAATGGGCCAGAATGTCGGTGTCATTCGGATTCAGGTCAATCGCCCGTTGCCCGGCCTCGCGGAACCCGGCAAAATCACCGAGCACGAACCGCATATTGGCCATCATCAGATGTCCCGCCGCCAGATTTGGGTCGATCTCGACCGCCCGGCGTGCTGCGGCATCGGCTGCGGCCAGAATCTGTTCGCGATTTCCGCCCAGCCTAAAACGTATCTGTTGCAGATACAGGTTCGACAGCACCGCCCAGGCCTCGGCATAATCCGGAGCCTTCTCGAGCGCGTTCAGGATGCAGGATTTGATTTCGGCATGGCGATCCAGATTGATGGTTACCTGATAGCTGTAATAACCAAGCACACAGTCATAAGCATCGCGATTGTTGGGTGGAATTCTATCGGCATCTCGCATCGCGCCAAGCGTCAGTAGCCCGTATTTCCCGGCCAGTTTACCCATTACATCTCGGATAATGCTGTCCTGTACCGCATAGATTTCCTCGGAGGTATTGCTGACCTCGTAGCTTTGCGACCAGATATATCTTCGGTCTTTCAGATCAATGAGGCGTGCGGACAGGCGCAAGGTGTCGCCCCTGTCCATCACATTGCCTTCCAGCGCGAAATCGGCGTTGAATTCTGTACGCAAGCTCGTCGTATCAATCTCGGTTTCACCAGAATGCAGTGTGCTGCCAAGGGGCAAGACCCAGATGTCCCGGAACCGGATCAACTCGGTCGTCAACTGCCGGGTAAGACCATCGGCGAGGTACTCGGGGCCCTCTCCCAGAGTTTCAAAGGGCAGTACAGCCACGACGGGCCCTTTGGGCAAGCTGTGATTTGCCTGTTCCTCAGGCGTCCCTGAACGGGTCAATCCCCAGATCAGCCCAAACAATGCCAGGCCAAAGGCGACAGCCAGTCCAATCCCAGCGCGTCGTCGCCCTCTGAGCCCGGCATTGGACCGTGCGTCAGCAGGTGCCGGAACAGGGCCGAGCAGTGAAGATTTTTCGAACCGCGGCGCGTATCCTCCTTTGGGCATGGTGAGACGTATCGGATCGCCCCGACCGGGCCCGGCATAATAGGTGTCAATCTCCTGCCGTAGTCGCCGCGCCTCAAGTCGGACAATCGGATCGACCTGCTGGTCGAAGCTTTCGTCGCGGTCAAAGACCGACATGGCAATCGACACGCCTTTGATCTGATCTGAACGACCGGCCAGATATTCCTCGATGATATAGTTCAGAAATGCGCGGCGTTTGGGGCTGGCGGTGAAATCCGGATGATCCAGGATACGTTGCATCTGTACCCGAATTTCGCGCTCGGTAGTATCCACTTCAATATCCCTCTGCCTTGGAAAAACCAAGGAAAACCATTATGTTGGCCTCGTTGATACATGTGTTTTTCGACAGGTGGCAACATGTTTGCACTTCTCGGGAAAAATTCTGCGGATAAGAGGGCCGCACTGCTGGTCGTACAGGCAGGCACCCGGCTTCCAAAAGATCGCGCATCTCGGCACTTCTGGAGGTCAATGCACCGGCGGGACGAATTTCAACCTCGTGGTTCGTCCCGTCAGACCTCCTGCGCTGCGATCTCTTTTGAAGCGTTCATGATAGGAACCGATTATATATGCCACGCCGAACCACCTTACTCTTGACCGTCACCCTTTTGACGCTGACCTCAGGTCTTGCCGTCGCGCAGGATGGTAGTCCTCAGCACTTTGACCCGAAGGGCAAGCTGCCCTCGGATTACACGATCGAATTCCAGCAAACCCAACGCAATAACCTGCCGTTCGATGACGAGCGTGACTTTGAAGAAAGCCGCAAGGGGCTAATTGCGGTTCCAGAATACCGCCAGATCAAAACCGAGGATGGCACCGTCGCCTGGGACATCGGCAGCTATGACTATCTGCTCGAGGGCAAAGAGTTCGACTCGATCCACCCGTCGTTGCAGCGTCAGGCGATCCTGAACATGAATTTCGGCCTGTACGAGATTCTCGACGACAGCATCTATCAGGTGCGTGGCTTCGATCTGTCCAACATCACTTTTATTCGTGGCGATACCGGCTGGATCATCTTTGACCCGCTGGCCTCCAAGGAAACTGCCGCCGCAGCGCTGAAGCTGCTGAACGACACCGTGGGCGAACTTCCTGTCAAGGCGGTTGTCTATTCGCATTCCCACGCCGACCATTATGGCGGTGTGCGCGGAGTGATCACCGATGAGGACGTGGCAAACGGCGTGGAGGTGATCGCGCCCGAAGGTTTCATGGAACATGCGGTTTCCGAAAACGTCTATGCGGGCAACGTGATGAACCGCCGTCTGTTTTTCCAATACGGCGTATTGCTGCCACGCAGCCCGTTCGGTCATGTGGATCAGTCCATCGGCAAGAACATCTCGGCTGGCACCACGGGTCTGATCGAACCGACCCGCTATGTCTCGGACGCGTATGAAGAGATCACCGTAGACGGCGTGCGTATGATCTTCCAGAATACACCGGGTACTGAAGCACCTGCTGAGATGAATACCTATTTCCCCGAGCTCAAGGCATTCTGGGCGGCGGAAAACATCACTGGCACAATTCACAACATCTATACCTTGCGTGGCGCACTGGTGCGCGATGCGTTGAGCTGGTCTAAGCATGTCAATGACGCGCTGTACAAGTTTGGGCAGGATGCCGAGTTGATGTTCGCCTCTCACTCTTGGCCCCGTTACGGAAATGAGCGCATTCAAGAAGTGATGCGTGCGCAGCGTGACACTTACGCCAATCTTAACAACGGGGTACTGAATCTGGCCAACAAAGGCGTGACCATTAATCAGATTCACAACGTCTATGACGTGCCGGAAAGCCTGCAGCAGCAATGGGCCGCGCGCAGCTATCATGGCTCGGTCGAGCATAACAGCCGGGCGGTGATAAACCGTTATCTGGGCTACTGGGATGCCAACCCCACCACGCTGACACCTCTGTCGCCAGAAGACAGCGCGCCGCTGTTTGTCGAGATGATGGGCGGTGCCGAACCGATCCTGACAAAAGGGCAGGAACTGGTGAACACCGGCAAATACCTTGAAGCGACCGAGATTCTGAACAAACTGGTCTACGCCGAGCCACAGAACCAGGCCGCCAAGGACCTGTTGGCCGACGCGTTCGAGCAGATCGGGTATCAGAAGGAAAGCCCTTCGGTCCGCAACTCGTTCCTTGGCGCGGCGTTCGAACTGCGCAACGGTATTCCGCAGGGCGCTACCATCGAGACTACCGGTCCCGATACGATAAGGGCGATGCAGACCACGATGTGGCTCGACTTTCTGGCCATTCGTGTCAATAGCGCCAAAGCCGCCGATATGGAGTTCACCATCAACCTGTCGATCTCCGATCGGGACGAGAACATCGTTGTCGAGATGAGCAATGCCACTCTGACTCATATCGTCGATCAGGTGGCGGAAGACGCCGATCTTTCGATCAGTCTGAGCCGCACGGACCTGGAAAAGCTCATGACCGGTGAGCGCAGATTGACCGAGATGCTCGCTGATGGCACCGCGCAGTCTGAGGGCAACGCCGAGATCGTAGCGCAACTGGCTTCGACCCTGGATCAATTCGATTTGGGTTTCGAGTTGATGCCCGGCACCGGTGCGCAGGATTTGACACCACCCGCCAATGATTTTGCCCAGCCCGGGTTAGCAAACTCGAGTGGCGGCTGAGACGGGACCGTCCGATTGAAAGCTGGCTCAGGGTTTTGCTGCCCTGGGCCTCTCTCTTTCTGACTATTGGACCGGGAGAAGTTTTCGACCAGTAGTGCTGGTATCGGAGCAGCAGAATGCCCCGCCCGAACGACTGCTGGATTGTTACCGCCGTGCGCGGACTCTTTCATCCGTGGTGTCAATGCGGGATCAGAATCTTCAGCCTAAGAAAGCCAAAGCGTATGACGCAAAAATCAAACTGGGATGTTCTGAAACTTGCAATTTGTGAACATCAGCCAAGATATCAAACTACCTAGATGTCCCGATCCGTAGATTTCAATTCACTCCTGGACCTCGTCCCTTACAACGATTCAAAGAACTGGCCGCATAGCGCCGCGGGTCGAATGGGTATCTTCGAACTGGAGGAAGCTTCACAACCCAATTGTCGAATGTGACGTGGTCAGACTTTAGCTGCGACATGCTATGATCGCTTCCAAATTTCGATAAGACACTGTGTGTCGCAAATCAAAGTATTTAGTGCAATCCATAATGTCTTTGCGGAAACGGCAGCCTTTAAAAAGATCGTACGTAAGACCGGTCTGAGAACTACTTTAGCGAAACGAATACCTCAACGGGCTGTTTGGTCAGCCCGAACCCATATCTTGCGACACTTCTCAAGTCGTGAGACGAAACTGTATTTCAGGTTCATTGGACCGAAAGTAGTAACCTGATGTTAGAACAGTGGGACGATTAACTGGGCCAGAAATGCTTGTTCTCTGAAGAAGCACCCGTCACACTGTATTTTTCTTCAAGCCAAGGTACTAAATTTGGGTTAGAACGCACATTCTAACCAACGCTTCGCGACATTCTACAAACAGGAAATTCCTTGCCAAGTGGACTAGCCCCTGCCGAACTGATCGCAATCCTAATCGCCGTGACTGATGATCAGCCGCGTGTCATGACCTTGCGTGGCGGTAACGCGCTACCTTCGGGACCGTTCGAATCTTCACACCGCAGCTTACAAAGCGGCTTGCGGGCCTGGATTGAGGCGCAGACCGGCCATCCGGTGGGATATCTTGAACAGCTTTATACCTTTGCAGACAGGGATCGCGATCCACGCTCGGGTTATGCCGACAACTCTCAGCGTATCTCGATCAGCTATCTCGGTCTGGTGCGGGAGCAGGATACTACCGGTGCTGGACGTCCGGCATGGCGTAGCTGGTATCAGTACTTCCCATGGGAGGATCATCGTGATCGCAGCCCAGAAGAGCTACCGCAAATTATCAAACGTATCTCAGCTTGGGCAGGAAGTGATCCGCTAAAACTGCAGCGTGTGGACTATCTGTTTGGTTTGAATGGGAAGACTTGGAACGAAGAACTGGTTTTGCAACGTTATGAGCTGATGTACGAAGCAGGGCTTGTTGACACTCCTGAATTCGGTCGTCACATGGAAGCGGACAACCGTCGCATTCTCGCCACCGGCATATCTCGCTTGCGGGCCAAGATAAAATACTCTCCGGTGGTGTTCGAGCTCATGCCCGAAAGCTTCACCTTGCTGCAGTTACAGCGCACAGTCGAAGCGCTGTCTGGTCTACACCTGCACAAACCCAATTTTCGCCGCCAGATTGATCAGCAGGAATTGATTGAAGATACCGGCGAAATGTCCAGCGGCACCGGTGGTCGCCCGGCGCGCCTGTTCCGATATAGGCCGGCCATTCTAGAGGCTCGCATGCTGTCGGGCGTCAGATTACCTCTCTCCCGGTCCTGAACCTCGCTTGACATAATCTCGATTCGAGAATAAGCATGACCACAATATACTCGATTCGAGTATAAATGGAGAAGCCAATGAAAGATTTTCGCCTTCCAGACCTCTACGACCGGGTAAAGCAGATCATCCCGCAACCCGAATGGATGCTGTTTGAAGATGATCTGGAAGCCATCCTTGATCTCAAGCGTGAGAGGAATGCGGTCATCCTCGCCCACAATTACCAAACGCCGGAGATCTTCCACGGAGTTGCCGATATCGTGGGCGACAGCCTTGCGCTTGCGCGCGAAGCTGTCGAGGTTGATGCCGATGTCATTGTGTTGGCTGGTGTGCATTTTATGGCGGAAACTGCCAAGCTGCTGAACCCGGAAAAGACGGTGCTGATCCCAGATTTGGGGGCGGGGTGTTCACTGGCAGATTCCATCACACCCGAGGATATTGCGCTTCTGCGCGAAGCCCATCCCGGCGTTCCGGTGATCACATACGTAAACACTTCGGCAGCGGTGAAGGCGGCATCGGATATCTGCTGCACGTCGGGCAACGCAGTAAAGGTGGTGGAATCCCTCGGGGTGCCGCGCGTGTTGATGATCCCGGACGAGTATCTCGCCAAGAACGTCGCCAAAGAGACCGATGTCGAATTGATCGCATGGCACGGACATTGCGAGGTGCACGAACTGTTTACTCCAGCCGATATACGTGAAATGCGCGAAGCGTGGCCGGGTGTTACGGTCCTGGCCCATCCTGAATGCCCGCCCGAAGTGGTTGCCGAAGCAGATTTTTCTGGCTCTACCGCAGTCATGTCGGATTTCGTCGGTGACAGAAAACCGACGCGGGTTTGCCTGCTGACCGAATGCTCGATGAGCGACAACGTGGCGCTGAACCATCCTGAGGTGGAATTCGTGCGCCCCTGTAACCTGTGTCCACATATGAAGCGCATTAGTCTGCGCAACATTCGCAAGGCATTGGAACTGGGTCATCACGAAGTCACCGTCGATCCGGCCATCGCCGAAGATGCGCGCCGCGCGGTAGAACTGATGCTGGCAGTGAAATGATCGGGCTCGAAGGGCTTCATGGTCGAACTGCCATCATCGGTGGCGGCATCGCCGGGCTGACGGCTGCGCTGGAACTGGCTCCACAACCCGTAGTACTAATCACCCTTGCTGGGCTGGGCCAGGAATGTTCCAGCGCTTGGGCTCAAGGAGGGATTGCCGCCGAACTAGGCGCGGATGGTGATCCTGCGCAACACTTGGTCGATACTTTGCGGGCCGGCGACGGGCTGTGCGATGAAACCGTGGCGTCGGCCATTCTCTGCGAAGCGCAAAAGGCGATCACTGTGTTAGAGAAACATGGCGTTCGTTTCGATAGAACCGCCGACGGCACATATGCCTTGGGGCGCGAGGCCGCGCATTCCCGCCGCCGCATACTGCATGCAGGCGGCGACCGCACCGGAGCCGAAATCACATCGGCCCTTGCGAGTGCCGTGTTGCAATGCCAGTCGATCACTTGCTTGACCGGAGTCGAAGCCCGACGGGTGTTGACGCTAGACGGACACGTCACAGGCGTTCATCTGCAAAAAGATGCCCAAGCAGAGGTATTGCGCACATCTCAGGTCGTTATTGCGACAGGCGGTTGCGGCGGTCTGTTTGGTGTCAGCACCAACCCTCCAGGTAATTTCGGCCAGGGTGTCATGATGGCCGCCCGCGCCGGGGCAGCCTTGCGCGATATGGAATTTGTCCAGTTTCATCCCACAGCGCTGGATATCAAGCAGACACCTCTGGCATTGGTCAGTGAAGCCGTCCGGGGCGAGGGCGCAATTCTGATCGACCAAACCGGCAAGCGCTTCATGTCGCATATTCCGGGGGCGGAACTGGCCTCGCGCGATGTGGTGGCTCGTGCCGTGCATCAGGTCATATTGGAAGGTGGGCGAGTGTTTCTTGATGCTCGTGCCGCGCTTGGTGCCGAATTTGTCCAGCGGTTCCCTGGCATCCATGCATTGTGCGCAGCAAGCGGAATTGATCCGGCGCGCGATCCCATACCGATACTTCCGGCTGCGCATTACCACATGGGCGGTATCGCCGTTGATGAGTATGGAAGAAGCACTCTGTCAGGCCTTTGGGCCATAGGTGAATGCGCGGCCACTGGCCTGCATGGTGCCAATCGCCTTGCTAGCAATTCACTGCTGGAGGCGGTGGTGATGGGACGCCGCGCCGCAAATGATGTTGCCAAGGCAGAAATGAGAAACCTGTCATTTGTTCCTACAGTTACCGCTCTGCCTCGTTCAGACCCTAGCTCTGTCCGGCCTTTGGCTACAAAATATCTGGGTTTGATCCGCGACGAGGTGGGATTGCGTCAAGTCATTTCAAAGTTGTCTCCGTTGCTCGAAACCGCTGCCTGCGCTTCTGACCCGGCACTAGTCGCGCTTTCGATCGCGGTCTTTGCCGATCTGCGCCGAGAATCGCGTGGCGGACATTACCGAAGCGACTTCTCCAATCCTGAGGCGAACGCGCAATCTGTTTTGATGACTCTGACCGAAGTACTTGCTCATGCGAGTTTGAACAGTCAGGAACCCTTTCTGAGGACTGCTTGAGAAATGACTATCATGCCCCTAGCCCCGTTGCCCCGAACGATGCTGGAGCCGGTGATCCGCCGCGCACTTGATGAAGATTTGGGCCTCGCCGGAGATGTCACCTCCTCGGCTGTTATTCCTTCGGATCATGTTTCCGAAGTTGTGGCTTGCGCGCGTCAATCCGGATGTATTTCCGGTCTGGACTGCGCTGAATTGGCTTGTGAGCTGATAGACCCGGCGATCAAAGTAATCCGTCATGTCGAGGATGGTGGGACAGTCGCGCCCGGCACAGTGATCGCTACCTTCAAAGGACCATCGCGCAGTCTGCTGATTGCTGAACGTACGGCGCTCAACTTCTTGGGTCATCTATCGGGTATTACAAGTGTGACTGCCGATATGGTTCGCCGCGTCGAAGGCACGCGTGCTGCCATCGTCTGTACCCGAAAAACAACGCCCGGTTTGCGGGCGTTAGAGAAATACGCTGTGCGATCAGGCGGCGGCATGAACCATCGCTACTCCCTAAGTGACGCGGTGCTGATCAAGGACAACCACATCGCCATAGCCGGGGGTGTCCGCCCAGCCTTGAATCGGGTCAAAGAGACAGTCGGTCATATGGTCAAGATCGAGATCGAGGTCGACACGCTGGAGCAGTTGGCCGAAGTACTGAAAATCGGTGTTGATGCGGTGCTTCTGGATAACATGGATCCAAGAACCTTAAGCGAAGCTATAGGCATGATTGATGGTCAAGCCATTGCCGAAGCTTCAGGCGGGATAACCCCAGATAATGTGCGGGCTGTGGCGAACACCGGTGTTGATTTGATTTCTATGGGCTGGATCACCCACAGTGCACACTGCCTCGATATTGGTCTGGATTTTGTGCTCTAACAGCACCAAGAGTAAACCAACAGTTACGACGCTCATTGCCCAAATTGTCGATATCAACGGCCTTTCCAAAAGATTGCCAAAGGCAAGAGCATTGCCGACACAATAGGAAACAAGGCAATCAAAAGATGCGCGGCGGCGCAGCCTGCCTGTTCAGTCTTGTCACTCCGTTAGCCATCCAAGCTGGGCAAGTTTTAAGTCGCATTCATTCGTCAGAGAGTTGGCGACCGAATCTTTCGTTCTCGCCCACACTCGAATTCTTATGCTGCTCAAGTAAGCAAGCCATGACATCTCAATTCGGAGAAACTGCATCGTCGGCGTCATTGCCTCCGGACGTTTTGCCCTCATGGCCGAAGAAAGTCGGATCAGTCTCAAAATCAGGCGCAAGGAACTCGGACATCTGGTCAGGGCTGTCTGTTTCTATATTATATATCAATAATTTAACCGGTTGGTCCTTAAAAAACTCGGGCACCTCCTGATGATGCCGGTCCCATTCTTCTGACCAATGATCAATTACCTGATCAACCGACTCGAAACTCATACCCTTACGATAACGCTCGGCATAAAACCCATTGCCATGGTTTCGGCGACTTGCGATCCACCTGTCTTTGTCTCGAGTGTTCAATATGAAATAGGAATTGGGATAATATGCCGCGAGTTGACGAAAATAACGGCAACCTTCAATCACGCGCGAGCCGCTCACCATCTGCATGTCGGTGTAGCCGACCCAACGGTCGATGCCATTGAGCGGCGCATAGCCATACTTAAGATTGTTAGCGAGCGCGCGGGCCAGATTGCCACGCTTGAAGTGAACCGACGGAATGCCGTTGTTATCTAGAAAGCCGGAAATCGACCTTGTCCCGCACTTGTTGAAACCGACCTGAAATATCCGCCGCGTACGTCCTGCACGGGTGGAGAGATATTCAGGGGCTATTGATGACTGCGGCACGAAGGAAGGCTCCTACTCGGATTCTGCGGCGGCTTTCTGGTTCGCGCGCATGGCAACTGAAATAAGTTGACGGGCCGTATGCTCCGTCAGAGGTGTGGTTTGGCCAGCCATCATCAGGCGAGCAAAAAACGCGCGTTCAGGTTCTGACTCCAAAAGTTCCTTAAATCGCTTGTGCCGCCATTCGCAGGCCTTGTCATGTAGCTTCTTCAGTGTGGCATCTGATTTTAGCTCGGAAACCCGAGCAGCCAGTGCCGATTGGTAGCGGGAAATAGAGACGTCCTGATCGCTGTTAAAGTTGTAATCGACCCAATAATCCATGCCGATTTTCTCTTTGAAATGCACCCCACGTCCACGCGCACGTTTGAGCAGAAAGGAGTCCATCGCGCCCAAAGCATAATGGTTTAGCTGAACCCTCATGGTCGTATCTTGCGTATAGTTGGAAAATACCCGCTGGCGGCGATGATCGCCACCAAGCAAACGGCCTGATCCATCATACCAGCGCGCCTCATCCACGCGGGTCTGATCAGGCGAAATTGGCCGATGAATGCCTGGTTTATGGTAAATCCCGTTGTTGCGATAAAGCGTTTTGAACATCGAGGCGCGCCAGGGCCAAATGATGGGTTTGGGGGCGCACGAAGTGAACTGTTGGGTCACAGGCGCATCTTCAAAATAAACGATCCCTGCATTTCCGAATAGCCGCCAGGTGAGCGTGATCGCATCCGCCTCGGGTAGGCTATGGATGAGCGCGTTTAATGAGCCGTCGCCAATATGGATATTTACAAACTCATCAATATCGAGCGCCAGTATCCAGTCTGCTTCTTTCAATAGAGGATGTTTGGCGGCTTGTTTCATAGCCTGCCACTGTACGCTCTTATCGGGCTTGGCCTCATGGCTGACATGAGTGATTTGCCCCATCTCTTCGAGTCGGTGCAACATCAGATCGGTGCCATCCGCGCAATCATTTGAGAAGATCAGAAAATCAGTGAAACCAACCATCTGATGATGGGCGAGCCATTCCAACAGGAACGCGCCTTCATCTTTGACCGTCAGGATCGCTAGCTTTCGTGTCATTCTATTCCTTTGATCCGACGCTTCAGTCTGGTCATCCGCCAGACCGCATGTCATGTGGTGCTCATTGAGAATAACGGTTTTGCAGATGTTCTGAACTGCTAATTTCGCGTAGGAACGAAAAAAGTACGGCGTGGCATCATGTTGCCAACTTGGGTGATTTCCAACTCGGTGGTAGGTGGATCTAAAAGGCTGAGAGTGAACCGAATAGATGCACTTATTGTTCAATTAGCCGTCTTAGCCCGACAGCTCCGTTTGAAAGTGCAGATCGGCGGTAAGACTTCAGCGCTGCCTGCAGATCGCTGAGTTCTGCATCACTCGCCTCTGAAATGCGGGTCAGGCTTGCCTCTAACCCATTGTCAGCAATCAGCATTGGTGGTCGGTAACAGGCCTCTGACCAGCGGTCCATGACGATCGGCACACAGAATCCACCCGAAGAGGACAGGGCAGATGTGATCTTGATCCGTTGATATTGTTCATAGTCAAATGGCATGAGCGGATGTATCACCTGAGCGCCCGCCAGTGCGTCAAAATACGCGGCATGCCCGACCTGCCCGCTGTTGTCCAAAGGCACGCACGTAAAACGCGCGTCAAGCTTTCGGTCCTGGATCTCACTTTCAACCTTGGCGCGATCTCCGCCTCCTGACGGCAGGATGAAATGCAGATTCTGAAAGGCGTCCGGTCGATTGCCAAGAAGATTCAGCAGGCCAGGGTAATCACGTGTCCGCATGTTAACGTTGCCGGGGATCACGACCTGACGCGGCTGGCCCAATTTTGGTTCCGGATCATCGATCCAATAAAACGGCTCCAACGTCGCGATCCTGTCCATATGGGCTTTGCCCACCCGGCTGATCCATTCAGCCGTGACATGTGCACTCAGGCTGATGTAGCGTGCATTTGGCATCTGAAGCGTCTCGCGCAGGGGTGCCATCTGGCTGAACTGATCCAGATTATGCAGGACCATGATCAATGGCTTCTTCACTCCACGCGCCCAGCTTGCCGCTTTTGGACGACTCAAAGAGGCCATGAGGACGAAGTCATGTTCGGCCGCTTCAATTGCAGCCATAGTAGACTTGATATGTTTTGGTGCATCCGCAGCCCGGTAATCCGGCGTGCTTAAAGGCACATACTCAACATCAAATTCCAATCCCGGGACCAAGGCCATGATATCTCCGCGCAGCTTTAAGATCCGGCGATGCATAAAGATTCGTGGTCGGTACCCGTTGGCATTACAGGCGGCCACCAAGCTGGGGATGACTTCTTCATGGCGCGGTTCAAATTGTACAATTGCACAGCGCTTCATAGTTTCTTCCTGTTGCCTGGGTTGCCTCGGGCCCTCGTTTTCGGTTTGACCCTGTGGAAGTTGTCTATCGATAGCTACACTTGCCGTCTACATCCAACGCCGAACCGGTCGGCTCTCAGACCAGTTTGTTTGAGCGGAGGTATCCGGTGTGATGGTGTTTCCGATCGTTGCGGTTTCCTTCACTATTCTGATTAAAATCTAATGTGGGCAAATCATCACGATCTGAGTCCGCAACTCCGCAGGCCCGGAGTCGACAACATGTGCGTGTTGAGCGAAATAATCTTATTCATCCGCATGGTTTGCGCTGGCGTGAGGCTCCTGTCGCATATGGCCCGCGCAAGACCTTGTACAGCCGATGGAAGTGCTGGAGCAGGAAAGGTTCTTGCGCGGATAATGGCTGAGCTTGGTGCCGAATACGGCGCGCAAAAGGTTGTTATGATCGACGCGGCCTATCTAAAAGCACACTGTACCGCGACCAGAGTGGTTGCCAAAAAGGTAGCGTGATCGTCTGAATGGTCGAGCCAAGGGCGACATGAACTCCAAATCGCACACCATCTGCGATAGCTAAGGGCGCCCGTTCAACCTGCTTGTCACCGCTGGACAGGTGAGCGACGAAATTGGCGCACACACGCTGTCTGGCAGCCTTCCAAATGTCAAAAGATTGCTTGGGGAACGCGGCTACGATGCCGACAGGTTCCGGGAAGCACTGCGAGACAAAGGGATACGTGCTTGCAATCTGGTCCGAAAGTAGCGCAAGACCCCGTTCAAATATGACAAGCGCCGATTCAAGCGGCGAAACCGCATCGAGATCATGTTCGGCACGCTCTAGGGCCGGAGGCGCGTTGCGACGCGCTTTGACTGCTGTCCAAAGGTCTGCCTCGCAGCCATCGCTCTCGCGGAAACCGTAATCCAATAGTTGGGAAACCTGACGCTATGCATCAAATTGTAGCTTGATCATTGGTATTCGAATCCGACCGTAAGACCATTATCACTCTTTGCCTTCAGATTGTAGTTGACCTCATCTGAAGAGACTGATGTGAAACGAACACTCAGTAATCGGAGGTGTATTGTGGACATCGTACTAGTTGGCGCAGGCAACATGGCAATCGCCTACGCCAAGACTCTAAGATATCTGGGCATCTCCTTTCGTTGTTTGGGACGAGGTGTTGACTCTGCAAAACGGTTTGAAGCGGAAACCGGTATAATAGCCGGAACAGGCCTGCTTACAGAGCAGCTCAAGAAAACGGATGTGCGCGGCGCGTCAGCAATTGTGGCGGTAAATTTGAACCAATTGTCTGCGGTTTGCGCCTCACTTCTTGACGCGGGCATAAAGTCAATCCTTGTCGAGAAACCCGGAGGCATAGACCTTGAGGATATGCAAGCCTTGGCAGAGCTTGATAGGCAAGACTGCATTCGCGTTGCGTACAACCGAAGATTCTTCAAATCAACCCAGCATGCATTAGATCTCATCAATGAAGATGGCGGTGCGCAATTGATCCACTTCGAGTTCACAGAACTACCAGACAGGCTCGAATCTTTGGGTGTGCACCCACCTGAGGTTTTGGCGAATCTTCCTTACGCAAATTCGTCACATGTTTTTGACATGGCCTTCTATCTCGGTCAGGCCTCCGAGAATTTAGGTGAGGTCTTAATTTCCGGGGCAGTAAGGCAAGGTGAAATCCCCTGGCATCCGGACGGATCACGGTTCGCTAGCTGCGGGTTAGTCGGAGATCAATCGCTCTTTAGTTGTTTTGCAGATTGGCGGTCTGGTGGAAACTGGAATGTCGAAATAGCTACTGCCAACAGGCGGCTGCGATTAAAGCCACTTGAAACGCTTACAGAGCAATGTCGGGAATCATTCCAAGTGAATCCAATCGAGATTGCGGCGGATCCAGAAGGACTAAAACCCGGGTTGCCTGATATGGTTTCCAACTTTATCTACCATGATGGTCACCGACTTCCCAGCATGCGCAATCAGGTATCGCGCATGAAGGTATTTGCCAAAATACTGTCGCGTGACCACTAGTGTCTCCACACTTTTGAAGGGTCGTTTTCCTATTGGGTGATTCCCAGAGCTTCCAATGCGTCCGAGTACGATTTCCTTGACTGCACTTTTCTAGATCTCCCACGCTCTATTCGTCGTGCCCATTCTAGTACGGCGTAAATCTTTTCATCACCCGCTATGCCGGATTTGATGGTGAGGAGTCCGTCGAGCTCACGCGCGTAGTCTGCCTCCAGAAGGCTAGCATAACTGCCGGTTGCCAACACCGCCACGCCTTTGAGGCATGCTTCGAGGATTACGGCAGAGTATCCCGTTATAACACCGTCAACTGCATCAAGAAGTGACGGAAGCGGTGTCTCAAATGCCAAGGAGCATCCCAGCGCCGCTAGTTGCGTCGCATCCACAAGTTTTTCGGTTTCGTCTTTTCGTAGAGGATGACAACGAAATAATATGTTGAGGCCGGATTGGTGCAATTTTTGGGCCAACAGAATGTCATCAGATTGTTGCGCTGCAAATAGCACTAATGGCCCGTTACGCGATTGAAAGTTGGAAAGGGTTCTGCGGTTGCGGTCAGATTGATCAGGCAAAAACTTGGCAAACTGTTCCCATGTCGGACCAACGACCGCAGCACGGCGTTTGGCGTTCTGCCTCATGAAGCTTTCGGCGTCTGACTCAGTCCAGCACATATGCGCTGTAGGACAAGTCGACCAATCCATTTTTGGCGTTTTTTTGAAATAGTAGGACCCGTTGAAACGTCCCTCGATGCCGTGCTGGATGTCAATGTACGGAATATCGTATAGCCGACAAACGTGTGCCAGTGCCCAACCATAAAACGACGCATAATTGCTGGTAATTATTGCATCCGGCCGCATGGAACGGAAAAGGTAAGTAAAGCAGTTTGCCGCGTGATCAACTCTCCCAATTACTGTGTCGACGAAAGCACACAGTTCGGTGTCACCATGGCCGGTCAGACTGACAACCGACTCTAGTGATTTGAAGTGCTTATACAAAAACGCGTGCGAAAGTTTCGGTACTCGTGCTGTTAGCGCTACATTTTTAATAAACGGGTCTAGCGAAGCATGAGGTCCATATTCCGAGCGAGCTGGCATAGCATCGGGATCGAACCCTGAGTACAGCCCGATGCTCCGGTGCCCATTTTCCATCAACGCGACGCGAAGCGCGTGGTGATGCTGGCTTGCCTTTTCACCATCCAAATCATAAAAACCTGATCCCGAACCAAGACACCAGTATTTGTGGTTCTTCAACTGTTCGATCGGCAGAGTGTCAACGGACCGAAGACTATCGGCTGGCTTTCTACTTAATAGCCTCGAATAAGCGGGTCGAAGCCGGTTGCGCTTGGCGAAATTCGGATATCGCTTGTACCGGTCGGAAGATGAGTAGTTGCGGTTCATCGCAAAAACCATCTGTTTCACAATTACATACTTGACGATTGGCCAGACATGAAAGCCACGATAGCGCCAGCGCGTTACTACACCTTGCTTTTCGAAGTCTTCTATCTTCTCTATCGCGCTGATGAAAAGCTCAAGGTTTTTATCAGATATTGGTGGCACTTAGACTAGATCCGCCCCAGAACAGACCGCACGGCTTCAATCACGCGTTCTTGTTCAAGATCCTCGAGATGGGTGGAGCAGGGCAATGGTTGAACACGTTCCCAGATGGCTTCTGATCTTCCGCTCAACATATGCGGACAGCTCTTATATGGGGCTTGCATGTGAATGGGCTTCCAGAAGGCCCTGCCTTCGATCCCATTGTGCGAAAGCGCTTCTCGCAACTGAGACATTAACGCAAGCGACGCATCCGGAAGATAAATACCCGACAGCCAATTTGAACCGTTGCTGTCATCGGGCGAGGGAAACGAAAGAACTCCATTCAAGTCCTCAAATTGGCTGGCATAAGTTGCGGCGATCTTGGCCTTGTTTCGAAGAAACTCATCAAGACGTTCAAGCTGGGCGACACCCACTGCGGCTTGTACATTTGTCATTCGGTAATTGAAGCCGATGATGTCGTGATCATATGCTGCACCGACGCGCGCAGTCGACGTCAGGTGTTTGATCTCCGCTCCACCGAAGTCTTTTCCCGAGACGATCGCACCTCCCCCTCCTGATGTCACCAGCTTATTTCCGTTGAAGGACAATGCCGTCAGATCCGCACCCATCTGCGCAAGAGGTCGGTCTTTGTAAGTGGCGCCAATAGCAGCGGCAGCATCGACGACGATGGGCAGTTTATGAGACTTAGCTACAGTAACAATCGCATCCATATCTGCGGGCAGCCCCATTGCGAAAACAGGCATGACTGCTTTGACTGCCCCACCTGTCTTAGAATAACGCAAAACTCCACTCGCATCGCGGGTACATTCGCGTGCCAACAACTCAGACAAGAGGCTTGCATCCATACCCCAACGTTCTTCGTCGACATCAATGATGATCGGCGCCGCATGGCAGTGCGAGACTGCGTTTGCCGTAGCAATAAATGTCAGTGAAGGAATGATCACATGATCTCCGGGGCCTACACCCAACGAATGCAAGGCGGTGTGCAAAGCCGTCGTGCCTGCCGAGGTTGCGACTGCCCAGGCTGCGCCGGTTACCTCTTTGGTTCTCGCTTCGAACTGGTCCACAAATGGGCCTACGGATGACACGAAAGTCGAGGACACGCACTCGGCGAGATATTTGCCTTCGTTGCCAGAAATATTCGGAATGCACAGGGGGATCATAGCTATACCCTTTGATCAAGGTTCATGCCAGTTTCCTTGTGGCTGTCGAGGAATGCTGGCTCCGCAAGGGCGATCAGAGCTTTCAGGGATTCCTTAGAGATCGCCTCGGATTCAGCCCTCTTGAATATTTCTTGCAGTTCAGCAAGAAGTTGCCTCATGACGCCCGCGTCTTCGAGCGGTAGGTATTGAACGCCTAAAAGAGCATCGTATCCTAGCTCAACGCAGGTCTCGCCGTTGGCGACGAATTCCTCGTATGGCTTCTCGCCCGAAGTCGACAATGGAGTTAGAAGTAAAGGCCAATGCCCTGTTGCTTTGTCGGCTACTACCGTAACGCAGGCCTGCGCCTCATCAGTGTAGTGCTTTGGCTGATAACCGTTCGCCATCAGAACATTTTCGGCAACGGATTGCATTTCTACAAGCGCAGTTTCTGGGTCGAGATCTGGTACCATAATATGCTTGTGCGGGGCGGTTGTCGCGGCCAATAGGCATAGCTGGCCGCTTTCCTTCAGCGACACAAAGTAACGCCGCGTGCCTTTAGGTGCGGCCAAAGGTTGGTCTTTTTGTAGGCGCTTCTCAAAGCTCTGAAGTAGAGATCCATTGGAAAAGGCGACATTTGCGAAACGGGCAGAAGTGATCGTGCAGTTAAGACCGTCGATCAATCCGTCATCGAACATCACATGTTCCATGACTCGCTTTGAGGCGCCCATCAAAGATGTTGGATTTGCAGCTTTATCCGTGGAGACACTGAAATATCTTCCGTCAAATCCGACATGTTTTAACAGCTCTACGAGGCGCGCCTGCTTCAGGATGTTTGTTTCAAACATCTGAAGCGTTGAGTAGCCGTCCTTCTCGGATCTTACATGTTTAATGGCAGCAAAATTCAGAACAAAGTTATAGGGTCCTTCATTTCTCACAAACGCTCGAAATGCGGGCGAACCATAGTCAAGTGGCAGCGTGCGGAAGTCATTTACGTCTATTGGCGATTCCGCCGACCGTAGATTGCGCACCAATTCTGCCAATTCGTTTTCATTCTGATCGATGACATGCAGTGCGGCCGGCCGAAACGGCAAAATCTCGTTGACTGTGGAACTGCCGATTGAGCCAGCACCGCCGATTACTAGAACGCGCGCGCCATTCATAACACGATGAATCTCGTCGCGTTTAGCCCAGAGATCACTTTGGAAAAGGCTTTCAACTCGCCCCGTTGCAAGGGGTGATAAATCCTTCTGCTCCATAGGACACTCCATTTCTAATGATGCGGCTTTTCCGGTAATTTTGGTCTCTGGTCAAGCAGCAAAAAAGTCTGCAAACAGGTGGCATGGCACGAGCGAATGAAATAGAAACCGAGCAGAAACAAGACATTTTCAGGAGCGACAGGTGCAAGATTCAGACCTCCATGTGACCTGCATCACGACAGGTCGTGCGGATTATTCACTACTACGTTGGCCTATGTACAAAATTGCTGACTGTGATGGGCTGAGGTTGAGTATTATCGCAGGGGGAGGGCACCTCGCAACGTCACAAGGCGCCACGATTTCAGAAATTGAACAAGACGGATTTCAAGTCGATCAGACAGTTGAGATGTACCTTGATAGCAGCACTGCAACTGGCCCGGCAGTTAGTGCAGGGCTTGCAACCATGGGCGTAGCTCAGGCTCTCGGGCGGTTGGCGCCCGATTGGGTCGTGCTTCTGGGCGATCGGTTCGAGGTTCTAGGGGCTGCCACAGCCGCGGCCCTTCATCGAATTCCCGTTTGCCATTTGTGCGGTGGTGATGTCACCGAAGAAGCCTATGACGACGCCTTCAGGCATGCGATTACAAAACTAAGCCATCTGCATTGTACGTCGACCGATGATGCGGCGCAGAATGTGCTTCAGATGGGAGAAGAACCCTGGCGCGTAGTAAATGTGGGCAGCCCGGGGCTTGATGCGTTGCACAACATACCACAGATGTCGCGAGCCGATGTTTTTACAGCATTGGGCTTATCTGATGGTGTCTCTACTTACCTGATCACGTTGCATCCCACTACTTTGAAAGAAGATTTCGGTCGCTCAGAATTGCATGCATTATTGGCGGCATTGGACGAGCTTCCAGACGCGCAGCTAATTTTCACTGGTGCCAATGCCGATACAGGCGGGGCAGAATTCAATGCCGCTTTACAAGCCTATGTTGCTCAGCGGCCAAGTTCCATTTTTGAAAAAAGCTTGGGTCAGACCCTCTACTTCAACACTGTTCGTCAAGTGCAGGCCGTCATCGGCAATTCGTCCAGCGGCCTCTACGAAATCCCTAGCTTGTCGGTCCCAACAATCAATATTGGGGACCGACAAAAAGGCCGATTGCGCGCAACAAGTGTCTTCGATTGTGCCGGTACAAAAGATGAGATCCTGGCATCTATTCACGCAACAACGGAGTATTCGGACAAAGACGTGGTCAATCCGTATGGGGATGGACACAGTGCGGCGAAAATCGTTGACGCTTTGCGATCAGTATCCCGCAATCGCTCGCGCCACAAAATACTGGCGAAGCGCTTCCACAGTCTGCGATAGAAAGTCGTAATCATGCTGAATAGCAAAATAACCCTCATTGCCGAAGCCGGTGTAAACCATAACGGGGAGCTGGACAAAGCCCTTTCGTTGGTCGATGCAGCCGCCGATGCCGGGGCTGACCTGATCAAGTTTCAAACCTTTTCTGCCAAAGCGATGGTATCAAAGTCTGCTGCGTTGGCCGACTATCAAGAGCAACAGATCGGTTCCAGTAAAACGCAGCTTGAAATGCTCATCGATCTGGAATTGAACGAAGCTGCGCATCACACCCTCATTCAGAAGTGTGCGGAACGCGGAATTGGTTTCCTATCGACACCGTTTGATATTGTGAGCCTCGAATTATTGACCAAGGGGCTTGGGCAACGCCTGTTAAAAATTGGTTCGGGTGATCTTAATAACGGGCCATTGCTTTATGCTGCGGCACAGACCGGATGCGATATTATTCTATCGACCGGAATGTCCGACTTGGGGGAAATTGAGCGCGCTCTGGGTCTTCTAGCGTTAGGATATAGTCCGGCACCACCTGCTGCCCCCAGTAGGCACGATATGAGTATGGCGTGGGCGGATCCGGAACTGCGCGAAGTTCTGCAAGACAAAGTGACCATCCTGCACTGCGTTTCAAATTATCCATCCAGCCCAGAAGCTACAAATTTGCATACAATCGGCACCATCCGCTCAGCGTTTGGTTTGCGTGTCGGCTATTCTGACCATACGCTGGGTGGAACCGCTTCAATTGCGGCTGCCGCGCTTGGTGCGTGCTGCATAGAAAAACACCTTACACTCGACAATTCGCTAGAGGGTCCTGATCACGCGGCTTCAGCTGAGCCCGATGAAATTGCCGCTATTTTTACTAGCGTCAGAGAAGTCGAAGCAATGCTTGGCTCTTCTGTCAAATGCTGTACGCCAGAAGAGCGCAGCACGATGAATGCGGCACGAAAACGTCTGGTAGCAAAGGCGGACATTTCCAAAGGAAATCCTTTCACGCTGGAAAATCTATCAACAAAGCGTGCGGCGTCTGGCAAGGACCCGCTGTTGTTTTGGGAGATGCTTGGTACATCAGCTTCAAAAGACTATCGTGAAGGTGACCCGATTAATGACTGAGAGGTTGTGCATCATCCCGGTTAGGGCGGGGTCCAAAGGTGTTCCACACAAGAACATCCGGGATTTTCGTGGCCAACCCTTGTTGGCCCATAGCGTCCAACATGCGGTCGCCGCTGGCATATTTACGGAAGTCGCGGTTTCCAGTGATAGCGACACCTATCTAGCGATCGCAAAGGAGACAGGCGCAACCAGATGTATCAAACGACCAGATGAGCTGGCATCAGATTTGGCTGGATCGATGGATGTTGTATTGCACGCACTTTCCGAATGCGAAGCCCTGTCTGCCAAGAAATACACTACCGTCGTGCTTTTACAGGCAACATCTCCATTACGGCAAAGCCGACATATTCAGGAGGCTGTATCCAGGCTCGAAGACGATAAGCTCGATAGTGTGCTCAGTGTAGCGCGCGCCAAGAATTCTCCGTATTTCAATCTTCTTGAATTTGACGCCGACCAAGGAACTTACTCGCTGTCCAAGCCTCTTAGCGGCGATGTCAAGAGACGGCAAGATGCACCAGAAGTCTTTCAGTTGAATGGGTCTATCTATGCGTGGTCAAGGGAGGCATTGACTATTCAACAAAGGGCAATTTGCCATAAAACAGATATATACGAGATGGACAGCTTATACTCGCTAGATATTGACACGGAAGACGATTGGAGCTTTGCCGAGTTGGCATTCGATCTTCTGGCAAAGCAAGATTTGCAAAATCCTGAGAATAAAGAGGTAAATGAGCATTGAAAGAAATTGCTTCAATTCTTGTCTCTCCGACGGATGATTTTCGCCAAGTTCTTAAGATCATAGATAACTCAGCCGTGGGGTTTGCCCTCGTAGTTGGGCCCGAAAACAAACTGCTGGGTACCGTGACCGACGGAGATCTTCGACGGGCGATGATTCAAGGTCCATTGGTCGACAAGACTGCAGAAGATTTGATGAATAAATCGCCGCGAACAATTGACGCCGGGGTAACTCGCTCGGATCAGCAAAAGTTCTTAATGCGCAACAAAATCACTTTTGCTCCGATCGTTGATCAGACAGGATCGGTCGTGTCGGTTGCTGTTTCCCCACATTTGCCAGGTAGTACACTGGACAATGTAGCTGTTGTAGTCATGGCTGGTGGCCTTGGCTCGCGCCTTGGGGAGTTGACCAAAGACAAACCGAAGCCGCTGCTGGAAGTTGATGGCGAACCCATCCTTGAGAAAATTATCAAGCGGTTCAGAAACAACGGTTTGGAAAACTTCATCTTCTGCGTCAACTACAAGGCTGAGATGATCCGTAATCACTTCGGGTCCGGCGACAAACTGGGTGTACGCATCGAATACGTAGAAGAGCAAGAACGCCTTGGGACCGGTGGTGCACTTTCCTTGGTCGATGCCGGTGTCTTTGATCAGTTCTTTGTCACCAACGCAGATATCTTGTGTTCGACAAACTACCGCGAGATGCTTGAATTCCACTTGGATCAGAAATCCTGCGCGACGATGGCAGTGCGAGAACATGAAATCGAAATTCCCTTCGGAGTCGTGGAGACCGAAGGTTTCGAAATAAAGTCTCTGAGCGAGAAACCCACCTATAAGTACTTCATAAATGCCGGGTATTATGTGCTAGATCGCACTGCCATTGATCACGTTCCAAGCGGAACATTCTTCGATCTGCCATCATTGTTCGATGTTTTGCGCGAGCAAAAAATCAATACGCGCATTTTTCCGACAAGCGGAGATTGGATCGATATCGGTAGGCCCGAGGATTTGCAGCGCGCGCGCAAGATCGTGAAAGATAACGAAGGATAAAGATGACAAAGAGCTTTGGAGTAATTGGCCTGGGGCGCATGGGCTATCGCACTGTGCTTGCTGGGCGCGCAGCTGGCCTTGAACTTGCTAAGATTCTGGACAGTTCTGATGAGCCTTGGGGCGTGACACAAGACGCGACGCTAGTGTCGGTTCTAGTTAATTCGATGGATGCCTTTCTCGCTAACGTTCCAGACATCGTAGCAATTTCGACGACTGCCGATAGCCACGCTGATTTGTTCCGCGCTTTGGTCGACGCAGGCGTGAAAATTGTTCTGGTAGAAAAACCGGTCGCTTGTTCAGTTGCTGACGGTTTGGAGATGGTGCGGATCGCTAAGGAAAATAGTATCAATGCGTTGGTCAATCACAATCACCGGTGCTGGAATGTGCTTCGAACAATACGCCAGTTTGATGGGGATCCTCAATTCGGGAAATTGCAATCCTTTGTAATCACACAAGGTGCTGGTGGATTGGGAAACCTAGGCACACATTATTTTGATCTCGCAAATTGGATGTTCTCCGATACTCCTCTTTACGTTTCAGCGGTTGGTACTCAGCCAGAGTCAACAAACCCACGTGGCCCGCAATTCAAAGACGTGGGAGGTGCCGTTCTTGTAAGTTATCCCAAACAACGACGTTTGCTGTTGGAGATCGGTGATGATATCGGTGTTATCGGCGGATATGAGTTCCGATTTGAACGCGGGCGCGTGCTGATGCCATTCACTTCGGAACCTCCGCAAGTCTTTGTACGTAAACCAGAAACACAAGACCTCCCCAAGCATTTCTATGGTGCTGCCTTACAGGAGATTCCGTGGAAGGATTTTGTTCCCGGCGATGTAGTCAATCATACGCGTGATGTGTTCCTTGATCTGTTAAATGACCGCAGCGAAGGCGGCGCTTCGTTGATCGACGCGACACTAGCTCTGGAAGTTATGATTGCAGCTCGCAAGGCAATCGAGACGACTTCAGTCATTGCGTTGCCGTTAAGTGACGTTGATCGCGCAAGCGTTTATCCATTAGCCTAAAATGTCGATATCTGGTCAGGCGTTTCTGCCCGCCTGATCTCGCACCAATGGCTGATAGGATCGTGAAAACCTGGGGTTTCGTTGATATGTTCACTTGTACCCAGAAATCTGTGAAGATCTTCCAAGTCATTACACAGGTGAATGTGTTGCGAAGCATCTGACAGGTTCAATCCCAAAAGATTTGGCACGGGTAGGCAGACAGCGGTTTTACCCGCCAAAGCAGTTTGTAATGCAACGTTTGAAAACCCGGTTACAACCAGAGAAGTGTTTCGGATGAAGTCCACAAGTGTGCCGTCATCGATTTGGCCGTACCTCCCAAACTGGGCTTTGACCTGAGCCCGGTCTAACCTTGGATGTGGTCGACACAGAATATCGTACCCGGCGTCCCTAATTAGACGGCACGCGGCTTCGAATTCCTTATCATTGATCGGTTGCAGGGCAATACCTATTGGTTTAAGTGATTTTTCCTCGGGTTCTTTTGACAAAGAAACCGCGTAGTCTTTCATGAAATTTGCCATGCCAAAAGATGGTCCAAGCACAACTTTAGTCTTGTGGCTAACGCGGTCAATTTTCTCTTCGATAACCTTCATTGTTGCTGCATCCGAGCAGACAAAGAGATCCATATCAAGGACTTGATATCTGGGATGGGCGCTCCAGAAAAAAGCCTGATATTCTATGGTCTTGACGCCTTTTTGCTTCAGGCCCAACGCGATGGGGACAAAAACTGCGGAACGGCTGGGTGAGCAAACGAGCGTTTCGATATTCTCAAATTGCGGATGGTTCATGAGGCAGTGATAGAACCCTGCTATCCTAGGCAGTCTGGTATTCGTTGCCGCAAGTGTTTCATTTAACAATAGAGCAAACCAGTTCTCTGGGTTAAACCCAAATCTTTGTACCAAAAGCGGGTCGGATTTGGACAACTGCGCATGTACTGTTTTGCTGGTATTCTGTTCGGGTAGTGCGAGTCTTAGTTTTGCGTCACCAAGGGCCGGTTCGGGTGAATTCAGATAGAACTCTGAAGAGTGACAGACAAACTCATCACCCCAATGCAAAGGAGCAATCTTATTAGGGTATCGAACTTCGAAAATCGCATCAAAACGCTTTCCCATCTTTAGTTCGGCGTAGCCGATCGCTTCAGCGGATCGAAGATATGTCGGCTGCCCTGGGTTCCCTAAAAGGAGTGTCTGAGGTCGTGAATCTGGGAAATGCCCAAACCCTGAAGTTTCAATGTCAGGTTTAAAGAAGTTTGGTTCCTTTGCTACTAGATTAACGTGGGCCGGCCATTCCTGATAACGCCCTGGGTACCAAAGGCTCTGGGCATTAAGATTTGTCAAAAGTGAATTCCCAAAATCTTCCCAAAGATCGTTCTTATCGACCTTGCACTTGTCAAATATCGCAAGAAACTGTCTGATTCTCGAATAGAGGTTATCGGCCAGCTGTAACTCTAAACCTGCAGACATATTGGATATGTCTATTCTGTCAAAACTGAACCCGGATTTCGATAGCATTGACGGGGCAATTTTTGACACGATGTACTTTGCCAAAAACTGAGTCTGGATGGCGATCTGAAAGTCCGTTTCGGAGTAGAAACCCGCCAGACCGTCAACCTGGAAAACTTCGATCAATCCCAAACGCTTGTACCGTTTGATCTGTTTTGCATGCTCCTTCGGTATCTGGGTTTGAAAGAACACCAATATCCTACGCCGTGCACGCAATCGAAAGGCAAACTTTCTTAGTTTCGTCCGAGACAATGTTGCCCGCGATGAAGATTGAAACCATATTGTGCTAGATAGTTTACGCATTTACCATTTCCGGGTTAAATAATCCTTTTCATGAGAGTGTTAGCGATCAGTGCGGTTTAGTGGGCGGGCCGGAGTGCCAGCGACTAACTGCTCCGCCGCGACCGTTTTGATCACCGTAGCGCCTGCGCCAACAACCGCTCCGGCCAGGATTGTAATTCCATTTCGCACGCTTGCCCCGACGCCTATGAATACCCGCTCACCCAAAGTAACATCTGCTGCGATCTGAGAACCGGGCGCTACATGGCAAAATGCGCCGACGCTGCTGTCATGGTCGATACTGGCATTTGTGTTTACGATTGTCCCGCGTTCAATCTTGCAGCCGATATTCACAACGGCACCGGCTGAAATCAAACAGCCTGGTGCTACGTCTGCATAACGAGACACGATTGCTTTGGGGTGCACCAAAGTGGCGATAGGCAGATTAAGATCTTCTAGTCGTTCTTGTAAAAATGCACGTTTCTTATTGTCACCTACTCCAACAAAGAAAAAGCTGTCATGAGGCTGACTCATCAGCACATCCGTGCGATCATCGTCGACTACTGGCCAAATACCACTTTGGCGTTGGCTTTCCCAATTGGGGTCAAGAAACACAACCTGTTTCCATCCCGACAGCTCCGCAATTTCAGCGGCAACGCGCCCATTTCCCCCCGCGCCAAGAATAACTAATCGCTGCATTTTTTATGATCCAAACATTTTTCCTGATTGCCATAGGCGCACGGTTGAGACTTCGAACTCGTCCAGACGATGGCTTATACAATCAACGCGCGCAACCGCTTCCATCACGGTGTGTCGCTAGCAAGGTCCGTTCGCTGGGTCGGGATTTGCCGCAGGGTTGCTCTATCAAAGCTTGGTCGTAATGGGCTTGGGTTTCTGCCGAACAGAAGCGGTTTAAGCCCTATCTTCTGTAGGTTTGAAGCGAATGCTGACGCAGCATTGTCAAAACGTGAAGCGAGAAGTTTCCAATCTCTTAGTTTACGAGCGGGATCTCGATGCAGTTTCTGCGCCTGCTATGTCGATTGCGAGCTGCGATGCGGGTGGGAAATCAATGGTTCCTGGTTTTGGGTCCACTTGTTTCGATGCGGCGTTTGCCTGCGATGTTGTAGTAGGGGATCTGGTCCAGATCGCAGAGAAAGGTGCCTGGAGCGGCAACGGCTTTCACGTCGCTTGCGATGGGTTGGAAATCCGCCCGGAAATGTGTGGTGCTTTTGACACAGATCACTGAATAGGATGTGGGATTCAGGCCGATATGGGTGAAATGAGCGCGGTCTAGGCATTGGTTGCGCACACTGGTGACGACCAAGTCTATCTTCGCGCCAGACTCTATCATCCTCAGAGCGGCCGTTTTGCCAAGCGTCGCGATGCCGCCTCCGTACATCTCACCTGAGTATCGGCAGATGCCATCTCCGATGGCCAGAACTTCGAACTTTGCCTCAACGGGGTGGTGCCCGGGCAGACCTGATTTTCCGCCGATGGCCAGGTTCAGTTTTGCGCCTTGGCCTGCACGATGCGCTTTCTCTGCGCTTTCGGCGTCGTGGAAGAGACCCATCAAAACCTCCTGCGCTTCCCCCTCGATCAAAGCGGCCAGAAGTCCGGTGGTATCGGATGTGCCGCCTGCGCCTGCGTTGTCCTGTACATCCGCTAACACGAGCGGTTTGTCGCGATGCGAACGACAGGCCAGAACGGCTTCGTCCAACGACAACATAGAGCAGTCCACATCAGGTTCTCGGGCCAGAAAAAGGTCGACAATTTGATCTACTGCGGCGGTCGCTTGCGCGGCACTGGTCGCGTAGGCAACGCAGGACGGACCAGTATCGGGATAGTCTGCCGCTGTAAAACCCAGTGCGATTTCTGCATAGACATGGGCCTGTTCGAACCGGGTGGGCAACTGATAAATCTCATCAAACGGTGCAGCCCAGGTGTATTGCGCATGTAATGGGATCAGATAGGGCACCTGCCGGAAGGCTTTGTGCAGCTTCTCTCCTGCCAGTAGCCTTTGCAGAACCGGTACGCATCGCGCACCGGTTTCGCCCATATCGAGGTGCGGGTACGTGCGGAAAATTGCCAGATAGTCCGCCTGCGAGATCATCTGGTCAGAGATATTGGCATGCAGGTCAAGGCTCGCCACGACCGGAACATCCCGCCCTACCAGATCACGTACTCGGCGCAACAGTTCTCCCTCACCATCAGCAAGGCTTTCAGTCACCATGGCACCGTGCAGGTCGAGATACACTCCGTCCAGCGGTCCCGCGCCGCGAAGGCCATCCAAGATCATAGTACATATCTTCTCGAACGCGTGATCCGTGACATGAGCGCTAGGTTCCGCCGCACACCACAGGATCGGGAAAAGCTCGAAACCTGCCTGGTTCGCGGCGGAAGAAAACCCGGCGATGGGTAGGTTCATACCTTTGGTGTCTGCGATGACACGCGCGCCATGCAACATTTCGGGCCAGGAATCTGCCATCTCGAACTCGGGCAGACCCGCTTTGGTCGCTCCGAAGCAGTTGGTTTCGTGTTGAAATCCGGCAATGGCAATGCGTTTGGCTATCATTCTAAAATTCCAGTTCTTTTCTGGATTTGGTGGCGCCAAACACAATCTGTCCTCGCCGGATGGTTGCAACAATCGATGTGTCGAGCAGCCGTTCAGGATCATCTAGGGGATTGCGAGAAAGGATGGCGAAATCTGCCAGTTTTCCGGGCTCAATCGAACCGCGCTCATCTTCTTTAAACACTTGCCACGCCGCATCGATAGTTTGTGCCCGGAGCGCAGACAGTACGCTGACCCTTTCCTTTTCACCCAGTTGCCGGCCGGATGCAGTCAGTCGATTCACCGCGCAATGCGCCAGATGGATTGGCCGCGTTGGCGTAACCGACGCGTCATTGTGGATCGTATAGCGTACACCGTATCGTTCCGCAGTTGCGGCTGGCGAAATCCGTTCAGCGCGTTCCGGTCCGAGGAAGGTATCGTAATGTCGGTCCCCCCAGAAATGCACATGTGCTGAAAAGAAGCTGACAGTTATTCCTAGCCGCGCCATGCGGTCCAGTTGATCGTCGCGCAGAACCTGGCCGTGGATGATTGTATGGCGGTGATCGTCTCGCGGATGCGCTAACAAGGCCTTGTCCACCGCATCGATGAACATCTCGGCCCCGGCATCCCCGTTGCAATGGCAATGGATCTGAAACCCCATAGCGTGTAGGCGGAGAACCTCGGAATCCATGTCGACCTGCGTGGCATAGATCATGCCACAGGGGTGATCGGGGTCCAGCGACTTGTGGTAGGGCGCAGACAGATAGGCAGTCTGTAACTGGAATGCACCATCGGTAAACAGCTTGCGCGCACCCAGCGTAAAATGTGGGTTGCCGGGCCAGTTATTGTCGATCCAGCCCTGGCTCAGAGCCGGTTCCAGATCGGCAATTGGCAACAATTCCAAATCAATGCCGGGATCCTGATCGGCAGGAAGGCTGGCAAAGTGGTCGAGCATAAACTGCGATGCCCAAGCGTTCTGTGCATAAGTTACTCCGTGGGACAAATACTCATCACGGCAGGCGTTGAACCCTTGCCAGAACCTGTCCCGGTCGATCAGAAAATCAGTGTCGCCCATTTCGCCCATGGCCGACAGCCCTTCGACCAGCCCCGTCAGGGCGCCGGTATCGGGGTCGCGGCCATAACGCCCTCCGGCCGGGTCCGGGGTGTCGCGATTGACGCCATGCAGCTTCAGCGCCATCGAATTGGCCACGCCATTGTGACCCGAAGCATGCAGAACCCAAATTGGATGCGCCGTTGAGACATCATCCAGTTCGGCCCGGGTAGGCATGCGGCCTTCTGCAATGGCGGTGTTGTCGAACAAAACGCCCATCACCCAATCGCCCTCGGGCGTCTCTTCGGCCCGGCTGCGCAGCTTTTCCAAAGCTTGCGCCATATCCATACACACGCCGCGCGGAGGTGATGCAAGATCAACCCGAAACAGCTGGACGAAGCCGGGATCGGGGAAGTGGCCGTGCGAGTCGAAGAAGGCCGGGATCAGGGTCTGGCCAGCTAGGTCATATACACCCGCATCGGATGACATCTGCCGCCGCAGCGTTGCTTCGTCCCCCACCGCAATGATGACATCGTCCCGCACCAACACCGCCTCGGGTCGGGAATTGTCGGCGTCCATCGTCAGGATGGGACCGCCGAAATAGAGTGTTTCCCTCATCCTTTAGTGACCCTGAGCAGGCGCACCCGACAAGGGTGCGAGACAGCGCAGCCCGTGGCCCGCCGCAACCTCCCATTGCGGTGTCTGTGTGCAGATGTCTTTGGCAAACGGACATCTTTCGCGGAACTCACAGCCCGACGGGCGTTGCAAGAGGCTGGGCGGCTCACCTTTGAGCGCGATCCGTTCAAGGCGCGCATCGGGGTCCGGCTCGGGGTTGGCGCTTAGCAGGCAGCGGGTATAGGGGTGGCGCGGATCGTCGAAGATCGCCTCTGTCGTGCCTTCCTCGACCAGTCGACCCAGATACATAATGCCCATGCGGTCTGCCACGTGGCGCACCACGTTCAGGTTGTGGGTGATGATCACCATCGCCAGGCCCAGCCGTTCCCGCAGGTCATTGAGCAGGTTCAGCAGCTCACCCTGTACCGAAACATCCAGCCCTGCCGTTGGTTCATCCGCCAGGATCAGTTTCGGCTCCAGCGCCAAGGCGCGGGCGACACCAACCCGTCGTGCCTGGCCGCCGGACAATTGATAGGGGTAGCGGTCCGCGAAATGCACCGGCAGGTTCACCATTTCCAGCAGACGCTTGGCTTCGGCATCCAGATCGCGATCTTTCATGCCCTGAATGCGATAGGGTTCCGTGATCAGGCTTCGGATTGTCAGGCGTGGTGACAAGCTGCCCACAGGGTCCTGAAACATCATCGCCATGTCCTTGCGCAGCGGGCGCATGACCCGTTCCGGCGCACCCCGTATCTCCTGCGAGTCAAACACGACCGATCCGGCTTGCGCCGGGGCCAGACCAGCAATCGCACGGATGACAGTTGTCTTGCCCGAGCCGCTCTCGCCGACAAGCGCATAGGTTTCGCCAGCTTCGACCTCAAAACTGACGCCAGCCAGCACGTTGACAGGGCCATAGCTGGTTTGCAGGTCGTGGACGTTCAGCAGGCTCATGTCGCGGCCTCCTCATGGTTCAGCCAGCAGGCGGCGTGATGCCCTTCTTTCAGGAGATCCAAGGGGGGAACGTCCATTGCACAGCGCGGCATCGCCTGGTCGCAGCGGTCGCGGAAGATACATCCACCGGGCAGGTTGGCCAGATCGGGTACTTCGCCCGGAATGGTTGGCAGGACCCGTGCGCGTTCCTTGATATGGCCCGGGTCACAGTCGATTAGACGGCGTGTGTAAGGGTGCTTGGGATTGTGAAAAATCTCGCGCACTTCACCGCTTTCGACGACGGCGCCTGCGTACATCACAACCACTCGGTCGCACAGTTCCGCGATCACACCAAGATGGTGCGAGATAAATAGGATGGCGCAATGGAATTCGCGCTGCAGCACTTGCAAGCGCTCAATGATTTGCACCTCAAGCGTGGCGTCAAGCGCGGTGGTCGGCTCATCCGCGATCAGCAGGTCGGGTTCTGACATCAATGCCATGGCAATGGCGATCCGCTGTCGCATTCCGCCAGAAAACTCATGCGGGAACTGCTTTAGCCGTGCCTCTGGGTCCGGAATGCCGACAGCCCCCAGCATCTTTGCCGCATTGGCCAGTTTTTCCTGCTTACTAGCCTTGGACCGGTGCTGAATATCGACCATCTGCTGGCCAATGGTCAGAACCGGATTGTGGGTCTGCATCGGGTCCTGAAAGATGATCGAGATATCGGCCCCGCGCAGATCACGCATCCTGCGTTCAGGCACTTGCAACAGATCCTGCCCCTTAAAGCGTATTTCGCCTTGCCGGAACCGCGTGTTCGGTGCGGTCAGCCGCAGGATCGACGAGATCAAGGTTGATTTTCCGCAACCAGACTCACCGACAATACCCACGATTTCACCTTTGCGGATGTCAAAGGTGATATCCCGCAATGCCTTGAGATCTCCGCGTGCCGTTTCATAATCGACGCTGAGGTTCTCGATTTCCAGAAGAGTTTCGGTCATCGCTGTTTCCTCAGTTTGGGATCAACCACGTCGCGCAGGGATTCCCCTAAAAACGTAAAGCCCAGGGTTGCCAGAATGATCGGCAGACCGCCGCCCACCACCAGCCAAGGTGTCTGTCGGATCAGGGAATACCCGTCCTTCAGAAGTGCGCCCCAACTGGGGGTTGGGGGCTTCACGCCAAGCCCGAGAAAGGACAGCCCCGCCTCAAGCGCGATTACCGTCGGGATGTCCATAGCAGCCAGGACGGCCAAAACCCCCACGATATTTGGTAGCATGTGCACACCCAAGATGCGGGCCATGCTGGCCCCCATCGACCGCTCGGCCAGAATGTACTCGGAATTGCGCAACGTCAGGGTCTGCGTTCGCGCCACACGGCCATAGGTTGGGATCGAAGTCGCCATCACCACGAACACAACCGTTTGCAAACTGGGACCGACCAGGGCCACAACGGCCAGCGCGAACATCACGGTTGGGAAGGATCGGATGGTGTCAAAGAACAACATCAACAGGTTGTCGAGCCATTTTGGCCCATACCCCGCAATCATTCCCAAGGTTAGGCCAATTACCATCGCACCAAAGACCGCAGGCAAGGCGACTTTCAATGCAACCTGACCGCCGGCAATCACGCGGGAAAACGTATCGCGGCCAAGTTGGTCCGTACCCAGAAGGTGCTCGGCAGACGGGCCTTGCAACCGGGCTTTGATATCCATGGCCACGGGATCATAGGGCACAATCCAATAGGCGAAAATCGCACAGAAGACGATGGTGCCGACAATGACCAAACCAATCAGACCCAGAGGGTCGCGGGCGACGCCGACAATGATCTGACCAAGTTCAGAACGAGATTTTTCCATTTCGGCTTTCCTCAATGCGCTTGTCTAGCGCGTGGGTCGAGCCATGCATTGATCAGGTCCGCCAGTGCGGTCGACACGACGAACAAACCGGTTGAGATCAGAACCGAGCCCATGACAATCGGGTAATTGCGGGTGGTTATGCTGTCGATCACCAGCTTGCCCAGACCCGGGCGCGCGAACACTATTTCGGCGAATACGGCCGAGCTCAGCAGGAAACCCATGCCGACGCCGATCACCGTGACAACCGGAAGAATGGCGATACGCAAGGCATAAACCATCACCACGCGGCGCTCTGCGATACCGAAGGCTCGTGCTGTCCGAACGTGGTTTTCGCCTAAGACTTCCAACATCGAAGCGCGCACCAACCGCGCGATGTAGCCCACCCAGCTTAGCCCGATGGCAAAGGCGGGCAAAACGAGGTGATCAATGCGACCCCAGAAGCCTTCGCCCGCGCCGATGGCTGGAAACCACTGAAGATGCACGGCGAAGACCAATAGCGACAGAAGTGCTACGACAAAGGCGGGCGCTGCAACAAAACTGACCGAAATCGCCGCCGCAATTCGGTCGATCAGAGTGTTTGGATGGGCGGCGGCATATGCCCCAAGTGCAATTCCCAAAGTGGCGGACCATAGGATCGACGCAAAGATCAGTTCCAGAGTGTAGGGTAGCTGCTGAAACACGATATCTGTCACGGACCGGCCCGAGAATACGTCGATTCCCAGATCGCCACGGACCAGGTTTCCATAGAATATGACCAGCTGTTTCCAGATTGGTTGATCCAGCGCCAACGCAGCGGTGAGCTGGGCCTGAAGCTCAGGTGTTGCGCGTGGCCCCAACATGATCTGGACCGGGTCCCCGGGGACGGCGCGGATCATCAGGAACATGACGGTAACCGCCACGAACAGGATAAGCAGCGCTAGCCCGAAGCGGCGGGTTGCAAACTTCAACATGAAAAGCTGGCTCCTTTTGGATGGGTGGCGAGCTGTTTTGTCCGGCGGGCGTCAAACCCCGCCGGACATAACCGACCTTTGGGAGGTCAGGTCGCCTTGCCGAAGTACCGCAGCAGTGCCAGACCGTCGGGTCTTAGCGCGGGGGTGACACGCGCCGAATGAATCACCGGTGTCGCCTCGTGGGTGATAAAGCGGTAGGCACCACTTTCTTCCATCAGATCCTGCGCCCGCTGATACATCTCAGCGCGTTTGGCCACATCCGCTTCCTTGAATGCCGAGTTGTGAATTTCGTCAAATTCAGCGTTGCTGAACCGCTCCCAGTTCCAGATGCCGACCTGTTCGGTGGTGAACCAGGCCGTCGCATAATATGGATCGGGGGTCATCGAGAAGCGGTTCAGAACCAGTTGCAGGTTCTCGTTGTCTCCGCTTGCCCAGAATGCACCGGATTCCAGTACGTTGACTTCGACCGTGATCCCGATCTGCGCCAGAGTTGCCTGAATGATCTGAGCCGTCGTGGTGAAAGTGTTCTTGTTCAGCGTGTCCAGCGTAAGCGTCACATTGGTCTCGCCAGATTCCGCCAGCAATTGCGCCGCTTTCTCGAAGTTTGCCGCCGGAGGGACCAGAGATTGCGGGCGGTGGCCCGCAAGGCCAGGTGCGATGATGCCTGTCGAGGGTTCAGCGGCTCCAAAATAGGCCGCCTCTAGGATGCTTGGTACGTCGACTGCATGTTGAATCGCCTGACGCAGTTTTGGGTTCTGAAGCTTGGGGTGATCCAGATTCATGCCCAACCAGACATAGAATAGTGAGGGTTTCTCGACCAAAGATCCGCCATTCGGAACACCGGCCCGATAGCGTTCGACCGATCCCAGCGAAACCCGAGTCATGTCCAGTTCGCCCGCCTCAAAGGCGATCTCGGCGGTGTTTTCGTCGTCGATCGGCAGGATTTCGATTGTGTCCCATGTTGGTGCGTCACCCTTCCAATCCGGGTTGCGCTTAAGCACGGTTTTTTCTTTGGGTGACCAGCTGTCCCGCAGATAAGGGCCGGATTCAGCGACCGGATCAGCCCCGATGCGGCCCCCTGCGGCCTCGACCGCAGCTTTCGAGACGATGTTGCCGGTTATGTAAGGCAGGGCGATCGACCAAATCGGAGCAAACGGCTCGTTGAGAACGATGGTACCTTCGCGTTCGCTGCTCACTTCGACATGGCTGAACGGACCCAAATCGGGCTTGTTCGGGCTTTCGGTCGCATCGTCCACGATGCGCTCCATGCTGAATTTCACGTCTTCAGCGGTCATCGCACCGAAGCCATTGGTGAAACCGATATCATCGCGTAGGGCGAACTTGATATGGGTCGGGTCAACCTGCTCGATCATCGCCGCCGCATCCAGCTGCCAACCCCATTCCTCGCCGGGCTTGTATTGGATCAACTTGTTGTAAATCGAGGCATGCACTTCTTCTTCGACAACACCGACGGAATGTGCGGGGTCCATGTTCTGGGCATCACCGTAGGCGCGCACCCGCAACACCCCATCATCAGCGGCGAAGGCGCGATTGGCCCAGCTTGCAGGCAGCGCGGATGCCGCCCCAAGCGCAGTTGCCCCTTTCAAGAAGCCCCTGCGCCCGACATTTGCTTTTGTCCATTCGATTTTCATGATGTTCTCCCTTGGGTCAGATCGTTTACAGAAGCCTGCGCGGGATGGTTTCGTTCCATTCCTTTGTCAGAACTTCTGTTTTGTCCGCGCCTTCGGTGGCGCGCAGTTTTCGATGCAGATAGAAATTCTCGACGTCACAGGTCATCGCGTTTTCGGTGCTGATCTCGACCTGCCATTCGTCCCTCTCGAACGTGAAACGCCAGCCCGCCGTGAATTGCGCGGTCGCTGGGTCATCAGGATGGATCGCATAGCGCATGGCGACGTGGCTTCCGACGATCAGGCCGTGGCCGGGGTCCTGTGCTTTGCCGTAGTCGTCGAATGTCTCAAGTATGACGGTTCCGTCCGCTTCGATGCGCCGTTCGGATCGGCCCGACGGCGCGCGCAGCTCGGTGCTTTGCAACGTCGGATAATCCTGCGCTGGTCCGGGATGTGCAGGATCAGCTTCCTCAGACATCGTCCGAACCGGCAAATACAGCGCCGAACCTTGCAGTTGCAACGTCACCTCTGCTGCTTCTGGCGCGGGCCAAACGATTGGCCAGTAAGAGGTAGACAGCGCAAGACGCAGGATATGACCGGGTTTCACGCGATGCGCGCACTCATTTAATGCAATTTCCGCACTGTAGACCTGACCGGGAACCAACGCTTCAGGGGTCTCGTGGCTCTTGTAGTGCGTCAGGTTCAGCGCCCGATAGGTGATCCGCTGAGAAACCCCATCCGGGGCGACATCACACAATCGCGCAATCAGTTGGGCTACCGGTCTGTCCACGGTGAAGGACAGTTTCAGTCGCGCCCGTCCAAGCAGTTCAAGCGGCTTGTCCAGCGGTGCCGTATCGAAACAAAGCGACAGTGCGTCATCGGCTGCTTGATCTTCGGCCAACTCATTGTCGATCCGCATGCCCGGGCAGAAATACCCGCCAGCCTGTCCGATATGGGCCGGATTCGATACGGCTGTCTCGGCCGTAGTGGCGACGTCGGAAAACCCACCCAATCCCAAATGCCAGACTTCATCGCTGACATTGGGCGACGGCCATTCTGTCTCGGCGATCCAGCGGCCCTGCCTGGGTTTGTTCTTTTTGCTCGGGCCAAAATGATCCTGCATATAGGTTCGGTAGGCGGGCAGGTCTTCGGCGCCATTCTGCTGCCCCTTCAGCCAGCGATCAAACCAGCCGATCACCTCGGAGTGGAAATCCCCAGCCTCTAGTTTCGAGATATGCGGATAGCGGTGCTCCCACGGTCCGATCAGCGCTTTTGACGGCACGGCCAGATTTGCTGCCAGCGCTGGCGGAGCGTTGACATATGCATCCGACCAACCCGTTATCGCAAGAACCGGAGCTTGAATCGCCGACCAATCCTCGCAAACCGAGCCATGTTTCCAGAACGCGCTGCGCGTTGGATGGCGCAGCCAATCGGCTGCTGAGAATGGTACATTCTCAAGTCGGGCAAGCCAGTCTTCTCTCCAATCAGATCGCAGCTCGGGGTCTGCGGGCCGTGTCAAATAGGCGAACATCTGACTGCCCCAGTTGATATTGTCGCTTAACAGGCAGCCGCCCATGAAGTGTATGTCATCGGCGTACCGATCCACGGTCGAGGCAACACTGACCACCGCCTTGAGCTCGGGCGGATGGCGAAAGGCCAGCTGCAGCCCATTGAACCCTCCCCAGGAGATACCGATCATCCCAATGTTTCCGTCGCACCAGTTTTGTGCGGCGATCCAACTCAGAACGGCTTCACCATCGCGGAGTTCTTGTTCCGAATACTCGTCGTCGAACTGCCCCTCGCTATCACCGGTTCCGGCAATGTCGACGCGGATGCAGGCGTATCCTGCCTCGGCAAATACTGGATGAGTGGTTGCATCTCGCGGCGCAGTTCCATCCCGTTTGCGATAGGGGAGGTATTCCAGAATGGCGGGTGACGGCCCGGTTTCGGGCAACCAAATTCGTGCAGCCAGTTTCCGACCATCCGGCAGGGGGATCCAGGTGTTTTCGATGATTTTTGTGGACATTCGGAGCGAGGTCCCGTTGTTGCGTTTGGTACAGCCAACCCGCATTCCGAAAATTATTGAACTGAGCTACTTTACGCGCTTTTATTCAATCTTTAGCATTATAGCGTCAAAACGCGAAAGAAATGACGCTTATGTCCGAAAGTTTTTCCGCAAATTTACGGTCTTTGTGCGCCGAGCGAGGCAATATCTCGCAAGTCTGTCGAGAAATCGGCCTGAACAGGCAGCAGTTTAATCGCTACCTCAACGGCGAAAGCTTGCCATCAGCCCACAACCTGCGCCGTATCGCTCGGTATTTCGATCTGCCTGAGGCGCAGCTTTTTGCGCCTCGGACGGATTTTGAAGAAACATTGAAAGACTCGATCGTCCGTCGGAAAGAAACTCCTGCCAGCTTGTTTGTTAAGCCGTACAGTGATCAGGTGAAGAATCTCAGACGCTATGTGGGCTTCTATCATTCTTTCTTTTGCACCCCGTCTTGGCAGGGGCGCATTTTTTGTTCTCTGATCCGACTTAAGGAGGTGGATGGCGTGGTGACGATCCGCTCGCACGAAAACGCCACGTCCCCGGACAAAAGCGTTCGGCAGATTTCGCGCTACGAAGGGCTGGTTGCCCTGCGCGGTAACAGGATCTTCGCCACCGAACATGAATGCGGCAAGGAAGGAAGCATTGCGCAGACCATCCTTTATTCCGCACATCGCCAACAGCTAAAATACTTGCGTGGTATGACAATGGGTGTGGCTTGGCGGCCGTTTCCACACCCTTATGCGGCGAAAACAATCTGGAAACGGCTTGATGAGCGCATTACCGCCCGTGAAGCGCTCACCGCCTGCGGTGTCTATTCAGAACAGAGTAAATCAATCGACCTCGCGGTCCGAAAGTACCTTTTGGGATCAGGCGATGCCCATTTTTCAGCGATACCAACAGAACTTGCCAATTGAGTGATGCATTTTGAAATCGCCGTTTAGTGGCGCCACTTTCGCACGGGGCGGATCCTGTTTGTGACTCAGAACCTTGTGATGACCGTCGCACCGATTGAGGTAAACTTATCCATCCCTATCAAGGCCTTGGGTGCGTCTTCCAGGCTGATTTTTTCCCCTACCAACCGGGCTGGATCCAACTTGCCATTTTCAATCATGTCGAGCATCGCGCCATAGCGATGTGCCTGCATCCCGTGCGAACCAAGCAGTTCGATCTCTTGTCCTACGATCTTTGGCATGGGTACTGCTGGCGAAGCGTGATCACCCAGCATCAGACCGACCTGAATGTGCTTGCCGCGCGGACGCAGGCAGAGGATTGAGTTGGTCATAGTGACGGGATGACCCAAAGCGTCGATTGACACATGGGAGCCGCCTTTGGTGATTTCGCGGATCGCTTCGGGAACATCAGCATCTGTACCGTTAATGATCGCAACTGCACCCAGTTCTTGCGCAAGTTCGAGTCTGGCTTCGTCTAGATCAACCCCGATGACATTGGCCCCGACGGCGGCAGCAATCATAACGGCTGACAGACCGACCCCACCGCAGCCATGCACGGCAACCCATTGACCGGCCGAGACCCTTCCCTGATCGACGACCGCGCGGAATGAAGTGGCAAACCTGCAGCCAAGGCTGGCGGCGGTTGCAAATTCCATGGTTTCAGGCAGCGCGACCAAATTAAGGTCAGCCTGATGAATTGGTACATATTCCGCGAAACTGCCCCAATGGGTAAAGCCGGGTTGCTCTTGATGCAGACAGACTTGCTGATGCCCTGCGTGACATTCGCTGCACGTTCCGCAGCCGCAGACGAAAGGCACGGTTACTTTGTCTCCAACTTTCCAGTTCTTTACATCCCGTCCGACGGCTTCGACCACGCCAGCCAACTCATGACCGGGTATGTGAGGCAGCTCGATATCACTGTCATGCCCCATCCACCCGTGCCAATCGCTGCGACAAACGCCAGTGGCTTCGACCTTCAGAACAACGCCATGAGTATCGGGTGCAGGGTCGTCGACTGTGACAACCTTGGGGGTTTGTTGGAACTTCTCGAACAGGACAGCCTTCATAGTGTGCTCTTTCATTTTTCGAAAAGTAGTGTGTACCTAAACCAACTCAGCCGAACTGATCCAGCCTTAGGGATGAACCCAGGTTGTGGCATTTTAGCACTATTTTAACCAAATCCAGTTTTAGACAAATTTAAGAAATCCACTCTCCTTAAACTTGCGCATATCTTTCTTTAGGTGGTGATGGGGAAATTCCCAAAAGCAATGTGTTGCTTTTGGGTGCAGCTCTTCTTTGCCTTCTGTGCTGGTGAATTGGGTTGTAGGGTCTCAAGGTGTCAAAGTTTTCAAACCTGCTGTTTGCGCTTTCTATTTTTCTATTTAATTCAACACCTTTGATTGCCGCGCCGACTGCAGATTCAATTGTTGGAGACACTGTTAACAACCCTGTGACTGGTCTGGATACGACAGTCACTGCACTGATTGTGGATCCCGCTTCAACACCTACAGCCGGGACGACGGCTTTTGTTGAGACGGCGGATGGCTATGTGTTTCTCGTCAAAGATGCCGGCGATACAATTTACAACTCCGACAATCCCCCACTGGCATTTGAGATTGTATCCATAACGGGAACAACGGCTCAGATCAGTAATTCTGGTGCGACCGGAACGGCCAGCTTGTCCACTCAGCTGACCCTGTCTCAGTACAACAGCAACTTCAACAGTTCGGGTACTCCTGGCTCTGTCACCCCGCCGGTGAACGTCTCCGGACCTAACGGTGTGAGCCAGGTCGTTTACGGGCGAGATGGCAGCAATGGGCGCGATGGTGCGCTTGTTGTGCCACCAAGTTCAGGTGGAAACGGTGCCGATGGCCCAACCCAGACACAAACCCTGAGCGGGAATGTCAACGCAACCAGCAATGTCGGTTGGCAAGTGGGTAGCGTTGGCGGTGACGGTGGTCAGGGCGGCGACTCGTATCTGAGCTTTTGGGACGGGCGCGATGGCGGCGACGGCGGGGAAGGCGGCACGGTAAACGCAACACAATCCTCCAGCAGCACGATCCAGACATCGGGCGACGGCTATGACGGTATATTTGCGTTCAGCCGCAGCGGCGAGGCTGGTGATGGTGGCAGCGGCTTCGCGGCTCCAGGTGGGGGCACCGGTGGCCACTCGGCAGATGGTGGCGATGTAACCGTTACGCAGCGGGGTGACATTTCTACGTCCGGCGACTCGGCTGATGGCATCTATGCGCTGAGCGTTTCGAACAACGGCGGTAATGGTGGGTCACAATGGGGGCTAGTTGGCTCGTCCGGTAACGGAGGCTATGGCGGTAGCGGTGGCACCGTAACGGTAAACACGACCTCAAGCGGTAGCATCTTGACGACCGGCGACTATGCGAACGGTATTTACGCCCAATCCATCGGCGGTTCGGGGGGGTCAGCGGGGACAAGTGGCAACTTGTTGGTTTCGCTCATTGGCGGGGCCGATAATGGCGGAAATGGAGGCAGGGTTAACGTCTCGCATGGTGGCGCGATTGAAACACAAGGTGATTTCGCGCGCGGTATCGTTGCCCAGTCCATCGGCGGCGGCGGTGGTTCGGGCGGAACTGCAGGCGGCCTGGTATCACTTTCTCTTGGTGGTGTGGGCTCGAACGGCGGTAGCGGGGACGCGGTGAATGTCACTGTGCAAGGTTCGGGAAGCATCCTGACTTCGGGCATTGGGGCTGACGGTGTCATGGCGCAATCCATCGGCGGCAGCGGCGGAACCGGTGCAAATTCATATGGGCTTGTTGCGATTGGTGGCACAGGGTCTCGGGGCGGAACGGGCGCTGCAGTGAGCGTCAGCAACTACGGGCGTATTGTAACCGAAGACGACAACGCCCGCGGGATTATCGCGCAATCCATCGGCGGCGGTGGCGGTGACGGCGGCTCGTCCGGTGGAATGGTCTCGGTCGGTGGCAATGGCAGCGGCGGTGGCAGCGGGTCCACTGTGACGATCGTGAATGACGGGATCATCACCACCTCGGGTGATGATGCGATGGGTATTCTGGCCCAGTCGATTGGTGGCGGTGGCGGCAATGGTGGTTCGTCCGGTTCGGTAGGTGCGTTTGTCGGGGTAGCCATCGGTGGTGATGGCGGGGCCGGAGGGACCGGTGGCAATGTCAACGTTACCTTATCCAACACCGATGGCAGCCAGCCGTCGGCTATCCGGACTTCGGGCGCGCGCTCGGCAGGTGTATTTGCACAATCCGTCGGCGGCGGTGGCGGCAACGGTGGCGGAGCGGTCTCGGTTGCGGTTGGCGCATTTGGCGCGGCATCGGTCTCGGTTGGTGGGTCCGCTGGCAATGGTGGCAACGGTGGGACGGTCACGCTTAGCGGCAGCGGTTCAGCTTCTGTACAAACCGGTGGTGACGACTCGGTTGGGGTGATGCTGCAATCTGTTGGCGGTGGTGGCGGCAATGGTGGCTATGCCGTATCTGTCGCAGCGTCAGGCGGCCCGGTATCGGGTTCGCTGGCTGTTGGGGTTGGCGGTGACGGTGGTACGGGCGGCACGGGTGGTCCGGTCACGGTTGGCCAGTTCGATGGTAGTGGCGTCGCAACGGCAGCTGGGTTTGAAGGCACTGTCGTCACGACCGGAAACCGATCGACAGGCATGCTGTTCCAGTCCGTCGGCGGGGGTGGTGGCAATGGTGGTTTGGCGGTCGCTGCGACCGGTGGCGCCTCGGCACTATTTTCGGGCAACGTATCAGTTGGAATTGGCGGCAAGGCCGGCAGTGCGGGCAATGGTGGACTTGTTCAGGTCTATACCAATGCTGACGTGACCACGACTGGCACAAGCTCCAGTGCGATTATCGCGCAATCCGTTGGCGGCGGTGGCGGTAATGGTGGTGGAAGCATCGCGGCCGGTATCAGCGCAAGCGGAGGCGCTGCGGTCGGGATCAACGTCGGTGTCGGCGGAGATGGTGGTGGTGCCGGTATCGGTGGCAACGTCACTTTGCGTGCCGGTGGGACCTCAATCGAAACCAGTGGCGCATTCTCCAGCGGTGTCGTTGCGCAATCCGTTGGCGGCGGCGGTGGTAATGGTGGTTATGCCATCGGTGCCAGCGCCGATATTGCGGGCGGCGCTGCCGGGTCCATCAGTGTAGGCCTCGGCGGCAAAGCTGGCGGTGGAGGTGCGGGCGGTACAGTGACGGCCCAAGTTGATACGGATGTCACCACCCGTGGGGATGATGCCGGTGCGGTCGTGGTGCAATCCATCGGCGGTGGCGGTGGCAATGGCGGCTTCAGCGTCGCTGCTGGCTTAGCGGCCGGCGGTGGCGGTGCCGGAACGATTGGAGTCGGACTTGGCGGCGACGGAGGCAGCGGCGGCATAGGCGGTACGGTAACCGGCGTGCGCGTCAACGGCGAGGTTCGGACCGAAGGTGCACGCTCGACGGCTGTCGTTATTCAATCCATCGGCGGTGGCGGTGGTAATGGTGGTTTCAATGTCACTGCCGGTGTGGCAGCGGCAGGAGCCGGTGCTGGGTCAATTGGCGTCGGGCTCGGCGGCAACGGCGATACAGGCGGCAATGGCGGCGTGGTTGAAGGCCAGGTTGCTGGAAACGTCACAACAGTGTCAGAAGGCTCAGGCGGCGTAGTTTTCCAATCCATCGGCGGCGGTGGTGGCAATGGTGGCTTCAACGTGACGGCCGGTGTTGCTGGTGCGGGGGCAGGTGGCGGTGCCGTCACCGTAGGCCTTGGTGGCGACGGCTCAGGAGGTGGAATCGGTCAATCGGTGACAGGTCGAGTCACAGGCACCGTAAGCACCGGTGGCGCGGACTCTACTGCCGTTCTGGCACAGTCCGTTGGCGGAGGCGGTGGCAATGGTGCTTTTAATGTTAGCGCGTCACTTGCAGGGGCTGGGGTTGCGAGCGGTGCAGTTTCAGTTGGCCTTGGCGGCGACGCAGGTACGGGCTCGACGGGTGGCACAGTTAATCTGACGACTACGAATACGATTGTAACTGTCGGGGACCGTTCTTCAGGCGTCGTCGCCCAATCCATCGGCGGTGGTGGCGGCAATGGTGGGTTTAATATCTCGGGGACTGGGGCCGGTGCAGGTACTGCAAGCGGTGCGGTCAGTGTCGGGCTTGGTGGAACGGGCGCAGGTGGCGGTAATGGCGGGTCGGTTACGCTAAGATCCAGTGGGACAATTCTGACGCAAGGCGACTCGGCGACAGCCTTCCTCGCGCAGTCCATCGGCGGTGGCGGAGGTAACGGCGGGTTTAACGTCAGCGCATCGGTTCAGGGATCGGGCACTGCAGGGGCTGGCGTCTCGGTCGGATTGGGTGGCAACGGCGGCGGTGGCGGCGATGGCAGCACGGTCGATGCCACATCGAATAATGCGGTTGAAACGCAGGGGGATCAGTCCTCGGGCGTCGTAGCGCAATCCATCGGTGGCGGAGGCGGCAATGGTGGGTTCAACGTAGCCCCGGTTCTGTCGGGCGCAGGTACAGCCAGTGGTGCGGTGAGTGTAGGACTGGGTGGTTCAGGTGATACCGGCGGCAATGGCGGCATTGTCACGCTGACCTCGAATGGCACCATCCTGACGGATGGCTTCGCCTCAAGCGGGTTTGTTGCGCAGTCGCTTGGCGGTGGCGGTGGTAACGGCGGATTCAATGTCTCGCCCACCGTGTCCGGGGCTGGAACGGGTGCGGGATCGGTTTCGGTTGGTCTGGGCGGCTCAGGGTCCGCCGGGGGTGACGGCAGTTTGGTGACGGCCAGCACAACAGCTAACGTGGTAACCCGAGGGGATGCTTCGGTGGGTATCCTCGCGCAATCCGTTGGCGGCGGCGGCGGTAATGGTGGCTTCAATGTCTCACCGGCTTTGGCTGGGGCCGGCACCGGATCGGGTGCGATCAGCGTTGGCCTGGGCGGGTCCGGCGGCAGCGGCGGCACCGGGGGTGTTGTTGGCCTGACGGTTGCCAACAGTGTGCAAACTGAAGGCGTGCAATCCAGCGCAGTTGTGGCCCAATCCATCGGCGGTGGCGGCGGCAATGGCGGGTTCAACGTTTCTGCTTCTGTCGGTGGCGCAGGTACGGGTTCTGGCGCAGCGGCAGTTGGCTTGGGCGGTCGTGGAACTGGCGGCGGTGACGCCTCTGCGGTCACGGCGAATGTAACCGGAAATCTGATTACGCAAGGTGAAACCTCTAGCGGTCTGCTGGCACAATCTGTCGGCGGCGGCGGCGGCAATGGCGGCATGAACGTCTCGGTCGCAGTGGCTGCGGCGGGCACCGGATCAGGTGGGGCATCCGTGGGCCTTGGCGGTACGTCCGGCACCGGCGGAAACGGGGGTACAGTTGAAGCCACGCTGAATGGCAACGTCTCGACGCAAGGCGATGAATCCGGCGGGATCATCGTGCAAAGCCTTGGCGGCGGTGGCGGCAACGGAGGCATGAATGTCTCGGCCACAGTCACTGTTGCCGGAACCGGCAGCGGCGGTGCGTCAGTCGGTCTTGGCGGCAGCGGTGGCGACGGGGGCGATGCGGATACGGCCGAAGGCACGGTCGTGGGCAATGTCACCACCACGGGCGATAATTCTGGCGGTGTTCTGGTTCAATCCGCTGCCGGTGGCGGAGGTAACGGAGGGCTGAACGTATCAGCTGCCGTGAACATCTCGGGCACCGGAGGCGGTGCCATTGGCGTTGGTATCGGCGGCTCGGGCGGAGATGGCGGTGCAGCAAGCGCGGCGACGGGCTCTGTCACCGGCGATGTGACCACAAGCGGTGAGAATGCGACCGGCGTTCTGGTTCAATCTGTCGGCGGCGGCGGCGGCAATGGTGGCGTGAACATCTCGGGCGCGCTGAGTATTGCGCGCACGGGATCGGGTGCGGCAGGTATCGGCGTGGGCGGCTTCGGCGGCAGCGGCGGGACCAGTGGTGTGGTCGACAACACATACTCAGGCAATGTGAGCACCTCGGGCGCGCGGTCGGCCGGCATTATCGCACAAAGCCTTGGCGGAGGCGGCGGTAACGGCGCCACGAATGTTTCCGGCGCGATATCTGTAGCCAGCAACTATTCCGGTGGATTGGGGATCGGCGTCGGCGGCTTTGGCGGAGACGGTGGTGCGGCGGATAACGTCACGCAGCGGGTTACTGGCGATGTCATGACAACCGGTGACGACTCGGTCGGTATCCTGACTCAGAGCCTCGGCGGCGGTGGCGGCAATGGCGGCACCAACATCTCGGCAACGCTATCTCTGTCCCGATCGGCCAATGCGGCGGTGGGCATCGGTGTGGGCGGCTTTGGTGGCGGCGGCGCTGATGCCGGAGCGTTGGTGCAATCGACAATCACCGGCGGAGTGACCACGACCGGCGATCGCAGCACCGGGATCCTGACGCAGAGCCTCGGCGGTGGCGGCGGCAACGGTGGCACCAACATCTCGGCCTCGCTGGGTATCAGCCAGGAAAATGGTGGATCGGTCAGTTTGGGCGTTGGCGGCTTCGGTGGCGGGGCGGGTAACGCCGGTGAAGTGAACAGCACATTGCGCTCAAGAACGGACAGCAGTGGCACAACTTCGGTCGTCACCACTGGCGTAGACAGTATTGCTGTGATGGCACAATCGGTCGGCGGTGGCGGCGGTAATGGTGGCCTGAATGTTTCCGGCGCCGTCAACCTCACTGGGCAATCGGGCGCGGCCGTGGCCCTGGGTCTTGGCGGCTTTGGCGGCGGCGGCGGTGATGCAGATGCAGTCACACTGGATGTTCAAAGCGATGTTGTGACGGCGGGCGACGGATCGCATGGTCTGTTTGCGCAGAGCCTCGGTGGTGGTGGCGGCACCGGGGGCGTGAATATTTCGGGCACTCTCGCTCTGACTAAACCATCGGGATCGGACACGATATTCTCTGTTTCGGCAGGTGTTGGCGGCTTTGGCGGGGCTGGCGGTGACGCAAGTGACGTCGATCTGGACTATACCGGCAATTTGCAGGCCGTTCCGATGATCGAGCAACCGGATGGAACATTCGCTGTTGATGAAAGCAAAGGGGCCAGTGGCATCATCGCTCAGTCGCTTGGCGGTGGCGGCGGTGACGGCGGCACGAACGTTTCGGGCGGCCTCGCGATCAGCGGCAAACCCGGCGCGGGCCAGACAGATAGCAGCAAATCTTATGCAGTTGTCGTGGGCGTCGGGGGCTTTGGCGGCGGCGGCGGTGACGCAGGTGATGTCGATGTGAACATCGGCGCGGGCAGTACGATCACAGCCCACGGTACCGGGCAATCCGGCCTGCTGGCCCAATCCGTCGGTGGTGGTGGTGGCAACGGTGGTCTGAACGTATCTGGTGGGATCGTATCCGACAGCTCTCTGATCGTGGGCGTCGGTGGTTTCGCCGGCGATGGTGGCCAGGCCGGAGATGTCACGGTCACCTCACAGGCGGACATAACGGTTACAACGAATCCGGACGATATCTCGATCCCGGACACAACGACATTCGAAGACAAACTGCGCGATTTCCTGGGCGACTCGATCGTTGATGAGACCGAGGAATTGGTGTCGAACTTCGGGTTAGAGCGCCTGTTCATCGACATGGGTGTTTTCAACGAAGAAAAACCCGATACCGACGGCTCGGCGGGCCTGTTGGCACAGTCCATCGGCGGCGGCGGCGGCAATGGTGGTCTGAATGTCTCGGGCGGTATTGCGCTCAGCAAAGATGGCAAGATCCCTTCGGTTACGTTTGGCGTCGGAGGCTTTGGCGGTGACGGCAATGTCTCGGGCAATGTGGGCGTCAATCATGTGGGGACTGTGTCAGTCGCTGGCAACTGGAAACATGGAGTTTTGGCCCAGTCGATCGCAGGCGGCGGTGGCAACGGTGCTTTGAACGTGACCGGGCAGCTGAACTATGGCGACTCCAACAACTCGGACGGCAAAACGGATCTGAGCATTGTGGGCGGCCTTGGCGGCCACGGAGGTACTGGTGCGGATGCGGGTGACGTGTCGGTCACTCAGACCGGCAACATCGCAACAAATGGCTATCACGCGCGCGGAATCTTTGCCCAGAGCATCGGCGGCGGCGGTGGCACTGGCGGCATCAATGCAACCTTTGTTGGTACTAAGGACAGCTCACCGATCGCGATGGGGATCGGCGGCTTTGGCGGCGGTGGCGGCGATGCGGGTGATGTGACCGTCGCGCGTGGCACAGCGGCCCTTGCTGCAGGGACAATCACGACCGATGGCGTTGGATCGCACGGTATCGAGGCGTCGAGCATTGGCGGCGGCGGCGGCGATGCCGGGATCAACGCAGTTGTGGGTATCAGCAAGACCACCGGCAATCAAAGTAACGGCGGCACCGGCGATTCCACGGATCGCAAGACACCGACCAATACCGGCGTCGATGACTCGGTCATCGCCAACTACAACGCGGTTTTGGATGAGCTTGAAGGCAAGGTGAACCCTGCAGATTCCTCGGGCAACAAAACCGGAGTGTCGGCGGTGGTTGCCATCGGTGGCGATGCAGGTACGGCAGGGGACGGTGGCGAGGTCGATGTTGACCACTATGGTGATATCGTCACCTTGCAAGATGGCAGCCACGGTGTGTTTGGGCAATCCATCGGCGGTGGCGGCGGCAACGCCGCCTTGAACCTCGGCATGACCTATGAGCTTGCCTCCGACGCGACCAACAAAGGCTTTGGCTTGGCTATTGGCGGCGGCACGGGTGAGGGCGGCATCGGTGGTTCGGTGGATGTGCGCAATACAGGCGACATCGCGACCTCGGGCGCAGATTCCCATGGTCTGTTTGCGCAGTCAGTTGGCGGCGGCGGCGGCAATGCTGCCTACAATTCGGCATCGACGTCGGTTGATGGCGGCAATGTAAACATCCAGATCGGCCGCACGGGTGGAACCGGGGGCAGCGGTGGGGACGTCTATGCCAGCTCGAACGGCGCGATCAGCACGACGGGCAACCGGTCTTATGGCTTCTTTGCACAGTCCATCGGCAATGGCGGGGGTAACTCGTCATCAACTTCGGTCAGCATCGGCACCCCGAAATCCGGCGACAGCAAAGGCAACAAAGCCAGCCTGTCAGTCGGGCTTGAAGGCGGTACGGGTGGCGCAGCAGGCGATGTGACTTCTGTGGTGGCGGGCACTGTTGTCACGCAGGGCGATGACGCACATGGCGTATTTGCCCAGTCCGTTGGCGGCGGTGGCGGCAATGGTGGCAAGGCCAGCAACTCGGCTGGCAAGGGCACTTCAATTGCCTTGTCCATCGGTGGTACCGGCGGCACCGGAGGCGTTGGTGGCACGGTGGACGTGACCAACACTGCCCAGATCGCAACGTTCGGAGATCGTTCGATTGGGCTGATGGCGCAATCCATCGGTGGCGCAGGCGGAACTGGCGGCATGGTACAGGCCGGACAATCGAACCTCGATACCATCAAAGCTGTGGTCAACCCGTCCACAGTCGGCACCACAGCATCGATCAACATAGGCGGTACCGGTGGGGACGGTATGACCTCGGACATCGTTACCGTAGTGAGTGACGGAATAATCAGCACAGCAGGCACCATGGCCCATGGTATCTTTGCGCAGTCCGTCGGAGGCGGCGGCGGCATGGGTGGTGTCGTGGAAAACCGCATCATCAGCCTGCGTAAAGAGATTGGAAACACCGCGACCTTGTCCATCGGCGGCAACGGCGGCTCGGGTGCGATGTCGGCGGCGGTATCTGTGACCAACCGGGACGTGATCCTGACCACGGGCGACAAGTCGGTGGGTATCTACGCGCAATCGGTCGGCGGTGGCGGTGGTGATGCACAGCAGGTTCGAAACATTATTCTGGGCCGGTCCTCGGAGGGGTCTACGACAAACGCGATCCTTATTGGTGGCACCGGCGGCACCGGTGGTTCTGGCAGTACAACCACTGTTGTGAACGAAGCCGATGGTACGATCGTGACCAGCGGAGCCGAAAGCCACGGTATCTTCGCGCAGTCTGTCGGCGGTGGCGGCGGCAATGGCGGATCGACAATCTCGGTCGATGGTCGCTATGGCGGGGCCGAGGCGAGCACTCGGCGGGCGTTGCAGTTTGGCCTGGGTGGCTCGGGTGGTTCCGGTGGAACCGGAGGCAACGTGGCCGTCACAAATGCGGGTACGATCCTCACCATTGGTGCAGGTGCGCATGGCATCTTTGCTCAATCCGTTGGTGGCGGCGGCGGCAATGGTGGGAGTTCGATTACTGGGACGCTGCGGCTTAAGACTGGGGACAATAGCTCTCCGACCGCGCAGTTGAACATCGGTGGTTCGGGTGGCAGTGGGAATGCTGCCGGAAACGCGGTTGTCACCAATACCGGCGACATCCGCGTTGATGGCGAAGGGGCCTACGGTATCTTCGCGCAATCCGTTGGTGGGGGCGGCGGTAACGGTGGTTTGGCCGTCGCGATGGATGTGAACGACTTCAAAAACACCATGACCGGCCAGTCATACTCGAAGATCGCCATTGGCGGTTCTGGTGGCGACGGGGCGGATGGTGGAGATGTCACGGTCAACCATACCGGTACGATTGTCGTGAACGCTGAAAACGGGTTCGGTATCTATGCCCAATCCGTAGGTGGCGGCGGCGGTAATGCGGGATATTCGGTATCGTCGCCCTTGGTCTCGGCGCTGGACTACACGATCTCTCATGTGTTGGGCGCGCGAGAAGGGACCACCGGCTCGGTGGGAACTGCGACTGTCAATTCAACCGGAGACATTCTGGTGAATGGTGCAGGCAGCGAGGCCATCTTCGCACAATCCGTTAACGGCGGCGGCGGCAACTCTGAAACATCGGTCGACTTTACGACTGCGACGGCAAGCGCGGGTGTAACCGGCACTGTTTACATCAGTGACATCTCGCTGGGCGGTGATGATGTTTCGGGCACGGCGGGCAGCCAGGTTGCCCAGTCGCACGTCGGTAACATAGCGACCACCAGCGACCGCTCGACAGGCCTGATGCTGCAGAGTGTTGGCGGCGGTGGTGGCACATCGGCCAACAACATCAGCCTTCAGGATGGCGACGGTATCGAGATTGATGCGCGCCTGGGCGCGATTGATACGAATGATGCAGCAGGTGGCGATGTGTTCGGCAGCCGGACGGGCGATGTCGGCACTGATGGTGCGTTTTCCTCGGCAGGTACGGCGCAATCTATTGGCGGCGGCGGCGGTAAGCTGGTGCTCAACAGCACGGGCACGGCTGATACCAACAGGTTTGCTTCGGTAATCCTGGGGTCCGATCCAAGCTTCCGCAACAACGGCGGTGATATCGATCTTGATCTGAATGGAGATGTCTTCACTAGCGGTGACCGGTCCTTTGGCCAAAGCGTTCAAAGCATCGGCGCGGGCGGTGGTGAAGCTGTCGTTGCTGGTCTTGGAGGCGTCGATGTGACCCTCGGGGCGCAGGACGATTCAACTGGAGATGGCGGCAACGTCGATTTCACCAATACCGGTGACGTAAACACAAGTGGTACCGGATCGCATGCGTTCGTGATCCAGAGCATCGGTGGCGGCGGTGGTCTTGTCACGACAGACCTGGACCCCAGCCAGGTGACTGTAAATCTGTCAGCTGCAAATGGCGGGGACGGCGGGGACATTCTGTTCTCGCAAACTGGTAACACGGTCACCAGTGGAGAGAACGCGATCGGTGTCGCCGCGCAGTCGTTGGGTGGTGGTGGCGGCATCGTCGATTCCATATTCCGGGGTGCCGCAGGTGGCGCCGGGTCGGGCGGTGCTATCGACATGACCCTGACCGGCAATGTCTTGTCGGTCGGCGACGGTGGCATTGGTGTCTTTGCACAATCCGAGGGCCGTGACGGTGCAGACGCCATTATGCTTGGGTTCGATGGTGTTGTCATGGGCGGCACCGGGCAAACGAACTCGGTTGCCTCGATCATTGTCGAAGGAGGTACCGACAACACGCTGACCCTATCAGAAGACACGGTGCTGATCGCGGGCAATAACCAACTGGTGAACGGCGGCGATGGCAATGAACAAATCACGCTGTCCGGACGCGCGCTTGGGAACCTGAACCTTGGTGACGGGACGAATGGCCTGACCGTGGAAGATGGTGCAACCTTCTATGCATTGGATACCGTGAATCTGGGCGACGCCGGGCTCATGCAGGTGGATGGTAACTTGGTTCTGGGCGCAAATTGGGGCGTCGACGGAGGCCTGACGGCTGCTGTTCAAGCGGATGATTTTTCCTTCACCGAAGATGTCAGCCAGACCACGAACGTGACCGGAAGTCTGGCCTTTGGCGGCACTGCGACTTCAACGTTCGACGTGTATTTCCGAACCACTGGCATATCGGGTGGAGACAGCGATCTGATCAATGTCACCGGGGATGCCACCATTGGTGGTACATTGGTGCCGCGGTTGAACACACTCGAACGCGCGTTGCCGCTTGTCATCATCAATCCCGAAGGTACGGCCGCAGATGCTGGCACGACCATCCAGGACACTGTGGTTCTGGATTACTCCATTGGTTTGAACGGGGCGACGTCGGACGGCAGTTCGATCGATCTGGTGATCACACCAGACTATTCGACGCCCAGGATGAACTCCAACCAGACCGCGATCGGTGACTATATCAATGATGTCCTGAACGGGAGGGGAACGTCCGACCAGGGCGAGCTTTTGGCGCTGATCGGGAACATGCAATCCGAGGCCGATGTGATCGCGGCCATTGAGAGCTTGTCGACAGCGGACTACGCCGCAGATGCGGTGGATGCGTATTTTGGCACGCGGGTATTCGCGGATACGCTGCAAAACTGCGAACGCTACACTAATTATCAAGCCGGGGATGATCCGCGTAACTGTATCTGGTTTACCGGCGGCCGCTATTTCTTCGACCGCGAGCAGACCGGGATTTACAACGATCTGAACGTTAATAACACCAATTGGTCGGCGGGTGTCCGTCTACCGGTGGGGGATGAGTTGTATGCAGGGTTTGCCCTGGGCTACGACCAGATCAGCCTGCAGAACGGATCGCAATACAATGCATCCGGCGATCGGTTCAATCTGGGTGCATCGCTGACCAAATACACAGGCGCGTGGGAGTTTGCGGCCATGCTGTCGGCAGGTTGGTCAAACTACGATACAAGCCGTGCAGGTGGGATCCGGGGCGTTTTGCCCAATGGCACAATTGTGGACACCGTTGGTGTCAGCGAGATCAAGCACAAGATGAACCACCAGAACCTGCGGCTCAGCCTGGCGTATGATCAAAGACTTGGCGCTGGTGGAGCGTACCTGCGCCCCGAACTGGCCGTCGATGCGACGCGGTTGGCGACGGAAAGCAATGGCGATGCCACTTTGTCAGGTATCGTCTTGCAGGACGACAACGAGATGATCTATTCGCTGACGCCGTCGATTGAGATCGGGACCGAGCAGATCCTGAGCGCCTCGCAGAAACTGCGTGCGAGCCTGCGCGCCGGTGCCATCCTCTCGTCTGACGACACGGTGTCGGTAACCGCTGGCTTCAGTGGGGCCAGCGCCGCCGATGGAGGGTTCGTGAATACCAGCTATATCGGTGACGCCCACGGCGTCGTGTCCGCGCGGTTGGGATTGTTTGCTTTGGATGACAGCAGCTTTATCAACCTGAGCCTGGACCATATGTTTGGAGACTCAACCGAAGCCCTGCAGGTTGGCATTGGCCTTGGGATACAATTCTAGTTTATGAGGAACAGCAGTATGAAAACTTGGATCTACGCTTTGGTGGCGTCGTTCGGTTTGACAACTCAACTTGGCGCACAGGAAAACGAAGCGCCATTGTGGTCGGTCAACTGCAGCAATCAGGTCAACGGAACTGAATTGATTTGTGAAATGACCCAGACCATTATCTTAACCGAGAACAATCAAAGGCTTGCCTCGATTGCGTTCGTCAAACCTGCCGGCAGAGACGAGATCGAAGCGGTGCTGACACTGCCATTTGGCCTGCTGTTCTCTGAAGGGCTGATTGCTAAAGTGGATGATGCCGAGATCGCGCGGCTGGATTTTCTAACCTGCGAAGCACAGGGTTGTTTTGCCCGTTCTCCTGTTTCTCAGGACTGGATGTCAAAGATGCGCGCTGGCAATCTGTTGAGTATTGAAAGCGTAAACCGGGTCGGCGATCCGATTTCCTTTGGTTTCGATCTGGCGGGATTTAGCAGAATATCCGATATGCTGCCGTGATTACCTGGCCTTCCTTCCAGAAGGCCGCACAGGCCTTCTTGGTTAGCAACGCGTAGAAGGGTCTGACCAGAGCGTTCATTTTGTGATTGCACTCGCAACGAGCGGAAGCTGCGGCGTAGGGCTATGTGATGGCTTTGGATTTCCGAGATGCGAGCGTTCGCGCCGACTAGTTCTCAGAGACACTCCCGGTCGGCGATGTCGAGGGTGCGGTCCAGAATCGCCAGCCCTGTAATCAGGTCGTCTTCACTGATGTTGAGCGGTGGGGTCAGGCGGATCACGTTCGAGAAGAATGACAGGTAGAGGCCTTCGTTCATCGCAAAGCTCATCATCTCGCTCATGGGTCTGGCGTCTTCGCCTTTGGCGGCAAATGGCACCAGCGGTTCGCGGGTGTCGCGGTTCTTGACCAGTTCGATGCCATTGAACATGCCCTTGCCGCGAATATCCCCGATCGAGGGGTGTTTCTTTGCCAGCTTGTGCAGCTCTGCGCGCATCTTTTCCCCCATCGCGGTGGCATGGGCCAGCGTGCCTTCTTCCTGCATGGCTCGGATCGCGGCAATGCCAGATGCGCAGGCCAGCGGATGGCCGGCATAAGTCAGGCCTCCGGGCAATGGGTAATCGCGCAGCCAGTCATGCAGCTCGGTACTGACGGACATGGTGCCAAGCGGCACGTAACCCGAGTTGATGCCCTTGGCCGAACAAATGATGTCCGGCTGAACACCCCAGTGATCGACGGCGAACCATTTCCCGGTCCGGCCAAACCCGGCCATGACCTCATCCGCGATCAGTAGGATGCCGTATTTTTCGCAGGTTGCCTTAATAGATTGCAGATATCCGTCGGGTGGCACGATGATCCCGTTTGTGCCGACAATAGGTTCCAGAATGACAGCGGCCACGGTGTTGGGGTTTTCATACATCAGGATTTCTTCCAGATGCGGTCCACCTTGGGCGACCGGGCACTGGGCCGGGTCTTTGTGGCCTGTTGGTAACCGATAGACGTAAGGATCAAGCATCCGCACGACGCCCGGCATATCGGCGCGGGTCAGATGGTGACGTGGATCGCCCGTCAGCGACAGCGTGCCTCCGGTTGCTCCGTGATAGGAACGGTAGCGGGCAATGATCTTTGTCCGACCGGTGTAATGCCTCGCCACACGGATGGCGGTTTCGTTGGCGGCTGACCCTCCTGTTGTAAAAAAGGTTGATGAGATGTTGGCAGGTGTGATCTCGGTCATGATTGCCGCGAGTTCTGATCGAACATCCGAGCCCATGGCCGGGCCGATATAACAAAGCTTGTCCGCCTGATCCTTAATCGCTTGTACGATCTTGGGGTGCTGATGACCCATATTGGCGTTCACCAGCTGGCTTTGAAAATCGAGGTAGCGTTTGCCATCGCTGTCCCAGAACCAGCTGCCCTGGGCGCCGGTTATGACGCGCGGGCGGCTGCCCTGCTTTGACCAGCTTTGCAGGTAATGGTCCGCGTGCATGTCTTTGACCCATTCGGGATCATGGGAGGGGTAGGCGTTGCTGAAGTCTTCCATAACAGGCCTCTTGGCGTGCGGGGTTGGGATCAATCGATGATGGTTACTGGCTGGCCCAAAGCGTCTGCATCAGGCCTGACGCCAAGGCCGGGGCCTTCGGGTGGGGCGATGCGACCGTTCCGGCGGCTAGGTGCATTCGGATCGAGACGCGGTTTGACATAGTGGGACAGATCGCATGTATTCATGATGCCGTGCGCTGGGGTTGAGGCCGCAAGATGCAGCGAGGCGGCCGTCGTAACATCGCTGCCCCAGGTATCCTCGATGCACATCTGCGTGCCAAGCGACAGGCAGAGATCGCGGATTTGACGCATCGTCGAAAGACCGCCCATCTTCGACAGTTTCAGCGCAGCAGCATCCATGCAGCCAGCGCGGTGTCCTGCCAGAACCGAATGAATGTCACAGGCGCTTTCGTCCAGCTTCATCGGCAGACCAGTCGCGGCGCGGACCTGGGCGCATTCCTCAATCGTGGCGCAGGGTTGTTCCAGCATTATGTCCAGATGCGAGACAGCGCGGCCAACTCGTGTAGCGGTCAGCGTATCTGACCCGCAATTCCAGTCTCCATAAACCAACGGGCCATCACCTACAGCCTCGCGCACCTGAATCAAACGAGCAACGTCGGCTTCCCAGTTGTTGTCCGCGCCCAGCTTCACCTGAAACTGTCGCATGCCCTGATCAAAGGCATCGCGCGCCATGTGCGCCATTTCATCCGGCGCGATACAGGTGATTGAGTGATACAGCGGTATATCCGCAACCGCCCGCCCACCCAGCAAAGCATAAAGCGGCAGGTCGGCTGTCTGCGCTGTCAGATCCCAGAGCGCTGTATCGATCGCTGACTTGGCGTAGCCATGCCCGATCAGATGCTTGTTGAGGCGCTCCATCAGGGCTTCGGGGCCAACGGGGTTAGCGCCGATAAGAACAGATGCCATTTCCTCAAGCGCCGGAACCACGCCCTTAGCATAGGCGGGTAAATAGTGCGGGATCGGACAAACCTCTCCCCAGCCCGATGCGCCGGTGCCGGTATCCAGGCGGACGACCACTGAAACCGTCGTATCGCAGGTCTTGCCCTCGGCCATGTAATAGGTGTCATGCGAGGTCAGCGGGACTTCCCAGGCGGTGATGCGGGTTATCTTCATCAGGCGGTTTCCATCAGGCGCAGGATTCGTAGGTTGCGACAGGTGGGCCAAGGCTGTCAAAGTCCGGCGTCACCCCAAGCCCCGGAGTATCTGTGGCATAGAGTTTACCGTCCCTTACTGTGGGGCCGCCAATCCCGGTGTTTCGTGTGTTGTAGTTCATCAGATCGGTCGAGTTGATCAGCATCTCTTGGGGTGTTGAGGCCGCAAAATGGGCAACTGCGGCGGTGGTGATCTGCCCACCCCATGTGTCCTCGGAGACAACCGGAATACCGTGATCAATCAGGAAATCACGCACCCGGCGGGCTTTGGACAGCCCACCAAGGTTTGAAATCTTCAGACAGCAAATTTCGGCACTCCGATCGTTTACAATACGCCGGGCCATTTCAATCCCGGTGACGCATTCATCCAGTTTCATTGGTTGCTCGGCTACGCGGCGCACCTGCTGGCACTCGTGGTAACTGTGGCAGGGTTGTTCGAGGATAAAGTCCAGATCGCGGGTTGCGCGGGCCACACGGATGGCGTTGTCAACGCGCCAACCCTGATTGGCATCTGCCATAGCCTTTTCACCGGGTTTCAGCAGGGGCACGCCTTCGCGGATACGGTCGATATCGGTCACCCAGTCGCCACCTACCTTGATCTGGAACTGCCGGTATCCCGCTGCGCGGTGCTGCTCCATCTCGGCGATGGTTTCTTCCAAGACAGGCTTTTGCGGCACAACCCGGTACATCGGCGCACCATCGGTGAGTTTGCCGCCCATCAGCATCCAGACAGGTTGTCCGGTGGACTTCCCCAGAATATCCCAACACGCTGCATCAAAGGGCGCTTTGGCGTAGCCGTGACCTTGGACCGTGCCATCCATCAACCGTTCGATCTTGGACAGCTGGCGGGGATCTTCCCCCAGCAAGCGCGGGGCGGCGAGGCGGGCAAAGGCTTCGACCCCTTCGGAATGGGCGATCATGTAGTTCTCGCCGCATGGGGCAAACTCGCCGCAGCCCTGTAGACCCGCATCCGTGTCGATCACCACTACCGAAGACATCGACGTTGTGATCGCGTTGCCCGCGCCCCAGCCGTATGATCCGCCGACATAGGGCAGGGGGGTTTTGAACACACGGATACGGGTTATCTTCATGGCGTCACCATAGGGCTTCCGCGATGGCCGATGCTCTGGTTTTCAGTTCACGCCAGTTCACGAACTGCGTCCGTGCGTGGGCGTTCGGATTTCGGATCATAGGCTGCTTCGCCGAGGACACGCCCTTTGCGGGGTACACCAGCGATAACTACTTCGATCTCTGTGCCCGGAACATTCACGTGTGGCTTGACGTAAGCAAAGGCGAGGATTTTGCCGACGCTGTGGCCATAGGCGACCGAGGCTGTTGCACCGACAACCTCGCCGTCGATCCGAATAGCCTCGCCCCCATGACCATCTTCGACCCCATCCGGTTCGATCTCCAAATAGGCGCAAATCCAAGGCATCTCGCCCGCCTCAGACTGAGCGGCACTGGCGCGCGTTGCTTCGACACCCAGATACTCTTTGTCCAGCTTGAAGAACCGGCTGACATTGGCCTCTGGCAACGTGACCTCGTTGGTCAGCTCTCCAGCACCGGGGAATGCTTTTTCCATGCGCAGGCTGTTCATCGCAAACGAGCCGTAGTTCTCGATGCCATAGTTCTCGCCCGCAGCCCATAGCGCGCTGTAGACGTCAACGCAGGCTTCATCTGGCATGTGGAATTCCCAACCCAACTCGCCCGCATAGGACATGCGAAAGGCCCAGACCTTGTGCCCCGCGATGGTGATTTCCTGAGCCGACAGCCAGCGGAACCCGGCGTTGGACAAGTCCGCGTCGGCGCATCTGGCCAGCACCTCGCGGGAATTTGGCCCGTTCAGGGACAAAGCCGACCAATCTTCGGAGAGCGTTTTGACAAAGACTGTCTCTCCCGTGAGGTTCTGGTTCAGGTGATCGACAAGGCGTTGTTCGAAGAAGGCGGCACATACAAGGTAGAACCGATCTTCAGCCATGCGAACGATGGTCGTCTCAAGCTCGATCCTGCCTCGGCGATTCAAAAAGTGGGTCAGCGTGATCGAGCCGTCTTTTTGCGGCATCTTGTTGGCCGTCAGACGGTCAAGATAGGCATAGGCATCGGGGCCTGAAACTTCGACTTTGGTGAACGCGGTCACGTCCATGATACCAACACGCTCACGCACGGCTTGGCATTCCAGCGCAACCATGTCGAAGACTTCGTTGCGGCGGAACGAATAGTGGTCACGCTGTTCAACACCATTGCGCGCGAACCATCGCGGGCGCTCGTGGCCAAAAACCTCTTCATAGACCGCGCCCTTTTCCTTGAGGATTTCATACAGCGGCGAGGGTTTGATCGGACGCCCTTCAAGACGATTGAAATGCGGAAAGGGGATCTCGTGCCGCAGCTTGTAATCCTCATGCGCCTTGATGACCTGCCAGTCTTTCTTGGCATAGCTGCCAAAGCGGCGCGGATCATAGTCACGCATGTTGATATCGGCAGCACCGTGTACCATCCATTTGGCCAGTTCACGGGTCAGACCAGGCCCCCAACCGATGCCGATCTGCGTGCCACAGCAGCACCAGTAATTCTTGACGCCCGGTGCGGGGCCGACCATCGGGTTGCCATCTGGCGGATGGCTGATTGCTCCATGGACCTCGCGGGTGATGCCCAGTTCAGCAAAGATCGGCATCCGTTCCAATGAGTTTTCCAGCCATGGCATAACACGGTCATAATCCGCCTCGAACAGCCAGTTTTCGTACTCCCATGGGCATTCATCATGCCAGACAGAGTTTGAGTTCTCTTTTTCGTAGATCCCGATCAGGCCTTTCTTCTGTTCCATGCGGATATAGCCCGAAACCATCTTGTCATCGCGGATCACCGGCAGCTCAGTTGTCAGGTCTTTGAATTCCGGCACATCTTCAGTGACAAAATAATGATGGGTCATCGAGGTCATAGGCAGCTGCAGGTTTGACCATTCGCCCATTTGACGGGCATATGTGCCACCGGCGTTAACCACGTGTTCGCAGGTGATGATACCTTGCTCGGTTTCCACCACCCATTCGCCAGCATCATTCTGAGTGATATTAGTCGCGCGGCAGTGGCGAAAAATCCTCACTCCATTCTGTCGGGCACCAGCTGCCATAGCCATGGTCACGTTCGAAGGGTCGACGTGGCCGTCATCTGGCGTGTAAAGCGCGCCAATGACACCGTCGAGGTTATAGTAGGGGTGCTTTTCAGCTATAAAATCAGGCCCTACCAACTCGATGTTGAATCCCAGCGCTCGGCCAACTGATAATGTGTGGCGCAGCCAGTCCATCTCATCCTCGGTGTAGGCCAGACGGAATGAACCGCAGCCATGCCATGTAACCGCCTGGCCGGTTTCCTCCTCAAGTGTCTTGGAATAAAGGCCAATGTTATAGTCGACCATTTTGCCCAGCCCGTAGGAACTGGTGGAGTGAGTGATCTGACCAGCGGCATGCCAGGTGGAGCCCGAAGTCAACTCGGCCTTTTCCAACAGCACCGTGTCTTCGCCCCAACCTTCATGGCCCAGGTGATACGCCAGTCCGCAACCCATGACGCCACCGCCGACAATGACGACCTTTGCGCGTGCAGGCAGTTCCTTTTTAGACATCGCAACTTCCTGTTTCCGAGACATGGAATTCTGTGGACTTCCTATTGCTACATATGTACCACTGTCAATTAAAAATGGCACAAATGTACATACCGAGGTAAGCAATGTGCGGTACAGATGTTTCAAGTGGTATTCTGACGCGTACGGATGTTACGAATCCTGACGCGATCTTTTTGACTGAAACACCAGCTCGGCTTGTATCAGGAGAAAAAATATGACTGTCCTGCCAACCCACTCGCTCGAGGCCCGGTACTATACGGATCCTGACATATTCGACAAAGAGATGAACGGCCTGTTGTGCAGAACTTGGCAATACGCTGGTCATGCGGCAGATATCCCAAATGTAGGCGATTACTTTGCGTTCGAAATCGCTGGTCAGAACCTTTTTGCCATTCGCGGACGCGACAATCTTGTCAGGACTTTCTACAACGTGTGCCAGCATCGTGCGCATGAAATGGTGACCGGAACTGGGAATACCCGTGTAGTGGTTTGTCCCTATCATCAGTGGACCTATGAGCTTACCGGCGGCCTGCGGTCTGGGCCGAACATCAAGAAAGTTCCCGGTTTTGATCGCGCGAAAATCTGTCTGACCGAAGTACGGACCGAAGACTTCCTTGGGTTCATCTTTGTCAATTTGGACGATAACGCGGCAACGATGGACGAATGGTATCCCGGTGTCCGGGACGAGTTGTCTGAGTTCGTGCCGAACACTAACGCTCTGGCCCCCTTAGAGTGGGTGGAAATTCCCGAGAACTGCAATTGGAAGGTTTCGATCGAGAATTACTCGGAATGCTATCACTGCCCAACTAATCACCCGACCTTTGCAGAAGGCGTGATCAAACCGGAAACCTATGACATTCAGCCCGATGTGTCGGGAGGTTACGTGCTGCGTCACACGACCGAGTGCCAAAGCCTCGAAAAGATGACCTATCCGATTGATCTGGAAAGCAACATGCGCGCGGGCGACTATCAAAGCTGGTTCCTGTGGCCGATGTTCTCGTTCCAATGCTATCCGGGAAATGTTCTGAACACCTATCATTGGCGGGCAAATACAGTGGACAGCTGTACCGTTTGGCGCGGGTGGTACACAGAAGGCGGTCATGAAAGCGACGTGATCCGTGGCCTTGCCACTCAGGATCGCGAAACGACTGTGGCTGAGGATATTCGGTTAGTGGAATCCGTTCACCGCGGCCTGAAATCCAAAGGGTACAAACCGGGACCGCTGGTGCTTGATCCGGCCTGTGGCGTCATGAGCGAGCATTCCGTTGCGAAGCTTCAACAATGGATGCGCGAGGCGATTGAATAACGTTACGTGCTGTGGATGGGCCAGATAAGACATCACCGAAGCCAACGCTGTGCCAAAGGGCACACCCGACCAGAACGACGCGATCGAGCCCCTTGCCTTCGGTGGTGGGGTTGGTTGTAAGACAGGGGCGGCGGCTTTAGCGGAATATCGAGCCAGGACCGACTAAGTTGCAGATCGGTCGTTTCACCTGAGGAGAGAATGATGGACGACAACCTGTTTGAACATGGCCTGAAGCAGCGCAAGTCGACGCTGGGCGACGAGTATGTTGAGAAGAACCTGGCAGCGGCGGATGATTTTACCCGCTCATTCCAAGAGAACATGACTGCTTGGTGCTGGGGCTTCGGCTGGGGGGATGACACGATCGATCACAAGACCCGTTCGATGATGAACCTCGCTATGATTGGGGCACTCGGCAAGATGCATGAATGGGAAATCCACTGTAACGGCGCGTTGAACAATGGTGTCACCAAAGAGGAAATCCGATCAATCATTCATGTGATCGGCATTTATTGTGGCGTCCCGCAGTCTCTTGAATGCTTCCGTGTCGCTCGCAAAGTCCTGACCGAACGTGGGCTGCTGGACTGACCTGATCCCTTCGCGAGATCTTCAGAAGGAACGACACAATCAGCGAGATTGCGCGTCTGCAGTTCGCGCGGTCTGCTGACACCTGCCTAAGCCGGGTCTGGTACCTCACCTTGCCAATGGTCCCCCATCGCGACGATGCATGAAGTACCGTTGGCGTAGTTCTGAACGATCATCCAGTCTCCGCTTGTGCGTTTGACCCAAACCTCCAGCATTGTTTCGGGATCGCGCAAACCCATGCCCTGACGTTCGGCTCCCAAAACCTGTTTCAGTGTCTGTGCCATCCGCGCGCTGTCATCACAGCTGACATCCACCATTTTAGACTGCGCAGTAGAAGGCACCGCAAGGCATAGAAGAAGAAGGCTGGCATGAAGACGGGTCATAGGTGAAGGTTAGTTCTTTCTGCGCTCAAGCGTAACAGTTTTATGACGCCCTGTAGATAAAACTCGCGCAGAGTCCTGCGAGAAACGCCACACACTGCAGAACCAGGCAATCATCGCGCCTGTCACAAATCTTTCGCGTAGATGTAAACGAAACGATTCAAAAGCGTCACGAAGCTTTTGTTTTGACGTTCTATCCGCCTCGCAACGATGGGGGCGATATGCTGAGAATTGAAAAGCTGACCAAAAAGTTTGGTGACAAACGGGCCGTGGATTCGGCGAATATCGTCGTCAACAAGCCAACCATGATCGGGATTATAGGCAGCTCCGGGGCTGGAAAATCCACGCTTTTGCGCATGGTCAACCGTCTGAGCGATGCAACGACCGGCACAATTACTTTTGAAGGCGAAGAGATTTCTGCGCTTCGCGGTGCTGCCAAACGCGAATGGCAATCGCGCTGTGCGATGATCTTTCAGCAGTTCAATCTTGTACCGCGCATGGATGTCGTCTCGAACGTTTTGCATGGCACGCTGAACAGGCAATCGACCTTTTCGACGATGTTCAACCTGTACCCGCGGTCGGATATTCATAAGGCGATTGAAATTCTGGATCGGCTAGGCATTGCCGAGCAAGCACCCAAGCGAGCCGAAGCCTTATCAGGCGGCCAGCAGCAACGCGTCGCCATCGCCCGCGCATTGATGCAGGACCCGAAGATCATTCTGGCGGATGAGCCGATCGCCTCGCTGGACCCAATGAATGCACAGGTTGTGATGCAGTCGCTGCGGGCCATTCACGAAGAAGACGGCCGTATGGTCATTGCTAATCTGCACACATTGGATACCGCGCGTCGCTACTGCGACCGGGTCATCGGAATGCGTGATGGTCGGATTGTGTTCGACGGCACCCCTGCGCAGCTGACCACGGGCGTAGCGCGCGACATCTACGGTGCAGGTGCAGACTTTTCCGAGGCCGCAACCTCGACCGAGATCGAAACACTGGACAGGCCAGAGGTCCGCGAAGCGGAAGCCTACGTCTGAGCCAGTTTCCCCCCGCGTCCGTCGCGGGCCACCTTCATCTAACCGAACGGAGAAAATGATGAAAAAGACCCTCGCACTGGCGTTTGCCGCCACGACCGTTTTGAGCACTGCTGCTCTTGCCGAAGAAATCACCGAGTTTCGCATTGGCATCCTCGGTGGTGAAAATGCCCAGGACCGCATGAACTCGTACCAATGTCTTGCAGACTATACCTCTGAGGCGTTAGGCGTTGAGACCAAGCTATTCGCCCCGGCGGACTACAACGGTGTGATACAGGGCCTGTTGGGCGGTACACTCGACATGGCATGGCTGGGTGCCTCTTCTTACGCGGCCACCTATCTGCAAGACCCCGAAGCAGTTGAGCCCGTTCTGATCAAGGTCAATGTGGATGGTTCAATCGGGTATCACTCGATTGGGTTCGCCCGCAAGGATAGTGGCGTCACCTCACTGGACGACATGAAAGGCAGAGTGTTTGGGTTTGGTGATCCGAACTCGACCTCAGGTTATCTGATCCCATCGATCGAAATCCCGCAATACAAAGAAGGTATCACCATGGAGTCGGGTGAGTATTTCGGTGAGGTCAAATTCACTGGTGGCCACGAGCAGACGATCGTCGCTGTGAATAATGGCGACATTGATGGTGGTGTGACCTGGGCCGATGGTCAGGGCAACTGGGAAGACGGATACAATTCTGGTGCCCTGCGCAAAGCGGTTGACGCAGGTCTTGTCGACATGAACGACATGGTCCAGATCTGGAAATCGAACGTTATCCCCGAAGGCCCTGTGGTTCTACGCAAGGCGTTGCCTGCCGATGTCCGTGCGACCATGACAGATCTTGTCGATGGCCTGCACGAGCGTGACCCCGATTGCGCTTATGGTGTGGCGGCAGGCGAGACGCTGGGTTTCCAGCCGGTATCGCATGACACCTACATCTCGATTGTTGAGGCCCGCAAAGCCAAAATCGGTGGCTAACGCGCGCACATGACGTTTCCGGCAACCCATTGGGGTTGCCGGTCTTTATTCATTCGGGGCTCGGGATGGCAGATCTATCAATCGGTGCGGCGCCAGGCGGCGTTGAGACCATTCAATCCAGCTATATGGCACAAGTTCACAAGCGCAGGCTTTATGGCGGGCTGACGCTGCTGATCTTTGTGGTCCTGATGGTATCAGGTTTCAACATTGCGGATTCCCGAAACGCGGGTGGGTTCTGGGACGGATTGCATCAGATCGGTGATTACCCGGCGGATGTGCTGTCTGAAGCTTGGGAAAAGCGGGCCGATCTGCCTGGCCTGATCGTGAAGTACTTCCCTGCACTGGTTGAGACGGTGAACATTGCCGCAGTTTCCACGTTGATCGGGGCCATCGGTGGTCTGATCCTGTCGCTTCTTGGCACACGCGGGCTGGCGAAATGGCCGGGTTTAATCCCGGTCTTCCGGCGTATCTCGGATGTTATGCGCGCAGTGCCGGAAATCGTTATCGCGCTTGTGCTGATCTTCGTCCTTGGGGGCGGTCCGGTGCCGGCGATGATCGCTATCTCAATCCACACCGCAGGGGCGCTTGGTAAAATGTTCTCGGAAGTATCCGAAAACGCTGACCTGAAACCGGTTGAGGGGTTGGCTTCGACCGGGGCGACTTGGTCGAAACAGATGATGCTGGGTATCCTGCCACAGGTCGCGCCAAACTATATCAGTTACACGTTGCTGCGATTTGAGATCAATATTCGCGCTTCTGCCATCCTGGGCTTCGTCGGCGCGGGAGGGTTGGGTTACGAACTGCGCAATGCCATGGCTTGGGGTCCGGGTCGTTTTGACGAGGCCGGCGCGATTTTCATCCTGCTATTCAGCACCATCGTATTCTTCGATCAGGTGTCCAGCCGCTACCGCAACCGTCTGACCGAAGGGCAGGGCCAATGACCACAATTGATTGGAACTTCGGGCTGGACGAGGCCAAGCTTGACGCCGAAAAGCTATTTCAGCGTAAACGATTGATCGGCTTTAGCATCCCCGTCGTGATCCTCGTTTATCTCACCTACATCTTCTTCGCCTTCGACCTGCCGGGCCTTGCGCAACGTGCCAATCTGGACAACGCCGTTACACTGGCTTCTGATAGCTGGTCACACAAAGTGCATGTCACACGCAATAATCGGAGCGGTGAGGTGACCTATGCGGTTGAGGGCGAGCGTAAGGGCACTTATCCCGAGGGTAAACGTCCCGACTGGGTATCGGGTGAAGAGGTGACGACGATCGATCTGGGCCGCAATCATATCGTGCGGTTCCTGCCTGACAACCGGACCGAGATTGAAATACCCGACTTCCAGCTGATCGAAGTGCAGGCCAAGGGACGCCGCCTGACGACAAATCTGCCCTCTGAACTGCCCGACTGGATTTCCGCATCTGAACGGCGTGTTGGCGTCACAACGCCTGAGGGCCGGATCACCATGACGGGCGCTCGGACTGAAGTGTTCAACTATTTCCCGGGTTGGGAGCTGTTCTGGTTCACGCTTGACAGTCCCTACCACGGCCATGGGATTGGAGAGATTCTGTTTGTCGCGCAGATCGATCCAAGCCGTTCGAATATCGCAGGCGCAATCTCTGACTGGTGGAACAACGCGATGTGGCGGCATAAGGATGTGGCCTGGGCCATCGGAGAAACGATCCTGATGGCATTTCTGGGTACGATGGGTGCCGCGATGATCGCGCTGCCATTGGCCTTTCTCGCCGCCAAACGGTTTTCGCCGATCATGTTGCTTCGCGCCGCAACGCGCCGTCTTTTCGACTTTGTGCGCGGTGTGGACGCATTGATCTGGACTGTGGTTCTGGCTCGGGCCTTTGGCCCCGGACCATTGACCGGCGCGTTGGCGATTCTGATTACCGACACGGGCACGTTTGGCAAGATCTTCTCGGAGGCGTTGGAAAACGTTGATCAGAAACAGATCGAGGGGGTGTCCTCGACCGGGGCCAAACCGCTACAGCGATACCGGTTTGGGGTGATCCCGCAGGTTGTTCCCGTGCTGCTGGCCCAGATTCTATATTTCCTCGAATCCAATACACGTTCTGCGACGATCATAGGTGCGATCACCGGTGGCGGCATCGGACTGATGCTGACGCAAGCCATCCAGACGCAGAAAGATTGGGAAGAGGTCGCCTATTACATTGTCCTGATCATCATCATGGTGATGTTCATGGATTGGGCCTCGGGCTGGTTGCGCGGTAAGCTGATCGGGCGGAAAGACTGATGGCGCGGCTTTTAGCGGAACAACCCTGCATTCACCCCGAATGTGAGATTACCGAAAGTACGTTCGGGGCCTATGTTGAAATCGGCAAGGGCAGCCGCGTCGTACATACAAAAATGGGCGATTACAGCTATTGTGATCGTTATGCCGACATCGCCAACGCGAAGGTCGGTAAGTTCGCCAACATCGCCGCGTTTTCGCGGATCGACGCGACTGATCACCCGCTGCACACGGCGTCCTGTCACCATTTCCTGTATCGCTCGAACGATTATTGGGACGATGCGGATCGGGACGAGGTGTTTTTCAGTCACCGCAAATCCCGAATTGTCCATATCGGGAACGATACATGGATTGGCGCAGGCGCGATGATAAAGCCCGAGGTCACACTGGGTGACGGGGCTGTTGTTGCTGCGGGTGCCTTGGTGACGAAGGATGTAGACCCCTACACAATTGTTGCCGGTACACCTGCAAGACCCTTGCGACTGCGTCAGCCACGACACATCGCCGATCGGTTGATCGCTTTGGCCTGGTGGAATTGGTCTCATGACAAGTTGCGGTTGGCGCTCGACGATTTCCGTGCTCTGAAGGCTGATGCGTTTCTGGAGAAATACGAACCTTAGCTCTCAAGGGTCAGTGTCACCCGATCTCCAACAAACCAGGTACGGCCAAATTCAACCGGTTGTCCCTGTTCGTCAACATTCACTCCGGATGATCTAAGCAGCGGATCACCTTCCGAAACCTGCAGATGCAGAGCTTGAGTGGCCGTTGCGCGCGTGGCCGTCAGACGGGTTGAGGCCCGAGTATAGTCAGTGACGCCCGACCTGTTTAACGCCTCGGTAACGCTGCTGGTCTCTTGCAGCGCAGCAGTGATGCCAGGCAGGCGCTCAAGGGGAAACATGCTTTCGAACACGGCAATCGGGTGTCCATCCGCCAATGAGAGGCCGTGATACGCACAGATCTGATCACCGGGTGAAACGGTCAGTGCGGTGGCCTCGCCCTCGGTCGCTGCCCGTTCTTCAACATGAAGCACCCTCTTTTCTGGTCTGCGACCAGCAGCGATGAGGTTTTCATGGAATCGCACCCGCGAGCCGATGGGGTAATCGGTGGGCGTGGCTGCCACGAAAGCGCCCGCGCCCCGGCGCGTTCGGATTAGGCCCTCATCCACAAGGGCCGAGATGCCGTGACGCACCGTATGGCGGTTCACACCGAACCGCTCTGCCAGTGCCGCTTCGGTTGGCAGCTTATCACCCGGGCCATAGCGCCCTTCGGCCATATCGCTGCGAAGTGCGTCGGCGATGGCCTTCCAGATCGGGGTTTTGGTGGGAGTGTCACGCAAGTTTCACAAAATTCCTCTGTCTGACGGCGGCAAATATGATAAGATGTGTATAGTTGTATAGTATATGGAAAAGTTGTCGAGATGAAAGACACTTTTGATGAAAACGCGGACCGGAAGGCTTGGATGAGCCTGCTGGCCAAAGCGCCGGAGGGACGCGTGGCCGCCCTGTTGGATGCAGCGATGCCTCGCCCCGGCTTCACATGGCTGCGTGCTCCTGAGATTGGCAGCACCATGGTTCGGGCTCGCGCAGGTGGGACTGGTGCGCCCTTCAATCTGGGCGAAATGACGGTAACACGCTGTGCGCTGACGCTGGGCACGGGCGAAGTCGGGCATGCCTATATACAAGGCCGTCGGAAAGAAGATGCCGAAGTCGCCGCGCTGGTTGATGCACTGATGCAGACAGATGTGTCTGATCTGTTGCGCACAAAAGTGCTGACCCCTTTGCGAGATGAGCTGACCAATGCAAAGGCCGCGCGTGCCGCCAAAGCCGCAGCCACTAAGGTTGATTTCTTCACCATGGTACGAGGAGAGGATTGATGCAGTCAGAAGCCCTGATCGGCGGTTTCAAGGATCCCGCGATCCAATCTGCCCACGCCTTTCGCAGCGTGATGGAAGCAATGGCGCGTCCCGGTACCGTGCAAGAGATTTCTGGCGCAGTTCCTCCGGCCCCAATGTCACCAGCAGCGGGTGCGGTGTTGTTGACGCTTTGCGACACTGAGACGCCCGTTTATCTGGCAGGTGCGCTAGATTGTGACGCCGTACGCAGCTGGCTTGCATTCCACACAGGCGCACCGCTGACCGGCCCGTCGCATTGTATGTTTGCCATTGGTGCGTGGTTGGATCTGGGACCATTGAACGCATACCCGATCGGGACGTCTGAATATCCGGATCGTTCTGCCACGTTGATCATGGAATGCCCCGAACTCATCGCTTCAGGGGCGACTCTGACAGGTCCGGGAATCAAGGATAAAGCCGCGCTCTCATTGCCCGAGCTTGAGGCGTTTCAGCATAATCAGACGCTATATCCACTGGGGCTCGACTTAATCTTCACGAATGGCAACCGCCTAGCGGCTTTGCCAAGAACGACCGAGGTGTCCTGATGTATGTCGCAGTAAAAGGTGGCGAGCGTGCTATTGAAAATGCCCACACTTGGCTTGCCGAAGAACGCCGTGGTGATACCGATGTGGCGGAACTGAGCATCGCGCAAATCCGCGAACAGCTGAGCCTGGCGGTCAATCGTGTCATGGCCGAAGGCTCGTTGTTCGATCCGGATCTGGCCGCGCTTGCGATCAAGCAGGCGCGCGGCGATCTGATCGAGGCGATCTTCCTGATCCGCGCCTATCGCACGACGTTGCCACGCTTTGGCGCATCCGAGCCTGTTGATACCGGGGCAATGGCTTGCGACCGGCGCATTTCGGCAACCTTCAAGGATTTGCCGGGCGGGCAGGTGCTTGGGCCGACCTTCGACTACACTCATCGCTTACTGGATTTCAAACTGGCTGCTGATGGTGAGGTGCCCAAAGCCCCAGCGCGCGAAGCAGAACTGGGTGAAGTGCCGCATGTCACGGATTTCCTCAATCGCGAAGGCCTGATCGAGGAAGCGCCGCATGACGATACGCCGCCACCTGATCTGACCCGCGAGCCGCTTGAAATGCCCGCCGATCGCGCCCTGCGCCTTCAGGCGCTGACCCGCGCGGATGAGGGTTTCACCCTCGGTCTGGCGTATTCCACACAGCGCGGATACGCGCGCAATCACGCCTTTGTAGGAGAGCTTCGGATCGGGTCCGTTCCGGTGGAAATGGAGATCCCTGAGCTCGGCTTTGCCATCGAAATCGGTGAGGTCGTTCTGACCGAATGTGAAACGGTTAACCAGTTCAAGGGCTCCAAAACCGAGCCGCCGCAATTCACCCGAGGTTATGGGCTTGTGTTTGGTCAGACGGAACGCAAGGCGATCTCGATGGCTTTGGTCGACCGTGCGCTGCGGTGGGAAGAACTGGGTGAGGATAATGTTGGCGCACCTGCTCAGGATGCCGAGTTTGTCCTTTATCACGCGGACAACATTCAAGCGACGGGGTTTCTAGAGCATATCAAGCTTCCGCACTACGTCGATTTCCAGTCTGAACTGGAACTGGTGCGCAAACTACGCCGCGAAGCATGTGCTGATCAGGTGCAGGAGGCTGCGGAATGAACGCCTATAACTTTGCTTATCTGGACGAGCAGACCAAGCGGATGATCCGCCGTGCAATTCTGAAAAGTCTGGCGATCCCGGGCTATCAGGTGCCGTTTGCCTCGCGCGAAATGCCTATGCCGTATGGCTGGGGTACGGGCGGTGTGCAGGTCTCGGCCGCGGTGTTGACCCCGGATGACACGTTCAAGGTGATCGATCAGGGCTCGGACGATACCACAAACGCGGTCTCGATCCGCACCTTCTTTGAACGCACTGCGGGGGTTGAAACAACCACAACGACAAGCGACGCCTCCGTGATTCAGACTCGCCACCGGATTCCCGAGGAGCCGCTGCAAGAAGGTCAGATCCTTGTCTATCAGGTGCCTATCCCTGAGCCGTTGCGCTTTCTGGAACCGCGAGAGAGCGAAACCCGCAAGATGCACAGCCTTGAGGAATACGGGCTGATGCATGTGAAGCTGTACGAAGATATCAGTCGTCACGGGCATATCGCGACGTCGTATGCTTACCCGGTGAAGGTCGAAGGCCGCTATGTAATGGACCCGTCGCCAATCCCGAAATTCGATAACCCAAAGCTTGGTGATATGGCTGCGATCCAGCTGTTCGGAGCTGGGCGTGAACAACGGATCTACGCGCTGCCACCCTACACGCAGGTTGTCTCACTGGATTTTGAGGATCATCCGTTTGAGGCGTCCAAGGCCGACCAAGCCTGCGGCTTGTGCGGTGCCGAAGACAGCTATCTGGACGAGGTAATCATCGATGACGCGGGTGGGCGGATGTTCGTCTGCTCGGATACCGACTATTGCGAGGCGCGCCAGGCGGCGGGTCACAAAGGAAAGGACGCCGCATGACACCTTTGCTGTCTGTTCGGGACATCACAAAGCGCTATGGCCCAAACATTGGCTGTGCTGATGTGTCATTCGACCTCTATCCCGGCGAGGTCATGGGGATCGTTGGCGAAAGCGGGTCAGGTAAGTCGACACTGCTGAATTGCATGGCCGGGCATCTGACCCCGGATGCCGGAGAGGTTGTGTTCGACACCCGCGCAAAAGGTCCGCAGGACACGGTAACGATGTCCGAGCCCGAGCGCCGGATGCTGAGCCGTACCGATTGGGCCTTTGTCCACCAACATGCACGCGACGGGTTGCGCATGGGCGTCAGTGCCGGTGGGAATGTAGGTGAACGGCTGATGGCCGTTGGAGAGCGTCACTATGGCGACATACGTGACAAGGCCACGGATTGGCTGCAACGAGTGGAGATCGATGCCTCCCGTGTGGATGATCGCCCGACGACCTTTTCGGGCGGGATGCAGCAGCGCCTGCAGATTGCACGAAACCTCGTGACCGGTCCTCGGCTGGTGTTTATGGATGAGCCAACGGGCGGTTTGGACGTGTCCGTTCAGGCGCGGTTGCTCGACTTGTTGCGCGGGTTAGTTCGCGACATGGGCTTGTCGGCGATCATCGTCACGCATGATCTGGCCGTGGTGCGCCTGCTGGCAGATCGGTTGATGGTGATGAAATCGGGCCGCGTGGTCGAGGCAGGCCTGACCGATCAAGTGCTGGATGACCCGCAACACGCCTATAGCCAACTTCTTGTCAGTTCCGTTTTGCAGGTGTGAGCAATGATTGAGCTTAATAACGTCTCAAAGACTTTCACCCTCCATAATCAAGGCGCGGCCGTGATTGAGGTTTTGAATGATGTATCCTTCTCGGTCTCTCCGGGCGAATGCGTAGCGCTGACGGGCGCGTCTGGAGCGGGCAAGTCCACCCTCATGCGTATGATCTATGGCAACTATCTGGCCCGAAGCGGAGAAATTCGCATCGGTGATGTGGATATCGTGCAGGCAGAGCCTCGGACAGTTATCGCCCTGCGCCGCGAGGTTCTGGGTTATGTCAGCCAGTTTCTTCGCGTGGTTCCGCGCGTGCCCACCGTCGATGTGGTGGCCGAGCCGCTGCGGGCTGTGGGCATTTCCGCTGCTGACGCGAAGGCGCGGGCTGAAGCTCTGTTGCGGCAACTGAACATTCCTGAGCGGCTCTGGACCCTTTCACCGACTACCTTCTCGGGTGGTGAACAGCAGCGTGTCAACATCGCACGCGGGTTCGCCCATTCTTATCCCGCGATGCTGTTGGATGAGCCGACTGCCAGTCTGGATGCGGCCAATCGCGAGGTTGTTCTAAGGCTCATCGAAGAGGCAAAGGCGCGTGGTACTGCAATAATCGGCATCTTTCACGACGAAGCGGCTAGGGCGCGCGTTTGTGATCGCGAAATCGACGCCAGTCAGTTTTCACCCGAGGTCGCGGCTTGACCCGGGGTCGCCTCATCGCTGTGGTTGGCCCGTCGGGGGCTGGCAAAGACAGTGTGATGCTAGGGCTTTGTGACTTGTTGCCCGATTTACATTTGGTGCGCCGCGTCATCACCCGGGCACCAGAGTTGGGCGGGGAAGACTATGACGCCGTCGAACTCACCGAATTTGAAGAAATGGCGGCGAATGGTGCCTTTGCGGTGCATTGGGTTGCTCATGGGCTTTGCTACGGGATACCGGTTGCCGTCAAAGATCGGCTGAGTGATGGCGCAGACTGTCTGGCAAATTTCTCGCGCAAAGCTCTGCTCGAGGCCGCAGAAAGTTTCCCGCGCTTCATTGTCCTGAATATTACCGCGAAGCCGGAAACTCTTGCTCGGCGATTGGCAGCTCGCGGCCGAGAAAGCGATAGCGAGATTGCAAATCGGCTTGCTCAGGCAGTAAAACCCTTGCCCGATGGGTTGGATGTTATCACCATTTCCAACGATGGCCCACTGGCCGAGACGGTTGCGCGCGCCGCAGGGGTCCTTCAACCAGCGAGCGCATACCGATGAATAAGCTCGAAACGCCCATCGATGCGCTCGCCGCACAAGGCAATTTGGTCGATGACGAAGGGCTCAGGCAAGGCTGGCAAATGGCGGTGCAGCGCCTCGGTCCACACAGGAATATCGCCATTCGGCAGCCGACCCGTCAGCGTCATGTGAAACCGAAACTCGTCCATCACATAGGGATAACCCCACTCGATCAAAAGTGCGTCTTGACGTGGGCTCAGCCTTGCACCGCGCCGCCGCTCAAGTTCAGCCTCATTGGTTGGGGCGCGAAACGGGTCAAGCTCACGTACACAGGCCGCAGCAATTCTTTGCAAGCCGCTAACATCGCCCTGTGGGGTCAAAGCGAGAAACCGGCCCAGCCTCGTCAGACTCAGCCGTTCACAGCTCGAAGGCGCCAGGCCAGCGGCCATCTCAGACGCCGCCGCTTTCAGGGCTTCAAGCGAATAACCTCCGGCCAGTTGAAAGGGTGGTTTCAGCGTTCCGTGAAAGCCGTATTTGCGCGGTGTCATCGTAACGTCATGCAAATCGGGCAGATCGGGCTGAGGCACCTCGCAGCCCTGCACGACATCCCATCCCAGCCAGCGCGCGCCGAACTGTTCCAATGGTCCTTCGGGCGGCACGTAGTAGATTGCAAATCGAGAGTATGACATGAATTCCCCTTTTCCCGCGCCCTCTTTGGCAAAGGCTTGTGACAGCGATATGTCAGATAATCTGTGCCTTGCGAATGCCCAGCTTGTGATGCCCGATCGGGTAGTAACCGGTTCGGTGACAATCGAACAGGGCGTCATTTCCGAGATCACCGAAGGGGATCATGTTCCGACCGGCGCAGTCGATTGTGCAGGTGATTACATCCTTCCGGGACTGGTCGAGCTGCACACCGACAATATCGAACGTCATATCGAGCCTCGCCCGGAAGTGGACTGGCCTCATCTTCCGGCCCTGATCGCGCATGATAGCGAGCTGGCTTCGACCGGAATCACAACCGTGTTCGACGCCATGCGAGTAGGTTCCATTCACAGCGGCAAGGGCCGTTACATCGACTATGCCCGCAAACTGGCGGACGAACTGTTGTCGGCGCGCGCCGCAGGCTATTTCAAGATCAGCCATTTCCTTCACCTGCGGGCTGAGATCTGCTCGGAGACACTGCTTGAGGAATTGGCGACCTTCGGGCCGGAAGACAGGGTTGGCATTGTCAGCCTGATGGACCACACGCCGGGTCAACGTCAATTCAGCGATCTGAGTGCATTGAAGACCTATGTCGCCAAAAAGCGCGGTATGACCGACGCCGATTTCGTTGCACATGTCGAGAACCTGCGTGGTCTACAGCAGCGTTTCGGAGAAAAGCACGAAGCCGGTGCAGTGATCGAGGCCGCCCGTCTTGGCGCCGCGCTGGCCAGCCATGACGATACCACGGCGCAGCATGTCGAAAAATCGTCCGAAAATGGTGTGGCTTTCGCCGAGTTCCCAACCACGTTCGAGGCGGCCGAGGCCTGCCGTACCCGCAACATCGCCGTCATGATGGGTGCCCCGAATCTGATCCGTGGCGGCTCGCATTCCGGCAATGTCGCGGCTGAAGATCTTGCAAAGGCCGATCTTCTGGAAATTGTGTCTTCCGACTACGTGCCCTCTGCGCTACTGCTGTCGGCTTTTCATCTTGCCAGTGTTTGGGACGACCTGCCTCGTGCTGTGGCCACGGTTACACGCAATCCTGCAATGGCTGTCGGTCTTGATGACCGTGGCATCCTGAATGTGGGTCTGCGCGGTGACTTTCTGCGTGTGCGTCGCATGGGTCAAACACCAGTTTTGCGCGGTGTCTGGAGCCAAGGCAACAAGGTTGGATGAGTTGTGATTGGTTGAATCAAACTTGCCAAACAGAACATGGCTGGCGGCCGAAAGCTCGCGGATTATCAGATGGGATCTGCGCCCTTGCTCCGCTTGATTTTTCTGGACCCGCATCTTGATAAACTGATGTCGTGCCAGAACATTAAACTCGTAAAGAATATGGTTACTTTTTTACCGCACTTTCTCCTGTAACGCAAAATGCGGGCAGCAAGTTCCACGATTAACTGACTGGAAATTTGTTGCTTATCTCAGAGTTGAAATCAGGAGCTTTGGCGGGATGAGGGCATGGTTGTCGGTTGTGATAGCCACTATTATTTTGGCGGGCTGCAGTCAGGATTTACAGGGAACCAAGTCCTTTGATCCCGGGGCGACACCGGCTCTCGCCCCCTTATCGGGGGGGGATAATCTGAAGGGAAATGTCGCACGCACTGAATTCGCTGAGTTGGTGCGAAGGTCTGTCGCGACATCGCCCACCACCGCAGCCGGAGCCGCCAGCGTTCTGGCTTCGAAATCCCGCATTGATGCCGAGCAAGGCGCGTTCCTGCCGCAGATCGAGGCCGAGACATCCCTGACGTCCGATGGGGATACAGTACCGATCCTGCGGCTTAGCCAGATCATCTATGATGGTGGCAAAGTCTCGGGTCGTGTGGGTTTGCGTCAGATTGAAGCCCGGCAGACCTGGTTAAACGAATTGTCAGAGCTGAGCGCGCTGAGCTTCGAGGCCATCGAAACCATAATTGATCTGGATCGAAATCGCCGCCTCGAAGAACAAGCCCAGCAGAATCTGGATCGTACGGACGTTTTGGTCAGCGACCTCCAGTCCCGTTTTGATGCCGGGGCCGGGTCGGTGGCAGATTTGCTGGCGGGGCAGGGGCGGAAGTCTAACGCCGAGACAGAATTAGCGCAGGCTCAGACGGATGTGGAACTGGCGACGGCAACATGGGTCGAAGTCTTCGGAACGCGACCCGGTGCTATTCCGACCATCCCCCCCGCACCCATTCTGGCAGCGGCCACCTCGCAGCAAATGGTTGCACGCAGCCCGCGTCTGCGTACTCAGGTCGCCTTCAGTCAAGTGCGTGCGCAAGAGGTTGTGGTTGCCGAACGAGCGACCCGCCCAACACTCTCTGCGATTCTTGAGACAGATTTCGACCAGGGCAGTATCGACGACGGTGTGCAGGCCCGATTGGGTGTAACGGTCCCGATTTACCAAGGGGGATCCGCGCGCGCCAATGTCGAAACCGCAAGGGCGAATCTTCAACAAAGCCGGGCTGATGAAGAAGAATTGCGGCGCGAGTTGCAACGTAATCTCTCCCAGGCCTTGGAAGAGACCAATTCAATCCAGCGACGGCTCGCCACAGCCCGGCGCGCTGTCGAGATCAATGAGCAAGCGCTGGATGCAGCTCGTGGACAGTTTGATATCGGGCGCAGCACGCTGGTACAGATATTGGATGCGTTGCGCGAGTTGAATCTTGCGCAGGTTCGGGTGATCCAGCTTGAGGCTCAGGCACGTCGTGCAGAATATGCCGTGCTGGCGGTCACGGGCGATATCCTGGACGCGTTGGGTGTTGCACAGCCGACCGATCCAACCTTGTGATATCCGTCGTGAACCCGACTGCGACTAACCCGCTGAATACGCACCTCCGACTACTGACAGAGCATTTGGGTCTTGGGTTGTCCGAGGTGGATATCTTTCGGGTGTTCTAGGGCAATGAAGTCGCCTAGGCGGTCAGCGCAGTGGAAGCGGTGGGCTACAGGCGGGTTTCGGGAAAGCGCGGTTGCTGAAACTGGACCCGAACTTGTTTCTGGTCCTGGCGTTTGACGCAGCTGTGCAATCTTTCGCGTTTCTGGATCGAGAAGACACCAACGCTTTCTTGTGATCGATGCCAGCAGCGGACTCAGCGAACCTCAGATCTGGCGGCGACAGGAAACACGACTGCGCAAGACGCGCTGGATATTGCGCGCATAATGCTCGCGCCGCTGGAACGAGAATCGTTTAGGCCGCAAGGTCATCGGTTTTGGTCCGCGTTCAGCGATCTGCGCGGGGTCTACATTCAGATCCTATTGGCCGCGATGGTGACAAGCGTGCTTGGGCTGGTGACGTCGCGGTTCACCATGGTCGTTCATGACCCCATTCTGCCAATCGAAGTGGTTGATAGCTTGTTGGCTCTGGTCGTCGGGGTTGGCCTTGCACTGTTGTTCGATTTCCTGATCAAGAACCTGCAGACACGGTTCATCGATACAGCGGGAAAACGGGCGGACCTGAAGATCACCGAGCGGCTGTTCAATCAGTTGATGGCGCTTATTATGAAAGCCCGGGGCGGGCAGAATGGACGCATGGCCTCGATCCTTCGGGATTTAAAGGTCGTGAGGGATTTCTTTACGTCTGCCTCGCTGGTTGCTTTGGTCGATCTGCCCTTCCCTTTCGTATTCGTGGCGTGATCTAGGCGATTGGCAGGCCGCGACAGGCGATTGCGATCGCGTCGCGCGCGAGACTTGAGGCTCAGATATCCGGACAAGAATTTGATCTTCCCGACCGTACAGGTGTGGAGGCGGCGTTTCTGGAGGAATAGATTGGCGTGATCCAACCTCTGGTCGAGCGCGGCATCGAAAGTTCGCTGGCGATGATTGACTTGCGCCGGCAGCTTAGCCGCCAAATTGGACAGCTTAGAGAGGCCGGTAGCCGAATACTGATGACTTTGTTGGAACGATGAGCGGAGAACTCTGTCTGATTTCAGCCTGGCCAGAACCAACTCCCAACCAGGCTGTTGATTGATTCAAAGGCACTCAGACAGTGTTTTGGCCAGATTGCGGATGAGTTGCGGGTACAGATTTACTCCGGGTTCCAGATCAGATCCCAGCGGGTCCATGATGCCGGTTTTAGCTTCGGTGCCGTCGAGAACGGTTGCGACAATTCCGGGGTTGAACTGGGGTTCAGCCATGACACAATCCACACCTTCGTCGCGGATACGCCCCTGAATTTCGGCGATCCTTGCCGGGCTTGGATCGGTCGCATCGCTGAGGGAAATTGCACCCGACGCCGGGAAGCCAAAGGCATCTTCGAAATATTGATAGGCATCGTGGAACACGATGAAGCTGCCACCTTTGACCGGCGCCAGCGTTTCGGCCACTTCCGCTGACAAAGCAGCCATTTCTTCACGCGCAGCTGCCGCATTTGCAAAATAAGCACCTGCGTTGTCTGGGTCAGCCGAAGAAAGCTGCGCCGCGATCGTTTTCAGCCAGATTTCTGCGTTGACCGGAGAGAGCCAGGCGTGCGGATCATGTTCGCCATGCGCGTGGCCCTCATGGTCGTCATGTCCGGCGTGGTCCTCATGCTCATCCGCATGCTCTTCGTCATGATTATGATCATCATGCTCTTTGTCCTCGGCATGATCCTCGTGATCGTGGTCATCGTCTTTTGCATGATCGTCGTGGTCGTCGTGATCATGACCATCATCCTCAGCATGGTCGTGATCGTCATGATCGTCATCCCCATGATCTTCGTCGTCGCTATGGTCATGCGCTTCGAACAAAGCACTTTCACGGAAATCGAGCAGAACCGTTCCGTCCGACTCAAGCAACACCGTAACAGTCGCCCCGTCGCTGAGCGTCTCGACAGCGCCTTCCATCCACGGGGTCAGGTCCTCGCCAATCCAGAATACCAGATCTGCCTCTTGCAGTGCGGCTGCTTCTGACGGACGAAGGTTGTATTCGTGTGGCGAGGCACCGGGCTGCACTATCAATTCAGGCGTTCCTACCCCCTCCATCACCCGGGCCACGAGTGAGTGAACGGGTGCGATGTCAACCGCAACCTTGGGTGCATCCGCCATGGCGGTTCCGCCCATCAATGCAGCGGTAATCGATAGTGGGAGCAGCTTTCTGGACATCAGACCCTCTGTGTGATTTTATAACGTTACGAGCGGCATATATGATATGGTATAACATGACAAGTGAGATGCACCCCATTTCGGTTGGTGAAAATGCGCCGGTAGGATTTCAGGAGCATGATCACAAGAATTGCGTCGAAACGGCGTTGGCCACAGCGGATGCTCGGTGCAGGGAAGAAGGGTTGCGGCTAACCCCTGTGCGGCGAAAAGTTCTTGAAATGCTTTTGCAAGACCACAAGTCGCTCGGGGCTTACGCTATACTTGATCGATTGCGCGAAGCCGGTTTTGGTTCGCAGCCGCCGGTGGCTTATCGCGCGCTGGATTTTCTGGTCCAGTACGGGTTCGTCCATAAGATTGAACGTTTGAACGCCTTTGTGGCCTGCTCTCATCCCGGAGAGGTCCATTCCCCGGCCTTCATGATCTGCAGAAAATGCGACGCTGTCGCCGAAGCTCAGTCGGCACCGTCCAATGGCGTCCTCGGCGCAGCCGCGCGCGCGGCGGGTTTCGAAATCGAGCGAACCGTTGTAGAAGCCGAGGGACTCTGCCCAGACTGCACCGAGAAGGCGTAGACATGACCCTGATCACCGTTGAAAACCTCAGCGTGCGTTATGGCGCGAATACCGTTCTGCGCCATGTCGGCATGACGATTGAGGCTGGTGAAATCGTGACGATCGTTGGTCCAAACGGATCGGGAAAGACTAGCCTGTTGCGGGCCGTTATAGGCGCGACCAAGCCTGCGGAAGGTAAGGTTACGCTGAAGCCTGGGCTAAAAATCGGGTATGTCCCCCAAAAACTGCACATTGATCCGACCCTGCCGATATCAGTCGAAAGATTCATGCGTCTGACGGATCGTGTCTCTAGGCTTCAATGTACAGAAGCGCTTGAAACTGCTGGGGTGCCGGATCTGCTAAAGCGCCAAATGTCGCAATTGTCAGGCGGACAGTTTCAGCGCGTTTTGCTGGCGCGGGCGTTGATCAATCGGCCCGACGTTCTGCTTTTGGACGAAGCCACTCAGGGTCTCGACCAACCGGGTTCTGCGGCGTTTTATCGTCAGATCGAAGAGGTCCGGCGTGAAACCGGATGCGCCATACTGATGATCAGCCATGAATTGCACGTGGTCATGAGCGCGTCGGACAGGGTGATCTGTCTCAATGGTCATGTGTGCTGCCAAGGGTCCCCCGCAGTCGTAGCTTCGGCCCCGGAATATCGGGCCCTGTTCGGAACGGGTACCGGAGGCGCACTAGCCCTCTATCGCCATGATCACGACCATGATCACGATCACGATCACTGTGAAACCTCTCAGGAAGCCGCAGAATAATGCTGGATGATTTCATGACGCGCGCGACGCTTGCAGGTGTTGGCGTTGCTTTTGCTGCGGCACCACTGGGGTGTTTTGTTGTCTGGCGCCGAATGGCCTATTTCGGGGATGCCACCGCCCATGCGGCAATCCTGGGTGTCGCTTTGTCGCTGACGTTTCAGTTGTCCGTCTTTACTGGGGCGCTAGCTGTTGCACTTGCGATGGCACTTACCGTGACACTGTTGTCCGGACGTGGTTACGCGATGGATACACTGCTGGGCGTTCTAGCACACTCTGCACTTGCCTTCGGTCTAGTCGCCGTATCTTTCCTGTCCGGTGTTCGCATCGACCTGATGGCCTATCTCTTCGGTGATATTCTGGCCGTGTCACGCACCGATCTGGTTGTGATCTGGGGGGGCGCAGCGCTTGTCGTGGCCCTCATCGTATGGCGCTGGTCGCAGCTTTTGACGGCGACCATGAATGAAGAGCTGGCCTATGCCAGCGGCTTTGACCCCAAGCGAGAGCAGTTGATCCTGACGCTGTCTCTGGCAGTTACAGTGGCCGTGGCGATAAAGGTCGTAGGTGTTCTTTTGATTGCTGCAATGCTGATCATCCCGGCGGCGGCTGCGCGCAGTCTGGCCAGATCACCGGAAGCGATGGCTTTGATTGCGGCGGCGATTGGTGCATTTTCCGCAATCGCCGGGCTACGGGCTGCTTACATATTTGATACGCCTGCAGGGCCATCCATAGTTTGTGTTGCTGCAGTAGTGTTCGCGTGTTTCAGTCTGATCGGATGGCAAACGCGGCGTGGAGCCTAGGGCCTCTGCAAAGATCAATGCGGTCGCGTCGACACGGTCACGAATTCAATTTCGTCTGAAAGGATGACCCGTACCCCATGTGGGAGCTTGGCGTCGAAGCTGAGCGTGTCACCTTCTGACATCTGGAACTCTTCGGTCCCACAGCCATAGATGGCGCTGCCTTCAATCATGTAGATGAAGACGTAGCCTTCGTGCTGATAGTTAGGCAACTTGCGTTGGTCTTGTTTTGAGATGCGGATGCGTGCGGATTGGAATGACCCGCTAGGCCCGCTGTGTTTGCCGAGCAGTAGATAGTCATGGGCATGGTCTGGTGTGATACGCCGCGACGGCAACCCGGTTCCCGCCTGAACGTGATGCACATCCGAGGTCGTGTCGGTATGGCTGAACATCGCCATCAGAGAGACAGATAGTGCATCTGCCAACGCGTGTAAGGTACCAAGGGACGGCGACACATGACCATTTTCGATCCGGCTGATCATGGGCGCGGAAACCTTTGACTGCGCAGCGAGTTCGGTCACCGTGAGCTGACGTTCCTGTCGCAAACGCTGCAGGGTGCGCCCGATCTCAAGTTCTGGTTCTGTTTTCTTGTCCTGCATCGGGCCGCTTTGACATTCCTTCTTCCAGTTAAAGTAGCTGTGGCCTGAATTGCAGGATAGTAAAAGTGTGTTCTGACAAAAAACAAGCTTAGCTGAGCGATTGGAGCAAAACTGCGCCAATGCGATGAAGGCAGCGGTGTTTTGAACTTATTTTCCTTTCCAGACCGGATCACGCTTTTCAGCGAAGGCTTTTGCGCCTTCAAGCTGATCCTCGCTGGAATAGAGGATATCGACGGTGCGCAGCTGGCGCTTGGTGATGCGGTTCATGGCGTCCTGAAATTTGCTGTCTTCAGCTTCGCGCACGACCTCTTTGATCGCAGCATAAACCAGCGGAGGACCCGAGGCGAGCAGACGCGCCAATTCCCAGGCACGATCCATCAGTTGATCGGCAGGCAGGACTTCATTGACCAAGCCCCAACGCTGACCTTCTTCGGCATCGAACCAGCGTCCAGTCAGCAATAGCTCCATCGCGATGTGGTAGGGAATGCGTTTGGGTAGCTTGACGCTCGCCGCATCTGCAACGGTTCCGGATCGAATCTCAGGCAGGGCAAAAGTTGCGTGTTCAGCGGCCAGGATCATATCGGCTGAAATCGCAAGCTCGAGCCCGCCACCACAGGCAATACCATTGATGGCCGCGATGACCGGTTTGTTCAGATCGCGTAACTCCTGCAAACCGCCAAAGCCACCGACACCATAATCTCCATCTACGGCATCGCCTTCGGCGGCTGCCTTCAGGTCCCAGCCAGGGCAAAAGAATTTGTCACCTGCTCCGGTCAAGATCGCGACGCGCAGTTCGGGATCATCGCGAAACTCGGCAAATACCTGCCCCATGATGCGGCTGGTAGCTAGATCGATCGCATTGGCTTTTGGCCGATCCAGCGTCACTTCGAGAATTGCGCCGTCACGGCGGGTCTTGATCGGGTCCATTTCTCAGGCCTTTCTGATAAGCGCATCCACCGCCACCGCCCGGGTGGGCGTGCAGAGAAGCGGGTTGATTTCGACCTCGCCGAGCGTTTCGGCATTTTGCATTACATAGTCTTGAACGGCCTGAAAGGCGGCAACGATTTCATCCATATCAGCCGCTGGTTGGCCGCGATAGCCTGCCAGCAATGACGCGATCTTTAGTTCGCCGAGAGCAGCGCGAATACTGTCGGATGTTGCCGGGACCAGAAGAGAGGTGGTATCGCGCAATATTTCGGTCAAGACACCACCGGCCCCTATTGTCAGCACAAAGCCATGGGCAGGGTCCCGCACCACACCGACTAGGATTTCAGCCACCGCACCCGTGATCATCTCTTCGATCAGAATCTCATCGGTTCCAATATCCTCTGCCACACCTGTCACATCGGCAGCCTGAACCCTCAATCGTACAGCGGAATGTTCGGACTTGTGGGCAAGGCCGACGCCTTTGACAGCAAATGGCGCTTCCATTTCTTGCGCCGCGCTGAGGGCTTCCTTTGCGCCACGAACGGACCTGTTCCGAGGGATGCGCAAACCATAGGCAGCCAGAGCTTGCTTGGCCTCGGCTTCGAACAGCGTATGCTTGACATCAGACGTACCCGGCAAGCAGACTGGCGCGCTTGCAGGTACGGCGACCTGACCCGCCGCACGCGTGGCAGAAAGGGCTTCGCGGAGACCCATGAAGGGTACCACACCGGCCTCCATTAGGGTTTGTGCTACATCCTCAGGTAGCAATTCGGGCAGGGTAGAAACCACGGCAAAACGCGCACCCGTATCTGCCCGCACTTTTTGTGCTGTACGCGTGGCAGCGGCCCAATCTGTGGGATCGGTGGTCGGGTAATCAACGATCGTGAATGTCAGATCTATGTCGTCGCCAGTCATTCCGGCCCAAGCGTTCGCCATCGCCTCTTCATCGCGCCAGATATAGGTGTGGTAATCGAGTGGATTGCTTAGTGCGACCATCGGACCAAGCGCATCGCGCAATCGGGTTTGCTTATCTCTGGACAGTTCTGGAAATCTGAGGCCAGTGCCGATCGCCATATCTGCGATCAGGCTGGCCTCGCCGCCCGAGCAGCTGATCGAAGCAATGTTGCCCCCCGGCAAAGGCCCATAACAATGCAACAATTTCAGGGTTTCCAGAAACTCGGGCAGCGAGGACAGGCGCGGGATGCCCAGCCGGTTTAGCAAAGCCTGCGCACCCGCATCGCTCCCAGCCAGTGAGGCGGTATGAGAAACTGTTGCTGCCTGCGCTTGTTCGGATGCGCCCACCTTAAGTGCGATCAGAGGCACGCCTTTCCGATGTGCCTTGGCAGCAAGGGCCTCCCATTCGCGGATATCCTTGAAGCCCTCGATATGTAAACCGACGGCAGTGACCCGTGGATCATCGATCAGCGACATCGCGATCTCAGCCTGACTGGTCTGCGCCATGTTCCCGCAAGTCACCATATAGGCAATCGGCAGAGCTCGTTTCTGCATAGTCAGGTTGATCGAGATGTTGGAGCTCTGGGTCAGAATGGCAACGCCTCGATTTACCCGAGCGGCTCCATGCTGATCGGGCCACAATAGCGCACCATCAAGCGCATTGATAAAGCCATAGCAGTTTGGCCCAAGAATGGGCATGCTGCCTGCTGCATTGATCAACTCTGATTGCAGATCTCCTCCTGCCTGGTCCTCGGCTGCAGCTTCCGAGAAGCCAGAGGCAAAGCAAACTGCTCCGCCGCTGCCCATGTCTGACAGAACCTGAACGGCCTCAACGGTGGCGTGACGGTTGATGCCAACAAAGGCCGCGTCCGGGGACGATGGCAGGTCCTCAATCCGTGCGTAGGCCTTGTACCCGGCAATTTCATCCGCCTTGGGATGAACAGGCCAGATTTTCCCTGCGTAGCCCATGCGTTCCGACTGCAGGATAACCTGCTGGCACCACGCACCGCCGCCGATCACCGCGATGGATTCCGGGCGTAGAAGACGGGAGATATCCTTGTTCATTCGGGCCTCAGGCACCCAGAGGCCGCAGCAGATCACGACTGATGATATGCCGCTGGATTTCACTCGTACCATCCCAGATACGTTCTACGCGCGCATCCCGCCAGAACCGTTCGATCGGGAAGTCGTCCATCAGACCCATGCCACCATAGATTTGCAGCGTCGTATCCGTGACCTTTGCCAGCATTTCCGAAGCATAAAGCTTGGCCGAGGCAATCTCGCGATTTGAGGGCAAGTCCTGATCCAGACGCCATGCAGCCGCGAGCGTCAGCCAGTCAGCAGCGTCGATCTCGGTGATCATGTCGGCGATCTGAAAGCCAACACCCTGAAACTTGCCGATTGGCTGGCCGAATTGCTTGCGCTCAGCCGCGTAGTTCAGCGCATAATCAAAACAGCGCCGCGCGCGCCCGACCGAAAAAGCAGCAACCGTCAGGCGCGTTGCATAGAGCCACTCGTTCATCACGGCGAAACCGCCATCGACCTCGCCCAGAACCTGTTCATCGGGCAGGCGGCAATTGTCAAAATACAGGATATAGTTCTTATAGCCTTTGTGGCTGACTGAGTTGTACCCCTCGCGCACTTCAAAACCCGGCGTGCCACGATCTACGAGGAATGTAGTGATCCGTTTTTTGGGGCCCTTGGGAGTTTCATCCACACCTGTTGCGATGAATACGATGAAGAAATCCGCGTGCTCCGCGCCCGAGATGAAGTGTTTCGAACCGTTGACGACCCAGTCACCGCCATCGCGAACGGCCTGACATTTCATGCCCCGAACATCTGAACCCGCGTCAGGTTCGGTCATAGCCAGAGCATCCATCTTTTCGCCACGCACGGCAGGCAACAAATAGCGATCACGCTGGTCGGCGTTGCAGGCCATCAGGATATTCTGCGGACGACCGAAGAAATGGGTCAATGCCATCGAACCTCGGCCGAGCTCGCGTTCGACAAGAGTGAAATCAAGATGCGAGAGACCCGCGCCACCAACTTCTTCGGGGAAGTTACAGGCATAAAATCCCAGTTCGATGCATTTCCGCTTGATTTCGTCGCCCAGCTCTTGCGGCACCTGTCCGGTGCGTTCGACCTCAGCTTCGTAGGGGTAAATCTCGTTCTCAACAAAGCTCCGCACTGTTGAGACGATCATTTCCTGTTCTTCGGTTAAGCCAAATTGCATGACGCGTTCCCTTGATGTCTGATTGGCAATGAAACGTAATTGCCTGACACGATGACATGCAGTAATCGTACGATATCATGCCGAGTTAGAAAAATTTGACCCAGATATATAACTTTTTGCTGTTCAACGGGTTCTCGAACCTTTGCCTCGCCAACATGGTCGAGCCTCTGCGCGCGGCGAATACACTGGCGGGGCAGGATCTCTATGCCTGGCAGTTTTATTCACCCCATGGTGCGCCAGTCCAAAGCTCCAGCGGGTTGCAGGTCGCGCCTCATGGAGCGATGGGCATTGAGGCGGGTGATGCTTTGGTTGTCATGCCGTCTTATGGGTATCTGGAACACTCGGTTCCCGATACTCATCGCGCTTTGCGCAGGGCCGCAACCCGTCATCGCAAACTGGCTGGTCTGGACACAGGGAGTTGGTTGCTCGCGCGTGCGGGACTGTTGGAAGGGCATCGCGCGACCATTCACTGGGATGAACTTTCCCGGTTCGAAGAAACTTTTACCGATGTCGAGGTCGTGCAGGAACGTTTTGTGATCGACCGGAACCGGATCACCTGTTCGGGCGCGATGGCTGCTTATGATCTGGCGACTGCGCTGATTCTCGCGGATCACGGGCCGCTGTTGTCGATGGAGGTGGCGCATCTTCTGATGAACCGTGGTGAACCAAGTGCTGCTTCACCACAGATGAAATCCGAAGACAGGCTGGTGAATCGGGTGCTGGGCGTCATGCAGCGCACGTTGGATGCGCCAGTAATGATAAAGGATATCGCTCGTCAGCTCGGGTGCTCTCAAAAGAAGATTGAGACCCGGGTTTTGTCCGAGCTGGGTGTAACACCGCAGGCGCTCTATCGTCGCCTGCGTCTGAATTTGGCGCGTAAACTTGCGGTCGAGACCCAGCAGTCCGTGGCCGAGATCGCCAGCCGCTGCGGGTATGAGAACCCAAGCGCAATGACGCGGGCGTTCCGGATGCAATTCGGGCAGACACCAACAGCCTATCGAAACGGGGAGTAACTTTGGGATTAGCCTCGCACGCGTGAGAGGTCCGGGTCATACGGGGACGGCGCAATCACCTCGGCCGCGATCATTTCTCCGCACAGGTCAAGTTGCATTCGGCTGCCGGGTTCGGAAAATTCCGGATTCACAAAGCCGTAAGCAAGGTTTAGCCCTGTTCTGTGGCCCCAGTCACCTGACGTGATTGTGCCAATAACCATGTCGTCCAACATCAGGGAGGCTCCACCATGCGCCGGTGCTTTGGTTGCATCGATTTTCAGGCTTACCAGTTTCTTTTGAGGCCCGTTCTCAAGGCGTCTCTGCAACGCGTTTCGGCCAATGAAATCGCCTTTGGTCAGTTTCACGAACCGATCCAAATCGGTCTCAAACGGGTCGAACTCTGTGAGCAGATCGGCTTTCCAGTGCAAGAACCCTTTCTCCATCCGCATGGACTCGACGGCGCGAGCACCAAATAATTTCAAGTCATGTGTCTCGCCAGCTTTTCTGAGCGCCAGATAGGCCGCGTATAGTGAGGCGTTCGGGACATGTATCTCGTAGGCCAGTTCCCCTGAGAAGCTGATATTCAATACAGTTGCTGGCGCGAACCCGACAAAGCACTCGCGAACTGACAGCCAGGGAAAAGCTTCTCGCGACCAGTCTCCTCGAGCACAAGCGGACAGCACGTCGCGCGATTTGGGTCCGGCCAGCACTAATATTGTCTGATCATTGGTGAGTGAGCGGATTTGCACATCTTCGCCATCATGCAGATGCGCCTTTAGCCAGTCCATATCATGGTATTCGCTGGCGGCGGCGGACCCGTACCAGACCCGTGCCGGGCCGCGATCACTCACGGGAAGGTTGGCGATGGTGGCCTCGGCTTTGACCATCCCGTGGTGGTTCAGCAGATAACCAAGGCCGACCCGCCCGTCGCGTTTTGTCACCGCGCCGCACATCATCCGATCTAGAAACCGATGCCGATCGGTTCCGGTGATTTCCAGCCGGTTGAAGCCGTTCACTTCGGCCAGTCCGACATTTTTCTGAAGGTTTCTGATTTCCGCCGCGACGACGTCAAAGGCCTCATCAAAACTGAAACTCAGCGTTGGGTGAAAATCAGGCGCAGGCTTGATGTAGTCGACCCGCTCCCAACCGTTGACCACTGTAAATTCAGCCCCTTCTGCTGCGAGGATCGGGGTCAGTGGTGTGGTTTTGGCGGGGCGACCGGCAGGCCGGTGTTCGTGCGGGAAATGAAAGCGGAATTCATTCTGGTAGTCTTCGATGGCTTTCAGCGCGGTCAGCTCCACATTTGTGTGGCCGGTAAACCGACGCGGATCAAGGCACCAGGTGTCATAGCAGGCTTCGCCATGAACGATCTGTTGGGCCAGCAGCCAGCCATGGCCACCCCCTTCGCCCAAACCCGCGCGCAGACCGATGATGCAGAAAGCATTGCGCTTTCCGGGGATTGGCCCGACCAAAGGTGCGCCGTCAATTGTGTAGGTGATCGGACCATTCACCACTGTATGAATGCCGACATCCATCAGTGCAGGCATGCGTGCGAAGGCACCTTCCAGCACATCCGTCACGCGGTCCAGATCGTCAGGGCACAGCGCGTTCACAAAATTCGGATCGATCCCGTCCATGCCCCAGGTTTTGCAATCCTGCTCGTAGAAGCCGACCAGCAAGCCGTTCTTCTCCTGCCGACAATAATAGTCGCTGATGGGACAGCGCAGCAGGGGCATCCGATGGCCCGCGTCGCGGATCGCTGCGATTTCTTCTGTCAGAAAATACTGATGCTCCATCGAAGCGACAGGGTGGTGCACGCCCATCATCGCGCCCACTTCGTTTACCCGATAACCACAAGCGTTAACTACGATATCGCAGTCAATATTGCCGTGTTCCGTGTAAACCGTCCAGGTATCGTCCTTGTGCTGTGTCAGTCCTGTGACCGGAGTATTGCGATATACCTCGGCCCCGGCTTTGCGCGCACGGCGTGCCAGAGCTTGGCACAGTTGAGCCGGATCGATGTCGCCATCTAGCGGATCCCATAGCCCTCCTAAAAGGTTGTCGGTGGAAATCAACGGGTGCCGGCGGGCGCATTCCTCTGCATCTATGACCTCGAAATGCACATCCATTCCGCGCGCCATAGACGCAAAATGGTGGTACCCCTGCATCTGCTCAGGCGTATTTGCAAGCCGGATGCCGCCGTCACCGTGGTGGTAGTTGATAGGATAGTCCGGATCCTCGGCCAGTTCCTTGTACAGGTTGATCGAGTGGGTCTTCAGACCAACCATGGTCTGGTTCATGCCAAAATTGGTCACCTGCGCGGCCGAATGCCAAGTTGTGCCGCTGGTCAACTCATCGCGCTCGACCAGCACCACATCGGTCCAACCTTCACGGGTCAAGTGATACAGAGTCGAGCAGCCGGCGATACCGCCGCCAATAACGACCACTTTAGTGCGCGATTTCATCAAGGACCCTCCGGTAGGTAGTCTTTTGGGGATTAGCCTGTTCTGTCAGTTGGTTCACAAGCGGTTGGATATTGTTACGTAAAAAATCGAAAAAAAAAGCTCATTAACTCGTAGTAATTCGAATGCGGTTGAAATTGGCTTTAGGCGTTTAGTTGAATTGATCAACCTGATGCGGTTGGAGGATCACAAATGGCTGCGCAGCAGGCGAAAAGGTCCGGTCGAAAAGGACGTATCGCACAGCGGGCTGAAAAGCCTGCGCTCGACCCCTGTCCGCCAGGTCAACCGGGAGGCGCTTACAAACCCTTGACTGGGTTTGAGCTTGAGCGGATTTACAACACAGCTCTGGATCTTCTTGAGAAGCTGGGGATCGGCGAGGTGCCGGATCGCTTGCGTTCTGATTTGTTGGCGGTTGGGGCGCAAGATAGCGGGGAGGGGAGGATACTTTTTTCGCCTCAACTTGTGGAACAGGCGATTGATCAGGCCGCCAAGACCTTCGTTCTGCACGGGCGTGATCCAGCCCGATCCATCGAAGTTGGCGGTAATCGCGTCTATTTCGGAACCGGAGGGGCGGCGGTTCAGACGCTTGATCTGCGCAGTGGTCACTATCGGCCTTCGACCTTGCAGGACTTGCATGATTTCACGCGTCTTCAGGATGTCTTGCCAAATGTCAGCTGGTTCACCCGCTGTTGCGTTGCAACCGATCTGGAGGAAACCTTCGATCTGGATGTGAACACCGTCTATGCGCTGTTGAAGAATACCTCCAAGCCCACCGCGACGTCTTTTACATTGGCGCAGCACGTTGCGCCAATTGTTGAGATATTGGATATCGCAGCCGGGGGACCCGGTGAATTCGCAAAACGCCCGTTCATGAAAGCACATATAAGCCCGGTGATCTCGCCGATGCGCTACGGCGAAGACGCGGTGGATGTGGTCTACGCCTGCATCGAACACAATATTCCGATTTCTTGCATCACCGCTGCTCAGGCCGGCGCGACAGCACCAGCGACCTTGGCTGGTTTTCTGGCGCAGTCATTGGCAGAAACTCTTGCGAGTCTAGTAATGGTCCACGCGATCCAGCCCGGGTTTCCTATGGTCTTTTCGAATTGGCCACTGGTGATTGACCTTCGGACCGGCGCGTTCTCAGGTGGCAGCGGAGAGACGGCTGTCCTGAATGCAGCATCAGCACAATTATCAAATTGGCTTGGGCTGCCTTCAGGTGTGGCCTGTTCGATGTCTGATGCCAAGGCGATCGACGCTCAATACGGGATGGAAAAGGGACTGACCTCAATGGCGGCAGCGCTGGCAGGTGGTAATCTGATCTATGAAAGCTCGGGCATGACGGCCTCGTTGCTGGGTGCAAGTTTTGAGGCGTTCGTGCTGGATGATGAGATGCACTCGTACACCTACCGCGCTTTGAGGGGCATAGAGGTGACACACGAGAATCTGGGCTTTGACGCGATCTGCGAAGCAGTTCTGGGCGAGGGCCATTTTCTGGGTGGTCAGCATACTTTTGCGGCCATGGAACGGGATTACTTTTATCCCTCACTTGCAGACAGGGACGAGCCGCGAACCTGGGCAGAAAACGGAGCGCAAGATGCCTGGAGCCGCGCGCGACATCGGGCGCAAGAAATTTTGCAGACCCATACGCCAAGATACCTGTCAGACGAACAGGATCGGCAAATCCGAGATCGCTTCGACATTCTTTGAAGGCTGATCCAGTGCTATTCGATAAGTTTGAAACTATCCGTCAGCCACGGGATATCATCGCGCAGTGGGGAAATGATGCGGTCATTGATCAGTGATCGGGTTTTGGCATCCACAAGCTCAATCACTGATCTTGAACAATCCGGCGTCGCGACCAGCGCCAGTGTGCGTGCAAAGCTCTTGCCCGGAAACGGGTGCATGCACAGCTTTGATTGGAACCGCTTTGCCCGAGAATACAGCAGCGGCGTCGTGATGGTCCAACCCGCACCGGAGGACACCATCGACATCAGCGTCTGATTGTTGCTGCATTCAAACCTGTGAGAGGACGAAATCCCCATCCGGCGTAATTGGGACTCGATCTGGCGCGCGATGATCAGATTGCTGGAATATCGTAGAAACGGCAATTTGGTTCGACCCTCAACAATGTCTTGCAAAGACTTGTCACTCACCGCAGGCAAAACGATCACAAATGGATCGCGCAGAAGGGGGCGATCCTGCAGATCGCGCATTCGTTCGCTAGGAGTAGTGGAAATCCCCAGATCCAACTGCCTGTCGCGCAGCATGTCGATAATCGCGTGGCTGGAATCCGTGTGGTACATGAAATCACAGGCGGGCATATTCGCGTAAAGATAGACCGCCAGCTCTGGAATGATGTCGCTGTCGAAGTCTTCGATCGTGCCGAAACGCAGATAGCTGGCCTCGGTGATGCTTCCTGCAGACGCTTCGGCCTTGGCCTTTCGGATCAGGTGCAGCGCATCTTCGATATTGCGCAGGAAGACCCGGCCCTTTGGGGTCAGAACCATGGGTCTACGGGTGTGGTTGAACAGCTCAATGCCCAGATGGTCTTCGAGATTGCGCAGGTGATGGGAAACGGTGCTTATCGTCAGCCCTGTTTCCTTTGAGGCCGCCTGTAGCGAGCCCTTTTGCGCGCATATCTGAAACAGTTCCAGCCATTTGAGGCTGAGGTCTTTCGGAGTAGACTGACGCGGCATTCCGGTGCTTTCGTGAGATCAGGGCATTCCCGGCAAATCTACGCAGATAATGAGAGCTTTGATATCAGAATCTTGGAATTCTGGCTCAATTGCCGAGCACTCAGGTTTCAGAGCTTTCCAAAAAGCCGCGCGCGGTCTGTGCAGCATCCGCGATATGGCTTTCGACTGCTTTTCGGGCTTTGGCAGGATCACCACTGAGGATGGCATCATGGATGGCAGTCATGTGGCTCATCCCAGAACGCTCTCGATTCCGCGCTGCGAGGGTCAAGGCCCGCAGGCGGCTGATCCGGCCGTTCAGACGTTGCACGACATCCCAGGCGATGCTGTGCCCAGCCTGTAGAAAAATCAGTTCATAGAAGCGAGTTGTGGCCTGTAGCAGATTTGACCATTCGGTGTCATTCTGCGCCGCGCCCACTGCTTTCAATGCCTTGCCCAGATCGTTTGCGAAACCTGTCTCATGCGCTTGTGCACAGGCGGCGGCGGCTGAGCCTTCTAGCTGTAAGCGGATGTCATAGATTTGCCGCGCTTGGTCCCAGCTGAGGGTCGAGACGATTGGCCCGCGGTTGGGGATAATCTCAACCAAACCTTCGGCTTCCAGAAACCGGATCGTCTCGCGGATGACGGTGCGGCTGACACCAAGCTGATCGCAAAGCGGGCGTTCAACAAGCCGCTCACCGGGGGCAAAATGCCCGGCGATGATCGCTTCGCGCAGGCGCGCTTGCACGATATCCCGCAAGGTTTGCGGTGCTTTTTCGATCTTTTGTAGGGTGGAGTCGGTGTTCATCATCGACGCTTTCATATCTGTGGTACGGATCCGGAACAAGTATGATTGACATATCGTATTATGGTATACCATATTCTCGACCAAAGGCTTGCCAAAGGAATCACCATGTCCGCCGAAATTCGAAAAACGCTTCTGCATGTCGAAGACACTCTGATCGAGGGTGGTAAGTTGGCGGACACTCCGCTGAAGCTAATTGCCGCAATAGCTGTCATTCGGAACCCTTGGGCTGGTCAGGGTTTTGTCGAAGATCTTGGCCCCGCGATCCGCGATTGCGCCCCCGGATTGGGGGAGTTGCTGACCAAAATGATTTTGGATGCTTCAGGTGGCGGCGACCGGGTCGAAGCCTATGGAAAATCCGCGATTGTGGGCTTGAACGGAGAGGTCGAGCATGCGTCGGCCCTGATCCACACGCTGCATTTTGGCAATCATTATCGCAAAGCAGTCGGCGCGAAATCCTACCTTTCCTTCTGCAATACGCGCGGCCCTGCCAATGCGCCGCTGCTGATCCCCTTGATGGACAAACATGATGGGGGTCGTCGCTCTCACTACCTTACGATCCAGACTTCGGTCGCAGATGCACCTGCGGCAGATGAGATTCTGATTGCACTGGGTGCATCGATTGGAGGGCGGCCGCACCACCGGATCGGGGATCGCTATCAGGACATCGAGGAACTTGGTCATGACGTTGACAACCCTGCAGCTGTCTAACTCGGGCCGATCAGTCGCGTTCAGAGAGGCGGGCGAAGGGCAACCGGTCTTTATGATCCATGGCGTAGGCATGCAATCTGCGGCCTGGGGCCCTCAGTTTGACACGCTGAGCCAGCATTGCCGTGTAATTGCGGTTGATCTGCCGGGGCATGGAGGCAGTGACCGTCTGCTATCTGGAAGCCAATTGCCGGATTTTGTCGGCTGGATGCATGATGTTGTCGACGCATTGGATCTGGCTCCGGTCGCAATCATCGGTCATTCAATGGGGGCACTGATTGCTGCCGGCTTTGCGGCAGAGTACCCAGATATCACTAGCCGTGTTGCTATGTTGAACGGCGTCTTCTGTCGCGATGCCTCAGCCCGCGCCGCAGTCATCCAACGGGCCGCTGACATCAGCGCGGGTCGAGTTGATCTGGAAACGCCGTTGTCGCGCTGGTTTGGTGACAGTCCGGGTGATCTGGCTGCCCGTGCGCAGGTGGCGTCGTGGCTTGGGTCTGTGGATCAACGAGGCTACGCCATCGCCTATTCCGCTTTTGCGCGGGGCGATGCCACTTACGCCAGCAAGATGAATCTGATTTCGTGCCCGTTTCTGGCGCTCACCGGCGACGGAGACTCGAACTCAACCCCGGCTATGTCACAAGCTATGGCCGCAGCAGTTCAAAACGGTCGGGCCGTTGTGATCCAAGGCCACCGACATATGGTGAACTTGACAGCACCCGATGAAGTAACAGCGCATCTGGTTGAATGGCTCGGCCAGCCGGCCGAAGAAAGGATTGCGCAATGACCTCGATCGATCCCCGCACGCTGCGAAATGCATTTGGAGCGTTCATGACGGGCGTCACCGTGGTTACGTCGCATGATACCCAAGGTAGCCCGATCGGGTTTACCGCGAACTCGTTCACATCCGTCTCACTAGACCCGCCGCTTGTGCTGGTTTGTCTCGCCAACAGTTCAAAGAACTATGACGCATTGATTGCCGCAGACGGGTTTGCCGTCAATATCCTGTCAGAGACACAGATCGAGATATCCAATACCTTTGCCCGGCCCGTCGAAGACCGGTTTGCCAGCGTCGAGTGGCGGCGTGGACCTGCGGGATCGCCGTTGATCGATGGGTCGTCGGCCTGGTTTGACTGCTCTATGCACAAAACCGTCGAAGCGGGGGATCATGTGATCCTGATCGGCGAGGTCAAAGCCTTCGACAATACTCCGGCACCCGGTCTCGGATATGTCAGAGGGGCCTATGTAACACCATCAACAGCTGCTGGTGCCTTGATGCAGGACACCGGCCTGATCGTCTCAGCCTTGATCGAACGCGCAGGTGAGGTTCTGTTGATCGATGCCGGTGACGGCGCGCTTGCACCGCCCGACGCAGTGGTTGGGTCAGAGGGTGTTTCAGCGGCATTGGAACAACTGATTGAGGCAACCGGGCTGACCGCAGAGCCGGGCTTTGTTTATTCTGTTTACGAGGATGCAGAGAAAAAGCGTCAACACATCGCGTTTCTGTGTCAGGCCGCAGATGGTGAGCCGAAGAAAGGTAATTTCGTCCCGCTGGATGTCGTATCCTTTGGCACTGTAACCGACACGGCGACCCGAACCATGCTGGAACGATTGTCCGAGGAATCCCGGCTGGGAGATTTTGGCATTTACTACGGAAACAAGAACAGCGGCGAGGTACGCCCGATTACACGAGGAGGTCACTGACATGCGGTTTTCGCTTTTCGTTCATATGGAACGCACCTCTTCTGATCAGGACCAGCAGGAGCTGTATGAAAACTTCATAGAACTGGCCAAGATCGCTGATGCGGGTGGTATGCATGCGGTCTGGACCGGCGAACATCACGGGATGGATTTCACCATCTCGCCGAACCCGTTCCTGAATATTGTCGATCTGGCACGCCAGACCAACAATGTGCGTCTGGGAACCGGAACCGTTATCGCTCCGTTCTGGCATCCGATCCGGCTGGCCGGAGAGGCCGCAATGACGGACATGATCACGAATGGCCGTTTGGATCTGGGCATCGCGCGTGGCGCCTACAGCTATGAATACGAGCGAATGGTGCCGGGGCTGGACGCCTGGGAGGCAGGCCAGCGTATGCGCGAGCTTGTCCCGGCAGTGCGGGGTCTTTGGGAGGGCGATCATGCGCTGGACGGAGAGTTTCATTCTTTCCCGGCAACCACATCTTCACCCAAGCCTCTGCAACAAAACGGTCCACCGATTTGGGTTGCCGCGCGCGATCCCAATAGTCATGAGTTTGCGGTATCGAACGGTTGTCACGTGCAGGTCACCCCTTTGTGGCAGGGCGACGAAGAGATTACCCGGCTGATGGATACGTTCAATGCCGCTTGCGCCAAATTTCATGACGTCCCGCGCCCCGAAATCATGCTGTTGAACCACACCTACATCGCCTCGGACGAGGCGGATGCCCGTCGCGCGGCGGAAGAGATCAATCGCTTTTATTGCTATTTCGGCGCGTGGTTCAAAAACGAACGCCCTGTGTCGCAGGGTCTGATCCAGACGCTGAGCGATGACGACATCGCTAACCATCCCTTCTATTCGCCCGAGGCGATGATCCGGGACAATGTGATCGCCACGCCCGACAAAGCAATCGAACGTATCAAGGGCTATAGCGATCTTGGATATGATGAGTATTCTTTCTGGATCGACAGTGGGATGAGCTTTGAGCGCAAGAAAGCCTCGCTTGAGCGGTTCATTGCGGACGTCATGCCCGCCTTCGCCTAAGGAGAGAAAATGCGGCAGTTTCAGCACTATATCGGCGGCACGTTTTCGGATGGGACCGCGCATTTCGACAGCCTTGATCCCGCGACGGGCACCGTTTGGGCGAAAATGCCTGAGGCCAGAACACATGATGTGAACGCCGCGGTTGAGGCTGCGTGTTCAGCGCTGAATGCCCCCGAATGGGCGACCATGACAGCAACGGCGCGTGGTAAACTGTTGTACCGGCTGGCCGATCTGGTCGCCGAAAATGCTCAGACCTTAGCCGAGCTTGAAACGCGCGATACCGGCAAGATCATTCGCGAAACCTCTGCTCAGATCGCCTATGTCGCGGACTACTACCGTTACTATGCCGGATTGGCGGACAAAATCGAAGGGGCGCACCTGCCGATCGACAAGCCCGACATGGAGGTTTGGCTGCGCCGCGAACCAGTTGGTGTGGTGGCCGCCATAGTGCCGTGGAATTCGCAACTGTTTCTGTCTGCGGTCAAGATTGGCCCGGCGCTTGCCGCCGGTTGCACAATCGTTCTGAAAGCATCCGAAGATGGTCCGGCCCCGATGCTGGAATTCGCGCGTATTTTCGATCAGGCAGGCTTCCCGCCCGGAGTTCTGAACGTCATCACCGGCTTCGGGCCGGAATGCGGCGCCGTTCTGACCAGTCACCCGGATGTCGATCATGTTGCCTTTACAGGCGGCCCGGAAACCGCGCGCGATATCGTGCGCAACTCGGCTGAAAACCTCGCTTCGACTTCGTTGGAACTGGGCGGAAAATCCCCGTTCATCGTGTTCGAAGATGCCGATATCGAAAGTGCTGTGAACGCGCAGGTTTCGGGGATCTTTGCTGCTACTGGGCAAAGCTGCGTGGCGGGATCGCGATTGGTAATCTCTGACAAGATCAAAGATGAGTTTCTGGCCCGGCTCATCGAAAAAGCGGGTGAGATCGTGATCGGGGCGCCCGATGACCTAAAGACCGAGGTTGGCCCGCTGTGCACTCAGGCTCAGCTTGTGACTGCTGCAGATCTGGTTGCTGAATCCGTCTCGGCAGGGGCTACCGTGATAGCGGGTGGGCAACCTTTGGACCGTGAGGGGCACTATTTTCCACCGACAATCATTGATTGTACGGACGCGCCTGATGCGCCCTGTCTGACGCGCGAAGCCTTTGGTCCGATCCTCTCGGTCGTCAGTTTCGGGACCGAAGCGGAAGCGATACAAATAGCCAACAACACCGCGTTTGGGCTGGCGTCGGGTGTCTTTACCAAAGACTTGACCCGCGCACATCGAATGATCCGCAGAATTCGGGCTGGCATTGTCTGGGTTAACACATATCGCGCTGTCAGCCCGATTGCTCCATTCGGAGGTCATGGACTGTCGGGCCACGGGCGCGAAGGGGGCCTACAGGCGGCGCTTGATTACACGCGGGTCAAATCGGTCTGGTTGCGCACAAGCGACGATCCGATCCCCGATCCGTTCGTGATGCGGTGAATCTGACCAATCAACAGGATCCTTGGGCCAGATTTAGCACACTTTAGACAATCGCATCTCTGCCGCGCGTGCGTGGCCTTCCATGCCTTCCATCCGACTGATCCTGGCAGTGCGTTCAGCAAGCTCGTGCGAGGCTTGCGCTGTGCAGCGCTGCCAAGTCACCGTTTTGGTGAATTTATGCACTGACAGACCGCCGGTATATCGGGCCGCTCCGCTTGTTGGCAAAACATGATTTGGCCCGGACGTCTTGTCGCCGAAGGGCACTGTTGTTTCGGCACCCAGAAACAGCGATCCATAGGTGGTCAGTTGGTCCAGCCACCAATCCAGGTCCTCGGCGATCACCTGCAGATGTTCGGGCGCGTAGTTGTTGGCGACCCTGGCAGCCTCGTCGCGGCTGTCGCAAAGAATGATCTCGGCCCGGTCGCGCCATGCCGTGCGCGCTGCACTAGCGTTTGGCTCGGGAAGACTTTCGATCAGGGCATCGGCGCGTGCGATAACGCCCTGGGCCAGAGCTTTATCAGTGCTGACCAGCCAGACAGGGCTATCGACGCCGTGCTCGGCTTGGCTCACCAGATCCCAGGCGACGGTCTCGATCGATGCTGTGTGATCGGCAATGACCAAGGTATCGGTTGGACCTGCAAACATGTCGATGCCAACCTTACCAAACAGCATCCGTTTCGCCTCGGCGACATAGGAGTTTCCCGGACCGACAAGAATATCAGCTGGCCGCGCACCAAAAAAGCCATGGGCCATCGCAGCAATCCCCTGAACTCCGCCCAGATTCAGGATCAGATCTGCACCGCTAAGGTCCATCGCATAAACTATTGCATCAGGGATGCCCGCACCGGGACGCGGTGGCGAGACCGCCGTGATGTGGGACACCCCAGCCACCTTTGCCGTGGTAATCGTCATCAACGCACTTGCGATATGGCTATACCGACCACCAGGAACGTAGCATCCAGCGCTCGAGATCGGGATCTGTTTCTGACCTGCAATCAGGCCGGGCATCACCTCGATCTCGCATTCGCTCACCGTGGTCATCTGTGCTTCGGCGAATCGACGGATATTGGCATGGGCAAAGCGGATGTCGTCTTTGACCGGTTCAGGCACGCGGTCACATGCGGCTTTGCGCGCTTCATCAGTCAACACGAACTCTCCCGTCCAGCCATCGAGCGTTCCGGCATAGCGCCGAACGGCCTCTTCGCCTTCGCGCTCGATATTGGAGAGCATGATTGCGACGATATCGCGGATATCCGAATTTTCTGCATCGGGGCGGGGCAGGGCGGTTTTCAGATAAGAGACGGCCATGGGAAACCTCAACACGTCAGAGAGTGGGAGTGGATAGCGCCCGCCAGAATATCGACGGTGTCGATGATCGGAACGCTTTTGGGCAAGTCGCGGGTGAGCAGAGAGAATTCGGAGCAGGCCACAAACAAAAGCGCGGCACCCCGGCCCGAAAGGGCGTTAGCAGCGTCGGAAAGTGTGCTGAGTGCAGCGCCGGTTGGCCCTTCAGATTTGATGTGGCGGATCGTGCTGAGCATCCTATCTTCATCCTCGGGCCAGATTGCGGTAAATCCGGCGCGGTTCAGGGGGGCGTCAAAAATTCCGACCTTTCGCAGCGCTGGGGAGGAAAGAATTCCGACCTGGCTGCCAGAAGGCAGGAGCTGCGCCGCTTGATCCACGGACAGGTCTACCATGTTCAGAAAGGGGATCGAGACGGCGTCCTCTATCTGCGCCGCATAGTGGTGTGCGGTGTTACACGGCATCGCAAGCGCGGTTGCCCCTGATTGCTCCAATCCTCTCGCCATATCGGCCAGAACCGGCCCGGGATCAGACCCGTTGCCCTCGATCAGGTGCGCGATGCGGGAAGGCACCTGTGGGTTCATGTCAATCAGTAGTGGCAGGTGATCGGCATCATCCGCCGCCTGTACCGTGGATAACACGCGCTGCTGCAACAGAATTGTCGCCTCGGGGCCCATTCCGCCCAATATGCCGGTGACGCGGGGTTTCATGCGAAGACCTGCTTGCTGGAACTTATCACCGTGATTTACAGATTGACCCAGCGGTCGGTGTGATCGAAGGCGAAATCATAACCGAACAGGCCAACCGAGCCTCCGGTATGCAAGAACACCACACGCTCATCCTTGAACGAGCCTTTGCGCGCCAGATCGATCAGACCGGCGGCCCCTTTGGCGGAATAGACCGGGTCGAGCAGAATGCCTTCCAGTTCGGCAAACATGCGGATCGCCTCAATGCCGCTTTCGGTCGGCAAGCCGTAGCCGTCGCCTACATAGTCGGTATTGGCCATCACATCCTCGCGCCGCACCACGTCTGGGCAACCCAATTTCTCAGCCGTGTTGCAGGCTAGATTATAGACCATCTGCTCTTGCTTGGGCTGCGGTGCGCGGGTGCCAATGCCAAGAACCGGAATGCCCGTATTCATGGCACAAAGCCCGGTGACCAGCCCGGCTTGCGTGCCCGAGGAGCCCGTCGCATGCACCACGCGATCGATTTTGAGACCGGAGTTATTGGCCTGGCTCACAAGCTCTAGCGCGCAGTTCACATAGCCGAGCGCTCCGGTCGGGTTCGAACCTCCGCCCGGAATGACATAGACGTTGTGACCTTCTTCACGCTTCTTCGCGGCCGAACGCTCCATCTCGGCGGGCATGTCGTGGCCGCCGGGAAACTTCTCGGTGGTTGCGCCATGCAGATGATCCAGCAGAACGTTGCCGTTGTTGTTGTAGTTGGCGTTGTTATAGCTGGTGCGGTCTTCCAGTAGGATATGACATTTCAAACCCAGCCGGGCAGCGAATGCAGCGGTTTGACGCGCATGGTTCGATTGCGTTGCCCCTTGTGTCATCACCATGTCTGCGCCTTGTTCGAGCGCTTCGCCGAACAGAAACTCCAGTTTGCGGGTCTTGTTGCCACCCGTCGACATGCCGGTGCAGTCGTCTCGCTTGATCCACAGATCGATTCCCAGAGCCTCGGACATACGATCCATCCGTTCAAGCGGTGTTGGCAGATGGGCAAGAAAAACACGGGGAAAACGGGAAAGATGCATCAAGCTGTCCTGATCTGGGCCCAGCACATGGTTCAAGACCGGTAGGTCTTGCCAACATGGGCCGCTGGGTAGGTTTCTGGGTTTAGAATGCCGCCTGTAGTCAAGCCGCAAGGTCAGGCCTAATCACAGCGGATGGGGCGCGTCGGTCAAGCGCACTGTACCCGGTTTCGAAAAAGCCGGAAAATAACTTCGATATTGCGCTCAGATTACCTGGTTGCTCATTCGGGGGGTGCGGGAATGGTTCGAAAGTCGTCATTCAACCACGGAAACCGCGAATTCATAGGCTCGGTCACATGACGACGGATCAGGTTTTGCAGTGTGTTGTGGATCAGTCGTGTGGTTGTCGACGGATAGATATTGGTCGTGAACAACGATACGGTACGCGCAAAGCTTTTGCCCGGGAAAGGTAATGCGCGTGTATCTTTGTGGAATCGCCGTGCGCGATAGTAGCTGGCGGCAGTCGTGATCGTCCAACCACTGCCCCCGGCGACAAGTCCGATAATTGACTGATTACATTCAAGTTCGAACCGGTTGGGTAGGTTAATCTTGCTGCGGGTTAGCTGAATTTCGATGAGTCTGCCTATGGTGTGATCACGCGAATATCGTAAAAGCGGAAGCGGACTGTCTGATTTGGTCAGTTCCTCGACCGGTCCGTCATATGCAGGCGGAAGAATGACGATAAACGGATCTCGAAGTAGCGGGAATTCGATTAACCCCTCAAAGTGCTCAGGAGGTCGGGTCGCAACGCCTGCATCCAGCTTTTGAGACTGCAGTTTGTCAAGAATCTCATGGCTGGGGCGGGTAAAGTGGCGAAAATTGCACCGCGGCAGGCTTGCAGAGAGATGACGGAAGAGTTCTGGCGCGACCCGGCTGTCAAAATCGTCAATCAGGCCCAGACGCAAATCTGTTGCATGTTGCCAACTGCCCGAGCGAAGCTCGGCCTCGCCCCGTTTCAAGGCGATCAGGCCGTCATGCACATGTCGTGAGAACACCGTGCCTGCGGGTGTCAGACCCATGGGTCTGCGGCTGTGGTCCACCAAATCCACATCCAGCGCCTTTTCAAGACTGCGCAAGTGATTGGAGACCGTACTGATTGACAAACCGGTTTCAGCTGACACCTTTTGGATTGAACCCAACTTGGAAATAAGTTGGAAGACCTCCAGCCACCTGAGACTGAGTGCTTTCTTTGTCATCGGGTGCTCCCAAACCAGCGAACTATCAGTCAAAAGCGAAACAAAGTTTCGCTTTTTACGCAACCAGTATTTTGATTTACTAATTCAACGCGTAAGGACTATGGTTTTTCTACTGTTCCAGAGTTCGGACGTTTCAAGAGCCGACAAGTGGAACCAGCAGGGAGAAAATAGTCAAAATGATCAAGAAATATCTGCTCACAACAGCATATGCCGGGATTGCGGCCGTTACCGCTTCACAAGCCGCCGCGCTTGATGAACTGACGGTTGCATATTTCCTCGAATGGCCGATGCCGTTCCAGTATGCGAAAGCAAACGGAACCTACGAAGAAGAACTGGGCGTCAAGATCAACTGGGTGTCTTTCGACACCGGTACCGCCATGTCAGCTGCGATGGCCTCGGGTGATGTACAGATCGCGGTCAGCCAAGGGGTACCACCGTTTGTGGTAACCACTTCGGCCGGTCAGGACATCCAGATCGTCGATGTGGCGGTCAGCTATTCAGACAACGACAACTGCGTTGTTGCCGAAGCGCTTGAAATCGACAAGGGCAATGCGGGTGAATTGAACGGCAAGAAGGTCGGTGTTCCGATCGGCACAGCTGCGCATTACGGTTTCCTGTCGCAAATGTCTCACTTTGGTGTCGACATCGGTTCAATGGAAATTGTTGACATGGCTCCGGCCGATGGCGCCGCGGCATTTGCGCAGGGCAACCTCGACATGGTTTGCGGCTGGGGTGGCGCGCTTCGTCGCATGACCGAGCATGGCAACATCCTGCTGACCGGTGCTGAAAAAGAAGAGATCGGTATCCTGGTGTTCGACGTCACTAGCGCTCCGGCAAGCTTCATCGAAGAAGAGCCCGAGCTTCTGTCGAAGTTCCTTAAGGTTACCGCAGATGCCAACGCCAAGTGGAACGCAGGCGACAGCAAAGATGAAATGCTGCCGGTGATTGCCAAGGATGCTGGTATGGATCCTGCAGACGCTGAAGCCACAATCGCGACTTTCACCTTCCCGTCAGTTGAAGACCAGCTGTCCGAGAAGTGGCTGGGCGGTGGCGCGCAAGACTTCATGCAGGGTGTTGCAAACGTGTTCGTGTCGGCAGGCAGCATCGAATCCGCTCTGGATTCGTATGATGGTGCCGTTAATGCAGGCCCGCTGACAGCTGCGAATAACTAATCACGCAGGACATTTCATGCGACCGGCCCCGGTTTCGGGCCGGTCGACAGCTATGAAAACAGGAAGGAGGCAGGATGCCTGAACTGGACATCGTAGAATTGTCCATGCGCTTTGACTTACCCAACGGCTCCTCAGTACAGGCCCTACAAGATGTTTCACTCAGCCTTAAAGAGGGTGAGCTGATGTCTGTCCTTGGCCCGTCGGGCTGTGGTAAAACGACGTTGCTGAACATCGTTGCAGGATTTCTGGCGCCGACATCTGGCAAGATTGAACTGAACGGCCATCTGGTCAAAGGCCCTGATGCTGAACGCGGGATGGTGTTTCAGAAGGGCGCGTTGTTCGAATGGATGAACGTGCGGGAAAATGTCGAGTTTGGCCCGCGTATGAAAGGCATGCCCAAAGCCGAGCGTGACCAGATTTCCGACCATCTGCTTGAGGTCGTCGGGCTTCAGGATTTCAAGGACAAGGCGGTTTATGAACTATCGGGCGGGATGCAGCAGCGTGTTGCGTTGGCGCGGTGCCTGGCAAACGAGCCGGACGTCATCCTGATGGACGAACCGCTGGGTGCTTTGGATGCGCTGACCCGTGAGAAAATGCAGGGCCTTGTCCTGAAGCTTTGGAAAGAAACGGGCAAGACGATCATCCTGATCACCCACTCGGTCGAAGAGGCCTTGTTGCTGGGTGAGCGTCTGATTGTCATGGCCCCTAGACCGGGGCGCATTCACCGCGAATATAATCTGCCTTTTGCTGAACGCGGTGTGAATGCCGATCTGCGTGATGTGAAGAAATCCGAAGGTTTTGCGGAAAAGCGCGATGAGATCCTCTCGATGATCTGGGAGATGGAAGAAGAAATTATGGGTCGGACGGAGCAGGCATCATGATTGTACTTCTCTTCTACATCGGCCTGTTCGGTGGCGCGTTTTTTATCGTCTACGCGTTACGCCGCGGTTTGCAATCGCGTCAGGATTTCACAAGCTTGAAAACTGTGACTTTCGGCGACGAAAGTGCCGTACGAGCGGATAGGGCTGCATCGATAATCTCGGTTCTCGTGATCTTTGTAATCTGGGCGGCTTTCACCGGCTCGAAGTTGTTTCCGATCCATGTGCCGGGCCCATTTGTAGGTGATACGCAATTCACCTATACGCTCGAAAACGCGGATGGCAGCACGGATGAAGCCACGATTTTTGTTCGCGTTCCAGCCTTCGGTGAGGAAGCAGAGAAATTCGAGGTCGAGCCCGGCAGCGGATTTGCCAAAGACGATGCGGTTGCTGCTGCTGCGGGCCGCTCATCGACGATCCTGTTCGACAAGAACGATGATGCCAAACGTAATGAGGGTGCAAAGATCGTCGCGATCAACGGCACACCTATAGGTGAAGGCCAAAAGGTTGATACAGGCGATGGTACCGTAACACTGACCGGGAAAGGGGCGATCAGTTTCACCCCCAAACAGGGCTTGCAGATGAACCCCATCTGGCTTCCAGCCCCTGAAACCGTTGTGGCCCGGTTCTTTGAGATTGCGAATGAAGGCTACCAGAACTTCTCGCTTTGGGAGCATCTGGGTTGGTCGCTGTTGCGCGTGATTGCTGGGTTTATCGCAGGTGCGCTTGTGGGGATTCCGCTGGGTTATGCAATGGGCCTATCCGGTTGGTTCCGCGGCTGGTTCGATCCGATTGTCGAGTTCATGCGACCGGTGCCGCCACTTGCGCTGATCCCACTGGTGATCATCTGGTTCGGCATCTGGGAGACCGGCAAGATCGTTCTGCTGTTCCTTGCGGCCCTTTGGATCATGACCATCGCCGCGCGGGCTGGTGTGTCCGGTGTGAACATATCGAAAATCCACGCAGCGTATTCTCTGGGGGCGTCGAAATGGCAGATCATGCGCCATGTGATCGTGCCCAACTCGCTGCCCGAGATTTTCACCGGTGCACGTGTGGCCATGGGTGTCTGTTGGGGAACTGTTGTTGCGGCTGAACTGGTTGCCGCACAAAAGGGCGCCGGCATGATGATCATCGCCGCATCCAAATTCCAGCTGACCGACATTGTCATTATGGGGATCGTCCTGATCGGGGTGATCGGATATGGAATCGATATCCTGATGCGCAAGGCGGAGAACTGGCTGGTGCCATGGAAAGGCCGCAGCTGATCGGTCGTTCCCGATACTGTGGTAACAAAGCGGCCCCCGAGTAATCTCGGGGGCTTTTTGATTTAGCTGCAGGTTAGAAGGCGGCGTTGGACCTTGCTGCTTTTCTAGCTTGAACACGGCATCGGTATGTATACCTTCAGAGCTCCTGTGCCCAAGGCGGGTTTGCCCCCGCTCGGGATACGGTGACGGCAGCGACCTTTGCACCGTATTCAAGCGCGTCGCGAAGACTACTTGCGGGCAAAGTGCGCAAGGCGGGCTTGTTTAGATGACCGGTTTGGCTCAGCGCGGCCAGCACACCTGCGTTGAACGTATCGCCAGCACCAACTGTATCCACGACCTTAACCTTCTGGACGGGCACGGAGACGTCCGTTCCATCTGAAAGATAGCCTGTCGCGCCATCCCCCCCTTTGGTCACGATTGCAATCGCTGGTCCTGCACGAAGCAGCAGGGGAATTTTCTCGGCATGGCTTTCGGGGCCCGGTATAATCCAATCAAGGTCTTCATCGGAAACTTTAATGATGTCAGTCTTTGCGATCATACGGTTCAAGCGGGTCCGGTATCGCGTCTGATCCTTGATAAAGCTGGGTCGAATATTGGGATCCAACATCACTGCGTGATCCGCGCCATGACGATCAAGTGCGGCCGCGTACGCATCAGCGCATGGTTCGCAAGCCAGGCTGATCCCTCCGAAATACAGTGCGGAAACGCCCGGCAGTTGATCCGGTATGTCTTCAGGCCGCAGCATCCGGCCCGCCGTATTCTCATCGACAAAACTGTATGTGGCGTGCCCATCCCGCAACTGCACGAATGCAAGTGTCGTAGGACGGTCCGAGCGGATAACGTGCGAGGTCGCGACATGGCTGATCTGCAAGGCGGCGATCAACTGCTCTCCGAACATGTCGGTAGATAGCCCTGACAGCAGCCCCGTTTGTATGCCCAGACGACCCAGTGCAATCGCGGTGTTGAAGATTGCACCACCGGAATGTGGGACAAACCCTTTGCCGCCAGAAACCGTTGGTTCGGCAATCATATCGATCAGAGCTTCTCCACAGCACAGGATCATTCTGCTATCCCTCGGCCTGCTTGAAAATGCGCGGCCAAATTACCGTGCCAAGGCATTCTTACAGAAATTGTTAGCGCCAACAATGCCAAACTCATCCTGTTCTGACACATACAGGTTCATCGATTGCCGCAATTCATCGAACCGCCCACCCGCGTTGAAGGCACGCAGATAATCCTGACCAAACAGCCAGCGGTTCTTTTCGGCCACCCCGCCAACCAGAAACACACCTCCGGAGGGGATAAGAGCAACAGCAAGATCGCCCATTATGGCGCCCAGATGCTCGGTAAACATTCGCGCCGCTTTGACAGCGCAGGTATCCGAGCCGTCCTGCGCATCCTGCAGAATGTCTTTTGCCGAACGTACCACACCCTCGGGCAGACCCTCGGCCATCCCGATCGCCTGATAGAGGACCGGCAGCCCGGTTCCGCTCAGGAACATCTCGGCCTCGATGGTGAGCGTATCGTCAAAAAAGCACTCGGGTATGATCTGGCGCGCTGCGCTGAAAACTTCGACCTCGTCAAGATGGCGCGGGGACAATCCAACATGGCCGCCCTCGCCGGAAACGGTGTGAAAATGTCCTTCAGAGTAGAGCAGGGCGCCCACGCCCAGCCCGGTTCCCGGCCCAACAACTAGCCGTGTCCCCAATGGTGGAGCGGCTGAGCCCTGCAATACCTCAACATCATTCTCGGTAATCTCGGCGACTGACCATGCGGCAGCAGTGAAATCATTGATGACATAGGTATGGTGCGCGCCGGTCGCTCGGGCCAGAGCGTCTTCGGAAAGATCAAGATTGGCATTGGTCAGGCGAATGGTGCCGTCCTGAACCGGCCCCGCCCCGGCCGCGACCACAGCGCGCGGCTGAGTCCCGACCTCGTCGCATAAACTGTGTAATGCGTCTTGCAGGTCGCTTACGGAGCCGGTGGGGTGTTTGCGAAGATCGGTCAGCGCCCCCTCGGTTACGACGCCCAATCTTGTATTGGTGCCGCCGATATCGGCCACCAGATTCCAATGTGCGTGTAACCCTCCCTTGGGTCTAACCCATGGGGCCGGCTGGGCGTCACTTGTTTGGATTGTCTGCAACGCCTCGACGTCGGTCCCGGACTGAACGAAAATGCCGTGTACCAAGGTGTCGGATTCAAGCGCGTCATGCACGCGCGCCAGCGAATGCACCAAGTCATGACCCGCATCGGCGGCTACGGTCACGAATGAAGGCAGCGATTGCTCATGTGTTGTGCGCATGAGTATGTCTATGTCAGCGCCCTCTTTCACGACTACGCTGCACCAATCAATCGGCTCGGCGATGATGGAAAAATCATCCCGCCAATTTTCGGGAAAGTGGCGGGCCAATCGATCCAGCAAAGACTGCGGGTATTGCCCGTTGGTTATCGTATCAAGGATGAGCGGATCGACCTCTACACCCAGATTGGCCATCCCATAGCTCCGCATTTCCTGACGCGCCGCGCCCTGTGCAAGCAATTGATGGTGCAGGCTGCGGGCATTGGTGCGAGGGTCGCGTTCGATTCCGACGGACGGGTTCAAGGTAGAGATGTTGAATATCCGATCACCCATCCGAGCGACGATTACCTCAGAAAACGCTGCAAAATAGTCGGCCATTACTCGATTGCGCCACCCGCCGATATCCTCCAGCGCTGGGGGGATATCGTTGTGATCCAGCACGATGCATGGCCGAATGCTGTGTGCCAAAAGCTGATCAATCCGCTGCTCGCACTGATCCAATGCGCTTGCATCAGGAATGCGACCGTCTGGCATGATGTGCTGCCAACGAACTGTAAAGCGGTGCATGTCTAGCCCAGTTGCCGGTTCTGCAGGGGAAGCCGCACCAAACAGAAAGCCATTGGGAAAGTCAGAACGGGTATATTTCATTGTCGCAACCTGTTGGAGCCATGACCAGCGTCACGCCATCTAACAGGTTATGTTAGCGGTATCTAGATTAACGTTTATATGAACCGCGCGTCCTGAACAGGACATCACATCCTTCGATCTGCTGGCCGTCCCATGTCACTGAATGCGCATTATAGTTGATCAGCACTTCGTGCGACTGCGTCTCGCGCCGTCGCAGCCCTTCGGGCATCGGATGGAGCGCCAGACCCGTTTTCTGGGCTGCCATGGCTATGACGCGATCCCAAAGGGCCCCATCGGGGAACCCTGCTAGGTACCAAAGACCAGCACCGCCATGCAACGCCGCAGTGCCATCTGCGAAAGAGAGCAAATTTTGGGCAGAGCCTGACAAGCGCTCAACCCAATGTTCCGCACCACCACCCCCTTCGACAATACGGGTTGCGCCGGGTGGCAAAGTTTCGATCAGATCGACATGGCTGCTGAGGCCATCAAGACCTGGGCGCCCCGAATCAGGGATCTGAAAATCTGCGGTGATTGCCCCGCTGCGCGGTCCCAGAACAGCAAGATTACACCCTTGTATTAGCCTTTGTTCAAGATCGCCTAAGGCAGCCAGGCCCGGTGCTAGGATCAGATTATAGTGCTCCTTGCCGACCTCGTCCTGAGGCACGAAATCTACCGACAACCCAGCGCGCCGCAGCGCGCGGTAGGCAGAGAATACGAGCCGGAAATAATCGAACCCCGCGCCCTGAGGCTGCGTTGTCCAGGCCCAATCAGATGCATAATCGAAGACGATAGCAACCTGCGCATGGATAGGCTGAACCGTGTCTATCGCGGCCAGATCATCGGCGGTCTGACGCGCCTCTGCCAAACCGGGTGCTTCGTCGCCATGCGGGGTAAGTAGACCGGCATGCATCTGTTCCTGCCCAAATGGCGCTTGCCGCCAGCGGAAATAGCTGACCACTTCGGCCCCATGGGCCACCGCCTCAAGCGACCAGAGGCGCACCATGCCGGGTAGGGGTGCCGGGTTGTAGGGGGCCCAGTTCACTGGACCGGGTTGCTGTTCCATGACCCACCAACGGCCTCGACCGACGGCGCGGTATAGGTCGTGGTGAAAGGCCTGCATGTCCGGATCACCCTGCTGCAGAAATGCAGTCTTGTGCGGCTCGCCCACTTCCAACCGATCCGACAGGAAGCCAATCGGATAGCTGTCCCACGTCGCGATGTCCAAATCCCTGCCTACATCGAAATGATCGAATTCCAGCACGCGCCCCATGTAATTGTGCAGCAATGGTTGATCCGTTAGCGGCCGCAGCGCATCGACCTGGGCCTTGTTGAACGCCACCACCTGATCCGAACTGAACCTGCGAAACGCCAAGACGTGTGCCGGGTTGGGCTCGGTCACGGTCTGGTTCGGCAGCTCGATCTGATCGAAGCTGTTATATTCCATCGACCAGAACACATTCCCCCAGGCATCGTTCAACGCGTCGATCGAGTTGTATCGGTTCGCCAGCCAGCGGTGAAAAGCATACAACGCCGCAGCACTATAGCTGAGCGTCGTATCGTGACAGCCATATTCGTTATCGATTTGCCAAGCAGCGATATGCGGGTTGCGGCCATAGCGCTGACCCATGATCTTCGTGATCCGCTTGCATTCGTCGATATAGCCGGTGTGACTAAAGCAATAATGTCTGCGTGAGCCGAACTTGCGTAGATTGCCATCAGCATCCACAGCCAGCATGTCGGGATGCTTGTCCAGCATCCATCGCGGAGGTGTTGCCGTCGGGGTGCCCAGCACAATCTTCAGCCCTACCGCACCCAAGGTTTCAATCGCGCGATCCAACCAGTCGAATTGCAGGTCTCCAGCAGTGGGTTCCATTCGGCTCCAGGCGAATTCGCCGATCCTGACCCATTTCAAGCCAGTCTCGACCATGCGCGCGGCGTCCTGAGCCCAGTTTTCTTCGGGCCAGTGTTCAGGGTAATAGCAAACGCCAAGTTCCGGCTTCATAGTATAACTCTGTGTTCAGCTTGACCTTGCGCCACATTTGGCGCGGTGAGTGTCATGCCATTCGTCGGCGTTCTTACAAGAGTGTCCGCGTCCAGCCCTTGGCGGGCGGTGGTGCAGAACAGTGTAGTCAGGTCATCACCACCAAAACTCGGGCACGAAGTGTGTTTGGCATCGAAACCAACCGCTCTCAGGAATTGACCGCCGGGCGTATAGGCTGCAACCCGGCTGGCACCCCATTGGGCGATCCAGATGTTTCCGTCGTGATCAACCACGGCACCGTCCGGGTTCAGATCTTCGCTTTGCAGGTCAAGGAAGACCGCCGCTTTTCCTATGGGCCAGCCTGTCTGCGCGTCCAGTTCCCAACGCATGACCAGCTTGGTGGCGGTATCGCTGTAATAGGCGCAGGATCGGTCCGGCGCAAAGCAAATTGCATTTGAGATGGTGATATCTCGGACCAATGGCCGTAGCTCGCCATTCCAATAGCGATAGATCGAACCTGCGCCTACTTCTGCCTGTTTGCCCATGGTGCCAATCCAGAACCCGCCCCAAGGATCGGCGCGCCCATCATTGGATCGAGTCACCGGATTGTCGACCTCAAGCGGGGCGATCAAATCTTTGGCTCGACTCTCAAGCCCAAATCGCCACAGGCCGGTTTCCGACGCGATCAGCAAAGTGTCACGGTCTACCCATCCTGCGGCTGAGACATGTTCATCGAACGCCCAGCTATGCGCTTGTTCATTTTCTCGCGTCATCAATCGCTTGCCGATGATATCGAACCAGAAAAGCTGTTGCCGTTTAGGGTGCCACAATGGCCCCTCGCCCAATTCGCAGGGGCGGTCGTCATAGACCTGACTCATCCAACGGCCTCATCATAGGCAGCAACGATTTGCCGGGCACGGTTTGCTATATCTCCAACTGACATTCCGGGCTTATAGAGCGCAGATCCAATTCCGAAGCCGTCGGCGCTGGCCTCGATCCAGGCTCCAAAGTTCTCGGGGCCTGCACCGCCCACGGCAAAGACCTGAGCACCCGGCGGCAAAACAGGGCGCAGCGCAGCCAACCCTGCAAGACCGGCAAGCGAACCGGGGAAAAGTTTTAACCCTGTAGCCCCGGCCTGGAGCGCTGCGAAGGCTTCGGTCGGGGTGAACACACCCGGCCAGCTTTGCAGCCCAAGTGCGACAGAGCGTTGGATCACGGACACATCGCAATTTGGCGAAACGATCAGTTTGCCCCCGACATCGGCAACCGCGTCAACCTGATCGGGGGTTAATACAGTGCCCGCTCCGATAAGCGCGCGGTCCCCAATCTCCGAGGCGAGAACTCGGATACTTTCCAGCGGATCGGGAGAGTTCAGCGGAACCTCAATCCGGTCAATTCCCGCTTCCAGCAGGGCGTGACCGACGGGTATTGCCTCGTCAGGGGTCAGCCCACGTAGGATGGCGATGATGGGGCGGCTCATGCGGTTTGCCTCGTTAATGTTCGGGCCTGCGACAGGCCCGCAAGTGTTGCGATTGTGGCGTCTGCGGTTTCGACCATGGCACCTTGTTGCTGCAGGGCGGTCGCGTAGGCCTTGGTCAGACTTTCCGAGCCGATGATCGCCAATTGTTGGCCCAGCCAATAGGGCCGCGATGCGGCAAGCTCGGCGCCAATCAGGAACCCTGAAAGACGGGCGCGTGCAACGCTCTTGCTTTGACCGTGCAGCAAATCAGCGGCCCGTAGCCCGAATAGGCGCGCTGCCAGCTGCTCGGGTTTCGACAGCATGTCGGCAACCGCTTCGGTAAAACTCGCGTCGTCCCAGCCCTCGTCAATTGAATGCTGCAGAACGGATTGCCCGCGCAGCAGATCAAACAACTCGCCGGTCATGAAGGTTCGGAAACTGACCACCTCTCCGGCACTGATCTGGGCCCATTTTGTATGCGTGCCGGGTAGGCAAATCACACCGTCCCAATTCTGATGCGTGCAGAGGAACCCCGCGATCTGCGTCTCTTCCCCGCGCATCACATCGGGGGGGCTGTTCTGTCTCAGCCCAGGAACGACGAAGGCCCGAATACGCGGATCGGTGTTTGGAACGCGGAAGGGTACGACCGGAATAGGCTCGGATGGAACCGCAGAATACGGGGCCTCTACCCAACCCTGTCGTGCCCCAACCATTCCGCAGGCGATCACATCTACCGGTAGCCCGGGCAGCCAATCTTCGATCAAAGCCAGCAGGGCTGCCTGAAATCCTCCGACGGCTGTGCGGGACATACCATCTGACGACGCGGCCTGTGCCAAAACGCTATCACCTTGCATGGCCCATGCCCGCAGATGAGATGTTCCCCAGTCAACAGCGATCCACTCGACATTCATAGCGTCACCCCGTTCCTACCACGCCGCCGTCAACCACCATGCACTGCCCGGTCATTGCACGGCTTGCGCTTGAAGCCAGAAACAGGGTTGGTGCGATCATGTCTTCGGGCGTCAGATGCTCTTTCAGGCTCTGGCGATCCATATGCGCAGCCAGATCTTCGGGTGTGGCCCACATGTCCAGCTGTTTCTGTGTCAGAACCCATCCCGGTGCCAGCGCGTTGACGCGAATTTTATTTGGCCCAAGTTCACGCGCCAACGAGCGTGTCATGCCGGTGATTGCCGCATTTGAACTTGTATAGATTGGATAACCTGCGTTCCCCATCAGGTAACTGATCGAACTGAAATTGATGATCGAACCGCCTTTGTCCTTCATCTGTCGCGCGGCTTCCTGACAGGCAAAATAGTAGGCCTTTAGGTTGACTTCGATCATCCAGTCCCAGAACTCGGTTGTAGATTCTTCAAGTGAGTGCCGCTTGTCATTCGCGGCGTTGTTGACCAGCACTTTAATCGGGCCATGGGCTTCAGCTGCTTTGGCCATGGTGGCGTGCAACAGCTCGGTATCGGTCATGTCACCCTGCAAAAACAAGGGGGCGCGGCCGTGCTTGTCACGCATCTGTTCGACAAATTCACCGGCATCTGACCGACCGATAAAGGCAACTTTAGCCCCTTGGGCCATGAACCCGTCAGTCAACGCTGCACCAACGCCCGAACCGCCGCCGGTGATATAAACAGAGGCTCCGTTGAGGTCTTGAAATGTAGCAGGTTGATCCATCAGTGGCTCTCTCTCGTCACTAAGCGCGTGTCTTTGCCCACAAGGAAATCAAGGTCCGCGCCGCGATCAGCCTGCAACACGTGGTCGATATAAAGCTTCGCATACCCGCGCGAGTAATGCGGATCGTCCGGTTGCCACAGGGCGCGGCGGGCGTCCAGTTCCTTTTCGTCGACCAGCAGCTGCAGCTCGCCCTTGCTGGCGGACACGCGAATACGGTCACCGGTTTTGACCAGCGCCAACGTACCACCGGCCTGAGCCTCAGGGCTGACATGCAGGATAACTGTCCCGAATGCAGTACCAGACATACGCGCGTCCGAGATCCGGATCATGTCGCGTACGCCGTCTTTGACCAGCTTGGCCGGGATCGGCATGTTCCCAACCTCGGGCATCCCTGGATAGCCCTTGGGCCCACAACCTTTGAGGACCAGAATGGTCTCAGGTGTTACTGGTAAGTCGTCGCGGTCAATATTGGCTTTCAGATCTTCGATGCTCTCAAAAACGTATGCTTCGGCCTCGGTTTCCAGCAGTGCATCTGTGGCCGCCGAAGGCTTCACGATGGCACCGTTGGGCGCAAGATTGCCGCGCAGAACCCGCAGGCCTGCGGCGGGTTTTATCGGATCGTCAAATGGGCGGATGACGTCTGTGTTGAAACACTCAGCCCCTTCACAGTGGGCCGAGATGTCCTTGTTCAGAACTGTTCTTGCCGGGCGCAGGAAAGGTTTGAGTTTGCTCAGAACCACTGGCACACCGCCTGCATAACAGAAATCCTCCATCAGGTATTTGCCAGAAGGCATGCAATTGACCAGCAGGGGGATTTCCGATCCGATTTCAAAGTCTTTCAACGTCAGGTCGACACCCACGCGACCTGCAAGTGCCAACAGGTGGACCACTGCGTTTGTCGATCCTCCGACGGCTGCATTGGCGAGGATGGCATTCTCAAACGCCTCCCTGGTCAGGATATCTGATGGCTTGAGGTCCTCGTCCACCATCTCGACAATGCGCTTGCCGGTCAGATGCGCCAGTGCCATGCGGCGGGCATCAACGGCAGGCAGGGCGGCGTTGGTGGGCAGCGACATGCCCATCGCCTCAACCAATGAGGCCATGGTACTAGCGGTGCCCATAGTCATGCACACACCCGCGCTACGCGACATGCCTGATTCAGCGTTCATGAAATCCTGAAGTGTCATTTCTCCGGCACGAACAGCTTCGGAAAACTTCCAGACATCAGTGCCCGAGCCGATATCCTGACCCCGGTATTTGCCGTTCAGCATCGGGCCAGAGCTAACCACGATGGACGGCAAATCGACCGAGGCTGCACCCATCAGCTGCCCCGGGGTGGTCTTGTCGCATCCACCCAGCAGGACAACGCCGTCGATACCATAGGCGCGGATCGATTCCTCGACATCCATCGCCAGCAGGTTGCGAAACAGCATGGCGGTGGGTTTCATCTGGGTCTCGCCCAGCGACATAACGGGGAATTCCACTGGAAAGCCGCCCGCCTCCCACACGCCCCGTTTCACGCCTTCGGCTAGATCACGAAGGCCCGAATTGCAGGGCGTCAGTTCCGACCATGTGTTGCAGATGCCGATGATGGGGCGCCCGTCAAAAGCGTGATCCGGAAAGCCCTGGTTTTTCATCCAGGACCGGTGAATGAACCCGTCCTTATCGAGTTTTCCGTACCAATGCTGTGAACGGCGTTTCTTGGTCATTATTGGCTCTGTCTGTCTGGCGTTGGAATTGAGTGTTTTTTGAGAAGACGAAGATTAAGCTGCGCGGGCGGGGCGGCACCAATCTGGCAGCCAATCGCCATGGGCAGAAAGCAGATCGGTGACGAGGCCGCGAATTTGGCGCAGATCCAGCTCGGCCGCAGTATGGGGATCCATCATTGCGGCGTGATAGATGTATTCGGGGTTTTCTTCGGTCAGCGCGCGAACCGTTAGCTCTTGTACGTTGATCTGGGTCCGCATCAACGCGATCAGTTGTGGCGGGATATCCGTGACCACGGAAGGTTGGACGCCATTCGAGTCAACCAGACACGGCGTTTCAACCGCTGCACCTAGGGGTAATTGCGGAGTCTGACCCGTATTTGGCAGGTTACCGTAGGCTGTGTACGGCGTGTCTGTCACGATTGCGTTCATAAGGTCGGCGGCGAATTCATGGCTTCGGGTTACTTCGATGTTCCGACCATCTGTCAGGGTCTTGGCCTGTTCCTTCCAATTGGCCACCTGCTCGACACAGCGGGTCGGGTATTCGTCCAGCGGTATGCTGAACTGTTCGATCAGGTCATTGCGACCGTCTTTGATGAACCAAGGAACGTATTCTGCAAAATGCTCGGAACTTTCGGTGCAGAAGTATCCCAAATGGTCCATTACCTCATAGCGCACTTTGTTCGGACAGCGCGGCATGAGCAGCGGAGGCTTGGGCAAGTGCCCGGCGCGATAGCCCTGGCGCAGAGCGGGATAAAGATCGCGGCCCTCATGCTCAAGCTTTAGGAAGAACGCGACGTGGTTGATACCTGCGACTTTGTAGCGAATATCTGCCTTGGGCAGATCTAGATCATGCGCCAGTTCCTCGACCGTATTCTGGACAGAATGGCACAGACCCACATGCTTCAGCGCAGGGAAGCGCTCGGCCAGTGCCCAAGTGTTGATCGCCATCGGGTTTACGTATTGTAACAGCGTCGCATCAGGGCAGAGTTGCATCATGTCTTGCGCGACGCCCCACAGGACCGGCACGGTGCGCAAACCGCGCATGATGCCACCCACGCCCAGTGTATCAGCGATAGTTTGGCGCAGGCCGTACTGCTTTGGAATTTCGAAATCGGTCACCGTGCAAGGTTCATATCCGCCAACCTGAAAGGCCGTGATCACGAAATCAGCGCCATCCAGAGCGGAACGGCGATCCGTGTGGGTCGAGACCGTCGCGCCAGCGCCGACTGAGCGGATCATAGCCTTGGCCACGGCCTCACTTTCGGCCAAGCGTACCGGATCGATATCCATCAAAGCGAAGTGGCTGTCAGCCAGAGCAGGGGTGAGCAGGGCATCGCCCACGATATTCTGCATGAAGATCGTGGAACCCGCACCTACAAAGGTGATCTTTGTCATGAGGTAAACCTCTGGTTTGACGTTATTTTACGGCACCGAGGGTCAGGCCCGCGATGAAGTGTTTCTGCATCAGAAAAAACATGGCCACAGGCGGCAGGGCTGCCACGATAGAACCGGCACTCATCAATTGATAGGCGGCGCGGAATTGCGCGTTAAAGCTGGTTATCCCTGCCGTGACAGGTTGGCTTTCGGCCCCTTGGGTCAGCACAACGGCCCAGAAATAGTCGTTCCAGATGAAGGTGAAGATCAGCACGCTGAGTGCGGCAATCGCAGGCTTCATCAATGGCAGAACGACATACCAGAAGATCCGCCATTCGCTTATGCCTTCGACCCGTGCGGCCTCGATCAACTCGAAAGGCAGGGCGCGGATGAAGTTTCGCATGAAGAGCGTGCAGAACCCGGTCTGGAAGGCGATGTGGAATAGCACAAGCCCTGTTTTGGTGTTGTAAAGGCCCAACTCCAGCGTGAGATCGCGCACAGGGACCATCAGGATCTGGAAGGGTACGAAATTGCCCGCCACAAACATGAAGAAGATCCAGAGGTTCGATTTGAATTTGTAGATCCCCAGCGCGAAGCCTGTCATGCAACTGAGCGCAACGGCCCCGATTACCGTTGGTACGGTGATCAGGAACGAGTTCATCAAGTAACGTGGCATATCCGAATTGAAAAAGACCTGACCATAGTTGAACGCGCCCTCAAAACTGGACGGCATCCCCCAGTAATTCGCATTGGTGAAGTCTGCGGCTGGTTTGACCGAGAAAAGTGCGACCGCCAAAAGGGGCCCCAGCCATAGTAGCAGTGCCAGAGGCAACATCGCCTGATAAGTGATCTGTGCCGCACGGGGTTGTTTTTCGATCGGTTTGGGAAACATCTCAGTGCCCCCTTTCTTCGCGGTACATCGACCACAGGAAGTAGGCGATGAAGCAGAGCATAATCAGGAACAGGATCACAGCGATAGCTGCGCCATATCCCATGCGGAAGCCGTATTCGGACAGCGCGACCTCGAACATGTAGTAGGCCAGCACGCGGGACGAGCCAAAAGGACCGCCCTGTGTCATGATCGAGATCAGGTCAAAGCTGCGCAGCGCGCCGATGATTGTCACAACGAATGCGATGAAGGTTGCCGGGCGCAGCTGCGGCAGAATAATGTGCCACAGCATTCGCCCACCTTTTGCGCCGTCCAGACGCCCGGCTTCGATCTGTTCGGGGTCGACGGCGTTAAGGCCGGTGAGGTAGAGGATCATGCAATAGGCCGTTTGTGGCCATAGACCTGCGAAGATGATGCCGTAGGTTACGAAGCGCTCATCCCCCAGCACGTTCAGTGGACCGAGGCCAAAGAGGCTTAGGAATTCGTTTAGAAGGCCAAAGGTTGGGTCGTAGAACCATGTGAATACTAGCCCAACGACGACCTGAGAGATGACGAAGGGAAAGAAGAACAAAGACTTGTAGAGGCGGATGCCCCAGACCGTCTGGTTCAGGAACAGTGCAATAAACAAGCCTGCAGGGATTGCGGCCAGATACAGGATCAGCCAGATCAGGTTGTTCTTGAGCGAGATGTAGAAAGCGTCGCGGTCCACCCATTCCCAATACAGATCTTCATAGTTTCGAAAGCCGACATATTCAGCTGCACCTAAACCGTCCCATTCATAAAGAGACAGATTGAAAGACTGAAAGACCGGGATGATCACATAGACCATGAAGAACAACAGACCCGGAGCCAAAAACAGCCAGGGCGCGATGCGCTGTTGGTTTCTGTGGAACCAGCTTTCTTGCTCGGGGGCGTCAACGGCAGCGGTCATGGGCATCTCGGATCTGGTGGGTGAAGGCGGGCTGAAGCCCGCCCTACTATTGTGCAAGGTGTAGGCCGGGCTTCAGCCCGACCCTGGACAAGATTTAGTTGTCGTAGATGCGCTCGCGCGCACGTTCCAGCTTGGCCAGAATCTTGTCAGCGTTGTCCGGCTTGACCATGAATTCCTGGAAGCCTTCCATCGACACTTTTGCCATTTCCGCTGGTGCGTCGCGGTCCCAGAACTGTGCAACACCGCCGGGGCTGTTAGACGATAGCATGACAAAGCCCTGCTGCAGAAACTTGTCGTCGTCCACTGCGGATTGCGCGTTCACAGGCAACTGGCCGAGGTTTGCACCGTTGTTGATTTCGGTCTGTTCGTCCGCAGAGACTGCGAAACGCAGGAACTCACGCGCGGCTTCCTTGTTCGAGGCATTGGCCGGGATATGGAACGTATCGGTCGGCGCGTCTTCGGCCAGTTCAACATCGGGGTTGATGGCGACAAACTGATAGAAGTCCAACTGATCGTCGGTCAGGCCTGCTTCACGCAGCGGAGCCACAGCGAAGTTACCCATCAGATAGGCGGCGGCCTCTCCGTTGACCATAAAGGGCAGGGCTTCTTGCCAGCTATATGTCTGGTGGTTGTCAATGAATGCGCCCATGTCGATCAGCTGTTTCCAGTTGGCGAAGGTCTGCTTAACCCGGTCGTCTTCCCAGCTGATCTCGCCATTTGCGAGTTGATTGTGAAAGTCGAACCCGTTGGTGCGCATGTTCAGATAGTCAAACCAGCCACCTGCTGTCCACAGGAACTTGGTGCCGATGGTATAACAGGCGCGGCCGGAATCGACGATCTTCTGGCAGTTGGCCAGTTCTTCTTCCCAAGTGGTCGGCTCGGTCAGACCCAGCTCATCAAAGATGTCTTTGCGGTAATAAACGCCCCATTGATAGTAGGTGTACGGAACGCCCCACTGTTTGCCATCAATGGTCATCGCACCTTTGGTCGAGGCCAGATTGTCGGCGATTTCAGGTTCAGCCCACAGGTCCGAGACGTCTTCGAAAAGACCCGCTTCAACATAAGGCTTCATCCGGTTGGCTGCATACCAGGTGGCAACGTCTGGCGTGTCAGCCGTCAGGAAGTTGCGAATCTGGGTCTTGTAGGCCTCACGGTCGATCACGGTGGTTTCGATTTCCAGACCGGGATGTTCGGCCGCGAATCGCTCGATCATCGCTTCCATCGTCGCGCGCGGCGCCGGGTTGGACGTATCGAGGAAGATTCGCAGCTCGCCGGTCAGCTCTGCTGCGACGGGCGCAGCAAGTGCCACACTGGCAGCCAAAGCAGCCGCTGTGCGCTTGAACATGGAATGCATAGTTTCCTCCCTTAAGCTTCCATATTGGTCTCAAATATTGAAACCTTGTTTTATATATTGAAAACTACACATCGACTCGGCTACTCTTGTCAAGACCCTCGTGCCCAAAGCCGAGGGAAAGTGGAGGAGAACAGGCACCCGTGGCAGGTGACGGAACAATAGGAAAAGCATGTGACGTGCTGGAACAGGTCGCGGCCTTCGAACGCCCGGTGCGGTTCGGGGAATTGCTGGAATGCAGTGAATTTCCCAAGGCGACGCTATACCGTTTTCTGCAGTCGCTAACCAATCAGGGCATGCTGCACTACGAACCGGAACGGCAGACCTATTCGCCAGGTATGCGATTGGTGCGATTGGCGCATTCGGCATGGACGCATAGCTCATTAGCTCCAATAGCGCGGCCTTTCCTGGACGCTCTCAGCGCCGAGACAGGGGAGACCGTGCACTTGGCGCAACTTGATTCCGGGCAGGTGCTTTATGTGGATAAGCGCAACGCGCAACGACCAATTGAGATGTATTCCGAGGCCGGCAAGGTCGGCCCGGCCTATTGCACAGGCGTTGGCAAAGCGATGATGGCCTATTTGGACGAGGCACAGTTGGAAAAGACGATCTCGCAACAAAGCTTTCATCGGTTCACTGACAAGACCTTGGCCTCGGAAAAGGCATTGCGGGCTGATCTCGTTAAGATCCGCAGCCGCGGTTACGCAGTTGATGATGAAGAGCATGAGCCCGGCATCATCTGCATTGCCTGCCCGATTCTGACTAACGGGGGCCGCATGTTGGGGGCCCTATCGGTGACAGGATCGACTGGGCGAATGGATTTCGAGCAATTGCAATCTTGGGTGCCGCGCGTCCGGCGCGTCGCTGAACAGATCGGCACAGAAGCACAGGCGTGGCGGTTCCCCGAGGGCCAACAGAATAGGATGCAAGCAACATGACAGGTGTAACCCTGAAAGGCGCGATCAAACGGTATGGCCAGACGCAGGTCATTCACGGGATTGATCTGCAGATTGAAGATGGTGAGTTTTGCGTGTTCGTGGGCCCCTCGGGCTGCGGTAAGTCGACGCTGTTGAGGATGATCGCGGGTTTAGAAGAAACCTCGGACGGGGAAATCCATATCGGCGCACGTGAAGTCACGCATGTGGATCCGGCCAAACGCGGAGTGGCGATGGTTTTTCAAACCTATGCGCTCTATCCCCATATGACCGTGGCCGAGAACATGGGATTTGGTCTGCGGATGAACGGTGTTGCCAAGGCCGAGATCGATCAGAAAGTTCAGGAAGCGTCAAATATTCTGAAGCTCGACCAATATCTGAAACGCAAACCCAAAGCGTTGTCCGGCGGTCAGCGTCAGCGGGTCGCGATCGGGCGTGCCATTGTGCGCGGCCCCGAGGTGTTCCTGTTCGACGAACCGCTCTCGAATCTGGATGCAGAACTTCGCGTGGAAATGCGGGTTGAAATTGCGCGGCTTCATCAGGAAATCGGCGCGACGATGATCTACGTTACGCACGATCAGGTCGAGGCGATGACCATGGCCGACAAGATTGTGGTATTGCGCGACGGTCGGATTGAGCAAGTGGGAGCCCCTATGGACCTGTATCGCGACCCCGACAATAAGTTCGTGGCGGGTTTCATCGGGTCTCCTGCAATGAACTTCCTTGAGTGCGATATCGTGGACGGCATGGTGCGGCACCCTGCACTTACTGATGATGTCCCGGTCACCGAGAGCGTTCCCAAAGGAGCGACGAAAGTAACATTGGGTATTCGCCCCGAGCATATTCAGGTGGATCGAAACGGTGACACCTGCACAGTTGATCTGACCGAAGCGCTCGGTGGTGTTTCATATTCTTATCTGCTGACGCCAAATGGCGATAAGCTGATTGTGGAAGAACGGGAAGACCAACGCAGTACGACCGGTGACCGCATCGGGCTTTCGGTTCGTCCTGAGCGTGCGATGCTGTTTGATCCAGAGTCGGGTCAGCGGCTGCGATAAGGCTTGCCAGACCGGATCTGTTTTGCATGACTGCGCATTATCCATCGGCTTTCAGGAGGCTCAATGCGCAGTTCCAAAACCATCCATGTAATCTCGGCCCATGCTGAAGGCGAAGTGGGCGACGTTATCGTCGGCGGCGTCGCTCCGCCTCCGGGAGAGACGGTATGGGACCAAAGGACCTTTATCGCTGAAGACCAGACATTGCGGGATTTCATGCTGAATGAACCTCGCGGCGGTGTCTTTCGCCATGTGAATCTGTTGGTTCCACCAAAAAACCCCGAGGCCGATGCAGCGTTCATCATAATGGAACCGGAAGACACGCCACCGATGTCAGGCTCCAACTCGATTTGTGTCTCAACGGTTCTGTTGGACAGTGGCATTCTTCCGATGCACGAGCCTGAAACCCATCTGACATTGGAAGCCCCAGGAGGGTTGATCCGCGTCCGCGCCGAATGCCGCAATGGCAAGGCCGAACGTATCTTTGTGCATAATGTGCCAAGTTTCGTCGACAAGCTGGATGCTCGGATCGAGGTTGAGGGCATCGGGACGTTGCGCGTGGATACCGCGTTTGGTGGCGACAGTTTTGCAATTGTCGATGCCGCCGATTTGGGTTTCGAGCTTACCCCTGATGAAGGAGCTGATCTTGCAAGGACTGGCGCGCGTATCACCGATGCCGCCAATGAGCAGCTAGGCTTCGATCACCCCACTAAAGACTGGAGTCACATTTCGTTTTGCCAGATTGCAGACCCGCTCGATCGTCAGGGCGATATTCTCATCGGACGAAATACTGTCGCCATCAAACCGGGTAAGCTGGATCGTTCACCTTGTGGCACCGGTGCTTCAGCCCGGATGGCGGTTTTGCTGGCCAAGGGAGAAATGACGATGACCGATCGCTACCACGCGCGTTCAGTCATCAACAGTGAATTTCGCTGCGGTATCGTAGAGCGGCATGATCTGAACGGCCGCGTGGCGATCACCCCGGAAATCTCAGGGCGAGGCTGGATTACGGGTACGCACCAGCACATGCTCGACCCCGATGACCCATGGCCTGGCGGCTATCGCCTAAGCGACACTTGGGGGGCATAAGCCGGGGCCAAATTCGACCCCGTACTATTCTTTGGTTTCAACCTTTGAGACTGAACATCAATCGTGCGGTCACCGGTACGGTGCGGGTGATGCTGGGTAGTTGTGCCAACTCCATCAGCTTGTCTACGCCTGCCGAAACGCCCGCATCCTCGGTGCTGATGAACACCATGTCGTTGGTTGAAACCATGACGGCATCTTCGGCCACACGCAAGACAAACATATCGGTGTAGAATTCCACCTCGGTCCCCGCCAGAGCCAGCTTCGCATCCACCTCAATCGTATTACTGGCACCCACATCCAGCTTCGACACTTGGTCCATATCAATATTCGCGCTCAAGGTTGCGGTCGCGGCCTTGCGAAACACATACTCGATCATCCGTTCGTTACGGATGTCGATATTCGTTTCGACCGACGACAGATCGATATCGATACTAACCTTGCCATCTTCGCTGACATGACCCGAAAGGTTGGTGAAAGAATTGACCTCTCCAACATCATCGATCTTGACCGTTCCATAAGCCAGATGAGACGCATCCGGGTTTAGTGTCCAATCTGCAGCCAGACCCGGGCCTGCAATAATAGCCGACGCAATCGTGATTGTTTTGAACAGAAGTTTCATTTCTTTCCTCCAGGATCTATGACAGTTCTGACCAAGCGGGCCCGGTCCCATGTCAAAGCAAACACACACAGGTCGCGTTTTATTCGATGAGTGTTGAGATGAGCACCGAACAAGCCGTGCGCGGCGCAATCCAGACCCACTCGAAACGGGTCTGGCGGTTTGGGCTGGCTTTGTCGGGTGCGTCGGACGTTGCGGATGATCTGTTGCAGGCGACGGCATTGCGTGCGTTGGAGAAGCACCACCAGGTCACCTCGTATGAACGGCTGGACAGTTGGCTGATGACGATCTGCCGTTCAATCTGGCTGAACGAGATACGGGCGCGATCCGTAAGAAAGGCGCAGGCGCTTTCAGTCACGCCCGAGGCGGAATTAGTCGCGACAGGGCCTGATTCAGAAACGAATATTTTCGCCGCTCAGGTGTTTACTCAAGTGATGCAGCTGCCAGAGGCGCAACGTGAAACGGTGATGCTTGTGTTTGTCGAAGGCTACAGCTACCGCGAAGCTGCGGATATGCTGGACGTACCCATCGGCACAATCATGAGCCGGCTTTCCAATGCCCGGCAGAAACTGAAAACCGTTATGCAGCACGATGCGGCTGACACCGTGCAACGGAGTGGCAAATGAAGTTTTCCGACGAAACACTTCTGGCCTATCTGGAAGGTAGCCTCGATGAGGCCGAAGCCCGCGCCATCGAAGACGCGGTGGCCGAGGATTCTGCACTCGAACACCGTCTCATGGCGCTCGACCCATTTGCCCAGGTTGTGCAGCAGGCTTTTGAAGGCATTCCAACTGAGGCGCCTTCGATCGATCTGCCCATTCCGAGCGCTCAACAATCCAATGCCGGACCGCTCCGTTTGCTGACGGTCGCAGCCTCAGTTGCTGTTATTGCTGCGTCTGCAACATTCTGGGCCACGCGACCACCGGCATTGGGCTGGGCGGAGCAGGCTGCGATCTATCAATCGCTTTATTCACCTGACACGATTGCCGATCTGGACAATTCTCAGCAAACGCTGGACGCGCAGTTTGTTCAGGCCGAGGCTCAGTTGGGTCGTTCACTGAACCGGGACGTGTTGGAAACTCTGCCGGGCCTTGATCTGAAACGTGCTCAGGTACTGTCGTTCAAAGGTAAACCTTTGGTGCAGGTGGTCTTTGCTGACGCCCAGGGCAATCCGGTGGCGTTTTGTGTGATCCGGCAAGGCGCGGGAGCACCGGTCAAGGATGTGAACCTTGCGGTGCTCAGTGGTCTTGCGACAGCGACATGGGCGAATGATGGCTACGGCTATATGCTGTTGGGTGGAGATGCGCAAACAGACCTGAGTGGAGAACTAAGTGTTTTGACCGAGGCGTTCTCAGGCTGAGCGACAAGAATCCGCAAAACCACTTGTGAACCGCGGTAAATGCCCGAAGAATACCCGACATGAAGCCGAACCCTCAGATACCGGACCCGGATGATGAGGCCTTGGAAGAAGGGCCGCGCAGCATCTATGACGCCGATCCGCCGGAAGACGACGATTTGTGGTTCCTTCCGCCCAACGGCGAAGAAGACCCGGGAGAATTTCTGCCCTCTGTACCGAGACCGGACCAGCGTTTGCTGTTTGACCCAAGGGACTGGCGTGCGGCCCAATCCGAGTTATCGGCTGAACTTGCCGATCTGGCCGTCACATTTGGAGCTCTGGATGAACGTTTGCGCGCGGGTCCCAAGGGGTGGGGTCACCGTCTGGCCCTGATGGAGGTCTCGGATCTGGGCTGGTGGACGGGCGACCGGATCAGCGTCGACCGCCTTGCGCTTTGGACCGGTTTGCGGATCGGAGCAACCGGTGATGATGTGCAGGCTTTGTATCGGGCGGGATGGGCAGTGAGGCGGCTGTCGTCGGGTGCTGCGCCATCAGAGGGCGGCTGGGATGCGGGGCTGACCGCTTTTCTAGACCGTCAGGCCCAAGGTTTCGAAGATACACCCGAAGCAGTGATTGATCTGGCGGAAACCATGCGAAATGTCGCCGGTTTGCACCCGGTTACCCAGGCCGCCATCGGATTTCACGCGTGGCGCGCGTTGTCTCCTGGCATTGGACAAGATACCGAGGCCACGGTCATCGCGGCCCGCCATGCCGCCGCGATGGGTCGAGGTGGCGCATTGTTCATGCCGCTTTCTCTGTCGGGCCCAGGTGCATTGCGGGGGGCAGGATCGTTGGACGAGAAACTTTCGGCCTGGATTCAGGGGGCAGGCCAGGCCTCACTTGCGGCTTTGCTGCATTTGGACCGGATCAGCGCTTGGGAAGGGCGCGCCCGCGACGCCATTTCGGACTTAAGCGGTCGAACCCCACCCGTGCTGATTGATGCATTAACGGCTTGGCCGATGGTTTCCGCCCCGCTGGCCGAAGAACTGACCCATGCCTCGCGTGCAGCGGCACAGCGAAATCTGGACAAATTCAGCGATAGGGGGCTAATCCGCGAAGTAACCGGGCAGGGTCGATATCGCGTATGGACGGCGGCCTTGTAACTGGCCTTGATCTGCCGCTTTCACAAAGAGTGAAATGATAGGGTTGTTAGCTGGGTTCCTGGTATCGATCTTGGGTACAGGATAAGACAGATCTTTGCGTGTTGTCTGGATCGGTCAGAAACTAATTTGCAAGAACGATCACCGTCCGGGCGATGGCCCGAACGGTCTTTATTCAGTACCAACGTCCGACTGCGATCACTGTTGGCGCTATACTGGTAGCGTCCAAGGATGGAGCCATCACCTGATACGTCGCTTGAGTTTCTGAAGGTGCATCAAACCCCATAAATCGGCCAATACCGCCGCCGTTCCCGCTGAGAGCGGGAGAACTGCTGTCAGCAAAGGCAATAGGGAAATCCCAATTGGCGGTGCCGCTGGCGAACATACTACCAGTTGCGGTCGTGCAGGCCACAGCACTTAGAACGGCGGTGCAAATCTGGGTTCCGTCAGCAAAGCGCGTGTAGTCACCATTTGCATTGCTGCCCCTCTCGATCACCGCTCCGCTGGGTACGCCGCTGCTTTCGGATACGGTGCCCAGCACATTGCCCGGTCCGTACCCGTAATCTGCCCGCATCAGGCGACCCGAGGTGGTGTCATCGGCGCTGCTTTGCACAGCCGCTCCGCTGGCTGTTCCGGTTGTGGCGTCAAACCGCAAAGCATCGACCCAGCTTCCGCCATCCTGCGAGACCTTGATTGAAAAATTTGTATCGCCGGATAGGCCCATTTCGGCATGGCCGGTCCAGTTCGATTGAAACAGCAGCGAGGCAGTATCACCGGCACCAGCCTTGTTGATCTTGAGTTGGTGGCCAGCGCCCTCATGCGTCAACAAGGTGGCAGGGCTACGTACGGCCAGACGGTTTGTGCTGTCTGATCCGGTTGCGATGCCGATCCCGGAAAGGTTCTGTGTATTGACCGGCGGGTCGATCCACGCCGACCCGTCCCAGACTTTCAACAGCCCTGCATTTTGATCCCAAGCCCGCCAGCCCATGTCGGGCGTCAAGAAATGCCACCCGTTGTCCAACCAAGCCGCCAGTTTTCCATCCTGTCCGGACCATGCCGCGGTCGGAGACGTGCCCAATGCATAGGTTTCACCCTGATCAGGAGCAGCTGGTGGGATAGTCGCGTTAACGGACGCAACGCTTAGCTGCACCACCAGATCTAGCGCACGCAGCGCTTCGTTATGGGTCACATGTTTTTGGGCCTGCGCGGGTTGCAGATAGGGCAGATTTAGACGGGGAGAGTTCTGTGGCATGGGCATCCTCCTGTGGTGTCGGTCCGATGATGATTGCGCGCCACACTGCCGTGATGTGCGTAAATCCCGCCTGACCTAGCCGAACGCCCAGGTTTCGAATTTTTAAGATTTGGTCTCAGATATATGGAGACATCTGCCTTGCAGATGCCCCAAACTTGGATCAGTTCTTGAAATCAGATCTCAGTCACGCGCGTAGACATCTTCGTAGCGAATAATGTCATCTTCACCCAAATAGGTCCCGGTCTGCACCTCGATAAGAACCATTGGCACTTTGCCTGGGTTTACCATCCGGTGCACGGCCCCGAGCGGCACATAGACGGATTCATTCTCAGACACGAGCTGTACCTTGTCGTCAATAGTCACCTCGGCGGTGCCTTCCACGACAATCCAATGCTCGGACCGATGGTGATGCGATTGCAAGCTCAGCGAAGCGCCGGGATGGACGTGAATGCGTTTGACCTGAAACCGATCGCCGATGACGAGGCTTTCGAACCATCCCCAAGGGCGATGATCAACGGGCAATGCTTCCGCCTGCTTGGCGCCTTTTGCCTTCAATGCTGCGACGGCCTGCTTGACGTCTTGCGCCCGGTCCATGCTGGCGACCAAAACCGCGTCAGGCATAGCCACGGTGATTACGTTCTCTAACCCCATTGCAACAACTTCTTGCGCGGGCGATTCAGAACGCACCAGCACGTTGCGACAATCTATGGCGGTCACTTCGCCGGCAGTTGCAACGCCGTCCGTATCGGGGTTGCTCAGCTCTTGTACGGCAGACCAGCTGCCCACGTCTGACCACCCGGCGGCATAAGGGACAACGCTGAGATTGTCGGCCTTCTCCATAACCGCATAGTCGATAGAGATGTCCTGAACTGTCGCCCAGGCCTCGGGATCTAACCGCAGGAAGCCCAGATCACACTGTGCATGCTCAACCGCCTTCTGAACGGGCGCAATTAGATCATGTGCATGCTGGTCGAAAGCCTCAAGGATATCTCGGACCGCGAACAAAAAGATGCCCGAGTTCCAAAGATAACTCCCTTCAGCCACCATTGCCTTGGCGTTTTCAAGATCGGGTTTTTCAACGAACCGGTCAAGTTGCACAGAAGCGCCTGACGAGTCCGGTGCTTGGGCGAGCTTAAGGTAGCCATATCCGGTTTCGGGTCGGTCGGGTGTGATCCCAAACGTCACCAGATCTCCACGCTCGGCTATTGTGCGGACCCCTTCGGCGACGGCCGCATGAAAGGCCGCACTGTCTGGAATGACGTGATCCGACGCGGCCACCAGCATCATCGCGTCGGGGTCAGTGGATGAAAGGTGCAGGGCAGCGGCCAGCACTGCAGGTGCAGTATTGCGTCCTTCGGGTTCGATCAAGATCGGACCCGGATCGACTCCGATGGCCATTAATTGTTCAGGGACAACAAAGCGGAAAGCCTCGTTGGTCAGGATCAGAGGTTTGGCGTAAGGCGTGTCGGTCGGGCCTTTCAACCGCTCGGCACATTGCTGCAGCAGGCTGGTTTCACCAATCAGCGGAACAAACTGTTTGGGGTAGCTTTTACGCGACAACGGCCAAAGCCGAGTGCCGGATCCGCCACATAAAATTACAGGATAGACCATGCTCACGGTGCCTGCTCCTTCTGAACCTTTTAGCTTAAACTATTGAATTGAAATCGGAATAGCTGACACAACTAGGCCTACTGCGCGGCCCGATCAGAGGCCACGACTTCATGCAGATATTGGTTTAGGTCGTCGCGCAGATCATCGCGAGCCAATGCGAACGAGACCGTTGCCTGCAGAAAGCCAGCCTTTGAACCACAATCGAACCGCTGTCCGTCAAACTTGTAGCCAAAAACAGGAACACCATTGCCAATATCCTCAGCAATTGCGTCGGTCAGTTGGATTTCGCCGCCACTTCCCTTCTTTTTCTGGTTCAGATTGTACAGAACCGAAGGACCCAAGATGTAACGACCGATCACCGCTAGATTGGATGGCGCGTCCTCGGGTTTCGGTTTTTCAACCATTCCTTTGGCACGGACAACCGTTCCAACATTCTGGCCGGTATCCAGAATACCGTAGGAGCTGGTTTTTTCGTTGGGAACTTCCATCGCGGCGACCATGTTGCCGCCGGTTTCCTCATAGGCTTCGACCATCTGCTGTAGGCAGGGTTTGTCGGCGGCAATCACATCGTCGGGCAGCATCACGGCAAAGGGTTCATCCCCGATCAGTCGACGGGCGCACCAGACCGCATGCCCCAATCCCAAAGCCTTGTGTTGACGGATATAGGCAATTGCTCCGCTTTCCATATTGGTTGCGTTCAATACTTCAAGCAGTTCGTCTTTGCCCTTGGATTTGAGGTCCTGCTCCAGCACGAGATTGTGATCGAAATAGTCCTCAAGTGCTGACTTTCCGCGCGATGTCACGAAGATGAATTCAGTGATCCCGGCCGCACGCGCTTCGTCGATGGCATATTGGACCAGCGGACGATCAACCAATGTCATGATTTCCTTTGGCACCGACTTTGTCGCCGGAAGAAACCGAGTGCCCATTCCCGCTACGGGAAATATCGCCTTGGTGACTTTGCGTACCATATTACCTCACTAATTCTATATATTGCCGACGACTCTCGGTGATGCCGGAGCCCCCACATATAATCTAAAATCCTACCAATCAATCACACCCGGCTGGTCTGCTACGGGTTCGCTGGAATCTGCCATTAACTTAAGGGCAGAGTCAAAACGAAACACGACCGAAAGCTTGATCACCGAATCAATCCACTAATCACTTGTTCTATGAAGTTTAAAACGCGCCCCTTAGATCGGGGCGCGTAAGATTATGCATTGGCCATAATCGCCTCAAGCGGATCGTGTTCGGCGACGAAGTGATCCGGGGCAATCTCACTGAGTTGAGGTACATAGTCGGTCTCACCCATAGACAATCTGCTGGGCAAAAAGCGCAAAGCTGCTTTCGGATCCATGGGAGAAGGTAATTCTCCCGGTAGTTTAAGCCTTTGGCGGCTGCGCTCGACATCCGGATCAGGGATCGGAACCGCCGAGATCAGGGACTGGGTGTAAGGGTGTTTCGGCTCGGAACAGATCACTTCACCATCGCCCAATTCAACGATGCGACCCAGATACAGAACCATGATCCGGTTCGAAACCGCACGTACCACAGACAAATCATGGCTGATGAAGATCATCGACAGGCCGAACTCTTGTTGCAATTCACGCAACAATCCTACGATTTGGGCTTGAATGGATACATCCAGCGCCGAGACCGCCTCGTCACAGATAATCAGCTTTGGTTTGTTGATCATGGCACGCGCGATTCCAACACGCTGGTTTTGCCCCCCGGATAGTTCGTGCGGATATCGGTTGATCATGTTGGCCTTCAAGCCAACACGCTCCATCATCTCGGCGACCAACTCTTTGCGTTCCCGCTCGGTCAGATCCGGGCGATAGGTTTTCAGCGGTTCCGCGATCGAGGCCGAGATCGTCATCCGTGGATCAAGGCTCGCCAGCGGGTCCTGAAACACGATCTGCAGGTCCTTGCGGTACTTGTTCAACTCGGCCCGTTTCAGCCCGACGATCGGATGCCCCAGCCAGCTGACATTACCCGCGCTGGGTTCGATCAGTTGCAGCACAGCCCGGGCCAGCGTGGATTTGCCACAGCCGGATTCTCCAACAACACCCAGGGTCTCGCCCTTTCGAATGTCGAAACTCACGCCATCTACGGCTTTCAGCGGCACCTTATGTCCAAAAAGACCGCCCGAGACATGGATCGGGAAATGCACCTTGACGTCATCCACTTTCAGTAACGGTTCTTCCGTCTGCGTAAGAGCTTTCGGAGCATCGCCCGCATCAATTCGCGGCATAGCCTCAAGTAGCGTTCGGGTATAATCATGCTGAGGAGAACGAAAGACTTCGCGCGTGTCACCGGCCTCGACAAACTCACCCATACGCATGACTTGAATATTGTCGCACATGCGCGCAACAACGCCCATGTCATGGGTGATCAGAGCTATGGCCGTACCTTCATCCTTTTGCAACCGTACCATCAGGTCCAGAATGTCGGCCTGAACGGTCACATCCAACGCGGTTGTGGGCTCATCCGCAATCAGCAACTTGGGATTGCACAGCATCGACATGGCGATCATCACGCGCTGGCGCATGCCGCCAGACAATTCATGTGGATATTGATCCAGCCGCCGTTTCGCTTCGGGGATGCGAACGCGATTCAGCCAGTCAAGGCAACGTTGGCGGGCAGCCGAGCCCTGCAAACCTTCGTGAACCTGTAGCACTTCGCGCATCTGCTGGCCGACCCGCAGATGTGGGGTCAGCGCGGTCAGCGGATCCTGAAAGATCATGCCGACGTCTGAGCCACGAATCTTGTTGATTTTGTTCACAGGTAGATTCAGGATTTCCTGACCATTCAGCAAAGCAGAGCCAGACGCATGGCCAGCGGAGGGCAACAGCCCCATCGCTGCCATGAACGTCTGGCTTTTGCCCGAGCCACTTTCTCCGACGATGCCCAGACATTCGCCGGGATTGATGTCGAAACTGATGCCCTTTACAGCTTCAACCACGCCGTCGGGTGTATCAAATCGGACGCTCAGGTCCTTAACGGAAAACAGACTCATATCAGCGATCCTTCGGGTCCAGAGCGTCGCGCAAACCGTCACCGATGAAGAACATGGTGATGATGATGGCGACATAAAAAGTAAGAGGGAACATCAGCTGCCAGAGCGTACCATACGCCATGGTGCCAGCCCCTTCGGCGATCAGGCGGCCCAACGATGTGTAGGGTTCTGAGATTCCGAGGCCGAGGAACGAGATGAAGCTTTCGGTCAGGATCATCTCAGGCACCAGTAACGAAGCGTACACGATCACAACGCCCAACAGGTTGGGCAGAATGTGACGGTACATGATGGTAAATTCGCTGACACCGGCGGCGCGCGCGGCTTCGATAAATTCGCGGTTCTTCAAGGTCAGGGTTTGCCCCCGAACAATCCGCGCCATCGTCAGCCAACCGACCGCGCCCAAGGCTATGAACAGCATGAAAAAGGATCGTCCCGCCACGACAAGCAGCAAAATGATGATCAGCGTTGCCGGAATTGCAAGCAGGATGTCCACGAACCGCATCATCGCACTGTCGGTGCGCCCGCCAATATATCCTGCGGTGATGCCATAGCAGGTGCCGACGATCAGAGCGGTCGCGGCCCCGATCAAACCGACCAGCAGCGATGTGGTGGTGGCCTGAATGACACGGCTGTATAGGTCGCGCCCCAGATCATCGACGCCGAAATAGTGTCCGGTTTCGATGGATGGCATCCCCATGCCGCGCACGTTCCCCATGACGTTCCAATCGATCTCTTCATTGTTCCAGACCGCGAAGTAAGGCCCAACAATCGTGAACAACACGATCAGACCCAAAATGAAAACGCTGGCCATTGCGGCCTTGTTGCGGACAAAACGTATCCGTGCGTCCTGCCAAAGCGAGCGCCCCTGAATGACCGTGTAATCAGTGATTTCCTCGGCCAGATGGGCGGCTTTTTGTGATTTTCCAAGCATTGCCTGCCCCTCAGTATCGGATTTTTGGATCGAACCAGGCATAAGCCAGGTCGGTCAGAAGGTTCACAACCACGGTCAACGCGCCGTAAAGGATGGTAACCCCCAGCAGCACAGCATAGTCGCGAGACAAAGCCGAGCCGACATAGGCCTGCCCCAGACCACCGGTTGAGAAATAGATGTCGACAAAAACCGAACCGGTCAGAACGTAGACAAAAACCGGCCCGAGGTACGAGACCACGGGAAGCAATGTCGGCTTAAGCGCATGGCGCCAGATCACGGTTCTTGTCGGCAATCCCTTGGCCCGTGCAGTTCGAATGAAGTTCGAGTTCAGAACCTCCAGCATCGATGACCGCGTAATCCTTGCGATCGATCCCATGTAGGACGTCGCCAACGCAATCACCGGCATCACCAGATACTGCCATTGACCGCCATGCCAGCCGCCACCCGGCAGCCACCCCAGCCACAGGGTAAAGGTCAGGATCAGGATCGGCCCCATGATGAAGTTAGGAAGCGCCTGAGCGGCGATACCCAGACCCACCGCAAAGTAGTCAATCCAGCTATTGTGTTTGATTGCAGCGGCAATTCCCAGCGCGACGCCAACGGACGTTGCCACCAGAAAGGACAGCGAACCATAGGTCAGCGAAATCGGGAAACCCTGCGCGATGATGTCGTTCACATCCCGATCCTTGAATTTGAAGGACGGTCCGAAATCAAAATGCACCACGATGTTGTACAGATAGTCCCAAAGCTGTTTCCACAGCGGTTGGTCCAATCCATAACGCGCCTCGATATTGGCCAGAACCTGCGGCGGCAATGGCCGTTCCGAGGTGAATGGCCCGCCAGGCGCGATGTGCATGAGGAAAAAGCAGGCGACGATCAATAACAGGATCGTCGGAATAGCGACCAGCAGCCGCTTTATACTGTAGGCAAGCATTTCATGCCCCCGTGTTTATTGGCCCTGCCCCGGATGTCTCCGGGGCAGGGCGTGGTTCAAAGACGATTATTCAGCGAGCTTGTAGAGGTTCTTCGAGTACCAGTTCTGCTCGACGTTGTTCACCGGCCAGTTGCCTACATCGCTGTCCATCATATAGACGCCTGCGTAGTGATAGATCGGGATCACAGGCGTTTCTTGGGCGATGATGCGTTCAACTTCGGTGTAAAGCGGAGCCGGATCGTCCGAGGTTTTGGCCTCGGCCAGCAGCTCATCAACGCGCGCGTTGGCATATTTGCCGTCATTATAGCCCGAGTCCGACTGCAGCAGGTCCAGGAAGGTCGACGCTTCGTTATAGTCTCCGCACCAAGCACCACGTGCCAGCTCAAAGTTTTGGTTGCCGCGCTCCTCGAGGAAGACTTTCCACTCCATATTTGCCAGTTCGGCGTTCACGCCAAGCTTCTGCTTCCACATCTGGCTCAGCGCAACGGCGACCTTCTTGTGGTTTTCCGCGGTGTTATAAACCATCTGGAAGCTCAGAGGGTTGTCAGGCCCATAACCTGCTTCTGCTAGAAGCTCCTTCGCCAACTCGTCGCGTTCGGCTTGGGACATGGATGCCATTTCAACGGCCGGGACGGTGAAGCCTGCGGTTGCTTCGGGGGCGAAAGTGTAGGCTTCGGGCTGACCGCCTGCCATCACTTTTTCGGTGATGATCGCACGATCAACGGCCAGTGACAGGGCTTGGCGGACGTTCGGGTCCTTGAAAGCCTCGGGGCCACCATCAGATAGGTTGAAGGTGTAATAATAGTTGCACAGGCGTGGGAAGCTGATGGCTTCTACAGGGTGCTCTTCCTTCAGACGTGGGTACTGGCCGGCTGGAATTTCGGTGCGGTCCAGTTCGCCAGCCAAATAGCGGGTCAGGGCGACGTTTTCATCATTGATGACCAGCGCCACGACCTTGTCGATGATGGTGTTATCGTTGTCCCAATAGGCGGTGTTGCGTTCACGTACCGAGCGTTCCTGCGGCAGGTGCTCGGTCAGAACATAAGCGCCGTTCGAGACGATGTTTTCCGGTTTGGTCCAGGCGTCACCAAATTCTTCGATCACTTTCTGCGGTGCCGGGAAGGTTGTCGAATGTGTGGTCATCTGCGGGAAATAGGGAAGGGGGGCGCTCAGGCGGACTTCCAGCGTTTTGTCGTCGATGGCTTTGACACCCAACTCATCTACCGGTTTTTCGCCCGCGATGATCTCGGCAGCGTTTTCGATCGACATCAGTTCCATGAACCACGCATAGGGCGACGACAGTTCGGGATCGACGGCGCGCTTCCAGGCATACACAAAGTCACCTGCGGTCACCGGATCACCATTCGACCACTTCGCTTCATCGCGCAGGGTAAAGGTGTAAACGTCCTTTGCATCGTTGACCGAGAATTCGGTGGCGACACCAGGAACCAGGTTACCGTCCTCATCCTGATTCATCAGGCCTTCAAACAGATCGCGAACAATTTCTGCACCCGATACATCTTCTACGACTTGTGGGTCGACCGAGCTGTGTTCATCGAGAATCCGATAGGTGAAGGTCTGATCGTCGGCCAGGGCTTCTCCAGTTTCGGGATGTGTACCGGCAGCAATTGCAGCACCGGTAATGATGGTCGAGGACAACAGTCCTGCCAAAGAGGTTCTGATTATTTTGTTCATGTGTTTACTCCCATTTTGTATGGTTTCGAACGTCCAAACCGCATTCGCGGCGGGCGCTTGTCTGCCATTTTGTCTCCGGCAATTGTCTGGACTTTACCTTGATCTAGATCGTGCCAAGATCGATAATTTCGGCATTCATGCATCAGGCAATGTCGGAGATCCGAATGCGAAAGCTATCTTTCACTGCCCATGAACCTGTCAGTTTTGAAGCAAAGGTAAAGGGTTTTGCGGTGGGTGAAGACCACAAAGGCTGATTAGAACCGCAGCCGGCGGAGGTGTTAAAATTTTATTTTGAAACGCTTCGTGGCAGTGACATTTTCGTGAAGCTCAACATATCACCGTGGGTGAATGTGTTCGCAGTGATGCTCGTAAATGGCGAATCAGTACGCTGCTACGGCTTCAGAACGGCCTTCAATGAGGCATCGGGGAAGCAGGTTGGTGTGCTTCCAGAAGCCTCTTGCCAGCGCCCGATCGAGCGTCGGGTTTTGTATCCGGGCAGGCCATCGACGCCACCGACGTCATGACCCTGTTGAACAAGCACCTGCTGCATGCTGGCGACATCTGAACGATAGAGATTGCCGACATCGCCCCAACGACCCCGAAAATCGCCAACTCCGTATTGGATGCGATCACCGACATGTCCCACAAACAGCGCATAAAGGTCGCTGGTGTTATAGTCTTTGAGGACATAGAAATTGGGCGTTACGATAAAGGCCGGACCGCTACGACCGGCAGGCATCATAAGATAGCCCTCGGCATCAAGTTCATGTGCCGGAAAAGGTTTGCCGGAAACGCGATTTACGCCCATGGCGACCCAATCGCGGATCAACCGCCCCTGATCAGGGCCCTCCAACGCGCAAGAAACGGTCGTGGGTAGGATAACTTCGAACCCCCAGTCGCGGCCTGTCACCCATCCGTGCTCGTCAAGATACGCGCCGATCGATGCAATCGTGTCCGAGGCTGAGCCCCAGATATCAGTTCGGCCATCCCCATCGCCATCGCGCGCGTAAGTCAGAAAATTTGTGGGCATGAACTGAGGCTGCCCCAAGGCACCCGCCCAACTGCTTTTCAGTGCGTGGCCTTGGCCGTGACCGGATTCAGCGATCTGTAGCGCAGCAATCAGTTCAGCCGTGAAATACTCTGCCCGTGTGCTCATGAACCCTTTGGTGCCCAGCACCTGAAACGCATTATGGCGGATCGGGACTTGTCCGTATCCGCTTTCGCGGCCCCAGATGGCCAGTATGATACGGGCAGGTACGCCGGTTTCTTTCTCGACACGTGATAGCGTGTCCGCGTGGCGCCTAGCCATCTTGCGACCGACGGAGGTGGCACCCTGGACTGATCCGGCATTGAAATATCGACCAGGTGAGCCGAACTCGGCCTGCCGTTGTTGCTTGGGTGTCTTTTTGGGGCTGCCCGGCGGAACCAGGTCAGGAAGGTCCCAGTTTAGCGTTACCCCGTCAAAGGCACTTTGGAACGTGCGTTTCGAAACGCCCTTGGCTTTTGCCCGAGGCCATATGGCTTGTTGCAGCCAGTTCTGGAACTGACGTTCAACCTCAGCGCGATCTTGCGCTACCGAGGGGGCGGCAAGACAAACCAGGGAGACTATAGCAAGAACCAAACGCATATGATTGGTCTCGCGCGCGCTTGACCTCATGTCAACAGCGGCGCCGCAGGGTGATTTTGGAAAAGTTCTTGAGAAAATCCGTGACTCTGCCGATAGTTGCCGGGAAACCCCGCCGCAAGAGGATCATCAGGTGTGACCTTGTCTCGGATACATTCAGTCGCTGTGCCAGCCTTGGTGATCTTTGTTGCTCTGTTGTTGACGGCTGAGTCTGCCGGGGCGAGTGATAGCTTCATGGACCCCCAAGGCCCGATTGCAGCGGTGCAAAAGACACACCTTTTGCGCGCGACGGCTCTTATCCTGATCGCTGTGATACCGGTTCTGGCTCTGGTGCCGCTGATTGCCCTGCGTTATCGCCGACGTAAGGGTGGAAATGCAGCATACACGCCGCATTGGGATTTTTCGGCGAAGCTTGAATTTGTGATGTGGGGCGCCCCGGTCGTGATCGTGATGATCCTGTCTTTCTATCTCTGGAAAGCGACACATCGTCTTGACCCTTATTCGGCCCCTTTTGGAGAAGAGCCTGCCCTAAATGTGCAGGTGGTTGGCCTCGATTGGAAATGGCTGTTCATCTATCCAGATCATGGCATCGCAACGGTGGGAGAACTGGGCATACCGATCAAACAGCAAGTTGCGATGACGCTGACCACAGACACGGTGATGCAGTCGTTCATGATCCCGGCGCTGGCAGGGCAAATCTATGCCATGCCGGGGATGACGACTCGGCTACACCTGGTGGCAGACTCGCCTGAGACGATGCAAGGCGAGAACACACAGTATAGTGGCCGAGGATTCACAAAGCAGAAATTCCTGGCGCAAGCGATGCAGCCCGAGGATTTTCAGGCATGGGTCGCCAGTGTTAAAGCACATGGCATACCGTTGACCGAAAGCACCTATCGGACGTTGGCGATGCGTACGGATCGGGATGAGGTGCAGGCGGCATTGGGCACAGAACTCATGCCGCTGAATGCGCTTTATTTCACGCTGGAAGAGGGCGACCTGTTCCATTCGATCCTGCGTCGTTACCACAGCGGAGAGCCTCTGCAGTTGGATCAGCAACCCGGAACGGCTGAATACGGGCAGGAGGCAAGCCAATGACAAATGCCGAGACCGGCTTCTTCGGTCGCCTGAGTTGGGATGCATTTCCCATTGCTGGACTGATCCAGAATCCTGGCGCAAATGAGATCATTGCAAACGCTGCTGCTGCCATTGTGATCGTGGGCGTAGTGGTAGTGATTGGCATCCTGACGTGGTTCCGGTTGTGGGGCCCGCTCTGGCGCGATTGGCTGACCAGCGCTGATCACAAGAAGATCGGCATCATGTACATTGTCTTCGCGATCGTCATGCTGGCGCGGGGCGTCCTGGAAGGTGTGGTGATGCGGGCCCAACAGGCGGCGGGACCGGGGGACGGATTTCTGGAACCCGAGCATTTCGCGGAGCTGTTTAGCACTCATGGCACCATAATGGTGTTCTTCGTCGCGGTACCTTTTGTCTTTGGTGTCGCTAATTACATAATTCCGCTCATGATAGGCGCGCGCGACGTGGCCTTTCCGGTGATGAACCAGATCGGGCTTGGTCTGACCGTCTCGGCCGGGCTAATGCTGATGGTCTCGCTGGTGGTGGGCGAATTCTCAACAGGTGGTTGGACCGCCTATCCGCCCTATACCGGGGCCGCGTTCAATCCCGGCGTTGGGCCGGATTACTGGATCTGGGCCATCGTGGTTTCTGGCGTGGGCACAACACTGACTGGCATCAACTTTGCCGTCACGATCTACAAGCTGCGTGCGCCGGGGATGAAGTTCATGCGGTTGCCTATGTATTGCTGGACGATAATCTGCAGTTCGATTCTGATCATCTTTGCCATGCCCCCCCTTGGCGTAGCTGCATTGTTGCTGGCCGCTGACCGATATCTCGATTTCCACTTCTTCACCAATGACCTTGGTGGCAACATGATGAACTATGCCAACCTGTTCTGGCTGTTCGGTCACCCCGAGGTCTACCTGCTGGTCCTGCCCGCCTACGGCATCTATTCCGAGGTCTTTGCCACCTTTTCGGCCAAGCGGCTTTATGGCTACAACTCACTGGTCATCGCAACAATGTCGATTGCGGTCATGTCCTTCACGGTTTGGTTGCATCATTTCTTCACCATGGGGCAAAGCGCTCTGATCAACGCGGTGTTCGGGATTGCCACGATGCTGATCGCCATTCCGACCGGGGTAAAGGTCTATGACTGGATGGCGACTCTGTACCGTGGGCGGATTCGATTCTCGGTCCCGATGCTTTATGGCCTTGCGTTCTTGATGTTGTTCGTCATCGGCGGCCTCAGCGGAGTGGTTCTTGCCAATCCAACCGTCGATTATCAGGTCCATAATACGCTGTTTCTGGTTGCTCATTTCCACAACGCGTTGCTACCCGGTGTGCTGTTCGGGTTGCTAGCCGGCTATAACTACTGGTTCCCCAAGGCCTTTGGGTTCCGTCTAAACGAGTTCTGGGGCCGCGTTTCGGTTTTCTGTTGGACGGTTGGGTTTCTGCTGACCTTCATGCCGCTCTACTTCGTTGGTCTGATGGGCATGCCCCGCCGGTCGTTCAGTTGGGAGGATCCCAGCTTTCACCCCTACATGATCACCGCCGCCATAGGATCGCTGGTGATTACTTGCGGGTTGCTTTCGATCCTGGTCCAATTGTGGGTCAGTATACGCGACCGAGAACAGACCCGCGCACCGGTCGGTGATCCTTGGGACGGGCGCACGCTGGAATGGTCGATCCCGTCTCCGCCGCCGCCCTACAACTTCGCTATTATTCCGCAGGTTAGTGACCGCGATGACTTTGCTGCAGCTAAGGAGCGCGGCCAAGCCTACCCTGCACCCGCGGCCTACGAAGATATCGAGATGCCGCGCAACACCGGCATCGGGTTTATCCTCTGCGTGCTCAGTGGCATCTGGATGTTCTCTCTGGTCTGGTGGATCTGGTGGCTGGCAGCACTGATGACCATCGCGATGATCCTCGCCATTATCATCTGGAGCTTCGACACCAGCACCGAGGTCATCATCCCCGCCGAAGAGGTCCGCAAAGAACACGAGGCGTGGTTGGCGCTTGTCCACAGCACCGCCGCTGTGGATCGCGATCATGAAAGTACACCGGAAAATCGCGGCCTCGCCCGCCCGGATATGGAGGCCGTGATATGAGGCGCGCACCCAAGCACAGCTATCCGGGGATAAACCTCGGTGAGGACCACGCCAGCGCTCACAAGGCGACCGAGGTCGTCACTTTCGGCTTCTGGGTCTTCCTGATGAGCGATCTGGTCTATTTCGGCCTGATGTTCGCGATCTATATCACCATGATAGACGCGCAGGCCGGCGGTCCGGGCCCGCATGAGCTGTTCGACCTGAAAAGCATCTTTGCCCAGACTCTCATTCTGCTGACCAGCAGTTTGACCGTCGGGCTGGCGATGTTGGCGCTGAAATACAACCTGCCTCGGGCACGGATCGTGCTGTGGTTCGGAGTGACACTGCTGCTGGGGCTCAGTTTTCTGGTTTTGGAAATCCGTGATTTCATGAACATGGCAGCCCAAGGCGGTATCCCACAGCGTAGCGGGTTTTTGTCGGCCTTCTATGGTCTCGTACCGCTCCACGGCTTGCATGTTGCAGCCGGGTGTCTGTGGCTAATCGTGCTGGGTATTCAGCTGCGTGTGTTCGGGCTGACCGATCTGCTGATGTCGCGTATGGTGCGGTTGGCGCTATTCTGGCATTTCCTCGACCTGATCTGGATCGGCATAATAACCATCGTGTATTTCGGAGGGCTGGCCTATGGATAAACGATCCGAGATGCATCACCGCGAACGGCGGCGTTACGTGATTGGCTATGGTGGGTCACTGCTGCTCACGCTGGTGGTATTTGTGATCGCCTATCATTTCGGTATTGAAACACCAGGCGTCTATATGACCATCGGCCTTCTGGGGTTGGCACAACTGGTTGTTCAACTGATCTATTTTCTACACATCGACCGCCGCCGCAGCAGCCGAGAAGATCTGGACCTGGTTCTGTTCTCGACACTTGTTCTGCTGATTATCATCGGCGGGACAGTTTGGATTCTGGGCAATCTGGCCATGCGCATGCATATGCAGGTGATGTGAGGTCGCTCGATTAGGCACCGAAAAGGAAGCTGCTTATGAAGTCATTCAAGGCAATTGCCGCCGCAGGGATTCTGGTCACGATTGCTGTTGGATTGTTCCTTTTCTGGCGGCATGAAGAGCGGTATCCGTCAACAAAAGACGCCTATATCGGCGCGAATATCATCTATGTGGCCGCACAGGTGACCGGGCTGGTTTCAGACGTTGCGGTGGTCGAAAACCAGCCGGTCAATGCAGGCGATTTGCTGTTCTCGATTGATCCGACACAGTTCCAAGCCTCGGTCGATCAGGCCAAGGCTAATCTGGACAGTGCCATTCAGCAGGCTGACTCCTTCTCGAACCAGATTACCGCTGCACAGGCCGCTGTCGAAAGCGCCAACTCTTTCTACGAAACCGCTCAGAGCAATCTTGAACGCGCCCGAGCTTTGTTTTCGGACGGGGACCTCGCGCAGGCCTCGCTGGACCAAACTACATCCGAATTCGCACAGGCTTCGGCCCGGTTGACCACCAGCCGGTCCGAGCTTTCTGCGTTGCAAAGTGGCCTCGCGGCCCGGCAGGACAATGTGTTGTCCTCGCAGGCTGCGTTGGAAATCGCGCAGGCCGATCTTGTCTGGACCAAGGTCTATGCCGCGGCCGATGGCTGGATCGCAAATCTGACGCTGCGGCCAGGGTCGTCTGTCTCGGCCAATGCGCCGCAATTTTCCATTGTCGAGTCGTCTGACTGGTGGGTCGATGCAAATTTCAAGGAAACATCACTGCCACGCATCCGACCCGGTCAGCCGGTCACAGTGCAGGTGGATATGCTTCCAGACACGACCCTGACCGGCAAGGTTGCGTCGATCGGTCGAGGCTCGGGCGATACGTTTTCGTTGTTGCCGTCCGAGAACTCCAGCGGCAACTGGGTCAAGGTCACTCGACGTTTCCCGGTGCGGATTGAGCTTGATCCAACTGATGCTCCGCTGCGTGTAGGAGGCAGCAGCAAAGTTACGGTGGATACAACCGGAACCAGCCAATGACTGATGCCGGCCACATCAATCGCGTGATTGTCGTGGCCGTCGTGCTCAGTGCAATTCTCGAAGTTCTGGACAGTACCATCGTCAATGTTGCGTTGCCGCATATTCAGGCGGCTTTTGGGGCCACAACCGATCAGGCGACATGGATCTTAACCAGCTATATCGTCTCAGCCGTTGTGGTCATGCCGCTGACCGGGTTTGTCGCGCGTCGGGTCGGGCGGCGCAGGCTGATCCTGACTGCGGTCACGGGTTTTGCCACAATGTCTGTCATGTGCGGCCTGTCATGGAGTCTTCAGACTATCGTCGCGTTCCGCCTGGCGCAGGGGATGTTCGGCGCGTTCCTGATCCCGTTGTCGCAGTCCATCCTGTTTGATGCCTTTCCGCGCGAAAAACGGGGGCAGGCCATGGCGGTCTTTGGCTTGGGCGTCGTGGTCGCACCAGTGTTGGGCCCAACTGTAGGCGCAGTCCTGACAGAGTATTTTTCGTGGCGAATGGTGTTTTTCGTCAACCTTCCGGTCGCTGCCATGGCCCTGCTGCTTTTGGCGGGTGAGTTGCCGGACGACAAAACCGAAGAGGTGCGCATCGACTGGAAAGGTCTGGCGCTGCTGGCACTTGGCATCGGATGCCTTCAATTCATTCTTGACCAAGGTGAGACCAAGGACTGGCTGTCATCGAGGATGATACAGCTGGCGCTGATCGCTTCGGTTCTTGGGGCGCTGGGGTTCATAGTCCATTCTCTGACATCCCGGCATTCTGTCGTTGATTTGCGCCTTTTTGCGGATCGCAACTTTGCCCTGTGCAACCTGGTGATAGCGGGGTTCGCGATCTCATTGTTTGGCGGGATCGCCATACTGCCAACCTTTGTGCAAAGCCTGCTCGATTACCCCGTGATCGAATCCGGTCATTTGTTCATACCGCGCGGGATCGCCGCAGGTGCATCGATGGTGCTGACCGGGGCCGTACTGGTCACCCGGTTTGATCCACGAGTTTTAGCCGGGTTGGGGATGCTGTTGACAGCAGTGGGGAATTTCATGTTGGGCACGCTCAACCTCGACGCCGGTTTCTGGCAACTGGCTTGGCCGGGCTTTGTCAGTGGTCTGGGGATGGGGCTGGTGTTTGTGCCGATGTCTATTCTGGCATTCGAGAGCATCAGTAAATCAAGGCAGGATGAGGCCTCGGGCCTATTCAACGTCACCAGGCAGCTTGGCTCTTCGGTAGGTATTTCATTGGTGGGGACTTGGGTCGTGCGAGGCCTGCAAACCAATACGGCAGTGCTCAGCCAGAATGTGACACCCTACAATCCTGCTGCACAGGCTTATCTTGCGCCGCTGGGGCTGACACCCGATAGCGCTCAGGGCGCCGCCATTCTGGGGCAAGAGATCGCACGGCAGGCCGAGATGATCTCGTACCTTACTGTATTCAACAATCTTGGACTGCTGGCGTTGGCCACGATCCCACTGTTGTTCTTCTGCCGCGCGCCCAGGCCCGACCAAAGGGCTGCAGCACCCGTTCACTAGCGCGTCAGAACAAGGCCCAGCCATAGCGCGAACCAGCACAATGCGAGGCTGAGAGCGATGTTCCCGGCGGCAAATACGATCGTCCGTTCACGGTGCAATTGCAGCGATTGATAGGCGAAGCTTGAGAATGTGGTGAAGCCGCCGCAAAACCCGAATACAAGGCGTTTTTCCTCTTCGCCCATTTCTGCAGAGCCACCCAGATAACCAATCCATAGACCCAGCAGAAGGCTGCCCAGAACATTCACGATCAGGGTCGAGTACGGCAGATCATGCGTCACCCGAAGTGCCAGCCAATGCCGCAGTACAGCCCCCAATCCTCCGCCCAATGCGAACATGGCATGCAGATACAAGGTCGTCATTCCGATGTTTCCCGGGAATGATGCCGCCGACCCAGCGCTTCCCCAAGAACCGCCGCCGTAAGACCAAATGCGATCTCCGCGCTTACGGCGATAACCACAAACCAATTCCCGGTTTCTGCCAGTCTTTCCAGCTCGGCAACGAATGAGGAAAACGTCGATAGCCCACCGCAAAATCCGACGGCCCCTAGATGCAGGACGTGGGCGTGGACACGATTTCGAATGGCATAGAGCCAACCTAGAACGAAACAGGCCGCAACATTGATGCCGAAAGTCGCGGTTAGGAACGGAGCGCCAGGGATCTCCAGCGAAAATAGCTCGCGCAGCAACGACCCTGCAGCACCCCCCACAAAGACGGCTGTATACATCAGGGCGCGATGCCCGAATGCAGGCGCTGTTTTCGACACTGCGGTTGATCCTGCTCTGACCAGCGTTTCATTTTGCATACAGACTGCTTTTGCTTGGTTCAACCGGCCTCGCTAACCCAACCGTTATCTTTGTTTGATTAGCAAGGGCTTGCGCAAACAGGTCAATTTGTTCCACGTTCTGGATGAAGAGCAGGGTCATGGACCCAATGTCCATTCAAGGTCACGCTGTCACAGCGCTACTCAGGGAGATAGGAAATGATTGTTCGCAGGCTTTACTATTTCCTCAGCTATGTCTGCTTGCCTTTGACTTTGCTTTGGGGTTTTTTCTGGCCACCCGCCCACTGGTTGCTGATCATACTGATCCCCTATGCGGTTGTCGGTCTCTACGATATGCTGACAACAAAGCATAATGTGCTGAACAACTACCCGGTACTGGGTCACTTCCGATATATGTTGGAGTTTGTCAGCCCTGAAATCCGGCAGTATTTCGTTGAAACCAATGAGAGCGGGCGGCCCTATAATCGGATTATCCGCAGTCTGGTCTATTCCCGCGCCAAGGGGCAGGTGGATACTCAGGCGTTTGGCACTCAGTACGATATCATGACGGTAGGTTATCACCGCGCTGATCACTCGCTATCCCCCAAGCACGTTGAAGAGAGCGAAGAACGGGTGATACTGGGCGGCCCTCAGTGCGACAAACCCTACAATGCGTCGCGTCTGAACGTATCAGCAATGAGTTTCGGTGCACTCAGCGCCAACGCAATCCGTGCTTTGAATGGCGGTTCAAAAGATGGGGGTTTTGCGCATAACACGGGCGAAGGCGGACTGTCCCCCCACCATCTGGCAGAAGGTGGAGACATCATCTGGCAAATCGGAACAGGATATTTTGGATGCCGCACGCCTGAAGGTGGGTTCGATAAGGACCTGTTTGCCGAAAAGGCCAAGAAAGACGTCGTCAAGGCGATCGAGATCAAACTATCGCAAGGGGCGAAGCCGTCTCATGGCGGGGTCCTACCGGCGGCAAAGGTGGATGAAGAAATCGCCGAGATTCGTGGGGTTCCAGTACATCAGGATGTGATTTCCCCACCTATTCATTCGGCTTTTGATGGACCGACTGGATTGATGCATTTCGTTCAGCATCTGCGAGAGATGTCAGGTGGCAAGCCCGTAGGCTTCAAACTGTGCATCGGTCGTCGATCCGAGTTTATGGCGATTTGCAAAGCGATGTTGGAAACTGAGATTCTGCCTGACTTCATCACGGTGGATGGCGCGGAAGGGGGCACTGGCGCTGCCCCGGTCGAGTTCACCAACCGATTGGGGATGCCGCTCAACGAGGCACTGATATTTGTAAACAACTGTCTGCGCGGTATCGGGGTCCGCGACAAGGTGCGGGTGATCTGTTCGGGCAAAGTGGCCACTGGATTCGATATGGTCGAGAAATTCGCTTTGGGTGCGGATATGTGTAACGCGGCGCGGGCGATGATGTTTGCGGTGGGGTGCATTCAGGCGCTGCATTGCAACACCAACAGGTGCCCTTCGGGGGTGGCAACGCAAGATCCGATCCGTGGGCGGGCGGTGAATGTGCCACAGAAACGACAGCGCGTGCATCGGTTTCATGACGCGACGCTTGAAAGTTTCCGCGAGATATTAGGGGCTATGGGCAAAGCAAAAGTTTCCGACCTGCGCCCTGCTGACATCCGGCGCCGAAATGCGGATGAACGAGAGCGGTCTTATGCCGAGCTATACAGCTTTCTGGATGACGGCTCTCTGTTGGGCAAGACCATCCCTGAAGAGTTCGCCGCTGACTGGCAAGTCGCCTCAGCGAGCCAGTTCTAGCGACCGCTAGCTAGGTGTTGATCGAGGGTTATTGAGCGTATGCGTATGGATTTTGCGGATGCTCCATTCCACGGCATCCCGCATTGTCTTGCCCAAGGCGATATCAAAGGCCTCAACCAGTTCGGGTGTTTTATCGCTGGTCGCCAGCACTGCTTCCTGGAATGAGCTTGAAGCGATGATCTTGTCCTCATACTCATCGATAATCTTAATATTGATGCGCACTTCTACGCGGACCGTCTTCGTGTCTTCGGTTTCGCTGATGACGATGCCCTGAAATTCGCGCAGATCAGGCGCGATCACATAGTCCGCTCTCAGGCCTACGGTCGAACGTCCTACCGCCGCGACCTTGCCCGAATTTTCGTAGCTTTCGACCATCAGCGCCTGCACAATTAACGGCGCGCGATCCACCCATCGGGCCCGCGGCAGATACTGTACCTGAAGCAAGGTGGGCTGCACGGCGATCTGATCGGTGTTCACGGCCGCCGTCGCTGTGGGCTCTTCGACAACGATCTGTTTTTGGATTCGCGGCAGCGATGACGAGAACGTGCTTTTGGGTGTCAGCAAATACAAGTCATTGGGCTTAGAAGCCTGCCGCAGCGTGCCCAAGCCCGTGCAGCCCGTCAAAGCGGCCAAAACCAGAGTCAATATTAAGGGCCGTATCATTGACGAAACTCCGATGCTTGGGTGCCTAACAAAAAGCGGGCCGGGTCGCGTTCGACCTTGTCGACCAATCTATCCAGACTGATGACCAGACGCTGTGATTCCTCGATGAACCGGATGAACTGAGGCAACCCAACGCGCAAGAAGTCCGAAACCTGACGGCGGTTGTCCTGAACGATCCCGTCGATGGTTCTCAGCAGATCCGACGCCGATTGGGAGGCGCTGAGAACATCGTCGGAAATCTTGTCAATCTTTTCGGTAATATTCGAGACGGTTTCCGCGACCTGATTGGCCGCCTTACTCACATCTTCAGCGACAGGTGAGATATCCTCGTCCATCACGCGGTTTGCCGAGTCAAACGCCCTCTCTGCTGAATCGAGCGCCCCTTTGGCTGAATCCATAGTCGATGTAACCGATTCAAGGGTGGTGTTTGCATTCAGAACAGTCTCGCTGATTACCTCAAGCGTAACGCTGCCTTCATCTGACAGCCGAGTCAGCCTTTCGGCCAGGATTGACCCGCGTTCGATAAAGGGCCGGATATCTTCCTGAATCACGCTTTCAGCACTGGCAATGGCGTTATTTGCAGTCTCTAGCGTTGTTTTGGCGGATTCTGAGGTCTCTTTGATGCTCTTCAGCGTGTCCGTTCCTGTGCTCAACGTCGTCTCGGCCGTGTTCGCCAACGTATCCAGTCTCTTGGTAAATTCTCCAACGTCTTTGGCCGCACCGCCCAAATCGGACGAGAGCGACTGGAAATCCGTCAGAGTTTTATCCAGCTTGCCCGACGCTTCTGCCAGATTGTTCAGGATATCCGACACCGCCTTTCGGTTTTTGTCATCAACAACCGAATTGAGGTTCTCCAACAGGGTGACCGCCTTTTCCAGAACCTCTGGCGCACCCTCAAGCAAGGATTGAATCGAACTGCGCTTGCTTGGGATGACACTGTTCTGGGCCAGCCTTTCTGCGGTTGGGGACCCGCCGGAAAGCTCAACATAAGCAACCCCTGTCACACCCAGAGATTGCAACTGTGCGATGGTTTCTTTGGTAACAGGGATGTCGGCATCAACCTCAAGCCGCACTCGCACCTTTGACGGGTCATCTTTGTCCAAGTCCAGGGAAACCACCTGACCCACAGGCAAGCCGTTGTAATTTACGCCACCTGCAGCCGACAGGCCCGAGACATTGTCGAACAACACATCATAATAGGCGTATTGCCGGGTCACTTCGAATTTGGCGAGCCACAGAAAGAACCCGAAGGCACCAAGGATGCCCGCCAGGGTGAACGCACCGATCAGGATGTAATTCGCTCGGGTCTCCATCGCCTCTACCTGTCCTGCCCCTTCTGTTGTGCCGCACGGGCGCGGGGGCCTGTGAAATATTCCTGAACCCAAGGATGGTCGACCTTGGTCATCTCTTCTATCGGACCTTCAACCAGCACGCGTTTTTCCGCAAGTACCGCAACGCGATCACATATGGCATAAAGGCTGTCCAGATCATGCGTTACCATGAACACGGTCAGCCCCAACGTGTGCTGAAGTTCCCCGATCAGGTCATCATATGCGGCGGCCCCGATCGGGTCCAACCCGGCAGTTGGTTCGTCCAGAAAAACGATTTCGGGGTCCAGCGACAGGGCGCGGGCCAACGCGGCGCGTTTACGCATTCCGCCGGACAGTTCAGAAGGGAACTTGCTACAACTTAGTTGAGGCAAGCCAACAAGACTGATCTTCAGACCACCCAGTGCGGCCATCAATTTTTCACTGATACCCGTGTGCTCGCGCAGAGGCGCCATCACGTTCTGCAATACAGTCAGTGAGGAAAACAGTGCACCGTCCTGGAATGCCACACCCCAGCTTCTTTCGATCCGCTGACGTTCTTCTTCGGGGCCGTTAAGAACATCGACGCCAAGTACCTCAATACTTCCCGACTTGGGCTGGTTCAGCCCGACGATCGTACGCAAAAGCACGGACTTCCCAGTGCCCGATCCACCGACAACACCCAGCACTTCACCGCGCCAGACATCGAGGTTGAGGTTGTCGTGGACCACTTGCTCGCCGAACTGGTTGGTTAAATTGCGCACACGAATAACGGCCTCGCGTTTCGTGTCGGATTGGGGCTTGTCCTGAAGCGCGGCTCCATCCATGTCAGATCCCCAACTCTGAGAAGAAGATCGAAAACAGGGCGTCGATGGCGATGACCATAAAGATCGATTGCACGACCGAGGCCGTCGTCCGCTGACCAACGCTTTCGGATGAACCTTTGACCTGCATAGCCTGCCAGCAGGCAATGACACCGATCACCAGTGCAAAGAACGGTGCCTTGATCATCCCGACGGCAAGCTGTGCGACGCCGGTATTTTCCTTCAACCGGGTCAGGAACATGCCGGGGCTGACACCGAGGTCGATCCAACTCATCAACGCTCCGCCGATCAGGCCAGCCATATCGGCAACAAAGCCAAGAATGGGCAACATGATCAACAGCGCCAGAACACGGGGAATGACCAAAACTTCAATCGGATCCAACCCCAGGGTGCGCATCGCATCAATCTCTTCCTGCACCTTCATCGAGCCAATCGAAGCCGTAAAAGCCGACCCGGAGCGACCCGCGACGATGATCGCTGTCAGCAGGATACCAAGCTCACGCAGGATCGAGATGGAGATCAATTCGACAACAAAGATCTCAGCCCCGAACTGTTTCAACTGCGTCGCGCCCTGAAAGGCCAGAACGACGCCGATCAGGAAACCCATCAAGGACACAATCGGCAGCGCCTTGAAGCCGACTTGCTCCATCTGTGACACCAACGCAGCACGACGCAGTCGCCATGGCATGATCAGAGTCCGTACCAATCGATGCAGAGTAAGGCCAAGAAAGCCGATGATTGATAATGTGTCCTGCCAGGCGCCAAAAGTTTTTTGCCCAATCCGGGCAACCCAATTCACAAAGCCATGCGGCGGCAGTTCTTCTCCTGTAACCTCGGATATGTTGTGCGATACTGTTTCGATCAATGACGAATGCGCAGGGGCCAACCCTTCGAGCTGGACCTGAGCGCCCTCGCTTCCCATCCGCTGCACCAGATTGGCGACTAGCCAGGCCCCTCCGGTATCCAGCGATTCCACCTGCGACATGTCCACAATGACATCTTGGCCGTTGGGCTTTTGGGCAGCAAAACCCGCTTCGACACGATCCAACGATTGAGTGCGCAGATCTCCGGCAAGGCGGATACAAACGCCGGTTGCGCTGGTCTCGGAAATAATCGTCGGCCGTGTCATAGCGGTATGTGATGGCAAACACCGGGTCGCTGCAATGGATTTGTTCGAACCCCTCAGGATTTTGCGCCCGCGCATTGCGGTAGAGCGACAGTGAAGCCCATGGTTCCGGTTCTAGAGCAGGCAGAGCGGGCGAGCCATGCGTTTCGAGTGTTTGCATTGTGGGGCAGGCTCAGTCGGGGTGTTCTGAATGAGGGCGGACAAGCAGAACTATTAATATTCAGATAATTATAGACAAATGTCCTTTGTAAGGTATCGTGAGACCGAAGTTTTCCTGTTGCGGTTGTGTGTTCGAACAGGCGGCTTGGTCGGGCAGCAAGTGGGCCAATTGGGCGCTTCTTCACCTTGTCTCCGGCTTTTGCCTCAAATGCCTGTCAGGCGCGGATTGAGAGGTGATTGATGGTCGATTGGCTGGTGCATATTCTTCAAAACTACCCTGAACTGGCGGTGTTTCTGTCCATCGGTATCGGCTTTCTCGTTGGTCCCTGGAAACTGATGGGGTTCAGTCTGGGCACGGTCACGGCAACGTTGTTGGCGGCGGTGGTGATCGGGCAGGCCCAGATTGAAATCGACTCGGCGGTCAAATCGACTTTCTTCATCTTGTTCATCTTTGCTGTGGGCTACGGTGTCGGACCTCAGTTCATCCGCGGCCTGAAAGCAGACGGCGCGCGCGAGGTGTTCTTTGCGCTCAGCGTGCTCGCACTTTGCCTTGTAATCCCGATCATCGCAGCCAAGGTCGCGGGTCTGGAACTTGGCTATGCCGCGGGGCTTTATGCCGGATCGCAGACGATTTCAGCGGCGATCGGCGTTGCCACCGACCAAATCGGCCAGCTGGGCCTGTCGGCGGAACAGGCCAAAACCTATGCGAACCAGATTCCGATTGCCTATGCGGTGACCTATATTTACGGCACAATCGGGTCGGCCATCATTCTGGCCAAGATCGGCCCGCGTCTGATTGGCGTCGATCTGGTCGCGGCCTGCAAGGAATATGAGGCTAAGCTGGGTGGCACGACGTCGGTTGAAACCGGTGATGGCATCGTCTCGGCATATCGCGCGATCGAGGCGCGGGCCTTTGAGATCCCAGAAGGTAGCGATTTGCTAGGGCAACCGGTCAAAGATCTGATGCCCGGTATCCGCATCTATGCCGAACGCCTGAGACGCGACGGGAAGATCATAGAGGTAGATGATAACACCGTATTGCAGGCCGGAGATGTTGTGATGTTCTCAGGCCGCCGCGCTGATCTGGTGAGTTTGCTTGAGACCAATCTTACAGAAGCTGACGCGCCTGATCTGCTGAGCATACCGTCGGAAAAACTGGATGTTCTGATCACCAGCAAAGAGGTTCATAATAAGACGCTTGAAGAGCTAAGCAAACTGTCGATCGCGCGGGGCATTTATGTCTCGAAACTGATGCGAAACATGCAGGATTTGCCGCTGCTACCCGGGACAGTCGTGCATCGTGGTGACATCGTCACAATTCAGGGTAGCAAGCGTCATGTCGAGGCCGCAGTTGCCCAGATTGGCTATGCCGACCGCCCGGTAGACACCACGGATCTGGCCTTTGTAGGCTGGGGGATTTTCATCGGCGGCATCATTGGAACACTGTCAGTCATGATGGGTGGTTTCCCGATCAGCCTTTCCACCACCGGAGGCGCGCTGCTGGCTGGGCTGGTGCTGGGTTGGCTGCGTACGGTGCACCCGACCTTTGGGCGCATCCCGGGTCCGGCGCTTTGGTTGATGAACACTCTGGGTCTGAACGTGTTTATCGCGGTGATAGGGATCACCGCAGGGCCGGGATTTGTCGCGGGACTGCAACAGGCCGGTATTGCGCTGCTGCTATGGGGAATCGTCGCGACTTCGCTACCAATGATCTTTGCAGTTTACGTCGGGCATTACGTGTTCAAATTCCACCCGGCCATTCTGTTTGGTGCCTGCGCAGGTGCGCGCACCACGACAGCGGCGTTGGGTATGATCCAGGAAGCCGCGCAAAGTCGCATCCCGGCGCTTGGCTACGGAATGCCGTATGCGATTGGAAATACATTATTGACCATCTTCGGGATGGTCGTTGTTTTGATCCTAAGCTGATTTGGAGAGGTTCACGTTATGGATAGAGTAACGCTGCACGATTACGAAGCACTCAGCCCGTTTCAGATCAAGGATGAGCTGATCAAACTGGCCTCGGCCGAGGCGCGTAAGGCCAATAGCGCTTTCCTGAACGCGGGGCGTGGCAATCCTAACTGGGTTGCCACCCGTCCGCGTGAAGCGTTCTTTGCCCTTGGTCAATTTGCCATAACTGAATCCAAACGTGTGATGGATCACCCCGCTGGTTTAGGCGGAATGCCGGCGCAAAAAGGTTGCCATGGGCGGCTGCAAAGCTGGGCGTCTGATAATTCCGAAACGCCGGGCGTCGATACGCTGCTTGAGCTCGTGGCGCATGCCATATCCGCATTTGATTTCGATGCGGACGAGTTTGTGCATGAACTGACGGATTCGATCATCGGTGATAACTATCCGGTGCCTGACCGCATCCTGAAACACAATGCCACCATTGCCCATGAATACCTGATGTGGTCCATGTGTCGGGGCCACCGGCCTGACGCTCAGTTCGATCTGTTCGCAGTCGAAGGCGGCACGGCGGCGATGTGCTACATCTTCAAGACGCTCAAAGCCAACCGATTGCTGAACCCGGGTGACACGATAGCTCTGTGCACTCCGATCTTCACGCCTTACTTGGAAATGCCTGAGTTGGAGGATTACAGCCTTGAATCCGTGCATGTGGAAACCGATGAAGAGGATGGTTTTCAACTGACCGACCAAGCAGTGGAAAAGTTGAAAGATCCCAATGTAAAAGCGTTCTTCCTAGTCAATCCCGGCAATCCGTCTTCGGTCGCGCTCAGTACCGCGTCACTTCGCAAACTAGCGGATTTGGTGGAGAATCACCGGCCTGATCTGATCGTGCTAACGGATGATGTTTACGGCACCTTTGTGCACGATTTTACCTCGGTCATGGGCCATCTGCCGCGCAACACAATCGGTGTGTATTCCTACTCGAAGTATTTTGGCTGCACCGGCTGGCGTCTCGGCGTGATTGCCGTGGCGCAAGACAACATCTTCGATCTCAAGCTGGCGGATCATCCGGATGAGATCAAACAGGCCCTGGACAAGCGCTATGGCACGCTTAGCCTGACACCACGTGACATTCGCTTTATCGACCGGCTTGTGGCCGATAGCCGCGATGTGGCCCTGAACCACACAGCAGGCCTGTCGCTGCCGCAGCAGGTGATGATGACGCTGTTTTCACTCAGTGAATTGGTCGACAGCAAGAAAATCTATCAGACCGCCTGCATGGAGCTGGTTCATCGCCGTTTCAAACTGCTGACCGAAGCGATGGGCGTCGAGGTGCAGGCAGGTGAGCATTACGACGCCTATTACGGCATCATCGATTTCGAATATTGGTTGCGAAAATATGTCGGTGAAGATGTCGTGGCTTGGATCAAGCAGAATGTTCACCCATTGGATATTGCGTTCAAATTGGCGGAAGACTATGGGATCGTTCTGCTGAACGGCAGCGGATTTGATGCTCCGGGCTGGTCGGCTCGCGTGTCCTTTGCGAACCTGCCGGACGAGGCGTATTCGCAGATCGGGACAGCCGTTCGATCAGTGGCACGCGGCTATGTTCAAGCCTACCGTGCCGCGAACAATTTGCCGCTGCACGGATAGGTAAATCTCCCTACACCTGCGCCTGAACTGGTGATACCCATGGGCGCAGGGGAGGATGAATTTGGACATTTCCGAACAGCGCATCAAGGCGATGACCACGGCTGGCCTGAACCTGATCGGTCAGGCGCTGTCAATTTATGACAGCCAATTGCGTCTCGTGGTCAGCAACCTGCGGTTTCAGGAAATGTTCGACCTGCCAAACGAACTTGTCGAGCCGGGGGCTCTGTTTCGCGACACCATATATTTTCTCGCTAGCCGCGGGGAATACGGTTCGGTCGGTGATGTTGACGAGATGGTCGAGCTACGCGTTTCGCAGGCCCTCGCGTTCGAGCCGCACTATATGGAGCGGACCCGGCCCAATGGTCAGGTGATCTCGGTCGAAGGTGCACCTTTGCCCAATGGGGGTTGGGTGGCCGTCTATACCGACATAACTCGCACGAAGCGGGTAGAAGATTTGCTGCGTGCCCGTTCAGAAGAACTGTCTGGCCAACTTCTAAGCCATGCCGAAGAGCTTTCCGCAACCAACCGCAAACTGGCCGCAACCATCACCGCGCTGGAAGAAGCCAAGCGTCAACTGACCGAGATCGAGGCCCGCACGCGGATGACGACCGAGATGATGCCGGCTCATATCGCGCATCTGGATGCCGATGGACGATACGATTACTCAAACCGCCGCCTCAGTTCGGTCATGCCCGGCCGTCCGTCTGACATTCTAGGCCTTCATATATCAAAGGCTTTGGGGTCATCTGCCTATGACCGAGTAAAGCCACATCTGGAACAGGCCTATGGAGGCCAACCTTCGGTTTTCGAGTTTACCGAAGATCAGGATTCACGCCGCATTCGGGTATCATTCACCCCGGATAAAGCGGGTGGTGTTTATGTCATGTCGGTGGATATCACCGAAGAAACTCAAGCCCGTGTCGCCCTTCAGCAAACGCGGCGCAGAGCCATGGCGGCGCAGATGACAAGCGGGCTTGCCCATGACTTTTCTAATTTGCTGACCATCATTCTGGGCATGCAGGCGCGATTAGAGAGGATGGATCTACCCGAGGAAGCCGATCAGCTAGTCACGGCTACGCAACAAACTGCCCGACGCGGGGGGCAACTGCTGAATCGCATCGCAGACATGACCGGCAATCGCACGCCGCAACCTCAGGCGACGGATATGCGCGGTTTACTTGAGGATTTGCGAATCCTCGCCACCCCGTCCTTGCCGCGGGGCATGGGGTTGTCGGTGGTCAATACTCTACCCAACAAGGCGCTGATGCTCGATCCCGGCATGGTTCAGGATGCACTGCTGAACCTGGTTCTGAATGCGCGGGATGCTTGCGGCACATCGGGCCAGATCACGATCACTGCGCATGCAATCGGGACAATATGGGTTGAGATCACGGTGTCGGACACTGGCCCGGGGTTTACCGGGGAAGCATTAAAGAAGGCGTTAAACCCATTCTTTTCCACCAAAGGCAGCGATGGCTCGGGGTTGGGACTTCCAATGGTCTACGACACGGTAAAGCTGGCGGGCGGTGACCTTAATTTGCGCAACACGCCTTCTGGTGCTTCGGTCGTGATACGTTTGCCCTACCGTCCTGCCCCGTCCGCGCAAGCGGGTCTCGTATTGTTGGTTGAAGACAGCGATGACCTGCGCAGTCAGTTCCGGGACATGCTGGTCGATTTGGGGTGTTCGGTGATCGAGGCAAGCTCGGTCGATGAAGCTTTGACCTTGACGTCGGAAATCGGTGATATCGCGCTGGTTCTATCAGATATTAAGCTGGAGGGCGAAGGCACTGGGATCGACATTGTCGACCGCCTGAATGGTGCGTTGCCCTGTATACTGATGACGTCGCTGCCGCTAAATGACCCGCTACATCATCAGGCATTGACCCGTGCACCTGTCCTAAGCAAACCATTCACATCGTCGCAATTGTCGGCGTTGATCCGAACCGAGGCCGCCTGAATGACACAACCTTTGGTGACCATTCTCGATGACGAACCTGAAATCCGCCGTATCCTAACGGAAGCGCTGGAAGATGCCGGGTTTCAAACTCAGAGCTTTTCACGTGCCCGTGAATTTGAAGCTTCGCTGAAAAGGGTCACTCCGGATCTGTGTTTGGTGGATTTATCATTGCCGGATACTGATGGACTTGCACTTGTGCACAAACTTGCGCTTGAGCAAGGTGCTGCCGTCATCATCATATCAGGCCGCGCTCAGGTGCAGGACCGGGTAACGGGATTGGAGCTTGGCGCAGATGATTACATCACCAAACCATTTGATCCAGCCGAAGTAATTGCTCGGGTCCGCGCCCGGCTACGCTCTACTGGACCAGCAACGCCGAATTCAGACATAGCCGAATTCAATGGTTGGACCGCACAGTTTGATCGATATGTCTTGATCAATGCCGATGGCGTCGAGACACCTTTCAGTCATGCCGAAGGTGAGGTTCTGCGATTGTTTCTTGAAAGTCCCAAACGCCTGATCAGCCGCGCGCGCATGCAGGACATGTTGGGTGGCGGGGCAGGTGACAGCTTTGACCGCGCTATGGATGTTCGGATTTCCCGCTTGCGAACGAAGCTGGGCGAAGATCCCAAAAACCCGCGCCTTATTAAAACGATATATGGTGCGGGATATATCTTTCTTGGTGACGTGACCTGGTCTTAGTCGTCGGTCCCCCCCGACGCCTAAGATGTCTATCGGCTGGCGCTTTGCTATCTGCTGCCCATCTGTCGTTTTCTTCAATCGCGCAGCGCCTCGTCTTTTATCTTCAGAACAGGTTGGATCAGATAATCCAGAACTGACTTTCGCCCCGACAGAATATCGACCTGAGCGATCATTCCTGGGATGATTTCAACCGCTGTACCACCCGCATCCAACATCGTGTCTGAAGTCTGAATTTCGACGACGAAAACCTCTTCCTCACTTCGTTCCGAGCGAGTGATGGTGTCGGCACCGATGCGAACGATCTCACCATCCAGACTGCCGTACCGCGAAAAATCGTAGGCCGTGATCTTGATTTTGACCTTTTGCTCTGGGTGCAGGAAGGCGATGTCTTTGGGTCGAACATAGGCTTCCACCAACAATCGGTCGTCCAACGGAACAATCTCAATCAGTTCCTCACCGCTTCGGGCCATCCCGCCGATCGTCGTCCGGTGAATCCGGTTTACGACACCCCGTACGGGGGCCCGGATCAGCGCGCGAGACGCACGGTCACGCAAAGAGGGCAGGGCAGGTTGCAAGGCGGCAAGCTCTGCCGAAACCAAAGCCAGATCAGTTAGTGCGGCACTACGAAACCGACTGCGCGTCGCGCGGACCTTGTCACCCACTTCATCCAGCCCGGCCTTCAACCGGTTGATCATCGCCTCTGCTCTGACCTTGCGGCCTTTCCATTCCGCCTCGCTACGGCGCAGGGCCAAAAGGGTTGTTGCCGGTTCCATCTTCTGTTCGACCAATGGCACCATCATAGCGCGCTCATCGGCCAACACATTCAGGGTCTCGGTTGACGTGACCTGGTCAACCAATCCCTCTTCGTACTCGCGTTGCCGCTGTTCGCGCTGTCGAGAGAGAATTGCAATCTCCGCTTCAAGTTCTGCTTGCCGACCGTGGTACAGCGCAGTCTCCGACCGCACGACGTCTGGCGCGCCAGTCAGAAGATCGTCGTCGAACTCAAGCTCAGCCCCATCGATTTCGGCACGTAGTCGTTGTGCGCGGGCCATCAAACCAAAGGCACGCTGTTGCTCTTGGCTCAACTCTCGTTCGATCTGAGTAGTATTCAGCTCCATCAGCAATGTACCAGCCTCAACCACCAGACCCTCGCGCACGTGAACGGACCGCAAAACACCGGGTTCGGTCGCTTCGATCACCTGAATATCGCCGGATGGCACGATACGCCCATCTGCCCTCACGACATCGTCGAGTTCAGTTAAATGAGCCCAGGCGACGGCGCTTATCAAACAACTGAGTATCAGGAGCAGCAGCAATGATCCCCGCAGCGGTGACCCTCCACGCATTTCACGGGCGAGGCTTTTCAGATCAGGATGCCGCGACATTCAGATGCCTCCCGTGTTTGCGAACTGTCTGCGTCAGGATGTTTTTGGGTCCGTCCATCGCAATTTTGCCATCCTCAATCACTATGACCCGATCAACCAGTTCCAACAGGCTGGTTCGGTGCGTCACGATGATCATCGTGGTATCTGGCGTGGTCTTTTTAAGGCGGCGTATAATTTCGGATTCGGATTTGACGTCCATCGCGCTCGTAGGCTCATCCAGCAGCAGAACAGGAGGATGCCCGATAAGCGCCCGGGCCAATGCAATCGCCTGCCTTTGACCACCTGACAATCCTTCTCCTCGTTCGGCTACAGGCTGATCATAGCCCCGTGGGTGCCGCGCGATAAAATCTTCGACACCTGCAATGCGCCCTGCACGGATCAGTTCATCATCACGCGGGCGCACCGACCCGCTGGCAATGTTTTCCCGGACGGTACCGGAAAACAGCCAGATGTCTTGCAAGACTGAACCAATATTTCGCCGCAAGTCACCGGGATCAATCTGGCGAATGTCCAGCCCGTCCAACATCACCGAGCCCACGCGCGGTTGGTAGAGGCCCAACAGCAGTCGCGCAATCGTACTCTTGCCCGACCCAATCTGGCCCAGGACAGCGACTTTTTCACCGGGTTCGATTGTAAATGAAACACCTTTCATCGCGTCTTCCGTTTGATCAGGATATGCGAAATGAACATTGTTAAACGTTATCCGCCCGGAAAACTCGGATCTGCTGATCCAAGATTTGCCTTCAGGCCGCTCGTTGCTCGCCTGCATTAACGTGTCCAGATTGCGGTAGGCACTGCGTGCCTGATTGACACGTGTCAGGGTTTGCGCCAATTGTCCCAGCGGTGCCAGGGCACGGCCGGTCAGCATCACCGACGCAACAAGTGCCCCCATGCTCGTCTGGCCATCCGTGATCAGAAATACACCATAAAAGACGATAAGAACTTGCGCGGCCTGCTGAGTAAATCCAGTTAGGTTCAGGGCAAATTGAGTAACGGCCCTGCTGCGTGATCCGTAGTTTGACTGGCGTGCAATTGCACCTTCCCACCGCATTCGCATCTGCCGACTGGCGGCGGTTGTCTTGATGGTTTCCAAGCCTGATACAGCCTCAACCAGAACAGATTGCTTGGATTGTCCGTCTGCAAAACTTTGTTCAGCAAGACGCGACAGGATCGGTTGAACAGCCAGTCCGCTGAGAAGAACGACTGGTACAGCGAGTGCCGGAACAAGCGCCAGCGGGCCGCCCACCATATAGATCGCGAATATGAATACCGCGATGAATGGCAAGTCTACGACAGCGACGAGTGTGGCAGAAGTAAAGAATTCACGCAAAGTTTCGAATTCGCGGATGGTACTGGCCATTGCACCCGTTGAGCCCGTTCGGGACGACATGCGAATATTCAGCACCTGGTCAAATACTCGCCGTCCCATGGACATGTCAGCATTCTGGCCGGCGCGATCTATGAACCCCGCGCGAAGGAGCTTCAACGCGAAGTCAAAAAGAAGCGCCAACCCCACGCCAAGCGTCAAAGCAATCAGCGACTCGGTCGCCTCGTTGGGCAAGACCCGGTCGTAGACGATCATGATAAAGACTGAGGTCGTAAGTCCCAGAACGTTTGCCATCGCCGCAGCCAGCGCCACCTGAACGTAAGACCAGCGGTTTGCGGAAAGGGCCGACCAGAACCAATGACCCCGCTGATCCGCTTGATCTGCGTTAACCTCGTCGCGGTGCAAGGGTCGAAACAACAATGCATAGCCCGTGTAGACTTCGCCCACGCCGCTTTCGGGAACCTCTCCGATACCGTCATCCAAAGCGGGGTCGTAAAGCAATAGATCGCCATTGCGCGTGCGCCCGTGGTACACAACGGCGCGATCGCCTTCCAACAACAAGATCGCAGGTGCCAGCGATGCATCAAATGCCGATAGCTTTCGCGCACCAAACCCGACCTGCAGGCCTGCTCGTTGTGCCGCGTGCATCGCATCGCGCACGGTCAACTCACCTGTATCACCAGATTGGCAGGCGTTCAATGCTGCAACTGTCAATGGCCGCTCAAGTGTCGCCGCGACATTCAACAAGCAAGCTTCCAGTTCGGTCAGAGTTGCACGATCAACATTCATAGCGACTTATCCAGCGTGTCCATCGTGAACCCCGGAAAATCCAGAATGTTCTCGGTTAGGCTCGATGAGGCGTAATTGGCCAAAGCGAAGTTCTGTTCTGCCAGAATCAGCCGTTCCTGTAGCTGCATGTAGTTGCGTTTCGTACCCGACACTCGGGATTTCGCGGTCAATACACCCATTCTAGATTCATGACCGTTTGATACCCGCAAGTAAGACGGCAATTCACTACTATTGGAGTTCGTCTGAACAGGCTGCGCTATCAACCCCAATATGGCCTGAGCCAAAAATGCACCGCCAGCGGCATTCTGGGAAGCTTGGATTGTCCTTGTTTTGGACCCACTTCGTGCCACAATCGAACTGCTCTGAACAACCTGTCGCACTGGTTGGTCAAAAGCGTTCTTTGAAAGTTGTTTTGACCGTGCTGTTGCGCTTGCTCCGGTCGTTCCTCGCGTTAAAGATGTCTCGACATCGGCTAGGTTGGGCGTTGAGGTGCAGGCTGAAACTGACAGTAACCCCGCTGTTATGCCAAGGATTCCAAGCCCGAACTTAACCCATTGCATGGATCGCGCCCTCCTTGCATTGTCCGTGCCGAACCTCTTCAGCAAGTGCAGTCATGAATCCGCCAAAGGTGTCGTTTTGTTCTGAACTCCTCGTGCCTGATTGGCTCTGCGCACTGGACAGCCACACGCAATGCGACAGGGATACTTGATGAGCGTGAATCAACTGTAGCGCGTCGCTAGAAAGTAGGGCCAATTTATTAGACTCGGGCAATTGTTCCAGCAGAATTGGATCAACGCCCCAGTAACCCTCGGTCAAAGTGATGCCATTCTGTTCGCCCAGTGGTACAAGCAGACCCATTTCAGCGATCAAAGAGCAGACTTGGTCCGTTTTGTTTGCCGAGGCCAGGCGATTTTGCAGAAAGCGGCGCACACGGCAGAGATCCTGCGTCAAAAGTCCGTCCACTGTAAAAAATGGTTGGTCTTTAGGGTCATGTGTAACCAACCCTGAATCCTCGTCGACAAACAGACGTGACCGAGAGTCGCCCTTTTTCATAGCTTCTGCCTGGAATGGAAAGCAACGCAACGCTGAGGGCACATAAGGCGCAAGCCAGCGACCGTTTTGGTCGACGAAGGGCGGTGCCATTTCCGGGATGACTGAGAATAGTGCGACGGGAGAAAAACCTGTTTGGTTTGACAGGAACACAATCGGAAAAGATGTGGCAATTTGCGGAACTTCTGAGATGACGATGGGACAGGCGTCCATCTCTGCAACAAATTGGTATGATGTGAACCGGCGCCAGAATCGATTCCTGTGCCGTACAAGGCTAACTGGGAAAAGGCCGTTCTCTGCCATGTGATCCTCTTGTTTTGAAGAGGCGAGGCTACATTTGTGCATCGCCCCAAGCTACGAGCGCCGTTTAGGCTGAAGCGCCAGTTGGGTCAGTGATCAGGATGTTGTCGTCGGACAAACTGCTCAGATCGGAAAGGCCATCGAACTGTGCAAGCGCTTCGACCGACGCCGAATCTGGGCCAGAGTAGTCAACCTTCACCAGAATGCTGTCAGTGCCGTCCGTTGCCAGCAGATACATCTCATCACCTGATTGAGCACCATTCAGGTTTTCAGCTGCGCTAGTGATTGTATCCAGATCAAGGTCCGAAAGCGTGGTCTCCAGCCCGACGAACCCGGTGTTGGCACCAATTGTGCCGCCGGCCACCAAGGTCTCCACACCGGTCCCGTCGCCGCGAAGCGATGTGGTATTCAACCCCTGGAACATCAAGGCGTCAGAAACGCTGGCTGCTGGGCCCAGTGTGAACCCATTGATCGTATCAATGCCATTTGAAGATGGGTCAGCTTCGAAAACGATGACGTCTCGACCCGCCCCGGACACATCTATGGTGTCGTCGCCCTGGTTGCCGCGGATGACATCATCAACATCCGAGCCCGTAATGGTATCATTCCCACTGGTGCCGAGATGGAGCTGTGATGGCCCTCCGTCTGGAGTGGTCAACGTCAAGACGATGGGTTGGTTCGCGTCCTGAACTGTCATAGTAAATGTCACCACAGGCTGCGATAAATCCCCATAGCTCGTGGCCGCGCCCGCGAAACTGATTGCGGAACCTCCATTCGGGTTAGCCAGAAAGAGATTGAAGTCAGGGTTTTCTGTCTCGGAGCCGCTATCGTAGGTCGCCACCGAAGGATCGAACCCCAGCTCGGCGGTAAAGGCCAGACCGCTTGAGATATCGCGATCGGAATCTGCGTAGACCTCGAACGTCACTGTCGTTCCGCTGCGACCAGCTTCAACGATGGTGTAGGCCGCCGGAACATGAGCAATTGCCTGTTCGGACACCGGATCAGGATCGGGGCCGCCTGCGACTGTCGCCTGTGCCGCGAAATCGAGGGCGTCTCCCGCTTCAATCGAGGCAAAGCTTGCAGCAGGCGCGGACAGGGTCCAGCTCCCATCGGCTGCAACTGTGGCCGAACCAAGCGAGACCGAGTTAAGCGTGAGATCGACCGCTTGTCCGGCAGACAGGCCTGCGGAACTGCCTGATACGGTCATTCCAGTGTTTTGTGCATCGATCAGCGACACGGCACTATTGGCACCCACATCATCGATGTAGAGGATAGGTTTGAAATCCGTGGCCAACATGGTTGTCGCATCGGTTGCCGGGTTTCCTGCGGCGTCTTGAACCGATGCCGTGACCGCAAAATTGCCTCCATCGGCCAAACTGACCAAATCCGCCGAAGGAATGCTTGTGCTCCACAAGCCACCAGAAACCACCGCACTGTAGGTCTGGCTATTAAGGCTAATCGTTACAATCTGCCCGTCCTCGGCATTTGTTGTCCCCGACACATTGAGGTCTGTTCCCTGTTCAACGATATCCAGAACCCATCCAACCGAAAGCGGGTTCAATGCAATTGTTGGTGCGCTGAGGTCGGTGCTGAAACTGGTCGTCGCAGCATTCGTGTTGCCAGCCGCATCCGTGATTGAGGCGTTCACGTCATACGTTTGCCCGTCCTGCAGGCCGCTCAAGTCTGCAGCCGCAGCTGCGAATGTCCAGATGCCACCGTTTACTATGGCGATTCCGCCGGTCAGAGCCGCACCTCCGGACTGGACGATCTGTACCGAAACTTGCGTACCATTGGCCGCATCAGAAGTTCCTGAGACCACCAGATCCGTTGCTTGTTCGGTCAGGTTGACTACTGCTCCATCTGACAGTGATGATATGGCGAGCGACGGGGCGGAGAAGTCCGTGTAGAAGCTGTTGGTCGCCTGTATCGCCAGATTACCGGCGGCATCCGATACATCCGCTGTCACGCTGATCGTAGCCCCATCGGGCAGCGCCGCCAAATCCGCCGAGGGGACACTTACCGACCACCCCCCGGTTGAGGCCTGTCCAGTGTAGGATTGGCCGTTCAGATTTACGGTGATTGTCTGACCATCTTCGGCGGATGTAGTGCCCGTAATGGTCAAGTCCGTACCACGTTCCGCAGCATTCAAAACCGCTCCGTCCGAAAAACTGTCGATACTCAGAGTTGGGGCGGTGACATCTTTGGATAAGTTGACGCTGGCTTGCGGGGCGACAAGGCCGTCGGCGTCCGTCACGTCGCCTGTGATATTGAAATCTCCGCCATCGGCAAGCGCAATGAGATCGGTGCTGGGGATTGTCACACTCCAACTGCCGCCCGAGACCGAGTCGGTATAAGTCTGCCCATCAAGTGTTACTGTTACCTGCTGCCCGTCGGTTACGTTCCCTGTTGTCCCGCTTACGACCAGGTCAGATCCGGCTTCGACCGCATTCAGGATAGCCCCGACCGACAAGGGAGTGATCGCAATTGATGGGCCCGTAAGATCGACCGGAACGGATACCGATATCGGTGTTGCCGAATTGCCTGCTGTGTCGCTGACGGCAACTGAAACGGATGCGGGCACACCGGTAGTCAAACCAGACAAATCGGCATTCGGGATCGTCACTGACCAACTGCCGCCCGATACAGAACCCGTGTAATCCTGACCGTCGAATGATACATTGACCATCTGGCCGTTTTCAGCTGTGGTCGTGCCCGACAAGACAAGATCCCCAACGACATCGGCCAGATCTATTGAACCGCCACCCACTGGGTTTAGTGTCAGATCAGGCGCGGTCAGATCAGTGTCAAAACTTCCATTGGCCTGAGCTGCTGGGTTCCCAGCGCGATCCGATACATCAGCCGTCACCGTGACGCTTGACCCGTCTGGCAGCGTGGTAAGATCTGAAGCGGGCACCGAAACGCTCCAGCCGCCGCCCGAAACGGTGCCACTATAGGATTGTCCACCAATCGCTACCGTTACGGTCTGCCCATTCTCGGCATCCGTTGTGCCAGAGATTTCGAGATTTGTGCCTTGTTCTGCAGCATTCATTACCGCACCCGCCGAGAATGTATCGATGGTCAGGACCGGCGGAATGGTATCAACATCGAACCTTGCGGTTTCAGCCGATAGCTCCATCCCGCTACCATCCAGATGGCGCACGGAAACATCCGAGATCCCCTGAGGCAGGGCCGCTGCCTCGGCCTGCGTCAGTGAAACGCTCCAGCTTCCGTCGCCTGCAGGAGTGACTGATTTTGTCACCGATCCGATGGTAACTTCGACAGTCGTTGTTCCATCCGGCGCTGTTGTTTGGCTGCTGAGATTGCTCAATGCGTTTGATTGCAGCTCAGCCAGGTTCAGGCTGGGCGGTCGAGGAGGTGAGGGGGTAACGGTGGGTTCGGCATCAGTTTCATCGTCGCTGTCTCCACCGCCGCCGCCTCCGCCACCGGCAGCTGCAGCACCGGCTATTCCCAACCCGCCCAAGGCCAGCCCGGCACCGCTTACGCCACCTGCGGCCTCTGCGGCTAGACCTAATTGTGCAATTTCGCCGACGACTTCATCTGCAACCATTATGGTGCCGTTTTCCAGAATCTGTACGTTCTCGGCAGAGACAACAATCGTCCGCCCATCTGTCAGTTTCAGCTGCACGTCGCCATTCGAAAGCAGCTTTGCCACCCGAACGCCCGGAATTGACTCAGCAAACTGATGAGACGCAAGCTGTTCATTGGTGGCCTGCGCAAGAGCTGGTAATGCGAATAGTGTCGAGCCAAGGCCGCCAGCAACCCCGCGTCCTACCCATCGCTGAAGTTTTTTGTCGAACCATTTGCGGATATGGCGCGTACGTTGCGCATCGGGCCCGGCGTCCGTGGTCGATTTATTGGTCGAAACGGTATCTTTGGTCATTTTGCCCTCTCATTAGATGGACGCTGGTCGTTGCGTGATATGCTGTTTTCGGCCGATCTGGTCTGTGGTTTGATCTTCTGAGCCATTCGACCGCTGCGAAAAATTTGAGTTAATCTGGAACTGAAGTCCTTGTTTTCACCACATTTCTGTTCTGGTTCAGAACCGAACATCGTTTCATCCTGTATGTGTTGCCAGGGGTGGCAGGGGGTAACGGGCGATGATGCTTCAGTTCGAAAGAGTGGTGGCAACGGGGACCGCAGCGCTCGATTCAGGTATCGGCGATACGGCTTTAAAAACGTTTAACGGGGAAACGTATCTTTACAGCACGAGCGGATCCGGGGGAGGGCTCGTGTCTTGGCGCCTTGTGGAGGGGGCTGGCCCACAAGAACAGGACCAACAATATTTCGATGCCTCGATTGCCCATCAGGTCGGGCACAGCGGAACCCCGATTCATCTGGCGGGCAATGATCAACTGGTCCTCGACGTCGATACTGCCACAGGGCTTGTGGGTTATCAACTAAACGCGGATGGCACTATCGGTGCCTTGCAAGAAACCAATGCCTTGACGGGCGGCGGGGATATCGCTGCAGCGGTTCAGGTGACGATTGGCGCTGGCGACTTGCTTGCGCTTGCGCATGAGGACACAGGCCAGATCGGCACCTACAGTATTAATGGTGATGGATCGCTGAGCCCGGCGCATAGCATCAACGCGTCTGCCAGTACGCTTCAGACCCTGCAATCGGGGTCGAATCATTTCATAGTCGGCGCAGATGCAACCAGTGGAACAATCTCGTCATATTCGATCGATCAAGGCAGCGGCGTGCTCTCTGAGGTTGCCGGTAATGACGATATCCAAACGCTGGGCATCAGTTCTCCTACGGCGGTTGAGGCAATTCAAGCCTATGGAAAGTCATGGATTGTTGTGGCCGGATCGCAAAGCAATTCGCTAAGCGTTATGGAATTGGGCGCCAGCGGGCAGTTAAAACCGACGGATCATATTCTGGACACCCTGCATACCCGGTTTGGGGCCGTACAGGATCTTTCAGTCCTTGAGGTTGATGGTCGGGTTTTCGTGGTGGCTGGGGGCGGGGATGATGGGATCACGCTGTTTACAATGACGCCGGACGGGCAGCTCATCCATATGGATAGTTTTGCTGATACCCTGGACAGTGGATTGCAAAATGTCCAAACGATCAGCGTTGCGCATATGGGGGATGAGCTGCAGATATTTGTATCATCTCAACAGGATGCAGGGCTCACTCAGTTGAGCGTATCGATTGCCGACCTTGGAATTGTTGTCGAAGGCTTCGGTACAGTAACCGCTACCGCGCAGGACGACATGCTAAAAGGCGGTGTACTGGACACTATTCTGGACGGCGGAGCAGGGGACGATATGCTGATTACGGGCACTAGTTCCACGACCATGACGGGTGGTGCTGGCGCGGACATCTTTGTGATCCGTCAAACAAGTGGCCCGACTGTGATCACGGACTTTCAGGCCGGCACCGATCGTTTGGATCTGACCGATTATCCTTTTCTGCGCACCCCAGCGCAGTTGGATTTCACTTCCACCGCTCGAGGCGCCCAAATCGCTTATCGCGACGAAACGATAGAACTTGTTTCAGCTAATGGCACCTCCCTGACAACTGAGCAGGTATTCGGCGCAGGGTTTGGTGGTCCCGATCATATTCCTGTCAATCTGGGTAGCGGGCCGGATAACAACTCATCAGACGGGGTAGCTGGTGGGTTCACGCTGAATTCGACGACTCCAAACGCAGCGTTGGGAAATGCTGAAATCCGGTTCACCCCAGACGGAGGGTCTGCAGTTGTTGCGCAGGCAAATGCACAAGGTGAATTTGATCTGGATCTACCTGACGGCGCGTTTTCCGGCCAATTGGACATCATCAAATCGTATTCAACGGCAAACAGCGAGATAACAGCGCTGGATGCATTGCAGGTTTTGCGCATGTCGGTTGGACTTGATCCGACATGGGGTCCGGCAACGGCCGAAAATTACATTGCGGCCGATATCACCCGGGACGGATCGGTAAATGCGTTGGATGCACTGGCAATTCTTCAGGTTGCGGTTGGCCAGCCTTCTGCGCACAACGCTGAGTGGGTTTTTCTGGATGCAAATGCGGATCTATCCGGAATTTCACGCAGCAATGTCACCTACGAAACCGGAGCAGAGGTCACAATTGTTGATAGTGATCTGTCGGTCGACATGACCTCAATACTGCTTGGCAATATCGAGGCAGTTTGAATGAGACTGCGTGACCGGTGCTATTCTCGAAACGCGCGGTAGAAGTAATCTGCCAATGGTTTGACCAGGTAAGAAAGCGGAGTGCGTTCATCAGTTTTGATCATGGCTTCGACAGGCATACCTGGCAACAGTTCCTGACCATTCAAACGGTCCAGTTGTCCTTCGTCAGGCACAACTTCAGCACGGTAGAAGGTAAAGCCGCTTGTCTCATCTGTGAATGAATCTGCTGATACATTGATCACACGGCCATTCAGCTCAGGTGTGTCGCGTTGATTGAATGCGGGAAAGCGCAGGGCGACTTCCTGTCCGCGATGTAACTGATCCACATGCAACGCATCCACCCGTGCTGCGACCAACAAGGGCGTATCCTGCGGCACTACATACATCATCGGCTCGCCCGGCTGGATCACAGACTGGATGGCAAAAACCTGACTGTCGTAAACGGTGCCAGCGACGGGTGCACGGATGTCTAGACGCGACAAACGCTCGGAAAGGGAAAGACGACGTTCTGCCAGTTCTACAACGCGAGACTGCACATCCCGAAGCTCGGTGATGGCTTCTTCGCGCCGCGTGGCCTGCAATTCAACAATTTGAATTTCGGTCGTAGCGATCTGGCCTGTCAGTCGCGCAACTGTGGATTCGAGGCTGCCGATTTGCCCTGTTAGATTTGCCTCTTCCCGCTGCAATGCAGAAACGCGGCTGGCCTGTGTCAGGCCGCGATCAAGCAAACCTTGCTGATCTTCGAGCTCCGTTCTGATCAATTCGACCTGAGTATTCAGTGACGCCAATTGCGCCTGCGTCCCCTCAATCTCGTTCTGGATCTGTATCTTCTGTTTCCCAAGCTGGTCGATCTGCTGGGTCAGCGTTTCCAACCTGGCGTTGAACAGACGTTGTTGGCCTTCCAACAGATCGTCGTCGATCGATTCGCGGGCTTTGAGCTCTTGCAGATTTTGCTTTAACGTATCTGCGTTCGCACCATCCCGTTCAGCCTCTAGCCGGGTCTTTCGGGCAAGTAACTCAAATAGCTGAGATTCCACGATCGTTTGTTCCGAGGCCAAAAACGTATCGTCAAGCCGCAGCATCATCTCCCCACGCGCCACTGCATCACCGTCACGTACGAATATCTCGCCTACAACGCCACCATCGGGGTGTTCGATGACCTGACGATTGCTCTGAACTTCGATCACACCTTGCGAGATAATAGCTCCGGCCAGCTCAGTGCGGACGCTCCATAATCCCAGTCCCAGGATCAAAACTGCCAGAGCCAAAAGGCCGACAAAAGCGGGCGCTTTAATACTCCAAACGGGACGTGAACTCTTGTCTGCCATTATTCACCCACCTTATTCAGGTGCCTTTTGATAACGTTGGCGTTTTGGACCATCGTGTTCAAAACTTCATCGCGCCCACCGGATTTGACGATCTGGCCCTTCTCGACAACGACAAGATCGTCGCATTCCGAGATCGCCTGAGGCCGGTGCGTCATGATGATCGTGGATTTGCCCGCGCTCTTGAGCTCGCGGACCGCGTTGTTCAGGGCGAGGGTTCCGTCTGCATCCAGGGCCGAGTTTGGCTCATCCAATATCAACAATACCGGATTACCATAGAGAGCGCGCGCCAATGCGATCCGTTGTTTCTGCCCACCGGAAAGCTGGCTGTCATTGCCCTCAAGGAACGTATCGTATCCTTTCTCAAGCCCCAGAATCAGCTCATGCGCATTGGCTGTTTTCGCTGCGGCAACTACCGCTTCAGGATCAGGGGTTTGTGACATCCGGGCGATGTTTTCAGCAACCGTTCCGTTAAAGAGGGTCACTTGCTGGGGCAAATAGCCAATATGTTGCCCAAGATCATCAGGGTCGTATTGATCAAGTGTAGCGCCGGCCAAACGGATTTCCCCTGCCGCCGGTTGCCAAAGGCCCAACAACGCCTTGGCTAGGGTCGTTTTGCCAGACCCACTTTTACCAATCACACCCAGAGCTGTGCCGGGGCGCAACTCAAGTGCCGCATTCCGTAGTGTCGGTGTCTTCGCGCCCGGAGGGATCACCGTCAGGCCCTTTGCGACAAGATGTGCTTTGGGAACGGGCAGTTTGGTGCGCGACGCCTCGGGGGGCGTTGAATCAAGAAATGTGTTCAGGTTAATCCATGCCGTGCGCGCGCGTTCGATCATCGACCATTGACCCACCGCCATTTCGACCGGAGCCAAAGCGCGACCTAGAAGGATCGTGCCAGCAATCATAGCACCGGGCGTCATTTCGTTGCGCAGAACCAGCAACGCGCCAAGCGCCAGCATGGCGGATTGCAAAAACAGCCGCAGAGACTTAGTCAACGAAGTAAAGCTGCCGGTCCAGTCGCTTGCGGATATGGATTGAGAAAGCGCCTCGGTGCGTTGGTTCAACCAGCGTTTTGAGACATCTTCCTGCATGCCCTGAGATCTGACGACCTCGGCAGCTTGTCTGGCGTGTTCAGAAAATGCATTTGCTTTGGCAGAGGCGATTTGAGCATCTGCCACTTTGCGATGGGTCAACGCTTGGTTCAGTAGGGCGATAACAACCAGAAGCGTTCCGCCTGCGACGGCCAACCAGCCTAGCAACGGGTGGAACAGGAAAATTGCAGCCACAAAGATTGGAGTCCAAGGGATGTCCATTACCGCCAACAAAACGGGCGAGGCACATAATGCACGGATCGATTCCAGATCTCGCAATGCAGTCGCAGGCGCTGATCGAACCTGTGGGAACAATGCGCGTCGCATGGTCCCTTCAAACACGCGTTCATCGAGTGCCGATTGAAATCGCGCTCCGAACCGAGCCACAATTCGGCCGCGCGCATAGTCCAACATCGCCATCAGCGCATAAAGCAGCGCGACAAGCAGAAATAGCGCTGATAAAGTCTCGACCGAGCGTGAACCAAGGACCCGATCATACACTTGTAGCATGAACAGCGGTCCGGTCAGCATAAGCAGATTGACAAAAACGCTGAAAATGAAGGCAAGCGCCAGGAAACTGTTCCCCTGATTACGCACCTTTCGCAGCTCTTGACGCTGAGGCGGGGTGTTGCGGTTTTTCAAGCTCACGCGTTTTGGCCCTTGATTGCTCACAATTGGAACTCGTCAACAGCCAATCTTCCTGTACCCGAAGGCGGCCTGACATTTCCCGCAACTATATCTGCCTACCTGCACCGGAACAACGCGCGTTTCATGCGCCGCCAGTTGTTTAGGCGGTGTTCGTACCTATGAATTGATTGGAATGGCAGGAAAGTGCCGACATTTTTGCCTTGCGGGTCCAATACTCAGCGCATTCATCCAGCGCTTAGGACACCGTCAAACCATTCAGAGATTTGGTCCCGCGTAAGCGGTCATACGAGCGACAGCCGTTCCTAAGTACCATCCGCCAGGTGTTCCGGCCCTGCTCGGCAAAGCCGGTCGCAGTTTCATTTAAGCACGAACAATATTTTGCTCAGAGGTACGGTATTTACCGCGGGTGTCGATGAGGAGCTTCGCGTGATTTTTGATCAACTCATAATCAAAGGCATCGTGATTGGTCGCCAGAATAACTGCATCCTGCTCCGACAGAACCTCAGGGGTAAGGGTTTCAGATGACAATTCAAAGAAGTGTTCCCGCATCGTGGGAAATTCGGGCACATGGGGGTCCGAGTAGCTGAGGTCTCCTCCATTGTCTCGGATCAGCTCCATCAAGGTGACAGAAGGGCTCTCACGCATGTCGTCGACATTTTTTTTGTACGCGATGCCCAAAACCATAATTTTACTGCCACGAATCGCTTTGCTGCGATCATTCAGCGCATTGGCGAGTTTGCCAAACACATATTCCGGCATCGCCGTGTTTACTTCACCGGCCAATTCGATGAAGCGTGTGTTGATGCCGTATTCACGTGCTTTCCAGGTCAGGTAAAATGGATCGATAGGGATGCAGTGCCCTCCAAGTCCCGGACCCGGATAGTAAGGCGTGAACCCGAAGGGTTTGGTCGCGGCCGCGTCGATAACCTCAAAAATATCGATCCCCATGCGGTCAGCAACGATTTTCATCTCGTTCACCAGGCCAATGTTTACCGCCCGGTGGATATTTTCCAGAAGCTTTGTCATCTCGGCAGTTTCAGTCGAGCTTACTGGTACGAGTTTATCAATTGCGTGTTCATAAAGCGCGATACCCGCTTTCAGGCAGGCGCCTGTATGCCCGCCGACAACCTTTGGGATGGTATTGGTGGTAAAATCCGGGTTGGCTGGGTCTTCCCGTTCAGGTGAGTAGACCGCAAAAATATCCTCGCCGACCTTGAGGCCGTTCTTCTCAAGCCGAGGCAAAACTTCTTCTTTGGTTGTGCCTGGATAAGTTGTGCTTTCCAGCGCAATAACCTGACCCGGACGCAAATGATCTGATATTTGGTCACACGTATCGGTGACAAAGCTCAGATCTGGCTCGCGATATTTGTTGAGTGGCGTTGGCACGCAAAGCATAATGCCATCCGCCTCAGCGATACGCGAAAAATCCGTGGTAGCCTCGAACCCATTTTCCCGTGCCGCTGTGATGCGGGCATCGTCGATATGCTCAATCGAACTGTGACCGGAGTTTAAGTCCTGCACCTTTGTGGCATCCAGGTCGAAGCCAATGACCCGGTATCCAATTTCGGTATATCTGAGGGCCAGGGGCTGTCCGACATATCCCAGTCCAACAATCCCGATCACAGCCTGCTTCGCATTAAGTTTGTGTAGCAGGTTGTCCAGTGATGTCTGTGTCATGACAAAATCGCTCATTATCTAAGTCTGCGCAGGAAAGTCAGAGGGGGCCCGAATACGAAGTCGCGTCTCTACTAGTTGCTTTGGTGGAAAAGGCAATGGGTATTTGCTTTGCGAACAGTTTTGGCCATTGTAACTTCGTCAAGTTCGGAAGCCATTGACTTGCAGCTTTCACTTTTTTCCCGATTGGAAAATTGAACTGAAATCATGATTGAGTTCATCGGCTGGCTGACGCGCAGATAGCACGCCTAGACCCTTCATCCCGAAGTCGCCTAGAAAGCCCCGGTTCGACGATAGGTGTGTACTGAGAGAAATAGTCTTTTTCATTCACAATGATATGCGCTGACGTGCCGCTCCTGCCGATTATGGTCCGCGCAAGACCCCGGTCAAATATGACAAGCGTCGGTACAGACGGCAAAACCGCATCGAGATCATATCCGATAGGCTTAAGGGTCTAATGCGCGTTGCGACGCGCTTTGACCGCTGTCTGTCACTCAGCCATCGCTCTCGCGGAAACCGCCATCCATCGGTTGGAAGGCCTGACGATGGGGGCAGTTCGCTGCAATCGCCTTTGGTGCGTAAAGTGACTTGGACTGTGCAATTCAATACAATAGGCTTTTAGGATCCTACCCCCAAGTTCGACATGTTTGATGCAAAGATCTTCACTGTCATACCCTTGTTGTGAAAAGCATCCAGAACACGCGTCGATCCACAAACCTGAGAGGTGCCTTATGTCCTATTCCAATCGTAGTTTGATTTCGCGCCGTCAGTTTCTTGCCACTACGACCGCCAGCGCAGCTGCCATCACCTTGCATCCCTTTTCGGCGGCGGCGGCCAACAATCAGGCGCATCTGAGGATCATGGAAACCACTGACATCCATGTTCACGTGTTCCCATACGATTACTATGCGGACAAACCGCGCGATACTGTCGGACTGTCGCGGACCGCTTCGATCATCAATGAGATTCGTTCCGAGGCGACAAATTCGCTGCTCGTCGATAATGGAGATTTTCTGCAAGGCAATCCGATGGGCGATTACATCGCCTATGAGCGTGGCATGAAAGAAGGCGACAGCCATCCGATCATCACTGCCTTCAATACTGTTGGTTATGACGCTGCCACTTTGGGCAATCACGAGTTCAACTATGGTCTAGATTTCCTTGAAAAGGCGCTTGCTGGTGCAGAATTCCCTGTTGTTCTGGCCAATGTTGCAAAAGAGACTGGGGCGTCCCCCCGCGATGATACGACTCTGGTAAAGCCCTATGCCATCCTTGAGCGTGAGGTTGAAATGGGGGATGGCAGCAAGCATCCGATCAAGATTGGTGTCATCGGTTTCACGCCACCGCAGATCATGAACTGGGATCGCAAGCATCTGGAAGGCAACGTGCAGGCGCGTGACATAGTCGAAACGGCGCAGGCTTACGTACCCGAGATGCAAGAACAAGGGTGCGACCTGATCATCGCCTTGTCGCATTCCGGCATTGGGGATGCGGATCACGCTGATGGAATGGAAAATGCTTCAGTCGTTTTGGCAGGGGTCGATGGCATCGACGCGCTGGTGACCGGGCACAATCACCTCGTATTCCCGTCCGCTACCTTTGCTGATCGTCCCGGCATTGATGTCGACAAGGGGACCTTGATGGGCAAACCGGCGGTGATGGGCGGATTTTGGGGGTCACATCTTGGCCTGCTGGACCTGCTGCTTGAGCGCGACGGAAACGAATGGCGGGTTGTGACGACAACGTCCGAGGCGCGCCCGATTTCAAAGCGAAACGAAGACCGTTCGATCACCGCACTTGTTGGCGACGATCAGAAAGTGCTGGACTCGGTGGCGAAAGATCACGACGAAACACTGGCCTATGTGCGCCGCGCGGTCGGCAAGACTTCGGCTCCGCTGCACAGCTACTTCGCGTTAGTTGCGGATGACCCATCGGTGCAAATCGTCTCGAACGCGCAGAAATGGTACGTCGAAGAGATGATGAAGGGCACCGAACATGAAGGTCTGCCCATTCTATCGGCTGCAGCGCCGTTCAAGGCCGGGGGTCGCGGCGGCCCGGACTATTACACAGATGTTCCGGTGGGCGATGTTGCGATCAAAAACGTAGCTGATCTTTACCTGTATCCCAATACCGTGCGCGCGGTACGCGTGAACGGTGCTCAGGTTCGGGGTTGGTTGGAACGCTCGGCGGGTATGTTCAACCAGATCGAGGCGGGATCCGAGGATGCGATTTTGCTAAACCCGGACTTCCCTTCCTACAATTTCGACGTGATGGACGGTGTGACCTACCAGATCGACTTATCGCAACCGTCGCGCTTTGGACCCAAGGGGGAAGAGATCAACCCGGATGCAGCCCGTATCGTAGATTTGGCCTTCAACGGTGAGGCGGTCACGGATGACATGGAGTTCATCATTGCCACCAACAACTATCGTGCTTCGGGCGGCGGCTCTTTCCCGGGCGCAATGGGTGATACCGTCGTGTTCGAAGCCCCTGACACCAACCGCGACGTGATCGTGCGGTATATCGTCGAGCAAGGAACAATCGATCCCAAGGCCGATGCAAACTGGTCGTTCGCGCCGCTTTCTGACACTACCGTGTTGTTTGAAACTGGTCCAAAAGCGCGCGACTACATGGGCGAAGTCAAAGGCGTCACCATCGAGGATGCCGGTGAAGGCGCTGATGGGTTTGCGGCATTCCGCATCAGGCTCTAGCAAGGGTAAGGTCCAAATTATAGTGTGAGCGGCCGTCTTAGATCATTCATCTGACGGCCGTTCGAAGGTGCTATGTTGCTGGGCCCCGTTCAGTCTTCGTCTTGAAGCGGAAGCCTATCGCGCACGAGATTTGCCCAGAATTCCGCGCCGATCGGCAGTAACGCATCGTTGAAATCGTAGTCGTTCGAATGCAGCGGTTGACCGTTGGGGCCGGATTCACCGTTGCCCAATAGGATAAAGCAGCCGGGTACGGCTTTGCAAAAATGCGCGAAATCCTCTGAAAAGCTCATCGGTTGACGATTGGGAAGTGTGTCCAGCCCGGATAGCTGCGCGACGCGGATGGCAGCCTCGGTCGGGGTCGGTGCGTTGACTGTTTCGATGAATTCGGTTTTGAAATCCACTTGGACTTCGACGCCATGGGCGGATGCGATGCCATGTGCAATCTTGCGCATGTGTTCTTCGATCTTGTTTCGATCTTCAGGGCTGCGAGCCCGCGCATCACCCTTTAGCGTTGCCGTTCCAGGTAGAACGTTGCGCTGCCCGTCGGTCAGAAATTCGGTCACTGACACAACCGCCCCGGCGCCCGGGGCCAGCTTGCGTGCGACAATTGTCTGAAGCGCCAGAACGATTTCTGCCCCCACGGTTAGCGCATCACGTCCAGACTGCGGCATGGACGCATGGCCGCCTTGCCCATTGATCGTAATTTCGAAAAGGCTTTCCGATGTGCATATTAAACCGGTTCGGGTCGACATCTGCCCGACGGGTGCCCCGGGCAGGTTATGTATGGCGTAGACTTCTTCGATTGGAAATCGCGTCAGGACATCTTCGTCCAGCATCGCTTTGGCCCCCAGGCCAAGCTCTTCATTCGGTTGAAACAGGAACACCACCGTGCCGCTGAAACCGGGATCCGAGGACAAAGTCTTTGCTGCGCCCAACAGCATCGTCATGTGACCATCATGGCCACAGGCGTGCATAATGCCGGTATTTTGTGACACGTAATCATGATCGCTGGCTTCCTGAATGGGTAGCGCGTCCATATCTGCGCGTAATCCGATCGCGCGGTTGCCTTGACCGGCCCTGAGGATACCCACCACGCCCACGCCTTCATGAACTTCAAGCCCGTATTGACGTAGCAGCGCCGCAACTTTGGCTTTGGTTTTCGTTTCATTGAAGCCCAATTCGGGGTGTCTGTGGAATGACCGCCTAAGTTGGCGAAGTTCGGGTTGGTTCAATTCCATGGCGGTTATTGTTCCCAGATTATAGGTGCTATCCGAGCGGGGCGAACTCGGACTCTAGCCCTGATTGGTAGAGTACGATGGCAGACGGGTCCACCGGCACGGCATCTCTCAATCGTTCTGTCCCGACCAGCCCCGCCTGAATGAAGTCGGCGCTGCGCCGTATCGTTTCTTGAACCGAACTGTCAGTTGGGTCGCGCTGCCAAAACCCGTGGCGGCCGCAATTTCAGCAACGGTCATTTCTGTTTCGCTTAGCAACGCGTAGGCGCGCGCCACACGCAACTCGATGTAGAATTGTACCGGGGAAACCTCGACATACTTTTGAAACAGCCGCTCCAACTGTCGGCGAGAAATCTGAACGATCTTGGCGATCTCAGAGATATCCAGAGGCTCTTCCAGATTCTCATGCATGATCTGGATGGCGTTGATCAGGTATTGGTTCCGACTGCCCAACGCGACAGAAAACGCGGATTTCTGGAGCGTTTTTTGATTGTTGGATCGTGAGTGGATGCACATGTCCGAGACGATGATGGCCAGATCCTTTCCGAAGTCGGTTTCAATCATGTCCAGTACCATGTCGGTTGCCGCGTTACCTCCACCGCAGGTCATCAGATCATTGTCAATCTCATACAGGTTAGCCGATGGTGTCAGGTGTTCGAAGTGTTCAACAAAGGCGGGTTGGTTTTCCCAATGCAGTGTGAACCTCTTGCCGGTCAGCATGCCTGCCTTGGCCAGCGTAAATGCGCCGGTACAAATTCCACCAAGCTTGCAGCCAAACGCTTTCTGACGGCTGATCCACGAAAGGATCGTTGAATTAATGCTTTCCGATGGTTCGATCCCTGAACACACAAACAATCTGGATGATCGCGGCAAATTATGCAGAGCCAAGTCAGCTGCTATTTCGACTCCATTGGAGCATCGAACAGGGTTCCCATCCTCAGAGATCAGAAACCACTTGTAGAGCTCTTTGTTGGTGACCTGATTGGCGATCCTCAGCGGTTCAACCGCTGCGCTAAAGGCAAGCATGGTGAGTTTCGGCAGCAACAGAAAATAGATCTCGTTGGATGATCCGTCATAATCGATGTCGAACGTCGCGGCCCCTTTCGGAACGAAATTCCTAGGTTTCATGCTCTCTTTTCCCAGTGCGGACCTGGATGGATAACCGGCCCGTACAATATCGTATCGATCGAAACACCAGCGTATCAACTTCGCAGATCACAAGCGAGTGGTCCTACGACAACAATTGGCCAGCGAGTAGCTGCGAGCTTGTCTGTAAGACGGCAATTGAGGATGTGGCCGGGTCATTAATTGAACCGGTGGCAAAGCATTGTTAACTGGACTAACAATCGTATCTGTCGTCAACCTCATGAATGGTGAATGCCAAAAGTTCAGGCCCAGTGTGGTATCAACCGCATTCGACTGCGCTGTCGATTCACACGATCAAGCTAAACAGCCTGAGTTTTGCCTTCAAATCGCCGATTTCGTACACTTTCAGGCGATGCATCATAGTGATCCCGGAACGCACGCACCAATGCACTTGTGGAAGAAAAGCCCGTAGCGGTCGCCACTTCAAGATAGGTCATCTCGGTAAATTGAAGCAGGCCATAGGCCCGTTCTAGGCGAAGTTCCCGATACGTTGTCAGCAGTTTTACACCCGTTCTGTCCAGAAACCGCCGCTGTAACTGGCGCGTTGATGTACCAAGCGCCATCGCAAGTTCCGGTATCCTAAGCGGATCCTCCAGATTGTTCTGCATCTTTTCAACAACCTGTCGCACCATTGGGTCGGCTTTTGAACGTCTGATCAGTCGAGCTGCCAGTTGGCTTGCGCATGTAGTTTGCCTGTCGGCCAACCCGATATAGCTGCGTACTGACTCGGCCAGATGCTCACCGTGATCAAAGGCAACAAAATCGGACAACAAACGCAACGTGCCCAATCTGGTTGATGCGCTATGGGTGCGGCTATCTGAGGACCAGTATGTACCCGAACCGACGTCGATCAGTCCAACCTCTTGCGCTGCGGCAGAAAAGTTGGGGTGAACCGATGCAATCCGCTCGGTTGCGCGACTAGTCTGGGCGAGAAGAAACACTGCACCGCCAACGAGAATTGATCGGTAGGACAGGTTCAATACTTGGGCGATCCAGGTTTTGTCCGACGGCGTCAGAGGCCAGCTTTTGTAGATATCCCCCCAGAAAATCGCGGTTCGCCCGGCCCAGTGCAAGGGTCCACCCGCCGCGCCGTCGGCAATGGTGCGGATATTTGTAATGTATGTATGGCCTTCGTTCAGTTCATTTAGGGCACAATAGAAATCAACCAGCATATCTGCCGATGCTTCCGCTTCGGCCTCGCAAAGAATGATCTCGATATGATGATCTCGTTTAGGTCTTGCCAACGTGGCTTCGGTCAAATGCGCATGGTCATTTGCAGGCACATAATGCTTCATTTCTCCTCCACCTTCTTTAGCGCTTCGGCCGCGAGCAATCGTTCCCGAACTCGGATTGAAACCCCCGCCAGTTGGCGGGGGTTTATTGATTGAGGTTTATTCAGCTGCGTCCATGTATTCGGTCATTGGCGGGCATGTGCAGATGAGGTTTCTGTCGCCGTATGCGTTGTCGACGCGGTTGACGGGGGACCAGTATTTGTCGACGCCCATGGAGCCTGGGGGGAAGCAGGCCTGTTCACGGGTGTAGGGACGGTCCCAGTCGCCGACCAGATCGCGCACCGTGTGGGGGGCGTTTTTCAGCGGGTTGTTTTCCGCGTCGATCTTGCCGTCGATGATGTCCTGTGCCTCGGAGCGGATGGACAGCATGGCGTCGCAGAAGCGGTCCAGCTCATCCATGGGTTCCGATTCCGTGGGCTCGACCATCAGGGTGCCGGCCACCGGCCAGGACATGGTGGGCGCGTGGAAGCCGCTGTCCACCAGACGTTTGGCAATGTCATCGACGCTGACATGGGCCGCCTCGTCCAGCGGGCGGGTGTCGAGGATGCATTCATGCGCCACGCGACCCGTTTCCGAGGTGTAGAGGATCGGGTAGGCATCCTTGAGCCGCGCCGCGATGTAGTTGGCGTTCAGGATCGCCACTTTCGTGGCCTGGGTCAGACCCGCGCCGCCCATCAGCAGCACATAGGCCCAGCTAACCGGCAAGATCGAGGGCGACCCAAAGGGCGCCGCCGAGACCGGACCCACGGCGGTGCCGTATTCCGGGTGGCCGGGCAGATGCTCGGTCAGATGCGCTTTGACGCCGATCGGACCCATGCCGGGGCCGCCGCCGCCATGGGGGATGCAGAAGGTCTTGTGCAGGTTCAGGTGGCTGACGTCACCGCCGATGTCTCCGGGACGCGACAGGCCGACCATGGCGTTCATGTTGGCGCCGTCGATATAGACCTGACCGCCGTGATCATGAGTGATCTGGCAGACCTCCTGCACGGTGGTCTCAAACACGCCATGGGTCGAGGGGTAGGTGATCATGCAGGCGGCCAGATGATCGGAGTGCTTTTCGGCCTTGGCGCGGAAGTCATTCAGATCAATGTTGCCCTTCTCATCCGCCTGCACAGGCACAACCTGCCAGCCCACCATCTGGGCCGAGGCCGGGTTGGTCCCATGCGCCGAGGTCGGGATCAGGCAGACATTGCGCTGCCCTTCGCCCCGGGCGAAGTGATAGTTGCGGATGGTCAAGAGGCCTGCGTACTCACCCTGCGCGCCCGAGTTGGGCTGCTGGCTGATCGCGTCATAGCCGGTGATCTGGCACAACTTGTCGTTCAGATCATCGATCATCTCATGATAGCCCTGCGCCTGATCTTCGGGGCAGAACGGGTGCAGGTTGCCGAACTCGGGCCAGGTGACCGGGATCATCTCGATCGTGGCGTTCAGCTTCATGGTGCACGAGCCCAGCGGGATCATCGCCCGGTCCAGCGCCAGGTCGCGGTCGGCCAGACGGCGCATGTAGCGCGTGATCTCGGCCTCGGCCCGGTTCTTGTGGAAGATCGGGTGGGTCAGGTACTCGCTTTCGCGCAGCGCGTAATCCGGCAGGCGATAGGCCACGTTCGAGCTGTCATCCTTGCGGTCGATGCCGAAGGCCCCCCAGACCGCCTCGATGGTCTCGGGCCGGGTCTGTTCGTCCAGGCTGATGCCCACTTTCGTGTCGCCGACCTTACGCAGGTTGACGCCCCGGGCCACAGCGGCCTCCATGACCGTTTTCTGCAGATGGCCAACCTCAACCGTGATCGTGTCGAAGAACACTTCCGGCTCCACAGCAAAGCCTGCCTCTTCCAGACCGGCAGCCATACGCGAGGTCTTGCGGTGCACCGATTGCGCGATGGCCTTGATGCCGTCGGGGCCGTGATACACGGCATACATCGAGGCAATCACCGCCAGCAGCGCCTGCGCCGTACAGACGTTCGAGTTGGCTTTCTCACGCCGGATGTGCTGTTCGCGGGTCTGCAGCGCCAGGCGGTAAGCCTTGTTGCCCCGGCTGTCGATGCTGACACCGATGATCCGGCCCGGCATCGAGCGCTTCAGCTTGTCGGTGGTCGCCATATACGCGGCGTGCGGGCCACCATAGCCCATCGGCACACCAAAGCGCTGGGTCGAGCCGATGGCGATATCCGCGCCCATCTCACCGGGCGACTTCAGCAGCGCCAGCGACAGGATATCGGCGGCGACGATGGCAATCGCCTTGTGTTCATGCAGGGCCGCAATCTCGGCGGTGAAGTCGCGCACATGGCCATGGGTGCCGGGGTACTGGAAGATGGCACCAAAGACCGCGCCCGCATCCAGCGTGTCCGGATCAGCCACCTGCACCTCGATGCCCAGAGGCTCGGCGCGCGTTTTAATCACCGCGATGGTCTGCGGGTGGCAGTTCTTGTCGACAAAGAAGGCCGCGTTGTTGGCCTTGGACCGACCGCCGCGCTTGGCCATGGCCATCGCTTCGGCGGCAGCTGTGGCTTCGTCCAGCAAGGACGCGTTGGCCACGTCCAGCCCGGTCAGGTCGCTGACCATGGTCTGGAAGTTCAGGAGCGCCTCAAGTCGGCCCTGGCTGATCTCGGGCTGGTAGGGCGTGTAAGCCGTGTACCAGGCCGGGTTTTCCAGAATGTTGCGCAGGATCGGCGCCGGCGTGGTGGTGCCATAATAGCCCTGACCGATCAGCGAAGTCAGAACCTTGTTCTTGCTCGCCACTTCTTTCATGTGAAAGAGCGCATCGCGCTCGGTCATCGCCGGACCCCAGTCCAGCGGCTCTTTCTGCCGGATCGCCGGCGGGACGGTGGCGTCGATCAGCTCGTCCAGCGTCTTGAAGCCGATCACCTTGAGCATGTCGCGCATCTCGGTCGGGCTGGGCCCGATATGGCGGCGGTTGGCGAAGTCATAGGCTTCGTAATCGGTCAGTTTGAAGGCCATGTGTGCGCTCCTCAAGGATAGGTCAGGCCCGGCGGAGACGGCAGGAGCCTCCGGCGGAAGTATTTGGAAACAGATGAAGGGGCGGGGCCGCGCACGGACCCGCCGCCTGAGTTAACCGATGAAGGCCTTGTAGCCGGCCTCGTCCATCAGGTCTTCGAGCTGCGAGGCGTCCGCGATCTTGATCTTGTAGATCCAGGCCTCGCCTTCGGGGTCTTCGTTCAGCGCGCCGGGATTGTCGGCCAGTGCCTCGTTCACCTCGGTGATCTCGCCGTCGACCGGTGCGTAAAGCTCGGACGCCGCCTTGACGGATTCAATCACGCCGATCTCGCCGCCTTTTTCGAACTCGTCGCCTGCTTCCTGCTGTTCCACGAACACCACGTCACCCAACTGCTCGGCGGCGTGTTTGGTGATGCCCAGCGTGGCGGTGTCGCCGTCAACGCTCAGCCATTCATGCTCTTCGGAATAATAGGTTGCCATGTCTCTCTCTCCTGACTTCAACGCTTGTAATTCTGTTTGACGAAGGGCAGCGCCACGATCTCAGCCGGTTGCGGCTTGCCCCGGATGATCAGGTTCACCTTCTCGCCCGGCTCGCCATGGCCTTTGCTCACATAGCCCATCGCCACCGGTCCACCCACCGTGGGGCCAAACACGCCCGAGGTGATCTGACCGATGCTGTTGCCCTCAAGGCACTGCACTTCCACGCCCTGACGCGCTGGCGCACGGCCTTCGGGCTTGATGCCCACCAGCTTGCGCGCGGGACCTTCGGCCAGTTCCTTCTGCACGCGGGCCGCGCCCGGGAAACCGCCCTCTTCCTTGCGGCGCTTTTGCATCGCCCAGCCCAGCGAGGCCTCGACCGGCGAGGTGCTCTGGTCGATGTCATTGCCATAAAGGCACAGACCTGCCTCAAGCCGCAGGCTGTCGCGCGCGCCCAGACCGGCCGCTTCGCAATCCTCATGCGCCAGGAAGGCTTTGGTGATCTCAATCGCCTTGTCCTCGGGGATCGAAATCTCGTAGCCATCCTCGCCGGTATAGCCCAGCCGCGAGATACGGCACTCAACACCGTTGATATCGGCCACCGTGGTTTCCATGAACTTTAGATCCCGCGCGGCGGGGCACAGTTCGCCCACAACGTTTTCCGCCGCAGGGCCCTGAACCGCCACCAGCGCGCGGTCGAAAATCTCGATCACTTCAACGCCTTCGAGGTGCTCACGCATATGCGGAATGTCCTGATGCCGCAGCGCCGCGTTCACCACCACAAAGTAATGATCGCCCGCATTCGACACGATCAGGTCATCCATGATCCCGCCTTCGGCATTGGTGAAAAACCCGTACCGCGCCTTGCCTTCCTTCAGCGTCGCATAAGCCTGCGGGCACAAAGCTTCCAGCTTCTCGCCCACATTCTCGCCCCGCAAAATCACCTGACCCATATGGCTCACATCAAACACCGCCGCCTTCTCACGGCACTGCTTATGCTCCCCCATAATCCCCAACGGATACTGAACAGGCATCTCCCAACCCGCAAAATCAACCAACTTACCCCCCAACTCAACATGCAAAGCGTGAAGAGGCGTGCGTTTTAAGGATGAAGTCATGGTGGCCACCTGCTTTGTATCAGTTACCCAGAAACGTTCCTGTCAGTCTGACCCAAGCTGCACAGATTGCAACGATTCAGCCCAGGATTTCAGCAGATCGCCTCGATCACGGCAGAACAGTATACGGGTGCATGCATCAATAATGTTCCTATAGGAAACTTTTTTCCGTTAGGCAACACTCCTTGTTCGGAGTCAGTAAAACTGTGCCGAGCACCCACCCATAGCTGGTGGACATCCCCGATAGTAACTTGGTTTAGCGTGGAAAATCGTGAAATGGTCTTCAACTTACCTTCATTCCTCAAGGGAATGGACTGCGCGATCAAGCACCCTGAGACCTGCAACCAAATCCTCTTCGGCTGTGTCTTCGGCAAAATCGTGGCTGATTCCGTCAATCGACGGGACAAAGAGCATCGCAACCGGCATCAGGCGCGAGACATTGGTGGCATCGTGGAGCGCTCCGGATGGCATATTGCTCCAACGCCCAGGCGCAATGGCCTGCGCGCCGCTTTCCAGCGCACCGCGCAAAACCGGGTCCATGCTGACGGGCTCTAACCCCAGCATCGGGCCGTAGGTTAGTGTTACGCCCTGCTCTTCGGCAATCTGCTGTGCGGTCGCGCGAATGATGTCTTCCATACGCACCAGACGCTCAGGATCGCCGTCGCGCCATTGCATCGAAAACCGCACCCGTCCCGGCACGATTGAGGACGCATTGGGGTGAACATCAACACGCCCGATGGTCCAGACGGTTTGCGGCGTGACCACATTACGGAACCGGTCATTGAGGCGCGTGTTGAACAGCGACAGGGCCTGAAACGCGTCACGTCGCAAATGCATTGGCGTGGTTCCAGCATGGTTTTGCTGGCCTTGGAAGGTGATGACCATATCGCGGATGCCGACGATATTGGTAACAACGCCGATCTCTTCACCGGCTGCATCCAGTGCCGGGCCCTGTTCGATGTGCATTTCGATGAAACCGCTGAACCGGACAGGATCAACAAAGCCTTGCGACTTCTTTGCCATTTCAGCCCGCGCGCTGCCAAAGGTGACGCCTGAGCCATCAGTCAGCACGTCCGCCTGTTCCAAAGATAATCCACCTGACCAGACCGCCGATCCGGTGGTGACGCCGAACCGCCCCTCTTCGTCCTGAAAACTGACGACCGAGATGGGTCGGTCACTGGAGCGCGCGATTTCCAGTGCCGCAATGACGCCCAGCGCTCCGTCCAGCCAACCGCCCTCGGGCTGGCTGTCGGAATGCGAGCCCATCAGCAATGATCGGCCTTCGGCCAACCCGAACATGTTTCCAACCGGATCGACATGCGGGGTCAGCCCAGCCTCGGCCATGCGCGCGGCGAGCCACTGGCGCGCGGCGATGTCAGCTTCGGAATAGGCGGGACGGATGACGCCCTTGCCGACGCCCGAAGCCCCGAATGAACGCAGCGTGTGCAGATCGGTCAGAAACCGTGTGTGATCGACAGCCATGGGTCCTCCTTGTCGGGGTGACCATAGCGGTAAACTTCGACTGATATAGGAGTTTTTTCGGGCCCGCGTGAAAGCCCTCTGGTCCCGGCCCCGAACCTGCCCTAAGACGTCAACGCAAGAGGGATCATCATGTCACATATCACATTAGTGCGCCACGGGCAGGCCAACACAACCGCACGGGATGAGCTGAGCTATGACCGGCTGAGCGAACTGGGTCACCAACAGGCCCGTTGGCTGGGCGCGCATTTGCGCGATACCCGCCTGCATTACCCTCGGGTTTATTGCGGCACACTCAACCGGCACGTGGAAACTGCGGCCAGCATGGGGCTGCCGCAGCCAACTCGGGATGCGCGGCTGAATGAGATCGAGTATTTCACCCTTGCCCAGTTATTCCAACAGCAGCACGGGGTTGAAATACCAACCGACCGCGAAGGCTTTGTCGAGCACTTGCCCCGCACCTTTGCCGCCTGGTCCCGGGGCGAGATCGAAGATACGCCGGAATCCTTTGAAGAGTTCGAGACTCGCGTTCGCGATGCTCTGCGTGAGATAGGCACCGAAGGCGGTCCGGCAATTGTCGTGACCTCGGGCGGGCTGATCTCGATGGTGGTGCGGCAGGCGATGGGCTTGGATATCCCATCGATGGCGCGGGTGGCGCTTGCCATCATGAACACGTCGATGCATCGTCTGCACCCGATTGGCGCGCAGTTAAGTCCGGTTCTGTTCAACGCAGTGCCCCATCTGGAAGCGCCAGACCGTCAGTTCGCGCAGACCCATCTGTAAGGAGGCTACAATGCAACTTTATTATGCCCCCCGCACAATCTCGGTCGCCGTGGCAATTGCGCTGGAAGAGGCCGGGCTTGAGTATGAGGCCATCCAACTGGACTTTGCCGGAGGTGAGCAAACCAAACCCGCCTATAAGCAGATCAATCCAAAAGGTCGGGTCCCGGCACTGGTTGTGGATGGCGGCATTCTGACCGAAACCGGAGCGTTGTTGGAATACATTGCCGCTAAAGCGCCCGAGGCGGGATTGGTGCCATCAGATTCGGTTATGGCGGCGCGGATGCGAGAGGTGATGTTTTATCTCGCCTCGACCATGCATGTGAACCATGCCCACAAGATGCGCGGGCCCCGTTGGGCAGACAAGAAATCCAGCTGGAAAGACATGAAGGACAAAGTCGCGCAAAACATGACTGAGTCCTGCGCATATATCTCGTCGAACGGGTTGCGTGGGCCGTTTGTTTTGGGCGAGGCGTTCTCGCTGGCCGACGCGTACCTGTACGTGGTTTGCAGCTGGCTGGAGGGCGACGGTGTTGACGTCTCGGCCTTTCCAAAGATCATCGCCTTCCGAGAAGCGATGGAGGCGCGTCCCTCGGTACAGGCGGTACGCGCTGCCGGTATGCTCTGACAAAAGGAATTGGAATGACACATCTCTGGGTCCGGGCAGAACAGCGCCCGAACGAGGAACGGGTCGGGCTGACCCCCGAAGGCACTGCCGCGTTGATCGCGGCAGGCATCCGCGTGACGGTCGAGGAAAGTTCCGTCCGCGCCATCGCAATTGATGGCTACAAGGACGCGGGCTGTGAAATCGCGGCTGAGAATTCCTGGCCCAATGCCCCGCTGGACGCGATCATCTTTGGCCTCAAGGAGCTGCCCGAGGACGGCACGCCCCTGCCCCACCGCCATATCATGTTCGGCCATGCCTATAAGGGGCAACATGCAGGACGCGCGCTTTTGCAGCGGTTCAAGGCTGGCGGCGGCACACTTTATGATCTGGAGTATCTGGTCGAGGAAAACGGCCGCCGGGTTGCCGCTTTCGGCTATTGGGCTGGGTACGCGGGGGCTGCCGTGACGCTCAAGACATGGGCGGCCCAGCAACGAAATGAAGAATGCCCGCCGGTTGGTGTTTATAAGAACAAAGACACGTTGAACGCCGAATTGCTGGCCGAGCTGGACTCCACCGGCGCCGACCGTCCCCGCGCCATCGTCATCGGTGCGTTGGGCCGTGTTGGCACAGGCGCGGCTGATCTCTGCGAGGCAATGGGCGTCAGCGTTACCAAGTGGGACATGGCCGAAACCGCCCGCGGCGGACCATTCCCAGAAATCCTCGACCACGACCTGTTCCTGAACTGTATCTTCGCTCGTCCCGGCACACCGGTCTTTGTCCCACGGTCAGCGCTGACCACCTCGCGGAACCTTACAGCTATCGGCGATGTGGCCTGCGACCCGGATAGCGATTACAACCCGGTGCCGGTCTATGACCGCGCGACCACATGGGATGCCCCCGCCTTGCGCGTGGCCACCGATCCGGTGATGGATGTTATGGCGATCGACAACCTGCCGTCGATGCTGCCTGTCGAAAGTTCCGAGGACTACGCGGCGCAATTACTTCCGTCGTTGTTGACCCTCACCGATCTGGATAGCGGCGTCTGGGGCCGGGCAGAAGCAACTTACAAAACTCATATTGAAGGGATCTGAGCGATGACGATTCACTGGTGCGGCACCGGCCTGTCGGCCATCCCCGGCCTGCGCCGTCTTATTGAAGGCGGGCACAAAGTCACTGTCTGGAACCGGACCATTGAGAAGGCCAAGACAGAGGTCGGTGACCTCACCGACGACATCCGCGCCTTCGACATCGACGCATTGGGTGCGGTGCTGGAAAAAGGTGATGCCATCGTATCGATGCTGCCTGGTGACTGGCATGTACCTTTGGCAGAATTGGCAATCTCGAAAGAAGCCAACTTTGTCTCTTCCTCATATATCGCACCTGAGATGCGCGCGCTGGACGGCAAGGCCCGCGAGGCCGGGGTTGCACTGGTTAACGAAGTTGGGTTGGACCCGGGCATCGACCATCTGATGGCGCATGCGCTGGTTGCCGATTACCGCGCCTCGGACGCGTTTGATCCGCAAAACCACCTGAGCTTTATCTCTTATTGCGGAGGCGTTCCCAAGAATCCCAACCCGTTCCGCTACAAATTCAGCTGGTCGCCTCTGGGTGTGCTCAAGGCGCTGCGCTCTCCTTCCAAGTCAATCCGGGACTACGCGCCGCTGGATGTCGCCCGACCTTGGGACGCGATCACCAGCTACATCGCACCGCTGCCCACTCCGGAAAGCTTCGAAGTCTACCCGAACCGCGACTCGATCCCCTTCAAGGCCGAGTACCAGTTCGAGGATCACTGGCCGGTCAAGCAATTTGTCCGTGGCACCCTGCGCCTGAACGGCTGGGCTGAGGCGTGGTCGGATGTGTTCACCGAAATCGAAACGCTGTCCGGCCCCGAAGGCGATGCGCGCTTGAAAGAGATGTCGGATCAGTTCTGGGCCGAGAACGCCTATGACGAGGGCGAGCCTGACCGCGTGGTTTTATGTGTGGGCCTGAAGGCGGAAAAGGACGGCGTCGAAGTTTGGCACAAAACCTATGTCATGGATGCCTGGGGCGACGCGCGCGGGACGGCGATGGCGCGGCTGGTTTCGATCCCGGTTTCACTGGCCGTCGAGGCCGTGCTGAACCGCGCTATTCCCGCAGGAGTTCACGCTGCACCCAGCGACCCGAAGCTGGTGCAGGACTGGATGCACGAGATCGACAAGCTGGCGCAGCACCTGCAGATCGTGGACCACACGGCCTAAATCACAAACAGCCGCTCCGGTATCTTCGGAGCGGCTGCGTTCTTAATGCGGCTTAACCCGCCATCGTCAGATGTATTGCGCAATCACCGCTTCAACATCGCAGCGATTGATGCCCAGTTCTGACAGATCGGAATCAGAAAGCCGGTTCAGTTCCTGGGCGGCACAAACGATATCCGCCCTGATCGCGTGTATTCTCATCGCCCGGTCAAACAGCATCAATGCGCTTTTTGAAGGGGTTTGTTTCGGGATTGGGTTGGCATCCAGCATACTTGTTACCTCAGCAAAATTTACAATGGACCGCTGTCCGTACAGCGCCGGAAAGGCTTAAACGCCGTTCAGATAGGGTATGTTCTGATAGACGTTTCGATATACGCGCCGCCTGATCTCACCACGCGGAATGCCGATATCAAAAAGCTGACGATCGCTGAGTACTTCAAGCGCCCGGATCGTGTTCTTGTAGACCTTGCGGCGCTGCCATCCTGACTTTGGCACTGTTTGGTTCACAAGTTGGCCAAAAAGCAGATCCCGATGATCTGCTCCGGTTGCATTGACATGTGCCATGACGGTTCCTCCTAGATTCATCGCTGTGTTTGATGAACCTGATCAAAGAACTCGACATTAACCCCGACGGAAGGCCGCATTAATTTTGCTTCATACGCTAGGATAAGCTGACCCGTCGCCAGATCACCGACTACATCAGATCGTTTTCAACGTCCTCGGCTGAAATACCCAGCGCGTCCAAACCGTTTTCCAGATGGTCCGACAAATGCGGTGTTCCGATCAGATAATCCGCGCAAGGCGTCGAGGCTTCGGACTTAGCCGTCGCAATCGCTTCGGCCAAATCCTCGGCAAAAAAGCTTTCTCGACCGATCCACATGACGGCCACCAGTTCTGCTTGCTCATCCTCACCCATACGGTCGATGAATGCGCGCAATTCGCCCTCGGCCCGGTCCAGTTCACGCCCCATCATGGCGACCTGGGCGATCTTTCTTGCCGAGATTTCCAACATCTGTCTCAACTCCTCGTGTTCGCGGTCCAGGCATTTCTGCACGATCCCGCAGGTGACCGTCTTTGATCTTGCGCAAAGCGGAGGGCTTTAGTGCCGCGACCGGGATACAGGCTGATCGGGAACCGGCGCGGTACGAAACGGGCTGAACCGCGCCCGTTTGAACCACAGCTTCACCGCCTGCCAGTGGATCAGAAACACCGCCCGGCGCGCGCCGAACGGACGCCGCCAGAGAGACTTTAGAATGATCCGGTTGCTGTACGGCTGGCGCGGACCGGTCAGCGTGGCAATCAAACCGCCTCGGGCACGCCCATAATCGATCCAGACACCAACACGTTCGTCCTGATAGTCAAAGCGGAAGGTATAGGTGCCCTCGATCTTCTGAAACGGAGAGACATGCATCAGCTTGTCCGCAAGTATCCGATCGGTAGGTGCAATCGGTGAAAGATCGGGTTTGTGGCACAAGTAGCTATGGCGTGTGCCATAAGTGTTGGTCACCTCGGCCACCACAGCATAAAGCTGGTTATCTTTATCAAAACAGAACCAGAAACTGACCGGATTGAACACATGCCCTAACACACGGGGTTGTGTCAGCAAGGTCATCCTGTCCGGTTGTGGAATATCTTGCGCCTCAAAGCACTCACGCAGCCAGATCGCCCCGCGACCCTGACCAGGTTCACCCCCATGATCGCAATCTCGCCAGCTTGTCAGGTTCGCGCCATTGATCGAAAACAGGGATGGGGTCTTGGGGTGGGCCTCGGGGTCTAGCAAGATGTAATCGACGGAATAGCGAAACGCATTCTCGACCGCACCTTTGCGCCCGTGAAAGGTATGGCCCGCGATATAATCAATTCTGTTCATGAAACAGATTTTCCGCCCTGCCCGCAAATCATTCAATTGACATGCATTTCCGCATATCTGGTATCTCACAGTACGATATTCAGCCGGTTTTGGATGAAATTTATCCAACCGACTGATCCACCTTGGGTGTCCCCACGTAATGTGGTTATGTTTACCGAGACTGACACCGCGACATTGGACGAACCGGCGGCAGAAGCTGCTGGAAGAATCGTTTGGCGCGGACCTAAGCGTTTTAAGGGCAACTCGGTGAACGGACAGAATAATACTTGTGGCGCCAGAAAGGATTGGGTCGAACACGTCCGTCGAATCCGAGACGCTCAGGATCAGGCGGCCTTCGCCGAACTTTTTCAGCATTTCGCGCCTCGTATCAAGGCGTTCCTGATCAAGTCCGGTTCGGATGCCGCCCTGGCTGAAGAATGCGCGCAGGAGGTCATGGCGACCTTGTGGCACAAGGCTCATCTGTTTGACCCGACAAGGGCAACGGTTGCGACCTGGGTGTTCACGATCGCAAGGAACAAGCGCATTGACGTATTGCGCAAGCAACGCCGCCCCGAACCCGAAGACCTCGGGTGGGGGCCGGAGGCGGAGCCGGAACAGGAAGACGTTCTAGCTCTGCAACAGGAAACCGCGCAGCTGCGTGATGCCATGGCGGCATTACCTGAGGCGCAAAGACAGCTGATCGAGAAGGCCTACTTCGGAGATCTGAGCCATCGAGAAATCGCATCTCAGACCGGGTTGCCCTTGGGAACGATCAAATCACGGATACGGCTGGCGCTGGACCGCTTGCGCCACGCGATGAACTGAGATGACGAGCATGAAAAACGAGATTAAACATCACCTGACAGACGACCTGCTGATGGCCTATGCCGCAGGCAATCTGCCCGAAGCGTTTGACCTGATGGTCGCAACGCATCTGTCTCTGTGCGACCACTGCCGCGCCCGCGCTGAAAGCTTTGACGCAGTTGGCGGATGCGTTTTGCAGGAACAAGATGCGTCAGCAAGCATGAGTGACGGCTCACTGGCGGCAACAATGGCATTGATTGCTCAGGGCGCACCAAAGGTGAAACCCGCGCACCCGTCTTGTGCAGTTCTTCCGACACCGCTGCAGGACTATGTCGGCGGCGACGTGAACGCGATCAAATGGAAGCCCGTCGGCATGGGTGTCAAACAGGCAATCCTGCCCACGACCAGCGAAGCCACCGCCCGGTTGTTGTTTATCCCCGCCGGGGCAGCGGTGCCGGATCACAGCCATAAAGGCATAGAACTGACGATGGTCCTGCAGGGTGCATTCTCTGACGAGATCGACCGCTTCGACCGCGGCGATGTCGAAATCGCTGACCAGTCTATCCATCATACCCCTACGGCAGATATCTCTGAAGACTGCATTTGCCTGGCCGTCACTGATGCTCCACTGAAGTTCAGCAAGCTGATGCCGCGCCTGTTCCAGCCATTCCTTCGAATCTGATCCGTTGTGGTAGGGTTGTTTATCGACGCTAACTAAATCGGGGTTTTCAATGTTCTTAAGGATGGCAGTCACAGCGCTTTTGCTGACTTTTGGGGCCAGCGTTTCCGCACAGATGTCCGCAGACGTTAAATTCCAACCGGGCAATTTCGGCACGATGGTGAACGGTACTGTCACCGGCGACGAATATTTCGACTATAAACTCGGAGCCAAGGCTGGGCAGGAGATGTTCGCCGACCTTAAGGTCAGTGACACCAATGGCAACGGCGTGATCTATTTCAACATCTTGCCGCCGGATAGCGACGGCGTCGCAATTTACAACGGCTCAATCGATGGAAATACCGCCCGGATCGAGCTTCCCGATGATGGCGACTACACCATACGTGTTTATCTGATGGGTAACGATCGCGACACAGGCAAGACGGTTGGTTACAATTTGGACCTGTCGATCCAATAACGCTTACCCTTCGGTTTTGCCCAGCGGCACGACGTTTGTTTGGTCATCCGGCGCAAGCTCTTCGAAATCGAAATTATCCAACCGTTGCGCCCGGCGACCCGCCTTTTCCGCGCTGATCTTGATTTCCGAGATATCCTTTGCAGCCTGCCCGAAATGACGGTCGAGGTTCGACACCCGGTCGCCTAAACGTTCCACATCCTTATGCAGCAGCCCCAATTCCTTGCGGATCGCACCGGCCTGTTCGCGCATGCGCGCATCTTTAAGGATCGCCCGCATGGTGTTCAGCGTCGCCATGCAAGTTGTGGGTGAAACGATCCAAACGCGTTTCGAGAAACTCTCTTGCACCAATTCAGGGAACTTGGCGTGCAGCTCGGCATAGACTGCCTCAGAGGGCAGAAACATCAGCGCACCATCTGCAGTTTCACCGTCTAGAATGTACTTCTCGGCAATATCGTTGATGTGCTTACGCACGGTACTGCGGAACATTTGTACCGCTGCTTTCAGCTCCATATCATTGGTCGATCCGATCAGCGCCTCATAGGCTTCCAGCGGAAACTTGCTGTCGATCACGATCGGTCCGGGAGGGTTCGGCAGGTTGATCAGGCAATCAGCGCGCCGTCCGTTCGATAACGTGGCCTGCAGCTGAAAACTATCTGATGGCAGCGCCTTTGAAACGATATCGTTCAGCTGGATTTCCCCGAAAGCCCCGCGCGTCTGCTTGTTCGACAGAATATCCTGCAATGACAGCACGTCGCCTGAAAGCTTGGTGATATTGTCCTGCGCCTTGTCGATGGCTGCCAGACGTTCCTGCAATTGCGTCAGCGAGGTCGCCGTCTGTTTCGACGAACCATGCAGCGATTCCTTCATCCGCTCCTGCATCTCAGCCAGGGCGCGTGCCGATTTCATCGCGTTATCCGCCAGCCGGTCATTCATCTGCTGTTGCACCGATGACAGGCGGGATTCAACGGTCTGGATCACCTGCACCTGCGCGTTGGCTTGCGTGTCCGAGACATGCTGTAGGCCACCCCGCAGTTGTTCCTGCCCCTGGCCCAGTTGCTGCACATGCTGCCCAAGGTGCGCCATCTGCCGGGCCAGCGGCTCCGCCATCCGAGCTGAACGCTGTGACGCTCGAAGTGACAGAAACAGAAGCAGCAGAATCAATACCACCACCCCGCCTGCTATCAGGATGATAGGGTCATTCAACGCATATTGGGTGCCAGCAATCTCGATCATGATGCCTCGGATGTTCTTGTTTTATTCTTCATAGCCCGAGCGGGCCAGCGGATCAACTGCGGCCGAACAGGCGTTCGATATCGCTCAGCTTCAGTTCCACATAAGTTGGCCGCCCGTGGTTGCACTGCCCGGAATGGGGCGTCGCCTCCATCTCACGCAGCAGGGCATTCATCTCTTCGGCCCGCATCCAACGGCCAGACCGAACCGAGCCATGGCAGGCCACGCGGCTCAGGATCGCCTCGATCCGCGCTTGCACCATCTGGCTTTCGCCCTGATCGGCAAGCTCATCAAGGATATCGAGGATCATCGCGCGGGCATCGACCTCGCCAAGAATGGCCGGAGTTTCGCGCACGGCGATTGCTCCGCCACCAAAGGATTCGATGGTCAATCCAAAGCGCGACAGGTCCTCTGCAACGGCCATCAGACGTGCGCAGTCACCGTCTGTCAGTTCGACGATTTCGGGGATCAACAACGCTTGTGCGGCAACGCCATTTTCGGCCATCTGGGACTTGAGCTTTTCGTAAACCAGCCGTTCATGTGCAGCGTGTTGATCCACGATCACCATGCCGTCTGCCGTTTGGGCGATGATGTAATTCTCGTGCACCTGCCCGCGCGCCGCCCCCAAGGGCAGGTCTTGCGGCTCATCCACCGGTGCAGTTTCGGGCACCGGTTCCATGATGCGTCCGCTATAGTCCTGCGACAGTTCCGCAAAGCCCGGAGACTGCGCCCGATAGGCCGCCTGACGCGCCGCGGGTGACGGGCGATCCATTTGATACACCCGCGCCGGGGTTGCAGGTGCGAGCTCGGGCCGCATCGCACCCAAGGTTGCGTTGGCCACGGTCGAAGATGCCCGGTGCCCGGCCTCGGCCAACGCGTGACGCAGGCTGGACACGATCAAGCCACGCGCGAGGCCCGGATCGCGGAACCGAACCTCGGATTTTGCCGGATGTACATTCACATCCACCAGCGTTGGATCGCAATCTATGAACAGCGCCGCCGCCGGATGCCGGTCGCGGCTGAGGAAATCGAAATAGGCCGCTCGCAGCGCACCGGTCAGCATCTTGTCCCGCACGGGTCGCCCATTGACGAACAGATACTGCGCCACTGCAGCCCCGCGCGAATAGGTCGGCAGCGCGGCATAGCCATAAAGCCTGAGCACTTCGCGTGTGGCATCGATCTGCAAAGCATTCTCAGCGAACTCACGGCCAAGAACGCGCGCCAATCGGGCATGCAGCGCATCAAACAGATCGCCATTCTCGCGGTCGGCGCGGAAGGTCACGCGCCCCTCTCCCCCGCCCGAGACATCGCGCAGGGTGAACGCGACCGAAGGCTCGGCCATCGCCAAACGTTTCACAATGTCTGAAATCGCCTGCGCCTCGGCCCGGTCCGTGCGCATGAACTTCAGCCGTGCCGGGGTGGCGTAAAACAGGTCTCGCAACTCAACCACAGTCCCAGCGCGCAAGGCTGCTGGCTTCACTGCATCCATTTTGCCACCGGACACCTGGATCGAGGCCGCATCAGCACCCGAGACACGGCTGGTGATGGTCAAACGCCCGACAGCCCCCAGCGAGGGCAGTGCTTCACCGCGAAATCCAAATGTGTGGATATTCAACAGATCTGACCCGTCGATCTTCGATGTCGCATGGCGCGACAGCGCCAGAGGCAAATCCCCCGCTGCGATCCCACACCCATCATCGGTGACACGAATCAGGGTCTTGCCGCCATCCGCGACCTCAATAGCGATACGTGTGGCCCCGGCATCGATGGCGTTTTCGACCAGTTCCTTGACGGCAGAAGCAGGCCGTTCCACGACTTCACCCGCTGCAATCCGGTTGATCGCTGCGTCGTCAAGCTGTCGAATGACCGGCCGATCGTCGCTGATATTGGGGTTAGCATACACCATACCGCTAGACCTAGCATATGTGCACGCGATTCGACCACTGGTTTGAATTGTGAAGAGCGGGCTTTAAACGAGGTATCCGGCCAGTTTGACCGCGCCGTTAAGGGGGTAGCGACTAAGGTCAGAACTGGCCGGATATACCAGAGTGAGTGGTGGTCTTGTGGTTTCCAATTGAAAGTTTGGTATCACCGAAAATGGAATAAATCTTGTTAAGAATTCGTGATTGTTTCCACTTGGCGAAGTTCAGCCGAAACTGCGTGATGGGCGTTGGCGTGAATACGCCAAGTCAAGCCTGACTGGGCGCTCCGCTGCGGGTTCGGCATGGGCCAAAAGCAGCGGTCAGCGCCAGAATCAGGCCTGATATCGTGGCGATCATTCCAGCGGCGCTGACAGCATCCGCAGCCCCCAACCACAATGGGCCATAGCCCGCTAAAACATAACCGGACACGGCGGAAAGGGTTGCGAACAGGACACTCCAGACGATCTGGACTTCCAACCGGTTGGTCATCATCCGTGCCGCAGCTGGCGGGCAGATGAACATTGCAATCACGATGATCGAACCCACTGCATCAAATGCCGCGACAGCAGCAATCGCAGCTATGATCACCAGAGCCATCCCTAACGCACCAGTGCGGATACCAATTGTGCGCGCAAAGCCTTCATCGAAGGTCGATATCTTGAGCGGTCGCCAGAACAACCACGTGAACAGCAAGACCCCCGTCAGTGTCAGCGCAATGCGCGGCAATTCAGGTGGCAACCCTGCCAATGCCTGTAGATCCAGCAGCGACGACCAGTCCGTTGCATCCAGCCAGATCAAGCTTTCCAGATTGCCGTAAAGCGCATGTTCAACGTCCAAATGGACGGTCGAAGTGTCAGTCTGCTCAAGCAGTAGGACACCACCGGCGAACATGGTCGTGAATACGACACCCATCGCTGCCCCCGGCTCGATCTGACCCAATCGCCGGATCGCTTCGATCATAACCACGGCGACCACAGCAGCCCCTGCTGCGCCAAGCATCATCGGCCATGTTGAAATTGCGCCTGTCAGCAGAAACGCGACGACAATACCGGGCAACACCACATGGCTGATCGCGTCGCCAATCAGCGCTTGCTTGCGCAGCACCAGAAAGTTACCGGGCAGAGCACATGCGATGGCCGCGAATGTCCCAATCAACAAAGGCGTCAGCGACAGGGGTACGAACTCTTCTCCGCTCATGGCGTGACCTCCTGCGGGCCGCCGATACGGCGATCGATCTCGGCGATCTGATCGCGAGTCAGCACAGTCTCGATATCGCGCAGCCCATCGTACAGCGCCGCAGTGGCCTCATGCGCCTGATCCGCGCGGACGATCTCCCACCGCTTTTCGTCTCGTAGGGCCTTGGCCGCACGCGCCCTCCCTTCCTCCGTTGCAACTCCATCGGCGCGCACAAGGCCGGTGCGGCGTAACAGGCGAATGGTTAGGGGTTCATAGATTTGCTGCCCCTGCGCCAGTGCCAGCAGTCCCTGCCGAATGTGCACTCGACGCTGGAACCGAAGGTGGCTGAGAATAGCTGCCAACACACCCCGAACCGGCGCGAGCAGGAGCGACAAGGCAAAGAACCCAAAACTGACCAGAACGATGATCGGTCCGGTCGGCAGGTTCGGAGCCGAGGCCGAAACACCTGCCCCCAGATACCCTGCAAGACCTCCGGCCAAACCGGCCAGAACGACCACGCGGTCGGATCGCTCCGTCCAGAACCGCGCTGTCACAGGCGGGATGATCAGCAGAGCAACAATCAGGATCAGACCAACGATCTTTAACCCGACCACGGTCACCGCCATCACGAGCCCCATCATCGCCAGATCAATCCGATGCACGGGCAACCCGCGCGCGGCGGCATATTCAGGATCGAAGGCGACCATCGTCATCGGGCGGCGGATGATCATCACCAGCACCAAAGTTGCCGCGCCCCCGATCGCGATGACCAGAGCATCCGCCCACAGCATCCCCGCAGTAGAACCCAGCAAGAATCCTTCCAATCCTGCCTGGCGTCCAACCCCCATGGTTTGAATAACCGTCAGCAGTACGACACCAAAACCGAAGAACACCGATAACACTGCGCCGATCGCTGCATCTTCTGCCAAACGTGTGCGACTGGTCAGCCAGTTCATACAGAGCAAACCAACCCATGCGGATATTGCCGAACCTGCAAGTAGTCCGATCAAGTTACGCCCATCACCACCGAGGGCCACCAGCACCATGAAGGCAAGGCAAACGCCCGGTAGGGTCGCGTGGCTGATGGCATCGCTAACCAGCGCGCGTTTACGCAGGAATAAGAACGTGCCCGTCACACCTGCCGAAACGCCCAGTAACGTCGCACCAATGGCAACCAGCGTGGCGTTATAGCCAAGCTGTAAGGTCAAAGCCTCCCAAAGCATGATTACCCCAGCGCGCGCGAAATCTGATCGATTTGAGCCGTTGCAAGACGTCCGCCATAAGCGGTTTGCAGCGTTTCAGCGGTAAAGGCCTGTGCAACCGGACCTTCGGCCACTTTGCGGGTGTTGATCAGGAACACATGATCGAAATAGTCGGTGACCGTGGCCAGATCGTGATGCACTACAACAACGGTCTTGCCAGCCTCTTTCAACGATTTCAGCACGGCGATGATCGCCTTTTCAGTCGCGGCGTCCACGCCTGCAAAAGGTTCGTCCAACAAATACATGTCGGCATCCTGTGCCAAAGCGCGCGCAAGAAAGACCCTCTGTTGCTGACCACCAGAAAGCTGCCCGATCTGACGGTTGGCAAATTCCCGCATCCCGACACGGTGCAGACAGTCCATGGCACGGGCGGTATGGCGGGCACGAACACGACCCAGCAGGCCCAATTGACGCGACAAGCCCATCAGCACCACATCAATCACGCGCGTCGGGAAATCCCAGTCCACGCTGGCGCGCTGTGGTACATAGGCGATGCGTGCCCGCTGGTCCTCGAGCGGCTGACCAAACACGGTCACCTGACCCGACAACGGAGACACGATCCCCAAAGCAGCCTTTAGCAAGGTTGATTTGCCCGCCCCATTTGGCCCGATAATTGCCGTCATGGCGCCGGGCTGCACCGTCATATCGACCGAGAAGACTGCGGGTTTCTGACCGTACGAGACGGTCAAACCCCGTATGGCGAGAGGACAGAGATCAATGTCCTGCCCTTCGATAGAAACCCCTTGAACTGTGGCGAGTTCAATCATGGCTCAAAACCCCGCCGACAGTTTTCCGTTCATGCCGCGTTCGGGCACATCCGCCCCCAACGCGCCGGCAATCACGGTAATGTTGTGATCGAGCATACCGATATAAGTACCCTCATATGTGCCCGGCTCGCCCATCGCGTCGGAATACAGCTCTCCGCCAACACCCACTTTGTGACCTTCGGCCGAAGCTCCCTCGATCAAGGCACGCATAGACCGATCTGAAACGGAACTCTCCACAAACACGGCGTTCAGCTGACGCTCTACCAGAGTTTCGACCAACTCACCGATCCGGTTCAACCCTGCCTCGGATTGGGTTGAGATGCCCTGAATACCCAGCACCTCATAGCCATATTCATCACCGAAATAGCCAAATGCATCATGCGCAGTCACCAACACGCGGTTGTTTTCGGGAACGGCCGCCAAAACCTGCTTGCCATAGGCGGCCAGCAGATCGATCTCGGCCAGAAAAGCTTGTGCGTTGGCTGCGAACTCATCTGCCGCTTCGGGTCGGGCTTCGGTCAGAGCTTCCTGCACTTCGATCACGACATCGCGCCACAGAACCGGGCTCATCCAGACATGCGGGTCAAATTTGTCAGCGTAATCGTCATGGGCGCGCAGTTTCGATGTGTCGATGCCATCCGCCACGGCAACCACTGTCCGCTTGCGGCCCAGATCGTCAAAGAAACCTTCCATCTGAGCCTCTAGATAGAGGCCGTGCCACAGCACCAGATCAGCGCGGGTCATCGCAACAATATCGGTGCGGGTCTGGCGATAGGCGTGCGGGTCGACACCGGGTCCCATCAAGCCCTTCACGTCGACCTGTTCACCGCCGACCTGGCGCGCAGCATCTGCAATCATGCCGGTGGTGGCGACGACTTTCAGCGGCGCTTGAGCGATTGCGGCAACGGGCCACACAAGCACGAGAGCCAATGCCGTAAGTAGCGATCGACGAATCATTTCAGACTCCGAACGGTTATCCTGTTAAGTCAAAATATGAGAACCATTCGCAACTAAGTCAATGCAAATGCGAATTACTCGCAAGAAAACGACTATATTTGTCCATTTGGTCAAAAATTTGCCCTTTACGACGCTGGCACACCTTCCCTTTCGCTGCGACCCATGCGATTTTGACACGAACCTCCAAAAGGACGGAATAATGGAAACGCAGAGCTCAGAAAGCACCGTGCGCACCCCGCATCTGCCGCAAGTGACCGAGCCCCGGAACCCAGGAATGGATCTGGATCTGGATTGGGTGCGGGCCGTGCAGGCCAACACTTCGGCCATCGAGCGCCGCGCAGCGACGCTGCCCGGTCGGCGGTCGGTGAAAAAAGAATACCAGGCCGCATGGCTGCTCAAAGCGATCACAATGATCGACCTGACCACTCTGTCGGGCGATGACACGGTTGGGCGGGTTCGTCGCCTGTGCGCAAAGGCTCGTCAACCTGTCGCGTCTTCAGTTCTGCAGGCGCTGGACATGCCGCCGATCACAACCGGAGCGGTGTGTGTCTACCATGACATGATCGAAACGGCTGTGGACGCATTGGAAGGCACTGGTATTCCGGTTGCGGCGGTATCCACTGGCTTCCCGGCCGGGCTCTCTCCGTTTCATCTGCGTGTGGCAGAGATCGAAGAAAGCGTGAAGGCCGGAGCCGAGGAGATCGACATCGTCATCTCGCGCCGTCATGTGCTGTCTGGCGACTGGCAGGCCCTGTATGATGAGATGAAGGCCTTCCGCGTCGCCTGCGGCGATGCACATGTCAAAGCCATTTTGGCGACCGGAGAGCTGGGCAGCCTGCGCAACGTCGCCCGTGCCTCGCTGGTGTGCATGATGGCAGGGGCAGACTTCATCAAGACCTCGACCGGCAAAGAAAGCGTCAACGCCACCTTGCCTGTGTCGTTGGTAATGATCCGAGCCATTCGCGACTATTATGACCGCACCGGCTATCGCGTAGGCTACAAGCCTGCGGGTGGGATTTCGAAAGCCAAGGATGCGCTGGTCTATCTGTCGCTGATCAAGGACGAGCTGGGCGACCGCTGGCTGGAACCTGATCTGTTCCGCTTTGGCGCCTCATCACTGCTGGGCGACATAGAGCGGCAGTTGGAACACTATGTTACCGGCGCTTATTCCGCCGGTTACCGTCACTCCATGGGCTGAGGACAAAAACAATGACAGTCAAAGAGATTTTCGAGACCATGGACTACGGCCCTGCCCCCGAAAGCGCAGCCGAGGCATTGGCCTGGCTGGTTGATCAGGGCGACAAGTTCGGCCACTACATCGATGGCGCATTCACCAAACCCGGCAAAGGGTTCGACAGCCGCAACCCAGCAACCGGAGAGGTGCTGGCCAAACTGACACAAGCCAAACAGGCTGACGTAGACGCCGCCGTTTCTGCAGCGCGTAAAGCGCAACCGAAATGGGAGAAGCTGGGCGGTGCGGGTCGTGCGCGCTACCTCTACGCGATTGCGCGCCTGCTGCAGAAGCACTCGCGTTTGTTTGCTGTGCTCGAAAGCCTCGACAACGGTAAGCCGATCCGAGAATCCCGCGACATCGACATCCCCCTGGCACAGCGGCATTTCTACTATCACGCCGGCATGGCGCAGTTGATGGAAAGCGAATTGCCAGATGCCGAAGCACTGGGTGTTTGCGGCCAGATCATCCCGTGGAACTTCCCGCTGCTGATGCTGGCGTGGAAGATCGCGCCTGCAATCGCAATGGGCAACACGGTGGTTCTGAAGCCGGCCGAGTACACCTCGCTGACCGCGCTGCTGTTTGCCGACATCTGCATGCAGGCCGGGTTGCCGAAAGGCGTGGTCAACATCGTCACAGGTGATGGTGCCGTTGGTGAGATGATTGTGTCTTCGGACGTCGACAAAATCGCCTTTACCGGCTCGACCGTCGTGGGCCGTCGCATCCGTGAAGCGACCGCTGGCTCTGGCAAAGAACTGACGTTGGAACTGGGCGGCAAGTCCGCCTACATCGTCTTTGACGACGCCGATATTGATTCAGCGATCGAAGGCTTGGTCGACGCGATCTGGTTCAACCAGGGCCAGGTCTGCTGTGCGGGCTCGCGCCTTCTGGTGCAGGAGGGTATCGCTGATCGCTTCCACGACAAATTGCGTGCCCGGATGGACAATCTGCGTATTGGTGATCCGCTGGACAAGTGCATCGATGTGGGCGCGGTTGTGGACCCGGTTCAGTTGCAAACCATTAAAGGAATGGTCGAGAGCAACACTGCGGGTCACGTGCATCAGGCGGCCTGTGAGCTGCCCTCGAATGGCTGCTACTATCCACCAACGCTGATCTCTGGGCTCGAAACCTCCGATCCGCTGATGCAGGAAGAAATCTTTGGCCCGGTTCTGGTTTCTTCGACCTTCCGCACCCCGGAAGAAGCGGTCGAGTTGGCCAACAACACCCGCTACGGGCTGGCCGCGACTGTGTGGACCGAGAACGTGAACCTCGCGCTGGATATCGCGCCCAAGCTGGTTGCGGGCGTGGTCTGGGTGAACGCAACTAACCTGTTCGACGCTGCTGCCGGGTTCGGCGGTGTACGCGAAAGCGGCTTTGGCCGTGAAGGCGGTTGGGAAGGGCTGACGGCCTATACCAAGCCCAAAGCCAAGGCCAAACCGCTGACGAAGATTGAGGCGGCAATGGGCGAAGGCGCTCCAGTCGATCCTATTGACCGCACCGCCAAGATGTATGTCGGCGGTAAGCAGGCGCGACCCGATGGCGGCTATTCGAAACCCGTCTGGGGCAAATCCGGCCAACTTGGCCATGTGGGTCTGGCCAACCGCAAGGACGTACGCAACGCGGTTGAGGCTGCAGCGGGTGCAAAAGGCTGGTCCAAGACCACCGGCCATCTGCGGGCTCAAATCCTGTATTACATCGGTGAAAACCTCTCGGCACGTGCGGGCGAGTTCGCTGCTCGTATTGATGCGATGACCGGTAAGAAAGACGGCGCGAAAGAGGTTGAGGCCTCGATCCAGCGACTGTTCACCGCCGCCGCCTGGGCGGACAAGTATGATGGTCAAGTACATGGTGTTCCGATCCGGGGCGTCGCCATTGCCATGAAAGAGCCGGTTGGCGTGATCGGCGCCCTGTGTGCGGACGAAACACCCCTGTTGGGTCTAGTTTCGGCCATGGCGCCAGCGATTGCGATGGGCAACCGGGTGGTTCTGGCGGCAAGTGAGCCCTACCCGCTGGCAGCAACGGATTTTTACCAGATCCTAGAAACCTCGGACGTGCCCGCCGGTGTGGTCAACATCCTGACCGGCAGCCACGCAGAGCTGGCAAAGCCGCTGGCCTCGCATCTGAACGTGGATGCGGTCTGGTCGTTCTCGTCCACCGATCTGTCTAAAGAGATCGAGATCGTCTCGGCCGGAAATCTGAAGCGGACTTGGGTCAATAACGCGACGGCATTTGACTGGAGCGTGGACCATTCGCGCCGCTTCCTGCAGGCTGCGACCGAAGTGAAAAACATCTGGGTGCCCTACGGAGAGTAAGGCCCCCGTACCACCGGAGGCCTAAATGGATTTTTCAGGTAAGACCGTCATCGTCATTGGTGGCACCAGCGGTATCAATCGCGGCATTGCCGAGGCCTTTGCGGCCTCGGGTGCTAATCTGGCTGTCGCCAGTCGGTCGCAGGAAAAGGTCGATGATACCGTGGCTGCGTTGAAAGCAGCAGGCGCATCCGACGCGACCGGCGCGGCGTTCGACGTTCGCAATCCAGAGGCCGTAGCCGAAGGCCTTAAGCAATTCCACGACGCTTTTGGAGATTTCGATGTCCTGATTTCTGGTGCTGCCGGCAACTTCCCAGCGCTGGTATCTGAAATGTCGGTCAATGCATTCAAGGCGGTCGTAGATATCGATCTGATGGGCACGATCCACGTCATGAAAGGGGCCTACCCCTATCTCAAACGTCCCGGTGCCAGCATTATCAACATTTCGGCCCCGCAATCCTATCTGCCTTACGAAGGGCAGGCCCATGTTTGCGCCGCCAAGGCGGGCGTTGATCAAATCACCCGAACCCTTTCAATGGAATGGGGCGTCGAAGGGATTCGCGTGAATTCGGTCGTTCCGGGTTTTATCGAAGGAACCGAAGGCGCAAAACGGCTGGCCCCTACCGAAAACGCCCATGAAGAGCTGCGTCGGGACGTCCCGCTGGGTCGCTGGGGTCAACCCCAGGATGTGGCAAATGCCTGCCTGTTCCTTAGCTCTGATATGGCGAGCTATATCAGCGGAACAGTCATGGCCGTCGATGGGGCTTTGTATCAGCGCGGCTCGGGCAAGTTTGGCCAGATGATGGGTCAGATGCTGCGCGCAGCGAAAAAGGACCAAGCTTAGGTTAGAACACAGGGATCCGATTGGTGGCAAGCTTTTCAGTCGCTGGGCTTTATTTCCAACCTACCAAATTCAAGAGCTTCTGAAATAGATACCCGCTGCTACCAAAAGCGATGTCAGCGTACCGGCCACCACGTAAAGTGCGAAAGCGCTGAGCAGAGATTGACCGACAATCAAAGCGGCATCAAAGGTTAACAACCCTGCAAGTATTCCCAATCCCATTATCGCAACTATCATGGTGCCGCTATCCGTCCCAAGCCTCGTCTCAGGAGATGTTGATCTTCTGAATCCCATCTCCGCTCCCGACTAACATAGAATTCTCGACATTTCTGGCCAAAGTATGGCCAAGGCGAGTTAACGATTACTTAAGGCGGAGAATCGCCGATCTTCTGTCTGGCGCTGCGCCCTGCAAGAGGTCACAAACTCGTTGCTTTCGCCAGTGGTTCGCATCACCCACTGCCGTCAATTCCAAGAAAAATTATTCAATAACAACGAATAATTCTGTTCGGCAGCGGGTAAATGGACGACGTCAGCCGTCCACCCCTTCCGGTTTGCCGACGATGGTGAAATGCAGACCCTCGGGGTCCAGCAGTTCAGACGCCACCCGGTTCACATCCTCCAAGGTCACTGCATTCACCTTGTCGTTGCGAGTCGCAATGTAGTCGATAGGCAAATCTTCCATCTGCATCCCGACCATGATTCCGGCAATCTGGCCATTGCCGTCAAAACGCAGCGGATAGGCCCCGGTCAAATAGGTCTTGGCGTCATCCAATTCTTTCTGCGTCACACCTTCCGCAGCCGCGCGCGCCCATTCCTGTCGGATCACTTCGACCGCTTCGGCGATGCGGTCATTGGCAGATGAGACCGAGCCCAGATACACTGACGCCAGATCCTTGGGCACCAGATAGGTCGCCACGCCATAGGTCAGGCCACGTTTCTCACGTACTTCCTGCATAAGGCGACTTTCGAATCCGCCGCCGCCCAGAATGTGATTCAGGATATAGGCCGCAAAGAAATCGGGATCGTCGCGATCAATGCCACTTTGCCCGAACAGGGCGACGGATTGCGGAGTGTTGAAGTCCACTACGCTGACACCGCCGTCAATGGTGACCTTCGCCTTGTCTGGAATGGGTTTCCCGGTTGCTGGCAGATCCAACAGCAATTCGTCCAACAGTACGCCCAACTCTTCTGCCGTGATGTCGCCAACAGCCCCGACATACAGTCTGTCCTTGGCAAAGACATTGTCGTAGGCAGCGACGATGTCGTCGCGGGTCAGGCTTGAAACGCTTTCAATCGTACCTTTACCGTCCGACGCATAAGGATGATCCCCATATGCCATTTCAGCAAAGCTACGTCCGGCAATATCGCTTGGATCAGTCTGGTCGGACTTCAGACCCGAAATCACCTGAGCGCGCACCCGATCGATGGCATCCTCATCGAAACGCGGTTCATGAATTGTGGTCTGCAGCAAATCAATCACTTCATCCCGGTTCTCAGTCAGGAACCGCGCCGAAATGGAGACCGTATCATCTGTTGCCCTGTAGCTGAAGGACGCAGCCAGAGATTCAAGTTCGCGCGCATAGGTGCGGGCATCCATGTCGCCGGCGCCTTCCTCAATCAGGCCGCTCATCAGATAGACCGCGCCGCGTTTATCGGGATCATCCAGCGACGTTCCTCCACGAAACCGCAGTTCCAGCGCAGTGAAGGGGATCGAATGATCTTGGACCAGCCAAGCGGTAATACCACCGGGCGAGTTTACCTCTTTGATCTTAATCTCGGCCCAGGCGGGAAGGGCAATGATCAGCGCAATCAGCGTTGCGGCAAACCGTTTCATTGTGTCACCTCATCGTCACGCATCAGCCAGCCAGTGACCGAGGTTTCAGGTTGCAGCACTTCACGGGCAGCCGCGATGATCTCGTCACCCGTCACAGCCTGCAGGATGTCGGGCCAGGCCTGCACATCTTCGACCGTCAACCCGCTGGTCAACGCACGACCATAGCGGTTTCCAATACCGTCCACGTTATCGCGCGCATAGGTCTGCGCGGCGCGGAGCTGCATCTTAATGCGCTCCAGGTCTTCATCCTTGACACCTTCCGCGATGAAATCCGCAACGGCCTGATCCATGGCATCCTCCGCATCCTGAAGCGAAACGCCCTCAGCCGGCACAACGATCAGATCAAAGGTCGTGTCATCCAATGAGACCCCCTTGTAGAACGCACCGGTATAGACCACCTTCTGCTGCTCAAATTGCAGCTTTTCATTCAGATATGAGGTTGTGCTTCCTCCCAGCAATTCCGCCAAAAGAAACAGGGCAGCGGCCTTCTCCTGCTCACCGGCGTCCCGTTCAGGGGCCAGATAGCTGCGCTGCACGTAGGGTTGTGCCACACGCGCATCCTTGAAGGTCAGGCGACGTTCGGCAGTCTGGGGTGGTTCTTGCGAGCGTACCCGCTCGGGCAAATCAGGGTTGGCTGGGATAACACCGTAGTACTGATCGGCCAACGCCCTGACTTCGTCGGGGTCAACATCTCCGGTGACGACCAATATGGCGTTATTGGGTGCATAATGGGTCTGGTAGAAGGACAGGGCGTCGTCCATATCCAACGCCTCCATCTCGTGGCGCCAGCCGATAATCGGCGCTCCGTAACGGTGGTTCAAATATTGCGCTGCATTCATCTGTTCTCCGAACAGAGCGCGTGGATTGTTTTCGGTCCGCTGATTACGCTCTTCCAGAACCACGTCGCGTTCGGTGATGATATCATTCTCAGTCAGGCGGATGTTGCGCATGCGATCTGCCTCCATCCGCATCATCAGTTCCAACCGGTCAGCGGCGACGCGCTGAAAATAGGCGGTGTAGTCGTAAGAAGTGAAAGCGTTGTCATTGCCGCCATTGGCCGCGACAGTGGCTGACAACTCGCCCGCTTCCATTGTGTCGGTGGCTTTGAACAGGAGATGTTCCAGGAAATGCGCAACGCCAGAGGATCCAATCGGTTCATCGGCGGATCCGGCCCGGTACCAGACCATATGCTGAACAACAGGCGCGCGATGATCCTCGACCACTACGACGTCCATGCCGTTTTCCAGCGTAAATGCGGTGACAGCCTCTTGCCCCTCTTTCGCGAACAAGGGGGTGGCGGCGATCAGGGCAGCCGACAATGCCAGGGCCCGAACCATGGGGCATCCTCCGTTTCATTTCTGATATTCAAACTACGGTGGTGCCGCCGGGGTTCAAGGCCAATGACGGAAAGTTAAGAAGAATTCATTCCAGCGGCGGGGCCGACGGCGTTTCGATCCCACGACGACGCGCCGCTTCATTGGTCGCGTTCGCATCGATTGACTGACGTTCATAGACCTGCGAGTACCGATCAACCGGGAACAGGCGCAGGCGGGTCCAGCGACCGCGATTTTTGCGGAAAGCCGCATCCTCTTCGGCCGTTACCTGACGCGTATTGGCAGGAACGCCATATCTGCTTGAGGCCGTCACAAGCGCGGCATCGCTGGCCGGTATTGAGGTATTCGGGTTCAGCGCTGCCTCACTACCACCCAGCGCCACAACGGCATCCGCTTTGGGGTTAGGATCGGTCAGGTTTGCACCGCCGGGAGTCGGCGCTGGAAGAAAGGCGTAGTCCTTGGGCTGGGTCAGCGGCTTGACGGGCAATACCGAAAATTCATCCGGCCCCGCTCCGGGCGGATCAAGATTGCGCAAACCAATATCGGAACAGCCCGCAACGACAACGGCGAGTGTCAGAACAAGAATGGCGCGTGGCATACGCATCAGTGTCTCCAGCCAGTTTCAGGCGCTTTTATCGCATATCGTCCGGCAGGTCACGAGGGCTTTTTGCCATCGAACAGGACCAATCCCAAAGCTCCCGCAAATATGAACACATCCGCCAGATTGAACACAAAAGGGTTGCTGATCCCGCAGCAGGACATGTTCAAAAAATCCAGAACATAGCCGTAAAGCACCCGGTCCACGACATTTCCCAGCGCCCCGCCGATAAGAAGACCGCCGCAGAATTGTTGAAGCTTCGTAGGAGCGATGCGGCCCAGCCAGATCAGGACGCCCAGGCAGATCGCCACGGAAACCCCGATCAGCACCCATCGGGCGGCGTCACCGTCGCCCTGAAACAGGCCAAAATTGATGCCGCGATTCTCGCCGTATCTGAAAACCAGAAGCGGTGGCAGCACGTCGATATCGCCCTGCGCTACGCGCATTACGTGAACGACCAGATACTTACTGATCTGGTCGATCAAAAACGCCGCCAAACCGGCCCATAGGATGAACGAACCGCGCATCAGTGACGGAAATGCCGCATGCCGGTGAAGATCATGGCCAGACCGGCCTCATCCGCCGCCGCGATCACTTCATCATCACGCATCGAACCGCCGGGCTGAATAACGCATGTTGCGCCTGCCTCGGCGGCCTCCATAAGCCCATCGGGGAAGGGGAAGAATGCATCAGAAGCTACGGCCGAACCGATGGTCAGCGGCTGGGGCAAGCCCAGCGCATCAGCCATACGCTCGGCTTTCTTTGCCGCGATCAGTGCCGAGTCAACGCGGCTCATCTGCCCCGCGCCGACACCCACGGTCGCGCCGTCTTTGACATAGACGATGGCGTTGGATTTGACATGTTTCGCCACTTTCCACGCGAACAGCAGGTCGCGCATCTGCTCCTCAGATGGCGCTTTTTTGGTGACCACCTTCAAGTCATCCATACCAACAAAGCCGTTATCTTTGTCCTGTACCAGCAGGCCACCTGCCACCTGTCGCAGAGTTTTACCACCGGCGGTCACATCCGGTAGAGCTTCGGTCGTCAGCAGGCGCAGGTTCTTCTTGGCGGCGAAGATCGCCTTGGCCTCGTCTGACGCCCCTGGAGCGATCACAACCTCGGTGAAAATCCCCGTGATCTCCTGCGCGGTTTCCACGTCCAGCGGTTGATTCAACGCCACAATACCGCCAAATGCCGACGTCCTGTCGCAGTCGAACGCGGCTTTATAGGCCTCAAGCAACGTCGCACCTTTCGCTACACCACACGGATTGGCATGCTTGATAATCGCACAAGCTGCCCCTTCGACCGGGTCGAACTCAGCGACCAACTCAAAGGCGGCATCGGTATCGTTGATGTTGTTATAGCTCAGTTCCTTGCCCTGATGCTGTACCGCCGTCGCCACGCCCGGACGACCCGAGCCATCTACATAGAACGCTGCCGACTGGTGGCTATTCTCGCCATATCGTAAGGTCTGTTTCAGCTCACCGGCAAAGGCGCGGCGTTTGGGGGCCTCAAGCTCCAGCGCATCGGCCATCCAGTTAGACACGGCTGTGTCATAAGCGGCAGTGCGGGCATAGGCCTTTTGCGCCAGCCACTGACGGAAGCCCAGGGAAGTCTTACCGTAATTCTCTTCCAGCTGATCCAGCAGTGACGAGTAATCTTCGACATCCACAACCACGTTTACAAAGGCATGGTTCTTGGATGCCGCCCGGATCATGGCTGGGCCGCCGATATCGATGTTCTCGATACACTCATCATAGGCAGCGCCCTTGGCCACGGTCGCTTCAAATGGGTAGAGATTTACCACAAGCAGATCGATTGCGCCGATACCATGTTCGTTCATCGCGGCGACATGGGTGTCATTATCGCGCAGAGCCAGCAGCCCGCCATGGACCATCGGGTGCAGCGTTTTGACCCGGCCATCCATCATCTCGGGGAAGCCGGTGATCTCGCTGACATCTTTCACCTCCAACCCCGCATCGCGTAGCGCCTTCGCGGTACCGCCGGTCGAAAGCAGTTCAACCCCGCGTTCGGCCAACGCCGTTCCCAGCTCGATCAGCCCGGTTTTGTCGGAAACGGAAAGCAACGCGCGGCGCACGGGGTGAAGGTCGGTCATGGGTCCAAAGGTCCTTTTGGCGTCAGTCGAAAACGGGCTCGTCCCGGTGCGTATCCCGCACGGCATAGGCTGTATCCTGAGCCTTGCTGAGCGTCCACCGGATGCGCGTCGCATACTCCATTGCGCGCCCAGATAGAACGATCTGTTTTGTCGCGCGTGGCTTCAAACGGCCTTTTTCAAGGTAAACGCTTGGTTCAACTGACAACTTTCCAACGCCATCATGGCGGAAAACCCATATCTCACCGCTTTTGAGCGCCATCGACACCGCAGCGCCACCCAGATCAAGTGCTGCATCAACGTCAGGATGCAGGTGAAACCGGATGTCAAAGGCTATCCCCTGCAGACCTGCCCCGTCCATCGCGCGATCGAACTGCCGTTTGGCTTTGTCGGTTGCGGTCAGCAGAATATCCTCGCCCACCAGCTCACGCCCGTCAAAGCGCAGTTCAAGCGTGCGGGCATGGGTCAGGCCAAACACTTTGGCGTAGCCGTCATGACCCACCATAAAGCGGGTGCCTTCGAATGCATCCTCGAAATCCACGGGCACATCCTGCGGGCCATCCACCAATGCTTCCTGCGACGACCCATTTGCGCCTTCTGCAAGCCGGGCGCTGGAATACCCTTCGACGCATAGGGTCGAATGCGACGGGGTCGCGCGCCCTGCCCTGCGCCATTCCTGCCCAAAACTGCCGCCTGATCCACAGTTCACGATCAGAGGACGGCGCCCCGAGGTCAGCTCAAACGCAAGCGAGGATGCGTGGGCGTTGAACGACGCAGCACCTTTGGGAGGCGCGCTGGCATCCACCAGAACCGTGGTTCTGGAGGCGGCCAATCGTGCATAACCCATTGACAGGTCCGAATGCTGCTGCGGCTTGATACCGCTTTGTGCCAGTGCCTGATCCAGCCGCCCTTCAAGCCCACGCCCGCCCCCGTGAAATCTGGCCAGAGATCCATCTGCATGACGCAGATTTCGCAGAGTAGGTGCAATGCGCTTGATCGCCCCGGTCTGAGAGGCAGGCGTGCCTCGGCCAACTTCACCAAGTGCAGCAGAGGTCCAGGCCAGCAGAGTGAAGACCTCCAGCAATTCCTCAGGGTTGCGGGTGAGAATGCCGCCCTCGGCATCGATCTGGCGGTCGCATTCCCGGGCCAGTGCGCGCAATGCGGGATCAGCCAGTTGCTCCAACCCCTCCAGGGCCAAACCAGCCTGAACCAGCCCTGCGAGCGCTTCGAATCTCGGCAATCCTGGTGTTGCTGCTGTCCAGCGTTTGGAAAGAAACCATGTTTGTTGTGCCAAGGTGCGGAAGAAAGCTCTGCTTTGCGCTTCGTCAGCGCCACTTAGCAGAAATTGCGCGTGGTTGATCCAGCGCATCACCCGACGCCCGGTCAGGTCCGGTGCCCAACCGGGGCCCTTCCCACGCCCATGTGCGGTGATCCAGCCCCAGACCCATCGCTGCGCCTTTTCACGGGCGCGCATATCGCCGACGGCTGCCAGATCATCCAGCCAGATGAAACCGTGGCGTTCATCATCAAAATCCGGACTGGGTGCAGCAACATCCCAGAGATCGGTGTCATCCGCCTCGACTAGATATCCAGCGAAAAGGAGATTCCCGGCCACCAGTTGTCGCCCGCGTGCAAACGAACCCACGGTGCGAGGCTCAGGCTGGCTGACGAATCCCGAAACCGCCTTCCGCCTTTGGCTCAGGCGCGCGTAAAGGCGGTTCTGAAACCGCATCCAGCGATTGGCCATTGTGTCCGATTCTGACATGACGCTTGCGACTCTGCCCCTTGCGCTCTGCGGGCGCTTGAACACACGATAGACCGGTCCGCGCGTCAAGTCATCGAAAAGCGTCGCCTCAAGCGGATTTGTTCAGACAGGCGATATAGAACCCGTCCATGCCACCCTTGTCCGCCCAGAAATCCGGGCGCAGACGCAAGCCACCTTCTTCTGTAATCCAGTCCGGTTCAACGCCCGCAATCTCAAGCGCCGCACGGTCAATCTGCATATCCGGGTATTGATCCAGCGCCTCTTCGATCTGCACCTCTCCTTCGTCCGGCAACAAGGAACAGGTGCAATATACCAATCGGCCTCCGGGTTTGAGCAGGGTCCAGGCATGGGCCAGCATCCGGGCCTGTAGTTCGATCAATCCCCCGAATTCCGAGCCATCCTTGGCGAAGGGTAAATCAGGATGGCGGCGAATCGTGCCCGTCGCCGAACACGGCGCGTCGAGCAGGATGGCATCATACTGGCCCTGATGGTCCAGCGCATCACCAGCGATCACCTTGGCCTTCAAACCTGTCCGTTTCAGGTTCTCGCGCACCCGCTCCAACCGTGTTTCGGAGATATCCAGCGCCGTGACCTCTGCCGCTACCACAGCCAATTGCAACGTCTTGCCACCGGGCGCGGCGCAAAGGTCCAACACCTTTTCCCCGGCTTTCGGGGCCAGCACGCGCACAGGCAGCGCCGCTGCCGCATCCTGAACCCACCAGTTTCCACGCTTGTAGCCCGGCAAAGCCGACACCTGCCCCGCATCCTGCAAACGGACTGAGCCGGTGGGCAGGGCTTTTCCGCCCGGCGCCTCGGCGCCCGGTTTCAGCGTCACGTCCAGCGGTGCACCATTGAAATGGGCCTGTTCCATACCCTTTACTGCGTCATCGCCCCACGCCATGATCAGAGGATCGCGCAGCCAGTCGGGCAGACGGGGCACGCGCATCTTGGGCCAAGCATCCGGTCCATCGGCGGCAATCTTGCGCAAGACTGCATTCACCAACCCCTTGAGCCGCCCATGCTTGCGCGAGCGTCCCACGATCTCGACCATCGAATTGACCACGCCATGCGCGGCCTCGCCCTGACACAGCTCGACCGTTCCAAGCCGCAGCGCGTTGTGCACAGTCAGCGCGGGCGTCTGCCGCAAGTGATCGGCCAACAGCCGGTCGGCACGCTCAAGCCCGCGTAGGGTTTCAATCGTCAGACGCTGCGCGCGCGCGCGATCCTCGGGTACCAGACGATCCAATGCGCCCGCCGCCAGACATTCAGGTAACAGCCGCCCCTCGCCCAATATCTGATCCAGCAGATAGATTGCACTGCGCCGCGCGGCGGTTGCAGAGTTTGACATGATGCTGAGTGCCTCTCGTGACCTTTGCCGCATTGCCTTGGGCGGACGAGGGCGTATATCAAGGCCCTGAACAGAAAGGAACCCGATGTCATGAGTGACGAGCGCAAAGACCTGCCCCCCGCCGCTCAGCGCGCATTGGCCGAGGCTGAGGAACGTCGCAAAAAGGCCGAAGCGGAAGCCAAGGCGCAGCCCAAGGAACTGGGTGGGCGCGACGGTCCTGATCCGGCCCGCTATGGCGATTGGGAGAAAAAGGGCATCGCCATCGACTTCTGATCAGGCCCCGCCCCGCAGCGCTTGCAGAAAGTCGTCTATCAACGCCCTTTGCCGTTTCGACCTTGCCCGATCCTCGGGCCATGTCAGCCAATAGCCATCCTTTGTCCTAAGCTCGGGCATATCCAATCTGTGTAATTGACCAGTCTTTAAGCTGCCCGAAGCCAACGGTAGTGAACCCAACGCGATCCCCATGCCCTGACGCGCGGCCGTGATCGCGTGACCTACCGAGTCAAAACTGATCCGGCCAGCCGGTAATTCATCAACCCCCGCGACCTGCGCCCAGTCCTTCCAACCCGGGCGTTCTCCGCGCAAATCAATCAGCGGCGCACCCCACTTGATGCCAGATGCAGCCATCGGTGCCAGAACTTCAGGCGCAATTACCTTTGCCTTTCGTCCAGGCCAAACGCCTCTGCCATAGCGGATCTGCAGCCAGGTACGCTCTTCCTCCAGCGAGGCGCGGCGGGCCATCGAGTCTGTCATTACACGCACATTTGGCTGCGCCTCAAGGAACGTGGGCAAGGCTGGCAGAACCAGCGCGTAGATATGCGACGAAAGTCCCGCGACCCGAAGCTCGCGCGGGGATTTGCCGAACAGATCCTCGGTATTGCGTTCCAGTGCTTGCAGGCTGTCCTGCACCAATGGCAGATAGCTTTCGCCTTCGATGGTCAGCGACACGCCCCGCGCCTCGCGCAAAAATAATGACCTGCCCAGCCATGCCTCAAGATTTCCGATCCGTTGACTGACTGCCGCCTGGGTCAGACCAAATTCGCGCGCGGCAGCAGAAAAACCGCCCAATCGCCCGGCGGCTTCGAACACGCGCAGCCAGTCCAAAGGAGGTAAACCGATCTGCTTCTTAGCCATAAGTATTTCCAGCCCTCAGTGGCAATAAGGTTTAATTGTAGTAATGCCACGGAGCGCGTATCTCCTCAAGCAAAGTCCGCGCCGAATAGGAGAGACCCCATGCTGCGCTCAGCCACTTTCGACCCATCTGTGGTCACTATCGCGTTTTCCGATGGTACCGAGGCCCGCTTCCACGCCATTTGGCTGCGCGACAATGCGCTGGACCCCGAGACCCGCGCACCCGGAAACGGGCAGCGTCTGATTACAATCGGCGATATCCCCACCGATATCTCGGTCAGTACCGCCGAGATCCAAAATGGCGATCTGAGTGTTACCTTTCAGCCCGAAAACAAATCCGTGATGTTCCCTGCCGATTGGCTGGCCGATCACGTTTATGACCGCGAACAGGCGCAAGACGTTGGCCGCACCGCATCCGGCGTCACCACATGGGAGCGTGGTATCAGCGCCCCCAGCGGTGACTGGGAAAGGGTGCACACCGACCCGGAGGCTAAGCGCAGCTGGCTGGCTGCCGTCGCGGAGTACGGCTTTGCCAAGCTGACAGGTGGCCCGACCGAGCCGGAATCGCTGCTGAAAGTGGCCGATCTGTTCGGCTACGTGCGCCAGACAAATTATGGCCCTTATTTCGAGGTTCGGACCGAGGTGAACCCGACCAACCTCGCCTATACTGGGTTGGGGTTGCAGGCCCATACCGACAACCCTTATCGCGACCCGGTACCGACACTGCAAATCCTCTACTGCCTTGAGAATTCGGCTGAAGGCGGCGATTCCATCGTTGTCGATGGTTTCCGCGCGGCTGAGCGTCTGCGCGATCTGAACCCCGAGGGCTTCGCCTTGCTTGCAGGCTATCCGGCACGGTTCGAGTATAAAGGTTCGGACGGGGTCTGTTTGCGGTCACGTCGCCCGATGATCGAGCTTTCCCCCGATGGCGAGTTGATCGGCATTCGCTTCAACAACCGCTCGTCCGCGCCGTTCGTGGATGTGCCCTTTGACAAGATGGAAGCCTACTATGCCGCCTATCGCCAGCTGGGCGAGATCATAGACGATCCCGCCATGGGCGTGTCTTTCAAGCTGGAACCGGGCGAAAGCTTCATCGTCGACAACACACGCGTAATGCATGCACGGCTGGGCTATTCCGGGGCCGGGTCTCGCTGGTTGCAGGGATGCTATGCTGACAAGGATGGGCTGCTTTCGACACTGGCCGCCATGCAGATGACACAACCGGAGGCGGCGGAATGAAACCCGATTTCTCGACCCTGAACCGCGACAATATCGTGGCTTTTATCGGTGACATCTTCGATCGTCGGGGGGGTGAGGAATATCTGGGGGAACCCGTCACCATGGCCCAGCACATGCTGCAGGGTGCCACGATTGCGGAACAGAACGGACAGTCTGAAGAGATCATCGTCGGTGCGCTGTTGCACGACATTGGCCATTTTACGTCGGAATTCGGCACTTACCATCCGAACGATACCGAGGACCGGCATCATGAAGATGCGGGTGCAGAGGTGTTGGAGCAGTTCTTTCCGTCGGTCATCACCGATTGCTGCCGATACCACGTGGCAGCCAAGCGGTATCTCTGCGCCACCAAGCCGGAGTATTTCAATCGCCTGTCCGCAGCCTCAGTCCATACGCTGGAACTGCAGGGTGGTCCGATGAGTGCCAAGGAGATAGCCGAGTTCGAGGCAAATCCGAACCTGAAAGAGATCATTCAGGTCCGTTATCTGGACGAAGCGGGAAAACGCGCTGATATGGAGACTCCGGATTTCGCCCATTTCGCACCGATGGTACAACGGATGGTCGACCGGCAAATTCAGGCAAGCTGAGACAGCTTTCATCCGCCCGATCGATAGAGCCAAGAAAATTCGTCGAATTTTCTTGGCTATTAATCCTGAAGCCTACAGCCCCAGAACATCCACCATGTCATACTGGCCCGGCGCCTTGCCTTGACCCCACAACGCGGCTTTGAGCGCCCCACGGGCAAAGATCGCACGGTCAGTAGCCAGATGGCGCAACACGATACGCTCACCGGGGGCCGCGAACAGGACATCGTGTTCGCCGACAATGTCTCCGCCACGAATCGCGTGGAAGCCGATGTCGCCGCGTTTGCGCGCACCGGTAATACCGTCGCGGCCCCTATCGGCCACATCCGCCAACTTGACACCGCGCCCTTCTGCGGCAGCTTCGCCCAGCATCAAAGCCGTGCCCGAAGGCGCATCGACCTTGTGATGGTGGTGCCCCTCGATGATCTCGATATCGAAATCTTCATCCAGCGCGGCGGCGACCTTCTTGGTGAGCTGCACCAACAGATTTACCCCAAGACTCATATTCCCGGCCCGCACAATCACGGCATGGCGCGCGGCGGGTTCCAGCGCGGCGATCTGTTCGTCACTCATGCCGGTCGTGCCAATCACGTGAACGCACCGCGCCTGCGCGGCCAGTGCGGCAAATTCCAGTGTCGCTTCGGGCGCAGTAAAGTCGATGACGGCCTGCGCCTGTGCAAATGCCTCCAACGGATCGACAGTGACGGTGACACCGAGCGCCTGCCCGCCCATCGCCTGACCCACATCCTGACCGATCCAATCATGGCCCTTACGCTCGACCACACCAACCAGACGCGCCTGATCGCTCTCAGACACGGTCTTGATCAGCATCTGCCCCATACGGCCCGAAGCCCCTGTGATGACGATCCCCGGAATATGGGTCATTGCGCTGGTCCTTTCTAAAGTCGGCTCAAAGCCTCCTAACCCGTTCGCGCCCGCTTGGCAAAGCCCCGCTTTGGGCTTAGATCGGGGGGCATGGCAAAGAACAAATTCCACGATGGCCCCGGCCCATCCCAACGACAGCTGCGCGTCGGCGAACTGATCCGCCGCACCCTGTCCGAAGTTTTGGCGCGCGGAGATGTCCACGACCCCGACTTGAACCGCATGTCGATCACCGTGGGTGAGGTGCGCACCTCGCCCGATCTAAAGATCGCCACCGCCTATGTGCTGCCCTTGGGCGGCAAGGGGCAGGAGGACGTGATCGAACTGCTCGCTCGAAACAAGGGTGAGCTTCGGCGCGCAGTGGGCAAGAAGGTGGGCCTGAAATTCTCACCCGACCTGCGGTTCCGTTTGGACGACACGTTTGATCGACTGGACGACACCCGCCGTATGTTTAATCAGGACGCGGTACGCCGCGATCTGGACGAGTGATCCGTACCCTTGTCATGCTGTGTGCTGTCCTTTGGGCCGCGCAAGTTTCTGCAGTCACTTGCGAGAAGCTGACTCATGAGGACAAGCGATATACGGTTTGCGAGGTCGATGCCTCGGAAGATTTGCGCCTGTTTCTGAACGATGAAAATGGCGATCTGCTGGGTCATTTCTCTTCGGTGAATGAGGCGTTGGAGCCTCTGGGGAAAAGGCTCGTCTTTGCGATGAATGCGGGCATGTACCATGACGACCGCTCGCCCGTCGGCCACTATGTCGAAGACGGGCAAGAGCAGATGCGCGTGATACCGAATGCCGGACCCGGCAATTTCGGCCTGCTGCCCAACGGTGTGTTCTGCATCCGTGAAAACCGTGCCGATGTGTTCGAGACTTTGGATTTCGTCGATCAGGCGCCGCAGTGCCGCTTTGCGACACAATCGGGCCCCATGCTAGTGATCAACGGAGAGTTACACCCTCGCTTTCTGCCGGATTCAACCTCGCGCTACACCCGAAACGGAGTGGGCACCAGCGCCGATGGCACGCGTGCGGTGTTTGCGATCTCGGACGATTACGTCACTTTCTATGAATTCGGCAGCCTATTCCGCGATGTATTGAAAACACCGAATGCGCTGTTTCTCGATGGTAATATTTCCCGCATGTATGATCGCGCCAGCAACCGATCGGATATCGGGTTTTCGCTGGGACCCATCGTGGGTGTCGTCGAGGACGTTCCGGCAAATTGACAGCATCGAAACGATCCGCTAACTCGCGCGCCTCAGCAAGACTCAAGGTGTAGAATGGGACGCAAACGCAAGGGCCGCGACATTTCCGGTTGGCTGGTGGTGGACAAGCCCGCTGGCATGACTTCGACCGCGGTGGTCAACAAGGTGCGTTGGGCGATGGACGCCAAGAAAGCGGGCCATGCGGGCACGCTGGACCCCGAGGCGACCGGCGTTCTGGCCGTTGCGCTGGGTGAGGCAACCAAGACCGTCCCCTACATCACCGATGCGCTGAAGGCCTACACCTTCACCGTGCGGCTGGGGCAGGCCACCAACACCGATGATGCTGAGGGTGAAGTCATCGCTGAGAGCATTGCGCGCCCCTCGGATGAGGATATCAAACATGCGCTCGGCCCGTTTCTGGGCGATATCAAACAGGTGCCGCCCAAGTTCTCGGCCGTGAAAATCGACGGTCAACGCGCCTATAAGCTGGCCCGAGATGGCAAGGATGTAGAACTGACCGCCCGCCCTCTTTGGGTAGAGGAACTGGTGCTGATCGACCGCCCCGACGAAGACCACGTCGTGCTGGAGATGACCTGTGGCAAAGGTGGCTATGTCCGTTCCATTGCGCGTGATCTGGGCGAAGCGCTCGGCTGCCACGGCCACGTGAAAAAACTGCGCCGCATCTGGTCCGGCCCGTTTGAGGCCGAAGATGGCCTGACCATCGAACAGATCGACGAGATGGCCAAAACCACCGCTCTGGATGATTATCTGCATCCGCTGGAAACCGGCTTGTCGGACCTACCCGAGCTGAAATGCACCTCTGAAGGAGCCAACCGTCTGCGGAATGGCAATCCGGGCATGGTGCTCGCCTCTGACGTGGAATACGGCGACGAGGCCTGGGCCTCGCTGGATGGCAAGGCCGTGGCCGTAGGAATTTACAAGTCGGGCGAATTGCACCCAAGCCGCGTCTTTGCCGCCAACTGATGACTGTTCAGGCGGCGATACGCAATTTGTGACCCAGTCGAAGTATCTCGGAAACCAGTAGATCCAGATCCTGCTTTTGCGTGCGGTGATTGTTGACCGCCACCCGTAGGCAATGCGCTCCCTGAACCGTTGTATCCGATAAAACCGCTGTGCCTTCCTCTTGCAGGCACAACATGATTTCGCTGTTAATCGCACGCAGAGTTTCGGGGCTGAGACCGCCCGGGTCATAGCGGAAACAAACGATGTTTATGTTGGTGGGGAACATCAAGGTGAGGTCATCCTCTGCCTCGATCAGCGAAGTCAGATAACGCGCCTTTTCGATATCCTGATCAATGAGCCTGCCGAATTTCTGAACGCCGTGCTCCTTCAAGGACATCCAGACCTTGAGCGCTCGAAACCCACGCGAAGTCTGAATGCCGTAATCGTGCAAAAACGCCGCCCCGGCGACGCCTCGGGATTGCGGTTCCAGGTATTCCGGGGTCAGAGTAAATGTCGCGTGGTGGGCATCATGGCTTCGCACCAATGCGCAACCCACTTCGAAAGGCGCATGTAACCATTTGTGTGGGTCGAGCGCGACGGAATCCGCGCGTTCGATGCCGGACACGCGCCAACTGTTATCATGGGCGATTGCAATTAACGCACCGATACAGCCGTCAACATGAAACCACAGGCCTTCCTCGCGGCAGAAATCGGCAATCGCCGACAAGTCGTCGATGGCGCCTGTGTTCACGGTTCCGGCGGTGGCAATCACACAAGCGGGTTTAAGGCCGTCTGCGCGATCCTGCGCGACCATGCCGGCAAGCGCTTCAAGATCCATCGTCAAATCGTCTTGCGTAGGAACACGCCGCAGCGCCTTGTTGCCCAGACCCAGTGTTTCGAGCGACTTTTGGTGACAACTGTGCATCTGATCCGATCCGTAATACCGCATCGGCTTATCCATGGCGGCGATGCCCTCTTCGCGCATGTCGATCCCGGATTTAACGTTGCGGGCCACCGTCAGCCCGATCAAGTTTGCCACGCTGCCGCCGCTGACCAATGTCCCACTGGCTCCTTCCGGCAGACCGATCATCTCGCGTAGCCAGTCGACGACTTGTCGGTCGATCAGGGCTGCCGCATGATTCCCTCCCCCTAGGTTCGATCCCTGAACCGCAGCCAGAAAATCCGCCATCGCGCCTGTGAAATTGCTCGCGCCCATATACCAGCCCCAAAACCGGGGATGAATATTGCCCATTGGATACTGCATGACCTGAGACTGGACATCATCCATCAAATCACCCAACGGCATACCCTGCTGCGGCGCGGGCGTTTCGAACCCGTTGCGTATGGCAATCGGCATATCTTTCCAAATCGACCTATCACGCACATCACGCGTATGATCCAACGCCATATCCAACATTTCATGTGCTAACTTGCGGGTCTGCTCCCAATCCGCCGGATCCAATGTCTCGAATGTCATGTCTTCCCCCAGAATAAGCCGTTCAAATGAAGGCAGGTATAGCACAAGTTAAGGATCAGGACATCGCCCCTTGTAAACGGGCCTAATTCCAGCCAAACCCGACTGCATGATCACCCGTTCTCATACCAAGGGCGACGCGCCCTCGACTGCCATCTACTCCGATTGCGAAAAATACCGCTATAGCCTGACCCGTATCTGGAACCCGGCGGGCCGCAAGGCGTTGTTTGTGATGCTGAATCCGTCGACGGCGACCGAGGTGCAGAACGACCCCACGGTGGAACGTTGCGAGCGTCGCGCACGCACACTGGGTTTCGGAGCTTTTCAGGTCACCAATATCTTTGCCTGGCGCGACACTGATCCGCGCAAGATGCGAGCATCTGCAGATCCGGTGGGGCCTGAGAATGACGCAGCCATCCTGGACGGCGTGGAATGGGCGGATCAGGTCATCGCCGCCTGGGGCACCCATGGCGGACATCTGGAACGCGGCCCCGCAGTTGAGGACTTGCTGCGCGGCACGGGCCAGCCCTTGTTCCACCTTGGGCTGACCAAGGACGGTCATCCGAAGCATCCTCTCTACATTGCGTACACTCAGCAGCCCGAACCCTGGTGATAAAGGGTTAACCACGCTCTCAGCTTCGCTTTGACCAAGCCATTGTTTGCATGAGATGTTTTACACTCGGAGCCATTGTGCTTGCGGAGGGTAGATATGTTTCTGATCGGATTATTCGGAATGGCCGCCATGGGTGGTGCCGCCTACGCAATCAGCGACGTACTTGTGCCAGAAGACAAAGGCGATGACGAGGAGGAAGACGATCGCATCGAGGAAACGGCCGACGACGACCTGTCGGAAGGCAATTTGCTTGACGCGGACGAGAATGTCGACGAGCCCAGCTCTGCCGAGGAAACCGACTCTGACACTGGTGAGATTGTGTCCGAGTATGAAGGCGATCTGGTCATTGCGGGCGATGAGGATGCGGATGTTCTGACCGGGCAGGAAGGCAACGATCAGATCAACGGATATGGCGGGGACGACTGGATCGACGGCGGCGCTGGCAACGACGTGTTGTATGGTGGTGGTGGCGGGGACGTCCTGTTTGGCAACCTCGGGAATGATGTGCTCCATGGTGAATATGGTGACGACGCGTTGGACGGAATGTCAGGAAATGACGACCTGTATGGTCATTTCGGAACAGATGATCTGAGCGGCGGTGATGGGAATGACCGGCTTTTTGGTGGTCAGGGCGATGACACGTTAAGCGGCGATGACGGCGACGACGCGCTACAAGGCGGAGATGGCGACGACTACCTTGTTGGGGGTGCCGGTGAAGACGCCCTGTTTGGCGGAGATGGTGATGACATCTTGTCCGGAGAAGATGGCCTGGACGAGCCTGCGCGCGACTTCCTGAACGGGGGCTCTGGGGACGACGTCATTCTTGCCGAAGACGGCGATGTGGTCACAGGTGGAGAGGGTGAGGACGAGATCGTTGTGCAGTCCGACCCCGAGCAGGAAGCCACGACAATCATGGATTTCCAGATCGGTCACGACAAGCTTCTGATCACCTGGGACAACCCGGAAGAACCGGAATTGACGATCGAACAGGACAGTCAAAACAACAGCTTGACCCATGTTCGGGTCAATGGCGAAGACGTCGCTCAGCTTTTTGGCGCAGAGGGTCTGACTGTTGAAGATATTCAGTTTGTGACCGAAGCCCAGTTGGAGCAGTACGCCTTCACTAGTTGAGCCTGCAGAATCCCTTTGCCATTTGCGGTGAATGCGCCTATACGCGCCCATCCGCATCGGAATCGGTGCGGTTTTCTCCATGGGCCTGTGCTGGACGACATCCCGGCCTGCGCCATCAACTCTAACCTTTAAAGGAGACCCCGATGTCGATTACTGCCGCTGATAAAGCACGCGTCATGAAAGAATTCGCAACCAAGGACGGCGACACTGGTTCGCCTGAAGTCCAGGTTGCTATCCTGACCTCGCGCATCAACACCCTGACCGAGCACTTCAAAACCCACAAGAAAGACAACCACGGGCGTCGTGGTCTGCTGAAGATGGTTGCTCAGCGCCGTAAGCTGCTGGACTATCTGAAGGGCAAAGAAGAAGCACGCTATCAGGACCTGATCAAAAAGCTGGGCATCCGCCGCTAAACGCGTTTTGTTCATGTTGTACAGGCGCTGAGGCCCTGTTCGTACAAATTGTACATCTTGTACGCCCGCCATTTGGTGGGCGTATTTGTTTTGGTCACTGTCTAATCTAGTGAACTGTGCGGCGCGCGAATTTCCCGTCATGTTCATGAGAGACGGCACACACATACCTGCGGCCCAAACCTTACCGCTACGCAAAGAAGCGCAAACTTTTTTTAACTTCCTGTGAACCACTTCACTGAACGCGGTCAAAGATTGCGCCATTCTGAGGATGTTAGTGAGTAGGCGCTTCTTTTGTTTCGAGCGTCAGGTTTTTCATAGTCCTCCCTTTTTTACTGGGCGTGCCTGTAGCGGGCGCGCCCATTTTCGTTCGGGACACACTGATGAAACCTACTTGCCTTTGGTATCAAGCGCCTGAACGCCGGGATGGCGAAACAGTTTCGCCATCGCAATCAATGCCAGTACACCGCAGATGACCGCGAGCACGAAAGGCATCCGCAAATTGATAGCCATGAGGGACCCGCTGAGGGCCGTAATGGTCCCGGAGCCCAACGCGTAGATGGCGACTGTCACACCCATGACCCAACCTTGCTCGGTTGGGCCGACGCTCGCGGAAAACAACGAAAGCATGGTCGGGTACATGATCGCGAACGCGATGGTTATCGGAACAATCAGGACATAGGTCAGATCGGCCATGGGGTTCAGCATGAAGGCCAATATCCCAAGTGCCATCGCTGCAATGGAGACATACAGAATCGGAAACTTTTTGTACCGCTCGTGCAGCGGCGCGGTGAGGTAGGCACTGCCAAAGGCCATGGAGACTCCGAACACGGCGAGGGCCATGCTGTTTTGAAGCGTACTGAACTTGAACCGGGTCAGCAGATACGTGTCGATGAAGAAGAAAAACGCATTCAGGCACATCAGCGAGAACAACATGACGACCGAAAGCCGCAAAACGACCGGGTGCGAGAAGACTTTCCACAAGTTCAAAACAACATCTAAAAGCCCGAAGTCAATTTTTTGTCTTTTGAAACCGGGTTCGGAGAAGAAGAACAGAATCAGCGCCATGTTGATCAGGATCAGGGCAATGGCGACGTAGAAAGGCAGTTCCAGTGACGCAAATGATCCCATCAGGTTTTGGTCGCTGAGCAATCCTGAAATCAGTGGCCCACCGAGCAGGCCCAGCGCGGATGCCGCAACAATCATCCCGAGGTTTTTTGATTTCTCCTGATCGTCATGGCTGATGTCGATCAATGCGGCCTGCGCAATGGGTTGATTGGCCGTCGTAAACCCGGAAATGGCGCGCCCCAAAAGTAACAGCCAATAGCTGGACGTCATGATCGCGGCCACAGTCAGAACATAGCCGATCAGGGCACCGGTAAGGCAGATCATGATGCCTGTTTTACGCCCGATATAGTCCGACAACTTGGCGATGAAGGCCGCCCCGAAAAAGTAGAACAGAAAGAAGACGACAATCAGAATCGTATAGTCGAGCTGGCGGATATTCGTCGCTGTTCCATGTGCGAGGAAAGCCTGGTGTGGATCCAGCAGGATCGTGTTGAAAATCGGCACGATCAATCCAAAACCCATCACGTCAATGAAAACGACCAGCAACAGAGACAATCGTGAAAGGTTCATAACAGCATCCTCATTACGGTCCCGGAATAATCCAATTTCAAAACGTCGAGGGGGCCGGCCACATCACAAGAAACACGCGCTGCGCCAAGATTTGCCCGGAGTCAGGGTATGGGCTCTTTTGTTTTCTGTCCAATTTGGCGTGGCGACGGGCGGTATCCGGGGCGCTGACCTTGGGTTTCGAATTGTGACGCCGCGTCGCGAAAGCCGGGCCCTAGGTTAGAAGGTTGACGTAAGCGTAAGCAGTGCCGTGATTTTTTTCCAAGCGGTCAAAAAAATGATGCAAACAGCAGATTTCTTCCCCCTTTCTCGGCACCCCATTTTTCTTACATGGACGGTGTCGCTGCGGGTTCACACTCACGGAAGTTGGTCTTTGAGCCCTTCCCTCAAGTGGCTTGGACCTGACCCGCAGCGGCAAGGATTTGATGACCATATGTTGCGGGAGTTGAATGATGCCATTGAAGTCAATTCTGAGCCGGGTGTTTGCAACCAAGATGTCTGAGACGTCCAACGCCACAAATGCGCGGTCGATTTTGAATAATCCCTACGACCATAAGAAGGCAATTTCGAAGGTCGAGACAGCGGCGGTTCTTCGCGGGATCCTAGAAGATGAAAAGATGGAATATCCAACCCAAGGCAAACGCGAGGATTCGCTGCACTGACCGCCGTTTGGTACGCTCCCGACGACTGCTGCATGGGCACGCGCTACAGGGGCCGCTCCGGACCAAAAACGCCCGCCGAATTGGCGGGCGTTTCGGTTTTCTCAGGATAATCCCAGTTACATCTTGGCCTTTTCTGATTTAAGCGCCAGCCACAGGCAGTAGCACATGATCAGAACCACCAAGGTAAACGGAATTCCAGTCGACACCGCTGCCCCTTGCAAGGCAGAGAGACCTCCGCCCAGCAGCAGTGCGATTGCGACGAGGCCTTCAAGCGTGCACCAGAACACGCGTTGCACAACCGGTGCGTCCATCTTTCCGCCTGCCGTGATCGTGTCGATCACCAGCGAGCCTGAGTCCGACGATGTGACAAAGAATACAACGATCAGGATCAGAGCGATCGGGGCAATGATGCCGTAAAGCGGCAGTTCCTTCAGGAACCCGAACAGCGCACCTTCTGGGGCGTAACTGTCGATCACCGTGGCGCGGACGCCCTCTGCTCCGCCTGCGTTCAGCATGTCAATTGCGGCGCCACCAAAGGTCGACATCCACAGGGCGCAAACCGCAGTGGGTGCCAACAAGGCGCAGATCACGAACTCACGCACCGTACGACCTTTGGAAATGCGGGCGATGAACATGCCCACGAAAGGTGACCACGCAATCCACCAGGCCCAGTAGAAGGTTGTCCAGCCGTGGAAGTAGCTGGTGTCTTCCCGACCGAACGGATTGGACAGGGCCGGTAGATGGGTCACGTAATCCACCATAACGTTGAAGTACCGTGCAATGGCGGTTCCGACACCGGTAACTACGATGACGAAGATGAACAGTCCTACGGCCATGATCATGTTGATCTCACTCAACCGTTTGACACCTGCATCCATGCCCATCAGGACCGAGCCCAGTGCGATCATCGTAATGCCTATGATCAGCAGGACGGTGACGGTGGGGCTGGGTTCGATGCCAAAGACCTCATACAGCCCGGCGGCCACCTGTTGTGCGCCCAAACCCAATGATGTGGTCAGGCCGAAGAGGGTCGCGAATACTGCCAGAGTATCGATGATGTGGCCCCACCAGCCCCAGACGCGCTCGCCCAGGATCGGATAGAAAGCCGAACGCAGGGTCAATGGTAGCCCGAGATTATAGCTGAAGATTGCAAGCGCCAGACCAACGGCCGCATATACCGCCCAGCCTTCGAGACCCCAATGATGGATCGTGCCGACAATGCCGATGTATTCGTTACCCGGCACAGCGATATCGATGCCCAGCGGGCGGGCGTTGCCGTCTTCTGCAAAGTTGTAATAGACCGGCTCCATCACGCCGAAGAACAACAGCCCGATGCCGATCCCGGCCGCGAACATCATCGCGATCCATCCGGCGTAGGAATAGTCGGGTTTGGCGTCCTTGCCGCCGATCCGCACCTTGCCCACCGGCAAGATGATCAACACCAGACAGAACAGGGTGATTGCGTCAACCGACAGCACCAGAAACCAGTCAAACGTGCTGGTCAGCCATGGTCGGAGCCAGCCAAAGAACGTGGCTGCGGATTCCTGATTTGCCAGCGCGATCAGGACGAACGCAAAGATCAGGATACTAGAGATCAAAAAGACCGGGTTATGGATGTCCAGACCGAAAGGCCGGACATTGTCCTGCCCCAGCTCATATTCGGTCTCAAAGTCATAAATCCGGGGATCCGGATCCAGCATTTTCTTGGTTTGTGCCATGCGTCTGCCCTTCTGTTCGCTACGTGCAAACGCCAAGGTATTCGACCGGCGGACGGAGGTGATATTCGTATTCCCTTGGCGCGTTTCCGTCGTTTCGACCGCAGGTATGGTGGTTTCAGCCTATACGGATACTAAATTTTCACCAAATATATTCGATTTCGCGAATAATTAGGCGGTGGGAGCGACCGAATTAGCTTTCAGAGCTGCAAGTATCCTGTTATTCAACCAAATGGTTGACTGAAGCAGAAAAGGCATGTAATTCATCCAAATGGTTGAACGAGAGAATCGCTATGACCTAAGCGCTATATTGAAGGCCGCGTCCGACCCAACCCGCCGCGTGATCCTAACGATGCTCGCGCAGCAGGGCCCCTTGCGGGTGACGGATATTGCGCGGCAATTCGATATGAGCCTCAACTCGGTTTCCAAGCACATCAAGGTGCTCGAGAATGCCGGGCTGGTGCGGCGTCGGACGGAATGGCGCGAGCATCTGATCGAGGTGCAGATGGCCCCCTTGTCAGCCGTGGATGACTGGTTCGCCGGGCTGCGTTCGATCTGGGCGCTTCGGCTGGACGCCTTGGAAACTGCTTTGGAGGACCCAGAAGATGACGGAACTGTCCCTTGAAATAACCCGCGCCATTCCGCACCCGCCGGAAAAGGTTTTTGATGCTTGGCTAGACCCGGAAATGCTGGCCAAGTTCATGCTGCCCGGTCCCAACATGTCAGTGCCCGAAGCTTATTCTGACGCCAAGGTAGGGGGCCGGTTCAAGATCATCATGCGCGCGCCCGAGGCCGGGGACCTTCCGCATGAGGGCGAATACAAGGTGATCGACCGGCCCAATCGGCTGCAATTCACTTGGAATTCTCCTTACAGTCAGGACGATTCCACCGTGACGCTGGATTTCACTCCAACCGATAAGGGCACGGAATTGCGCCTGCACCACATCCGCTTCCCTTCGGAAGAAAGCCGAGACAATCATGAAGGCGGCTGGACCCGAATCCTTGAGACGCTGGAGGGTGCGCTGTGATCAACTGGCTTGCCCTTGGCGCGGGAGTCACCGCCGCCTTTCTGCTAGGGTGGCTGGTCTACGGACCCGTCGGCTTTCAGAAACGCTGGGCCGAAGGTACTCGGATCGATCCGACACCGCCTGACACACCACCTCTGCCTCAACTGGCAGCCCAGATCATATTTCTGATCCTGCTGGCTGCTGTGATCGCCGTGACCGAGACCACCAATAGCCTTGGCGTTGCAGTTCTGGCCATCCTCGCAGTGGCTGCTCAGGCCGCATCGGTCGGGGCATGGGCGCAGAAAAGCGGCTTCGCCATCGCAGTCGACACCGGATATGCGCTGGGCTGCGGCGTGGTGATGATATTGGCGCACGCTATCCTTTGATACATCGGCCCCTGCCCAGCTTGGGCGGGGGTTAGGCAATCCCCTGCCCCCCAAAAACTCCCGACTTTCCAAAGCTTGCAAACTGATGTATGGGCCTGTCATCTGAGACGTTGTGCCCTGACCCCGGCACTCGAATGGAAGATAAAGTGGGGTCGGCGGCAATGGGGCCGCCATGCAAACCGGAGACCCGCAGGGGCGGGAGTGCTCCGTTCTAGGATACGCATATGTTTGATGTAACAAAGAAATCGATTCAGTGGGGCGAAGAGACGCTGACACTGGAAACCGGCAAGGTTGCCCGTCAGGCCGACGGCAGCGTGATTGCCACGCTGGGCGAAACCAGCGTCATGGCAAACGTGACCTTTGCCCGTGCTCAAAAGCCCGGTCAGGATTTTTTCCCGCTGACCGTGCACTATCAAGAAAAATACTATGCCGCCGGTAAGGTTCCGGGTGGCTTCTTCAAGCGCGAAGCGCGCCCGACCGAGAAAGAGACGCTGACCGCGCGTCTGATCGACCGTCCGATCCGCCCGCTGTTTGTTGACGGCTTCAAAAACGAAGTTCTGGTGATGTGCACCGTGCTGTCCCACGATCTGGTCAACGACCCCGACATCGTTGCGATGATCGCGGCATCCGCTGCTCTGACCATTTCCGGCGCGCCGTTCATGGGTCCGATCGCCGGTGCCCGCGTTGGTTTCGAGGATGGCGAATACGTTCTGAACCCGACCGTCGACGACATGCAGGACCTGCGCCTGAACCCTGAACAGCGTCTGGACCTGGTTGTTGCCGGTACCAAAGACGCCGTGATGATGGTGGAATCGGAAGCTTACGAACTGTCCGAGGCGGAAATGCTGGGCGCGGTAAACTTCGCGCATGAGCAAATTCAGCCCGTGATCGACCTGATCATCTCGCTGGCCGAAGAAGCCGCGAAAGAGCCGTTCGAATTCGTCGCCCCCGATTACTCGGAGCTGTCCGCCGCTGTTTCGGCTGCCGGTGAAGAGAAGATGCGCGCCGCGTTCGCGATCACCGACAAGCAAGAGCGCACCGCCGCTGTTGCCGCGGCCCGTGAAGCGATCAAGGAAGCGCTGACCGAAGAGCAGCTGGAAGACGGCAATCTCGGTTCCGCTATGAAGAAGCTGGAAGCAGGCATTCTGCGCGGCGACGTCGTCAAAGGCGGCAAGCGTATCGACGGTCGTTCGACCACCGATATCCGTTCGATCGTCGCAGAAACCTCGATGCTGCCGCGGACCCACGGTTCTGCCCTGTTCACCCGTGGTGAGACTCAGGCATTGGCCGTGACCACGCTGGGCACCGGCGACGATGAGCAGTTTATCGACGCACTGCACGGCAACTTCAAATCGAACTTCCTGCTGCACTACAACTTCCCCCCCTACTCGGTGGGTGAAGTTGGCCGCGTGGGTGGTCCGGGCCGTCGTGAGATCGGCCACGGCAAGCTGGCATGGCGTGCCCTGCAGGCGGTTCTGCCTGCGGCGACCGACTTCCCCTACACGATCCGCATCGTGTCGGAGATCACGGAATCCAACGGCTCCAGCTCGATGGCGTCGGTCTGCGGCGGTTCGCTGTCGATGATGGATGCGGGCGTCCCGCTGAAAGCGCCGGTTGCCGGTGTGGCCATGGGCCTGATCCTGGAAGATGACGGCAACTATGCCATCCTGTCGGACATTCTGGGTGACGAAGACCACCTTGGCGACATGGACTTCAAAGTAGCTGGCACCGAAAACGGCATCACCTCGCTGCAGATGGACATCAAGGTTGCGGGCATCACGCCTGAGATCATGGAGAAAGCCCTGGCGCAAGCCAAGGACGGCCGGATGCACATTCTGGGTGAGATGGGCAAAGCCCTGTCCGAAACCAACGAATTCTCGGTCCACGCGCCGCGCATCGAGACCATGAACATCCCCACCGACAAGATCCGCGAAGTGATCGGCTCGGGCGGTAAGGTCATCCGCGAGATCGTCGAGGTTTCGGGTGCCAAGGTCGACATCAATGACGACGGCGTCATCAAGATCGCGTCGCCCGACGGTGAATCGATCAAGAAGGCCTATGAGATGATCCACTCGATCGTTGCTGAGCCGGAAGAGGGCCAGATCTACACCGGTAAAGTGGTCAAGATCGTCGACTTCGGTGCCTTCGTGAACTTCTTTGGCAAGCGCGACGGTCTGGTGCACGTGTCCCAGATCGAAAACCGACGCCTGAACCATCCGTCGGATGTTCTGAAAGAAGGTCAGGAAGTAAAGGTCAAGCTGCTGGGCTTTGACGATCGCGGCAAGGTGCGCCTGTCGATGAAAGTTGTCGATCAGGAAACAGGCGAAGAGATCGTTCCCGAGAAGAAAGAAAAGAAAGAGGAAAGCGCAGAGTAATCTGCCTCTTTTGCAAGAACGAAGGCCCCGGTAATCTGCCGGGGCCTTTTTCTTTGGGCGAATGTCGAGTGCCGTAGCGATACTGTGGAATGTGCCGATCATCAGCTGGTGCTGGGGTAGGCTTCAATTTAGATGAGGATACAGTTTTAATCGCTGAGTGCATTGCCCTGAAACAGAGCCTCGCAACCACTTAAAACGTTGGCTTACAGGCCCGAGGCATCTACTTGGGCGTTCTTTTCTACTCATTGCCGATAAATGAATGAATTTACGACGATATCCGATCGTTTCTTGGTTTATTTCTTTTCTTCGATCAAAAGCTCTTCTATGAGCGCGCCTAACAGTTGCGTCCTCGATTTGACCTTAGCTTTTTTGTAGATTGAATTGTTCTGGGACTTGATTGTTCCCTCGCTGGTCTCGCGCAGTTTAGCTATTTCTGCGAGGGACAGGCCCTTTACGGTGAGCAGTGCAACATCTCGTTCCGCAGCACTAAGGCCCCAACGGTCGAACTGTAGTTCCAGCATCCGAAAAAACTCGCCTTGAGCCTTTCGCAGGTTCTGTTTGACTTCTTGGTGACGTCGCAAAAACAGCCTGTGGCTTTGCCAAATCAAAAGCCCCCCAAGAATAAACCCAAATAGGGTGATGAGAGCCGTGATTTCATGGACCACCCAACTCGCGGAAAAAATGTAGTACCCTGTTATTTCGCCAATCAATTCGATCACGAACGTCAAAGCAGAGATCGCATATACAGCGATCCCCGCTTTGAACATGGCTTCTTTTTTAAACCATTTGTTCAAACCCCAATCTCGCTTGGGCTCAAGTTGGAAGCTGAATTAATCATCGTCGCCTTCGTCATCCCCTTCGCCATCGTCGCCTTCGCTATCGCGCTCGCCATCGTCGCCTTCGCTATCGCGCTCGCCATCGTCGCCTTCGCTATCGCGTTCGCCGTCATCGCCTTCGCTGTCGCGCTCGCCATCGTCACCTTCGCTATCGTTTTCCCCATCGCCTTCGTCATCGTCACCTTCGTCATCAAATCCTTCGTCGTCATCTTCGTCGTCATCTTCGTCATCAAAATCTTCGTCGTCATCTTCCTCATCGTCGAACTCATCGTCTCGCTCTGAACGATCCCGAACGATGGTTCCGTCTTTCCCCAGCACCACTTCTCTCTCGATTCCAGGTCCAGTTGCTTCAAAGCGAAGATTCCCAAACAGCGTGTTGGTTATTTCGATTCGTTGGAAACCTTGTTCTGTGAGTTCGTCGATGATGTCTTGCTTGGTGGTTTGCGAAAGCGCCGTGGTGGCCATCAGAACGAAAGTTGATGTCAGACCGATAGTTTTCTTGTTCATGTTCCCATCCTCAAAGGAATTGCCAATTGAACTAAAACATCGGCGCTTTGCGATGGGAATATAACTTAGGTTGGTTAGGCCAGACTTGAACCAAAGAACTATATCCTCAACGGTACTGGGTAATGCGCGCAATGTGCGGGAACGTGGATTTGGAGAGCGCCGAAGAATTTATCAGGAGCAAATTCCTGAATTTGATCTCGGACCGATCTGAATTTACAGCCATGTAGTTTTTGAAGGTGACACCGAGGATATGCCCGAAGCCAAGAAATTCGAAAAGCTCTTCTCTACTCCAATGATGCGATTTGTGGTGCCTAACAGTGCAGCGCTTAATGCGGCGATTCTGTTTGAGGCCGAAAAGATGCGTGAGGAAGACGAGGGTGCCTCAAAATCCAATCGCGGCGGATGGCACTCAAACGGAAACCTCTTTGATCGCGATACGCCCGCTATTCAGAATTTGCGAGACGCGGCCGAAGATGCGGTGTTTCAAATAACGCGAAAGGTCTCAGACAAGGTTGAACTGGATAAACTTCGCCTGAAACTGTTCGGGTGGATAAACGACAATCCTTCCGGCGGGTACAATGCGCCGCATACTCATCCCGGCGCGCATTGGTCTGGAGTGTACTATGTTTCTCAACCCGAGATCGAAGAAGGTTCGTCTGGAATGATTGAGTTTCTCGACCCTCGAAACGAGTTGCCTCACTGGCGCATACTTCAGGCGAGTGCTTTTCGGAACAAAAAGAAGCTGCGCCCGGCAGCCGGCGAAATGATCCTTTTTCCATCCTATCTGACCCATTGGGTCCACCCAAACCAAAGTATAGAAAGCCGCGTCACGGTTGCCTTCAACGCAACCTTTCGACGCCCAAAATCGAATCCCAGTTAATCGCCTCGAGATACGCAGCCTCTGTGGTATCGAACATCATGGCAATGTTTCGCCTGGTCAGCGCAGTCAGCGCGGCTTTCAGTTTCCATCAGAAGATACAATCCTTTGGCAGCGAGACCGCGTTCAACTGACGTATCCGATCCCAACCACCGCCTCGGCAGGCGTGCACACAGTCGATCCAACCATAGCCAATCTGCCTTTTTCGATCAGTGCCGCTTTCGAGCCCTGCGAGTCACGGTAAACGATATGTTAACACTTCTAAGTTGAGTTAGCTCAAAGTTAAGGAAATCCAAATCATCTGGGACGTCGCCGCGCTTTGGCCTCTATCACCATCTTTGAGATCGACGGAGATCCGTTTGGCAACCCCAGTGTGACGGTGACCCAGGGGTTTCAGGTCACCATTACTGATGATGATATTTTTCTCGAAAATCCGGACAACAACGGCAGCCAACAGTTCGATACCCTCCCAATCCCCGGGCTGAGCAGCTCCGGCAGCTTTCAGATATTTGAAGGCTACAGCGCGACGGTCGGAGGTGCACCAGTCACCTACACACTGCTGCAATTCTCGGGTACGCAATACATCGTTGTGACCTCGGGAAACGTTGCCGTTAACGATGTACTGACAGGCAACTCACTGGCCCAGAGTACTGCACCTGCGGTCGAATATGATAACCTTCCCAGCTTTGTCTGCTTTACTTCGGGGTCACATATTCTGACACCGTCGGGCCAGCGTCTGATCGAAGAAGTCAAAGCAGGCGATCATGTGATCACCGCAGATGGCACCGGTCGGGCCGTGCGCTGGGTGGGTCAGCGACGGCTGAGTGAGGCGGATCTGAGATAGACCCCTAAGCATTGCCCGATCCGGATCAGTGCGGGCAGTCTTGGGCCGCAGACACCATCGCGAGATCTGCTGCTGTCACCTCAGCATCGGGTTGTCGTGTCCTCACCTGCATTGGAATTGCATCATAGTCACCCGATGATGTTGGCGACGGCCAAGTCTCTGCTCAACGGCAAGTCTATCACGCAAGTACCGCCAAGCGGGGGCGTCGAGTACATTCACATTCTATTCGACCAGCATGAGCTGGTGAATGTCGAAGGATTGTGGTCGGAATCGTTTTATCCCGGCGGATATACGCTGGACGCGATGAGCAGTGCAGTGAAGGAGGAACTATTCGAGCTGTTCCCTGAGCTTCATTCCGACACAGGCGGCTATGGTGATACGGTGCTGCCGGTTCTGAAACCGTACGAAGTGCAGATGCTGCGCCCAGAGCTATCTGCCCCTTGCGGCGTAACCACGGCGTTTGCGCATTAGAAGAAGGCGGGGGCTTTCGCCCCCTGCCCGTTGATCCGATTACGACGGCGCTTTGGTTTTGCGCAGATACGGGAAGATCGTCTCGAACTCGCCGAACTTCTCTTTTGCCTCATCGTTGGAGACCGCAGGTGGAATGATCACATCCTCACCCGGCACCCAATTTGCGGGGGTTGCCACGCCCTTGGCGCTCATCTGCAGGCCATCCAGCGCACGCAGAATCTCGGCAAAGTTGCGGCCCACGGTCATCGGGTAGGTCATGGACAGTTTCAACTGCTTATCGGGTCCGATGATAAAGACAGAGCGTACAGTTGCGCTGTCGGCAGGCGTGCGGCCGTCGGGCAGATAGGCCTCGGCCGGCAGCATGTCGAAGGCTTTGGACACAGCCAGACCGTCATCGGCGATGATCGGGAAGCCGGGGTTGGCGTTGCCATAGGCCTCGATATCTTTTTTCCACTTCTTATGATCTTCGACACCATCGACCGACACGCCGATCACTTTGGTGTTCCGCGCCGCCCATTCATCGTTCAGCTGCGCAACTGCCGAAAACTCGGTCGTGCAAACAGGAGTGAAGTCCTTGGGGTGTGAGAACAGGATGGCCCAGCTATCGCCAATCCAGTCATGAAACTGGACGGTGCCCTGATCTGTCTCTGCGGTGAAATTCGGGACCGTATCATTGATGCGCAAACCCATTGGGAAACTCCTTTCCTGTGAAAAATCGCGAGTCGATTGCTGCCAACCTAATCACTTTGCGCAGAGGTTAAACCATTCATGTTGCGCTGTCAGAAGATTCAGTAGGTAGATAATTTGATCAAATTATGTTTTACCCTTGCCCGACACCCGGGTGGGTGACAGAGTGCGAATGAAAACCGACCGTTCGGTCGATTGATTCCTGATCCGGAGGATGAGCCATGATCGAAAAACGCGATTTCTATATCAACGGCAAATGGGTCGCCCCATTAGAGCCGAATGATTTCGAAGTGATCGACCCGTCGACCGAAGAACCATGCGCGGTAATCTCATTGGGGTCAGAGGCTGACACTAACGCAGCGATCGCCGCGGCCAAAGCTGCTCTGCCTGGTTGGATGGCAACCCCGGTGGACGAGCGCATCGCTTTGGTAGAGAAACTGGTCGATATTTACGCCACCCGCTCAGAGGATCTGGCCCAGGCGATGTCGATGGAGATGGGTGCACCGATCGAAATGGCGCGCAGCCAGCAATCGGGCGCGGGGATCTATCACCTGAAAAACTTCATCCGTGCCGCCAAGGCGTTCCAATTCGAACGTCCGTTGGGCGATCATGCGCCGAATGACCGGATCATCTATGAAGCGGTGGGTGTGGCAGCCCTGATCACCCCATGGAATTGGCCGATGAATCAGGTCACGCTCAAGGTCGGCGCGGCGGCGATTGCGGGCTGCACGATGGTGCTGAAACCGTCCGAGCAAAGCCCGCTGAACGCGATGATCTTTGCTGAGATGATGGATGAGGCTGGCTTCCCGGCTGGTGTTTTCAACCTGGTGAATGGCGATGGCGTGGGCGTGGGCTCTCAGCTCTCGGGGCACGCAGATGTTGATATGGTCAGCTTCACCGGTTCGACCCGCGCGGGCACTGCGATTTCCAAGAATGCGGCGGATACACTGAAGAAAGTGCATCTGGAACTGGGCGGCAAAGGGGCCAATGTGGTCTTCGCCGATGCCGACGAAAAGGCGGTAAAACGCGGCGTCCTGCACATGATGAACAACACCGGTCAAAGCTGTAACGCGCCCAGCCGGATGCTGGTGCAGCGTCCGATCTATGATCAGGCGGTTGAGACAGCCGCCGAAGTGGCAAACAAGGTCACCGTCGGCAGTGCCGCCGAGGAAGGCCGACATATCGGACCGGTGGTGAACGAAGTGCAGTGGACCAAGATTCAGGACCTGATCCAGAAAGGAATTGATGAGGGCGCGCGTCTGGTGGCAGGCGGTACCGGTCGCCCTGAGGGACTGAACAAGGGCTACTATGTGCGTCCTACGGTCTTTGCAGATGCCAACAACCAGATGACCATCGCGCGCGAGGAGATCTTTGGCCCGGTTCTGACTATGATCCCCTTCGACACCGAAGAAGAAGCCATCGAGATTGCCAATGACACACCTTACGGGCTGACCAATTATGTTCAGACCCAAGACGGTGCACGCGCCAACCGAATGGCTCGCGTCTTGCGGTCGGGCATGGTTGAGATGAACGGCCAGTCGCGCAGCGCTGGGTCCCCGTTTGGTGGGATGAAACAGTCCGGCAATGGCCGCGAAGGCGGGGTTTGGGGACTGGAGGACTTCCTTGAGGTCAAGGCCGTTGGCGGTTGGGCCGCCAAATAGTCAATCTTGGCGCTATCAAAATGTGAGGCACCCCAAGGGTGCCTCGCTTTGTTTCTTACGCAGGTCGGACGATAAGCTGCGGCTCTCCGTCCGACGTGTGACGGGTGGATCGACCATCCCAGCCAATCTCACCTGTCACCCGCTGGCGAAGGGACGAAAAACTGTCGAACCGGACCACATCTACGGGCACGTCGAACTGAAGGGTCACCCGGCGATGTCCGCCATCCCCAATCATGGTCAGACCGCGGATTTCGGCGGTGAAGGGCTGACCCAGATATCGGCCCTCAACCCGGTCACCAACGCGCAGCTGCACTCGATTTCCTGCCATCGCGTGCAACGTGTTCCAATCCCGCGCACCGAGTTGATGCGCCAACAGTTCCAGCGCCTCGCTATGTGATAGCTTCACTCCGGCGTCCTGCAGGCGTTTGCGCAGGCGTTTTGCCTGCTCTTTCAGCTCCGCAACCGGAGCGATGTTCTGAATATGTGTCATGGTGTGCCTCGTTTCCTGAAACGGGCGCGAAATCTGGACGGGGTTCGCATTGCCATCCGCGCGCCTGGAAAGGGCAACAGATGTGATTCAATCGGGTTTCACCAAAGCCTAAGGCCGCGAACGGCAGGGTACCCGAACCTGCCGTGCATATGGCAACGACGCGCCAGAATGTCAATCAGGCGTCGGCCTGCGCCGCCTCATAGGCCAGCATGGCGCGCTTGACGGGCAGTCCCCAGTGGTAGCCACCCAGGCCGCCCGATTTGCGTAGGGCACGGTGGCAGGGGATCAGCCAACTGACCGGGTTCCGCCCAACTGCGGTGCCCACGGCGCGCACCGCTTGGGGTGAGCCGACCCGCTGCGCGATCTCGGAATAGGTGGTGACCTGCCCCGAAGGGATGTGCATCAGCGCTTCCCATACCTTGATCTGCAGTGGTGAGCCGATCAGGTAGAGTGGGGTCGGCTCCAACCGGTCGCTGGCCGCATCGAAGGCGCTGAGCACCCAAGGCCGCAGGCGCATCGGGTCCTCGACAAAATCAGCATTGGGCCAACGAGAGATCATGTCTTCCATCGCCGCCTCCTCGCCTGTCTCGGCCCCAAAGGCGATTCCACAGATTCCCTTGTCAGTTCCCATGACCAGCGCAGGGCCAAAGGGGCACTCGAACCAGCCCCAGTAGATCGTGAGACCTGCGCCTTTGCGGGCGTATTCACCGGGGCTCATGGATTCCCATTTCAGGAACAGGTCATGAAGCCGCCCACTGCCGGACAGCCCCACATTATGGGCGGTTTCCAGCGTGGTGAAACGCTCGTGCAACAGAGCTTTGGCATGGCCAAGGGTCAGGTATTGCTGGTATCGCTTCGGTGAGACCCCGGTCCAGCGTGAGAACAGACGCTGAAAATGGGCAGGGCTCATATCCATCTGGCGAGCCAACTCATCAAGACTGAGACTCTCTCCGCCTTGATCGATCAATTCGATCGCGCGCCGCATGACGTTATAATGATATCCGCTTTCTGCTGTCTGGACGTTCATCGGTCACCTCATCAGTTACAGGAACAGTAACTTGCCCCTGTCGATCTTGCGACCCGGAACCTGCGCTTTATCTTGTCAACTGAGTTGACGAATCAAATCGATTTCTCCTACCATTCAGGTATGGGACACAGGTTGGATCAGCTTTATCAGGCAGTTCAGGCCACCCGGCCTTTGCTGCGGAACATCACGGCAGCAGTTGAGCAGGGCAGCCAGCGCAAAGGCGTGACCGTCGGGCAACGTGCCCTTTTGGAAGGTCTGTCGCTATCTCCCGGCGCGACAGCCCCGGTGCTATGCGCCGAGTTGCAGCTGAAACGACAATATGTCTCGCGCATCTTAAAAGAGCTGATGGGCGCACAGCTGATCGAAAGCCAGCCCAATCCCAAACGTGCAGGCACCTACTGCTACCGGCTGAGCCCAGCGGGCGAAGAGACGATCACGGCAATCAGAGCGGATGAGACGGCCAAGCTGACACGCTTTGCACAGGATTTTTCTGCGTCAGAGCTTGTCGCCTATCACAAGGTTCAGCTGGCCCTGACCCGCTATTTCGCAGAACTCGCCAAGGAGGCCTGACATGACCGTCCTTTGGATAATGGCGGCAAGCATCATGATCGCCGTGTTGTACATCCTCTTGCAAATCCGAAAGATTGGCACTCCGACAACCGGAGCCAAAATAGACCTGGCATCGCGGCCTGAAACGGCGCTGCTGGTGATCGATATGCAAACAGATTTTACCTCGATACCCACCTGGGATGACGCGCAAATTGAGGGTACCTTGTCGACGATCCGGTCAACGACGGACAGCGCCCGCCAGTCTGACTGGTCCGTGATTGCCATCCGTCATGAATTCAAGGGACGGCTGGCGAACTTGCTGAACGGGTGGTTCAATCAGGGGCGCGGCAACGCAGGTTCCGACGGAGTTGGATTGGATCCGCGTCTTGCGCTGAATCCCGATGCCGAGTTTGTAAAATCCGTAGGTGACGCCTTTTCTTCGCCTGGCTTTGAACGGTTCCTGCAAGACAAACGGATCGGAACGCTGGTTCTGACAGGGTTGGACGGGTGTCATTGCGTGAATAAGACCGCGCAGGGCGCGCTCAATCGAGGATACCGGGTTCAGATCAATTCGGCAGCCGTTCTGGCGGCTGATCCGAACCGGTGGCAGGGGATCAGGGATCAACTTGCAACGGCGGGGGTGGATTTCCGACTGCAGACGTGAGGCATAGGGATAAATCGACCAAGACCCGCGCCTAGGCAAAATCAAAACGCACCTTTTCAATTGCGACCGCTTGTCTGGCAGGGCATTAAGGCTCGGATGGCCAAACAACTCGGATACCACAAGATCCGCGAGATCTTTACGCGTTTTCACGACGCCGACCCTGAACCCAAGGGCGAGTTGGAGCATGTAAACGTCTATACTCTGGTCGTTGCCGTCGCACTGTCAGCGCAGGCGACCGATGCCGGCGTCAACAAGGCTACGCGCGCGCTATTCAAGATCGCCGACACGCCGCAGAAGATGCTGGAACTGGGCGAAGAAGGTCTGATCGAACACATCAAGACCATCGGCCTGTTCCGCCAGAAGGCCAAGAACGTAATCAAGCTGAGTCGCATTCTGGTCGAAGACTATGGCGGTGAGGTGCCCAACTCCCGCGCGGCGCTTCAATCGCTACCGGGTGTGGGGCGCAAGACAGCCAATGTTGTCCTGAACATGTGGTGGCGATATCCGGCGCAGGCCGTGGACACGCATATCTTTCGCGTCGGCAACCGCACAGGCATTTGTCCGGGCAAGAATGTGGACGCCGTCGAACGCGCAATCGAAGACAACATACCGACCGACTTTCAGCTGCATGCGCATCACTGGCTGATCCTGCATGGCCGCTATCACTGCAAGGCACGCAAACCGCAGTGCCCGACCTGTATCATCCGCGATCTCTGCGAATTTGAGGACAAAACCGAATGAAAACCTACCAACTGACCGGCATCGGAAACGCCGTTGTGGACGTGATTTCCCAAGCCGATGACAGTTTTCTTGAGCTGATGGGCATCGAAAAGGGCATCATGCAGCTGATCGAACAGGAGCGCGGCGAGGTGCTGTATGCCTCTATGGAAGGCCGGGTGCAGACTCCGGGTGGCTCGGTTGCCAACACCATCGCCGGGGCGGGTGCGTTAGGTCTGGATTCGGCCTTTATCGGGCGGGTGCATGATGACGCTCTGGGCCGGTTCTATGCGGATGCGATGAACGAGGATGGGGTGGATTTCGTGAACCCGCCGGTGCCGGGGGGCGAGCTGCCGACCTCGCGTTCGATGATCTTTGTCTCACCAGATGGCGAGCGGTCGATGAACACCTATCTGGGTATTTCGTCCGAGCTGTCTTCTCGGGATGTCTCGGAAGACGTCGCGGGCAACAGCCAGATCATGTTCCTCGAGGGCTATCTGTTCGACAAGGAAAAGGGCAAGGCGGCATTCCTGGAGGCCGCGCGCAACTGCCACAAGGGTGGCGGCAAGGCGGGCATCGCCATTTCTGACCCGTTCTGTGTAGAACGGCACCGGGTCGATTTCCTGCTGCTGATCGAGAATGAGCTGGATTTTGTAATCGGCAACGAGGCCGAAATCAAATCGCTGTTCGAAACCGACGATCTTGAGGAAGCACTGGCCAAAACCGCCGAGATTTGCCCTCTGGTCGTCTGCACCCGGTCTGGCGACGGGGTGACCGTTCTGAACGGCAACGCGCGCATCGATGTACCGGTTGAAAAGGTCGTACCCGTGGACGCGACCGGCGCGGGTGACCAGTTCGCTGCCGGGTTCCTGTTTGGCATGGCCACAGGTCGCGATTACGAGACATGTGCACGGATCGGCAATGTCTGCGCCCGCGAGGTGATCAGCCATATCGGCCCGCGCCCTGAGGCGAACATGCAGGAGTTGCTGCAGGCTGAGGGATTGCTCTGATCCCGCGAAACGCAACGTAACGCTGGTGCGTCACATTTCGGAATGGCTACCCTTTTTTTGGATGTAAGGGGGGAGCCAATTCATGTTGGGCAGAGCACTCAGGATCACCGCAGGAACATTGGCGTTGGGGCTTGTGGCCGGCGTTGGGTACTTGCTGATCTCTCCGCCCGACCTGTTGCGAGTCGGGACCAACTATTCGGCCAAGATCGTCTGTTCTAACGTGTTCATCGCCGGGCGGGATGCGCAAGAGGTTCTGGCGGTTGATGTGCAGGCGCCCGGGCATCCGTTGCTGAAACACGTCTCGGTCTCGGTTGACCCCGAGGCGCAATCAGTATCTGCAAAGCTACTCGGGATCTTCGCCCCTGCGACCAGCCAATATCGCGAGGGGCTGGGATGTGCGAATACGCATGAGGCCCAACCGGTCAACGCCCAGCTAAACACTCTGCCCGCGCTGTCTGATGCACTTTGGCCGGAAGGCACCACAGTGGCTCCAGCGCAGAACTCCAAATTGGCAATGGTTCTGTCGGACCCGACCATTCTGGGAGAGGGCTTCCGCGCCGTTGTTGTGGTGCATGATGGCCGGATCATTGGTGAGGCTTATGCGGATGGATTTGACGAAAATACCCCTCTTCTGGGCTGGTCAATGACCAAAACCATAACCTCTGGATTGATTGGAACGCTGATAAAATCCGGTCAGATGAAGTTGACGGATACACTGGTCGATTCATTTCCCGATTGGGCAGAGGACAACCGGCAGCACATTACCGTCGAGGATATGTTGACCATGTCCAGCGGCCTGCGATGGAACGAAGGCTATGGTGACGTCTCGGACGTGACTCGGATGTTATATCTGAGCGACGACATGGCGGGGTTTGTCACTTCACTTGAGGCCGAGGCTGAGCCAAATACTGAATTCAACTATTCGTCGGGCACATCCACCGTCTTGGCGCGGGTCTGGCAGGATCAGGTCAAAGATGACAGCTTGTCCTATCCGCAGCGCGCACTCCTGCTGCCACTGGGCATGACCTCGGCCATACTTGAAACTGATGTTTCTGACACCTTTGTCGGCTCAAGCTATATGTACGCCACAGCGCGGGATTGGGCACGATATGGGCAATTCCTGCTGCAGGGCGGCACATGGGACGGGCAGCAAATTCTGCCCGAAGGGTTCACTGACTGGATGTTCGAACCGGTTGCTGTCTCGGGCGGGGCATATGCCAAAGGTCACTTGTGGCGCGACGTGCCGGGTGGAGAACCCCCGTTCGAAGATGCGGTCTGGATGGCCGGACACGATGGGCAATCGGTCGGGATATTCCCTTCGCGTGATCTGGTGATCGTGCGATTGGGGCTTACACCGTCCGATACCGGTTATTCCCCGCTGCCGCTGGCCAAAGCGGTGATTACGGCGCTTGGTTCCTAACCCGAACTACCCGAGATGCGGCTGAAACGCAGAAAGCACCTGCTGGTAGACGTCCTTTTTGAACGGCACGATCTCATCGACCAGCCGCGTCGTGGTCTGCCATTTCCAATGGGTGAACTCGGGGTGCTCGGTGGCGATGTCGATCTGATCATCCCGGCCCAGAAACCGCATCAGGTACCATTTCTGCTCCTGCCCGCGATACCGGCCCTTCCAGATTTTCGGCACAATGTCATGCGGTAGGTCATAGGGCAGCCAGCCGTCGGTCTCGGCAATGATGTCGACCAGATCGCTGGTTACACCAGTTTCTTCCCAAAGCTCGCGCAGGGCCGCATCGCGCGGGTCTTCGCCCTTGTCCACGCCGCCCTGAGGCATCTGCCAGGCGTCCTTGTGACGATCATTGCGTTGGCCGACAAAGATCAGACCCTCGGCATTCATCAACATCAGTCCCACGCAGGGGCGATAGGGCAGTTTGGCGATTTCATCAGGGGTCATGCGCGGCCTCGTGATTAAGCTTTGCTGCGTCTCTAGCAAGCGCCGCGGTAAAGGCAAAGGGAATGACGTTAGGTTTCGCGTGACAAAGGTGACGCGAAGGTCAATCTGACGGTCGAAGTCGGGAGGGAGAGTTTGCCATGACTGCGTACCCAAATATGCTGGCCCCGCTGGATCTGGGCTTTACCACGTTGAAGAACCGCGTGCTGATGGGCTCGATGCATACCGGGCTGGAAGAGACTGGCGATTGGAATCGGGTTGCTGAATTCTACGCAGACCGGGCGCGCGGCGGTGTGGCGCTGATGGTGACCGGTGGGATTGGCCCAAACCTTGAAGGCTCGGTGCTGCCGGGGGCTTCGATGATGACCAACGATACAGAGGTGGCGAACCATTCCATCGTCACCCGACGCGTGCATGAGGCTGGCGGCAAGATCGCCATGCAAATCCTGCATGCGGGGCGGTACGCCTATGGGCCGAAATGCGTCGCCCCCAGCCCGGTGAAATCTCCAATTTCTCCGTTTCCGCCGCATGAGCTGGACGAAGAGGGCATCGAGAAGCAGATCGGCGATATCGTCAACGCGGCTGTTCTGGCCCAGAAGGCGGGCTATGACGGGGTCGAGATCATGGGCTCCGAGGGGTATTTCCTGAACCAGTTCCTCGTGACCCACACCAACAAGCGCGAGGATCGCTGGGGTGGGTCATACGAGAACAGGATGCGTCTGCCCATTGAGGTGGTGCGCCGCACGCGGGAAGCCGTGGGGAGCGATTTCATCATCATCTATCGCCTTTCGATGATTGATCTTGTGCCCAATGGGTCGACCCATGATGAGGTTGTGGAACTTGCGCAGCGGATTGAGCAGGCCGGGGCAACGATCATCAACACCGGTATCGGCTGGCACGAGGCGCGGATTCCGACGATTGCTACCAGCGTTCCCCGTGCTGCGTTTGCGTGGGTTACCAAGAAGCTGATGGGTAAAGTCGGGATTCCGGTGATCACGTCGAACCGGATCAACACGCCTGAGGTTGCCGAAGAAGTTCTGTCGACCGGTTGCGCCGATATGGTGTCTCTGGCGCGGCCGATGCTGGCCGACGCGGATTTCGTGAACAAGGCGATTGCGGATGAGGCCGCGAAGATCGCGCCGTGTATCGCATGCAATCAGGCCTGTTTGGACCACACTTTCAGCGGTAAGCTGACCTCATGCCTGGTCAATCCGCGCGCCTGTCATGAGACCGAATTGGTGATCGGCAAGGCCGAGACACGTAAGACCGTGGCCATTGTCGGCGCTGGCCCTGCAGGTTTGTCCACCGCGATGACAGCTGCCCAGCGCGGCCATGATGTAACCCTGTTTGATCGCGCGGCCGAGATAGGCGGGCAGTTGAACATGGCCAAACAGGTGCCAGGGAAAGAAGAGTTCTGGGGACTGGTCGACTGGTACCGTACCATGATGGACGACCTAGGCGTGACGGTCGAACTGAACCGCGAGGTCAGCGCGGATGATCTGACCGGTTATGATGAGGTGGTCATCGCCACCGGTGTCACTCCACGCGATCCGCAGATTCCCGGCCAGGATCGGGACAATGTGCTCAGCTACATCGACGTGCTGCGCGACAAGGCCGAGGTCGGCAGCACCGTCGCCGTGATCGGGGCCGGAGGCATCGGGTTCGATGTCTCCGAATTCCTGCTGGAAGACGGTCACAGCCCAACCACGGACCTTCCATTGTGGATGAAGGAATGGGGCGTGACCGACCCCGCAGAACACCGCTCGGGCCTGGCCCCCGAGGGCCCGCAGCCCGAAGCACCAGCACGGCAGGTCACGCTGCTGCAGCGCAAGGCGCAGCGTCACGGCAAGGGGCTTGGAAAGACAACGGGCTGGATCCACCGCGCGACATTAAAGATGAAGGACGTCAGTTTCGTTGGTGGTGTGAATTATGAGCGCATCGACGAGGACGGCCTGCATGTCAGCTTTGGCGAAACCCGCGATGATCCAACCGTGATCGCAGCCGAGTCGATCGTCCTATGTGCCGGGCAGGTCTCGGACCGGTCGCTGGCGGATGAGCTGATCGAACGTGGAATCGCCTGCCATGTGATTGGTGGCGCAGATGTGGCAGCTGAGCTGGACGCCAAACGTGCGATCAATCAGGGCACACGTCTGGCGGCAGCGTTCTGACGTTGTAATGCCAGTGCGCTGGAGAAAGCCGCCCCGGAAGAGGCGGCTTTTTTAGTTCCTCTTGACTCATGTGGTACTTAAGTACATATGTACCACATGAGTCAGAATATAGAACGCACCCAAACAGGAATTCGAATCGAGAAGCGACTTTTGAAAGTTCTCAAAGGGCTGGCAGAATCGCTGGACATGACCCTTGGCGACCTGATTGAGGGCATCGCGCTGCACAGCTTTGAGAACAAGCCAGCCTTCTCTGAAGAGACGCTGAAGAAGATCAAACAGCTCAAAAGTGTCTACGACTTCGATTGGACAGCTGAAGACAGCCACCGTTTCAAGGAGGATGAAGAATGAGCGCATCTCGATACGCAGACGTCACCATCGCATTTGAAGCACACGCAATCGACAACGCAAGGTTCGGACACGCCGAACATGTGCAAGTCGCTTTTGACCTGCTACGCAAGTATGATTTCATCGATGCCGCAGCGATCTACGCTAAGGGAATTCGCACGTTAGCAGCGAACGCAGGCGCACCGGACAAGTTCAATCTGACAATCACCTACGCATTCATGAGCCTGATCGCAGAGCGGCTGGCCAACACGCAAGCTACTGACTTTAAGAGTTTCGCACAGGAAAATTCCGACCTGATGGCCAAGTCAGTACTCAACCAATGGTATTCTGCGGACCGTCTCAACACGCAGCTTGCCCGCGATATATTCCTGCTGCCTGCCGCCGCATAATCGCGTTTTGCGGCGGAGGTGAATTGTTACTCCACTGTGATCGTAATCACCTCGGACACAATGGGCGTCGCATGAGGGACGTGGCCTGCATCCCCAAGTACCAGCTGCAAAGTATGCTCACCCGGAGCAAGTTCCAAAGTCACCTCAGTCTGACCGCCACCGAAATGAATGTGATTGTCGTCTGCGGGCAGACCGTATGACAGTTCGTCCGCACCGTCTTCTCCCTGCCCAAGTGGTGGGCGATCAATCAGGAGGTGATGGTGCCCTGTATTTTCCTTCTCGGTTCCAGCGGGGGCAACGCCCATGCCGCTGAGGCCAAAGACTACGGTCACAGGTGATTGCACGGTGTCACCGTCAGACAGGTTGACGAAATAGACCTTCGCATCTGGATTCGATGGTGTTTCCCCTCCGGCCCACGCAAGGCTGGCGGTCAGACACAGGGTAATGACAGCAAATAGGGCTTTCATAGTCTCCTCCGTGGTCACAAAAATGCCATTCTCATCATAGCACGATTGGAAAAAAGTCCAGAAAACGGGGTTTTGTATCGAAAGGCATGGTCCGCGGCATATAGGCCCGGGCGTTTCCTAGTTGCAAACGATCCGATTCAAAACCCTGATATTATCCCATGTCTGCCCAGTTCTTGCCCAGATTGATCGCGATAAAGAGACAACGAACGGAAGACCTGGGGAACGAGAATGGATCGACTAACTGAAATGGAGGCCTTTTCCAACGTGGTGGACCAGGGTGGTTTCACCGACGCGGCCAAGAAAATGGGCATCTCCAAATCAGCCGTGTCTAAACACGTCTCGAGCCTTGAGGCGCGGTTGGGGGCAAGGCTTTTGAACCGGACAACGCGCCGGGTTTCGCCAACCGAGATCGGGTTGGCCTATTATGATCGCGCCCGTCGCGTGCTGAACGACGCAGGCGAAGCGGATGCGCTGGTGACTTCGATGCAATCTGCGCCTTCTGGTCTGCTGCGGATCTCTGTGGCAACAGATTTTGGCGTCAATCACCTGTCGCCGGTCCTGTCGGACTTCCTGTCGGCCTATCCGGACATCACCGTGAACATGGTTCTGAACAACCGCTATGTTGAGCTGATTTCCGAAGGCTTTGACGTGGCCGTGCGCATTGGCGAGCTGGAAGACAGCACGCTGCGCGCCCGCAAGCTGACCGAAACAGTGAAACGCATGGTCGCGTCGCCGAGATATATCGAGCAGTTCGGACGCCCGCAGAAGATCGACGATCTGAACGAACACAAACTGCTGCATTACTCCAGCCAATCCTCGGGCAGCGTGTGGAAGCTGACGGCGCCTTCGGGCGAGAAGCGTCAGGTCCGCACTGCTGGCTGGCTGAGCGTGAATGACGGGCAGTCGCTGCTGAACGCCGCGATCTCGGGGCTTGGGATCGCGCATCTGCCCAGCTATCTATATGCCGAAGCACTGAAATCGGGCGAGGTGGTAGACGCCATGCCATCGCTACCGGATGAGGTTCAGGGCGTCTATGCGGTCTACCCGCCGGGCCGGTTCACCCAGCCCAAGGTGCGGGCGTTCATTGATTTTCTTGTCGAGTCCTTTGCTGAAAAGGGTCCGATGGATTGGTAGAATTCTCCCTGTGGCACCTAAACGGCCCGTGCTGAATGGCACGGGTCTTTTTTTGTCTAGCGATGCATCAGTTAGTCTCTGGTGATACGGCCCGCTGATACAGGTGCCATGTGGTATGGCCCAGGATCGGCAGCATGAAAATCAGCCCCAGAAACGCCGGAACCAGCGACAACAGCATGGTAACCGAGATGATCGCCGCCCAACTGAGCATTACCACCGGGCTTTCAGCGACCACGCGAATGGAAGTGAGCATGGCGGAAACAAAGTTGGTTTCCCGATCCAGAAGCATGGGCATGGCCACCACAGTCACCGAGAACAGGACCGCCGACAAAAAAGCGCCGATACAGGTGCCGACCGCCAGAAAGGTCCAGCCTTGCGGTGTGAAGAAGATGGTGTTCATGAACCCTTCGAAATCCGAGAAGGACGCCTTTTGCAGGATGATCGCCAGCCAAAGGCGGATTTGGTAGGTCCATACCCAGAAAATGAACAGGGTGACAAAGGCCATCCAACCCATCTCGCGCTTGCGTTGATGGGCCATGACGCTGAGGATTTCGGACCAACCGAAGCTTTCCCCTTTCTGCATCCTACGGGACATTTCATAAAGCCCGGCGGCCGCAAATGGGGCAACCAGCGGAAAGCCTACGGCGGCAGGAATGATCATCCAGATCTTGCCAAGCCCGACCAGGCACCAAACGAACAGGATGCCGAAAACCGCGTAGAACAGGCCGAAAAAGCCGCTCATGACCGGGTGTGCGAGGAAGTCGGAAAACCCGGCCTTCAGCGATGCGGTAATATCCTCGGCCGTCAGCCTGTTAACCTCGGGCATGGATTGCTGTGGGACCGTGTTATCCGGCGGAGTGGTATCTTCGGTTTTGGATGCCATGACGCATTCCTCCCAAAGCATGGTGACTGGTGGGACTGCCTGCCAACAGGCCTGATGGCAAGACAGACGCACCGATTAGCTGCAAGTGTGCATCAGGCCGCGCCATCAGGGCAAGAGGGACACAGGGCGTCCGCGGTGCTCGCGCCTGCTAGTTGACCAGCAACACCGCCTCGACCCGGCGATTGAGATCGCGGCCCTCGGGCGTAGCATTAGAGGTAATGGGCGCAAGATAGCCTACGCCCTGCGCCTCGATCCGGTCGGCGGCAACACCGTGCGCTTCGATCAGGCGCGCACGCACGGCTTCCGCCCGTTTGGTGCTGACCGCAATATTGGCCTGCAATGCGCCCGTATCATCCGTGTGCCCTACCAGCGCCAAACGGGTCGAAGGATTGTCGGCCAAATAGCCCGCAAGCAGCGCCAGCGAGGCAAACGGCCCTTCGCCCAGCGCGACTTCGCCGGTGCGAAAGTGCAGGTCATCAAGGATGACATGTCCGGTACTGCTGAGATCGTTTAGCAACCCGGCAGGGCCCTCAACAGTTTCCTCGATCACAAGTGGCTGCGCAGGCTGCGTACCTTGCGGGGTTACCCGGATCATCTGCACATAGCCATCCGGCGGGTTGCGGCTGACCAGCAGGCTCAGCACTTCGTCACCGCGGGAGGCGGATAGAAAACGGTAATCGTGGATCGCCACATACATGTCAGGCGTCGGCACCACTTCGGTGCCAAAGCGGAAATCGAACCCGCCACAATTGCGTGCCTCGCATTCAAACGCGATCTCGAAACCTTGCGCCTGAAGCTGATCCCGAAGCGGTGCAAGAATTTGCAGCGTCGTGCTGGACCCGGCCTGCAGACGCCATGTTAGCCGCTCGACACGCCCTTCGACAGTGCGGGATGGAACTGCGCCGTCGGCAAACACGCCGGTTGGCAGGTCGTAGCTGTCCAATGCACTGGTGCGATCCGAAATCTGCCGGGCGCTAGCGGGCAACGTCAGTTCCTGCGCCTGCACAGGCACGGCCAAAAGGAGGCTAAGGAACAGGAAACGGATCATCGAAACTGTGCGTGATACTCGGGGTTCGGGACCATGGCAGTGGCACTGGCCACGCGGTTGGTCATATTGAAGAAACCGGTGACATTGGCAATGTCCCAGATATCGCGATCCGAAAACCCGACATCACGTAAAAGCTGGCGATCGGGCTCTTCGATTGTGGTGCTGGCGGTAGTCATCTTGGCTGCGAAATCCAGCATTGCACGTTGGCGCGCGTCCAATTTGGCGACGCGGTAGTTCATGACCAGCATCTCACCCAGCTGCGGATCGCCCGAAAGCTGCCGCACCGCTGCGCCATGAGCCACGAGGCAGTAGAAGCATTTGTTGATCGAGGACACCACGACCGCAATCATCTCGCGTTCCAGCTTGGTCAGCCCGCTATCGGCCAGCATCAGATCATTATACATCGAAGTGAAGGCATTCAGCTTGTCGATATCGAAGGCATAGGCGCGCAGGACATTCGGCACCATTCCCAGTTTCTCAACACAGATATCAAAGTATTTCTGCGTCTCTGACGGTAGTGGGTCCACCATTGGCAGATCCAGCGCAGTGGGCATGTCCTGTTTTGTCAATTCGTCCTCCTCAGACGCGCTGGCGATAGTGGTATTCTCCGACGATCTTCATCCCAAGCGAGTGGTAGAGGCCATTGGCCCCCGCGTTCGCCTTGGTACAGATCACGCTAAGCGTCTGCGCGCCATTGTCCAGCGCCCAAAAGGCCGCGGCGCGCATGGCCCACTGGCCCAACCCCTTGCGGCGGTGATCCGGCAGGATTTCCAGCGCGTGAACCATCGCGATACCTTCATGGATCGCCACGAAGCCTGTTCCTGCGGGCTGATCGCTGTGGCGCAACAAAAGGCCGGTCTTTGGGCCCGGTGCCCGGTACATGATCGCAATCCGTTCGGGGCCGATACCGCCCTGCGTCCAGATCTCACGCATGATGGCCAGCGGTTCCCAGATGTTGAAAACAGTCACGCGCGGGATCGGGATATCGGTCAACTGCTGCGCCGGGCAGGAATAGATATTAACCGGATCAAGGATGTCGTAGCCGCGTTGCGCAAGCATTGCATCCAGCGCCTCATCTCCGGGCCGCAGGCAGAAGATGCGTTTTTGACCCATCGCCTGCATGGCGCTTTCGGCCGCATCGATATCGGCGCTGGTGACGTCCCCGGTGCGATTGGCGGCAGAAACGCGTGAACCTCCGCCCTGTCCTTGCCGCAGTCGAAATGGGCCTTGCGTTTGATAGCCGGCGGCAGGCCATGTGCCATCGACAACGGCGGCCCAATCGGGATTCAAAGCTCGATCTCTTTCGCAAGGCGGGTCATAGCGGCATCGATCCGTCCACCCTCGGTGCCGCGCACGACGACGTTGGCTCCGAAGACGCCATTCGTCTGAAACGGATAACAGCCGATCGAAAGATCGCCGAAGTCTTTGGCCAGTGCGGCCAAAGTTGCTGCAATATCGCCTTCACCCCGATCCACACGCAGCGTCTGCGACAAAAGCGGGCTACCTCCGATGAGCGAAGGCAGAACACTCGCAACCATGGCCTGAAAAACCAAAGGCACCCCGGCCATGACATGGACGTTGTTGATGGTAAAGCCGGGCGCGGTCGAGACCGGGTTGTCGATCAATTCGGCCCCTTCCGGAATACGCGCCATGCGCAGGCGAGCGTCGTTCAGTTCCAGCCCGGATTTCTCGTAATGCGCCTCAAGCAATGCACGCGCGTCGTCGCGAACATCGATATGCACGCCAAAGGCACGGGCGATGCAGTCAGCGGTGATGTCGTCATGGGTCGGACCAATACCACCACTGGTAAACACATGGTCATGGGCCTCTGATAGCGCCCTTACGGCTGCCTCAATCGCGGGTGCATCATCGCTGACAATGCGCACCTCTTTCAGGTCAATGCCGTGTTTGGTCAGCTCTCCAGCCAGATAATGCATATTGGCATCGCGGGTGCGGCCCGAAAGGATCTCATCCCCGATCACCAACATTGCAGCGGTTGGATTGGCCATGACGCGCCCTCCCTCTTGATCGACCGTTAGGGCAGGTATAGGCCCTTGGCCATGCGATTTGAAACCCCCCTTGTCCCCGCTCGACTGATCCGCCGCTACAAACGCTTTCTGGCAGACTGCAGGCTGGAAGACGGGCGCGAGGTGACAGCCCATTGCGCCAATCCGGGCTCAATGATGGGGCTGGCAGAACCGGGTGAGAAAATCTGGCTGGAGCCCAACGACGATCCGAAGAAAAAGCTGAAATACGGCTGGCGGCTGGTCGATCATGAGAACGGGCATTTCACAGGGGTCGACACATCAGTCCCCAACAAGGCGCTTCGGGTGGCGCTCGAGGCGCGTGAAATCCCCGAGCTGGCCGCCTATGAAACCGTGCGCCCCGAGGTCAAATACGGTGAAAACAGCCGTATCGATTTCCTGCTGACTGGGCCGGGCCTACCCGATGCTTATGTCGAGGTCAAAAGCGTCACCCTCTCACGCCAACCCGGCCTAGCTGAATTCCCCGACAGTGTGACCGCCCGCGGTAACAAACATCTCGGCGAACTGGCGGCTATGGCGGCACAAGGGCATCGGGCGGTGATGCTGTATCTGGTTCAACGGACCGATTGCGACCGGTTTGCGCTGGCTACCAATATTGATCCGGCTTATGCGGCGGCGTTTGAGGTGGCGCAAGCGCAGGGGGTGGAGAAGCTGGTTTACGGGACGCAGATTTCGCCAAGAGGTGTTTTGGTCAACTCGTCAATCAATTTTTGAGAAAAAATTCAGATGAACCCGACTATTTCTATCGAATTTGCTTAGAGATTCTCAAAGGACAACTTAATGACGGCACTACCGAAGACCGAGAACACCCGTTTAGAAAAGCGTATTCGAACAATCTCAGTGACCCTAATGATTTTGGGAGGGATACCTGTATTGGCTAGATTTTTTGGCGTAGCGTTTGTTCCCTCTCCGATTTGGGTTTCCTGGGCTTTTTGGCCTGCATGCGTAGTGGGAGCAATTTCGGGAGCGACAGCACTTTGGGCGGTTCACCTTAGCTTATCCGAAGGCATCCAATTCTCAGAGCCAATAAAAACAACATTGTCTATATTGTTCATGCCTTTGGTAAGTGCGCTTGCGGGCTTTCTTATAGTGGCGGCGACGATCCCGATGGTTGTTTCTCTTCCCTCTTTTCGCACGGTAGAAATAACATTTGTTGTTAGTGATCCCAATATGGGAGATTATCGGAAGTGCCCTAGGCCAATCGCTCTTAAAGACACGGCGCGTGCTGTTAACGTCGTTTGTGATGTCCCGAACAGTATTCGCAGACGTCTGCGAACCGGAAGACAGATTATTCTTGTTGGCCCAGGAAGCGGTGTCGGCGTATTCCCAACTCACTTTCGTCTGCCTTGATCACCAAGAGCCCTTATCAGTCTACGTGCTAAACCAAATCAACTGAAAAACATTCACCACCGCGCACCCTCTGGTACTTTCTGCACAAGCAGCGTAAAAGAAGTGCTGCGTGAAATATTTGGAGTCCCGCACCGATGAAAGAACATCGTGGCCGTCTGACCAAAGACGGTATCCGCATCTATGAACAGAGTGACTTTGCCGGCATGCATGCGGCAGGGGCGCTGGCTGCGCGGATATTGGATGACATTGCTGAACATGTTTTTGTCGGCCAGACCACCGGTGCGATTGACGGGCTGATCACTCAGATGGTCGAGGATGCAGGTGCGGAATCGGCAACCATTGGCTACAAGGGTTATCAGCACGCCAGCTGCATCAGCGTGAACCACGTGGTTTGTCACGGCATTCCGGGTGACAAAAAGCTGAAGGATGGCGACATTCTGAATATCGACGTGACCGTCATCGTTGATGGCTGGTTCGGTGATACGTCGCGCATGTATGTGGCGGGTAAATTGCCGCGCAAGGCCGAACGGCTGATTCAGGTGACCCACGACGCACTGTTCAAAGGTATCGAGATGGTCAAGCCGGGCAATACCTTCGGCGATATCGGCCACGCCATTCAGGCCTATGTCGAGGCGCATCGGATGAGCGTTGTACGCGATTTCTGCGGCCACGGTCTGGGCCGGGTGTTCCACGCGCCACCAAATGTCCTGCACTATGGTCGTCCGGGTACCGGAGCTGTGTTGGAAGAGGGCATGTTCTTTACCATCGAGCCGATGGTCAATCTGGGGCGTCCCGAAACCAAGACTCTGTCCGATGACTGGACTGCCGTGACCCGCGACAAATCGCTGTCGGCGCAGTTCGAGCATTCGGTCGGTGTGACCGCAGATGGGGTTGAGATTTTCACCTTGTCACCGGGCGGCAAATATCACCCGACCTATTCGTCCTGATCGGTCGCCTGATCGCGTAATAGCTTCAGCAGTAAGGTTTCATCCCGCCACGGGATGACCGCGTCGTGAATGAACACCGGCGCGCGCATCGGTTTGGGCGGAGGCCCAGTTGTGGTGTCGGCGTCTTTCGAAAAAGCCCAGAGCGGAGGTGTGACAGTGCGGTCCATGGACCAAGCATAACACGTTTATGGCTCAAAGTCCCAAAAGCTTGGGCGCATGTAACATGTCGGAGAACACTTCGGCCCCTAGTTCTTCCAATCGCGCACCATCATCATGGGCCGCATAGCCCAGGCAGCGCATATTGGCGCGCATTGCTGCGGTGACACCGTTTTCGCTGTCTTCGATCACAACCGGCACCGTTGCGCCGAAATGCTGAGCAGCGGTCAGGAACAGGGTCGGGTCGGGCTTGCCCGTTCCAAGCACCTGAGCCGAAAACATCACATCTTGAAAACGCTCCCAAAGACCATTCTGGCCCAAAGTAATCTTCATTTTCTCAGGCCGCCCATTTGAGGCGACACAATAGGGAATGTCGCTTGCATCCAGTTGCGCCAGCAATTCACGGATACCCGCGACCAGAGGCGTGCCTGCTTTCAGCGTCTCGTAGATTTCCCCATAGATTTGATCAGTCCAGTCATCCGGCAGATCAGCCCCCAGCTCGCGCGCCTTGTCGCGCACACCGGTCATGGTGCCGCCAACAAACAGGGACATGCATTCGGCTAAGGACAAGTGCAGGCCATGGCCAGCGAGATTGTCGACCATGACCTGATTGGACAAAACCTCGCTATCGACCAGAACGCCGTCGCAATCAAAGATAACCAGATCGTGCATCTCAGCCCCCTGTGCGCCACATTAGCGAGATATGCGTGTCGCCATATTTCCGCGTGTCGTGCAGCGTAAAGCCCTCGGGCGCAGTCATTGGGGTGCTTTCTTCCCAGACGATCAGAGCGTCATCAGACAGCCAACCACCTTGGGTAGCCGCGGCCAGCGCCCTTTGACCCAGAGCTTTTCCGTAAGGCGGATCCAGAAAAACCAGATCACAAACAGTGCCCGGGTTTTCGCCCAAACGGGTCGCGTCCCGCCGGATCAAAGTGGCCTGGCTAGCGCTTCCGGTCAGGCCGATATTCTTGCGGATCAGACCCTGCGCGACCCTCCCATCATCGACAAACGTGACGTGGGACGCGCCGCGAGACAGCGCTTCTAGTCCCAATGCACCGGTGCCCGCAAAAAGGTCGAGAACCTGCAAGCCGTCGAAGTCGATCTGATGATTCAAAACGTTGAACAGGCTTTCCCTTACCCGGTCAGTGGTTGGGCGAAGATGCGCACCGACATCGCCTTTGCCAACCGAAGTCAGAGCCCGGCCCCGGAAGTCTCCGGCGATGATCCTCACGCTTTGAGCAGCGGTTTCAGGTCCGCTTCTGGGTCGGCAACAACTGCCGGATCAGCGGTCTTGCCGGCATCAATCAGGCGTTTGCCAACCATATAGGCGCGCGGGTCATTCATCGCGTCGACCGCGATCAGCTGATCGCCCTTGTAGTACCAGAAGGACACCGTCGCGCCCTCACCCTTGCGAGTCACCACACGGTCATAGCCGGTATTCAGCCCGGCGATCTGCAACTTGACGTCATACTGATCGGACCAGAACCATGGCGTTGCAGTGTAATCCTTAGCCGCGCCCAACATGTTCTGGGCCACGATCTCGGCCTGATCAATGGCGTTCGGCACGCTTTCCAGGCGGATACGGCCTTCGCCATGCGGGAACGACGCGCAATCGCCCGCCGCCCAGATCGACGGATCTGAGGTGCGGCCATGGGCGTCGGTCTTGATGCCGTTATCCAGCTCTAACCCGGCTATTTCAGCCAATTGAATCGACGGCGCGATGCCGACGCCAACCACGACGAAATCCACCTCAAGCTCGGTGCCGTCGGTCAGAATAGCACCCTTCACTTTGCCGTTTTCACCAACCAGACGATCCAACCCGACGCCCTCACGAATGTCGGCCCCGTATTCGGTGTGCAGCGTGCGAAAGTAGTCGCTTGTCTCTTTGGCCGCGACACGCTGAAGGATGCGGTCGGCCATCTCGACCAAGGTCACCTTGACCCCGCGCTTGGCACAAACGGCGGCGGCTTCAAGCCCGATATAGCCGCCACCAACGATCAGCGCGCGGGCGCCATCCGATACCCGAGGTTCCATCTCGTCGATATGGGCGAGATCTCGCACCACATGGACACCCTCAAGATCGCCCCCGATCGCTGCGGGCAGGCGGCGTGGGTCGGACCCAGTGGTCAGCGCCAGTTCATCATAGGTGATCACCTCATCGCCGAGAGTCACCGTCTTGGCCTTTGGATCAATCGCCGTCACACGTTGACCCAACCGTAGGGTGATATTGTTTTCGGCATAGAAGCTCTCGGGCCGCAAGAACAGGCGCTCCAGTTCCATCTCGCCCAACAGGTAAGCCTTGGACAAGGGCGGGCGTTGGTAGGGCAAATGCGGCTCGGCACCGATCAGGGTGATGTCACCTTCGAACCCGTCCTTGCGCAGCCGTGCTACCAAAGAAGCACCGGCCTGCCCTGCCCCGATCACGACAATATGGCTCATGTTTCGCTCACCCTGCAGAATTCACGTGGTTACTTTGTTTCGACCACCTATATTGCGGCAAAGCCCGACTCTGCAAATCCAAATGACAGGAGCGTAAAAATGATTGCAACAGGTGACATGCTGCCCGAGGCCACGCTGATCCAGATGGGTGCCGAAGGCCCCGAGGAGGTTCGGATTTCAGACAAGACCAAAGGGCGCAAGGTTGTGATCTTCGCTGTACCCGGTGCGTTCACCGGAACCTGCACAACCGCTCATGTACCAAGCTTCATGCGGACCAAGGACCAGTTCGATGCCAAGGGTGTAGAAGAAATCATCTGTATCTCGGTCAACGACCCTTTCGTGATGGGCGCCTGGGGAGAAAGCACCGGTGCAACAGCGGCCGGGCTGACCATGCTGGCCGATGCAGCGTCCGAGTTTACCAAGGCCATCGGCATGGATTTCGACGCCCCGCCCGTAGGCCTGATTGCACGCTCCAAACGCTATGCAATGCTGGTTGAAGACGGCAAGGTCGTGGCGATGAATCTGGAAGAAAACCCCGGTGTCTGTGAGGTCTCGGCTGGTGAAGGCCTGCTTGATAGTATCTGATCCCTGTCGGCCCCGGTTTGACCGGGGCCACGTGAAACGCATTTAACTTGATGCAACGCCCCGATGCGCCAATACTTGGCCCATACAACTGGGGAGTTCATTGATGCGACTGAAATTTCTTACATTGTTTCTTGGCACCGCCGGGGCCCTGGCGGCGTGCGGACCTGCACCCACACCCCAACAACAGGCTGCGCGACAGCACGAGATCGCCTGCCTGAGTGGTACCATAGGCGGCGCCCTGATCGGTGGAGTGATCGGCAATCAATTTGGCGGTGGTTCAGGCAAGACCATCCTGACGGCGGCGGGCGCCGCTGCGGGTGGCGTGTCTGGCGAACGTTACGCGTGCTGAGGAGATTTGAGATGAAACGAGTATTGATTATCACCACCGTATTCGTGATGGCTGCTGCTGCAAACGCCGAGACTGTCGCAGAACTGCACGAGGCCGAGTTGAACAACATCGACACCAACAATGACGGCTTCCTGTCCAAGGACGAATTCAACGCCTTCTCGGACTATGCATTTCAGGCAATGGACGAAGACAAGAACGGCACTCTGGGCCTGAGCGAAGCAAAACCGTTCTTGGATATCAAACAGTTCGAAGCCGTTGACCGGGATGGCGACAGTCTTATCTCAAAGGCAGAGTATGTCAGCCAGATGCAGAGCGATTTTGACGCTGCGGATAAGGATGGCAACGGTCTCTTAGATTGAACGCCAACTTGGTTGGCAGGAGCGTGTCATGAATAAATGGATCTGCCTCGGTAGCCTGGTGGCTTTGGCCGCATGTGACGTACAGCAATCCCCGGTGATCAGCGGCCCTGATGGTCAGGTGCAGATTCAGATTAATACCAGCGGTCTGACCTGTTATGAAAATCGGTGTCTCGACATCAATCCGTCGGCCCGCAGCGTGCGGTCCGTCGGCACCCGTACGATCAGAATTCCGGGCAATATCAATGTCAGCGACGGCACGATCACCCCGGCAGAATTCAAGCAGCTGGGAACGGCAACATTGCTGGCCGGTGGGACGGGTTCACGCGGAGACCGTTAGCAGGCTGTCCATCTTACGCGCCAGCTTGGCGTCTTGTGCAGACAGACCGCCAACATCATGGGTCGACAGGACCACCTCGACCGTGCGGTATACATTCGACCATTCGGGGTGGTGGTTCCATTTCTCGGCCCAGATCGCCACCTGCGTCATCCAGCCAAAGGCAGCGACAAAATTATCGAAGATGAAGGTCTTGGTGATCGCATCGCGGTCTTCGACCATGGTCCAGCCATTTCTGAACAGCGGGTCCAGCAGCGGGCCGCGGGTCTCGGTTGACAGAAGTTCGGTCATTGCTGTTCCTCCGGGTTCGATTTCCTGAACGGACCATAATCCGTCAGAATCTCGATCTCTTCTCCCACTGCGTGGGACTCGGCGTCCAGATATTTCTGAACCGCATCAGCAAAACCCGGATCGCCAACCCAATGCAAGCTATGCGTGCGGGTTGGCAGATAGCCGCGCGCCAGCTTGTGCTCGCCCTGCGCACCGGCCTCAACCCGCGCCAGACCTTCCGCAATGGCAAAGTCGATCGCCCTATAATAGCACAGTTCGAAATGCAGGCAGGGGTGATGTTCGACACAGCCCCAATACCGGCCATACAGCGTTTCCCGCCCGACAAAATTTAACGCACCGGCGGCGGGGTATCCATTACGTTCGGCCAACACCAAGGCGATGTCATCCGTCATGGTTTCCTGAGCGATATCAAAGAATTGTCGCGTCAGGTAGGGTGAGCCCCATTTTCGCGCGCCGGTATCCTGATAGAACCGCCAGAACGCGTCCCAATGCTCGGGTCGCAGATCATCGCCGGTGATTGTTCGAATCTGCCCACCGAAATCACAGGCCTGCGTGCGTTCCTTCTTGATATTCTTGCGTTTGCGCGAGGACAGCGCAGCCAGAAACTCGTCAAAATCGGCGTAATCATCATTGAGCCAGTGAAACTGCTGCGAGTGGCGGACCATCAGGCCCATCTGCTCACCTGCCAGCGCTTCGGCCTCGGTGCAGAACGTAGCGTGCAGCGATGAAATTCGATTCTCGGCGGCCAGTTGCACCGCTCCTTGCACCAGCGCCGAGATCCCGACAGCATCGTAGCCGGGTCGCACCAAAAAACGCCTGCCAGTCGCGGGTGTGAAGGGCACCGCGATCTGCAGCTTGGGATAATATCGCCCGCCCGCGCTTTCATAGGCATGAGCCCAGCTATGGTCGAAGATGTATTCACCCTGGGAGTGCGACTTGGCAAACATCGGGGCTGCCGCAATTAGCATCCCGTCCAGATAGGCTGTCAGGTATTGCGGCTGCCAGCCAGTACCACGCCCGACCGAGCCGCTTTCTTCCAGGGCATGCAAAAACCGATGTGTCGTGAACGGATCAAGCGGTCGCCCGCCATCGGCAACCTCAGGGCAGGCGCAACTGTCCCAGTCGCTCGCGGAAATCTGCGAGATCGATGTCAGAACCCGAACCTCAATCTGTGCCTGATCCATATCCCCTCCGCGCTGCACCTTTATCTGTGATCGCGCGCGCCGGGATCAAGCGGGATGTTCGGCCAGATAGCCTTCGAACGTAACATTATCGGCAACCTTGCGTGCCTCTGCTTCTTGTTCAAGCGAGCGCACGGTCCAGCACAGGATCGGCACACCCTGTGCCTTCAACTCAGCGACCCGGGGGCGGTCAAGATCGATGACTTCATGGCTGATAAAGCTGGCTCCAACGCGGTCGAAATCCGGGATGTTGCGCAGATGATCGCAGACGGCTTGCGGCAGAAGCTCGACTTTGGGCTCGTAAGAACTGGTAACGAGACCGCGCGGCAAATGTGGCGCAAGGCGTGCAATCTCTGCGACTGAATGCGGGTTGAACGACATCAGCGCGACCGGGCCTTCATAGTCTTTCAGTGCGCTTACAACATCTGCTTCCAAAGCGCCGATATCGGGGCCCATTGCACCATCTTGATCCTTCAGCTCGATGAGCAAGGGCACCCGTCCTGCAACAATGGCCAGCACCTCTTCCAGCGAGGGGATACCTTCACCGTCAGAATGCAGAAGCGTCTGGGCCCGCGCTTGTGTTTCGGTGATCTGTTGGATCGGTCCGGGCTGCCCGGTCAGACGTGTCATGTCATAGTCGTGAAACACCATGGCCCGATTGTCACGGGTGCGTTGCAGATCAATCTCGACCCCATAACCGGCGTCTATTGCGGCACGAATGGCGGCCCGGCTATTCTCGGGCCGCTGATCAGAAATGTCATGCAGCGCGCGATGTGCTATCGGGCGCTGCAGGAACTCAGACGGAAGGGACGGTTTCATTGAACCTCGAAAATACCCTCGATTTCAACGGCAACACCCAAAGGCAATGAGGCTGCGCTGACGGCCGAGCGCGAATGACGACCGGCGTCGCCCAGCGCTTCGACCAGGAAGTCGGAGGCCCCGTTGATCACCTTCGGCTGTTCTGTGAAATCAGCGGTCGAGTTTACAAAACCGGTCAGCTTGATCACGCGCACCAGCTTGTCGATATCGCCACCACAAGCCGCTTTGACCTGAGCCAACAGGTTGATGGCGCAGACTTTGGCTGCAGCGGCGCCTGCCTCAACATCCATATCATCACCGAGCTTACCAGTGATCAGATCATCCGCCTTGGAGATCTGGCCCGACACGTAGACAATGTTGCCGATGCGCACGAAAGGAACGTAGTTCGCTGCCGGAGCAGGTGCGTCCGACAGGCTGATACCCAGGCTGTCCAGTTTTGCTGCGATGCTCATGTGGATTATCCTCATCTCATAGTGATTCCGCGCGGACGCTAACCGGGAAAACCTGTTTCCGAAAGCGTGAAAGCGGGATTTTTCCCATTGCCTGCAAACTGGGCAGGTCTTCTCTTATTCAGGAAGTGTTGAATTCGTGTCACTTTACGTCGCCCCATCGGCTGAGGTAAACGCGAGTTGTTGTTTCAAATCCTGCGCGAAACCTCTATGTGAGACCAATTGCGCCACCAAGGGTGCAAAGGCTGTATTGATTGAAGGCCCGGATACCGCTGGGCAATTTTCGGAGTAACGAAGACAGTGCCAAGTTACATTCGTCTGAAGCACCTGATCATATTCGGCATCCTGACGGTCCTATCGGCATGCGCGACGCAGCCTCAGGACGCAGCGGCGCGGGGTGAGATTTTTGACCCCTATGAAGGGACCAACCGGGGCATTCACAAGTTCAATCTGGGTGTGGACCGATTCCTGTTCCGACCGGCCTCGAAAGGCTATGTGAAGATCGTACCAGATCCGATGGTTACCAGTTTCAATCACTTTGCCGAAAACCTGACGATGCCCGGGCAGGCGCTGGACTATCTGCTGCAAGGCAATCTGAAACAGTCCGGCAATGCGCTGCTGCGCTTTCTGATCAACTCGACCGTGGGCGGCTTTGGCCTGTCAGCCCCGGCCGATGAGCTGAACCTGCCGCCTGTTGATACTGATTTCGGCGAAACCCTGCATGTCTGGGGCGTCGGCGAAGGTGCTTATGTGGAACTGCCCTTCTACGGCCCGTCCACCGCGCGCGATGCGGTCGGCGTCGTGGTCAACCTGTTCTCGAATCCGATCAACTTTAGCCCGACCCGCCCGGTCGACAATATTGGTGTCTATGCCGAAGTCGTGCGGCGGATGGGAGATCGCGGTCGGTTCTCGGATACAGTTGATTCGATTCTGTACGAAAGTGCAGACAGTTACGCGCAAGCGCGCACGATCTACCTGCAAAATCGCCGCTTTGAACTGGCAAGGGATGATGAAGACGCCTATCTGGGTCTGTATGACGATCCCTACGCCACCACCGGGACCGACCCTGTCAGAGACCCCTATCTTGACCCGTACGAGGACCCCTATGCCGAATAACCTGTTGAACCGACGCCGTTTTGTGGCCACCGCCCTTACCGGGATGACAGTTGCCGCATTGCCTCTGCCCGCGTTCGCGCTGACCGAAGAGCAGGCCAAACAGCTGGTCAACAGCGTTGTGGCCGATATCACGCGTATCATTGACTCGGGTAAATCCGAAAACGCCATGCTGCGTGATTTTCAGAAGATTTTTGTGCAATACGGTGATGTGCCGATCATGGCCCGCTATGCGTTGGGGGCGGATGCACGTACAGCCTCATCCGCACAGCTGCGTCAGTTCACCAAAGCGTTCGAAGGCTATATTTCGCGCAAATATGGTCGCCGGTTCCGCGAGTTCATCGGCGGTGAGGTCACCGTGCGTAACGCGCGCAAGATCAAGACCGGATACGAGGTCAGAACCTCGGTCAAATTGCGCGGCTCATCCCCGTTCGAAGTGACATTCCTGGTGTCCGACAAATCGGGCCGTGGCAAGTTCTACAACATGTTCATCGAAGGTGTGAATTTGTTGCTGACCGAGCGCACAGAGATTGGCGCAATGCTGGATGCGCGCGGCGGCGACCTGAACCGCCTGATCAAGGATCTGAAAAAGACTGGCTGATCAGAGGTATTACCCTACGCCGGCCACCGCTCGACCCGTTCGCGCGGTGGCTTTTTTGTTCAGGTTGCAGGCTTGCGCGCGATCTGGCTGACATAAGACATGTAGCCAAAAAACGTGTTTGCAGACACACGCGCCCGGGCCTCGGATTTCAGCGCCTGTGCCGTTTCAGGCGCCAACAACCCGGTCTCGGCCATTCGATCCGCACCACGGTCGATAACGGTCAGAAAGTAAGTCGCCTCTCCTTCGGCTACATAACCGTGTCCCCTGCGACGGCCCAGCTCAAAACCTGCCTGAGAGAGTACACCGCCAATCTGGCGCATGATCCAGAGGTTTGTGACGTTCTGATTGATCATGAACCGTATGAGTTGATCCAGAGGATCAAAATCGGCAATCTGCGCTGTGGCGGTATCGTAGTCCCCATCGCAAATCGCGAATATCCCGCCCGGTTTCAGTATCCGAAAGGCCTCGGAAACCACATCGTCGGGGCCGGGTACATGGCACAACAGTGTATGCGCCAGAACAAGGTCTGCTGAGCTATCTTCAAGCCTGGTTGCCTTTGCATCGCCGGTTTCAAAAACAAGATTGCTCTCGCTGGCGAAGCTGTTTCTCGCACGTTTGACCATAACCGGTGAGGGCTCAATGCCGAGCGCGCGCTCCACCCCGCCGACAGAAAGCAGCTCTTGCGTGATGTGCCCGGTGCCTGAACCCAGCTCAACCGCGAACCCGCCCTCAGGGACAATCAAATCACTTAGATAGCTATCCCTGATCTCTTTCTGCGCTGGCTCCAGACACCGCGCTTCCATAGCTTCGGCGATACGCTCCTGAACCGAGATTTCCTGCCCGGCCAGATCAGAATACGGATCGGACATAGCGCGCCTCCCTTCGCTATGTCCCAGGATAGCACACTCAAATTAACCGGCCAAAACCGACAGGCGTTGCCGTGGCCCACACCAAGGCGGCGCGGGCCATCCGGCGCTAGTTCAGCCGTTCACCGGTTTCCTTGGCGAAATACGACACCTTGCTCATATCAAAGGCCAGGTTCAGCATCTGACCGGCCTGCGCGCTGGTTTCCGCGTGCAGCCGTGCCGTGACCTGCTTGCCACCCAGTTCCGAGACCACATAGGTATCGGCCCCGGCAGGTTCGACCATATCGACCATGCAGGTGGCCTCTTGCACACCTGCCCCGGCGCGGAAACCGGCCTCGGCGATATCTTCCGGGCGTAGGCCAAGGATCACATCCTGCGGCAACGACAGGTCGCGTGCATCGCTCAGAACCAGCGTTTCACCGGATTCGCGAGCGATCGAGATCTGCGTTCCCGAGCCATTGTTCGACGCCTGTGCCGGGATCAGATTCATCGCCGGAGAGCCCATGAAATCCGCCACAAACAGGTTGGCCGGGTTGTTGTAGATCTCGGCCGGGGTTCCGATCTGCTGTACAATCCCGCCTTTCAGCACGACGATCTTGGTCGCCAGCGTCATCGCTTCGATCTGGTCGTGGGTTACGTAAACGATCGAGGCATCCAGCGTCTGGTGCAGCTTCTTGATCTCGGTCCGCATCTCGACCCGCAGCTTGGCGTCAAGGTTCGACAGCGGTTCATCGAACAGGAACAGCTTGGGGTCGCGCACCAACGCCCGGCCCATCGCGACCCGCTGACGCTGACCACCCGACAGTTGGCTGGGGCGGCGGTTCAGCAATGGCTCGATCTGCAGCAAGGAGGCGACGTCTTTCAGCTTAGCTTCCTGCGTGGCCTGATCGACCCCGCGCACTTTCATGCCGAAGGTGATGTTCTTGGCCACCGACATGGTCGGGTACAAAGCGTAAGACTGGAACACCATCGCGATGTCGCGATCCTTGGGGCTGACATGGGTCATGTCGTTGCCGCCGATGGACAATGTGCCACCGGTGATCTCTTCCAGTCCCGCAATGCAGTTCAGCAGCGTAGACTTACCGCAGCCCGAGGGGCCGACAAGCACCAGGAAGTCGCCCGGTTCAATCGAGATGTTGATGTCTTTCAGAATCTCGGTCGCGCCGTAATTCTTGTAGAGTTTGTTGATATCAAGGATGGGAGCCATGGGTCTTATCCCTTCACTGAGCCAGCGGTCAGGCCGCGGATGAAATACTTACCGGCAACGACATAGACGAGCAGCGTCGGCAGCCCCGCGATGATCGCGGCAGCCATGTCGACGTTGTATTCTTTGACGCCGGTGGTGGAGTTTACGATGTTGTTGAGCGCAACAGTCACGGGCTGTGTCCCCGCCTGGCTGAACGACACGCCAAACAGGAAGTCGTTCCAGATCTGCGTGAATTGCCAGATCACAGTCACCACGATGATGGGCAGCGACAGCGGCAGGAAGATCGACCAGAAAATCCGCATGAACCCAGCCCCATCAACCCGCGCCGCCTTGGTCAGCTCGGCCGGAATGGTGACATAGTAGTTGCGGAAGAACAGCGTGGTGAAGCCCAGCCCGTAGATCACATGGACAAAGATCAGGCCCGGAATGGTTCCGGCAATCCCCATCATACCCAGCAGACGTGCCATTGGCAGCAGAACAACTTGGAACGGGATGAAGCAACCGAACAGCATCAGCGAGAAGATGATATTGGCCCCTTTGAACCGCCATTGCGCCACGACATAGCCGTTCAGCGCACCCAACAGGGTCGACAAAAATACCGAAGGCACCGCGATCAGAACCGAGTTCCAGAAATAGGGTCGCAAACCTTCACACTGGATACCGGTACAAGCGCCGGACCATGCGGTTTTCCAGGCGTCGAAGCTGACCTCTCGCGGCAGCGAAATCAGGCTGCCGGTGCGGATTTCCTCAAGGCTTTTCAATGAAGTCGTCAACATCACGAAGAGCGGCATCAGGTAATACAGTGCAAACAGGCCAAGCAGGATATAAAGCAACCAACGCAGGGCAATCTTGCCCGTAGCGCTTTGGGTGCGGGTTTGTGTTTGGGGCATCGACAGATCAGTCATTTTTCGCCCTCAGCTCTGAGTAAAGATAGGGAACCACGATGGCAAAGACGACCAGCATCATGATCATCGCGGACGAGGCCGCTTGACCAATATCGCCGCGCGAAAAGGCCATGGCGTACATGTAAGTAGCGGGCAGATCGGTTGCGTAGCCCGGACCGCCACCAGTCAGGGCGATGACAAGGTCGAAGCTTTTGATTGCGAGGTGCGCCAGCACGATGAAAGCAGACAGGAAAATCGGGGCCATCGAAGGGATGATGATCGCCGTATAGATGCGCCACGTGGGGATACCATCGACCTGTGCGGCCTTGATGATCTCGCCATCGACCGAACGCAAACCGGCCAAAAACAACGCCATGACGAAGCCGGAACTCTGCCAGATCGCGGCGATCACGATAGTGTAGATCGCATAGTCAGGGTTCACCAGCCAGTCGAATTCGAAATTCGGAAAGCCCCACCCCTGCACCATGGATTCGATGCCCAGGCCCGGGTTCAAAATCCACTTCCACGCCGTACCGGTCACGATCATCGACAACGCCATCGGGTACAAGTAGATCGTCCGGATCGCGCCTTCGACGCGGATCTTCTGATCCAGCAGGATGGCCAGCAACAGGCCCAGTACCATCGCGATCACGATGAACAGCGTGCCAAAGATATACAGGTTGTTGATCGCCGTATCCCAGCGGGGTGAGTCGAACAGGCGTTCATACTGAATGAAGCCTTTGATCTCGTATTTCGGCAGTAGTTTCGATCGGGTTAGCGACACCCATGCGGTCCATCCGATAAATCCGTAGACAAAGATCAATACGGCGATGAACGACGGTGCCAGCACCACCTTGGGCAGGTGGTTTTCCAGCCATTCGGACATTTTAGCCTCCGGGGAAAGATGCTCTGCCCCTCACTATAGGGGGCAGAGCGTATTGGATCAGTAGCTGTTTGCTACCGCGTCCGCCAGTTGCTGAACCGCGTCAGCCGAGGACATATCCGAGTTGAAATGTGCGGTCACAACATCCGTAATCGCACCGGCCTGCGACCCGCGCAGCGCCATGCCATGGGCATAAGACGGCAGCAGCGAACCGCCTGCCGAGGTCGAACCCATATCTTCGGCCGAGATTTGCGCGCAGATGTCGAACGCATCCAGCGCCACATCAGTCCGCGCAGGGATCGAGCCCTTGTTCAGGTTGAACACTTCCTGGAATTTCGGCGCGACGATCAGCTTGGCCAGCAATTCCTGACCAGCGCGGTTGTCGTCACCTTCCACTTCGAACATGGCGAAGCTGTCGACGTTGTACAGATATCCGTCGCCGGGGGTCGAGGCACACAGGAAGTCTTCGCCGGGCTTCTTGCCAGCCGCCAGGAATTCGCCCTTGGCCCAGTCACCCATGATCTGGAAAGCTGCCTCGCCATTCATAACCATAGCGGTGGCAAGGTTCCAGTCGCGGCCTGAGAAGTTTTCGTCCACATAACCGCGCAGGGTGCGCATCTGGTCAAAGACCTGCACCATGGTGTCCGAGGTCAGCGCCTCGGGGTCGAGATCGACAAAGGCTTTCTGATAGAACTCGGGGCCACCCAGACCCAGCGCAACCGCTTCGAACACTGTGGCGTCTTGCCATGCCTGGCCACCATGGGCCAAAGGGATCACTCCGGCAGCCTGCAGTTTTTCGGCAGCGGCGTTGAACTCTTCCCATGTTGTGGGCATTTCAATGTCGTTGGCGGCCAGAACGTCAGCATTGGCCCAAATCCAGTCGATGCGGTGCACGTTCACAGGTGCTGCGCACCACGTACCTTCGCACATCATGTGGCCTGCAATCGATGCTGGCAGCACATCGGCCCAGCCTTCGGCTTCTGCCACGGATGAAATGTCTGCCAAAACGCCCTCTTCATACCATTCCTGAATGGCAGGTCCTTTCAGCTGAACAGCAGTCGGCGCGTTACCCGCAAGAACCCGGGCCCGCAGCGCAGTCATGGCCGCATCGCCGCCGCCACCTGCGACCGGCATATCGGTCCATGTGCCGCCGTTCGAGGCGAACTCTTCCTGCAGAACCGCGACCGATTTCGCCTCACCACCGGACGTCCACCAGTGCAGAACTTCGGCCTTTGGTTCAGCCACAACAGCCGACCCGGCCACTACGGCCAAGGTCGACACGGTGGCAAATGCAAAACGCTTCATTTTTTGTTCTCCTCCCTGAGAATTCGGTGCCACCCCAAGGGCGGCCATAGGTGATATAGCGCTAACGGATTGCCGCATGGCAACGCAGAATGCGATGCAATATCCTGACAAGGTGGAAATTTTCACCGCTTTTGTTACCCCGTGTTACGTTGACCTTGAATCCGTTTCCATTCGTTACAATTGGCGGCGACGGAGAACCCTGAGGAGGAGAAACAGAGTGGGCATTCCCCGGCTCCTGGTGGTGGACGACGATTCGGAGATGCGGTCGATGATGACCCAGTTCTTTCAGCAGAACGGGTATATTGCTCTGCCTGCCAGTTCCGAAAGTGAAATACGCACGCATCTAACCTCGGGGCGGATCGACCTGATCCTGTTGGACGTGATGCTGGGCGATGAAAACGGCGTCGAGATCTGTGCCCGGTTGCGGGCCGAACAGGATGTACCGATCATTCTGGTCTCGGCCCTGTCGGCGGATCATCAGCGCATGGCAGGATATGAGGTTGGAGCAGACGATTACATCGCCAAACCATTCAACCCGCAACTGTTGCTGGCCCGCGTCCGTGCGGTGATGCAACGCGCCCGACGCACGCCTTCGCTGGCATACCGCCGCCGCACGCGCACCTTTCACTTCGACGGCTGGGTCTTTGACGGCAAACGGGACGAGGTGCATTCGCCCGAAGGCTATCTGGTTTCCCTGTCCCAACGGGAGACCGCCCTGCTGAAGGTTTTGCTGGCGAACCCGCATATTCCGCTGACCCGTGATGAGATCGCCGCCGCACTGGATGTAACCGGTGAGGCCGACAAGCCCGAGGCGCAAGGCCGTGCCATAGATATGCTGGTGGGGCGGTTGCGGTCGAAAATCGAGGCCAACCCGAAAGACCCCCAGATGCTGCGCACCGAGCGCGGTGTTGGCTATCTGTTTACCGCTGACGTTATGGTGGATGAGGACGCATGACCCTGCGCCTGCGCAGTTTTGGGTGGCTCTGGACCCTGTCCGCCTTTGTCGCGGGGCTGGTGGCTGCCGGGATGTGGTTCACCTCGGCACAGGCTTGGAACCGGTATCAGACCGCAGCATTTGTTGCTGGTTTCACCATATACGAAGATTTGCGAACGGGGATGGCGCCGCCACCCGGCCTATTGATCAACCCATTGCCAACCGAGGCAGCCGCGCTTGCTGACAGGGGAGCGTTCCAGCAAATGCCCGGCTTTGCAGATCGCCGCTTTGTCACCAATCTTTCGATTCTGACCGACAGTTCAGCCCCCCTGAGTGGCCGCGAATTGACGCTTGCGGTGTTATCGGATCGACTGGTCTATCCGGTTTCAGACATCGTATCCGGCAGCGATCAGACCGGCCCCGAGAAGATGGGGAACCTGACCCGTCTGTTGGCCACATATTGCAGCGAACCTATCCTGATCGCACAATTCGGGCGCGGGGTCTGGCAGCAAGTCGACGGCACCGAAATCTGGGGCTGTAAGGCTGCGCCGGTTGATCTGCGTTTGCCCGCAATATTGCTGGGCATTGTGTCCTTGGCGGTGCTTCTGACCTCGGTCGGGAATGTTTCTGACAGTTTCGCACGCTTTGCTCAGGCACTTGGTGACCGCCGACGTCGCGGCGGGCCGCAAAGCTATGACGCGGACGGGCCTGAAGAGCTGCGCGATATCGTGACTGCGGTGAATGATCACCTCGATGCCGAACGAGCGCAGCTTGAGAAACGCGCCATTGTACTGTCGGGTGTCAGCCACGATCTGGGGACCCCTGCAACCCGCGTCCGGCTGCGTGCGGCGCTGATTCCCGATGGCGAGTTGCGCGAAAAGCTCGAGGCCGACGTGGACCAGATGACCGGCATGATAGAAAGCGTGCTTACTTACACGCGATCGGAACTCAGCGTCGAGGAACCGCGCCAGATATCGTTGACCTCGCTGGTTGAATCGCTTGTGGCCGATTATCAGGATATGGACCGGCCTGTGTCGTTGAAAGCCGTTGATCCCGTTGCCGTCGAAAGCGCGCCGTCTGTTTTCATGTCACGCCGTGGGTATGCGTCGCTGCCGGAAACGCGGCGCATCCTGGTGACGGGTCAACCGATCGCATTGAAACGAGCGTTGTCCAATCTGATCGACAATGCCCTGAAATACGGTCGTCACGCCGAGGTTGAACTGGAAACTGATGCTCAGACCGCCACGATCATCGTCGAAGACAAGGGCACCGACCTATCGGTCGCGGATATCGAGGCGCTGTTGGCACCGTTCCAGCGCGGATCAAACATCGGATCTTCGGACGGGTTCGGATTGGGCCTGACAATTGTCAGCACCGTTGCCGAACAACATGGCGGAACGCTGAGTTTCGAGGCCGGAGATCAGGGTCTGCGCGCCCGACTACAGATCACACGGCAATAGTCATGGCGCATAGCTGCGCACCAAGGCGCTGGCGATCAAGGCCCAGCCATCAGCGATGACGAAAAACGCCAATTTGAACGGCAGCGAGACCGTAGCCGGGGGCACCATCATCATTCCCATCGACATCAAAACCGCTGCGACAACGAGATCGATTATCAGGAAAGGCAGGAAAATCAGGAACCCGATCTGAAAGGCCCGCGCGATTTCCGACAACATGAAGGACGGCATCAGCACGGATAACGGGGCCTCGGGCGATAGTTGGATCGCAGCATCATCTGGGCGCAGGTCTGCCATGGCCTGAAACGTGTCGGCATCAATACGCGCTGCCATAAAACTGCGAAACGGCACCAGCGCGCGTTCCAGCGCAGGCTCTACGTCAAGCGTTTCCTCGACCATCGGTTGAATCCCGGTCTCCCACGCCTCGGTAAAAACCGGCTCCATGACGAAATAGGTCAGAAACAGCGCCAGACTGACGATCAGCATGTTTGGCGGTGACTGCTGCAAGCCGATTCCTTGCCGCAGGATCGCCAAAACCGTGATCAAAAACGGGAAACAGGTGATCATGATCGCCAGTCCCGGTGCCAGGCTGAGCACCGTGATCAGCAAAATCAACTGGATGGTCCGGGCCGAGATCGACCCGCCCTCGCCCAGGGACAGCGACAGTTCTTGCGCCGCGCCACCGGAGGGTATGACCAGCAAAAATGCCAGCCAAAACAGGTGGCGCATCATCCGATCCCGTTCTGCAGATCCGAGATTTCGGTCAGCCGTACAGCCAGTTGCCCGGACTGATCGCCCTCCATCTCTTCCAACAAACCGCGCGCGACCAATTGGTCCCCGACATAGAGGTCAACCGGATCCTCGATCCGCTTGTCCAGTGTCAGTACGGCATTTTCGCCCATGCTCAACAGGTCACGGATCAAAGGCCGCGCACGCCCGACTGAGACGGTGACTTCGATCGGAACAGTCTCGAACGGGTTGGGTTTTTCGGGTTTCGGTGGTTGAGGATCACTCATTTGACAAAGCCTCTTTTGCTTCAAACAGATATGCGTCGAGCGCTGCAGCAATGGATGAGAGCAAGGCAGCGCAGTCCACCTCGCGTTGGGCGATCCCCACCTGCAATCGCGCCTGTCCCGGCTGGAGCGAGACATCCTCGATGACCTGGGGACGCGGCGAGATATCCTGCGGCAGCATCGCCTCGACCTGATCCGAAGTGCCCGCCGGAACAGTCAGCTGCAGTGGCTGGTCGACCTGCTCACGCGCCATGTCGCAAAGCTGCTCGGTCAATCGCTTCGCAAAGCCATGCTCGATCGTCTCAGGCAGAATAGTCTGAACCAGGCTCTGGAACATCGGTTCCAGCGACAGGGTCATGCGGGTCAATGCTTCTTGATAGGTAAAAGACAGGTCGGATAACGTCGCCGACAGATCGGAGCTTAGCTGTGTGCCGGTCTGCTCCTGCGCCTGAACCGCATCTTCCCAGCCCGCCCCATAGCCTTGTTCAAATGCAGCAAGCCGCTGTTCTTCCAGTGCGTCTTCATCCAGTAGATGTACGGCCACCCCAGCCGCAGGGGCGGTGAAGTCTTCAAGAAGATGAGCGATCGACATCACACCTTCTCCTCGCCTTCTTCAAGCCAGCTGCGCAGGATCTCAACCGTCTCTTCCTGCTTGTCGCCGATCATGGCGCGCAAACGGTCAATGGGATCCTCGCCGCGGGCAGCGGCAATCGCCGGAACACTCGGCTGCGCTGCATCCGGGAGCGGCGCAAAGTCCTGCACATCTGCGGTCGCAATTTCCCCGGTCAGGGAAGGCGTTGGGGCGACCTCGACCGGTGCACCTGCTGGCAGCAGCGCCGATGCCGCAGATTTCGTCAGAATTGGCCGTATGACAAACAGACCCAAAACAAGGGAAACCAGCGCCAAAACCACCATCTGGATTAGCGACATAGCGTCGATATGCATGTTCTGCCAGATCGACCCGGACACCAACTCGCCCTGGGGTTCAACCATGGGCAAGTCGAGCGATTTCAGTGTGATGACGTCGCCGCGTTCAGCATCAAACCCGACCGCAGAAGCCACAAGCTCTTGCAGTGCATCAAGCTCGGGCTGCGGCATGGGTTCAAAAATCTCGACGCCATCTGTACCTGCCGCTCGAACACCATTGACCAGCACCGCGACAGTCAGACGTTTGATCGCACCTGGCGCGCGATGAACTTCCAACTCGGTCTCTGACACCTCATAATTCACCCGTTCGCGGGTCTGAGTGGCATTCGAATTGGATTCATCGCCTCCTGCCCCGTCGCCATCCGGCAGATTCGACGCCACTGTCACATCCGCCGACTGATTACGCGCGCTGTCCGACCGTTCTTCAACATCCGTGCTGATCGCAACACGGCCTTTGGGGTCAAAGCGACGTTCCCGGATAGACTCGGTTTCGGTCACCGTATCTACGCTGACCTCAACCACCGCGTTGCCGACCCCGACCCGGGCTTCGACCAGACGTAGAACTTTCTCACGCAATTGGCGCGCCTTATCATCTGCAGTATCGGCTGCCACCGCCGTGTCCTGCGCGCCAATCACGGCCCCATTCGAATCAATCACAGTGACGTTTTCCGGTGCCAGCCCGCTAACCGCCGACGCCACTAAAAACCGGATCGCCTTTGCCTGATCTCCGTTAATCGGTGCACCCGACGGGACCAGATAAACCGAAGCGGTTGGCGCTATGCTGCGCTGAAACGGGTTGGAGGAGCTGTTGGCGATGTGCACCCGGGCCTTGCTGACATGCGGGCTGCCCACAATCGTGCGCGCCAGCTCTCCTTCTTTTGCGCGCCAATAGGCGGCATCAAACATCTGCGACGTAGTGCCAAAGCCGCTGAGCGAATCCAGCAGTTCGTAACCGCGATTGCCGTTCGCAGGCAGGCCCTCGCTGGCCAAAGTCATCCGCAACTCATCCCGCTGAGCGCCGGGGACGTAGATCGAGCCACCCCTTATTTCATAGTTCACACCACGCTGGTCCAGCGCCCGCACGATATCCCCGGCTGCACCGCTTTCGAGCCCCGCATAAAGCAGCGTCATCGACGGCGCTGTCACAATCCGTGACATCGCAAGCACACCCAGAAACACCAGTGCCACGGCACCGGCCACGATAATTTGTTTGCGCCTGTCCAAACTTGCCCAGACAGTTCCGATCTGCTGCACGCTTACCTCCGACTCACCGACATTCTGTGCGGCTCTGCCCTTGTTTGGACGATTGCCCTTAACAATCGGTTAGTCCCTGAGGGGTTATGACGGTTGCCGAACAGATTCATGAGGACGGCATGACCGACGCAACTGCAGATGAGGCGGAAGCCCCTAAAAAATCAGGGAAAAAAGGCTTTATGCTTGGGCTGATTCTGGCTATCGCGGGCGGTGTTGGCGGCTATTTCATAACTGCATCCGGCCTGCTTCCCATAGGTGGGTCCGAGATGGTGAAAGAGGCCAAAAAGAAAGGCGAAGACGCTTCCGTAAAGGCACTTCCCGATGTGAAATTTGTCGATCTTCCGCCGGTGATAATCTCGGTCAAGTCAGATGATTCGCGACATTTGAAATTTCACGCGCAGCTTGAAGTGAACGCGGGCTACGCCGCCGAGGTTGAAAAGATGCAGCCGCGAATCATGGACGTTCTGAACAGCTATTTGCGCGCCCTTGAGTTAACCGATCTGGAAGATTCTCTGGCTTTGATGAGGATCCGCGGACACCTGCTACGACGCATTGGGATCGTCGTTGGCGAAGGCCGCGTGCGTGACGTTCTGGTCATGGAATTTGTACTGAATTAGGAGGCGATGGTGGAGTTGATTGCCGATATTCTGCTGGTTGCGGGCGCTCTTGGGGCTGGTCTGTATTGTTTCGTTCTGTCGCGACGCCTGAAGCGGTTTACCGATCTTGAGAAGGGTGTGGGTGGCGCCGTTTCTGTGCTGTCCTCGCAAGCAGAAGAGTTGCGAAAATCGCTGGATAGCGCGCGTCAGGCTTCGGATGATTCCGGCACCGCGTTGCAGACGCTGACCGAACGGGCAGAAACCGTCGCACAACGGTTGGAGCTTATGATGGCCTCGATGCACGATGTCGTTCAGGAAGAGCCCTCTGAGCCAGACGCTCCCATGGATCAGCCAGATGACGCACCTGCTGAGGACAGGTCTGAGCAGCCCGGCGAAGCACAAGAAACTGCATCCGGTCCGTCTGGTGAACCAACTGAGGTCTCGACTGAGCCATCGGAAGCACCTCCAGAGCCGCCCGCAAAGAAACCAGAAGGCCTGATGTTCTTTCGGCACGCCGCTCCATCTGGCGGAGCAGCGAAATGAGTCGCAACCGGGCAAAAGCGCCTGATCGCCGAGCGCGCGGCGGTGTTCTGACCGTCATTTCCTTGCTGATGGTCGGCTCTGCGATTATTCGCATCGGGCTTGAGGCCGGGCCTGCACTTGCCCGCGGCGCGGAACCAAACATGGCCTCGCCCGCCGGTGGTGAACGCAAAGAGGCGAATGCGGCAGATCTACAATTGCTGCTTACGGAACTATTGCGCCGTGAAAAGACTCTAAACCAGCGTGAAAGCACGATTTTGGACCGGGAACGGGCGCTCGACATTGCCGATCAGGCCATCGAAACCCGGCTCACCATGCTGGAGGACGCCGAGAACGCTCTGCGTGAAACGGTGGCGATTGCCGAAAAGGCCGCCGAAAACGATCTGACACAACTGACAGACGTGTATCGGAGCATGAAGCCCAAAGATGCCGCCGCGTTGTTCGAAACGATGGACGCGGTATTCGCCGCTGGCTTCCTGTCTCGCATGCCACCGGAAGCTGCCGCTGAAGTTATGGCCGGTCTCAGCCCCGAGGCTGCTTACACCATCAGCGTGATCATGGCCGGGCGCAATGCACGTGCCCCACAGGAATGACCCTCATGGCCATATCTATCTGCACCCTCAACGCTGGAGACCTTTCATGATCGGGCTCATCGGAATTGCCGTCATCTTTGTCATGGTATTCGGCGGCTACCTTGCCGCAGGCGGTAAGATGGCAATCATTATGAAATCACTGCCCTTCGAGATGATGATGATCGGAGGGGCCGCAGTCGGCGCATTTCTGATCAGCAATGATATCGGCGGCGTAAAACACACCGCCAAGGATATCGCGAAAGTTTTTAAAGGACCCAAATGGAAGCCCGAGGATTATCGCGATCTGTTATGCTTGTTATTCTCTCTGATCCGGATCGCACGCGCGAACCCGGTCGAGGTAGAGCAGCACATTGAAGAGCCAGGAAGCTCATCGCTATTTTCCGCATATCCCAAGATTCAAGCCGACAAAGAAGCGGTGGACCTGATCTGTGACACCATGCGCTCGGCGGCGATGAACTATGACGACCCGCACCAGGTTGAGGAGGTGCTGGAGAAGCGGATGGAGGCGAACTTCCACCATGCCATGCATTCAAGCCACGCGCTGCAAACCGTTGCTGACGGGTTGCCCGCTCTGGGGATCGTGGCCGCCGTTCTGGGTGTGATCAAGACGATGGGATCAATCGACCAACCACCGGAAGTCCTAGGTAAGCTGATCGGCGGCGCGTTGGTTGGGACGTTTCTGGGGGTTTTTCTGGCTTATGGATTGGTGGGCCCTTTTGCGGGCAAGCTGAAATCTGTTGTCGAAGAAGACAACCACTTTTATCAACTCATCAAAGAGGTTCTGGTGGCTAATCTTCACAACCACAACGCGGCCATGTGTATAGAGGTCGGCCGCCAGAACACACCGACCCACAACCGGCCCGGTTTCTCGGAACTTGAAGACGCGCTTAAGGAACTCAAGCAGGCTGCAGCATGATCCGCGCATTGTCTTTGGTCTTGCTCACATGGGGCACAAGCGCGTCAGCACAGGCTTTGTCCGTGCGATCGGGCGAGCATGAGGGATACACGCGTCTGGTGGTACAGGTCCCCTCTGGCACCGGTTGGATGTTGGATCCGGTCGAGAACGGCGCGCGGCTGAGCATTGGCATCGATAATGCGACATTCAACACTGCAGCTGTCTTCGACCGCCTGTCGGGGAACCGTCTGCAATCGCTTCAACAGGTCGGGCCAGGTGCAGCGTTGGAGATGACATTTGGGTGCGACTGCGTGGCAACGGCATTTCTGCATCGCCAAACTATGGTGGTCATAGATATCGCACCCGACCAGGGTACACCTGCAAATGACCCGGTAGAGCCAGAGGCGCCTCCCAGGACTGCAAGTATCCCGGCCCCAAAACCCTTACCTACTGATATTCCAGCCACCGAACTGGCCTTGCCTTTGCTGCAGTTAAATCAACGAAATTTTGAGGAGCAGTTGGCATCACGTATATTGCAAAGCGCTGATCGAGAGGTTGTTGATCTTGAACTGGCAGGTGTCGGACGCAGGGAATCGTCCAGTTTTGGTCCGCTGCGATCTTCGGAAAAGCTGGTGCCAAATCTGCGACTGTCTTCAGTGCTCGATGGGGTTTCGGGGCTGGGCAATCTGGCAGTTCCTCAGATTGATAGCAAACCGGAATGTATCACGGACAGCGAACTGGGTTTTGAGACATGGTCGGGCGCTCGATCATTTTCCGAGGATGTGGCCGAATTGCGGGTCGGGCTATTTCAGGAATTCGATCGTGTCGACCAGGCGTATGCAATGGATTTGGCGAAGCTCTATACGTATTTCGGGTTCGGTGTAGAAGCGCACCAAGCCCTGTCTTTGTTGTCGGAGACCTCGGTTGAGCAGCGCAGAGTAGCGGCCATCGCATCAGTGATGGACGGGTTGCCTGCACCGACGCCGAACCCTTTGGAAGGGCAGCAAAGATGTGATGGTGCCGCCGCACTCTGGGCGCTTTTGAGTGAGGGTAAACTTCAATCCGATGTGCATGTGAAAGCGATCGAACGCAGTTTTGGTCGGCTGCCGTGGCATCTCAGGCAACATCTCGGCCCGGATATCGCCGAGATGTTTGTCTCGGCAGGCCGGCTTGAAGCATCGCGACGGATCTTGCGTGCGGTCGAACGGATCTTAGAGGACGAACCCGCTGATGTAACCTTTGCTCAAGCCAGAATCGCGGATGCTGCAGGGGATACCGATACCGCGGAAACGCTGTTGACCGAGGTCATATCGGCGCCCGATGCCGCAACCGATGCGCCGTTAGCACTTGCGCGGTTGATCGAAAAGCGGTGGTCGGACCGGGGTACGGTCTCGCCCCGCGACCTCGATTTAGCTGCAAGTTATGCGCGCGAGCTTCGGAAGTCCGAACTTGGCCCGATGTTGGCGCGTGCTCACGCTTTGGCGATGGCTTTGTCCCAGGATTTTACCGGAGCTCTTGCCGGTTTTGAGGATGTCTCAGATTCCGACGAATGGCAGAGGACACGAGATCAGGTGTTCCAATTGCTGGCGGAGCGGGCCGACGACATTACTTTCCTGCGCCATGTGATGGAATTGAAGGACAGGCGACGCAACGCGCTGGCGGTCGAAACTGCCGTGTCCATGGCAGAGCGATTGGCTGACCTTGGGTTTTCAGCGCAGGCTTACGCGCTGGCAAACCGACCGCAAGATCGGGAACGCAGCCGTGATCGTGCTCGGCTTCGGGCAAAGGCGGCTCTGATGGACAACCGTCCCCGTCAGGCGCTGCTGGAAATCGCGGACGATTCCTCGGACACCGCGCAAGAGTTGCGCGCCCAGGCCATGATGCAAACACAGGATTTCGATGCCGCCGCGCGCGCATTGCAGGCAGGCGGGAAGCACGAGATGGCCGCTCGATACAACTGGTTGGCGGGCTCCGGCGGTGCGGATGAAGCGAGGTCAAACACCTTCACCGATTTGTCCCGCATCCAAACGTCCCTGATCAAGCCGGTTGCGCGACAGCCGGACAAGCCATTGTCGGACGCCGCAATGCTAATACAGGACAGCACCATCGCACGCGCGCAGATCATTGAAATGCTTGAGACAGTGCGCACAATCGACCCGAACTGAACCTTGGATGTCTGTTCTTGCAGAGACAGTCGTAACTGCTTTGACCTGTAGGCTGATAGACGCCAAAATCAGCCTCTAACAAAGGTATTGAATTCATTTGGCCTTCCTGTGCACCAATCCATGATGCCCATAGGACAGTGGCGGTAAACTCAGTGAACGTGTCGAAGATCTACAGCTGGCTCAATGATCATTCAGGACCACCGCACGCGTTCAAGTGTGCTGGTTCTTGGACAACTCTATCTGAAATTACGATCACCACATCTGCCCTTGGTAAACCAGGCCGAGTGACTCAGACTTTCTGAAACCGTATTCCAGGGCATTACGGTTGCCACATCGGGATCCAGCAGACCCGCCCCAGAAATGTGTTCAGCCCAGATGCGAACATGCACCGCGAAAACAATCGCTACAATTGGCATTGCGTATTGTGCCGGGGACATGGTCTGGGGTTGGCCCGAAGATAGCTCGCCCTTTCCAGCATCGCCACGTCAATCCAACCAAACTTGGCCAGATGATAAAGGATCAAACTGCACCGATCACAAAAGCTTGGGCGTGTGTTTTCACAGGCTGATCTCCGGTTTGCGGACGAGTCGTCTTGAGGAATTTAGCCATATGTACGAACCGGCATGTGCTCTGCCCCCGACGTGAACTGTCAAGAACAGAGACTATTTAACCGGATTTATTCAGTATGGGGCCTCCACATCATTCATCGAGACGTAGACTGTCTTCATCTCGCTGAAGTGGTTGATTGCCAGTTTCGAGTTCTCGCGACCGACACCCGACATCTTAGATCCGCCGAACGGTGCCTCTACCGGGGCCAGGTTATAAGTGTTGATGTAACAAGTCCCCGCCTCAAAACCTGCCACGATGCGGTGGGCGCGGGTCAGGTCGTTGGTGAAGACGCCGGCGGCCAGACCGAATTCGGTGTCATTGGCACGGGCCAAAACCTCTTCTTCGGTGTCGAAGTCCAGCACCGACATCACGGGGCCGAAAATCTCTTCGCGCGCGATTGTCATATCGTCCTTAACATCGGCAAAAACCGTGGGCTGCATGTAGAAACCATCGCCTTCGACCCGTTCGCCGCCATAGATCAGCCGCGCGCCTTCGGCCCTCCCCTTTTCGACATAGCCAAGCGCGATATTCATCTGGTTTTCGCTGACCATCGGGCCAAAGTTGACCTCTTCATCCATCGGGTCGCCGATTTTCGCCGTAGCAAGGCGTTCAGACAGGCGCTTAAGGAACGCTTCCTTGATTCCCTTTTGCACAAAAACTCGAGTGCCGTTGGAACAGACCTGTCCCGAGGAGTAGAAATTTCCCAGAATGGCGCCTGACACGGCATTTTCGATGTCGGCGTCGTCGAACACGATCATCGGGGACTTGCCACCCAATTCCATGGTGACATGTTTCATGCCATCGGCGGCAGCAGCGTACACCTTGCGGCCCGTTGGAACCGACCCTGTTAGCGAGACCTTGGCCACTCGGGGGTCGGTCACCAGGCTGGCGCCTACATCACCGTAGCCCTGAACAACGTTATAGACGCCTTTGGGTGCACCTGCCTCGATCAAAATCTCGGCTACTTGCAATGCCGACAGCGGAGTAGTCTCGGAAGGCTTGAAGATCATTGTGTTTCCGCACGCCAACGCCGGGGCACCCTTCCAGCAAGCGATCTGCGTCGGGTAGTTCCATGCCCCAATGCCCACACAAACGCCCAGCGCCTCGCGGACGGTATAGACAAAATCCCCGTCTGCCAGAGGGATATGTTCGCCGGTCAGCGAGGCCGCCAGACCGCCAAAATACTCCAGCGCATCCGCGCCGCTGGTAGCGTCGGCCACCAGCGTTTCCTGCAGAGGTTTGCCGGTATCATGGGTTTCGATAATCGATAAGTCACGATTGCGATCCCGCATGATGTCGGCCGCGCGTCGCAGCACACGGCCTCGCTCGGTGCCCGATAGGGCAGCCCAGGCCGCTTGGGCCGATTTTGCGCTGTTTAGAGCCTTTTCAACAATCTCAGGCGTGGCGGAATGCAGCCGTGCGATGACCTCTCCGGTGGCGGGGTAGATAACGTCGATGGGCGCGCCATTGGTGTCCTCGACATACTCGCCATCGATGAAATGGCTGGCCTTAGGTTGAAACTTCATGCCGGTACCCTCTGTGTTCAGAAATCTCTTTAGGCAAAGAGATCGCGTGCGTTGAGGATCGAATTATCGATTATTGACTGATCAGTCAATCAAGCCGCAGATTGGCAGGTTCTCGCCTAATCCAAAGGGTCTTCCCTTGAAACGAAAGGTTAATGTTCTATTTATGTTCTACATAGTCAGAGGATTACCCGATGGCCCAGAACATGCGAAATTCCGCCCTGAGCGGCCCGACAAACGACTATCATCTGCTGCCAGTTACAGATCGGCAGATGCGCTTTGCCCGCGCCATCGCGCAACAATCAGCGCTTGAGATTCCGGTCGAGGCACAGCGTGACCGCAAATCCCTGTCGGACTGGATTTCAGCCCATAAACCGCATGATCCGTCGCCCTTTGCAAACTACCCAACAGGTAAGCAGGTTGCTTTTGCCGAACGTATCTCGCGCAGCAAGCGCCGCCCGATCCCGTCCGAATGTTTCCGCGACAAGCAAATGATGTCGCGCTGGATCGATCATAATAAATAGATCGCTCTATTTGCCGTGGTTGCGCGCGTATAGCGCGACGGCGGCGGCCACAAACATGCCCAACAGGATGTAACCCGTCACAGCCTCGGCCACAGCCAGCCCACGGCAAAAGCCAGTTGGGGACATGTCCCCATATCCGACCGTTGTGAAGGTGACGTATGAGAAATACAGAATATCGGCTGGCCCTTCGGCGCCGATCACACAATGGTCGTTATATCCAAACGCGCCGTAGACGGCTGCGAACAGGAATGGCACGACCTGGATGAAGGACACCCCCATCAGGAACAACAACCTCCGGGGGGATTTCACCTGGGTCATGTAGTACCAGGACTGCGAGGCGATCCAGATTAGAAGGCCTACCGAGGAAAGCGTGCCAATGGTGTCGCCTGCAGTGGCTTCGTTCAGGCGCGACAGACCGTACCACGCAAGAAAGCTTGCCAAGACCAGCCCAAGCGCCGCCAGCAAAGTTGATTTCCATTCTTCCAGGGTTCTGGGTTCGTGGGTCATGAGCGCTCCGTCGGTTGGGCTTGCGCACAATCATCCGATTTCAAACGCGGCCTGCAAGCTGATTTCAGTCAGAGCCCAGATGTTCCTCGCCCCGCGCGCGGGCCAGCTGTATCTGCTTTTGCCGCTCGCGAAACCGCGCCTTGTCCTGTTCTGAAGTCTCATTGATACACCGATGGCAGGATACGCCATGCTCGTATTCAGGGCGTTTCACATCTTCGGGCAGGATCGGGCGACGGCAACCATGGCATAGCTTGTGCGGCCCCTCGACCAGACCATGACCAACTGAGACGCGGTTGTCGAAGACAAAACACTCACCCTGCCAAGTGCTGTCTTCGGGTGGCGTTTCTTCCAGATACCGCAGGATGCCACCTTTCAGGTGATAGACATATTCGACCCCTTGCCCCAGCAGGTAGTTGGTGGATTTTTCGCACCGGATGCCACCGGTGCAGAACATCGCAACGCGTTTGTTGTGAAAGCGGTCCTTGTTCTGTTCCCACCACGCCGGGAAATCGCGAAAACTGGCTGTATTAGGGTCTATTGCACCCTCAAACGTGCCAATCGCCACCTCGTAATCGTTGCGGGTGTCGATCACCACCACATCATCTGATCTGATCAGCGCGTTCCAGTCCTCAGGCTCGACGTAATTCCCGACATTTGCGCGGGGATCGACATCGGGCTGGCCCATAGTCACGATCTCTTTCTTCAACCGCACCTTCATCTTGCCGAAGGGCGGATGGTCCGAGGTCGCCTCTTTCCACTCAAGATCAGTGCATCCTGGCAACGCACGGATATGCGCCAGAACCGCGTCAATCCCGGCACGAGGACCGGCGATGGTGCCATTGATCCCTTCCTGCGCCAGCAGCAGGGTGCCTTTCACCGACTGCGCGCGGCAAAGCTCCTGCAAGGCAGGGCGTAGCGCATCGGGGTCGGGAAAACGCGTGAAATGATAGAGGGCAGCGATTGTGTACATGTGGGCGATCTAATGCCCTTGGCAAAAACACACAAGAGACCGCATTGACGATACCCGCTGCGCACCATACCGATAACACGACTTTAGGAGGCCAGCATGTCCCACGCCCTGCTCGTTATCGATGTTCAAAATGACTTCTGCCCCGGCGGCGCGCTTGCCGTTGCCGGAGGGGACGAGATCGTCGCACCGATCAATGCGATCATGGATACCTTCGATACGGTGATCCTGACACAGGATTGGCACCCGGCGGGGCATTCTTCATTCGCCAGTTCTCATACTGGCAAAGCGCCGTTCGAGATGATCGACATGCCTTATGGCCCTCAGGTCTTGTGGCCCGATCACTGTGTTCAGAGCAGCGCAGGCGCGAACTTCCATCCGGATTTGCGAACAGATGGCGATCTGATCATCCGCAAGGGATTTCGCAGCGCTATCGACAGCTATAGCGCGTTTTTCGAAAACGACCATTCCACGCCCACTGGTCTAAAAGGCTATCTTGAGACGCGCGGGATCACGCAGCTGACCATGGTCGGTTTGGCGACAGATTTCTGCGTGCATTATTCGGCGGTAGATGCGGCACAGCTGGGGTTTGATGTCACTGTCTTAAGCAACTTGTGCCGCGCCATTGATATGGACGGATCTTTGGCTGTCGCAGAACAGGCAATGCGCGCAGCAGGTGTGACACTGGCCTGAGGATCAAAGCGCAGCACCATGCTCGGCCAGCAGTTTCAGAAACACAAACAGGATCACGGCAAGACCTAACGCGAAACCGATACGCCCAGAAACCGTGCGACGCTTTGGACGCACTGGTCTTGGGCGTGGCGCTTGCAATGGTCGCTCGGGCATTTTCCGGTTCACGGTCCCGGGCTTTGCGGTCCTGATATGGCCCAAGAAGTGATGGAAATCGAACTCACCACTATACTCTCCCTGGACACCCATATTCCGGATATTCGCAAAAAGCCGCTTTAGGATCAGGAGGCGATCTTCAGCGTCTTCTGGCCGAAAATAACCTCGGGCAAGATGCCCATCCGACTCGTCCAGGCTAAATCCTGATTCCAGAAATATTCTGCGAATCTTGGGCGATGCAGCGCGCAAAGCGTCTGCCGTCTTGATATCCCTGAACCGCGCCCGCACCGGGGGCCGCCCAGTTATCGATGTTTGCCCATGCTCAGGATCAACCTCATCCGGAGCTATTGCAACAATGTCAAAATCGTACTCGAGACTCATTCACTAACTTCAACCTTCAGTTCCATCCCCACCCCTCACTAAAGCGTGAAGGAAACCCACAATAAGCCCGTAATGTGTTCTGTCGTGGGCATTGTTCCCAATTCCGCGACTCTTGCCATTTCGTGCTCCGATTGATCTAACAACGGAAATTGCAGGAGGTCCCCATGGTCGATATCGCGACGCGGGTCTACAATCATAAATGGAAGATTGACCCGATTATCCGGTCATTGATCGACACAGATTTCTACAAACTGCTGATGTGCCAGTCAGTGTTTCGAAATAAGCCCCAAACCGATGTGGTGTTTTCGCTGATCAACCGGTCGAATCACGTGCCATTGGCCCGTTTGATCGATGAAGGCGAGCTGCGCGAGCAGTTGGATCACATCCGCTCGCTAAGTCTGAGTCGTGGGGAAAGCACGTGGTTGCGGGGCAATACATTCTACGGCAAGCGTCAGATGTTCCGCCCGGATTTCATGGAATGGTTCGAGAACCTGCGCCTGCCCCCTTACCACCTGGAGCGTAAGGGTGATCAGTATGAGCTGACCTTTGAGGGTAAGTGGCACGAGGTCATGCTATGGGAGATCCCGGCGCTAGCCGTACTGATGGAATTACGCTCACGCGCGGTTCTGAACGATATGCGCCGGTTCGAACTACAGGTGCTCTATGCCCGTGCAATGACACGCGTATGGGAAAAGATAGCCCAGCTTCGCACTATTGAGGGGCTTGGGATCGCGGATTTCGGCACGCGGCGGCGACATTCCTTCCTTTGGCAGGACTGGTGTGTGCAGGCCATGATTGAAGGTTTGGGCTCGTCCTTTACCGGAACGTCCAACTGTCTGATCGCAATGCGACGCGAAGTTGAGGCTATTGGCACCAACGCACATGAACTACCTATGGTGTATTCTGCGCTCGCCGAAGACGACGCCGCGCTTGCCCAGGCGCCCTATGACGTCCTTAGCGACTGGCACGAGGAACATGATGGAAATCTGCGCATCATTCTGCCCGACACGTATGGCACCAAAGGGTTTCTGGACCGCGCGCCTGACTGGCTGGCAGGCTGGACCGGCATTCGCGTTGACAGCGGCGACCCCGCAACCGGCGCAAAAATCGCAATAGACTGGTGGAAATCACGCGGCGAAGACCCGACGCAGAAGCGGGTTATTTTCTCGGACGGGTTAGATGTGGACAAGATACGCGAATTGCACGCTCAGTTCGCGGATCAAACCAATGTCTCGTTCGGCTGGGGTACGTTGCTGACCAATGACTTCCGCGAACTTGTACCGAATGACGCATTGGCTCCCTTTTCGCTAGTCTGCAAGGCGGTCTCGGCCAATGGCTACCCGACGGTCAAACTATCTGACAACCCGGAAAAGGCGATGGGACCCGCCGAGCAGATTGAGCGGTACAAGCGCGTCTTTGGCGTTGGAGCGCAGGAGCCGATCGAAGTGATCGTTTAGCCGTGGTAGGCCGCAACCGTCTTGAGCTGCGAGAACCCATAAAGCGCCTCGAACCCTTTTTCGCGGCCATGGCCGGATTTTCCAACGCCGCCAAAAGGCAGCTCGACACCTCCGCCCGCGCCGTAGTTGTTAATGAACACCTGCCCCGAACGCAAACCCTTGGCCAGCCGCATCTGCCGCCCACCATCTCGAGTCCAGACGCTGGCAACAAGGCCATATTCGGTGCTATTTGCTATGGTTAGAGCCTGTTCCTCGGTGTCAAACGGGATCAGAACCTGTACGGGGCCAAAGATCTCATCCCGCGCCAAGGCATGATCGGGCGGCACATCCGAGAACAATGTGGGCCGGACATATGCGCCGGATTCGGGTGCGCCAGCCGCAATCTGGCCCTCGGCGGCAATCGCCAAGTCCGAGCCTTGGTGAAGGAAACCGGTCACGATTTCTTTTTGCCGTGTTGAGATCAGCGGACCGACGCGCAAATCCTGGATCGCCGGTCCAACGGTGAGTTCTTGGTATGCCAAGGCCATACGGGATTTCACCGCATCATATACACCGCGCTGCACCAGAATGCGCGACGAGGCCGAGCAGGTCTGGCCCGCATTCTGTACACCCGCATTCACCAGATACGGCAGCGCGGCATCCAGATCGGCGTCTTCGAAAACCAGTTGCGGCGACTTGCCGCCCAGTTCCAGTGTCACCGGAACAACGTTTCGTCCCGCCGCCTGCTGAACCAACGCGCCTGTCGCGACCGAACCGGTGAATGAGATGTGATCCACACCCGGGTGTTCCGACAGGGCCGCGCCCGCCTCAGCCCCCAGGCCGGGCACCACATTCAGGGCACCAAGCGGAAGGCCCGCCTGTATCGCCAGATGCGCGAAGGCCAGTGCGGTCAGGCAGGCCTCTTCCGCCGGTTTCAGAACACAGGCGTTACCCATTGCCAGCGCCGCCCCGACAGAACGGCCAATGATCTGCATCGGATAATTCCACGGCACGATGTGGCCGGTCACACCGTGCGGCTCGCGCAACGTGTAGACGGTATAGCCATCCAAATAGGGAATGGTCTCGCCCATCACTTTATCCGCAGCACCACCATAAAATTCGCAATACCGCGCCAATGCTACCGCATCTGCCCGCGCTTGGGTCAGCGGTTTGCCGACATCCATCGCCTCTAGCTGTGCCAGTTCATCCACTCGGTCCAGAACAAGTTGCCCCAGTCGGGTGAGGATACGCCCTCGCTCCAGGGCCGTCATGCGACCCCAATCGCCATCGCACGCGGATCGGGCGGCCTGCACCGCAGCGTCGATATCGGTTTCGCCACCTCGAGCGATCTGGCAGATTTCGGAACCGTCCGAGGGATTCACCAGCGGAAAGGTTTGACCTGACGCGGGCATTTTCCATTCTCCGCCGATCAGGCAAAGGTTGGGATCGAACCAGAGGGGATTAGTCATCGAAAGCTCCAATATCAGGCTCTATACAAGCGTTTTTCATGCAGCGCCTCGTCCAGTCTCCGGCAATTTCGGTGCCGCATTGATCAGAGTTCTTGTGTAAGGATGCTGAGGCTCTGTGAAGACTTGCTCGGTTTCACCCTGTTCCACAATCTTGCCGGCCTGCATCACCAACACACGGTCGGTGATGGTTCGAACCACGCTCAGGTCATGGCTGATGAACAGGTAAGTCAGATCGTAAGCCGCACAAAGCTCGGCCAGCAGGTCGAGAATTTGGGCGCGGACCGAGACATCCAGCGCCGAGACAGCCTCATCAAACAGGATCAACTCGGGTCGAATAATCAGAGCGCGCGCAATAGCTATACGTTGCCGCTGCCCACCCGAGAATTCGTGAATGTAGCGGCCCGCATCATCGGGGCTTAGGCCAACGGCGGTAAGCATCTCAGCGACGCGATCCCGCCGTTCAGAACCGGTTGGCGGGGTGTCCAGCAAATGAAATGGCTCGGTGATCAGGCGCGCGACCCGGAGGCGAGGATTGAAGCTGCCATAAGGGTCCTGAAACACCACCTGCATCTTGCGTCGCACTGCCAGATTGGGTTTGTGGCCGGTGAAAACAGGCTGGCCATCAAGGGAAATGCGGCCTTGCTGCACCTCCTCTAAGCCTAAAATGGCTCGTGTTAGGGTCGATTTCCCACAACCGGACTCTCCAACCAGCCCTAAACGCTCCCCCCGATTCAGGGTAAAGCTGACCTGATCGACGGCCCGATGATGACCGGGCGTGGCGAACAGGCGCGTTCGGGGCAGACGGTAGTCCCGCACCACGTTCTCGACCTCAAGCAACGCTCGCGGTGCAGGAGAGATCGGCAGGTTGACTTGATGCCCCGAAGCTTCGAACAGCATACGGGTATAAGGGTGCTGCATATGGCGCAGGAGATGATCTGTTGCGCCCGTTTCAACAACCTCCCCATGCCGCATGACCACAATCTGATCCGCCATGTCTGCAACCACCGCCAAATCATGCGTGATCATCAGCAGACCCATGCCATACTCCGACACGAGCCCTTTAAGCAGATCAAGGATTTGCGCCTGCGTGGTCACATCAAGCGCCGTTGTCGGCTCATCCGCGATCAACAGTCGGGGGCGCAGTGCAATCGCCATGGCGATCACCACTCGCTGGCGCTGACCGCCTGACAGTTCGTGAGGATAACGCTTCAACGGAAACCTGTCGGTTGGCAATCCAACCCGGGCTAGAACCTCTTCGGCCCGAGCGCGCGCTTTGGCCGGGGGCATGGCCTTGTGGATCAGGATAGTCTCCATAACTTGATCGCCGATGGTCTTCACCGGGTTCAGGGCAGTCATCGGCTCTTGGAAAACCATTCCGATCGCAGCGCCCCGCAACGCACAAATCTCGGCCTCAGACCGGTTCAGCAGGTTCTGGCCCTCTAACTCTAGCACCCCATCTACTTCGGCATCGTTTGGCAGCAACTGCATCACGGCAAAGGCTGTCATTGATTTGCCCGAACCGCTTTCTCCGGTCACAGCCACGATCTGCCCAGGGGCAATCGACAGGTTGATCTTCTTTAAAATCGGCTTGCCATGGATAGCCAACGAGAGGTCCTTGATTTGCAAAAGACTCATGCGCGGGCCACCCGTATCCGAGGGTCCAACCAATCGCGCAAGCCATCACCCAGAAGGTTCAGGCCCAGAACCGTCACGATGATGGCAAGACCTGGAATCAGAGCCAAATGCGGGGCAAAACTAACCATCGTCTGCGCATCGGCCAGCATTCTGCCCCAGCTTGGCGTAGGCGGTTGCGCACCAAGACCGACATAGGACAGCCCAGCCTCGGCCAGAATGCCAAGTGAGAACTGGATTGTTCCCTGAACAATCAGCAGATTGGCGACATTGGGCAGGATATGTTCAGCCGATATCCGTGCCGCGCCTTTGCCTGACACGCGGGCGGCAAGGATAAACTCGCGCTCCCAAAGAGACAAAGCCGCGCCTCGGGTGATGCGGGCAAAAACGGGGATGTTGAAGATACCGATGGCGATGATCGCGTTAATGGCCCCGGCACCAAAGACGGCAGTGATCAGAATGGCGATGACGAGAGAGGGGAATGCAAAGACCAGATCATTGCCGCGCATGATGAATTCATCTAGCCACGATCCACTGCGCGCAGCGGCTGCCAGACCCAAGGGAACGCCCAGCGCCATACCAATCCCGACCGCGACCAGCGCCACCGCAATCGAGGTGCGCGCACCAACCATGATCATCGAGAACATGTCGCGCCCGAAATGATCGGTACCGAACCAGTGCTGCGCGCTGGGTGGCTGCAGCTTGGCCGGAATGCTCAGCGCGGCGTGGTCGTATGGGGTCCAGACAAAGGACACCAGCGCTGCCAGCACCACCAGTGAGGACAGCGTCGCGCCAAGGATCAGGTTGCGGCTCATGTCCTGCTCCTCAGCCTTGGATCGACTGCGGCATAGGCCAGATCGACAAAAAAGTTCACCATGATGACGGCAAAGACCAGCAGCATAACGACCGATTCCACGACGATCAGATCGCGCGCCGATATGGCCTGAAAAACCAGCCGCCCGAGGCCGGGTAGATAAAACACCTGTTCGATGATGATCGAACCCGCCAGCAGGAAGGAAAATTGGAGTCCAATGATCGTTAGTATCGGGATCAGAGCATTCCGCACTCCGTGTCGCCAAAGCGCCTGACGACGCGAAAGGCCCTTGGCGCGTGCAGTGCGCATAAAATCCTCGGCCAGAACATCCAACAGAGCCGAGCGCATAACCCGCGCAAGGATCGCCGCTTGCGGCAGGGCCAGGGCGATGGCTGGAAGGGTCAACGAATGTAGACCGGTCCAAATGCCGTTCTCCCAACCCGCGAAACCGCCGGCATTGAACCAGCGCAAATTGATGGCAAAGACCAACACCAGCATCATCGCGAACCAGAAATTTGGCACCGCGATACCAAGCTGAGTCGCACCCATCACGGTCAGATCACCCGGTTTGCCGCGCCGTGAGGCTGCGTAGATACCGGCGGGGAAAGCAATCAGCGTGGACAGGGTCAGCGCGTACAAAGCCAGCGGCAATGACACCCACAATCGATCTGCGATCATCTGCGACACGGGTGTGCGATAGGTGTAGGACGTACCAAAATCCCCAACCAGCATCCCGCCGACCCAGTTGAAGTACCGCTCGATCTTCGAGACATCGAGGCCCAGTTCAGCTCTCAGCGCAGTCAATGTATCGGCCTGCGCGTTCACGCCCAGCATGAACGACGCCGGATCGCCGGGCGCGACCTCGATCACTGCAAAGATGACAACCGAGGCGACGGCCAGGCTCAGGATCAGCGACAGCAGACGTTTGAGGGCGTAGCGGAGCATTTGGAAACGTTAGGGTCACATCCCGTGTGGGTCCAGCGCCTAAGGCACGAGAAGATAGACAAAAAGAAACCCGCCAAACCAGAATCCTTGTGGGTTTCATGGTGCAACAGTTCGCGCCGGGGCGCTGGCCATCGCCCCGGTCCAACTCTGTTCTTCTATTCGGACCAACTGATCCCGGTCAGATCGATCGCTGCCGTGGGTGCGTTTTCCCATAGCCCCTTAACACCGGCCTTGGCCACGCCAAGTTTGGCAAGTTGAAACAGGTACCCGTTGACGTAATCGGTCGAAATCAAGCGCTGTGCCTCACCCAGCAAACGTGTGCGCTCATCAGGGTCCGTGGTCGAATTCAGCGTGTCCATCAATGCCTGAAAGTCGGTGCTGTCATATTGGAAGTAATAGTCGGGCCGGGCATAAATACCGATATCCATCGGCTCGGTATGGCTGACGATGGTCAGGCCAAACTCCTTGCCCTTGAACACGCTTTCCAGCCACTGCGCCCATTCCACATTGATGATCTCGGCGGTGATGCCAATATCGGCCAGTTGCGCAGCGATGATTTCACCCCCGCGTCGGGCGTAGGAAGGCGGCGGCAAGTGCAGCGTGGTCTCGAACCCATCGGGATACCCGGCCTCGGCCAGCAGCGCCTTGGCTTTTTCCGTGTCATAGGCCGAATTGCCGGTCAGATCGACGTAAGCCGGATTATGCGGAGCAAAATGCGTACCGATGGGTGTGCCATAGCCGAACATAGCCCCATCAATGATTGCCTGCCTGTCAATCGCGTGGGCCAATGCCTGTCGGACCAATATGTCATCAAACGGGGCTTGTTTGTTGTTGGTCGACAGAATGGTTTCCCCCTCGGTCGAGCCGACAAGAACCAGAAAGCGCGGATCAGCCTCGAATTGCGGCAGATTCTCGGGTGCGGGGAAGTTGTCGAACACGTCTACATCCTCGGCCATCATGGCGGCAAAGGCGGCGGTCGGATCCGAGATGAACTTAAACGTTGCGGTCTCTAGCGCAGGCTGTTCGCCCCAATAGTCGGGGTTGCGATTCAGGATGATGCTGTCACCCTGCAGCCAGTCAGAGAAGGTGAAGGCCCCCGTGCCAACCGGATTGGTCTTGATATTCTCGATGCTTTCGGGCGCAACGATCACCGCGTCACCCCAGGCGAGATTGAAAAGGAAGTTCCCGTTCGGCTCATTCAACGTCACCTGAACGGTCAGGGGGTCCACTACCTCGACACTTTTAATGCCCGCAAACAAAGCCTTCTGCGCATTGGCGCTGTCTTCTGCCGTGGCGCGATCAAGGGTAAACTTGACGTCCTCGGCATCCATCGTTGTGCCATCGTGAAATGTCACACCGTCGCGCAGCTTGAATGTGTAAACGGTACCGTCATCCGAGATTTCCCAGCTTTCGGCCAGCCCCGGCACCACCGAGCCATCCCCCATGAACCGGGTCAGGCCTTCGAAGATATTGGTGTAGACAACCGAATCGATAGCCTGCGCCGCAGCGCTGGTCGGGTCCAGATGCGGTGGCTCAAGCTGCATGGCGATGGTGATGTCAGATTTGGCCATGGCCTGCGTGGCAAACAGGCCCGCGCCAAGGACCAGGGCCGACGCGAACGAGCGAAAGCGCTGCTTTGTCATGAAAATCTCTCCCCACTGAAATTGGCTAGCCCTGCTTTTTTCGGGCCGATCTGCGACCAATGTCCTCGCAAACCCGGGGTCAATCAAGGAATTGTTGGCGCAACCGGGGTTTCTTTGCGCCTGCCGCATCTGCTATGCCGCGCTGCAACATGAACCCTGCGAGGAGCGAGCATGAGCGCCACCGCCCGCAAGAAAGCCCCGAACGCCGAGGATATCCGCGCCCGGAAAGGTACTGATCCACTGGTCTCGTTGACCGCCTACACAACACCGATGGCGCAGTTGATGGATGCGCATTGTGACTTCGTTCTGGTCGGTGACAGCGTCGGCATGGTGTTGCACGGGTTGACGTCGACTCTTGGTGTGACGATGGAGATGATGATCATGCACGGCCAGGCCGTTGCCCGTGGTCTGGACAAGGCAATGATGGTGATCGACATGCCTTTCGCCAGCTACGAGCATGACCCGGCTCAGGCATTCCGCAACGCAGCCCGGCTGATGTCGGAAACAGGAGCTGGGGCGGTTAAGCTGGAAGGTGGCGTCGAGATGGCTGAAACCATCCGGTTTCTGGTCAAACGCGGGATCCCGGTGATGGCACACATTGGCCTGACACCGCAGTCGATAAACACTTTGGGTGGCTATAAGGTACAAGGGCGCGACGAACAGGCCGATGCCGTATTGGCCGACGCCCAGGCCGTCGTCGAAGCAGGCGCGTTTTCGGTCGTGTTAGAGAAAGTTCCGCAGGGTTTGGCAAACCGAATTACCGCTGAGATTGCGATCCCCACAATTGGCATTGGTGCCTCGGCCGGGTGCGACGGGCAAATTCTGGTGGTGGACGATATGCTTGGCTTTTTCACCGCCTTCAAACCGAAATTCGTCAAACGCTATGCTGATCTTGGCCCGTTGGCCGAAGCCGCCATTGCTGAATACGCAGCCGAGGTTCGTGCGCGAAGCTTCCCGGCAGACGAACATGTCTTTGCCGATGCCGTACCCGTCAAAGGACCCAAGTCATGACCGCGCCTATTCTGCGTCGACTGGCAGACTTGCGCGCTCTGACCCGTGATTGGCATCTGAATGGTGAGGTGATCGGAGTTGTCCCCACCATGGGTGCGCTGCACCAGGGGCATCTGTCGCTGGCCGAAGCCGCGAAGACGGCTTGCGACCGGGTGATCGTGACGATCTTTGTAAACCCCAAGCAGTTCAACAACCCCGAAGACCTCGCCAACTATCCGCGCACCGAACAAGAAGACGCGAAAAAGCTCGCGCCTTACAACGTCGATGCGATATACGTGCCCGACCCGGATGAGATTTACCCTGATGGCTTCGCCACCACAGTCTCGGTCTCGGGTCTGACCGACGCGATGGAGGGAGAATTCCGCCCGGGTCATTTCGATGGTGTGGCAACAGTTGTCGCCAAGCTGTTCCTGCAAACGCAAGCGGATCGAGCCTATTTCGGGGAAAAAGACTATCAGCAGCTTATGATCGTCCGCCGGATGGCCCGCGACCTCGATATCCCGATCGAGGTGATTGGTTGCCCCACGGTGCGTGAACCTTCGGGCCTCGCAATGTCTTCGCGCAATCAAAGGCTATCCGAGGATGGTCTGGCCATCGCAGCCGAAAAACATCGTATCATGTGTGCAGTTGTTCAGGCGCTGGAAAGCGGTGAAGAATTCGAAGCTTTGGCTTCTCAGGCACAGGCCGATCTTTTGGCCGCCGGCTTCAACGAAGTGGAGTATCTGCAACTACGCTGCGCTGAAACGCTGGAGCCTATGACCCATGCCAAACGACCCGCACGACTGTTTGCGGCAGCCTTGGTCGACGGCGTGCGGCTGATCGACAATCTACCGGTGTCTCCGGTCTGATTTCCCCTCTGGCACGTTTGGTTGTGTTTGCGCTAAAGTCCTGCAAAACCAAAGCGGGAGGGGCGCAGGAATGACCTATATTCTGGCAATCGATCAGGGCACCACATCGTCTCGTGCAATCCTGTTCAACGCGCAAATGCAGCGCGTCGGCACTGCGCAGCACGAGTTTACACAGCATTTCCCACAGGAAGGCTGGGTTGAACATGATGCCGAGGAGATATGGGACAGCGTTCTGACGGTTTGCCGTGAAGTGATGCAAACGACAGGTGTATCCGCGGCACAGATCGCTGGTATCGGGATTACCAACCAACGCGAAACCACTGTCATCTGGGATCGCGCCACTGGGGCCCCCATTCACAACGCAATCGTCTGGCAGGACCGTCGCACCGCAGAGATTTGCGAGCGTCTTCGCAAAGCCGGATGCGAGGATGACGTAACTGCCCAGACCGGTCTGCTGCTAGATCCTTATTTTTCAGGCACCAAGGTCAAATGGTTGCTTGATACCGTCCCCGGCGCACGCGACCGTGCCGCCGCCGGAGAGCTGCTGTTCGGCACAATCGATACCTTCCTGATCTGGCGACTGTCAGAAGGGCGCGTGCACGCCACCGACGCCACCAATGCGGCCCGCACATTGCTATTCGATATTCACAAAGGGGAATGGAGTACCGAGATCTGCGACTTGCTGGACATCCCCCAAGCTTTGTTGCCCGACGTGCGCGATTGCGCCGCAGACTTCGGATCGACCTCCCTGTTTAGCGGTAATATTCCAATTCTCGGCGTGGCGGGGGATCAGCAAGCTGCCACCATCGGACAGGCCTGTTTCCAGCCGGGCATGATGAAATCCACCTATGGCACGGGCTGTTTCGCACTACTCAACACCGGTACGCAGCCAGTTGAATCGAAAAACCGGCTGCTAACGACAATTGCCTATCAGTTGGACGGGCAGAAAACCTATGCGCTTGAAGGCTCGATTTTCATTGCTGGTGCGGCGGTGCAATGGCTGCGCGATGCGTTGCAAATCATCGAAACCGCACCGCAAAGCGGTGAACTGGCCGCCAAAGCTGATCCGAACCAGCACGTTGTTCTCGTCCCTGCCTTTACTGGGCTGGGCGCGCCTTATTGGAAACCCGATTGCCGGGGCGCAATCTTTGGCCTGACTCGCAATTCAGGCCGCGCCGAAATCACGCGCGCCACGCTGGAAAGCATCGCGTTCCAGACCCGCGACCTGTGGCACGCCATGCAAGGCGATTGGGGCGCAGAGACTGACGTGATCCTGCGCGTCGACGGCGGAATGAGCGCCTCGGACTGGGCCATGCAGGGGCTTTCCGACATTCTGGGCGCCCCGGTCGACCGCCCGGTGATGCAGGAAACCACCGCGCTTGGTGCCGCATGGCTGGCGGGCATGAAAGCGGGCGTCTACCCGGATCAGGCCGGATTCGCCGAAACCTGGGATCTGGACCGGCGGTTTGAGCCTGCAAAACCCGTAGCTGACCGAGACGCGGCCTATGCGCGCTGGCAACGCGCGGTTCAGGCGGCCATGGCGTTCTAACTGTGGTCCTTAATCAAGCGCTGTTTCTGCCGTGACCAGTCGCGCTTGGCCTGCGTTTCGCGCTTGTCGTGCAGCTTCTTACCTTTGGCGATGCCGATCTTCAGCTTCGCCCGACCCTTGTGATTAAAATAAAGCACCAGCGGCACCAGCGTCATGCCTTTGCGTTGGGTCGCGTTCCACAGGTTCGACAGTTCCTTGCGTGACACCAGCAGTTTACGGCGGCGGCGTTCTTCATGTTTGAAGACCTTGGCCTGCTCATAGGGCGCGATATAGCTGTTGATCAGCCATAGCTCTCCGTCATCAACCGACGCATAGCTTTCAGCAATGTTCGACCCACCGGCACGCAGGGATTTGACCTCGGACCCTTCCAGGACAATACCGCATTCGAGATCGTCTTCGATCGCATAATCGAAGCGCGCACGCCGGTTTTCGGCGATCACTTTGTAATTCGGGTCAGTGTTCTGCTTCTGCTTGGCCATGACGCGTTGATGTATGCCGCTTGCGTCCGCCTTGCAAGGCAGGGTTATGAATTGGCCGAGATTATCAGGTCAGGTCCAAATATCGTGTCAGCGTGATTGTGCAGATAAATCTTGAGCCACGGGGTAAAACGGTCGGGGTGCCGCTTCACCTCGGCCAGCAGATCGTGGTAATCGACCCAGCGGATATCCATCACTTCTTCCGGGTTAGGCTCGATTATCAGAGCCCCACGCACATGGGCCAGAAAGACGTCGACCACCTCGTTCTCGACCATTCCGTTGCCGACATCGGCGTGATACTCCAATCGATGCCGGTATTCGGGATAGAGCCCGGTGATGCCCAATTCTTCGCGCAGGCGCCGGACGGCACAATGCGAAGCGCTTTCGTCCCAATCCGGATGCGTACAACAGGTATTCGCCCATAGACCCGGCGTGTGGTATTTGCCCATCGCCCGGCGTTGCAGCAATATCTCGGTCCCGCGCACGGCAAACACGGACACAGCCTTGTGTCGCAGCCCCTTTTCATGCGCCTCCAGCTTGTCGACGGGTGTCAGTTCGCCCTCAACCCAAGCCGGGATCAAGATTCCCATCTGTCGTCTCCTGTTGGCGATCTCCGGTGCACATGGCCTTACCGGTTTTCACCAAAGTGGCGCTGATTACAATGTCAATCAATCGCACGAAAGGCCGCAGGGGCTGCGGCATTTCGAAGTTCGTCTGTAAACCTGTTGGCGGAGTTACTCTCCCGAAACGCTCACGATATAGGCGTAAACGTCTTCGGCGCCTTTCTTCAGCTTGAAGGTCATTTTCGACTTGGCCGAGGTTTCCCCCAAATAGTCTTTCAAGAATGCTTTGGGGTCTTGGGCGTAGGCCACGAAAGTCTCTTCATCCCAGACCAGCCCATTTTCGCCCGCGGCCACGATGCTATCGCCGTATCTGAAGCCTTCTTCAGTGCCGGCAGTGCGGCCTGCGATTCCGTACAGGTTCGGACCCGTCTTACCGCCCTTAACGATAACTTCACCCGCAGGGTCAGCAATCATGTGACAGGATTTGCATTTGTTGAAGGTCTTCTTACCCGCTTCGGCATCACCTTCTGCATAGACAGGAAGGGCCAGCAGACCGGCAATTGCGGTGGCAAGGATACGATTCATAGCTTTTGCTCCGATATGAATTGGCTGCACCGAATGGATCGCTGGCACAGCAGAGAGTCAACGCGCAGATTGCCGCGCGACGGCACTGTGTCACAGGCGATCGGTGTCGTACTTAACCGAAGTCATGTAACTGCGACCAGCAGGGCAGCAGGTCGCCAGCGCGGGGGGAAGCCAGATAGATCGCCCGTGCAATCGCGCGCGCAAGACAGATCGAGGCCGCATGGCCGATCATCGCCATCGCCTCGGGGCCAACCGTGCGCGCGCCGGTGCTGAGACCGAATACCAGATCTCCATCGCCAGGCGTGTGCGCAGGTACGATGGCGCGGGCGATGCCGTCATGGGCTGCTACCGCCAGACGCTGGCATTGCGGTTTGGTCAGCGCTGCATCAGTTGCAACTATAGCAATCGTGGTGTTTGCGCGATCTGGCGGAGCAGAATGCATCATTTGCGCCTTACGGCTGACAAGAGAGAAACCAAGGCCCGAGGCCGGGTCTGGCCCCAATCCACCGAACTCGTCATCTATCTCGAACGGCGCAGCCCAAAAATGCCGATCACCCGGTGTGGTTACGCTGCCAAGCGGATTGGCCGCAACCAGCGCGCCGACGGTTACGCCACCCTCAAGCTTTAAAGAAGCCGAGCCTAAGCCACCCTTGTGCATCGCGGCCAATGCGCCGGTACCAGCCCCCACCGAGCCCAGTTCAAATTCTGGTGAGGCGGTGAGATACGCAGACTTCCCCAGATCGCGATAAGGATTTTCGGTCCAGTTCTTATCTCCACCATTGAGTAGATCGAACAGAATCGCGCCCGGTACGATGGGCACGACGGCCGAACCGACCTGAAATCCGCGCCCCTGAGCGCGCAATGCGTCTGAAACGCCCGAGCACGCATCCAGTCCAAAGGCCGAGCCGCCGGACAAAGCAATCGCGTCGACCCGATCAACAGTTTTGTCGACCGCCAGAAGGTCGGTCTCACGCGTGCCGGGGGCGCCGCCCATCACATGAACCGAAGCTGTGAACGGGTTGTCCGCCGTCAGGACAGTTGTGCCTGATTTAAGCGTATCATCGTGCGCATTGCCAACCTTGAGGCCAGCGACATCAGTGATCAGGTTTCTGGGTCCGGGGTTCATTTACGTCTCGCGCACTGGGCCGGAAAGCGCGCCGGGGCGCGCTGCCTCCGACGGAGATATTTATGGCCAGATGAAGGGCGGATCAAATGCATCGGCCTCCGTCCACTTCCAGGGCTGTGCCGGTGATCATGCTGGCCTCGTCCGAGCAGAGGAAACAGGCGGCGTTTGCCATGTCTTCGGGAGTTGAGAAGCGGCCAAGCGGGATCGTCGACAGGAATTTGGCGCGGATTTCCGGGGTGTCTTCACCCATGAAGGATTTCAGCAGCGGGGTTTCACCCGCCACCGGGCAGATCGCGTTGACGCGCACGCCCGAAGGGGCAAGTTCGACGGCCATCGTCTTGGTCGCGGTGATCATCCATCCCTTGGAGGCGTTGTACCAGTTCAGATTGGGCCGCGGCGACAGGCCTGCGGTCGAGGCCACGTTCAGGATCGTCCCCGCGCCGCGTGTCTTCATCTGCGGAACAAAGGCGCGCGCAGTCAGGTAAACGGATTTCATGTTCACGGCGAAGACGCGGTCGAATTCATCGTCATTGACTTCCTCAAGTGGGGCCGGCAAGTGCGTCACGCCCGCATTATTCACCAGAATATCAAGCTTTCCGAATTCTTCCGACACCGCATGTGCCATGGCCTGAACCGATGCCGCATCCGAGACGTCAACGCGCTGTGCGATGGCATTCGTGCCGACCGCAGACGCCATGTTGGAAGCCGCTTCGCCATTGATATCTGCGATCATCACGCGGGCACCTTCGGCCAAGAATTTTTGCACAATCCCTGCGCCGAACCCGGATGCGCCGCCGGTTACGATGGCGGTTTTTCCCTCAAGCCTCATGGCTTTACCTCCCCTGCGTCTTGCACCGGCAGAGTAGCAACGTGCAGCGAAACTGCCAGATCAATCTTCGGACACTTTGCCTCGCAGGGCTTTGACATCCGCGCGGGCTTTTTTAGCAGCAAGCCTTCGCTTGACCGAACCATAAGTGGGTTTGGTCGCGATCCTGCGCTTGGGATTGACCAAAGCCCGCGTGATCAGTTCAGCCAACCGGGCGCGCGCGATGTCGCGGTTGCGGGCCTGAGAGCGTGTTTCTTCACATTGAATGATGATGGCGCCGTCCTTGGTCCAGCGACGTCCGGCCAGCCGTTTCAGACGTGTCTTGACCGGATCAGGCAAGGAGGGTGAGCGCGCGGCCTCGAACCGCAGCTCAACGGCGGTGGAGACCTTGTTGACGTTCTGCCCACCCGGACCAGAGGACCGCACGAAGCTCTCGGTCATTTCCCAGTCTTGCAGGGCGATATCGTCGGTGATGCGCAACATGGATCGAACCTTACAGGGCGCAGTTGAAAACAAAAAGGGCCGCCCCGGCGGGACGGCCCTTCGAAAGTTCAGGAGGTTGGGTCGGTTAGATCAATCGACCAGCCGGAGCGAGCGCTCCGCCAAGGGCTGCCTTAACAGGCGATCCCCCCGGTTGTTCCAACACCTCTCTCCAATCTCTTTCTCGACACTGGATCACCTCCTTTTCTATCTGTTGCGGTTAACTCTGAGCCTGGCACAAGATGCGCCAATCTCAAAGCACTTTTTTATGCAGGCTGCGCGGCGGTCAAACGGGCAACAATCACCTTGAACGGAATCAGGGCGATTAGCGCCAGCGACAGTTTCACCAGCCAGTCGGCGAAGGCCAGCGTTACCCAGAGCGGGGCCATCGGGCCGCTTAGCATAAACGGCACAGGCTCCCACGCCCAGTTGATCGCTGAATCTGCATTGGCACCAAAGACGGTAACCGAGGCCGAGAACGCCAGGGTAAAGAAGATCGCGGTGTCCAGCGCCGAGCCAACCAGTGTCGACACCAGCGGTGCGCGCCACCAGCGGCCACCACGCAGTGAGTTGAACACAGTGACGTCGGTCAGTTGCGCAATCAGGAAGGCGGTGCCCGAAGCGACTGCGATGCGCAGCGGCACGGCGGCATAGGTGAAGCCGTCACCCTGCAGCATGATCTGGCTGCCGATCAGCGAGCAGATGATACCGGTGACAAAACCGGCGAATACGACCTTGCGGGCCGGACCCACGCCGTAGACGCGGTTCATGATGTCGGTGACCAGAAAGGCCAGCGGATAGGTGAAGGCACCCCAGGTCAACAGACCGTCAAGGATCAGGAACTGGACCAGAATGTTTGAGGCCACGACGATCGAGGCCATGGCAAGGATGCCGGGAATAAAATTGCGTTGCATTTTCAGATGCCCGTTTTGACAAGGTAGCGGCGACTTGGCCCCAGGCTCATCCCGAGGCAGGCCGTGCGTTTAGACCTTTGTCTGCGGCCTGTCAATCAGGCAGCAAGTATTCCACCAACTCGGTACGTTGCAAGGAACGAAAATTGTCGTCCGATACCATGGTTGCGCGCAACCGCCCGTTCTGATCGCGCCAGACCGAAAGACCCTCCAGATTGTCATGGGCCCCGGTAGCGGTTTCAAACAGCGTTTCTTCGGCCTTGGGCACGTCGCCAGAGATCACCCAGCGTCGCAGGCGTGAGCGGAAGCCGATGAAAGCCACCGCACGCTCTAACACATAGAGCCTCCCGTCGGGCCCGAAATCCGCTGCAACCGGTAGGAACTTTCCACGGGGCGGCAACACAAAAGGCGCTGACCAGCGTGCGCCATCCCAGCGATAGACCGGTATATCGCCTCGAACAGTGCGGGTCTTTTCGGTCAGCGTATACAACTGCCCGCGACCATCTATCGCCAGCGCTTCAAATGAGCCGTTGAGGTCCATATTCAGGAACTCTCGCGGGCGCGGCAGAACCCGTCCATTGGCGTCGGGGGCAGTGTAATGCACGACTCGGTGAACGCCTTCGAACGAGACGTAAACGCTGCCATCTGCAGCAACGGCGAGCCCTTCGGAATCCCCTGCCCTCCCCTTCAAGATACGGCCTTTGCTGGACAGGATCGGCCACTGGTCAAGGATTTGGATGTTTCTGATCGTATCTTGATCTCGTTCAATCCGCGCGGTGATCAGTGTTGACCGGTCACTGATAGCGACCATGTTCCGCCCGTTTTCTGAGATATGAATCGCCGAAAATCCACCGAACCAGTTGGCGTTGTCGCGCCAGACATAGCTGTCCAGCAGCGAAGCCTGCTTAAGCTCCACCGCCTGAACAGTCCCTGCCAGCAGAAGCGCCGTGATCAGTTGGATTGCAGAACGGCGGTACATTGCTGGGGTAGATCAGCCAGACGAAACTCACGACGCTTTTTCGGTGCTGGTGCATTTGGATCAGGTGGCGGTGGGTTCAGAATATTGCGCACCCATTGCTGTGCCTCGGCGCAACCATCACCCTTGGGTGGTGGGTCCTGATTTACACAACCTTTCGATCCTTTCGGGCATTTCAGCCGCACGTGGAAATGATAGTGATGTCCCCACCACGGCCGGATCTTGCGCAAGTAGGCTTTATTGCCCTTCTCGTCATTGCACATCTGCACCTTCGCACCCGGGAATACGAAGATCCGTGCAACGCGCTTGTCCTTGGCGGCTTCGCGCAATACCGCATGGTGCTGCTTGGTCCAGTTGCCGTTTACATACGCGCCGTTCGCGCGGCGCAGGGATATAGACGAGATATTCTCGCGTGCTTTGCGGCTTAGGCGCATGTTATCGCCCGGCAGCATCCAGATATCGATATCCAAACCCAACTGGTGCGAACGATGGCCCGAGGTCATCGGCCCACCCCGCGGTTGGCTGATATCCCCGATATAGAGACCATTCCACCCCGGTTGTTTCGCGGCAAACCGGCTGAGATCCTGCACATAGTCGATCGCCTGAGGATGCCCCCAATTGCGATTGCGCGACAGGCGCATGGCTTGCCAAGTTGGCCCGGTTTCAGGGAGTTGCACCGACCCGGCGGCGCACCCGCGCGAATAACTGCCGAATGCGGCGGACTTTTGCTGCGACCCCACCTTCTGGGCTCCGAATAACTGTTTGGCCAAGGGCTGTGCCGTGGCCACGCCTGCCAGTGCTATTGCGGCCAGAACGGCCAAAAAACGTAGTAAAATCATCTGCTCTGATCCCCTTCCGGTTTCACCCAGCGCATCAGGACTAGGCCCAGAATAAACAACAGAATGATCGGTGACACCCCCAGTCTTGCACTACCGGTCGCTGCTGTTGCTAGTCCGATCAATAGCGGCGCCGCAAAGGCGGTCGCCCGACCCGAAAGCCCGTACAGCCCAAAACTCTCGACCGGGGTGGCGGGATCAGTATGGCGTACCATCAATGAACGGCTGGCGGATTGCAGAATACCTCCCATGCCGCCGATCAGAACTCCGCACCCGAAGAACGCCATGTCCGGCAGACCCGAGCCTAAGGGCAATGAAATTCCGTAGATCTGTGTTCGATCCATCGACACAACCGTTACGCAGACAAAGATCAGAACCCAAATCGCAACCAATATCACCGGTTTAGGGCCGTATTTACGATCCATCTTGCCTCCGATCCACGCAAAGATGGCCGAGGCCAGAACGCTGACAATTCCGAACACGCCGATCTTGATCAAATCCCATTCAAGCACCAGCCGTGCATAGACGCCTCCGAAACTGTATAGCCCGTTCAACGCGTCGCGATAGAACATAGAAGACCCCAGATAGGTCGCCAGACTGACCCGGTGACGCAGCGCCGCCACGGACTTGCCCAGCAAGCGCAGCGCCTCACCCACGCTACCCTGTTTGTTGGTCTCAGGATCATCCCGAACCCACAGGAAATACGGCACCATGAACAACACGAACCATCCCGCGGTGAAGGGGCCGACAAACCGCGTCCCTTCACGCGTTGCCGCATCCAGCCCGAACAACGGATCCATACCAATCAAGGTCTTGCCGTTGGGCTGTTCAACAAACAGCGCCAGCATGATGGCCAGCGACAACAGGCCTCCGAAATAGCCGAAGGCGAAGCCCGAACCTGAAATCTCGCCCACTTCTCTATCGTCACCCAGATCGGGCAACTGAGAGTTGATGAAGATCAGTGCATATTCTGCGCCCACAAAGCCCAGACCAAAAGCCGACAGCATCAACCACATGTTCGAGCCATCGGGCATCGTATACCACAACGCGGCAGACCCCACCGCGTACATCACCGAAAACCCGAGAATCCACGGGATGCGCCGACCCGAAACATCCGCCATCGCGCCCAAAAGGGGCGCTCCGAACGCGATGATCAGCCCAGTTATGGTCAGGCAATTCGCCCAGACGGTCTGCGCCTGCGCCGCCGCAGCATCGGTGTCTAATCCGGTATTCGCATAGTATTGAGCCGCCACCCCGGCGAAATAGGGGCCAAAGACAAAGGTCACCAGCAATGTATGGAACGGCTGGCTGGCCCAGTCGAAAAACCACCAGCCCCAGATGCGCTTACGCTTGGAAATCTCCGCCATCTCTGCCCCATATTATTATTGTTGCGATCATAAGACGGGGCTTTGGGTCAATTCGCAAGCGTTCTGTTGGGGCGCACTTGCTCTTTGCGGCTGTGACGCTTAGGTCTCAGGGCAATTGACGAACGGAGTGCCCATGCTGTCGCTGATCCAAATCCTTCTGCTGATCCTGGACATTGTCTGGTTCATCATCCTTGCCCATGTGATCATGAGCTGGCTGATCAACTTCCAGGTGCTGAACCTGCACCAGCAACTGGTGGCGCAAATCTGGTACGGACTGAACCGTTTGTTAGAGCCGATCTACGGCCCCATTCGCCGCATTCTGCCCGCCATGGGCGGTCTGGATCTGACCCCTCTGGTGGTGCTGATCGGGGTCTATGCGTTGCGGATCATCCTGATCAACAACGCAGTCTATTTCTACTGACCTCTTGTTCACCGAATCTTAGTATGTGATGGTCCTGTCTTAAGAGCAGATAAACCATAAAACAGGATCCTCCGTCGCATGTTCGACTCCGCACCCTTGTTGCGAGACGTTTTCGGATTCGACGACTTCCGCCCCGGTCAGGAAGAGATCGTCGACGCCGTGACCGCAGGTGAAAACGTGCTGGCGATCATGCCCACTGGTGGGGGCAAGTCCTTATGTTTCCAATTACCTGCGTTGCTGCGAGACGGCGTGACTGTTGTGATCTCTCCGCTGATCGCCTTGATGCGCGATCAGGTGCGTGGGCTGCAGGAAGCCGGTGTCGAGGCGGGCGCGCTCACCTCGGGCAACACCCCCGAAGAAACTGATGCGGTGTGGGACGCATTAGAGGCTGGACGGCTCAAGCTTCTGTATATGGCGCCCGAGCGTCTGGCCGCCGGGTCGGCGCTGGGGATGCTGCGCAGGATCAACGTCAATCTGATCGCGGTGGATGAGGCCCATTGTGTCAGCCAATGGGGCCACGATTTCCGCCCTGATTATCTGCGGATCGGAGAGCTGCGGCGCGCTTTGAATGTTCCCCTCGCCGCGTTCACCGCGACAGCGGATGCGGAAACGCAGGACGAGATCGTCGAAAAACTGTTCGACGGTGTCGCGCCGCGCAAATTCCTGCGGGGGTTCGACAGGCCCAATATCCATCTGGCTTTTGCCGCCAAGGATGGACCGCGCAAACAGATCCTCGATTTCGCTGCCGCGCGCAAAACCCAGTCCGGCATCGTCTATTGCGGGACCCGCAACAAGACCGAGGTGCTGGCGCAAGCCCTGCGCGCCGAAGGTCACACGGCCTGCCACTATCACGGCGGGATGGAGGCCGAGGATCGCCGCATCGTGGAAGCTCGCTTTGCGCGCGAGGACGGACTGATTGTCGTCGCTACGGTCGCCTTTGGCATGGGTATCGACAAGCCGGACATCCGCTGGGTCGCCCATGCGGATTTGCCGAAATCGATCGAGGCCTATTATCAAGAAATCGGTCGCGCCGGACGCGATGGTGGACCAGCCGAGACCCTGACCCTGTTCGGGCCTGACGATATCCGACTACGACGCTCACAGATCGACGAAGGGCTAGCCCCACCTGAACGGCGCATGGCGGATCATGCGCGTCTTAACGCGCTGCTGGGATTGGCCGAAGCACTGAAATGTCGCCGCCAGACCTTGCTGGGGTATTTTGGGGAACAGGCTGAACCCTGCGGCAAGTGCGATCTCTGCGACAACCCGCCCGAGGTCTTCGACGGCACAACGCCCGTCCGCATGGCTCTGTCCGCCATTCTACGCACCGAGGAATGGTTCGGCGCAGGTCATCTGATCGACATTCTGCTTGCCAACGACACCGATAAAATTCGCGCACGGCGACACGACAATCTGTCCACCTACGGCATCGGCAAGGACTGGTCGCGCCCACAATGGCAAGCGATCTTCCGGCAGATGATGGGCCATGATTTGGTGCGCCCCGACCCTGAACGCCACGGCGCGCTGCGTATGACAGAAACCGCCAAACCCATCCTGAAAGGAGAGGCGCAGATCGATCTGCGCAAGGATACCATCCGCAAAGCCACCCGACGACCCGCTGTCAAATCGATGGTGTCCGAGGAAGACGCGCCGCTGCTCTCGGCGCTCAAGGCCAAGCGGCGCGCACTGGCCGAGGCCGCTCGGGTCCCGGCTTATGTCATTTTTCCTGATCGCACCCTAATCGAGATGGCAGAAACCCGACCTGCAAATCTGGATGACATGGCGCGGATCAGCGGTATCGGGTCAAAGAAACTGGAGCGCTATGGTTCCACTTTCCTTGAGGTGCTGACCGGCGCGGTAGAAGAATTGCACCCGGCGCGGCGCAAGCTTGCCGGCCGCAATCAGGGCGACATTTACGATCAGTTGCTTGAGGTTCAATCGCAATTGTCGCGTGGCCCCGACGGGATCGACAAACCGCTAAGCTGTACGGCCTCGCAACTGGCGAAAGTGGCGCAACTGCACCCGGATGATCCACGAGCGATGGAGCAGGTTCTGGGTGACCGTCGTCACGAAAGGTTTGGCGCGGCGTTTCTGGACGTGCTGCAACAGGCGGGCTAGATACGCCTGAACAGGCGAGAAACGAGGGCGGATATGCTGGTAGTGATTTCCCCGGCCAAGCGGCTGGATTGGGCAGAACGAAACGTCGAATTATCCCAACCCGATTTTCAGGATGATGCGATCCGCTTGTCGAAGACCGCACGCAATCTGACATTGGGCGATCTGAAAAAACTGATGGACCTGAGCGATGATCTGGCCCGCCTGAACCGCGACCGGTATCGTATGTTCTCGGACGCGCCCGATGCGGAGACGACGCGCCCTGCCGCACTGGCGTTTGCGGGCGATACCTATCAAGGGCTTGAAGCCGCATCGCTGGATGCCGACGAAATGGCCTGGGCACAGGATCACCTGCGCATTCTGTCCGGGCTTTATGGCGTATTGCGCCCGCTGGATGCCATACAGGCCTACCGGCTTGAGATGGGTAGTAAACTGAAAACCAGACGCGGAAAAAACCTGTACGAATATTGGCGTGATCAGCTAAGCAAGGTGCTGAACGCGCAGGCCGCCGAAACTGACAGCAAGGTTCTGGTGAACTGCGCCAGTCAGGAATACTTCGGCGCGGTCGACCTGAAGGCACTGAAGCTGCCCGTTGTGACCCCGGTCTTCATGGAGGACAAGGGCGGCACCCCCAAGATCGTCAGCTTCTTCGCCAAGAAAGCGCGCGGTGCGATGGCACGCTACATCATCCAGCACCGCCTGACCGATCCCATTGGCCTGTTGGATTTCGACAGCGGTGGTTATGAATACAGGGCAGATCTGTCTGACGACTACAAACCTGTGTTTGTTCGCCCCTATCAGGCCTAATCGAGCAGTGAAGAGTCGTAGGCTACAAGCTCAACGGTGTTCCCTTCGGGGTCTTGGGTGAAGATACCGCGCCAGCCGATCCAGCCAAAATGCTCGACCCGATAAGGCTGGTCGATCTGGTCGTACCAGCGCATGACAGCATCCTGTTCGACAAAGGGCAGCGACAGCGCGATATGGTGCAGGGCCGAGGCGCCCCCTGTTACTGGCACTGCCGCGCCAGTCTGGCCCGATCCACGCTCAGAGCCAACAGACTGGTGAAACAGGGCCAGCACCTGTGTATGTCCACCAAACCCTTCGGCAATCCGAAAAAAGGTGATGGCGCTGTTATGGTCGCCTTGCAATCGCTGCAACCCGATCACCTTCTCATAGAAATACACCATTGCCGCCATATCGGCGCAGCGAATTGCAATCTCACCCAATCCCCGGGGGCGAAAACCGCGCTCATCTGACATAAATCGATCCTATTCCGTACTTTCACCTTCTGCACCGACCAATTGGGCATCGGCTGGACGATGTTCCAGTATCATCTTGTGGATCAGTTTCTTGTGCAACGGTTTGGTCAGATAATGATCAAGCCCGGCTGCCAGTATGCCCTGATCATCCCCTGTCATGGCATGGGCCGTCAGGGCCACTATGGGAACATGTCGATCCGTTCCGATCTCGCGCCGCCGGATTTCACCCGTCGCCTCTTTCCCATCCATCTTGGGCATCGAGATATCCATGAAAATCAGGTCCGGGTCGAAACTGGCGAAGGTTTCGATCGCCTCCAACCCATTGGAGACGAATTTCAAATCGATCTTCAGATCTTTGGTCATCTTTTGAAGGATCAGTTGATTGGTTCGATTGTCCTCGGCTGCCAGAACCCGCATCAGCCTCTGATTCTGCGGAACTTGCGCATGAGTCTCGGGTTCAGCGACGCAGTCGTCACTGCGATCCGACTTGAATACAGGAGCACCCAGCGCCATCAGCCGTGAATACAGCTCGGCGCGAGGAATGGGCTTTTGCAACACGCCGTCAATCAGGCGATGGGCCGGGTCGGCATGAATCACACCCGGATTGGCCGACATCACCACAATTGGCAGATCACCCCATCCTTTGTCGCGCAGTGTTGTGGCGAGTTCCAGACCGTCCATGTCCGGCAGATCGTGATCGCACAGCACCAGATCAATAGTTTTGCCCATTGCAGAAAGCGCTTCAGCCCCTGTTGAACAGGTGAGCGCCTGAGACCCAAGGCGGCTCAGTTGCTTGGTCAAAATGGCGCGGTTGACGGCCATATCCTCGACCACCAGAACCTGGCCCAACTGCCCCGCCAGATCGGGCGGAACGGGCTGCGGACCTTCGGCCGTGGGCAGCGTGATACGAAAACCAAAGCAAGATCCTTTGCCCGCGTCGCTTTCGACCCAGACGGCACCGCCCATCATCGAGATCAGCCGCTTGGTGATTGCCAGCCCCAAACCCGTGCCTTCGAATTGGCGGTTCTGAGCATCCTCAACCTGATTGAATTCACCAAAGATGTGCGGGACCTTGTCGGCTTTGATTCCGATACCCGTATCCTCGATGGCCACGTGGATGTCGCAGGTTTCAGTTGTCGCGTCGGGAACGCCGGTCACCCGAATAAGGACATGGCCCTGCGCGGTAAACTTCACTGCATTGCCGACAAGGTTGGTCAGAATCTGCCGAATCCGCCCCGGATCCCCCACAAAAAGCGTCGGCAGGAACAGGTCATAGTCCACCAGCAAGGTCAGGCCCTTGTCGCGTACGCTGGGTTGCAACAGCATCGCGACCTCAAGGATACAGCGCTCCAAATCGAACTGTTCGGGGTGCAGCGTCAACTTGTCGGCCTCGATCTTGGAATAGTCGAGAACATCGTTGATGATGACCAGCAAAGCCTCGCCCGAATTGCGAATTGTGCTTACATAGAGCCTTTGTTCTTCGTTCATCGGGGTTTCGGTCAGCAATTCGGTCATACCGACGATCCCGTTCATCGGCGTGCGAATCTCATGGCTCATATTGGCCAGAAAGGCGGATTTGGCGCGGTTTGCGGCCTCGGCCCGTTCACGTGCAGCGTTTAGCTCGGCCTCATGCCGGACCGAGGCTGTGATGTTCAACGCCAGGCTCAGCACGTCACCGCCGTGGCCCCGCTGATCAATCAGCCGGATATATTGGCTGTTCCACAACTGGATCACCTCGGGTTCGGGGTGCGGTTGCGCCCAGCGTGCAAGCATACGCGCCTGCCAGTCCGCGATATTCTCCGCGCCGATGTCCACGATCCCTTCATGGGTCAGAATTTCGAGAATACGCGTGTAGCTGATCCCCAGCGCGACCTCTTCCAGCCCATCGAAAACGCTTAGGTAAGCGGCGTTGGCACCGATCAGTGTGTTGTTGCCGTCGAAAAAGGCAAACCCGTCAGGGATGGTCTGGATCGAATGCCACAGGCGGCGTTCAGCCACTTCGATCTTGGCATTGGCTACGGTCAGATCGGATTTGACCTTTTCGTTTTCATCGCGAACCGTCGCAACCTCGGCCTGAGTCTCATCGATCTGACGTGTCAATGCGATAGCATGACGTCCCAATTTGCGGTTGGCAGCAGACAACTCGGCCTGTTTCAGATGCAACAACCGCTCGGCCGCCAGTCGTGCGCGCCGTTCCTGCGCCAGTTTCTCAGCAAGACTCATGTAAAGTTTTCCCGCGATAATCTGCTCAGAGCATCGCGGTAGAGCATGAAAAAGTGCTTAAGCAGCGTTAGCGACGTCCCTCGCGCAACCAACCGGCCAAGAGGAACCCACCGGCCAGCAACAGCACCAGCCAGGGTGGAAGCAACCCGGCCTGTGTAACATCGCGGGTTTCATAGGCGTCGCGCGGGGTCAGACCGATCCAGCCCCGACCTGCTGCCGGTCGGCCCGCACGGACATTCCGGATTGAGGGCAGACCCTCTTCCAACCGGATCGTTCCTCCGCGCAGGCTGGCCAGAACGGGTCTTAGAATCTCATCGGTCGCGATCGTGCGCTCGAATTCCTTTGGTGCAGCAGGACCAAGACCGATCACGGCAGAATGCGCACCCTCTTCCAGACGGTACAGGCCAATTTCAGGGCCGAAGTACTGCGCCTCGAACCGACCGGGCGAGACTTCGTTTAGCGTAATCTCCAAGGTGTCGCCATTGGGGGGGGTGACGGTGACTGGGCCAACCTCATCCTCCAGCGTTTGACGGATAATGCGCATGGACTGGCCGTTCGCTTCGGCCCACAGCGCCTCTTCCTCAAGCTCGGGTTCTTTCATCATCCAATGCGCCAGCCTGCGGAGTAGTTCCAACTGCGGGCCACCGCCCTCAAAGCCGCGGCTCCATAGCCAGGCGTGGTCTGATGCCATCAGCGCCACACGGCCTTCACCCACGCGATCCAACAGCAGCAACGGACGATCATCCACGCCGGTCATGAGCATATTGCCGGACAGCTGGCTGACATCGATCTGGCGCAGCCAAGCGCCCCAAGTCTCAGCATCGCCCAGATCAGCGGTAACCGGATGACGCTGGCCCAGATCGGTGACCATGGGCACGTACCGTTCCTCGTAAACCCGCGCACTGGGTTTTGCGGGCAGGACCGGCCCAAGCGGGGATCGGTACAGGCTGTCAGCCGTGGCAAAATCAGGGCCAGCAGCGACCAGCACCGCGCCACCATTGACGATATAGTCGCCAACATTGTCCAGATAGATCGCAGGCAGGATGCCGCGCCGCTTGTAGCGATCAAAGATGATCAGGTCGAAATCATTGATCTTCTCCAGAAACAACTCTCGCGTTGGGAAGGCAATCAGTGAGAGCTCATCCACCGGTACGCCATCCTGTTTTTCCGGCGGCCGGAGGATGGTGAAATGGACCAAATCAACCGAGCTGTCAGATTTCAGCAGGTTGCGCCAAGTACGCCCGCCCGGATGCGGCTCGCCCGATACCAGCAGAACACGCAGGCGATCCCGCACACCGTTCATCTGGATCAGAGCCGTGTTGTTGCGGTCAGTCAGCTCACCCTCGGCCTGCGGGACCGTGAACTGGATGACGTTCCGACCACCATGCGGCAGCGTGATCGGGAGCTCGACGTCCAGACCGATTGGAATGGTGAACTGCTCGGGTTCACCTCCATCGACGGATATCTCAAGCGGAGCGTTAGTAACTCCAGCAGGCGCAGCGCCAGTATCTTCGACGCGCAGGGTCAGGGTCACGGGCTCACCGATAATGGCGAAGGCTGGGGCGTTACGCACGATCAGGCGCCGATCCCAATCGCCTTCGCGCCCGGTCTGCAACAGATGCATTTGAGCAGGTAGGTCGGGTGCCAGGTCTGCATCATGAACGATGCCGTCTGACACCACGACAATGCCCGCAATCCGCGCACGGGGTTCTTCGGCCAGCGCCGCGTTCAGCGCAGCCATGACCTGCGTGCCCTCGTCACCATCGCCGTCACCAACCTGGATGCGGCGCAGCTCGGTATTATCTCGGGCTTCGATCTCGGTCGCGAGGTCGTTGGCAGCCTGAGCAGTCTGTTCGGCACGATCCGATAGGGTTTGACTGGCGCTTTCATCTTCGATCATCAACACGATGTCGGTAAGCGGCGCACGATCTTCGACCTGATAAACAGGACCGCTAAGCGCCCCGAGGATGACCAAGGCCGCCAAGCCGCGCAGGGCCCAGCCCGACAGACCGCGCCAAAGCGCCAGAACCACACCTGACATGGCAATCAATGCCACGGCTGCCAGAAACGGCCACGGGATTAGCGGGTCAAAGATGACGGTTCCGGTCATTGTCCCAACCTGTCCAAAAGCGCGGGCACGTGAACCTGATCGGATTTGTAATTCCCGGTCAGCACATGCATTACCAGATTAACCCCAAACCGATTGGCCAACTCGCGCTGTCGTTCTCCGGCATAACCGCGACCCACGGGCAACAGGGACTGACCGTTGCGATCCACCGCCCAGGCCCCGGCCCAGTCATTACCGCCGATCACCACCGGGGTCACGTTATCGTTGAGGTTTCGGAAGGGCATTCCTTCGATCTGCTCGGCATCGGGTGGCGCGGCTTCGACCCAGACCTCGGTGCCAGAATATCGTCCGGGGAAATCCTGCAGCAGATAAAAGGCGCGGGTCAGGACATGATCACGCGGGACAGGCTCTAATGAGGGGATATTCAACGGGGCGGCCAGTTGTTGCAGCTTGCGCCCATTGGGGCTGGACGTCCCGAAACCGGCGATATCGGCGTCGCGCGTATCAAATAAAATCATCCCGCCCGAACGCAGATAGGCGTTCAGCTTTGCATAAGCTTCAATCGAGGGCTGCGGCTGGTCCGGAGTAACAGGCCAATAGAGCAGCGGAAAGAATGCAAGCTCATCACGTTCAAGGTCGATGCCAATCGGGTCGGCGGGTTCGACCGAAGTGCGAAAATGCAGCGTCTGCACCAACCCGCGCAGCCCGGCCAGCGCGATATCGTCGACCTGAGCATTCCCGGTAAGTACATGGGCCAGCACAAGCTCATGCGTCGCGTTCAATGCAAAATCGGTGTCTTCAGGGGTCTGTGCCCGCACCTCGGGGGCAAGGAACAGGGCAGCAAGCGCAAATGCAACAGGGGCTGCCTTGGCCAAGCGCCCCGACAACGCCAAAGACGCAATCACATCGATTGTCAGCAACAACAGTGCAAGGCCAAGCAACAGCCCTTCCAACGGAGTCTCATTGCTGATCTCCTGACCCCGGATTGGGACGTCAGACGGCCAGATCACCGGGGATAGTACAGCATCCTCGGCAAGAACATTCCGCGCCAGTTTCTGCTTGCCGTTTTCATAAAGCCCCGGGCGCAGGTCCGGCCCGATTTGCCCAGAAACCAGTTCGACTCCATCGACACCGGGCAGCGTTCCTGCGTCAGTCAAAACACCGAAGCCATCCATTATTTGAATCGGCTCCCATACGGTGCCCTGCATCTGAGCCTCTTGACGCGATTTGGCAGCAGAGGCAACGGCAAGCCGGTCGAGCATTTCGACAAACAGCCCGGACAGCGGCAGGCTGGACCATTCCGCATCAGCCGTGACATGGAACAGAACCACCTGCCCCAGCCCCAGCGGTTTTCGGGTCACCAATGGTGTGCCATCCGACAGTGACGCAATGACCCGATCCGCCAAATTAGGGTCTGGTTGTGCCATGACCTGAGTGGTCACAGAGACGTCCGCAGGAATCTCCAACCCATAGAACGGCGAGTTTTCAGTGAACGGAGCAAGCCCCTTCGCTTCACCCCAGCTCATGGCGCCGCCGACCGAGCGGCCACCGCTACGAAGTCGAACCGGCAACAGTGCATCCTCAGTATCGCGCCCCAGATCGCTGGCGGCCATGCGTGGGCCGGCAAAGCGCAGCAATAGGCCGCCCTGTTCAACCCATTCGACGACTTCAGCCTGTTCCGACTCGGACAGCTTGGCCACATCCGCCAATACGATCACATCCGGGTTAGCGGGGAGAACCTCGGCCAGGCCGCCTTCGACAAAATCAGCGGTCGGAATCAGCACCTGTGTCAGGTAGTGAAGCGGCGACAGTAACTCTAACCCTTCGCGGTTCAGGGTACCTGCGATCAATGCCACTTCGCGCCGACGCAGGCTGTCATCTGTCAGTGTAATGGCGCCGGCAGAGCGCTGGCCTTGAATCTCGAACCGTGTAATGCGTGCGCGCAGTTCCGATGGAAGCGCAAGATCAATTTCCGCCTGCGTAGAGCCGTTTTCGAACTCAAGATTGGTCGATTGCAGCACCCGCATTGCTCCTGCCGGGTCGCGCCCTTGCGCCAGAACGGTGACTCTTTCCTCTGGTCCTGGATTAGCGCGCTGTACGCTGAGTCGGATTGCGCCGTCCTGATAGGTGGCGGGCAAGATCGCGGTAACGGGTGCAGAGGATTGGTAGACAATCACGTCCCCACGCGCCTGAAGGGCAGAAGTCAAACGATCATGGCCGACATAGGACAGACGGTCGCTGAACCAATGGGTGTCGAAGCCACCTTCAACCTGTCCCAACGCGATCAGAGTTTGGTCAATCTGCGCTTGGGTTGGTTGCCACGGCATCGGTGTAAGGCCCGGCAGACGCCCACGCCACGCCTCGGCGGCCTGAAACACAGGTGCCTCAGGCTCAGTCAGACGCAAGATCGACACAGGACGACCCGCCCGCCCGGCTTCCGTCAATTGCGCATCAATCTGATCAAGTGTCGAGGACCAACGTGTCGCGCCCCCCCAGCTTGCATCCAGCACCAGCAGAAGCGGCCCAGATCCGGTCTCATCGCGTGAGGGGTTCAACACCGGCCCTGCCAGCCCGATGATGATCGCTGCGGCTGCCAGCATCCGCAGTAGCAGCAACCACCATGGTGTACGGTCCGAAACGCTTTCATCATCCTTAAGGCCCAGCAACAAGGTAACCGCAGGGAACAGTCGGCGGATCGGCGCAGGCGGAACAGCGCGCAGGATCAGCCACAGGATCGGCAGGGTCAAAAGGCCCAGCAGCACCCATGGCGCGGTAAAGCCGATGCCTGCAAGAACCGTCATTGCGCACCCCCATCTAAGGCGCGATAAAGCCACAACAGAGCCGATTGAGCACTGTCACCGGTGTGATGGAGCCCCATCTGCCATCCGGTCGCACGACAAAGCTGCGTCAGCGCGTCCTTGCGCGCCGCTAAGCGATCCAGATAACGATCGCGCAAATCAGCGGCCTTCAAGGTTTCATGTCGAGCAGTGCCACCAACACTTTCAAAAATGGTACGCCCCGAATAGGGAAAGGACTCCTCGCTGGGGTCCAGAACCTGCAGCAACACGCCGCGCACGCCCCGGTCAGCGGCTTTGGTAAGGGCCAGCTCGACCTCGTCCAGCGGCCCAAGAAAATCCGAGATAAACACCGCACGCGCATGCGGGATCATGGCGCGGTGTTCGGGTGGCGCGTAATCGGTTTGCGCATCTTCAGACCAGGCTTGGGCCAGCCGAATGATCTGAGCATTCCCCCTGCGCGGGGGCAGCGTCGTGCCAGTCAGACCAACGCGCTCGCCGCCACGCACAAGCAAGATAGCGGTCGACAGCCCCAGCAGGCGCGCACGATCGGCCTTGGTCGGCAAGTTCTTGTCCGAGGCAAACCGCATCGACGCGCCCTGATCGACCCAAAGCATGATCGACTGTGCAATCTGCCATTCGCGCTCACGTACAAACTGCTGATCACCACGGGCCGAACGGCGATGGTCGATCAACCGGCGACTGTCGCCAATCTGCGCAGGGCGGTACTGCCAGAAATCATCCCCCAGACCCGAGCGTCTCCGCCCGTGATCGCCCAATAACACGGTTCCGGCCAGATGCTCGGCACGCGCCAATAACGGCGGCAACCGGGACGCCTCGGCCTCGGAGCGTTCGCGTAGGGTCTGGGCGGCGCTCACGCCGCGGCCTCTGTTCGGACCAGCCCAGTAGCGGTGGACTCAATCAGGTCAGAGAGACTGTCACCACGTGCCCGCGCCGCGAAGTTCAACGCCATACGGTGGCTGAGAACCGGACGGGCCATGGTCAGAACATCCTCGGCATTGGGGGCCAAACGGCCTTCCAGCATCGCATTTGCGCGCACGGTCATCATCAGAGCCTGCGCAGCGCGCGGTCCGGGACCCCAGGCAACAGTTTCCTTCACCCGCTCTGACACACCTGCCTCATCCGGGCGGAAGGCGCGGACCAGATCGAGGATCAGTTCGACAACCGACTCTCCTACAGGCATCCGGCGCAACAGAACCTGTGCGGCCAGCAATTCTTCTTTGGTGAAAATCTGATGCGCCTCGGCTTCCTCAACACCCGTGGTAGCCAGCAGAATATCACGCTCGGTCTGGCGATCCGGATATTCCACGTCGACCTGCACTAGAAACCGGTCCAGTTGAGCTTCGGGCAATGGATAGGTCCCTTCCTGCTCAATCGGGTTCTGCGTTGCCAGCACATGGAACGGTACGCCCAATTCGCGGTCTTCGCCCGCGACTGTCACCGTACGCTCTTGCATCGCCTGCAACAGTGCCGATTGAGTCCGGGGACTGGCACGGTTGATCTCATCCGCCATCAGCAACTCACAGAAAATCGGGCCGGAGATGAACCGGAAATGGCGGCTGCCATCTTCGGCAGTATCCAGCACTTCCGAGCCCAGAATATCAGCGGGCATCAGGTCCGGCGTGAACTGGATGCGGTTGCCATGCAGGCCCATCACGGTCGAAAGCGTCTCGACCAACCGCGTCTTGCCCAGCCCCGGCAGACCGATCAGCAGCGCGTGACCGCCGCACAAAAGCGCGGTCAGGGTCAGGTCCACGACCTTCTCCTGCCCGATAAAGCGGCGGGTGATCGAGGATTTGGCCTCTTGCAGCTTGTTTTCCAGCGCTTCGATCTCGGACACGAGGTCGGCAGGTTCGGACATGAGGTTCCCTTCCGTGGACTGTTATGATTGAAGTGTATCGCGCTGAGAGGAAATGGCAAAAGCAATGAGCGGACAAAAACCCGTGACCCCTTCACCAGACGGTCTGGCGGCTTCGGTCAAAGCGGCCAAAACGCGGGGTTTGCCGCCCGTTCACCTATGGAATCCTCCGTTTTGTGGCGATCTGGACATTCGGATCGCCAAAGATGGTACTTGGAGTTATCTAGGGTCACCGATCAACAGGGTCGAGCTTGTTAAGCTATTTTCCTCAATTCTTAAGAAAGAAGAGGGTAGGTACTTTCTCGTCACTCCCGCTGAAAAGGTGGGAATCACCGTCGAGGATGCGCCGTTTGTTGCCGTTGATTTTGAGCATGAGGGACAAGGCGAAGCCCAACGTCTGACTTTTACGACGCAAGTGGGCGATACAGCCATCGCCGGGCCCGATCACCCGATTCGCATTGTCCTAAATACGGAAACTGATGAGCCTTCACCCTACATATTGGTGCGCGCGAATCTTGAGGCGCGCATTGACCGCAAGAGCTTTTACCGGTTGGTCGAGATCGCCAGACATCACGACGGTTGGTTTGGTGTCTGGTCGGACGGCCAGTTTTTCCCACTGATCGCATCCGATGTGCTAGAGGATTGAACCGGTCGCGGTTTGCGGTCCTGCGCCAGCACGACCGCAAGCGCCACCAGCGACGCGCCCAGCGCGCGGGTCCAGTTCCAGTCCTCGCCCAGCGCCATCATGATCACCATCACATAAAATGGCGCGATATTGATGTGGAATGACGCCAGGGCGACCCCTAGTTTTCCCACTGATGCTATGAAGAAAAATTGGCTCAGGCCCAGTGAGAACAGTGCGTAGAACACCAACATACCCATCTGCGCCACATCTACGGGGCGTGTAGGCAAGACCTCTAGCCCCAGCAATCCGGCTAACGGCACCAGAATGGCTGCGGTCGACAATCCTCCGACCAATGTAATGGTGCTACGGCCCAACTGGCTAAGCTCGGGGAAGTCGCGCGCAGTGGCCATGCTGGCCCAACAGAACAGCGCGGTAGACACCACTGCGCACATCGCGCCCAGTCCTAATTGTGCCGGTGCCACCGCGCTGGTGGCAATCAGGCCGCCAATGATTGAAATCACCAATCCCAGCGCAAAGCTCCAGCGCAATCGCCGCGTTCCCGCCACAAGCTCCATGATCGTAGCGATCAAAGGCGCACACGAGGCGATAATGGCAACGGTAACTGGGTCGGTCAGCTTCTGCGCTACAAGGATCAGGAACATCCCCGACCCTAGCCCCAAACCGCCGACCAGGAGGGCATGGCCCCAACGGGCGCGCAATACCTGAGCCGGTCCGTCCAGAATCAGCCAGATTGGTACCATGACCAACACCGCAAGAGACATCCGTGCCGCGAACAGTGCGATAGGTGGCCAGCTTTGCAATAGGATCTCAGCCGCCGGGAACCCCGCCGCCCACGTCAGCATCGAAGCCACCGCCAGCGTATTTCCGGTGAACGCGGTCTGTCGACCGTCAGATACAGCTATAGCGGTCCCGCGCGCGGGTTCAGGGCTCATGGCCATCGTGATCAGACCTTATTGTTGGCGCGGCCCTCGCAACGGGATACCGCTTGAGCCTGATGGTCCCTGATTCGAAAGCCTTTATCTGGCCGATTTTCGACAATCTGTCGTTTTCAGTCTCTTTCACGTGGCCGTCGTGATCGCTAGGCTCTGCAAAGTTCGACACCGGATGCCCGATGCCCAGATTTGCCGCCAATCTTTCACTGCTGTTTGCAGAACTGCCCTATCTCGACCGGTTTCAAGCCGCCGCGCAGGCCGGGTTTACGGCTGTTGAAATTCTCTTCCCCTACGACCTCGCAGCCAAAGAGACCCGCCGCGCGCTGCTGTCCAGCGGGCTTGATCTGGTGCTGATCAACGCCCCGCCCCCGAATTATACCGGCGGTGAACCGGGTTACGCCGCCATGCCCGGCAGCTCCGACCGGTTTAAGTCCGATATCCGGCGCGTTCTGCGCTACGCGGATGTGCTGCGGCCAGAGATGATTCACGTTATGTCCGGATTTGCTTCTGGTCCCGATGCCCTGCGTTGTTTTGTCGAGAACCTGCAATGGGCGGCAGATCTTGCGCCGGCACAGCGGTTTACAATCGAACCGCTCAACCCCGTATCGCAACCTGGTTACTTCTTGAACAATTATGATCTGGCCGCCGAAGTGCTGGACCGCGTCGACCGCGCAAATGTCGGCCTACAATATGACAGTTTTCATGCACAGATGATCCACGGCGATGCGCTGGCGATTTGGCACCGTTTTCAGCCCCGTATTGTCCATGCACAGATCGGGGCTGCGCCGGATCGCTCGGAACCCGGGCTGGGTACAATGGACTTTGCCGCGTTGTTTGCTGCGATGGACCAGTCGGATTACAGCGGCTGGGTCAGCGCCGAATACAACCCCTCAACTCGGCGGACTGAGGACTCACTGGCTTGGATACAGTATTAAACCCTATATGAACGCTGGATTTTCAGACTGAAATGGCGCAATTGAGGGCATCGACACGCCAAGGATGCCCCGCATGATATCTGCCCGCTATGCCAATGCCCTGTTCGCCTTGATCATGTCCGGCCTGATGTCCTGCGTCGTCACCGGCATTGCCACGCTCAAAGCTATCGGCTTCAGCCCTTCAACACTCGGAGACTGGATGGCCTCTTGGGCCTTTTGCTGGCCTATCGCCTTTACCGTCATCCTGACGCTGGGCCCTTTCGTAAAACGCCTGATCGCCCGCCTGGTCAGGCCAGAAGCCTGACCCGCTGCAAAGAGGGCCCGCAGGGCTTGATGAGCAGCGCCGCCCCTAATGGGCCTCGGCCCAGTTCGCGCCTTGTCCGGCATCCGCGACCAGCTTGATATCCAGCTTCACTGCCGGATCAGCCGCCCCTTCCATCACCGCGCGCGCGACCGAAATGGTTTGATCCACAGCCTCTTCAGCCACTTCGAACAGCAGCTCGTCATGCACCTGCAACAGCATCTTGGCGGGCAAGCCGTTGATCGCATCCGGCATCCTCACCATCGCGCGCCGGATCACATCTGCTGCCGTCCCTTGGATCGGAGCATTGATCGCAGCACGACGCGAGAACCCCGCATGCGGCCCCTTGGCATTGATCTCGGGTGTATGGATTTTCCGGCCGAACAGGGTCTGGACATAGCCATTCTCTTTGGCAAACGCGATCGTGTCGTCCATATAGCGCCGGATGCCGGGGAAACGTTCGAAATAGCGATCGATGAAACCCTGCGCATCCGCCCGGGGAATGCGCAGATTGCGCGCCAGCCCAAAGCCCGAAATGCCGTAGATCACACCAAAGTTGATCGCCTTGGCCTGACGACGGATATCCGGCGTCATCTCGTCCAACGGAACATCAAACATCTCGGACGCCGTCATTGCGTGAATGTCCAATCCATCCGCAAACGCCTGTTTCAGGGTCGGAATATCGGCGATATGGGCCAAAATCCGAAGCTCAATCTGGCTGTAATCAAGGCTGACCAGCACATTGCCCGGCTCGGCAATGAACGCCTCACGTATGCGCCGACCTTCCTCAGTCCGCACCGGAATGTTTTGCAGGTTCGGATCGGTCGAGGCCAAACGGCCCGTATTCGCCCCCGTAATCGAATATGACGTATGCACCCGGCCCGTATCAGGATTGATATGGGTCTGCAGCGCGTCCGTATAGGTCGATTTCAGCTTGGAGAGTTGCCGCCAGTCCAGCACCCGGCGCGGCAGTTCATGTTCGGTCGCAAGGTCCTCAAGAATGTCCGCCCCGGTCGAGTACTTACCGGTCTTGCCCTTCTTGCCGCCCTCAAGCCCCATTTTGTCGAACAGGATTTCACCCAGTTGCGCTGGCGAACCGACGTTAAAGTTCTCACCCGCCAATTCGTGGATTTCAGCCTCTAATCCGGCCATCTTCTGCGCAAATGCATTTGACATTCGGCTGAGAACATCGCGATCGACCTTGATGCCATGCATCTCCATTTCTTTGAGAACCGGCACCAATGGACGTTCAAGTGTTTCATACACCGTCGTCACCTGCACCTGATGCAACTGCGGCTTGAACAATTTCCACAGGCGAAGGGTGATGTCCGCATCCTCGGCAGCGTAGGCCGTGGCCTCGTCAATCGGCACCTTGTCGAAAGTGATTGCAGACTTGCCCGAGCCAAGCAGAGGTTTGATGGGAATCGGCGTATGGCTCAGATAGCGTTCAGATAGCGTATCCATGCCATGCCCATGCTCACCGCCATGCATGGCGTAGGACATCAGCATCGTGTCGTCGATGGGGGCGACGTCGACGCCATATCGCTTAAAGATTTTGGCATCGTATTTCATGTTCTGTCCGATCTTCAGGATCGACGGATCCTCAAACATCGGTTTCAGCAAGTTTAGAGCCGCATCCAGCGGCATCTGTCCATCGGCCAGCGCATCCGATCCGAACAGATCATCGGTCGCGCTTTCACGGTGAGTCAACGGGATGTAACAAGCCTCACCCGCCTCGACACATAGCGAAATCCCGACCAAATCGGCGATCATCTCATTCAAGCCGGTGGTCTCGGTATCCACCGCAACCCAGCCGCGCTCGTAGGCCTGATCGATCCATTTCTGCAATGCCGCAGCATCGCGCACGCATACGTATTTCGATGCATCAAATGGGACGTCTTCGGCCTGTGACTCCGCCTCAGGCGTGGATATCTCGGGGATGACGGGGGACTCGACGCCCAGCTTGTCAGCAATGCGTTTGGTAAGCGTACGAAATTCCATCTCTGCCAGAAACTTCATCAAAGTCTCAGCATCGGGATCCTTCACCTCAAGGTCATCCAGAGTGAAATCCAACGGTGTGTTTTCGTCCAATTGCACAAGTTTCTTCGAAAGCTCGATCTGGTCGCGCTTTTCGATCAGAGTCTGGCGGCGCTTGGGCTGTTTGATCTCTTCAGCGCGATCCAGCAGGGTTTCCAGATCGCCATATTCATTGATCAACAGCGCCGCCGTCTTCACACCAATGCCCGGAGCGCCCGGTACGTTATCCACCGAATCCCCGGCCAAAGCCTGCACATCGACAACCCGCTCGGGCCCGACGCCGAACTTCTCAACCACCCCATCGCGATCGATCCGCTTGTTCTTCATCGCATCCAGCATCTCGACACCGCCGCCCACAAGCTGCATCAGGTCTTTGTCAGAACTGACGATGGTCACCCGCCCACCAGCCTCACGCGCCTGAACGGCGAGGGTCGCGATAATGTCGTCGGCTTCATAGCCTTCAAGTTCTTTGCAGGCGATGTTGAACGCCCTGGTGGCTTCGCGAGTCAGCGGCATTTGCGGGCGCAAATCTTCGGGCATCGCTTCACGATTGGCCTTGTAGAGATCATACAGATCATTACGGAACGTATGCGAGCCCTTGTCGAAGATCACCGCAACATGGGTCGGCGCATCCGGCCCGGCGTTCCCTTCGACATATTTCTGCAGCATATTGCAGAACCCCGATACCGCCCCAATCGGTAGCCCATCCGATTTCCGCGTCAACGGCGGTAAAGCGTGATAGGCGCGGAAGATAAAGGCTGATCCATCAATCAGATGCAGATGGCAGCCTTTTCCGAATTGGGTGGTGGTCATATTAGGCTCCTGCGCTGGGTTGCGCCAAGTTGTACAGAAGGGCTGCACGAAAGACGAGGCCACCTGGCCAATTCGTTGCGACCTAATTTGCCCGTGGTCTGGTCTTAGCTATTCGAAAAAGTGCGCTTATCCGCATTCCAAGCCAAACCTGCTTTTTGCGCGATCAACGCGAACTGTTTGTTCAGCGAGCGATCATTCAGACGTTGGGACAGGCTGCGTAGTGGGATGAGGTTCCGCTCACCATATCCATCGATCAGGAAACAGGCTGGGCCCGCCCCCCGCGTTCCATAGACGATGTTCGAGCTTTTGACGTCGCGCGCGACGATGTGAAGGTCAAACATCTGCCCAACGAATGCATTCAACGCTTCCAAAACCGGGGCGTCCAATCCACTGCGGCAGACTTCATACAGCTTTGGTGCAAGCCCGCCATCAAGGCCAGAAATGCGCTCAACCACAACCCCCGCCCCATGCGTCGTCTGAACCACGCCCAACATCCTGGACAGGGGTGAACGCTCAATTTCCGTCCCGAGTTTCAGCGATACCCGCAGTTCGCATTCCAGCTCTTTTAGCGTGCTGCGATACTGCGCCTCGGGGAACAGTTTCCATGCCAGTCGCTTGCCAAGCCTGTGCGAGACACGATCTTGGGACCGGGTAAAAACTTTGATCAGTAGGTCAGGATGACCGGGAAAGTCATAGACACTGCGCACAGTCCCGTTCGCGATTGGCTGGCTGTCGGAAAGGTCAATCGTTTTGGCTGTGAACAGCATTATCCATCCTCGCCAGTTACGACCGCCTGCCGTCCTGGTCGCCCTTACGCGTCCTGACCAGAGTCCTCACCACGCAGCACGTATTTGCAATCGCAATAGGGGCACTCGACCCAACCAGTGTCTTCGGGAATCTGCAGCCAGACGCGCGGATGACCCAGCGCACCCTCGCCACCATCGCAGGCGACGCGGGTATTTTCGACAATCTTGGTTTCCGGCGCTTCGATGGTCACGGCTGGCGATCCTTCTTTGGTTGTCGGCCTCGCGGGCATGTATTAGGTGCGTTTATGGGCGATGAGCAAACCGGGGGCAAGGGCCACATGTCCGATGCGGCAATCACAATCAGATCACTGCGCAAGACCTATCGCGGCGGCAAGGGCCAGCCCGAGAAACAGGCTTTGAAAGGGATCGACCTGACGGTACCGCAGGGGTCCGTTTTCGGTCTGCTTGGCCCGAATGGAGCCGGCAAATCGACCCTGATCAACATTCTGGCGGGGCTGGTGGTCAAAACGTCTGGCAGCGTCTCGATCTGGGGGTTCGACCAGGATCAAAACCCGCGCCAATCCCGCGCCGCCATCGGCGTGATGCCTCAGGAATTGAACCTTGATCCGTTCTTTACACCTCGAGGCGCATTAGAAGTTCAGGCCGGGCTGTACGGTGTTCCCAAGTCTGATCGGCGAAGCGATGAGATCCTCGACCTCGTTGGCCTTGCCGACAAGGCCGAGGCCTATGCGCGCACGCTTTCGGGCGGAATGCGGCGGCGCCTGCTGCTGGCCAAGGCGCTGGTGCACCATCCCAAGATTCTGGTGCTCGACGAACCCACGGCGGGTGTGGATATCGAACTGCGACAGATGCTTTGGGCCAATGTGCGCAAGCTGAACGAACAGGGCATGACCATCATCCTGACCACGCACTATCTGGAAGAAGCGCAAGAGATGTGTGACGAGATCGCCATTATCAATCACGGCGAAAAGATCGCACAAGACAGCACGGCCAATCTGCTGGGCCGCATGGACAGCCGAACCATGGTGATCGTGCCGGATAGCCCCATACAGACTCTGCCTGTAGCGGATAACGTGATTGCAGCGCAACGTGAGAACGGCGACCTTGTGCTGCAATACCACAGCAACCTAACTACAGCCGAGCAGGTGCTGGAATCTGTACGTCAGGCCGATATTCGCATCCAGGACGTCCGCACTGAAGAAGCTGATCTTGAGGATGTGTTCCTTGCGTTGACCTCCAGTCGGGTCGACGACGCAACTGTCAACGACCCGAACCAACCACATCGGGGGATGCACCGCGTCAAGCTTTAGACACGATCGATCCGTGCGTGATAACAGTTGTTCAGAGCAGATCGGATGTGGATGTAAGCGACATCAGCGCGGGAGAAGATTTTTTTAGCCGCCTCATGCAACTGCGCCTGTGGGGTGATGATCCCGGTTCCATAGACAATTCGGTCGTCCGGACCATACCCTTTGATCAGGTAGTTGGGCGAGTCGGTCAACGCCTCGGGCAGCACATCCTCACTTTCATAGCGTGCGCAGGGGTCGGCACAAAGGAAGATCGGTCCAGTCTCTGCATAAGGCTGCGTTTCCGGGAAGGGTCGGTGCGCCAACACCAGCATCTCTTTGCCTTCCGGTATGTATTTCAAACAATGACGGCATGGGTTGCCCGCCCCATTGGAAATCGCACGCTCTGGTGGGTTTCCATATCCATCCGGCGCACCGGCGCGATATGCCTGAACCTGCTGTGTTGGTAGGGCTGAAATTCCGTGCATGATGTTTCTCCTTGATTTGAGATGATCATGGCAATCGCTTGTTTTGGACTCGACCCGTTTCCTGCGTATTGCAAAATCTGCAACCCTGCCTGCAAAAGAATGTTAGCGATAAAATAAGGGCTACCCGTCAGACCAATTTGGGTCTAAGCAAACATCAAACACCCCAAACGATCCATCTATGATTGAGGCTTTTGTCATGAGCGCTCAGAACTCCACCCTTCGTGGGCTTGCCTTTGCGTTCTTAGGCTTTGCCGTCTTCGCGACGCATGACGTGCTGATCAAGGTGCTGGGTGGCACCTATTCGGTTTTGCAGATCATCTTCTTTGCGACGCTGTTTTCCTTTGTCCCTATGGCAGTAACAATTCTAGCCGATCGGACCACTGGGAATTTCCTGCCGCGGCATCCGTGGTTGGTGCTGTTGCGATCAGCGACGATGATCATGGCCATGTCTTGTGCCTTCTACGCTTTTTCGGTGCTGCCGCTGGCCGAAGTCTATTCCCTGCTATTTTCCTTTCCGCTGATCGTAACTGTTCTGTCGATTCCGATTCTGGGTGAGGTGGTCCGTGCCCAAAGGTGGGCGGCCGTGGGCGTCGGCCTGATCGGCGTCCTGATCGTCCTGCGCCCTGGCGCGACCGAAATCACCCTGGGCCATTTAGCGGCTCTGGCAGCAGCCTTCTGCAGCGCATTTGCTTCGGTTCTTGTCCGCAAAATCGGGAATGAAGAACGCTCTGCCGTCCTGATCCTTTATCCTATGCTGCTGGCCATCGCCGTCATGAGCGTCGCCCAACCGGCAGTTTATCAACCACCATCATTGCTGCATCTGGCGATGATGGCGTTTGTCGGGGTGTTCTCGGTAATCGCACAGCACCTGATCATCCTTGCTTATCGCGCCGCCCCCGCCGGCGTCATTGCCCCTAGTCAATACAGCCAGATCATCTGGGCCACGATCTTCGGCGTGATTTTCTTTGGCGAGCACCCGGATATCTGGGTCGCCGTTGGCGCAAGTATCATCATCGCATCAGGTGTTTTCGTGGTTTGGCGAGAGAGCCGATCAAACACTACCTCTGCTAATACGCCTGTGCTGCGCGTCAGGTCGCCCCGGTCAGATACTGGAGCGACGAGGCCCGGAGAATAAGAAACGGCGCGCATTGCAGCGCGCCGTGCAATCCATTTCAGCCCTTATAGAGCCTTAGTAGACGACCACTGATCGGATACTCTCGCCCTTATGCATCAGGTCGAAACCGTGGTTGATGTCATCCAGGCCCATGGTGTGGGTAATCATGGGGTCGATCTCAATCTTCCCGTCCATGTACCAATCCACGATTTTCGGGACGTCGGTGCGTCCACGCGCTCCGCCAAACGCGGTGCCACGCCATGAGCGGCCAGTAACCAGTTGGAACGGTCGAGTCGAGATTTCAGCGCCCGCAGGTGCCACACCGATGATGATCGATTCACCCCAGCCCTTGTGAGCCGATTCCAGTGCCGCTCGCATTACGCCGACATTGCCTGTGGCGTCAAAGGTATAATCCGCGCCGCCCTTGGTCAGGTTGACCAGATACGGCACCAGATCACCTTCGACCTCAGAGGGGTTCACGAAATCCGTCATGCCGAACTTGGTCGCCATTTCCACCTTGGCTGGATTCAAATCAACGCCCACGATCTGATCCGCGCCAGCCAGACGCAGGCCCTGAATCACGTTCAGGCCGATACCGCCCAAACCGAACACGATGGCACGGCTGCCAATTTCTACCTTTGCAGTGTTGATCACCGCGCCAATTCCGGTGGTCACGCCGCAGCCGATATAGCAGATCTTGTCAAAGGGCGCGTCCTCACGCACTTTGGCGAGCGCGATTTCAGGCAGAACCGTATGGTTCGAGAAGGTCGAGCAGCCCATGTAGTGCAGGATCGGATCGCCATCCAACGTAGAAAAACGCGAGGTGCCATCCGGCATGAGGCCCTGGCCTTGGGTTTCGCGAATTGCCTGGCACAGGTTGGTCTTGGGATGCAGGCAGTATTCGCACTCACGGCACTCGGGCGTATAAAGCGGGATGACGTGATCGCCGGGTTTCAGGCTGGTTACACCCGGGCCGATCTCAAGCACGACACCTGCGCCTTCATGGCCCAGAATGGCGGGAAACAAGCCTTCAGGGTCGGCGCCCGACAGGGTGAATTCATCGGTATGGCAAATGCCTGTCGCCTTGATCTCGACCAGAACCTCGCCCGCTTTGGGGCCTTCAAGGTTTACGTCCATCACTTCCAAAGGTTTGCCTGCCTGAACGGCGACGGCGGCACGGGTACGCATGGTGCTTGTCTCCCTGTCTGTTTTGCCCGACCCTGCGTCAAATACAGGGTTTTTTCAACTGCGCTTTCATGACAGGTTGGCTAAATCTTTGATATTTCAGAAACGACATCACCAGAAAGCCCTGCGCCAATGTACCGTTTATTTCCGATCCTAATTCTTCTGACCGCATGTTCTGAGACCTCTGCACCGCAGGACGCGGCGCTTGAACTAGAGGAGGCACCGGTTGATCTTGCATTTTGTAAGGGAGAACCGTTTGCGAACACCATTGGTGAGCCGGTTTCAACCATACAAGCCCAACTGCCTGAACGGTCGCGCGTTCTGGGCCCGGATGATATTGCCACGCAGGATTATCGCATCGACCGGCTGAACGTTTATGTGAACGGCGCAGGCACAATTCAGAGGCTTACCTGCGGATAGGGTCACTTTCCCCGGTACACCAGAATATCGGGCAAATAATCGATCAGGCGCACAACCCATGAGAACGGTGCCGGGAAATCGGTTCGAAACCGGCGACGGGACATGGCGCGCACTACGCGATCGGCCGCATCTTCGGGTGTCATCAGCATCGGCATTTTGAAACTGTTCTTGTCGGTCAGACGGGTCTTGATGAACCCCGGATTGACAATGCGCACCGTCACGCCTGACCCTGCCAGATCGTGCCGCATGGTCTCGGCCAGCGAGATCAGCGCAGCCTTGCTGGCCCCGTACGAGATCGCATTGGGAAGCCCATGATACCCGGCAAGCGACCCGATCAGCGTGATATCACCACTGCCTGAGCCCACAAATCCTGGGACGGTTTCACCCAACACCCGAAGCGCACCGGAATAGTTCACATCGCTGATCGCCAAGGCGGCATCGGTGTTCCAATCTGACGTACTGATCGGCTCATAGGCGCCTGCGTTGTAGACAAGCGCGTCAATTGAGCCAGCCTCCACCACAGCGCGGCGCACAGTGTCGAGATCAGTCACATCCATCGGTACAGCACGTGCATTAGGCAAGGTGCCACAGATTTCATCCAATCGCTCGGCATTGCGAGCAGAAAGGATCAGATGCGCGCCTTCGCGGCTCAGCTTTTCGGCCAAGCAACGGCCCAGCCCTTCGCTGGCGCCAATGATCCAATAGGTTTTTCCGTCAAAACTGCTCATGCGTAAGTCTTTTTTCGTACTAGTAGATCGAATACGTTCTGTCAGCAGCAATGGATCACGCCCAGCGCTCGTAGCATTCGGCCAGATAACACTACATAGCGCGTCGGAAAAAAACTTCTAACGCGGTTGATCCAAAGGCTCATTCCCTGCGTATCTTGTTGTAAATACCGAATAACGAGGATGGAATGTTCGACGAAACCCGGGGCGTACGCAAGAAAATCGCAGTCATAGGCGCAGGCATTTCAGGTCTCTCCGCAGCTTATTACCTTTCCGAAGACAACGATATAACCGTGTTCGAGGCTGAACCTCGACTGGGCGGCCACGCCCGCACGGTGATGGCCGGAAAGAACGGAGATCAGCCGGTAGATACCGGTTTCATCGTCTTCAACTATGTCACATACCCCTATTTGACCCGGCTGTTTGATGAGCTGAACGTGCCGGTCACCAAAAGTGAGATGAGCTTTGGTGCAACTATCGACAATGGCCGCATTGAATATGGGTTGAACAATCTGCGCACTTTGACCGCGCAAAAGCGCAACCTCGCGCGTCCAGCCTATTACAAGATGATCGCCGATATCCTGCGGTTTGGCAAAGAGGCCCCCGAAGCCGCGCAGGACGACGACACCACGATCGGTGAGCTTGTGGATCAGCTGCGTCTCGGCCACTGGTTCCGGCACAATTATCTGATGCCGATGTGCGGCGCGATCTGGTCAACTCCGGTCGAGTTCGTCGATCAGTTCCCAGCCCGCTCGCTGGTGCAGTTCTTCCGCAATCACGCGCTGCTGGCCTCGGGCCGTGCCAATCAGCACCAGTGGTACACCGTGAAAGGCGGCAGCATCGAATATGTCCGCCGGATCGAAACTGCGCTACGTGCGCGCGGTGCTGACATCAGACTGTCCGCACCCGTGCAGCGGATCGAGCGGCATGATCTGGGCGTCACCGTCCATGCAGGAGGTGAGGCCGCTCTGTTTGACGAAATCATTCTGGCAACCCATTCCGATCAGTCTCTCGCCATCTTGGGTGATGCAGCGACCGAAGCGGAAAAAGCGGCGCTCGGCGCGATTAGATATCAACCGAACAAAGCTATCCTGCACTGTGATCCCCGCCAAATGCCCAGGCGGCGTGCTTGCTGGTCCAGTTGGACCTATCGATCGCAAAAGGGCAATGTTGGGGTCACATATTGGATGAATCGGCTTCAGAATATCCCCGACAGTGACCCACTGTTTGTGACCCTGAACGCCGCATCAGACATTCCCGCGGACAAAATCTATGACGAGGTCGAGTTCGCCCATCCGGTTTTCGACAAAGCCGCCCTGCGCGCGCAAGGGCAAATCCGCGAGATGCAGGGACAGAACCGAACCTGGTTTGCCGGGGCGTATAACCGGCATGGTTTCCACGAAGACGGGATTGCCAGCGCAATGCATGTTGTCGAGCGCCTCACCGCCATCCCGCAGAGCATCGGAGCTGACAATGGTATCCCTGAAACGGACCTCGCTGTTTCGGCCAACATATAGAACCTGTTGCGCTGCGCTGCTGTCACTGGCGCTGATGGTCCCCGGCGGACTGGCGGCTTCGCCTTTGTCGGATGCAATCAAAGACCCTAAGCTGCGCGGCACCGGGACATTCCGTTTTCTGGGGCTGCCGCTCTATGACGCCAAGCTTTACACGCCCGGCGGTGCCGCATTCAGCTGGAACGAGAATTTCGGCCTACAATTGACCTATCGGAAAAACCTGAAACAAAAAGCGCTGGTCGAGTCGACACTGGAAGAGATGGCCCGACAAGGCAATTCTGCGCCGACGGAAGCCCAATTGCAGGGCTGTTTTCAGGCGGTCAGCAAAGGCGATAGCTATCTGGCCATCGCGCAAGGCCCCAACAGCGTCAGCTTCTGGCGCAACGGAAGCAAAACCTGCACCCTGACAAATCCGGGTATCACACGCAGCTTCATGTCAATTTTTCTGGGTAACAATACACGATCCGCCTCGTTCACACAGCAGTTGAAGGGGCAGTGATGCTGTACCCGCGTGTCAGCCTCTATGCGCTGATGCTTGCTGCAGCAGGTATCCCGCTTTACATCCACCTGCCGCGCTTTGCCGCCGTGAATCTCGGTATCGGGCTGGGGGTGATTGGCACCATTCTGCTGGTCATCCGGCTGGTCGATCTAGTGCAAGATCCACTGATTGGCTGGGCAATTGATCGCTGGCCCGGAGGGCAAATGTTATTTGCCGCCGCCTCTGCGCTGGGTCTGGCGATTGGATTCCCATTGCTGTTTGGTTTGCCAGAAGGGGCAAGTATCGCCGCATTAGTGTCTATTCTGATCCTGTTATTCTCGGCCTACAGCCTTGGGACCATCTTGCTTTACGGCCGCAGCGCCACGCTGGCGAAACAGGCTAGCGCGAAGGAACTGATGACACTGGCCGCCTTCCGCGAAGGCGGACAACTGACCGGAGTTATCATAGCAGCCGCAGCACCCGCTGTGTTCGTGGCGCTTGGCGCAGCCGCGCAGGGGTATCCGGCCTTTGGAATGTTTCTCGGGCTTCTGAGCGTTGTGACTCTGGCTGTTACCCTGCCAATGTGGCGACGCACGCCGATCACCGGTCAAGGGCTGTCCTTTGCAGGCCTAGGACAGGCTGGGGCTTTACGTCTGCTTGCCCTTGCGTTGGTCAACAGCCTGCCCGTCGCCATCACCTCGACCCTGTTTCTGTTCTTTGTTGAAGATCGGCTGCAACTGCCAGGCAAAGCGGGGCCATTGCTGATCCTGTTCTTCCTCAGCGCCGGGCTCAGCGTTCCGTTCTGGGCCAAGCTCAGCAACCGAATTGGCCCGAAGCAGACTCTGATGATCGCCATGCCGCTGGCCATTCTCGGCTTTGTCGGGGCCGCTCTTCTAGCCCCTGGGAATCTCGTCGGTTTCGCCATCATATGCCTCGCATCCGGCGCGGCGCTTGGGGCGGACATGGTTGTCCTGCCAGCAATGTTCTCGGTCGTTCTGACCCGGGCCGGGCTGAACGCATCTGCTGCGTTCGGCATCTGGTCCTTCGCAGGCAAGCTGGGTCTAGCTCTGGCCGCCTTTTTCACACTGCCGCTACTGGAACGCAGCGGCTTTACACCTGGACAGGCCAATTCTGCCGAGGCTTTGAATACACTCACCCTCGCCTATGCGGTGCTGCCCTGCATCTTGAAACTCGGAGCGTTTGGCATGGTCCTGACCCTCCCGACAGAGGTCTCTGCCAAATGAAAACGCTCCTGATCTGTCTGCTTGCGATTTTTGCGCTGTTTGCTGTGAAGAACCGGTTCCTCAGTTTCCGCTCGCAATCACCCTCCGACTACAGCGGAACCGGACCTGAGTTTTCACTCAAAAAGAACCTGAATGGCGAAATCCTGTCCGAAGGATTGATCTATGGCCCGAATGGCAAGATGTCGAACAGCTTTGTCGCGCGTATGGTGGGCGAATGGGACGGCAACACCGGTACGCTGTCCGAGTATTTCACCTATTCCAACGGCAAACAGATGACCCGCAAATGGCATCTGACGTTGGGCACGGGCAACACTTTCACCGCAACAGCGGCCGATATTGTCGGCGAGGGCAAAGGCGTGATTTCGGGCTCAACCGTCAAGCTGACCTATCGCATCATCCTGCCCGAGGACGCGGGCGGGCATACACTGGATGTGACCGACTGGATGTATCTGACGGAGAACGGTGTAATCATAAACCGGTCCGAGATGCGAAAATTCGGGATCAAGGTGGCCGAGCTGGTCGCCACGATGCGCCCTGCGCCTGAAGTGAAATCCACCCATCTGCATGGCGCAAACGGCCACGATGCAGACTCTGAGCTGAGGGTTTTGCAATGATCGCCCGCCGTACCCTTATTGCAGGTGTCGCGATCGCGGGGTTGGCCATCCTCGCCGCATGCTCGGCCAAACCGCGTATACCAAAATCGTTTCTGTCAGATCGTCAGCTGAACCTTGAAGAGTTCTTCGAAGGTAAGACTGTCGCTTATGGTCAGTTTCAGGATGTACTAGGTAATGTCCCGCGTCGCTTCCAGGTCGATATTGACGGCACATGGGACGGAGAGACTCTGACGCTTGTCGAAGATTTCGTCTATGACGATGGTGCGACCGAACAACGGATCTGGACCCTGACCAAGACCGACGATGACACCTGGACCGGCACCGCTCCCGGTGTGCTGGGCACAGCCAGTGGGGTCGAAAGGGGCGATACGTTTAACTGGAAGTACAAAATCGACCTGCCCGTCAAAGACGGCACCATGCGTGTCAATTTTGATGACTGGATGTGGTTGTTGTCGGATGACCGGTTATTGAACCGAGCCTATGTTTCGCGTTTTGGCGTAAGGCTGGGTGAAGTCATATTGTACTTCGAGAAGAAGTAGTCACCCCGCCAGCACAGCCAGCGGGGCAAAAAAGTATCAGACGGTTCCGCCCAGACTGCCTTCAAGCTCGACCATCTCCTGACCACCGGCCATCAGGTCCTGCAGCTCTTCCGGGGTGATCTGGCCACGCTGCGCCGTACCCAGCGTTTGACCGCGGTTGAGTACCGTGAACCGGTCCCCCACTGCCAACGCATGGCGGACGTTATGAGTAATAAAGACCACTGCAATACCCTGCTTGCGCACCTTGTCGATGGTCGCCAGAACGTTGGCTGTTTGGCGCACCCCAAGGGCCGAGGTCGGTTCATCCAAGATCAGAACCTTCGCCCCGAAATGCACCGCCCGCGCGATGGCGACGGTCTGGCGTTCACCACCTGACAGCGTGCCCACCGCCTGATCAGGGCCGCGCAGGTTGATCCCCATTTTCTTCATCTCTTCCATCGTGACCTTGTTGGCATAGTCATGATCAAAGAAGTGAAGAGGTCCGACCTTCTTTACCGGCTCATTGCCCATGAAGAAGTTGCGCGAGACCGACATCAACGGGATCATGGCCAGATGCTGGTGCACGGTTGCGATCCCGGCCTCGATGGCATCACGCGGGTCGGCGAAATGCATGGGGTGGCCTTCGAACAGGATTTCTCCGTGGGTGGGCTGGTGCACGCCCGACATGGTCTTGATGAAGGTCGACTTTCCCGCACCGTTGTCGCCGAGAAGGCAGTGGCATTCACCGGGGAACACGTCCACCGAGACACCCGCCAGCGCGATCACGCTGCCGAAGTGCTTTTCGATGTTTTTCATCTGGATGATGGGTTCATGTTCGGGATTCATATCAACGCTCCCCCGTGATGATGCGGCGGATATAGGTGTTGAGGATCACAGCCCCAAGCAGGATCACCCCTAGGAAGACCCGGAACAGCGAGCTTTCGACACCGGCAAAGAACAACCCCTGTTGCACCACGCCAAAGATCAACGCGCCCAGCGCCGCGCCCAGTACCGAGCCGTATCCTCCGGTCAGAAGCGCGCCGCCGATGACCACGGCGATGATCGCCTCGAACTCTTTTAGCAGACCCCGGTCAGCACCAGCCGATCCGAACTCCATCACCTGGCAGACAGCGAAGACAGTGGCGCAGAAGGCCGTGAACATAAACATCAGAATCTTGACCCGGTTCACAGGCACACCCGAGTTGCGCGCCGCCTCAGCATCCCCGCCCGAGGCGAAGATCCAGTTGCCGAACCGCGTTTTGGTCAGCAGCACGTGACCAAAGATGATCAGTGCGATCGCCCAGACGATCAGCATTGGAATACCATCCACAACTGGCTGACCGGCGCGGGTGCCACGCTCGAATACGGCGATGATCCCGGCATCCCCGAGCCATTGGAACAATCCCTGCAAAATTTTACCACCAAAGATCGGCGCCAGCCAATCGCCTTCGGCTGCGTCTTTCACACCGCCGATAATAGTTTTGCGCTCGATCACCTGCGGCAGGAAGATTGTAAAGCCGCGCAAAATAAACAGAAAGGCCAGCGTTACGATAAAGCTGGGCAAACCAGTCCGGATCACGATCCAACCGTTCAGCGCGCCGATTGCCACCGCCATTGCAAACGTGACGAGAATTGCCATCCAGACCGGCCACGCCAGCGTGACCGAAAAAATTGCGATCATCATGCCCGAAAAGCCAATCATCGACCCGACTGACAGGTCAAACTCACCGGCAATCATCAGAAGGCACGCACCTACGGCGATGATCATGAACTGCGCCGAGACAACCGACCAGTTCATCATGCCCTGTGCGTTGAACATGCCGCTGTCAAAAGCGAACAAAAGAAAGAAGGTGAAGACGGCAACGGTGCCAACCATCCCGCCGAGTTCAGGCCGGATCAAGGCCTTGCGCAGCGGCGATATTTCTTTAATCCGTTCGTCGGTTACAGCAGTGTTTTGAGCAGACTCGCTCATTAGAACGCCCCTCCGAGTTAAGCAGTGATTTTGCGTCAGATAGTTGTTGGCGGGCGCCGCTTTGGCGGGGCGCCCGCGCTGTAAGAATCAGCGGTACTCGCCAGCAAATTCTTCGATCTTGGTCAGACCATCAGCAGTTACGAAGCCGGGACCCGAATTGATATTGTTGCCCGGCAAAACGCCATAGCGGTGATAGTTGGTCATCACAACAACCGGCAGGTAAGCCTGCAGGAAGGGCTGCTGATCAATTCCCCACTGGATCACGCCAGACTTGATGCCTTTGACAATCTCACCACCCAGATCGAAGGTGCCGAAATAGATGTCACCGGCCATACCATTTTCTTCCAGCGCCAGAATTGTCGGATCAGCCGAGGTTGGACCCAGTGTCAGAACCGCATCAGTATCCGGGTTTGCCGACAGATAGGCCAGCACGCGGTTCTTGATCTCGGCTGGGTCCTGGCCGGCGTCGATCATCTGATCCCCCAGTTCAATGCCCAAGCCGTCTGCAAAGCCCTGACAACGTTCCTGGCTTGAGGGCTGAACGATATAGTGGTTCACACAAAGGAACGAGCCGATGCCGTCACCCTTGGCGCGCTGGCCTGCAGCAAATCCGGCATCATATTCGGGCTGACCCACATACATCAGGGCACCAACTTCCCGGGCCTGATCCGGCGTACCAGTGTTCATGATGATGACATCAACGCCCGCATCGACCGCTGATTTGATCGGTCCGCTCAGCACATCATAATCCGCCAACGTGGTAATGATCCCGTTCGGACCCGAAGCAGCCGCCTGATCGATAATCCGCGCCATATCAGCAAGGTCGCCAGTGGGCGGATTGCGGTATTCTACTTCGACACCCATCTGGTCGCCTGCCAGCGCGATGCCGTTCTTGATCGTGTTCCACCAGCTATCGCTGTCTGGCGCGTGGCTGACCAGAATGTATTTCTCACCTTCCGCCGCAGCGCCCGTGGCTGCGATCAGAGGCGTCGCAGCTACCGCCGCCGCCAGCGCCAACTTCTTCGTCAGTGAAGTCATGATGTCCTCCCAAAACTCATGTTATCGCGGATTGAGGCAGTCCTTCGCACCTCTCCGACTCGAGTTAGAGCATATCTGTCAAAATTTTGCAACCGGTTGCAAACGGTGTCAGATGTGTTTCATACTGTATCTGCCAAAGAATACAGGTAAAAGGACTGCCACTAAACGCAGGAAGGTCAGACGGATCATGGCTGTCACATTGAAAGAGGTTGCAGAACGCGCCGGCGTTTCACGCTCGGCGGTGTCGCGCACTTTCACCGATGGGGCCTCGGTTTCCGACAAGATGCGCCGAAAAGTCGAGAAGGCCGCGCGTGAGCTGGGATACAGCCCAAATGCACTGGCTTCATCTCTGACCACAGGCCGAACTAAGCTGATCGGGCTGGTCTCGAACAACTTCCACAACCCGATATTTCTTGAAGTTTTCGACCTCTTTACCAGGGGGCTGCAGGACCGAGGCCTGCGCCCATTGCTGGTGAATCTGACCGACGAGGTTGAACCCGAAAATTCGGTACGAATGCTGCGCCAATATTCGGTCGATGGCGTTGTCGTAGCGTCGTCGACCTTACCGCCCGGGTTCGCAAAAGCGTTTCGGGATGCTGGCGTACCAGTGGTGCACAGCTTTGGCCGGTCATCCTCTTCACCGCAGGTTCATGTGGTCGGGATTGACAATGTGGAATGCGGACGCATGGCGGCCCGCGAGCTGGTCGCGCGTGGTTATACGAAAGTAGCCTTTCTAGGCGGACCCGAAGCGGCGACCTCGACCCAGGATCGCCATGCAGGCTTCATGTCAGAGATGGCCCGGCATCCTAGCATTGATGTGACCTGCTCGTTTGCTGAGGCTTACTCATTCGATGCAGGTCGTCAGGAAATGCTACGCTTGCTCCAATCTGAGCGGGCTGATGCATATTTCTGCGGCGATGACGTGTTGTCCATCGGGGTGTTGTCCGCAATTCTGGATAGTGGCCTAAAGGTGCCCGAAGACATCGGCATCATCGGCCTGAACGACATGGAAATGGCACGGTGGGAGAATATTGATCTCACCACCATCCATCAGCCGATCCGGCAAATCGTGAGTTCTTCGATCGAGCTGATGGTGGCAACCCTGAACGAACCCGACCGATATCCGGAGGCGCGGATATTCCCATGTTCGGTGGTGGAACGGGGCACATTGCGCCCCGTATCTGAGAGTTAACGAAACATCGGTGGCCGGGCATCCATCCACGCGCTGCCCTGTTTCGCCGACTCGACCGCTGTATGCACAGCCGCCATCGACCGCACGCCGTCGGCCGCATTGGGCAAGCCGTCGCGGGTTTCCCCGGCAATTGCATCTGCGAGATCGCAATAGATATTCGCAACCGCCAACGGGAACCCTTCGGGATGCGCAATCGCCACCCGGCTGAGACGTTGCGCGTCTTCATGGAGCCCGCCTTCGCCTTTTTCTATGATCTGCAGGCGACCACCAACAGGCGTGTAGATAAGCTGGTTCGGCTGCTCCGACGCCCATCGCAGACCGCCGGTTTCTCCGAACACCTGAATGTCGAACCCGTGCTGCCGACCGATGGCCACCGAAGAGGTCCACAGCCGGCCAACAGTGCCTTTTGTCGTACGGAAGTTGACCATGGCATCATCTTCAAGTTCACGGCTGCCAATGGTTGAAGCAAAATCTGCAGACAGGGTCTCAACCTCATCATCCGCAATGAATCCGGCCATGTGCATCGCGTGGATACCGCAATCAGCGAACTGCCCGGAAACACCCGCCATCGCAGGATCATAGCGCCAGCGCACGCGTGGATTGTCAGCATCGGTGGCGTCTCCGTGATGGCCGTGACTGAAATTGGTAACGACCAGACGGACTTTGCCGATCTCACCTGCGCGCACCATCGCACGTGCCTGACGCACCATCGGATAAGCCGAGTAACAGTAGTTTACCGCGCAAATCTTTCCTGATTTCTCGGCGACTTTGACAATCTCTTCGCCCTCTTCCACCGTCATGGTCATGGGCTTTTCGCACAGCACGTTGAACCCGGCCTCAAGGTACGCTTTGGTGATCTCGAAATGCGTCGCATTTGGAGTGGCTACAGTGACCAGATCAATCCGATCCTCGCGCCCGCGCTCACCTTCCAGCATCTCGGTCCAGTCGCCGTAGGCTCGGTCTGCCGCGATACCCAATCGTTGGGCGTATTCGCGACCAATGTCAGGCCTGTGATCCAGCGCTCCGGCGGTGAATTGGAAATGCCCGTCCGCCAGCGCCCCCAACCGGTGCGCCGGTCCGATCTGGCTACCTTCGCCGCCTCCGATCATGCCCCATTTCAGCTTGGTCATGGTCTGGACCTCCTTAACTGAAACCAATTGATTCAAGGTATTCACGATTCTTCCGCGCGTCCCCTACAGGATCAGGGTCGAGCGTTGGGTCGCAATCCTGCTCGACCGTGCACCATCCTGTGAAACCTGCGTCCAGCAGCACCTGGCGAACGGTTGGAAAGTCTACGTCGCCTTCGCCCAGATTGCAGAAAATCCCCTGCCCGCAAGCATCATAGAAGCCCGTCCGATTGGCAATTACATCCGCTTTCACTGTCGGAGAGATATCCTTGAAGTGCATGTACGAGATCCGATCAACGTAGCGATTCATGAAGCCGACCGGATCGAACCCGGCATAAGAGTGATGCCCCGTATCGAAGCAAATTTTAAGAAGGCTTTCATCGACCTCGTCCAGCAAACGGATAAGTTCAGGTTCAAAGTCCATGAAGCCCGCAGCATGAGCGTGCATCCCAACGGTCAGCCCGTATTCCTCGGACCCGATCCGCGCGCTTTCAGAAATCCGATCCCGGAACGCCGTCCACTCGGCCTTGTCCATCTGCTCAGCCTCATCGGCGCGACCAGCGGTTGGCGCGCGGCGGGGTGAGATCGCATCGATCAGCACCATGTGCTGCGCCCCATGCGCTTTCAATGCGCGAGCGGTGCGGTGGGTGGCGTCCAGCACGTCTTCCCACGCGTCGGGGTCGTGATAGTTGCGGAACACAACGCCGCCGATCAGTTCAAGATCATGCTCGGCCAGCGCATCGGCCAGCACCGCAGGGTCTTCGGGCATGAAACCCACCGGGCCGAGTTCGATACCCTTATACCCGGCCGCAGCGCATTCGCTGAGAACGGTTTTCCAATGCGGATTGCGCGGGTCCTGCGCAAATTCCACGCCCCAGGAACAGGGCGCATTGCCAATTCTGATGCTCATCTTGTCTTGTCTCCGATGCTCAGAAATCTTCGATATTTTTCCAGCTTTCATCCGCTGACGATGCCAATGCCGCAGCGACGACCCGGTTGACCTCATGCCCGTCGTGGAAGGTCGGCCAGACCGGTTTACCTGTCTCGATCGCGCGCAGGAAATCTCGCGCCTCGATGATGATCTGATCCTGATAGCCCGTGCCATGGCCCGGCCCTTGACAGAACGGCTCATAATCCGGGTGCGCAGGGCCGGTCAGGATCTTACGAAAGCCACGCTCAGCTTCGGGACCCTCCATACGGTAGAGCCACAAAACGTTCTGGTCTTCCTGATCAAAGCGGATCGCACCCTTGGTGCCACTGATCTCATAGGCATAGCCCATCTTGCGCCCAGTCGCGATTCGACTGATATAGATCGATCCCATTGCTCCGTTCGCGAACCGCACCATCATCTGAGCGTGGTCGTCATTGTCAACTTCGCCACCCGGGCGGCTATTGTGCACGGTTTCGACCTCGGCCATCACGCGTGAAATCGGGCCGATCAAAGCCAGTGCGGCATTGATCATATGAGGCGCAAGATCACCCATCGTTCCGTTCGACATTCCTGTTGTACGCCAGGTTGCCGGGGCTTGAGGGTGCGCGTAGAAATCTTCGGTATGCTCACCCCGAAACCATGTGATGTCGCCGATCTCTCCTTCGGCTATCAGAGCGCGAGCGTATTGGCTGGCCGGGGTGCGGATATAGTTGAAACCAACCATGTTGGCCAAGCCCGAGGCCTCGGCCGCTGCTGACATCGCCGCACCATCCTCCAGCGACGCGCCCAAAGGCTTTTCACACAGCACAGGTTTGCCCAGCGCAAACGCTGCCTGAGCGATCTCGCGATGTGTTTCCGGAGGCGTGGCGATCACAACGGCCTCTACCTTCGGGTCGTTCACCAACACACGCCAGTCATTCGTCGAGCGCGCGAATCCATAGGCCTGACGATACCGCTCAGCGCTTTCCGGTGACGAGGCGCACACCATCTCTAACCGTGGTCGCAAGGCCGTGTTGAACACCGCCCCAACCGAGGACATGGCGACCGCATGGGCCTTGCCCATATATCCGCCGCCTAGAATGCCAATGCCGATCTCTGCCATTCCGACGTCCTCCCTCGCTTTTTCTTGAAAACCATTTGCAACCGGTTGCAAAACTTGTATCGTGAGAATAGGACTCTCGCAAGCTGCATTCGGCACTGCATCATAATTTTCCTAAAGGAGCCCGCAGACATGTCCGCGCAACACGACACTGTTTACCTGACAACGGCGCAGGCGATCATTCGCTGGCTGTCGAACCAGTTCATCGAGATCGATGGTCAGGAATATCGCCTATGTGGTGGGGGCTTCGGGATTTTTGGTCATGGCAATGTGACCTGCCTGGGCGAGGCACTGAATACTGTCCGGGATGAGCTGCCGTTGTATCGCGGGCAGAATGAACAGAGCATGGGGTTCGCCGCCGCGGGCTATGCCAAGCAATGGCTGCGTCAGCGATTCATGTTCTGCACCGCTAGCGCAGGCCCCGGCACTGCGAATCTGTTGACTGCTGCTGGACTGGCCCATGCGAACCGGCTGCCAATGCTGATGTTGTGCGGGGACACGTTCATCACCCGCTTACCGGATCCGGTTCTGCAGCAGATGGAGAACTACTATGACCCGACGTTTGGTGTGAATGACGCCTTCAAACCGGTCAGCCGCTATTGGGATCGCATCACGCATCCGGCACAGGTCATTCAATCTCTGCCCGCCGCTATAGCGACAATGCTGGACCCGGGCGATTGCGGGCCGGCGTTCCTTGGGTTGCCACAGGATGTGCAGGGTTGGACCTATGACTTCCCGGTGAAGTTCTTTGAGAAAAAAGTGCATCGCATTCGCCGCCAATCTCCCGATGCGGATGAAATCGCCGATGCCGCTGCCGCGTTGGCAAGCGCGAAACGCCCGATGATCATCGCGGGTGGGGGCGTGCAGTATTCCAAAGCCGTGACCGAGCTGACCGAATTCGCCGAAAAGCTTCAGATCCCGGTCGTCGAAACCATCGCGGGCCGCGCCAATATGCTGGCGACCCACCCGCTGAACATTGGCCCGATCGGCGTCACTGGATCGGACAGTGCCAACGCAATTGCGGAGCAAGCCGATATGATCGTCGCTGTTGGCACGCGCTTGCAGGATTTCACGACCGGCTCGTGGACTGCCTTTGCCAAGGACGCTCAGTTCATCTCGATCAATGCTGCGCGGCATGATGCGGGTAAGCACATGTCCTTGCCAGTTGTTGGGGATGCCAAGCTTTCAATTCAGGCTCTAACACAGGCAATTGACTACACGGCTGCATCCGATTGGGTTTCACTGGCGCAAGACGAGCGCCGCAAGTGGGATGCCTACGTGGCCGAGAATGTGTCTTACGGGAACCGTCCGAATTCCTATGCTCAGGCCATCGGCGTTGTGAACGAACTCTGTGACCCGCGTGACCGCGTGGTCGCCGCTGCCGGAGGTCTGCCCGCTGAAGTCACCGCCAACTGGCGCACGCTGGATATTGGCACCGTTGATGTTGAGTTCGGATTCTCCTGCATGGGCTATGAGATCGCAGGCGCTTGGGGCGCGCGCATTGCCCAATCTGAGCGTGAGCCGGATAAGGACACAATTACCTTCTGCGGTGATGGCTCATATCTGATGCTGAACTCGGACATCTATTCCTCGGTTCTGAGCCGCAAGAAGATGATTGTTTTGGTGCTGGACAATGGCGGTTTTGCAGTCATCAACAAGCTGCAGAACAACACAGGCAACGAAAGCTTCAACAACCTGCTGGAAGACTGCCCCACCATCCCCGAAGCCTTTGGCGTTGATTTCGCGGCCCACGCGGCCTCGATGGGGGCCACCAGCGAAAAGGTCGCGAACCCGGCGGAACTGGCCGAAGCGTTCAAGCGCGCCAAGGCCAGCGATAAGACTTATGTGATTGTGATGAACGTGGACGCCTATGAAGGCTGGACCACTGAAGGCCATGCATGGTGGGAGGTTGGAACACCCCACACTTCGGCTGACGAGAGGGTTCGTGATGCCCATGTCGAATGGGAATCGACCCGCGAAAAACAACGCAAGGGCATCTGATGAAACGGTTCAAGGCAGAAACGGCTGACCCAGACGTCATTGTGGATGAATTGCTGAACGGTGATGGAGTCGTCGCAATCTCGGGCCTTTTCACCCCTGAAGAGATCGCCGAGGCACGTGCCATCGTCATGGCCGAATCCGAAACGGCGGCCGAGAAAGTGACCCATTTCCAAGGCGCTGCGGAAGAAGATGGCAAACTGAACCTGCAGCGGCGGGTCTGGAACCTGTTGGCCAAGGGCGACGTGTTTTCACGCATGGCTGCACATCCGGTTCTGATGAAGATCCTCCGCAAGTTTCTGGGGACCGAGTTCATCATGGGCTCGATCGCTGCCAATCGCATCCTGCCGGGCGGGCCGGGGCAGGAGCCGCATGTCGACTATCCCTATTGGGACTTTCACAGCCCCGAAACGCATCCCGTCGGTCTGAATGGATCATTTCCAATGAATGCACAGGTCTCGGTTTTGCTGGACCCGTTCACCAAGGAAAGCGGCGCGACCGGCTATGTACCCGGATCGCAGAAAGAGCTTCGTTATCCCACGCCCGAAGACAAGTTCTATGACAAATGCGAGCAGATGACCGGTGAGCCTGGCGATGTTGCTCTGTTCTATGGCGTGACGTGGCATTGCGCGATGCCGAACAAAGCGGATCACGACCGCAGCGCGATCCTGATCCAGTATCTGCCCAAATGGGTTAAACCGATGGAAGATATGCCCGCTGCGCTACCGCAGGATTTCCTTGATCAGGCAAGTCCCGATCTGCGGCAGTTGCTGGGCCTGAATTATCCCTACCCCGAGGTGCTGGATGCCGCGCGGGCAGGCAATACCGAGGGGCGCACGTGACTCTGATCGAAGGTATAAAAGGTAACCGCTTTGCCGTGTTCGGCAGGGCCGGAATGGACATGTTTGCGGATCCGGTCGGAACCAAAAGCGAAGACGCACAAGTGTTTCGCGCCGATCTGGGCGGATCAAGCGCCAATATCTGCGCCGGACTGGTGAAGCTGGGATCGCAAGCGGCGCTGGTCACCTCGGTCTCGGATGATGCCGTGGGGCGGTTCTGTGTGAACCGGCTGCGGGACTATGGCGTTGAAACGAGATATGTCCGAGCTGTGGGTGGCGAGGCACGTACGTCCTTGGCTGTCTACGAAAGTTGCATTGAAGACTTTCAGAATGTCATCTACCGCAACGGCGCCGCTGATTTCCAGGTAACCGAGGCGGATATGGATGAGGTCGACTACAGCGCCTTCTCAGCCCTGATCACGGCGGGCACGGTGTTTGCTGCGGAACCCTCACGCTCGGCCACCTTCCGCGCATTTGAAAATGCGCGCGCCTCAGGTCTGCCGGTGATCTTCGACATCGATTACCGCCCCTATAGTTGGCCATCACCCGAAGTCGCCTCAGAGGTTCTGACCCGCGCAGGGAATGAAAGCGATCTGATCGTTGGCAATGATGAAGAGTTCGGCTTTATGGCGGGCGGCATCGAAAAAGGTTTAGACAAGGCCCGCGAATTGGCGGCCAACGGCAAGATGGTGATCTACAAGATGGGCCATGAGGGGGCCATTACGCTGGCAGACGGGCAAGAGGTCCGCACCGGCATCTACCCCGTTACCGCCGTGAAGCCCAACGGCGCAGGCGACAGTTTTCTGGCCGGACTGCTGGCCTCGATCGCTGCGGGGCATGACCTGCGCGATGCGGTGCTGCGCGGTTCGGCCTGCGCGTCGATCGTCGTGTCGAAACCCGGCTGCGCCGGGGCCATGCCGACGACGCCCGAACTTGACGAATTTCTGGCCCAACACCCGGGCCCAACCGATACCTGAAAGGAGCCGCAGATGCATATCGCGCCCCATGACAACCAGAACAAACCTATCGTCGATGCCGACCATGATCTGGTGCCGCTAAACTATTTCAACATCGTCAAACTGAAAAAGGGCGAGGTGTTCGAATATGCCGTACCGGGCTATGAGACCTGCATCGTGCCCGCCACCGGTACCGTGGATGTCGATGTGGACGGCGCGATCTATACCAACCTTGGCAACCGCGCCATCGACGTCTGGGATGGCGAGCCCGAGGGCGTATACGTTCCCGTCGGCGCCAAGGTTCGAATAACCTGCATGACGGATGAAACCGAAACCTTCATCGCGGGCGCAAAATTCGACCGTGTGCTTGAACCCTTTGATGTCCGCGTACCCGAACTGGATCTGGTGCAGTATGGATCGGACGACACCAAAACCCATCGAAAAATCAAACACATTCTGGGCGCGAACCATCACGACAAGGTCGGCCGCTTGCTGGTGTCTGAACTTTATACCGTGGGTCAGGGCGGCTGGTCTGGCTTTCCCAGCCACAAACATGACACCGACCGCAAAAGCGACGATGGCGAAATGATCGAAACCCGCCATGACGAAACCTATAATTTCCGCTTCCGGCCCAACTATGGTTCTGGCGTCCAGATGCTGCAGCGCGAAGACAACAAGCCGGGTGATGCCTATCACATCATGGATGGCTCGACGATCCTGCTGGACAAGGGCTATCACCCCTGCGCAGTTTTGCCGGGGTATGAAATGTACTATTTCACCATCCTCGGCGGGCTCAGTCAGCGCTCGCTGAAGCAGTATTTCCAACCGACCCATGCAGCCCAGCTGCATACGATCCCGGGCATTATGGACATGGTGGCCAAGTTCAAATGAGCCTTGTGACATTATCGGACGTGCTGCAACCCGCGCTGCGCGACGGCTATGCCGTGGCCGGGTTGGTGACGCTGGGCTGGGAGGATATGCGTGCCTACGTGGCCGCTGCCGAAGCCGAAGGCGTACCGATCATCCTGCAAGCCGGCCCATCATGCCGCGAACACACGCCGCTGCCGGTTCTGGGCAAGATGTTCCGCCATCTGGCCGAATGTGCCAGCGTGCCCGTCGTGGCGCATCTGGACCATGGCTACACCCATGACGAATGCCACATCGCCATCGACAGCGGCTTCACCTCTGTCATGTTTGACGGCTCACGCAAGCCTTTGGAACAGAATATCGCCGAGACCACTGCAATTGCCGAGATGGCCCATGCCGCTGGTGTCTCCTGCGAGGGTGAAATCGGTTTTGTCGGCTATTCGGGTGGTGAAGGTTCGGACGGAACCGACCCGGCGGAAGCCGCGCAATTCGCCCGAGAGACCAGCGTGGATGCAATGGCGATCTCGGTCGGCAACGTCCACTTGCAGCAGAACAAAGAGGGCGGTCTGGACGAGACCCGTATCCGCGCCATCGAAGCCGTGACCGAGATACCTCTGGTGATCCATGGCGGCTCGGGCGTGCCGGTTGCGCAACGTGCTGCGCTGGCGCGCGGATCGAAAATCTGCAAATTTAACATCGGGACCGAGCTGCGAATGGCCTTTGGGAATGCCCTGCGAACGGCCGTGAATGCCGATCCGGACAGGTTCGACCGCGTTCAAATACTGAAAGATACACATGAACCGGTGGTCGAGGCGACGCGCCGAGTACTGAAAGCGTTCAAAGGGGCATGACATGCTGAATATTGGGCTATTGGGATGCGGGCGGATCGGTCAGGTTCATGCGCGCTCGATCGGGCAGATTGATGGCGCACGAGTGAGCGCAGTGGCGGACGCATTCACAGAACCGGCTCAGATGCTGGCCGACAAAACTGGCGCACAGATCCTGTCGGCGGACGAACTGATCGAAAGCAAAGATGTCGATGCTGTCGTCATCGGTACTCCGACCGACACCCATTACGATCTGATCCATAAAGCGGCGAGTGCCGGCAAAGCGATCTTCTGCGAAAAGCCGGTGGACATGTCCGCTGACCGCATCCGCGACTGCATCAAGGTGGTCGAAGCCACCGGCGTGCCCTTCATGACGGCCTTCAACCGCCGCTTTGATCCGAGCTTTGCCAATATTCAATCCCGCATCGCCGAAGGTGAGATCGGCGCGGTCGAAATTGTCACCATTCTGTCCCGCGACCCCTCGCCGCCACCGATCAGCTATATCGAAAGCTCGGGTGGGTTGTTCCGCGATATGATGATCCATGACTTGGATATGGCACGTTTCTTGCTGGGCGAAGAACCTATCAGCGTTTACGCTGTTGGATCATCGCTCGTCGATCCCGAGATCGGCAAAGCCGGAGACGTCGACACCGCAGCCGTAACCCTGACGACAGCCAGTGGCAAGATTTGCCAGATCTCCAACTCGCGCCGCGCCAGCTATGGCTATGATCAGCGCATCGAGGTGCATGGCGAGAAGGGCATGTTGCGGGCCGAAAACATGTTGGAGAATGCGGTTGAGGTCGCGACTCCGTCGGGTTTCCGCAAAGCCCCCGCCCGGCATTTCTTTCTTGAACGCTACGAAGGCGCCTATCAAGCCGAGATGGCCCATTTCACTGCCGCTGTGTCCGGATCAGGACAACTTGCACCAGGTATCATCGATGGGCTGCGGGCTCAGTTGCTGGCCGATGCGGCGGACGCGTCCTTGAAGCAGGGCATCGTTATCAGCCTCGCTTGAGGTTTTTGGGAAATCATCGCGGTTCAAGGTACGACGCGCCAAACTCGTACCCCCTCAAGAAATCATCAGACATCTTCTAGGCGCGCCGTATCGTTTTGGTATCTGGGCGAGATGTCCGGAATGTGTCTGAAAGATTAATTTTCCCAACTACGGGGAACCCCCAATATACGGGCCTACACGCATCGCATAACCTGAGCTCAACGGACCACTTTCACTGATCCGTGTATCCCCTTCAGAGGGGTTGGCTCGACCCCCTCGCCAACCCCTCTGCTAGGTGGAATACGAGGCAACGCTTTCAATCTAATACCGCTACCGCGAGATTTGGACGAAGCGGGCTTGTTTTCGGGCCCTAGACCTGTTCACTTTGGGTGACGACGGCGTCAACGATGAACGAAAAAGAAGTACATGGTGTTTCTTTAATTTTTTAGTTTCAATGTCTTACTACAAAGCCACCGACACCCCGAGAGAACAGTTGTCACGAGCGCGACAACATGCGCCTAAAGGCCCTACAACTTTGCGGTGCTACATTAGATCGCTGAAACAAGCGCATTCACGGCTCCGGCAAAACCAGCCACTGCCACAACACTTGCCAAAATGACGCAAAGGATTTCCAACGCACTAAGTTTCATATCGGCCCCCACCGGAATGCTGCACCCGGCATAGAGCAAGTCTTGAAAGGCGAAAAGTGAGCTTATGTTTACGTTGCGGAAACTTGCTATCCAGGCAGCGCTTACTTGCTCAGATACCGCTCTCAGGACGTTAGTTGGGGTCGTTCTGATGGCATTTCTATCTTGACCTGTTGCACCTCTGCATCGCCGATTGCACATCATTCGGCGCGCAACGATCAATGGAAAGATACCTGAAACTGCGCCCATAGAATCTAATGGCGCTGTCGAGGTACGCCATAACTACACCCAGATGCGCGATACAAAAGGTTTGAACGCGCATTGTATCAACGCCACCGAAAATGCGCTTCATTCATTGGACGATCAGAAGACTGCTCGTGGGGCGGCATATCGAACTAGGTAACCCCCTCAAATCCAGTTGGAAAAACTAGAAAGTGCTAAAAATAAAGACATGCCGCCCACAGTGCCAGGATGGCATTATGGCAAAAATGTGTCCACGGCTAAATTCGAAACTCTTAGTTCGCGAATTGGAAACAAGATGTTTCGGAAAGATTCTCGGGACTACGGAAAAACCTGCACTTCGAAAGCGTCCAGTGACGAAAGTTTGAATTTAACTGATAACTCTACTACATTGCTCACTCTTCTAAGAGGCATGCTGACAAGCGGATCGTCGTTGTCTTTTTGTCCTTCTCAGCAGAGACTACGATACTACGACCTTCATGTTATGAGCCTGGCGAGGTTTGATCGTTAAGCAATTGATCGGGGTGATCAATTGTAGTCTGCACGGGCTGTGTTTGGATTTTCTAAAGTTGGTTGCGGGAGCAGGATTTGAACCTGCGACCTTCAGGTTATGAGCCTGACGAGCTACCGGGCT